>NZ_JAWCWR010000043.1:0-258 GCF_032461585.1 Bacillus sp. IS1 | reverse complement strand
CATTCCCGATCGCTTCGTAAACGCGGGGCGTTCTCGCCTTAGATGCTCTCCTGCCGGCGCCACATCGGAACCGACAGCCGCGGATCTCCTTCAGCTGCAGCCAGGGCGGCCCGTTGCCTGCCCTGCCCACAAAAAAGCCAGCGCCTGGCCGGCTCCGGAATCCGGCTGCCCCGCAGCTTCAATGAGCCGCGGAGATTTCACGGCGCGGCGCTGCCGGTACATTCCCGATCGCTTCGTAAACGCGGGGCGTTCTCGCCT
>NZ_JAWCWR010000042.1:0-260 GCF_032461585.1 Bacillus sp. IS1 | reverse complement strand
AGCTTGCTCCCTGATGTTAGCGGCGGACGGGTGAGTAACACGTGGGTAACCTGCCTGTAAGACTGGGATAACTCCGGGAAACCGGGGCTAATACCGGATGCTTGTTTGAACCGCATGGTTCAGACATAAAAGATGGCTTCGGCTACCACTTACAGATGGACCCGCGGCGCATTAGCTAGTTGGTGAGGTAACGGCTCACCAAGGCAACGATGCGTAGCCGACCTGAGAGGGTGATCGGCCACACTGGGACTGAGACACGG
>NZ_JAWCWR010000041.1:0-267 GCF_032461585.1 Bacillus sp. IS1 | reverse complement strand
TCAATGGTTTGGTGGCGATAGCGAAGAGGTCACACCCGTTCCCATGCCGAACACGGAAGTTAAGCTCTTCAGCGCCGATGGTAGTCGGGGGTTTCCCCCTGTGAGAGTAGGACGCCGCCAAGCTTTTCTAAAATTTTATCATCGCGGGGTGGAGCAGTTCGGTAGCTCGTCGGGCTCATAACCCGAAGGTCGCAGGTTCAAATCCTGCCCCCGCAACCAAAAATTAAATGGTCCGGTAGTTCAGTTGGTTAGAATGCCTGCCTGTCA
>NZ_JAWCWR010000040.1:0-270 GCF_032461585.1 Bacillus sp. IS1 | reverse complement strand
ATTTTTACCATCTCTCCGATGAACAAAAAGTCGCTAAAACCATATCCGGCGTATTGAACACGCCCTCCTACGCAAAAATCATATGGACAAACCTGGCGGATTCATGGAATGATAAAATGGTTAACGGAGATGCGTATTCAAGGTCACATTACATCACCTACGCCATCGGGAGCATTGTCGGACTCAAAGGTTCCGGCTCAGCTGTAAAAGTATCAAGCAAGCTCGCCAAAACAGGCGCCGCCAAAGTGGATAACGTCTTGGAAGCCGGAG
>NZ_JAWCWR010000003.1:0-382245 GCF_032461585.1 Bacillus sp. IS1 | reverse complement strand
GCAGGAGGTCGCGGGTTCGAGTCCCGTCCGGACCGCCATTTATAAAAAGGCTCGGTAGCTCAGTTGGTAGAGCAACGGACTGAAAATCCGTGTGTCGGCGGTTCGATTCCGTCCCGAGCCACCATTTGCCGGTCTAGCTCAATTGGTAGAGCAACTGACTTGTAATCAGTAGGTTGGGGGTTCAAGTCCTCTGGCCGGCACTCTAAATGATGGAGGGGTAGCGAAGTGGCTAAACGCGGCGGACTGTAAATCCGCTCCCTCAGGGTTCGGCAGTTCGAATCTGCCCCCCTCCACCATTTTATAAATAGGGGCATAGTTTAACGGTAGAACAGAGGTCTCCAAAACCTCCGGTGTGGGTTCGATTCCTACTGCCCCTGCCATTATATTATTTATTCATCTTCAGATTATGGCGGTTGTGGCGAAGTGGTTAACGCACCAGATTGTGGCTCTGGCACTCGTGGGTTCGATTCCCATCAATCGCCCCATATTATCATTGGGCTATAGCCAAGCGGTAAGGCAACGGACTTTGACTCCGTCATGCGTTGGTTCGAATCCAGCTAGCCCAGTTGCATTTTTTAAAAAACAACAGCATAAGATGTATTAAGTTCTTTTACATGTTGCGGAAGTAGTTCAGTGGTAGAACATCACCTTGCCAAGGTGGGGGTCGCGGGTTCGAATCCCGTCTTCCGCTCCAAATTACGGCGGCATAGCCAAGTGGTAAGGCAGAGGTCTGCAAAACCTTTATCCCCGGTTCGAATCCGGGTGTCGCCTTTCTATTGCCGGGGTGGTGGAATTGGCAGACACACAGGACTTAAAATCCTGCGGTAGGTGACTACCGTGCCGGTTCAAGTCCGGCCCTCGGCACCAATTTAACTTTGAACGAACTATGTTAAATTGGTCATCAGTTTTCACATTATAAAACATATATGAGAGTGATTTGCATATTGCAGATCACTTTTTTTATATAATAAAAACGTAATGACTATCAATATAAGTTTCTTGTTTGTATCGGATATACTGCATTACCATTAAAAAAACTTTGCTAAAACCGTTGACGGTTTATAAAATACATGTTATATTTATATACGTCGGTTGAACACGACGCATTACATGCCGGTGTGGCGGAATTGGCAGACGCGCACGACTCAAAATCGTGTTCCTTCTGGAGTGCCGGTTCGACCCCGGCCACCGGTATACAAAGGCTTCTACAATATGTAGAAGCCTTTTTTGTTGTATGAAAATATCCTCCAAGGCTTGTGAAAACATGATACCTGCTGATTGTATAAATCCGCTTTTTTCAAAGATACTAACAAGAAGTTCTTTGAAAGAGGTGTTTTTAGTGGAAGGGACTTGGGCTTGTCTTATCCCATTTATTCTGGTCATTCCCATTTCAATCATTACAAAGCAAGTGCAGTCCGGTCTGTTTATCGGTTTGCTGGTCGGAAGCTATCTTTTGCATCCCAGCTTGCTTGGCGGGATTGAACATATGGTTCAATATGTAATCAGCAATATTGTCGTCACCAATAACATTAGAATCATTGTGTTTCTATATTCATTTGCCGGCCTTGTAGGGATTATAAAGCTGACCGGCGGGATAAAAGGATTCGTCCATTTGATCAGTAAAAAAGTTAAAACCAAAAAAGGTGCGATGCTGCTTGCATGGCTGTCGACATTTGGCACGTTCAGTGAACCGGACTTTCGCATCGTCACAATTGCACCGATCATGAAAGCGTTAAGCAAGCGTCTGGACCTGTCGAAACAGAAAATTGCGTATGCCATTGAGTTTACGGCAAACCCTGTCATTGCCTTGATTCCGATAGCAACGGCATTTGTCGGCTACATGGTTTCCATTATCGGACAGGCCCTTAAAAGGTCAGGAATAGATCAGCCGGCTTACACGGTGTATGTGAAAAGTATTCCCTTCAATTTTTTCTCCATTGTGATTATATTAGTCGGAATTTATTACTGCTTTTTTAAGAAACAAAAAGCGGACGAAAGCTTAAAAAAAACAGAAAAGAGCGGACAAACTTCTGCTCGCAAACATAACATAGCAAAAATACGGAACCGATTCCGCGGAACAGCGGTGTGTTGCTTTCAAAAGGCTCAGGTTCATTCAACATGGAAACAGGGACGATCTCAGATATTCACGGTGGACATACGGGAATGTTCGAAAGTGATGAGAATGCTGACCAGCAGGAGGAGCTGGATTCGGCGCACCGTGCTTATATTAAGGAAACACCGATTCGGCCTTGGAATTTAATCATTCCGATCGGTCTGTTTTTGCTATTAACACTCTTTCTCAGCTGGTGGGACGGTCATTCAAAAGCACAAGGGTTTTTGAATGCTTTTATCAAAAGTGATATGCTTGGCGTCATGTTAACCGCATTATTGGCAGCGGTTATTGCAGCATTTGCTCTTTTTATGTTTCAGCGTTTTCATGCAGGCGAGCTTGTTACCCATTTTATTAAGGGCGGAAACGAATTGGTCAACGTTATTATTATGTTATCGCTGATTTGGGCCGTAACAGCAGTATCTGAAGATCTGGGATTCTCGAAATATGTTACTTCTCATTTAACGTCATGGATCCCTCATATGTTTATTGCGCCGTCTCTTTTTATACTGGGGGCTGTTATATCCTATTTTATCGGGTCATCCTGGGGGACTTGGGGGCTATTAATGCCGCTCGGCGTAACGCTGGCGGTTCAGTCACATACCAGCTTATTATTAGCGATCGGGGCTGTGTTTGCGAGCGGAACATTTGGAGCGTTTGCTTCTCCTCTCAGTGATAATACGGTGACAACCTGTACGGTGTTGGGGATCGATGTTGTGAAGTATGCCCGTTCGAAGCTTGTTCCGGCGCTTATCGCCGCAGGGATCTCCGTTGTGTTATACGGTGCGTTTTCATTTTTCAGATAACAAATACTTTTTGAAGGCGTTATCCGAAAATGGGATAACGCCTTTTTATGAGCTGTTATACTAGAGAAAAAAAAGAGGTGATGACGTGAAGCAGATTATTGCAATGGGCGGCGGAGGCTTTTCCATGGAGCCGGATCATCTTGTGCTGGATCAGTATATTTTAGAGCAGTCGGCGCGGTCAAAGCCGAAAGTTTGTTTTTTGCCGACGGCAAGCGGAGATTCGGAGAATTATATCGGCAGGTTTTATCAGGCCTTTCAAAAGCTGCGGTGTGAGCCGGATCACTTGTCGCTGTTTAAACCGCCGGGTTCTGATCTCAGATCCTTTCTCATGAAGAAAGATATTATATATGTCGGCGGCGGAAATACGCGCAATATGCTTGTCTTATGGAAAGAATGGGGGCTTGACCGTATTCTTCGTGAGGCTTGGGAAAACGGCATCATGTTGGCGGGTCTCAGCGCCGGGGCGATTTGCTGGTATGAAGAAGGATTGACGGATTCAGCTGGAGATTTGAGAGAGTTAAGAGCTTTAGGATTTTTGCCGGGCAGCTTTTGTCCGCACTATGACGGAGAAGCGGGGCGCCGGCCGGTGTATCACCGTCTGATTTCAGAAAAGAAACTCAGGGAGGGCTATGCCGCTGATGACGCTGCGCTTCATTATAAAGACGGTCAGCTGATCCGGGCTGTCTCTTCCCGGGAAACCGCAAAGGGTTATCGGGTTTTTAATACCGAAGAAGGCGTTCGAGAAATAGAGCTTATGACTGTCCAATTATCTGAATTTTGATAATATGCTTTTTTTTGTACACAACTTATGTTACGATGAGAGCGAAATCAATAGTTACTGGGGGTGCCCGTCTGAGCGGGCTGAGAGAGAAGCGGCGGTTTCTTAACCCTTTGGACCTGATCTGGTTCGTACCAGCGTGGGGAAGTAAAGGTTTTATTATTGTTGAAGAAAACAATAATAGTTTCTTTCTGACTGCAAAACCGGGTTCTTCTTTGAACCCGGTTTTTTTGTGCTGGTGCTGAGCTTGGTTCTGTTATTCAAATGATAAAGGAGAGATTTGTATGCAAAATCAATCAGTACAGCAAGCGAACATTTCCATTATGTCGAGTTTTTCCGGCAGTAAAAAGGTTTATGCAGAAGGTTCTTCGCCCGATATACGAGTGCCGATGCGGGAAATCAGCCTGAGTGCGACTACGGGGGCATTCGGGGAAGAGGAGAATGCGCCGGTCCGTGTTTATGATACGAGCGGGCCGTATACAGACCCGGATGTACAGATTGATATTCATGAAGGGCTGGGGGCGCTCCGCACAAAGTGGATTACCGGGCGCGGAGATGTAGAGGAATATAACGGCCGGACCGTGAGACCTGAAGACAACGGTTATAAAAAAGAAGATCATGCCGCCGAATACCCCGGCCTACAGCGGAAACCGCTTCGGGCCAAGCCGGGGAAAAATGTAACACAATTGCATTATGCGAGAAAAGGCATCATTACGCCGGAAATGGAGTTTATCGCAATACGTGAGCATGTGTCTCCCGAATTTGTCAGGGAAGAGGTGGCGAGCGGACGGGCGATTATTCCTTCTAACGTCAACCACCCGGAAAGCGAGCCGATGATTATCGGCCGGAATTTTCATGTGAAAATCAATGCAAATATCGGCAACTCGGCTGTTACATCTTCTATCGAAGAAGAAGTCGAAAAAATGACGTGGGCGATTCGCTGGGGCGCCGATACGATGATGGACTTATCCACGGGAAAAGACATTCATACCACGCGTGAATGGATTATCCGCAACTGTCCCGTGCCTGTGGGAACGGTGCCGATTTATCAGGCGCTTGAAAAAGTGAATGGCATTGCCGAGGATTTAACGTGGGACATTTATCGTGACACATTGATTGAGCAGGCGGAGCAGGGCGTGGATTATTTCACCATCCATGCCGGCGTACTGCTTCATTACGTCCCGTTAACGGCCAAACGCACGACGGGAATCGTATCCCGCGGCGGGGCGATTATGGCGCAATGGTGCCTGGCTCATCATCAGGAAAGCTTTCTGTACACGCATTTTGAAGAAATTTGTGAAATCATGAAGACCTATGATATCGCTTTTTCTCTTGGTGACGGGCTTCGCCCCGGTTCGATTGCGGATGCCAATGATGAAGCGCAGTTTGCGGAATTGGAGACTCTCGGAGAATTGACGGAGATTGCGTGGAAGCACGATGTGCAAGTGATGATCGAAGGACCGGGTCATGTGCCGATGCATAAAATTAAGGAAAACATGGACAAGCAGCTGGAAATTTGTAAAGAGGCCCCTTTTTACACGCTCGGGCCATTAACGACGGATATCGCTCCGGGTTATGACCACATTACTTCAGCAATCGGCGCGGCGATGATCGGCTGGTATGGGACGGCGATGCTTTGCTATGTCACGCCGAAGGAGCATTTGGGGCTGCCGAATCGTGATGATGTAAGAGAAGGCGTCATTACGTACAAAATCGCAGCACATGCCGCAGACCTTGCTAAAGGGCATCCGGGTGCACAGATCCGTGACGATGCTCTGTCTAAGGCGCGGTTTGAATTCCGGTGGCGTGATCAATTTCATTTGTCGCTTGATCCTGAAAGAGCAATCGAATATCATGATGAAACGCTGCCGGCTGAAGGCGCAAAAACGGCTCACTTCTGTTCGATGTGCGGTCCGAAGTTCTGCAGCATGAGAATTTCTCAGGATATTCGTGATTATGCGAAGGAAAACGGACTTACTGAAGACGAGGCCGTCAATGAAGGGCTGAAAGAAAAAGCAAAAGAGTTTGCGGAGAAGGGAAGCCGCTTATATCAATAAAAGAAAAGATGAAGATGGAGTTTGCCCATCTTCATCTTTTTTAGAAAAACGGTGAACGGCGAAGCGGCGGAATGCTCTGTTCAAATCGGAATATATTTTCCGGATCGTATTTCGTTTTGACTTGACGGAGGCGGTGAACATTTTCTCCGTAATATGTTTGCAGCCAGTTTCTGATTTCTCTATCAGGCCAATTCACGTAATCTCCCATCGTTTCTCTTGATAGGGACGTTCTCAGTCCTTCGATCCAGCGGACATTTTGTCTTTCTTCTTCAGCAGATGTCCAAGTTGTAATATATTCTTGGGCAATGATTGCGTTGCGATAGTAGAATGCCGTTTGGTCCGGAGCGATCCGTCCGGCCGCCCCGCCGAGAGATTGCTGCCAGACACTGGCGTTTTCGTTCGGAGCGTGCTCTAAATAGCGCTTTAAAGTGGAAATCGCGCGTGAAGATAATGGTTTTTCAATAAAGGATCCTGACCGCTTCATCTTTTGCGGCTGATTGCCTCCCGGGCTGTTAAAAAAGGCTGCCGCTTTAATAAATGGCACTGTCTTGACCATGCCGCTTGTCGGTTTTCCCGCTTTCATTAACGGAGCCAGCAGTTCTTTCAGCTCATCCTTTGTCCCGGTAAATTGACCGAGAGCTTCTATGCGGTTTACTTCCTTAGGCCAAAACTGAATTGATGAGGTAAGCCGGTTGTCTGTAAATGGAGCCCAGCGCTGCCACGTGTTAAATACTTCCTCAAAATCATCCCAGCCCCAAGTGACAGAAAAAACAGACACGCACGAGATCGGCACGGCTTTAAACATCATGGATGTGACAATGCCGAAGTTGCCTCCCCCTCCGCCCTGAGACGCCCAAAATAGATCAGAGTGCTTTGAGCGGTTGACTGTGATCAAGTCAGCACCCGCTTTTTCGTCCGCTATGATCATTTCGAGCTGGAGGAGACGATCGCAAGTAAGTCCGGCTGTCCTTGTTAAATATCCGATTCCTCCCCCGAGCGTCAGCCCCGTGATTCCCACATTCGCAATGGTCCCCGCAGGAAGGGTCAAGCCGTACCGCCAGAGTGTCCGGTAGACTTCTCCCAATTCGGCTCCCGCTTCAATCGAGACCAGCCGCGTATCCTCATTTACTCTTATTTTCTTCATTTCACTGAGATCAATGACTAGTCCGTTATTTAACAGGGAAAAATTTTCGTAGCTGTGTCTTCCGCCTCTGATGCGGAAAGGCACATTGTTCTCACGCGCCCATCTCAGCGCATTGAGGGCGTCATGTTTGTTTTGACAAAACACAATGATGTCTGGATATCTTTGCAGGCTTAAATTGATATTGGTTCTTGCAGCATTATAGTCCGGGTCATCTTTTTTGACGATGCGACCGGTCAATGTTGTCTTTTCCACATTCTCACTCACTTTCACTTGTACTCTGCTATGTTTTCTAGCATATGCGGAAAAATGAGAGAGTGTATGAGGAAAACCCCCGGAAGGAAACGATATTTTAAATTATAGTTGACAGGTAGGGATTGTATGAATTAACATAATCATTACATATTTCCAAACGATGGCTGATCGGATCACCGAAGGCTCTTATCTTTTAAACAGATAAGGGCCTTTTTTGCGTGAAAGTCATTGAATGAAATGAAAAGCGGAGGGATGAAAAGTGGCGTTAAAAAAGGTATCACATGTGCGCAAAAAGAGCAAAAAACGAAAAAAGTACAGAAAACACACATTGAATTTCGAACTGCTTGTAGAGAAAAACAAACGGGAGATTATGAGAAATGAGGAACAGATGGAGCAGATTTATATAAAGATAGATGAAAAGCATGCGGGGGTTCGATAAAGATGAAGGAGAGAAAATGGAGGATAAAAACAACGGTACTTGCGCTGTCGGTATCCATCATGTTATCAGGGTGCGCGTTAGGGAGTGCCGGAGAAGAACCGTCATCTGCGGCTGATAAAAAGGAAGAAACACGTATTGCCCATGTCAAGACAAAGGAATTTAAAGCTTCTCATCCGGCGGCGATTCCCGCTAAATCGAAAGCCAGAACTGACACTTTTGTTGCTGGGATTTCCGCGCCGGGCGGCGTGTTTCTGCCGTACTTTTACGAAAACGGCTGGGACGGAAATGCGACAGATCCTATTTTTGAACCGTTAGTCAAACTGGATAAAACGGGGAAGCCTGCCCCGGCTCTTGCGGAAAGCTGGAAAATTTCCAAAGATCAGCTTACATACACGTTCCGTTTAAGAAAAAATCTCGTTTTCAGCGACGGTTCACCGCTGACCGCAAAGGATGCCGCATTCACTTTAACACTGCTGCATGATCCTGCATACGCGGGCTATGAAGATATCACCACGGCCTATATTAAAGGCGGTAAGGCTTACAAAGAAGGAAAGGCAAAGACGATAGAGGGCATACGCGTCCTTGATGACAGAACCATTCAAATTACGACTGAGAAAGTCAGTGCGAAGTCGCTGCTTCTTTTAGGCGGGCAGGTGCTGTCAGAAGCCTACTACGGGAAGAAATATCAATTCGGCAAACTGGACTATTTAAAAGAGCTTTATGCCAAACCGCTCGGAGCGGGACCTTATCAATTTACAGAATACCTTCCGGGACAGGAAATACGCTATCAGGCTAATGAACACTATTATGCCGGAAAACCGAAAACCGAAAAGCTGATTTATAAAATTATCGATCCGTCAACTTCTCTTCAGCTGTTTGAAACGGGTGACCTTGATTACGCTTCTTTCTCACCTGATGATGATACGGTTCAGCATTTAAAAAGTCTCGGTTTTGCCAATATAAGCGTATCTGTCGTGAATGATTACGGGCTTGTGTACGTCAATCACAAGCGTCCGCCTTTTCAAGATAAGAAAGTGTCCCAGGCGCTTATTTACGGACTTGACCGTCAAAAAATCGTCGATGTCCGCTTTAAACGCTACGGAGAGGTCGCGAATGTTCCGGTGTCTCCGGTTTCGTGGGCTTATGATAACAAAGGTGTCAATCGGTACGCGTTTAACCCTGAAAAAGCCAAAAAGCTTCTCGATGAAGCAGGCTGGAAAACGGGCAAAGACGGTGTACGTGAAAAAAACGGCAAAAAGCTTGAAATCAGCTATTACACGTCTAAAGCGGATGATGATTTCATCCCGATCGCGAAAGAAAATTACGCGGACATCGGAATCTCATTAAAACCGGAAGTCATGGATTTTAATACAGAAGTAGCGAAAATAAATGACAAACAATACGACCTTGCCGCCGTTTCCACCTCGCAGATTCTTGATCCGAATGACACGGTGGAAAAGCTGGCTTCCGGCCATCCCAATAATGTAACGGGATATTCCAATCCGAAAGCGGACCGGCTGATAGAGAAAGGAGCCGGCACGCTTGATATCAGCAAAAGAAAAGAGATTTATCACCAGCTGTACCGGGAGCTCGGGGAAAACCCGCCTTACATTCTGATTCATTACCGTCAGAGCGCAAGGGCGGTCAGCGGAAAAATAAAAGGGCTTGAGCCTGACAATTATTCTGGAATCAGTTCAAGTCTCTCAAATGTCTCAATTCAATAGAACGGTTGGGCAAAAACCCGGTGCATCCTGGGGATTTTGCCCTTTCAGCGGAAAGGAGGGGCTTTTTGTGAAACGGTATGCCGCAGAACGATTCATTCAAATGCTTGTGATCTTATTCGGTACGTCCTTTATTATTTTTTTCTTATTCGCCATGCTGCCGGGCGACTATATCGATTCCAATGTAAACCTGACTCCTGAAAGAGCGAAGGAGTTAAAAGCGCTTTACGGGCTGGATCAGCCGATTTGGCAGCGTTATGTGACGTGGCTCGGAAATGTGCTCAGCGGAGATTTTGGGTTTTCTTTGAAATATCAGGAGAACGTCCTGTCACTGCTACGGAAATATGTCTGGAATTCGTTTTTTGTCGCGTTTTTGGCGTTGCTTGTCACATGGTCAGCCGCGATGATAACGGGTGTCATATCCGCTGTCAGGAAATACTCATGGTTTGACGGGATCGTGACGTTTCTTGTGTTTGCTTCCATGGCGTTTCCGTCTTTTTTTATCAGCCTTCTGTTTATTAAGTGGTTTGGGGTGGATTTGAAAATATTGCCCGTCGGCGGGATGATTGATACCGGAAGCACGAGTACAGGTTTTTCGTACGTGCTTGAAGCCGCCAGACATATGATTCTTCCGGTCGTGATTTTATCTATGCTCGGCATCGGCTCGCTGACAAGGTATTTCCGCTCCGGCATGCTGGACGTGATCAGACAGGATTATATCAGAACGGCCAGAGCGAAGGGATTGAAAGAGCGCACCGTCATCTGGAAACATGCGTTGAAAAACGCGCTCATTCCGGCCATCACCCTGCTTGCTTTTGAACTGCCGGGACTGTTTTCCGGAGCCATCATTATTGAACAGATTTTCGGGTGGCCGGGAGTCGGACGTATTCAGCTGGAATCTGTGCATTATCGTGATTATCCGGTTTTGATGGCGTTTACCTTGTTTTTGTCTTGTTTAACGATTGCGGGGAACTTCTTAGCGGATATCGCTTATGCCGCGGTTGATCCGCGGGTCAGGCTGAAATAGGGGGTGTTCGGAATGAAAAAACAAATAGAGGTGCCGCCTTCTCTTTGGAAGCAGACGTACCGCCGCCTGCTGCAGCATAAGCTGACGGTCATCAGTCTTCTTTTCTTATGTTTTATGTTTTTATTGTGCTTTATCGGGCCGTCTTTTTCTCCGTACATAACAGATCGGACGGATATTTCAAATGCCAATCAGCAGCCGGGAATCCATCATTGGCTGGGAACCGACCAGTACGGGAGAGATGTGCTGACGAGGCTGATGCTGGCGGGGCAGATTTCTCTGACTGTGGGGCTTGCTTCAATGGTGCTGTCGCTTGTCATCGGTTCTTTACTCGGGGCTGCGGCCGGATTTTATCGGGGAGCCGCAGATATGATCATTATGCGAATTGCTGATATGCTCATGTCTATCCCGGGCCTGCCGCTGCTTTTGATTTTGGCTGCGGTGATGTCGGAGTGGAAAGTGCCTTCTGAATACAGAATGTACCTGATTATGATGATGTTAAGCCTGATCGGATGGCCCGGTTTGGCGCGGCTTGTACGCGGACAGATTTTGTCGCTGAAGGAGCAGCCGTTTATGATGGCCGCGGAAGTTTTGGGGCTTAGTGATAAACGGAAAATCCTCTATCATTTGCTTCCCAATACATTGCCGTTATTACTGGTAGCGGCGACTTTGCATGTGGCGGGAGCGATGCTGAGTGAATCTGCGCTGAGTTTTCTCGGGCTTGGCGTTGCTCCGCCCACACCTTCTTGGGGAAACATGATGGAAGCGGCGAATCATTTTATGGATTTTACACTCCGCCCGTGGCTGTGGATTCCGCCGGGAACGGCCATTTTTCTGACCGTTGTGGCGATTCATCTGCTTGGAGACGGTTTAAGAGACGCTTTTGATCCTAAGGTAAAACGGCAGGTGAAAATGAAATGAAAAAACCGCTTTTAGAAGTGAGGCATTTGGAAACGGCTTTTTATACAGAGGAGGGGGCGGTAAAGGCCGTGGACGATGTCAGCTTTACGATACATGAGGAGGAAACGGTTTGTATTGTAGGGGAGTCCGGCTGCGGGAAAAGCATGGCGTCATTGTCCATTATGCAGCTTCTTCCCGAGACGGGGAGAATCGAACGGGGAGCGGTGCATTTTTCCGGACGGAACCTGTTGGAATTGAAACCAAAAGACATACAGAAAATCCGCGGCAGCGAAATCGGGATGATATTTCAGGAACCGATGACATCTTTGAATCCGGTGTTTACAATCGGTGAGCAGCTGGCCGAACCGATTCGCGAACATTTATTGCTGAGTAAGAAAGAGGCATGGCGGAAGGCCGTTGAACTGATCACGTTAGTGGAGATCCCGCATGCCGAGCAGGTTATGCACCGATATCCTCATGAGCTGAGCGGCGGCATGCTGCAGCGCATCATGACGGCTGTCGCGCTAAGCTGCGAACCGAAATTGATCATTGCCGACGAGCCGACGACAGCGCTTGACGTAACCATTCAGGCGCAGATATTGGATTTATTGCGGGATATGAAAAAGCAATTTCGCACGTCTATTTTATTCATTACTCATGACCTTGGCGTGGTTGCCGAAATGGCTGATTATGTGATTGTCATGTATGCGGGAAAAATTGTGGAGGAAGGACCGGTTGCAAAGCTGTTTTCTGATCCGAAGCATCCGTATACGAAAGGGCTGCTCGCGGCCAAGCCGGTTATCGGTCAAAGAAGGGAGATGCTGTACACCATTCCGGGGCAGGTCCCCGAGCTTGCGGACCTGTCGGGATCGTCTTGTTATTTTGCGGAGCGATGTGAACACAGCACGGAAATATGCCGGAGATCGAGCCCGCATTTTACTGAATTCGGGAAGGGGCATCAGGCGGCGTGCTGGCTTTACAGAGAGGAGAAAGCAGATGAGTGATGTGTTGCTGGAGGTCAAGGGGCTGAAAAAATATTACGAGGAACATGGGGGGATGAGAAAGACCCGCAAAAATCCCGTAAAAGCGGTCGACGGTGTCAGTTTTACGATAGGAAAAGGAGAAGTGTTCGGCTTAGCGGGAGAATCGGGCAGCGGAAAGTCATCAATCGGCAAGACCATTTTGAGGCTTCATGAGAAAACAGGGGGAGAGGTGTTTTTTCAGGGGCGTGATGTGTTTCGGATGAGCCGGCGCGAGCTCAAAACTTTCAGATCAGAAGCGCAGCTCATCTTTCAAGATCCGTTCAGTTCTTTAAATCCCCGGCGCCGGATCGGAGAAGCCATCGGTGAAGCGATGATCGAGCATCAATTGGCGGTGAAGCGGAATGCGCGTGATAAAGCGGCGGAGGTTCTTGAAGCCTGCGGACTTTCCGCAAACTTTATCGACCGATATCCGCATGAATTTTCCGGAGGGCAGCGGCAGCGGATCGTGATTGCAAGAGCGATGGCGCTCAAGCCGCAATTTATCATTATGGATGAACCCGTGGCGGCGTTAGATGTCTCCATCCAGGCGCAGATGATCAATTTGTTCAGCAGCCTTCAAAAACAGCACGGGCTGTCATATTTGTTCATTTCTCATGATTTAAGCGTGGTGGAGCACTTATGTACGAAGGTCGCCATTATGTATTTAGGGACGATTGTGGAATACGCGTCAAAGGAGGAGCTCTTTTCACGGCCGCTTCACCCTTATACGAAAGCGCTGTTATCAGCCGTGCCTGTTCCTGATCCCGGAGCGAAAAGGGAGCGGATAATTTTAAAGGGTGATATACCGAGCCCCTCTGATCCGCCTTCAGGCTGTAAATTCCGAACGAGATGCCCGGCAGCCAAGAAGATATGTGCTGAGAAAAGTCCGGCGCTGTCAGAAAAAGGGCTTCATCATTTTGCGGCATGCCACTTCGTGTAATTGAGAAAAAAACGGTTTTATTGATAATAAACAGGAAAAACCTGCCGGGCAGACCGGCAGGTTTTTTGATGCTATTTTGGTGATGGCAGTCCGAGTCCTTCGGCAACGCGTCTGCCGTATTCAGGATCAGCCTTGTAGAAGTGGCCGATCTGGCGCAGCTTAATTTCTTCTTTTTCCACAGGTTTCATCGCACTGACGATATTGGCGACAAGGCGCGCGCGCTCTTCCTCGCTCATCAGGCGGTACAGGTCGCCGGCTTGTGTGTAATGATCATGATGATTATAGCTTACACTGTCAGCGAAACCTGATACAGGATATGCCGCCTGTTTATCTTCAGGTGACTCTTTCGGGCCGCCGAAGCTGTTAGGCTCGTAATAGGCGGAGCGGCCGCCGTTATCATCAAAACGCATTTGTCCGTCACGCTGATAGTTTTTCACTTCATTGCGGGAACGGTTGATCGGCAGCGCCTGATGGTTCGCGCCGACACGGTAGCGGTGCGCGTCATGGTATGCGAACAACCGGCCTTGAAGCATTTTGTCAGGTGAGACGTCGACGCCGGGGACTAATGTGCCGGGAGAGAACGTCGCCTGTTCTACTTCCGCAAAGTAATTTTCCGGATTGCGGTTCAGAACCATGCGGCCGACTTCAATGAGCGGATAGTCTTTTTGAGACCATACTTTTGTGACGTCAAACGGATCAAAGCGATATGTGTTTGCGTCTTCTAACGGCATGATTTGAACATATAATTTCCATGCGGGGAAATCGCCGTTTTCAATCGCATTGAACAAATCTTCCGTATGGTAATCGGGATTTTCGCCCGCGATTTTTGCGGCTGTATTAACATCAAGGTTTTTCACGCCTTGCTCTGTTTTAAAGTGATATTTGATCCAGACGCCTTCACCTTTATCATTTGTCCATTTAAATGTATGGCTTCCGAATCCGTGCATATGGCGAAGAGTCGCCGGAATGCCCCGGTCTGACATCAGAATGGTTACCTGGTGCAGGGATTCCGGTGACAGAGACCAGAAATCCCAAACGGCCGTCGGATTTTTCAGATGTGTTCTCGGATCTCTTTTTTGTGTATGAATAAAGTCAGGGAACTTGATGGCATCGCGGATGAAGAACACGGGTGTATTGTTTCCGACGATGTCGTAGTTTCCTTCTTCTGTATAAAACTTAACGGCAAATCCGCGCGGGTCGCGCACTGTGTCACTAGAGCCCAGTTCGCCCGCAACGGTTGAGAAACGGATGAAGAGCGGCGTGCGTTTACCGACTTCTGACAGAAATGCGGCTTTCGTATATTTTGTAACGTCATTTGTGACTTCAAAATAACCGTGTGCGCCCGCGCCTTTTGCGTGAACGACACGCTCCGGAACGCGTTCTCTGTTAAAGTGCGCCAATTTCTCAAGCAGATGGACGTCTTGTATTAAAGCAGGACCGCGATCGCCGGCCGTCATTGAGTTTTGGTTATCTCCGACAGGAGCGCCCCAGCTGGTTGTCAATTTATTTGAACTCATGTGATCACCTCTTTAGATTTATAAAAACATAATACCACCTATCAGTAAAAAGTCAATATTATTTTATAATGATTATAAAATAATTATTTTTATTATCGAAAAAAGGGTTTGGGTTTGAAAGCATACTTGACTGACGGGAATAATGGGTTTAAGATGAGAAAAAATAGAAACCGCTGACTTGGACACAAGAGGCTCTTATTCTTCACTGGATAAGGGCCTTTTTTTATTGTCAGGCGGTAAGGGAGGCGGCGATTGTATGCTTTTCCGGCAGCATTTTAAACCTGTCGATATTCACGGTCATCTGCCGTACAGCCTTTATTTCGGCAAAAACGATAAGACATTTTCCGATTACAACCGGGAGCGGTCAGAAAGAATGAATCTGACTTGGGATTTTCCTGATCCGCATGATGTTGATGGCGATGACGGCGAAATCGCTTTGATGACAAGATGGGAGAATGAATTAGATAAGTACGGCATTGATGTGCTGAATTTTTTAACAGCAGAGAGCAATGACCGGATGGCGGCGTTTATTCAAGCCAATCCCGCGAGATTTACCGGATTTGCATATCATCCTTTGGAGAGGGAGGATGCGTATGAAGAGCTGAAAAGAGCGGTAGAAGAGCTCGGTCTGAAAGGATATAAACTGTTCGGGCCGCTGACAGACATTGATTTTCATGATCCGTCGCTGAAAAAGCTGTGGACGTATCTGGCTGACAAAAAGCTGCCTGTATTAATTCACTTCGGGCTTTTAGGGAGAGCGGGGGGTATTGTCAGCCATCGCAACATCAACCCGCTCTCCATCTATCGCGTCGCGAGAGAGTATGCTGATATCCCGTTCATCATTCCGCATTTCGGCGCCGGATATTATCAGGAACTGCTGCAGCTGTGCTGGAGCTGCCCGAATGTGTATATTGACACGTCCGGCTCAAATCAGTGGATGAGGTGGATGCCGTATCCGCTTGATTTGGAAATTCTGTTTCGAAAGACATCTGAATTAATCGGTGCTGAACGGATCATCTTCGGGACGGATTCGAACGGATTTCCGAGAGGATATGTATACAGATATCTTCAGGAGCAGGTGAGGACCTGCCGGGAAATCAATATGCGGGAAGAAGATATAGAAAACATATTCGGCAACAATGCGCGAACATTATTGAAAATCGCCCGCCAAGAAAAGGAAGTAAATACGTGATACAGCCGATGCGCTCTCTGGCAGGGTTATGCCGGAGAGCGTATTTTAATCCTTATAAAAAATAGTTGACAAGTCGGAATAATTTGAATTAACATGATATTCAAATTTAAAAACAAACGGGTTGCCGATCGGACCGCCGAAGGCTCCCATCTCTGTAAGCAATCGGAGATGGGGGCCTTTTTGTTTTTCGATCGCACGCGGCAGAAAGAGAGGGGAAGACAGATGGCTGTAACCATCAGCATACAAGAAAAAGCTTTTGAGCATGAAGGCCGGAAAACGCCGGTGCTGAATGATATTGAGCTGTCAATTGCATCGGGAGAATTTTTAACTGTCATCGGGCCGAGCGGATGCGGCAAAAGCACGCTTTTAAAATTGATTGCCGGTCTTGATACCGATTATAAAGGCTCTGTCACAATAAACGGCCGCAATGTGTCGGGACCGGGCATCCGGCAGGGATTTATCTTTCAGGAGCACCGGCTGTTTCCCTGGCTGACGGTAAAACAAAACATCGCTGCCGATCTCAATATGAACGACCCGGCCGTTCGGAAAAAAGTGGATGATCTGATTGAGGTTGTCAGGCTGCAGGGAGCGGAGAACGCTTATCCGCGCGAATTATCCGGCGGCATGTCGCAGCGGGTTGCCATCGCCAGAGCCCTTTTGCGCGAGCCGGAGGTGCTGCTTTTAGATGAACCGTTCGGGGCGCTTGACGCTTTTACGAGAAAACATTTGCAGGATGTGCTGCTTGATATATGGCGCGAGAAAAAAACGACGATGATTCTGGTCACGCATGATATTGATGAATCCGTCTATTTAGGCGATAAGCTGGCGATCCTCAGGGCAAAGCCCGGCCGGCTGCACAGTCTGATGCCGATTCAGCTTCCGCATCCGCGCAATCGGACGTCAGCGGATTTTCAGGCCGTCCGGCAGAAGGTGCTTTCTGAGTTTGAGAAAACGGAAGACCTCCGGTTTGCGGATGGGTCCGGGATATAGAAGGGACGAAGCGAAGTGAAAAAAATTATCATTCTTTTAGCCGCAGCAGTCATGATGTCAGCCGGATGCAGTGCAGACGGGACAGGAGGGAGCGGGAAAACGGTGAAAGAAATCCGGATCGGCATCCAGCAGAGTTTAAGCCCGCTTCTCATTGCCAAGGAAAAAGGCTGGTTTGAAGAGGCCTTCAAAAAAGACGGAATAAAAGTAAAATGGGTCGAATTCCAAAGCGGTCCTCCGCAATTTGAAGGTCTTGCCGCCGATAAGCTTGATTTTTCCCAGGTCGGCAATTCACCGGTCATTTCCGGTCAGGCGGCTGGAATTGATTTTAAAGAGATCGGGCTGTCTCAGGACGGGTTAAAGGCAAACGGCATTCTCGTAAACAAGGGCAGCGGGATTCAGAGCCTGAAAGAATTGAAAGGTAAAAAAATCGCCGTAGCCAAAGGCAGCAGCGGCTTTGATTTTCTCTATAAAGCTTTAGATAAAGCGGGGCTTTCCGCCGATGACGTCACCATCATCCAGCTTCAGCCTGATGAGGCGGTTTCCGCTTTTGAAAACAAATCAGTTGACGCATGGTCCATTTGGGAGCCGTATTTGTCGATTGAAACGCTGCAGCACGGGGCGGAAATATTGGCGAACGGAGAAAGCACAGATTTATATTCTCCCGGTTTCACGTTAGTCAGAACGGGATTTTCCAAAGAACACCCGGATGAGGTTGTCCGTTTTCTGAAAGTGTTCAATCAGGCAGTTACATGGCAAAAGGAACACAAAGATGAAGCTGTCTCCTTATATGCGAAAATCAAACATCTTGATCCGAAAGTTGTCAGAAACGTGCTTAACAATACTGAGCCTCTCAATGAACCGATCAATGATGATATTGTCAAAGCCCAACAGGAAACCGCTGATTTTCAATATCAAACAAAAGCGATTCATAAGAAAATTCATGTAAAAGACGTTGTCGACAATTCATTTATTAAAAAAGCGCTTGAAACGGGGGATGGCAAGTAATGAAAGCAGAAGCATCAACGGCTGCCGGCGCAATAAGCCAATCAGAAAAGAAAGCTCTGGCAAGATCCCGGAAGTATTCATACCAATGGATGAAAGGGGTTGTACTCCCGGCTGCGGTCATCGCAGTATGGCAGTTTATCGCAAGTCTGGGCATCGTCTCGGCCACGGTGCTCCCGTCGCCTGTCGTCATCTTGCAGACGTTTCAGGAACTTCTTCTTTCAGGTGAGCTTTGGGGTCATTTAGAGATCAGCTTATACCGGGCGGCTGCCGGATTTCTGCTTGGCGCGGGCCTCGGACTTGTTTTCGGGCTGCTGGTCGGTTTCTCAAAGCGGACGGAAGCATATCTTGATCCGTCCCTGCAAATGCTCAGAACGGTTCCGCACTTGGCCGTGACTCCTCTGTTCATTTTGTGGTTCGGATTTGATGAGACATCAAAAATGCTGCTGATCGCATTGGGGGCTTTTTTCCCCGTGTACATTAATACGTTTCTCGGAATCCGCAGTGTGGACGCGAAGCTGTTTGACGTCGCGCGGGTGCTGGAATTTAACTGGTATCAGCAGATGACGAAATTAATTCTTCCGGCATCTCTGCCGAATATCCTGCTCGGCATCAGGCTCTCTCTGGGCATTGCGTGGCTCGGTCTTGTGGTGGCGGAACTGATGGGCTCGAGCGAGGGCGTCGGTTATATGATTATGGATGCCAGACAATTTTCACAGACAAATAAGGTGTTTGTCGGCATTATCATTTTTGCGGCTGTCGGCAAGCTGACAGATGCATTGGTCAGAATGCTCGAACGGAAACTATTAAAATGGCGGAACAGTTATGAAGGGTAACCTATTAAAAAAGGAGAGATTCATATGGAGATTCTTTGGTTTATTCCGACGCATGGTGACGGCCGGTATTTAGGGACGCAAACGGGAGGGAGAACGGCGGATCATCTTTATTTTAAGCAAGTGGCACAGGCGGCGGACAGACTCGGGTATACGGGGGTTCTGCTGCCGACGGGGAGATCATGTGAAGACCCGTGGCTGACGGCTGCCGCTTTAGCGGGGGAAACGAGTGACTTGAAATTTTTAGTGGCGGTCCGTCCGGGACTGATGCAGCCGTCTGTCGCCGCGAGAATGGCGTCGACAATGGATCGGCTGTCAGACGGCCGTTTGCTCGTAAATGTCGTAGCGGGCGGAGATCCTTATGAACTGGCGGGAGACGGCATGTTTATCAGCCACGATGAACGTTATAAGGCGACTGAAGAATTTTTAACCGTCTGGCGCGGACTCATGCGGGGCGAAACGGTGACATATGAAGGGGACCATATCAAAGTGGAAAACAGCAATCTGCTGTTTCCGCCAAAACAGTCTCCGCATCCGCCATTATATTTCGGCGGTTCATCACAGGCGGGAATTGAGGCTGCGGCGAAACATACAGATGTCTATTTAACATGGGGAGAGCCGCCGGAGCAGGTAAAAGAAAAGATTGAAACCGTTAAAAAACAGGCTGCCAAGGAAGGAAGGACAATGCGTTTTGGCATCAGACTTCACGTGATTGTCCGGGAGACTGAGGAAGAGGCATGGGAAGCGGCTGAACGATTAATCAGCCATTTAGACGAAGAGACGATTGCGAAAGCGCAGGCTGCGCTCCGGCGCGCTGATTCTTCGGGACAAAAACGGATGGCCGATCTCCATAACGGTGACCGCTCGAAGCTTGAGATCAGCCCGAATCTCTGGGCCGGCATCGGACTGGTCAGAGGCGGAGCGGGCACGGCGCTTGTCGGTGATCCGCAGACCGTCGCTGCTCGAATTTTAGAGTATCAGGCACTCGGCATTGAGTCGTTTATCTTTTCAGGTTATCCGCATCTGGAAGAAGCTTATTATCTGGCTGAACTCGTGTTTCCGCTTCTGCCGTTTCAGAATGAACGGACTAAAAAGCTTGAGCGCAGACTGGGTGAAGCAATGGGCAACGACCATTTTGCAAGAGGAAATAAAGCGACAGTCTGAATAAATAAATGCCTCTTTTTTTTTCAATAATGATACAATCATCAAAAAGGGGCTGTTTTTTCTGAAGGTATTCAAATGGACGGCAGCATGCTGTCTGCTGGCGGGATTAACCGCATGCGGACATTCCAACGGCATGCAGATAAAAGAAGCTGATTTATCAAAGACAGAGAAATACAGAATGGAAATTGCCTCTTCAGAAAGCGGAGCGGCAGTAGTAACCGGTGTCACAAAAGACTTGGCGGCCGCACAGATGTATATTGAGCATTATCAAAACGGAAAACTGGCGGATAAGGCAGGGCCGCTTGAATCAGATTACGGCGGCGATGTAAATAAACCAAAAGCATTGCAATTCATCTTTTACACAGACCGAGAAGACAAAGGGAAAAAGGAAAAAGACAAGGTTCGTTTCGGTATCGTCGATGACAGCGGGAAAGTCTCGGCAGACGCTGTTTTTACCCGGTATCAGGGAGATGACAGAGCGTCCGTGTTTATCTCCTCTGCCGAGCCAGTGACTTATGGGAAACCTGTATTGATCGGTGCGAGTGTGAAGAATTCAGGGGAGCCCGTCAATATGTCACGGGATAAAAAGATGCTGATCAGCCATTCTGACGCATTGCTCTATTATGTGAAGGTGAACAAGCAGGGCGGGTGATACCCGCCTTTTTAAGCGCTTAGCTTGCACGATACTCATATGGATGATATGATACAAAACGTAATAATTACGATTTGAGAGGAGTGCTGAAATGGCCAAAAAATCAAAAGTGATCAAAGAGCTCAAGCGGCAGAAGCTTGTTGAACAATATGCGGACATCCGAAGAGAATTAAAGGCAAAAGGAGACTGGGAAGCGCTGAGCAAACTGCCGCGTGATTCTGCTCCGGCCAGGCTTCATAACCGCTGTACGGTGACGGGGCGGCCCCGCGGATATATGAGAAAATTTAAACTGTCCAGAATCGCATTCAGGGAGCTGGCCCATAAAGGCCGGATTCCCGGGGTGAAAAAAGCGAGCTGGTAATGTAAAAAACTCCGGATCTGTCATGAACCGGAGTTTTTGCCGTGCTTATGAAAAGTGAAAACATAAGCCAAATGCTGAATCATCATCAGAATGAAAATTAAAAGAATCGGAAAAAAGGGAAGATGCGGCTGAATCAGCGGATAAAACAAAAGCAGAACGGCTGCGGCCGGCAATGAGAAGTAAACGGCAATATACGAGGAACGGCAGGCTTTAGCCGTCATCATCCGTTCTCTTTCATCCTGTTCCTCAAATTCATCGGGCACAAGCCTGTGCTTTTTGCCGTTCCGTTTTTTCTTTTCAGTATAGATATATAATACGGCACAGACGGTAAACAGCAGAAACGGAGTGATATTCAGCTCGAATGAACCGCTCCCCTCCGTTTGGAAAAACTGAGCGATCCGCGGCGCCGCTTCCATAAAGGAAATAAGCGTCCAGCAGGCCAATCCGTAGAGTGCAAGGTGAAAACACGCTTTTCTTTTCAAACTCATTTTTTCTCCTCCTCCAGCCAGAAAACTTCCTCCATCGGCAGGGAGAAAGCCCGGCAGATGTTAAGCGCCAATAAAAGTGAAGGCACATAATCTCCTTTTTCAATCGCTGCAATCGTCTGTCTGGTGGCTCCGGCTTCTTTTCCGAGCGTTTCCTGAGAATAGCCGAATCTGGCTCTCAGCTCTTTTACTTTATTTTTCATCATCACGCATACCTCAAGTTTTCTTCTTTTTCGTATTGTATGAAATTCTTAACAAAATGTAAACCCAACTTAACATGTGGACAAAAAAAGAATTTTTTTCGACAAATTTTTTAACATTCCCTTGACGAAAAAAAAATAAACATGTAATATTAGAAACGTCAAAGCGGTACTGACAAAAAAGAATTTTGATGCGGGTGTAGTTTAGTGGTAAAACCTCAGCCTTCCAAGCTGATGTCGTGAGTTCGATTCTCATCACCCGCTCCATACATACGTTATTAACGCAGTGTTTCGTTTCTCTGATAAACGAAGTATTGCGTTTTTTTATGTGAAAAAAGACACGAAAGGCGTGTCTTTTTATGAAAGCCAGGAGACGGTATGCGTGCCTCCGTGAATTTGTTCAAACATTTTGGTTAAGGATGATAGCAGCTCATCCGCCGCGTCGGCATGAAATGAAGGCGGGAAAAAGATCAGCTGCAGCATTTTCTTTGTGCCGGGCGTGACCGATCGGGTATTGATATGTCCGGTGAAATCGCCGAAAACGCCGTCCGGTCCGGAGAAGGACAGTACGCTTTCTTTTTCTCCGATCGTAATCGAAATCAGTTCATCTATTTCTGCGGCGTCATACGCCATGATAGGCAATGAATATTTCAAGGAGAAAAAAAGTATGGTATCATGGGCTGAATTCACACTTTCAATGAATCGTTCCCGGGAAATATCGCCGAGCATAAGCTCCATCGGCGTTTTTTGTCCTGAAAAGGCGGGACTGAGCTGTTCCATTATACGCGCCCACTCTTTTACAAAAGGCTGCTCTTCTATACCCCCGTCAGCATAATCAAAGTAAAGAGATTCTTGAAATAAACGGAGGCGGCCTTTCAGCATTTGCGGAGCAGGCCCGACTTCGATCTGTTCATATAAGACGGCTGCCGCTTTGATCCCCGGCACCCGTTCAGCAATAAGTGGATCTAAACTGATGTTCAAGTGTGTTCACTCCATTTCGGGATGATAAAACTCTATTATACCTGTGCGGGAGCCTGATCACAAAGAAAGGAGGCTGTGCAAAAAATGAATATTCATAAACTGAAAGAGGAATTAATCGAATACGCCAAAAGCATCGGAGTCGACAAAATCGGGTTTACGACGGCTGATACGTTCGACAGTCTGCGGGACCGGCTGATTCTTCAGGAATCACTCGGCTATTTATCCGGGTTTGAAGAGCCGGATATTGAAAAACGGGTTACTCCGTCTTTGCTTCTGCCGAAAGCCAAATCGATCGTCGCCATCGCCCTTGCTTATCCTTCCAAAATGAAAGATGCGCCGAGGAGCACGAGGGACGGCCGGCGCGGCATTTTTTGCAGAGCTTCCTGGGGGAAGGATTATCATGACGTGCTGCGCGAAAAGCTTGATCTGCTGGAGAATTTTCTCCAAAGCAAACATGAGGATATCCGCACAAAGTCAATGGTGGATACAGGGGAATTGTCCGACAGGGCCGTGGCTGAACGGGCGGGAATCGGCTTCAGCGCCAAAAACTGCATGATCACCACGCCTGAATACGGCTCTTACGTCTATCTGGCTGAAATGATCACCAATCTGCCCTTTGAACCGGATGTGCCGATTGAAGATATGTGCGGTACGTGCACAAAATGTTTAGACGCGTGTCCGACCGGCGCGCTCGTCAATCCCGGACAGCTTAACGCTCAGCGCTGTATTTCGTTCCTGACCCAGACAAAGGGATTTTTGCCGGATGAGTTCCGCACGAAAATCGGAAACCGTCTGTATGGCTGTGACACGTGCCAGACGGTCTGTCCGATTAATAAGGGGAAAGATTTTCATCTTCATCCGCAGATGGAGCCTGATCCGGAAATCGCAAAGCCGCTGTTAAAGCCGCTTTTGACCATAAGCAACCGCGAATTCAAAGAAAAATTCGGACATGTATCGGGATCATGGCGCGGCAAGAAGCCGATACAGCGGAATGCGATTTTAGCTTTGGCTCATTTTAAAGATGCCTCGTCTCTTCCGGAATTAACGGCCTTGATGCACCAAGATCCGCGCCCCGTCATCAGGGGGACGGCCGCCTGGGCCATCGGGAAAATCGGTGACCCTGATTATGCGGGGGAATTAGAAAAAGCGCTTCAAAAGGAGCAGGATGAGGAAGCCATACGGGAAATTGAAAAGGGACTGGAGCTGTTATCGGTTTCTGATAAGACTAAAACCGGCCGGTCCTGACATATGTATAGAGAAAAAGCACTTGGCCGGAGTTCAAGTGTTTTTTCTTTATAAAACAGTATGGTGGGTGGAGCGCTTGAAGCATATTATTGAAGATTTAGCGGAGGCCCGGCTTCATTATTTAATCAACGGAACCGAGATGAGGCAGAATGGGCAGGCTGGCGATCTTGAGGTCCTGACGAGAAAAAAAGAGCTGTTTAAAAAACGGAAAGTTGACATCGTGAAAGCGAAGGCAAAAGCCGTCATCGTCAAAAGCAGCCTTGAGGACGACGGCACGTTATGCGTCATGTACACGATTCATTTCGAATATTTGTGCAAGGAGCATGACGGACACCTTTACTTAGAAGAGCAGATTGAGGAACGGACTGCATTTCTCTATGATCAGCTTTTGATTAAAGACCGGGAAGTAAAGAAAAAACCGGCGGGATTTTCTGACGGAAACAGCGTAATTGAATATGAGCGGAGTGAACGGGAGGATTTCGGGCGGGCGTTTCAATATGACCGTCTGGCTGCCGTGCAGTACGCGGAGAAGTTTTGGAATAAACGAAATCCCGCTTATAAAAATTTCAGCGATAATTGCACCAATTTTATTTCCCAATGTTTACATGCCGGAAAAGCACCGATGCGGGGGCATCCGAACAGAGGCTCAGGCTGGTGGATGAAGGCAAGCTCGTGGAGCTACAGCTGGACGGTCGCGCATTCGATGAAGATGTATCTGGCCCAATCCAAGGCAGGGCTTCGCGCGGTACAAGTATCAAGAGCTGAAGAACTGATGCCCGGAGATATCATTTGCTATGATTTTGAAGGAGACGGCCGTTTTAATCATACGGCGATCGTGGTCGCGAAAGATAAAAGCAATATGCCGCTTGTCAATGCCCAAACGTATGACAGCAGAATGAGATATTGGTCATATGAGGATTCAACGGCGTATACTCCTTCCATCAGATATGCGTTTTTTCATATTACGGATGATACGACAAAAGAGTAATTAATGATATAATGGTGGGCGGAATAAAAAACAGAGGTGAACATCGTGGCATTACATGTCGTTTTATATCAACCCGAAATCCCGGCCAATACGGGAAATATCGCACGTACTTGTGCGGCAACAGACACAACGCTTCATTTGATCCGCCCGCTCGGATTCTCGACCGATGATAAAATGCTGAAGCGCGCCGGACTCGATTATTGGGAGTTCGTCAACGTCGTATATCATGATTCATTGGAAGAGTTATTTGAGGCATATGAGAACGGAAAGTTTTTCTTCATTACAAAATTCGGCCAAAAGCCGCACACATCATTTGATTACTCAAATACGGAGGAAGACTTTTTCTTCGTATTCGGCAGAGAAACGAGCGGACTTCCGAAAGAATTGATCGAAAACAATATGGACCGCTGCCTGCGTCTTCCTATGACCGAGCATGTGAGATCATTAAACCTGTCCAACACGGCCGCGATTCTTGTATATGAAGCGCTGCGCCAGCAAAATTACAGAGATTTGACGTGAGAAAAAAACGCCCGCATCCGGGCGTTTTTTTATTGAATAAAAAAGACGGACAGCAGCGGTTCACGGCATTTTTATATTTCCAGGCTTAACAACGTAACAGTGTTATGTTACAATACATTCATCGAAGGAGCTGGATTCATGGAGGAACAACTGATTTCTAAAAAAGAATTGCTGGAAGAAACATCAATTTCATACGGGCAGCTGTACCGCTGGAAACGGAAAAATTTAATTCCTGAAGAATGGTTTATCCGAAAATCAACATTTACAGGCCAGGAAACATTTTTTCCGAGAGCGGAAATATTAAAACGTATCTCAAAAATACAGAAAATGAAAGAAAATCTGTCTCTGGATGAAATGAGAGAAATGCTGTCTCCGCAAATGACTGATGTCAATATAACGTCTGCGGAGCTGCTTCAAAAGGGGCTGATTTCAAAGGCCGCGCTGCAAGTTTATGGCGAAGACGGCGTGACATTCACGTCCCGCGCGTTGCTGTCTTTATATGTGCTTGAAGGACTTTTGCGATCGGGCAATATCAGCCTTGAGGAAGGAAAATTGGCGGCAGGGGTGCTGAAAACGTATGAGGCTTCCGAACTGAAAGCAAATACGGAGCTTGTCATGCTCCGAAAGCTTGGCGTAACGACGTGCTTCATCGCAGACGCGGAACATATTTTATTTGAACCGACTGTCAAAGTGGTTGAACGGGTGGCGCTTGCTGCGGCATCGGAAGAATTAAAAACGAAATGGATGCAGGAGGACCATCAATGGAAGTAACAGATAAATTAATCATCAACGGTTCAGGAAGTTCAAAAGGAGGCCGTTTTCATACAGTGGAGATCAACGGAAGCGGCACGGTGTCAGGTGATGTGGAGTGCGCGAGCTTTTTGTTTAACGGCAGCGGAAAAACAGACGGACATGTCAAGACGCAAACACTGACGATCAGCGGTTCGGGGAAAATTTCCGGCAGTGCCGAAGCTGAATCCATCCGTATCAACGGAACGGGTGTCATTAAAGGTGATGTCAAAACGGAGCGGCTGAACGTCGCGGGATTTTCATCTTTCGGCGGCGGTGTGAAAGCTGATGATATTTTCATATCCGGGAAAGCCGGGATTGAAGGCGATTGCGAGACAGAGACGTTCCGTTCGGAAGGCAAATGCAAGATCGGCGGCCTGCTGAATGCCGATGAAGTCAGTATTAAGCTGACGGCGGGAGAAAGCCATGTGAAAGAGATCGGCTGCCGCCATTTGAAAGTGATGAGCAGAAAGAGCGTGCTTACGCGTTTTAAGCTGATGCCGGCCCCGGTGCTGACAGCGGAGCTGATTGAAGGTGACATCATTGAATTGGCGGACACGAACGCGAAGACAGTCCGCGGAAATCATGTGCGGATCGGCGCAGGCTGCACCATTGGGACTGTGGAATACAGCGGCGATTTTACATGTGATCCTTCCGCTTTGGTTAACAAAGTCGTGAAACGATAGGAGGAACTGCGATGGAAACGACAAAAAAATTGAGTCATTTAAAAATGTACGGAGCCGGACACGCCTCCGGCGGCTCCTACCAAAATGTAAGCATTAAAGGGGAAGGAACTGTCGGCGCAGGACTTCAAAGCGAACGCTGCCGGATATTCGGTACGGGACTTTTTCTCGGAGATGCCGAGATCAACAGGCTGAAAATTTTCGGAGAGCATGAAGTTGCAGGAGATTTATCAGCACGTTCAGCAAATGTGATGGGCACATTGAAAGTCGGCGGCTCCATGCGTTTCGCCACGATGAGGCTGAAAGGACTTGCTGAAATTGGCGGCGGGGCCGCGGGAGAGCAGTGTCATATAAAAGGCAGTCTCACCGTCGGCGGCGATTGCGAGACGGAGCTGCTTCATGTAACAGGATGTATCAATGTGGCGGGATTGTTAAACGCGGGGGACGTAAACATCCATTTGCGTTATGACCGAAGCCGTGTGAAAGAAATCGGCGGCACATCGATCACCGTCAGACGGAAACCCGGTTTTCTTAAACGGAAAGCCGGCACGCTTTCTGCTGAATTGATCGAAGGAGACGCAATTTACCTCGAATACACGGAAGCGGACATCGTCAGAGGAAAGCATGTGGAAATAGGCCCGGGCTGCAAAATCGGAAAAATCGAGTATCAAACAAGCTGCAAATCTCATGAAAAATCAATTGTCCAAGAACGTATTCAAATATGAAACATTGTTATGTTGTACAGGAAAGGGTGCTCTTTATGAAGAGCACCCTTTTGCCGTTATTTGTTTTCAGGTTTGCTGTCGTAACCCGCCGTAAAAATGGATACTAAAAAAGTGAGAATGACCCCAAGTAAAATGATCGTTTTCATCATTTCTCCTCCTCTTTGCTTTTCCATTTGATGTCCGAGTCTGGATGAAACTGTATTTCTTTCATTATGAACGGTGCACCGGACCCTTGTCAATGACGGCCTTATAACGTCTTTATTTTTAAGAAACGAAAAGCATGTATTATCACGTCACCGCATAGATTGTAACAAAGTACCTTATTTCTAGTGCATTAACCATGATAGAGGAGGTTCTTATGGATATATTAAAGAAAATTGAAAAGTACAGAGAGGAAGAGCAGCGTCTCAAATGGGAAGGGACGTTCGCTGATTATTTGGAGATCATAAAAGAAAATCCATTGGTCGCGCAGTCTGCTCATTCTCGCGTTTTTAATATGATAAAAGACAGCGGAATCGAGGAGGATGACGGGAAAAAGACATACAGCTTTTTCTCGAGGGAGCTGTTCGGCCTTGAGGAATCTCTGGAACGGCTCGTGGAGGAATACTTTCACCCGGCTGCCAAGCGGCTCGATGTAAGAAAACGGATTTTACTATTGATGGGACCCGTCAGCGGCGGAAAGTCAACTCTTGTCACCATGCTGAAAAAAGGGCTTGAAGCCTACTCATTGACAGACAACGGCGCTGTTTACGCCATTAAAGGCTGCCCGATGCATGAAGATCCTCTCCATCTCATTCCCCATCATCTGCGCGACGACTTCTACAGAGAATATGGCATCAGAATTGAGGGCAGCCTTTCTCCGCTTAATGTCATGCGGCTTGAAGAAGAATACGGCGGCAGAATTGAGGATGTAAAGGTTGAACGTATATTCTTCTCGGAGGATAAACGTACCGGAATCGGAACCTTCAGCCCGTCTGACCCGAAATCACAGGATATCGCCGACTTGACGGGGAGTATTGATTTTTCAACGATTGCCGAATACGGCTCGGAATCAGATCCGCGCGCTTATCGGTTTGACGGTGAATTAAATAAAGCGAACCGCGGAATGATGGAGTTTCAGGAAATGCTGAAATGCGATGAAAAATTTCTGTGGCACCTTCTGTCACTCACGCAGGAAGGCAATTTCAAAGCCGGACGGTTTGCGCTCATCTCAGCCGACGAATTGGTTGTTGCGCATACGAACGAAACGGAGTACCGCTCGTTTATTGCCAATAAGAAAAATGAAGCCCTTCACTCCAGGATCATCGTGATGCCTGTTCCTTATAATTTAAAGGTGTCAGAGGAAGAACGGATTTATGAAAAAATGATTTCTGAAAGTGATGTTTCTGACGTACACATCGCCCCCCATACATTAAAAGTGGCCGCGATGTTTTCTATTTTGACCAGGCTGAAGGAACCGAACCGCTCTGATATTGATCTCGTCAAAAAAATGAGGCTCTATGACGGAGAAAGCGTTGAAGGTTACAATTCCGTTGATCTTGAGGATATGAAGAAGGAATTCCATGATGAAGGAATGAGCGGAATTGACCCGCGCTATGTCATCAACCGCATTTCCTCAACGATTATCAGAAAAAATATGGAATCGATCAATTCGCTTGATGTGCTGCGTTCCTTAAAAGAAGGGCTCGACCAGCATCCGTCCATCTCCGCCGAGGACAAAGAGCGGTATATGAATTTTATTTCCGCCGCCAGGAAAGAGTACGATGACATCGCCAAAAAGGAAGTGCAGAAGGCGTTCGTCTATTCATATGAAGAATCCGCGAAAACTCTCATGGACAATTATTTAGATAATGTGGAAGCGTACTGCAATAAAAATAAGCTCCGCGATCCGCTGACGGGTGAAGAAATGAATCCTGACGAAAAACTGATGAGATCCATTGAAGAGCAGATCGGCATTTCAGAAAACGCGAAAAAAGCGTTCCGCGAAGAAATCTTAATCCGCATATCCGCATATGCAAGAAAAGGAAAACGCTTTGACTATAATTCGCACGAAAGACTCCGCGAAGCGATTCAGAAAAAGCTGTTCGCAGACTTAAAAGATGTGGTGAAAATTACGACCTCCACCAAAACGCCGGATGAGCAGCAGCTTAAAAAGGTCAATGAGGTAGTAGCAAGGTTAATAGATGAACACGGCTATAATTCGACTAGCGCTAATGAACTGCTGAAGTATGTCGGAAGCTTGTTAAACCGCTGATGTTTGATTTCATTGAGAGGCCCGTCTGTAAAAGGACGGGTTCTTTTGTCTGTTTTTCGCAATTGTTTGTCAATTGGAGAGTCCGGCCGGCATAAGATAAAAATAAATCTTTTCGCCGGACTTGTTTCATAAACAGGACCAAGCCGGAATACACATGTAAAACGACCATAACGGTTAAGGAGGGGAATTCATGTCCCGTAATGACAGCGGAAATTTTTTGATTTCAGAGGAAGACTGGTCCCTCCATCGCAAAGGCTTTGACGACCAGCAGCGCCACCAAAAGAAAGTACAGGAAGCGATAAAAAACAACCTTCCGGACCTTGTCACTGAGGAAAGCATTATTATGTCCAACGGAAAAGATGTCGTGAAAATCCCGATTCGTTCGCTTGATGAATATAAAATCCGTTATAACTATGATAAAAATAAACATGTCGGCCAAGGCGACGGCGACAGCGAAGTCGGCGATGTCGTCGCAAGAGACGGCGCAGATAAAAAGCAGGGTGCCGGAAAAGGCCAGGGAGCCGGCGATCAGGCAGGCGAGGATTATTATGAAGCGGAAGTTTCATTGATGGATCTGGAAGAAGCGCTGTTTCAGGAATTAGAACTGCCGAATCTGCAGCAAAAGGAAAGGGACAATATCGTCCATACCGATATCGAGTTCAATGATATCCGGAAAACCGGGCTGACAGGGAATATCGATAAGAAAAGGACGATGCTGTCGGCCTATAAACGAAACGCCATGACAGGCAAGCCGTCGTTTTACCCTATTTATCCGGAAGATCTGAAATACAAAACATGGAATGATGTGACGAAGCCGGAATCGAAAGCTGTCGTTTTAGCCATGATGGATACAAGCGGTTCGATGGGCGTATGGGAAAAGTATATGGCGAGGAGCTTCTTTTTTTGGATGACACGATTTTTACGGACAAAGTATGAAACGGTTGATATCGAATTTATCGCCCACCATACGGAAGCGAAGGTTGTGTCGGAAGAAGATTTTTTCTCGAAAGGCGAGAGCGGGGGCACCATCTGTTCCTCCGTTTACCGGAAGTCTCTTGAATTAATTGATGAAAAATATGACCCCGCCCGCTACAACATCTATCCGTTTCATTTTTCAGACGGAGATAACCTGACTTCGGATAACGCCCGGTGCGTAAAGCTCGTCAATGACATCATGAAAAAATCGAATCTGTTCTGTTACGGTGAGGTCAATCAATATAACAGGCATTCCACCCTCATGTCCGCCTATAAAAATGTCAAAGATGATAAATTTAAATACTACATCCTGAAACAGAAATCAGACGTATTTCAAGCGCTGAAAAGCTTTTTTAAAAATGAGGAAGCCGGTGTAAGCAAAGCATCGTATTAAATATAAAGCCGAGTGAAGAATCGTGCGGCCGCGGTTCTTCACCCGGCTTTTTTAAATTAAAAATAAAGAGAAAAAACGGCATAAAAAAAATCCTTAAAAAATGAAACTTTTCTCTTTACAAACCTTCTTTCATTTATTAATATTTTATCTTGTGAACTATTATTAAGGGAATGAGGTGAAAATACGGTGATTGAATCAGAGCTCGCTTTGCTCAGTTTTGAACAACTGTTTGATACTTCCAGATCGATTTACAAAAAGCAGAAAATGATTCTGGAGACAGTTCTTGAACCTTTTGATATTACAGTACTGCAGTATCTGCTGATGTTCAAAATACATAAGAGCAAAAGCACGCAGCTTTCAAGGCTGGCTTTGTCGCTTGATCTGAAACCGGCGTCTGTCACGAGAATGACCGATATTCTGTATAAGCGCCGCCTAATGGTTCGGAGCGACTATCACGACGACCGGCGTGTTGTTATGATTCAGTTAACCGAAGAGGGGGAAGAACTTCTAAAGAAAGCTGCTGTTCAATATGCCGAAAAAGCGGCGGTCTTATACCGGCAGCTCAATACCGCTGAACTGCAGTACCTGCGCAAGCTTGCGGAAAGTTTAACGAAGCTTGCAAACGGCTGTGCAGTGAAAAACGGAAAATAAAAAAATCCCCACATATTTTTATCATCATTCCACAAAATGATAGAGGAAGAAACGAAAGGAGAAAACAAAATGAACAGAGGACGTTTAATTCTGACCAACATTATCGGTTTGATTGTTGTTCTTGCAATTATAGGCGGAGGTGCTTACTACTATTATCAAAGCACACACTATGTAAAAACCGATGAAGCAAAAGTTGCCGGCGACATGGCTGCTATCACAGCTCCTGCTGCAGGTAAAGTAACTGACTGGAACCTTGATGAGGGGAAAGAAGTAAGCAAAAACGACGTTGTTGCAAAAATCAAAGGACAGCAAAATGCTGACGTAAAAGCCATCATGGATGGAACAATCGTGAAAAACGAAGTGAAAAACGGCCAAATGGTGCAAGCCGGTACGACAATTGCCCAGGAAATTGACATGAAACACCTTTACATCACTGCAAACATTAAAGAAACAGACATCAGAGACATTGAAGTAGGAAACAAAGTAGACGTAATTGTTGACGGCGATCCTAATACAACATTTGACGGAACAGTAGAAGAAATCGGTTATGCGACAAATTCAACATTTGATATGCTGCCTTCTTCAAACTCAAGCGGCAACTACACAAAAGTAACGCAAAAAGTTCCTGTTAAAATTTCACTCAGCAACCCATCTGACAAGGTGCTTCCTGGTATGAACGCATCTGTAAAAATCTCTGAATAATACAGATCAGTCATCAAACCATGAAGGGAGGTTGTCTTAGGTGGCTAAATCAGATAATCAAGTAAAAAGTCCTAAAACATTGCTTATTGTGCTTATGGCCGGGTTATTCCTGGCGATCTTGAACCAAACGCTTCTTAACGTGGCGATGCCGCACTTAATGACCGAGTTCGGTGTGAGTGCGACGACGATTCAGTGGCTTACGACCGGATACATGCTGGTCAACGGTGTTTTGATTCCGTTATCTGCGTTCTTAATTACCCGGTTCGGACAGAGAAGCCTCTTTCTCGTAGCCATGTTCTGTTTTACAGCGGGAACGTTAGTCTGCGGAATCGCGCCTAACTTCTCAACCATGCTGATCGGCCGGTTAATTCAGGCGGTCGGCGGCGGTATCCTGCAGCCGCTGGTCATGACAACCATTCTGCTTATCTTCCCGCCTGAAAGCAGGGGGAAAGGAATGGGGATTTTCGGTCTTGCGATGATGTTTGCTCCGGCGGTCGGACCGACTCTTTCCGGCTGGATCATCGAGCATTACACATGGCGCATTATGTTCTACGGCCTTGTTCCGATCGGGGCAATCGTTATTATCATAGCGTTTTTCCTCTTTAAGAACTTGGTGGAACCGCAAAAAATCAAACTCGACAGCTTGGGTGCGATTCTATCCATTGTCGGATTTGCCTCATTGCTTTACGGAGTCAGTGAAGCGGGCAGCGACGGCTGGGGAGATCCGATCGTGCTTTCTACCGTCATTGTCGGTGTCATCGCGATTGCCGCGTTTGTCATTCAGCAATTGCGCTCTGAAAAACCGATGCTCGACTTCCGGGTATTTAAATATGATATTTTCTCACTTTCCAGTGTGATTAACATCATTATTACCGTTGCGCTTTACACAGGAATGTTCCTGCTTCCGATTTACCTGCAGAACTTAGTCGGCTTTACGGCGCTGCAATCGGGTCTCTTGCTATTGCCGGGCGCGATTGTCATGCTGATCATGTCGCCGATTTCCGGTATTCTGTTTGACAAAATCGGTCCGAGACCGCTTGCGATTATCGGGCTGGTCATCACGGTCGCAACGACATTCCAGTACACAAAATTGACAATTGACACACCTTACACGCACATTATGCTTGTCTATGCCATCCGCGCATTCGGTATGTCACTGTTAATGATGCCTGTTATGACAGCCGGAATGAACCAGCTTCCGGCACGGTTGAACAGCCACGGCACGGCGATGAGCAACACGCTCCGCCAGATCAGCGGTTCAATCGGAACAAGTTTGATCACAACGATTTATACGAACCGTACGACAATGCACTATTCGCAGATTGCGGATAAAACGAGCACGGCTGATCCAAGCTTCATGCAGTCGTTCCAAAGCGCGGTTTCGAATTTAATGGTCAACATGAACATGTCGCTTGATGCGGCGAAACAAACCGTTTATTCATATCTCTACAAAACAGCTTCACTTAATTCCAACGTTATGGGGATTAATGACGCGTTTATGTGGGCGACGATCTTTGCGGTTATCGGCGTAGTCCTGAGCCTGTTCTTGCGTGACGTACGGAAAGACAAACAGCGGGCGAAGAAAAAAGAGGAGCTGTCATTGCTTCCGGCCCCTAAAGAAGTGAAGGAATCTTAATCATCTGAATGGGAGGTTTCCTGAATGAAAATTTACGTAGTGTACGATAGTGAAGGCGAACATACAAAACACCTTGCTGAAGCCATTGCCGAAGGAGCGCGAGAAAACGCTGAGGCTGAAGTCCTGATCGACCATGTCGATCAAGCAGACATCCGCAAGCTGAAAGACATGGATGCCATTATTTGGGGATGCCCGGGACACTTTGGCACCATCAGTTCAGGCTTAAAAGCGTGGATCGACAGACTCGGCTATCTGTGGGCTGAAGGCGAGCTGATTGATAAAGTCGGCGCCGTATTCTGTACGACGGCGACAACACATGGCGGATTAGAAATGACAATGCACAATCTGATCACTCCTATGTTTCACCAAGGCATGATTGTTGTCGGACTTCCCGGCAACGTTCCAGAAAACGCGCTGTACGGCTCTTACTACGGCGCGGGCGTCACATGCCCGGTTGACAGCGATGTGCTGATGACGGAAGAAGGCCTTCAATTAGGCCGTGCGCTTGGCAGACGTGTCAGCCAAGTCACAGGTAATCTAACTGCCGGACGACAGTAAGGAGAGGGTTATATGGCCATTATTATAGCGGTTATTGCTGCTGTCATTGTGATTGCACTTCTTATCACATTCAATGTCCGCAGCACTTCTGCAGGACAGGATGTCAAAGAAGAAAAGAGAGAAGCGATCGGCACTACAGCCGAACAGCCGGAAAAGCATGATCCGGCCGAGGAGCGCTCAGCCGAGCATGCTCCCGTCGTTGTGAAATCTGAATCTCCCCGTGAGAAAAAGAATACAATGGGCGATGATGTGTACCGTCAGGCGCTTCAGAAGTTTAAGACTTCTGAGACGGATCGGGAAACAAACGATCCTGATAGCGGCGGCAAAATGCAGGATAGCAGCTATCGTGATGCGCTGCTCTCCTTAAAAAACAAAAAGAAGTAATTGAAAAGGCAAATCTGCGTAAGAGCGGATTTGTCTTTTTTTTTATTGAAGATATTGTAATACGTGATGATCTAGTGTACTATGTTACTCATACACTTGATCCGAATGGAGAGAGCAAGAATGACATCGTTTTTAGGTTTGCTGAAAAAAGATGCGAAGGTTTCATGGATTTGGCTCGCGGTGTGGCTTTTCGGCATGATTTGCTTGGCGTTTGCAGCCCACGTCATCGCTGCCCGTCAGAAAGAACCGCTCGTCATTTTCGGCTTTTTTGCGGCAATGGGGTTTTTTCAATTTCTTGTAGCGCCGCTTTTTATGTACTATCACCTTCATAAAGAAGGAAAAAACCAGCTGTGGCTTTACAATCCGAATGGAGGATTTTATCTGCTGGCTTCCAAGCTGACGGCCTCGCTGCTGTATCAGTTGATCGGGCAGCTCGCGCTTACCGGTTACGGCATTTGGATGTACCGGATGCTTTCTGCAAAAGGAGCGCTGGAACACGCCATTCCCCTGGCCGGCACATTAACCGGACTGAATGCTTACCTGCTGATCAGTTCAGCGTACTTATCTGTGATCGTGGCCGTATTTTGGACTGTTTTTCACTCATTAAAACATGTTCCCGTCCTCCGTTGGGTGATCTGCATCGTGCTTGCGTTTGTCTGGACCTATATTGACGATAAAATCATTACGCCTTTCACTTCATCTCAACATGATTTATGGCCGGTAAAAGTGTATGCGAATTTTCATTTTCATTATACAAAATTGACCGGATGGACGATGGAGCTGAAAGCCGTCCACATTTCGCTTTTCAGTTTCCTGGCAGTGATCGTGCTTGCGGCGCTCTGTCTCGCGCTGGCCTCTATGCTGCTGAATCGAAAGGTTGAGGTGTAATGATGGAGAATGAATTTCAGTCATCCAAGCCGATTTATCTGCAGATTGCCGATCGTGTATATTACCGGCTGATCCGAAGTGAGCTTTCACCGGGGGACAAACTGCCGTCCGTAAGGGAGATGGCCGTACAGATGAAAGTGAATCCAAACACGATACAAAGAACGTACAGTGAAATGGAAAGGCTGGGGATCGTGGAGACGAGAAGAGGACAGGGAACCTTTATAGCGGAAAGATCCGATCTGAAAGCGGAGCTGAAAGACAGGCTGACAAAAGACGTTTTCAAACGCTTTATTCAGGAAATGGCGGAGCTGGGGTTATCTCCTGAGGAAATGCTCGACGGGATCAAACGATATGCGGAGGAAGCAAACGATGAATCTTGATTTTGAACGCGTAACAAAAAAATACGGCCGCAGGCTTGCGGTCAGCGATGTATCATTTTCATTGTCTCCGGGTAAAATCTACGGAATTTTAGGGCCGAACGGAAGCGGTAAATCAACAACGCTTAAAATGCTTGCCGGGCTTGCGTTCCCGACATCGGGCGCCGTCCGGATGGGAGATTGCGCAGTAAGCAGGAACATGCTGTTTCGTACGGCTTATTTAACCGAACATGATATGTTTTCCGCCCGGACGACCGTCGGTGATATGCTCACATTTTATCATTCGCAATTCCCGGATTTTCAGCTCGAAAAAGCACATAACCTATTAACGGAAATGAATCTTTCAGCGAAGCAGAAGATAAAAGAGCTGTCCAAAGGCAGCCGGGGCAGGCTGAAAATCGTCTTGGCCCTCTCGAGAAAAGCATCCGTCATTCTGCTGGATGAGCCGTTTTCAGGTCTTGATCCGGCGGTCAGAGAGTCGATTGTCAACAGTCTCGTATCTTATATTGATTTTGACAGCCAGATCGTCGTCATTGCCACGCATGAGATCGTCGAGATTGAGACGCTGTTAGACGAAGTGATGGTTTTCATAAAAGGGAAAATCGCTGAACGGCGCGAGGTCGAAGAAATCCGGGAACAGGAAGGAATGTCCGTGCTGCAATGGTACAGAAGCGTCATGCAGGCGCACGAAATAGAAGGGGGATTCTAATTGGAAACGGTATTAGAACTGCAACAGGTAAAGAAAACGATAAAAGGACGAACGATTATTCATGATCTGAGCTTCTCCGTCCGGGCGGGCGAAGTGTTTGGATTTTTAGGGCCGAACGGAGCGGGGAAAACCACTACGATCAGAATGATGGTCGGATTAATGAAACTGTCTCAGGGAGACATCGTAATCTGCGGGGAATCCATTACGAAAAACTATGCAAAAGCGGTCAGGCACGTCGGAGCCATCGTGGAAAACCCGGAGCTGTACAAATTCCTGAGCGGTTATAAAAATTTACAGCAGTACGCAAGGATGGTAAAAGGCGTTACGAAAGAAAAAATAGATGAGGTCATCGAGCTCGTCGGGTTGCAGGACAGAATACATGACAAAGTAAAAACCTACTCTCTCGGAATGAGACAGCGTCTCGGCCTCGCCCAAAGCCTGCTGCATAATCCTAAGGTGCTGATTCTGGATGAACCGACAAACGGCCTTGATCCCGCGGGCATCAGGGAAATCAGGGACCATCTGAAAAAGCTGACACGTGAAAAAGGAATGGCTGTCATCGTCTCTAGCCATCTGCTGTCAGAAATGGAGTTAATGTGCGACCGAATCGGCATTCTGCAAAAAGGGGAGCTTGTCGATATTCAAAAAGTAAGGGATGAAGGAAAAGAGGATAAAGATACATACTTCTTCCATATTGAACAAAGAGAAGAGGCTCTTGCCGTTCTGAGTCAGTTTGACTGTGTGAAGAAGACAAACGGTATTGAGATCAAGCTGTCAAAACAGGAAGTGCCTGATGTGATATCTCTGCTCGTCCGTGAAAACATCCGCTTATATGAAGTGAAAATCATGACAAAATCTTTGGAAGACCGTTTCTTGGAGATTACCGGCGGGACGAAAGAGGAGGTTCAATATGTTTAAGCTGATCTATAATGAATGGATAAAAATTTTCAGCCGCGTCGGCACGTGGGCTATGATTGTAATTTTAGGCATTTCGATGATCGGTTTTGCGCTTCTGTCAAACCATTTCACCTCGAGCGAAGCCAATCCGAATTGGAAACAGGAGCTCCAAGCTGAAAACAAAGAAATGAAACAGCAGATGAAGGAAACCGGAAATCAGACGCTCATTGATAATCTGAAACAGAATGTCGCGATAAATCAATACCGTATGGATCATAACATTCCCGAGGATACAGGGTACACCGTGTGGTCATACGTAGCTGATTCTTCGATGATGACTGTTTTGACCGGGCTGTTTACGATTATCATTGCCGCAGGCATCGTGGCGAATGAGTTCAACTGGGGGACGATCAAGCTGCTGGCTATCCGTCCGCTCAGCCGTTTTCAGATTTTGCTATCTAAATATATGACGGTGCTGCTGTTCGGACTGCTGATGCTTGTGATTTTATTTGCCGGCTCCGCTCTGTTGGGATTGGTCTTTTTCGGTACAGGCGGAGATACTGCGGCTGATGTTCATCTCGTATACAAAGACGGCCATGTTTTTGAGCAAAATATCATCGCTTTCCTCGCTAAAACATATGTCTATGAATCTGTCTCCGCTTTTATGCTTGCGACGATGGCGTTTATGCTGTCTGCGGTATTCCGGAACAGCTCATTAGCGGTCGGATTTTCTATTTTTCTATTGGTTATGGGGAACACGGCGACGGTATTTCTTGCTGCGAAATTTGAATGGACCAAATATATTTTATTTGCGAACACAGATTTGTCGCAATATATGAACGGGACTCCTTTAGTAGAGGGGATGACGATGACATTTTCGGTTGTGATGCTTGTGATTTACTTCGTTATTTTTCTGGCGCTCGCATTCGGCGTCTTCTTAAAACGCGATATTGCCACCTGATATAAAAAAGCTGTTTTGCCTTTGCAAAACAGCTTTTCGTTTTAGATGAAAAAAACCTGCCGGCGTAAACCGGCAGGTTTTTTAAACAATTTATGCTTTTGTTACGTTAGCAGCTTGTGGTCCGCGGTTTCCTTCAACGATTTCGAAAGAAACAGATTGGCCTTCTTCTAAAGTTTTGAAGCCTTCGCCTTGAATAGCAGAGAAGTGAACGAATACATCGTCTTGACCTTCTACTTCGATGAATCCGAATCCTTTTTCAGAGTTGAACCATTTTACTTTACCTTCTAACATGAAATTTCCTCCTAAAGCGACATAACGCTTAAATTCACTATTCTTGCTCTAAAACAAACTTCCAAGACGAAAACTCTTACAAAACTTTCTTCTTAAAGATAGTTCGAACAAAAATAATTACCTTTACTCTACCAGTAATTCGAAGAAAAAACAACTGCTAAATGTAACTTTTTTCGAAATAACATGTTTTAAGAGGAGAACGCTCTGATACGGAAATCTGATTTGAGACTAGAACAGCCCATTTTCAGCTGATAAAAACCGCTTTGCAGCCTCTTAAGGAAGCAATTGACAACCCTTTTTTAATCGGTATTGTATGTAATCATGAGCCCGAATACCATGGTGCCGCCTCTGTACATAAAAATAGATAGGGAGTAGGTCAACTTGAACCTGCGGCTTATAAACAGTCTGTTTCTTTTCATTTTGATCATGTTACTTACTTCATGCCATTATCCTGACGGGAACCGGACAATTACTATCGGAATCAATGAATCTGATCAATCGATCTGGGAGTTTGTCGCGAAAAAAGCCGGTGAGGAAGGATTGCAGCTTTCTTTGGTAACGTTTTTCGGATTATGCCGAGGCCGATTTGGCGCTTGCCGGCGGGGATCTCGACGCCAATGCGTTTCAATCCGTTTCTTATTTTCAATCTTTGCCGCCTCATGTGAAAAAGAAGCTGGCTCCTTTAGGAACGACATATGCGGTATCGCTTGGGGTGTATTCCAAGCAGCATAAACGGCTGAAGGATATACCGGACGGAGCGGTCATTGCCGTGCCTGATGAAGCGGCGGCCTTCGGCAGGGCGCTTTTTCTCATGCAGGAGGCCGGACTGATGACATTGAAAAAGGGATTCACCGGTACGGGTTCAACTGATATGATCAAGGACAACCCGAAGCATCTGACCTTAAAAACGGAAACAAAAAAGAACGCATATCAGGCGGCGGAACATGCTGACGCAGCAGTTCTCAGTCAAAGCGAGGCGAAAAGAGCAGGATTTCATGCGGAGAAGGACGCGCTGATCCGATCGGCGCAAATGAAGGAAGCGTATATTCATCTGATCGCCGTCAGAGCTGAGGATAAAGATGATGAACGGATGCAAAAACTCCTGTCTTTGTATCAATCAGATGATACCGCGGCGTTTATTGAAAAAGAATATGAGGGCAGCCTGATTCCTGTTTTCCTGAGGGGCGGCTTTCTCACTGAAAAGAAAGAATGATTTCCTCTTCGGGCGATCATTCTTTTTTTTCAGTGCTGCACACTTGATTGCGCCCTGATGTTTTCGCTTTGTACAGCATCCGGTCTGCGATCAGGGGCAATGTCTGAGGATCCGATGTATTTGTCGGATAATGCGCGATGCCGAGGGAAACGGTCACGGGAATTGTATCTCCGCTCGTCAGCAGAATCGGGTTCGCGTCAATCGTGTGCCTGATTTCCTCTGCGAGGTGAAGCCCTTTCGTATACGTGCAATTGGGCATAAGCACGGCAAATTCTTCCCCGCCGATGCGGGCTGACGGATCAGAACTGCTGAGTAAGAACCTCAGGCGCGCCCCCAGTTCCTTCAGCACTTGATCCCCTTCATAATGGCCGTATTGATCATTGATCTGCTTAAAGTGATCAATATCCAAATAAATAAGCGCGAGCTGAGACGAGGGGGATTGAGACGCCCGATCGTACAGAACGCGCGAGACTTCCTCGAATTTTCTCTTATTAAAAATCCCCGTCAGAAAATCATAATTCGCTTGAAACTTGTATTGCTTGAACAAAAGGCGGGCATCGGCTTCGTGTTTAATAATATACAGCGACAGCATTCCGCCCAAGACGGAAATGAGCCAATACTAAACGAGGGCCCCGGCAGGCTGTTCGGGCATAAGAAACAGCAGCGTCAGGGTGAAAATAACATTTGAAAAAAGCAGCATAACGAACGCCATTTTGTGATCCGGCTTTTTTCCTCTGAGGACGGCCGCAGAAAGTATCGCAATAACCCCGACGGCGGCGATGGAAAAAATGGCGCTGGCATTGAAATTGATCAGGATACGGCCTGCGACGATAATCGCAAAGGCGGCTGCCGTAGACACCCAGCCTCCGTAAAGAGCGGCGATGATAATGGGGATATTTCTGAGATCAATGATGGAATCGGAGTAAGAAAAGCCGAAAGCAATCAGAAAAACCCCTAAAAGCCCGCAGACCGTCCCCTTCAGTAATTGAAACATCAGACGGTCTTCTTTATACGAAAGCGACTCTTTAAAAAGAAGGGTGAACAGATAATTAAATGTAATTAAAATCGTCAAATTAAGAAACAGTTCCTTCAGCATAACAATCACCCTTATATAAGTTACTAGAGAAAGGGTGGAAAGAAAAGAGAAAAGTCTATAAAAATACATATTTTGTCAATTCTTACTTGACCGATCGGAATTCATATAATATAGTGTTAAAGGATAATGAGCAAGGGAGTGTTTACCTGTTTTGGAGAATTTATTTGTAGTCTTACATGTTTTTATTATGCTTTTGCTTATAGCAGGTCTGTTTGTCATGCAAAAAAAACACGTTTCCTTTTCTAAACGTGTCTTTACCGCGCTCGGACTAGGCATTGTATTCGGTTTTGCACTGCAATTGATTTACGGGCCGGCTTCACATATCGTGACACAAACGGCCGATTGGTTTAATATTGCCGGCGGCGGTTATGTCAAATTGCTTCAGATGATCGTCATGCCGCTAGTCTTTATTTCTATTCTCGGCGCATTTACGAAGCTGAAACTGACCCATAACATCGGGAAAATCAGCGGACTGATCATCGGGATTTTGATCGCTACAACAGCAATTGCTGCGGCAGTCGGAATTGTTTCGGCGCTTTCCTTTGATCTGAAAGCCGTTCATATCGACCAGGGAAGCACCGAGTTATCAAGAGGCCAGGAGCTGCAGCAAAAATCTGAGGATATGACGGCCAAAACGCTGCCTCAGCAAATCGTTGAGCTTCTGCCGGGAAATCCGTTTCTTGATTTTACGGGGGCCAGACCGACTTCCACCATCGGAGTCGTTATTTTCGCCGCTTTCCTCGGCATCGCTTTTCTGGGCGTGAAACGGAAGCAGCCGGAGCACGCTGCGACTTTCAGCGGAATTGTCGATGCGGTATACGCGATTATTATGCGCGTCGTGACATTAATTTTAAGACTGACGCCTTACGGGGTATTGGCGATTATGACAAAGACGATCGCGACAAGCGACATCGACAGCATTGCGAAACTGGGGATGTTTGTGATCGCTTCATACGCCGCGCTTATCGTCATGTTTATCATTCACTTGCTGCTGATTACGTTCAGCGGTTTAAATCCGATCACATACGTGAAAAAAGCATTTCCTGTCATGGTATTTGCGTTTACGTCCCGTTCAAGCGCAGGGGCTTTGCCGCTTAATATTAAAACACAAAAAAGCATGGGCGTCCCGGAAGGAATTGCGAACTTCGCCGGTTCATTCGGCTTATCGATCGGTCAAAACGGCTGTGCCGGCATTTACCCGGCGATGCTCGCGATGATGATTGCGCCGACAGTAGGGCAAAACCCGTTTGAACCGGGATTTATCGTCTCTGTCATCGCCATCGTGGCAATCAGTTCATTCGGTGTAGCAGGCGTGGGAGGCGGCGCGACATTTGCGGCTCTGCTCGTCCTATCCGCTTTGAACATGCCTGTCGCGCTTGCCGGGCTGCTCATTTCAATTGAGCCGTTAATTGACATGGGGCGCACCGCCTTAAATGTCAGCGGCAGTATGACCGCAGGGCTGTTAACAAGTAAAATGACGAAGGAAACCGATACCGCGGTGTACAATGATTCCTCAATCGTCATTGAAGCTGAAGAAGCTTAAAAGCAGATCGAGCGCTAAAACGAAAAATCCTTCATCGTTGAACGAATGAAGGATTTTTTCGTTTCTAATGATTTCCGGGTTCAATTTCTTCCAGCATATTCATCACGGTGCTGTCATTTAAAACATTTACCGCGCTTTCTTCGAAGTGAATCGGCTCGGTATAGTGAGGCTTCGGCGAAGTTTCTTTACTGCGGTCTGCCTGTCCGTCTGTATGGGATGAGCCGGAGTGATTGCGGGAAGTCTGCTCATGCTGCTGTCCGCCGGAATCCCCGCCGAACGCCTGTTTGATCAGCTCGGCAGGCTGCGTGGAGCCGTTTTGTGAATGCCGGGCTTTGTCCGTGTGCTGCTGTCCGCCGGAATCCCCGCCGAACGCCTGTTTGATCAGCTCGGCAGGCTGCAATGAGCCGTTTTGTGAATGCCGGGCTTTGTCCGTGTGCTGCTGTCCGCCGGATTCCCCGCCGAACGCCTGTTGAATCAGGTCAGCAGGCTGCATGGAATGTGTGCCATCTTTATGCTGCATACTGCCTGAAACCATTCCGGAGATTTTCCGGCGGATTTCGGGTGATAAAGCTGCAATCAGAATCGATGATCCGATCAGCAGCGCTGTCGGGCTGACGCCGCTTTTTTTTCTGAACAAGTTAAATCCCTCCTCATTCAATTGATTACGCTTACCTTTCCCTTTCCTTCTGATATTTATCCAAACCGCTCAGAATGCAAACGGCGTGCATAAATCCCGCCGAATAGAAAAACCTATACGTAAAGTGAGAAAGGAGGAATTCACATGATAAAAAAGCAAGCAGTTATCTCTGCCCTTCTTCTGCCGATGCTGATTACCGCAGGGTGCAGTATGGGGAACCAGGGGGAAGGAAAACGAAATGACAACCGCACCCAGAATGTAAATTACCGCAACACGCCTAACGACGGTGCGACAAATATGAATACAGTGAACCGTCATAACCAAAACACCGATCACAATGACAATCGTAACCTGAGAGTGGCTGATAAAGCCGCTGACAAGGTGACTGATTTAAAAGAAGTTAAAAATGCGACTGTGATCGTTGCCGGAAACAGCGCATATGTTGCCGTTGTTCTGACAAACGGGCAAAAAGGCGCCATCGCCAACCATTTAAAAAATAAAATTACCGATAAGGTGAAATCAGCCGATAAACATGTCCGGACTGTATATGTATCAGCGAACCCGGACTTCGTTGAACGTATGCAAGGCTACGGAAAACGAATCCAAAACGGACATCCTGTATCCGGTCTGTTTGATGAATTCGGTCAAATGGTGCAGCGTGTATTCCCAAACCCCAATAAATAAATGAATGGAAAAGCCGCATTTGATGCGGCTTTTTTATTTTATCTGCCGTCACGACCCAGCGCTCCTGAGCATAAAGTAAAGAATGAGATGAAAATTAAAGGATCGGGGAGGGGAGCTTGTTTGCGTGACGGCATGGGGAAACGGGCGGCATTCACTCTGATCCTGTGCGGAGTCCTTGTCATATTGGCTGTCAGTTCAGCCGTTTCAGTAAGTATGATGTACGTCCTGTCAGGCCAAAACAGCCGCTCTGTTCCGACGAAGGAACAAGTGACTGAACACATGAATAAAGAAATTTACAAACATACAGCGATTTACTATACGGCGGATGAAAAGCCGCTCTTGGATCTGACCAAGCTTACGCTGGACCACGCAAAGCGTATCAATCAAATCATTGTCGGCTACAAAGGTGCAGCGCCACTTGAACTCATTTTCTTTTCGGATGAAGCTGAAATGGAGCAATATTCAGGATTGAAAAATGTAGTCGGTTTTTATTCAGAACAGGAGCAGATGATGGGGCTTTTGCCTGAAGAGAAAAAACAGCTTTTGAAAAAAGATGAGCTGGCCGTTTTCATGTATAAACAATTAATTATACATGAATATACACACTACGCGTTTCATCAAAAAACGCGGCAATTGGGGACGGATACGTCTGTATTTCCGCTTTGGTTTCATGAGGGGCTGAGCGAGTGGGTCGCGCATTATGATGTAGTCATTGATCCGATTGCATTTTCCGTCGTGCCGTTTGATCAATTAACGACCGACCGGAAATGGCAGAAATCGCGTATGGAATATGAAACGGATGTCTATTTGCAAAGCTTCTATATGATAAAGGACTTAACCGAAACATTCGGAGAAGGCATTATCTTAACCATTATCAACAAAACCGCCGAAACACAGGATTTTGAAAAAGGCTTTGAAGCGGCTACGAAAGAAGGCCTGAAACAATTTGAACATGATTTCATAAAAGCATATGAAAAAAAGAAAACGGCATTGGAGAGTCAGGTTTCCAACGCCGTTTTTTAATCAATGGAGGTTTTGCTGCTGCTGTCCCATTTGTCCTTTAATCGGAGGCATTTGCGGCTGTCCCTCCGCCGGTGCAAATGAATTCAGCATGGTCTGCATATCTTGTGCATTGAGCTGAGGAACCTGATAATAACCGTGTTTGTTTTGGTATAAGAAGATTTCAAACGCCATTTCGACATATTGCTGAATTTGGGCGGAGAGCACTCTTCTTGTGACGGGATTGGTCATTTCAAGCGAGCTCATCGTCAAGAGAGAAGCTTGAGCTTTAATCAGGCCGAGCATATGGCCGCTGATCCCGAGATCTTTGACATCATTTAATGATTGATTCGGTTTTTTCGGCTGAGTCGGTTTTATACCGTAGACGGCCTGGTTCTGTTCCTTCATCATATATGTCGACGTTTCCTGAGAAGGCTTTTGGCCGGTCTTAAAGCATTCTGCCGTCAGATTATAGAGTCCGAGAATGAATTGATACTGGCGGTCAAGGATGTCGGCCAGCTGCTGATCCTGTATAAACTGTCTGAGCATCATAAATTGATCCAAAACGCCGACTGTTCCGGCCAGCACTTCATGCATATCGAAAAGCTCATGTCCTCCGTGATTCACTTGCGGTGAACCCGGGATCCCCTGATTTACTGGCGGCTGCTGCTGATTCTGCTGCTGTTCCACTGGTTGTTTTCCTCCTTCATGTCAAATCATCATTAAGATGTGAAAAAAGCCGATCCGTTATACATCAAGACCTATTTCGTTACGTGGGGATTATTTACTATTTTGCGCCAGTGAAGACAATCTTTACAAAAAAGTGATGTGATTTTTAAGAAAATAAGCTAACGTATTTCTTAGAAGACAGGGGGGGAAATGAATGAAGAAAAAAAGGGGTATGCGTCTTTCGTGCTGTTTGCTGACGGTTTGTTTTATGATGTTCAGCGTGAAAGATGCGGAAGCAATCGGACAAGCCGGATCACTGAATGAAGCTGGAACGGATAAAGCGTATAAAGAACGGCAGACTGAAGACTCGGGCCGTGTCCCGCTCAGAATCATCAGCATGAATGATCTGCACGGAAAAATTGATCAGCAATATGAGCTTGACCTTAACGGAGACGGTAAACCGGATGGCACTTTCGGGCGGATGGACTACGCCGCCGCGTACATTAAAAAGGCGAAAGCCGAGAAAGAACACGCCTTTGTCGTGCATGCGGGCGATATGATCGGGGGCAGCTCTCCCGTGTCAGCCCTTTTTCAGGATGAACCGACAGTAGAATTGATGGAAGACATCGGTTTTGATGTCGGAACTGTCGGCAATCACGAATTCGATGAAGGAACGGATGAGCTTAAACGGATCATCAATGGAGGAGATCATCCGGACGGTAAGGGGACAAGCGGTTATGACGGCCAAAATTTCCCGCTCGTCTGCGCAAACTGTAAACTGAAGTCAGGGGAGTCCTTTCTGCCGCCGTATGAAATCAAATACGTTTCCGGAATTCCGGTCGCATTTATCGGGGTTGTAACCAGATCGGCGGCAGGCATGGTCATCCCGGACGGAATTAAAAATATTACGTTTACGGATGAGGTAAAGGCCGTCAATGACGCCGCCGCTGACTTGAAGAAAAAAGGAATTAAAGCAATCGCCGTACTCGCCCATATGTCTGCTGAACAAAATGGCTCAGCAATCACTGGAGAATCCGCAAAGCTTGCAAGCGGAACAGACTCAGAGATTGATGTGATTTTCGCCGCGCACAATCATAAAGTCGTAAACGGAGAAATCAACGGCAAGCTGATTGTGCAGGCATTTGAATACGGAAAAGCAATCGGAATCGCCGATCTTGAACTTGATAAAGAGTCGAAGGATATCGTGAAAAAATCAGCGGAAATCCAATATATCGATCAAAGTAAAATCAAGCCTGACCCGGCTGCGGCAGGCATATTAAGCAAATATGAAGAGAAAGTGAAACCGATTATCAGCGAAACGGTCGGGGAAGCGGCCCATGATATAACGGGCGGGTATTCAAATGACGGCGACACGGCGCTCGGAAATCTGATTGCCGACGGTATGAAAGCGAAGATGAAATCCGATTTTGCGCTTATGAATGGGGGAGGCATCCGGGACGGCATAAAAAAAGGGCCGATCACATGGGGAGACCTTTATAATGTACAGCCGTTCGGCAATGTGCTGACGAAGCTTGAAATCAAAGGAAAAGATTTGCGGGAGATCATCAACGCGCAAATTTCTCCGGTGTACGGACCGGATTACAGCATCAGCGGATTTTCCTATACATGGAACCCGGAAACCGGACAAGCGGTTGATATGAAAATGGCGGACGGGACAGACATACAGCCCGAAAAAGGATATACAGTAACAGTCAATCAATTTATGGCGACGGCGGCGGGGGCAAAATACGGTCCGATCGGGAAAGTCGGCAAGAATCCGGTGACGGGGCCTGAGGATTTGGAAGCGACAGTAGACTATGTCAAAAGCTTTTCCGCACCGATTTCTTATCAAACCGACGGCCGCATCCGCACGGCATCAGCCGCCAAAACACCTGATGACACCGGCAATCAGCCGGGAAGCGGGGAAACACCGGGCGGCACCAGGCCTGATAAAGGAGAAAAACCTCAAGCGGAAAAACCCGCTAAAAAACCGGATGCAGCAGAACAGCCTGATCAAACCAAAAAACCTAAACGTCCTGTCGTAAAAGAAACAGCATCTGATACAGTGCAGTCAATTCCTGAATCCCGTCCGGCGTCTGCCGCAAATTCGGAACAAAGCACAAAACAGACTGAAAGCGGCACACAAAAAGGCCGCCCATTGCCTGATACTTCAGCGGGCAGCCATCAGACGGCATTGGCCGGCCTGGTGATCACGGGTGCCGGCGTATATTGGCTTTTCAGAAAGAAAAGGGGAATCCGCACACGATGAACAAACTGAAACATATTCCGCTTCTCGTCATCATCGCCGGTATCATCATCACATGTTACGGAAGCTGGAAGATCATTGATTCACATATGAAAACGAACCAATCGCTTGAAGAAGCAAAACAAGCAACAGAACCTGTCTTGGAAAAGAACGAAACAAAAAGCGCCGTGCTGGCACAGCGCAAAAAAGAATTTCACCCCGAAACGGGTGAGGCAAGCGGCATTTTAGAAATTCCTGAAATCGACGCTGAGCTCCCGATCGTCGAAGGGACTGACGCAGATGATTTAGCAAAAGGCGTCGGACATTATAAGGACAGCTATTATCCGGGCGATCACGGCCAAATTGTGTTATCCGGCCACAGGGACACGGTGTTCCGCCGGACCGGCGAACTGAAAAAAGGAGACAGACTGAACGTGATTTTGTCTTACGGCACGTTTTCTTATAAAATCAGCCGTACAAAAATCGTCAGCCGGGATGATACATCTGTCATCACCCTTCAGCACAAGCGGGAGGAACTGATCCTGACCACTTGCTATCCGTTTTCTTACATTGGAAATGCGCCGAAACGATATATTATATATGCCGACCCGGTTTAAGAAAAATACGTTTCGGTAAAATGAGCCAGATCAGCCGGCATCGGCGCCTCGGCAACGATTTCTTCTCCTGAGATCGGATGGACGACACTGACTTTTTTGGCGTGAAGCGCCTGCCTGTGAAACAGCGTCCTGCTTCCGCCGTACAGGTCATCGCCCGCCAACGGATGGCCGATGCTTGCCATATGCACCCTGATTTGATGTGTTCTCCCGGTTTCCAGTTCAAGCTCTGCCAATGTAAGCTGCGCACCGGGATGATAGCCTTTCACTCTGTAATGGGTGACGGCGGCTTGTCCGCCGGGTGAGACGCGCCGTCTGACGGAATGTGACCTGTCGCGGCCGATCGGCGAGTCAACCGTGCCTTTTTTCGGCGTGACTTTTCCTTCCGCCGCGGCGATATAGGTGCGTTTTAATGTTTTGGTTTCGAGCTGACGGTCAAGGATTGCATGGGCCAGGCGGTGTTTCGCGAAAACGACCGCGCCTGACGTGTCACGGTCAAGACGGTGAACGTGGCGCACTTTCGCCTGCTCGCCGTTGATTTGAAAATGGTAAGCGATCAGGTTGCTGAGGGTGCCGGTCTGACCCTCTTCATTTGGATGAGTCGGCATTCCCGCCGGCTTATTTGCAATCAGCATATGATTGTCCTCAAATAAAATGTCCGGCTCTCCGTATTCCGGAGTCACCGAAGAACCCGTTTTTTCCTGAAGATCAATGAATAAGCGATCTCCGGTCTTCAGTATGATATTGTTTTTCGGGGATGTCCGATTCACCTGAATGCTTTCTTGGTTCATCCATTCCGTAATTACGGGTTTTGACGCCTGGAATTCAGATTTCAGGACTGAAAACAGCCATTGTCCGGCGTGCTTTTCCGTAATCAGGAGTTCCAGACCGCGGTCATTTTGTTTCATATCATAAAGCTCCTTTTCAAGCGGAAAGCGGCTGTTTCAATAGGAAACACTTACCTTAGCTTTCGCGTTTTTTTCTATGCTATTCTTGATAAAGATTAAGGATATTCACATGGCAAGAAAGGTGATTGATGTGAGAATTGTGAACGCAGCGACTGACGGACAAGAAAGCGCGATACAAGAGCTTTCCTCTGAATTGTTTCAAAATGTCTTTCCTCTTTATTTCTCCGAACTGGAAATTCAGCGCTTTAAAAAAAGGGGCGTATTATCATTACAAAACCAACGTTACCAAGGAACTTTAAAAGAAGCGTTTCAAATTATGGCTTGTCTGCAAACGGTACATATCATGCTGTCAAAGCCGCACCCGGTATATGACGTCAAAGAGCGGGCGCTGTTTGATAAAAATTGCGCTTTGCTGAATGAATGCGGAATGAATTTTCCCTTTACCTATGATGATTTCGAGACAGGGGCCGGATCAGAAGCCTGCGGTCACAGAAGGCTGATCTGACGGGTAAAAAGAGCCTTTTAACAGGCTCTTTTTTGCTTCCTTGACATGATACCACAATTTCTTTCCTCTAACTCCCTTTATAATGAGACAACTCCCCGAGCATAATAAATGTCGAAAGGGGTGCTTTACAATGAGTTCAATCAAACAATCAATGACTACCCACGTGGCTACCGTTTCTCCCAATCAAACGATTCAGGAAGCGGCTGCGCTGATGCACCAGCATAATGTCGGAGCAATTCCCGTCGTTGACGGAGGGGAATTAAAAGGAATGCTGACAGACCGTGATATCGCATTGAGAACAACGGCTCAAGGCCGCGACGGCCAAACACCTGTTTCACACGTGATGTCTTCTGCAGTTGTATCCGGAAACCCGGAAATGAGTCTTGAAGAGGCGTCACATCTGATGGCCCAACACCAAATCCGCCGCCTTCCCATTGTCGATCAAAATCATCTGGTCGGGATTGTTGCGCTTGGAGACTTAGCGGTCGATCAGCGTTCAAATGAGTCTGCGGGAGCAGCTCTTTCCAATATTTCCAGTCAAAACACACAGTAACGGATGAAGAGAGCTTGCACTCATGCAGGCTCTTCTTTCCGTCAGAATGTTACATTTTGAACGCGAAAGAAATTCACGGTATAGTGTATACATAGGTCAGTACGTTTAGCTAAAGGAGCTGTAACCATTGATAAAAGCATTAATCTTTGATTTTGACGGGTTAATTTTAGATACAGAAACCCATGAATATGAAGTGCTGCAGGAAATGTTTGAAGAACACGGTTCAACATTGCCTTTATCCGTCTGGGGAAAGGTGATCGGAACGGCCGCGGGGTTTAAGCCATTCGCATATTTAGAGGAGCAGCTGGGAAGAAAGCTCGATCATGATGAACTGACGGCGATCAGGCGCGGGCGCTTCGAACAGCGGATGAAGACGGAAACGGCGCGCCCCGGGGTGGAAGCTTATTTAGCCGCGGCAAAAGAATTAGGATTGAAGGTGGGGCTCGCTTCCAGCTCAGATTTTAAATGGGTGTCGGGCCATCTGAAGGAATTAGGCCTGTTTGATGAATTTGAAGTGATTCAGACGGCTGACGACGTAGAAGAAGTGAAGCCGAATCCGGAGCTCTATCTGAAAGCTGCGGAACATTTAGGCGTTGAACCATCTGAATGTCTGGCCTTTGAGGATTCGGTCAACGGCTCAATCGCAGCCAAACGCGCCGGAATGAAATGTGTCATCGTCCCGAATAAGGTAACAAGCGCCCTGTTATTTGAAGAATACGATCACAGACTGGAATCGATGGCGGAAATGGAACTTGAATTACTCTTACAGCGATTGAACGATCAAAACGAACCGGCAGGGGGAAGCAGCATTGTCTGAGAAACTTGATCTGACCCGTTTTGAAAAGAAAATGGTCATACGGAATATGGAAGAGAAAGATATCAACAAAATAATTGAGCTGCAAAAGGATTGTTTTCCGGGGATGGAGCCGTGGGAGCCTGAGCATTTAATCAGCCATCTCGCGCACTTTCCGGAAGGTCAGTTTTGCGCCGAGTATGAAGGAGAAATTATCGGTTCATGCTCAAGCCTGATCATCAATTTCGATGAATATGATGACCGCCACACGTGGCAGGACATTACAGACGACGGTTATATCACGAACCACAACCCGGACGGATTGAATCTGTACGGGATTGAGGTAATGGTTCACCCGGAATACAGACGGATGAAAATCGGACACCGGCTGTATGAGGCGAGAAAAGACTTGGCGAGACGATTGAATCTGAAAAGCATCATTATCGGCGGGCGGATTCCGAATTATCATAAGTATGCGGAAGAAATGACGGCGAGAGCCTATGTCGAACAGGTGACGCGCCATCAGATTTATGATCCGGTGCTTTCTTTCCAGCTGATGAACGGATTTACGCTCATGCGGATCAATCCGAATTATCTCCCGGATGACACCGCGTCCATTAAATATGCGACATTAATGCAATGGAACAATGTCGATTACTTGCCGCAGTCGAAGCGCTATTACAAATCGGCATTTCCGGTGCGCATTTGCGTCATTCAATATGAAATGAAAAAGATTTACTCCTTCGAGGAATTTGCCAATCAGGTTGAATATTATGTCGATGTGGCTTCCGATGCGAGATCTGATTTCGCGGTGTTCCCGGAGATTTTCACGACGCAGCTCATGTCATTTCTCGAGGAGCGTTCGCCGAGTCTGGCCATTCAGAGGATTACCGAATATACCGAGGACTATATCAGCCTCTTTACAGATCTCGCGGTGAAATATAATGTCAACATCATCGGCGGCTCCCACTTCGTTGAAGAAGAGGGGAAAATTTATAACATCGCCTACTTATTCAGACGTGACGGCACGATTGAAAAACAATATAAGCTTCACATTACGCCGAATGAGCGGAAATGGTGGGGCATCAGCGCCGGAGACAGGGTGCGCGTATTTGATACGGACTGCGGAAAGATCGCCATTCAGATCTGTTACGATATCGAATTTCCGGAGCTTGCGAGAATTGCCGCGGATCAAGGAGCGAAAATTATCTTTACGCCGTTCTGCACTGAAGACCGCCAAGGCTACTTGCGCGTAAGATACTGCTCTCAGGCGAGAGCGGTTGAAAACCAAATTTACACCGTCATCTCAGGTACAGTCGGAAACCTGCCGCAAACAGAAAATATGGATATTCAATACGCGCAGTCAGCCATTTTTGCTCCGTCTGATTTTGAATTCGCCAGAGACGGAATCGTCGGTGAAACGAATCCGAATATCGAAATGGTCGTGATCGGGGACGTGGACCTTGAAATCTTAAGAAGGCAGCGTGAAAACGGAACCGTGCGCCAGCTGAAAGACCGGCGCAAAGATATTTACCGGATTACGCACCTGAAATAAAAAAACGCCCGCTCCGCTTAAGGGGCGGGTTTTTTTATAAAAACACTTGCGCCGGCCCCGGTTTCGGGATATGCTCTTGTAGCTCTTTCGCTTTCTGGGAGAAAGCGTTTTTTTAATTGCCGCCGCTTTATTGACTCGCCCATGCCGCGCCCTTATATTCTTATTAAGAGGAAAACTTCACCAAGAGAATCGGCGTCAGAAGCCGGGCAGCTTTCGATACAGTGCAATGATATTGAAAGGGAGATGAGCGGTGTGGAACATGTACAAAAAAATCAGTCACTCAAACAAAAGGATAAAGAGCTGATTTGGCACGCGATGAAAGGGGCGGAGCCGGATGACAGCATAATCGTCCAAAAAGGGGAAGGCGCCTGGGTTACGGACATTGACGGCAGACGGTATTTGGACGGTATGTCAGGCCTGTGGTGCGTCAATATCGGATACGGGAGAAAGGAGCTTGCCGATGCGGCTTACAGCCAATTGAAGGAGCTTCCTTATTATCCGCTGACCCAAAGCCATCAACCCGCGATTGAGCTTGCGGAAAAACTGAATGAATGGCTCGGCGGCGATTATGTGATCTTCTTTTCCAACAGCGGATCGGAAGCAAATGAAACCGCGTTCAAAATTGCCCGCCAATACCACATTGAAAACGGCGATCACAGCCGCTTCAAATTCATCTCCCGGTACAGAGGCTATCACGGCAATACGATGGGGGCGCTCGCCGCTACCGGCCAGGCGCAGAGAAAATATAAATATGAGCCGCTCTCACAAGGGTTTTTGCATGCGGCGCCGCCTGATCTTTATCGGAATCCCGGCGATGCCGTCACATTGGAAAGCGCGCATGACATCGACCGGATCATGACGTGGGAGTTAAGCGAAACGATTGCCGGCGTTATTATGGAACCGATTATTACAGGCGGAGGGATACTGATGCCTCCGGACGGGTATATGGCAAAGGTAGAGGACATTTGCCGCCGCCACGGCGCGCTTCTGATCAGTGATGAAGTCATTTGCGGTTTCGGCCGCACGGGAGAGCCGTTCGGATTTCAGCATTACGGCGTTTCACCGGACATCGTCACAATGGCAAAAGGCATTACGAGCGCTTATCTGCCGCTGTCGGCAACGGCAGTAAAACGGGAGATTTTTGAGGCGTATTCGGGCGGTGAGCCGTACGGCCGCTTCCGGCACGTGAATACATTCGGAGGCAATCCGGCAGCCTGCGCCCTGGCTTTGAAAAACCTGCAATTGATGGAGGACGAAAATCTGATCGCCCGCTCCCGTGAGCTTGGAGAAAAGCTGCTCCGTGAGCTTGAGCCGCTCAGAGAACATCCGGCGGTCGGAGATGTACGGGGCAAGGGCCTTCTTGCCGGCATTGAGCTCGTCAAGGACAAAGTCACGAAGGAACCCGCTGATGCCGCCCTTGTGCAGCACGTCATCACCGCGTGCAGAGAAAAAGGCCTGCTTGTCGGGAAAAATGGCGATACTGTAGCGGGATATAATAATGTCATTCAGCTGTCTCCGCCTTTTTGCCTGTCGGACGAGGAGCTCTCTTTCATCATTTCGACCGTCAAGGAAAGCGTGCTGAGCATTGATTTTTAATGTAAAGGAGTAAAACATGAGTTTTCACAACCAGCAGATTCTACCGGCAATCCGGAACATGAAGCAATTCGATGCATTTTTAGAAAGTCCGTTCTTATACGGCGTCATTTTAGATATCCACCTCGGTCAATTAAAAGGTGTCGTGAATGAAGCAAAAAAACACGGAAAACTTCTGATGGTTCACGTCGATTTAATTCACGGCATTAAGCATGACGAATACGGTGCGGAGTTTATTTGTCAGGATATCCGGCCCGCGGGCATCATTTCGACGAGATCATCAGTCATCGTCAAAGCGAAACAAAAGAAAATATACGCGATCCAGCGTCTGTTTCTCTTGGATACGAGCGCCATGGAGAAAAGCATGGAATTCGTCGGAAAGCATAAGCCTGACTTTATCGAGGTTCTCCCGGGCATCGTTCCGACTTTAATCAGAGAAATTAAAGAAATGACGGGGATTCCGATTTTTGCCGGCGGCTTCATCCGCACGGAGCAGGACGTTGAAAACGCCTTGCAGGCAGGAGCCACGGCCGTGACGACTTCAGACACCGAACTATGGGCTAAATATGAACATTCTATGACAAAAAAAGATTGACACCGCTTACACCCATTGTTACAATAGACCTAGGTTAATACTATGTGATGGAGACCCGGAGACCCACAACAGCTCTTTACGGAAGCAATAAAGCGTAAAGCGGTTTGTTGTGGGTTTTTTATTCTCTATAACTCTGTCAAACCTGCTATTTTGTCATTTAGGAGGAATGATGATGACAGCATTTTGGGGAGAAGTAATCGGTACAATGCTGCTTGTTATTTTCGGCGGCGGCGTTTGTGCGGGAGTCAATTTAAAGAAATCGCTTTCATACCAATCCGGATGGATTGTTATTGTATTCGGCTGGGGATTGGGAGTAGCCATGGCGGCATATGCCGTCGGCAGTATCAGCGGCGCCCACTTGAATCCGGCTTTAACGATAGGCCTTGCGCTTGAAGGCAGCTTTCCTTGGAAAGAGGTCCCTGTTTATATTGCGGGGCAGATGATCGGAGCAATGATCGGTGCGGTTGTTGTGTACCTTCATTATCTGCCGCATTGGAAGGCGACGGATGATCCGGCCGCTAAACTGGGCGTTTTCTCGACCGGCCCGAGTATTCCTCATACATTTGGGAATATGATAAGTGAAGTCATTGGTACGTTTGTGCTTGTGCTCGGCATTTTGGCAATCGGAGCGAATGAATTCACAAAAGGGCTGAACCCGCTGATTGTCGGATTCCTCATCGTTGCCATCGGGATTTCTCTTGGAGGGACGACCGGATATGCGATCAACCCTGCGCGGGATTTGGGGCCGAGAATCGCTCACGCCTTTCTGCCGATTCCGAAAAAAGGGCCGTCAAATTGGAAATATGCCTGGATTCCCGTAGTCGGTCCGATCATGGGCGGTGCGTTCGGCGGCGTATTTTACAATGCCGCGTTTAAAGGAAATGTGACACCTAGCTTTTGGTTTGTAAGCGTTATAATGGTTGTAGTGCTTTTCATACTCTATATTTATACCAAGAAATCTCAATCACGGAAAATATTATCAAATTCTGAATATATTTAAAAAGGAGAGCGGCATCATGGAGACCTATATTTTATCAATTGACCAAGGCACAACAAGTTCAAGAGCGATTCTTTTTAATAAAGAAGGAAAAATCGTGCATTCCGCTCAAAAGGAATTCACACAGCATTTCCCTCAGCCGGGCTGGGTGGAGCACAATGCGAACGAAATCTGGGGATCGGTGCTCGCCGTTATCGCGACTGTGATCTCCGAGTCCGGAATCAGCGCTGATCAAATTGCCGGCATCGGCATCACGAACCAAAGGGAAACGACGGTCGTATGGGATAAAGATACCGGAAAGCCGGTATACAATGCGATTGTGTGGCAATCGAGACAAACATCCGGCATTTGCGAAGAGCTTCGTGAAAAAGGATATAATGATACATTCAGAGAAAAAACGGGACTTTTGATCGACCCTTATTTCTCAGGAACGAAAGTCAAATGGATTCTTGACAATGTAGAAGGCGCGCGGGAAAAAGCGGAAAACGGAAATCTTCTGTTCGGAACGATTGATTCATGGCTCATCTGGAAAATGTCCGGAGGGGCGGCGCACGTAACGGATTATTCCAACGCTTCAAGAACGCTGATGTTTAATATTCATGAATTAAAATGGGATGACGAGCTGCTTGATATTTTAGGCGTGCCGAAATCAATGCTGCCGGAAGTGAAACCGTCTTCTCATGTGTACGCGAAAACGGTTGATTATCATTTCTTCGGTAAAAACATTCCGATTGCGGGAGCGGCGGGAGACCAGCAGTCAGCGCTGTTCGGCCAGGCGTGCTTTGAAGAAGGCATGGGGAAAAACACATACGGCACAGGCTGCTTTATGCTGATGAATACCGGAGAAAAAGCCATCACTTCTGATCACGGCCTTCTGACGACAATCGCCTGGGGATTAGACGGAAAAGTCGAGTATGCACTGGAAGGAAGCATCTTTGTCGCAGGTTCTGCCATCCAATGGCTGAGAGACGGCATGCGGATGTTCCAGGATTCAAAAGAAAGCGAGACATACGCAGAGCGTGTGGATTCCGCTGACGGTGTTTATGTCGTGCCCGCTTTCGTCGGATTAGGCACACCGTACTGGGACAGTGACGTGCGCGGCTCAGTTTTCGGCCTGACACGAGGAACGACGAAGGAGCATTTCATCCGGGCTACGCTTGAATCTCTCGCTTATCAGGCGAAAGATGTACTTGATGCCATGGAGGCTGATTCAGGCATCTCTTTAAAAACATTGCGTGTAGACGGCGGAGCGGTAAAAAATAACTTCCTCATGCAGTTCCAAAGCGACTTGCTTGATGTGCCGGTCGAACGTCCGGAAATTAATGAAACGACGGCGCTCGGTGCTGCGTATTTGGCCGGAATCGCTGTCGGCTACTGGAAGGACAGCACTGAAATCGCTGATCAATGGAACCTTGATAAGCAATTCAAACCGGAAATGGAAGATGAAAAACGCGATGAATTGTACGGCGGATGGAAAAAAGCAGTAAATGCAGCTATGGCTTTTAAATAAGATAAAAATGTGGTATACTGAAAACAAGTTAATAGGAACGGTCCTGAGATGAGGAGAGACCACAGCACCAAAGTGATAACTGCGCTTTGGCTGTTGTGGTCTCTTTTTCTATACCGTGACAACAAGGAGGAAACGTAATGATGAATCACCAATTTTCAAGTTTGGAACGGGATCATATGCTGGAAGACATGACTAAAAAAACATACGATCTGTTTATTATAGGCGGAGGTATTACGGGTGCCGGTACGGCGCTTGACGCAGCTTCAAGGGGAATGAAAGTCGCTTTGAGCGAAATGCAGGATTTCGCGGCCGGCACATCAAGCCGATCCACAAAGCTTGTCCACGGCGGTTTGCGTTATCTGAAGCAATTTGAAGTCAAAATGGTTGCAGAAGTCGGTAAGGAACGTGCCATCGTGTACGAAAACGGCCCGCACGTCACGACGCCGGAATGGATGCTGCTGCCGTTTCATAAAGGCGGCACGTTCGGTTCATTCTCTACTTCCATCGGCCTGCGTGTGTATGACTATTTAGCGGGAGTAAAAAAATCAGAGCGCAGAAGCATGCTGTCTGCTAAAGAAACGCTGCAAAAAGAGCCGCTCGTCAAAAAAGACGGCTTAAAAGGCGGAGGCTATTATGTAGAGTACCGGACGGACGATGCGAGACTGACGATTGAAGTCATGAAAGAAGCCGTTAAATTCGGTGCGGAGCCTGTCAACTACTCTAAAGTGAAAGAACTGCTTTATGAAAAAGGAAAAGTTGTCGGCGTTTTAATTGAAGATCTGCTGTCAGGCAAGGAATACAAAGTTTACGCCAAAAAAATCGTCAATGCGACAGGTCCGTGGGTCGACGAGCTGAGAGAAAAAGACCACAGCAAAAGCGGAAAACATCTTCAGCACACAAAAGGGGTCCATCTCGTATTCGACCAATCCGTATTCCCGCTTAAACAGGCGGTATACTTTGATACGCCGGACGGCCGGATGGTGTTCGCCATTCCGCGTGAAGGAAAAACATACGTGGGTACGACCGATACGGTTTACAAACAAAAACTTGAGCATCCGCGCATGACGGTGCAGGATCGCGATTATGTCGTCAGCTCCATCAATTATATGTTCCCGGAACTGAACATTACGGCGGACGATATTGAATCAAGCTGGGCCGGCCTCAGACCGCTTATTCACGAAGAAGGGAAAGACCCGTCTGAGATCTCCCGTAAAGATGAAATCTGGACATCTCAATCAGGCCTGATTACGATCGCCGGAGGAAAACTGACGGGCTACCGTAAAATGGCTGAGCACATTGTCGATCTTGTCCGCGACCGCTTGAAAGAAGAGGGCGGCCAGGACTTCGGCGGCTGCAAGACGAAGACGATGCCGATTTCCGGCGGACATGTCGGCGGCTCTAAAAACTTCGAGTCATTTGTGGAAGCAAAGACAAAAGACGGCTTGAAAATCGGTTTATCACAGGAAACCGCTAAGCAGTTAGCCATCAGATACGGCTCTAACGTTGAAAATGTATTCAGCCGGATTGAAGGTCTGAAAGACGAAGCGGAAAAACGCCAGATTCCGGTTCACATTCTGGCTGAAGCGGCTTACAGCATCGAAGAAGAAATGGCTGCGACACCTGCCGATTTCTTCGTCCGCAGAACGGGAAGACTGTTCTTCGACATCAAATGGGTGCAAACGTATAAAACGGCCGTGATTGATTACATGAGCGACCGATTCCAATGGAATGACGCAACGAAAGAAAAACACACTGAGTGGTTAAATACGCTGCTGCACGACGCGGTTGTTCCGCTCGAACAATAATAACCGGAGGGCTGTGCCGAAAAGGCATGAGCCCTTCTTTTATCTTCTTACATAAAGCATTTGGTTAGGTTATCAAGTGACACGGGCAGCCGATTCATATTAAAATATGGTCATAAGCTGAAATTATAGGAGGACGAACATGAGTTGGAGTAAGAGCTACGAACGCTGGAATCAGGCCGAACAATTAGATTCAGAATTGAAAAAATTATTGGCGGACGCAGAAGGAAACGAGCAGCTGCTGGAAGATTTTTTCTACAAAAATCTTGAGTTCGGAACAGGAGGCATGAGAGGAGAAATCGGGCCGGGTACGAACAGGATGAATATTTACACGGTCCGCAAAGCATCCGCCGGACTTGCGGCGTATATCGAAAAACAGGGAGAAGACGCGAAAAAAAGAGGGGTTGCGATCGCATACGACTCCCGTCATAAATCTCCTGAGTTTGCGATGGAAGCTGCAAAAACCCTTGCTTCCCAAGGCATTCAAACATACGTATTTGATGAGCTCCGCCCGACGCCTGAGCTGTCTTTTGCGGTGAGAAAGCTGAACGCTTATGCCGGTATCGTCGTGACGGCCAGCCATAACCCGCCTGAATATAACGGATATAAAGTGTATGGCGATGACGGCGCACAGCTGCCGCCGAAAGAAGCGGACATCGTCATTGCGGAAGTGAATGCCATAGAAAATGAATTAACGATTCAAGTTGAAGATGAACAGTCGCTGAAAGAAAAAGGTTTGATTAAAATAATCGGTGAAGAAATTGATAAACCGTATACTGAAAAACTGACTTCCATCTCCGTACATCCCGAGCTTTCGGATGAAGTGGATGTCAGCGTCGTGTTCACTCCGCTGCACGGCACGGCAAATAAACCGGTACGCCGCGGTCTTGAAGCACTCGGTTACAAAAACGTCACCGTCGTAAAGGAGCAAGAGCTGCCGGACCCGGATTTTTCAACCGTCAAATCGCCGAATCCGGAAGAGCACGCGGCATTCGAATATGCCATTAAACTCGGAGAAGAACAAAATGCCGATATTCTCGTCGCTACGGACCCGGATGCCGACCGTCTCGGCATTGCCGTAAAAAACAGCGAAGGCAAGTACACAGTGCTGACGGGAAATCAGACAGGCGCGCTTTTATTGCATTACCTGCTTTCCGAGAAGAAAAAACAGGGCACCCTTCCTGAAAACGGTGTCGTCATGAAAACGATTGTCACGAGCGAATTGGGCCGCGCTGTCGCTTCATCGTTCGGGTTAGATACGATTGACACGCTGACAGGCTTCAAATTTATCGGTGAAAAGATCAAAGAATATGAAAAATCAGGCCAATACACGTTCCAGTTCGGGTATGAAGAAAGCTACGGCTACTTAATCGGCGATTTCGCGCGTGACAAAGACGCGATCCAGGCTGCGCTGTTAGCCGTCGAGGTATGCGCCTTTTATAAAAAGCAGGGCATGTCGCTTTATGACGCGCTGCTGTCCATTTTTAAAGAATACGGTTATTATCGTGAAGGCTTGAAGTCATTGACGTTAAAAGGAAAACAGGGAGCAGAGCAGATTTCCGCTATCCTGACTTCCTTCCGAAACGATCCGCCGAAGCAGATGGCCGGAAAACAAATCACGCAGGCTGAAGACTATTCAACGGGAAAACGGACTGTATTTGCCGATCATCGTGAAGAAGATATTGATCTGCCGAAGTCAAATGTCCTGAAATATTTCCTTGAAGACGGCTCTTGGTTCTGCCTTCGTCCATCAGGAACGGAGCCGAAAGTGAAGTTCTATTTCGCCGTGAAGGGAACTTCTTTACAAGACAGCGAACAGCGTCTTGCCGCATTATCTGAAGCCGTCATGAAAACGGTGGATGGCATAGTGGAAAATACGAAATAAACAACAAACCGCCGGAAGCGACATCCGGCGGTTTTTTTACGTCTCATCCGAAAGTATGAGGAAAATTCATGCTGAAAACAAAGGAATATACAGAAAAGAATTGATATAATATGGATAATTCTGATTGGCCGGAGTGAGGGAAATTGACGAAAACGACGGTAGAAACGTTAAAAACGTTAAAAGCGATTGCGGAAACCTTAAACCAAAGCCACGATTTAAAGGAAGCGCTTGATAAAGTGCTCCGCGAACTGCTCAGCCTGACCGGGCTGCAGACAGGGTGGATTTTTCTGATTGAGCCGGACGGGGCTTATACGCTCGCCGCAGCCGCTTATTTACCGCCGGCTCTCGGTCAGCGGGAAAATGCACTCATGTGCAGCGGGGAATGCTATTGTCTGACCAAATTCAGCAATGGCGGATTGACAAAAGCCGTAAACATAATGAATTGTAAACGGATTGAATTTGCGGAACAGACGACGAACTGCTGCGATACGGAGGGCATTACCCATCATGCGACCGTACCGCTTGAGGACGGCGGCCGGAAGTTCGGTTTATTAAACGTCGCCGCAAGTGAAAAGACATTTTTCAACGAAGAAGAACTGCATCTGCTTGAAGCGGTTGCATTTCAAATCGGAACGGCGATCCAGCGGATGAAATTGGCCGAATTTGAGCAGCAGAACGCCCTGTTGATGGAACGAAGCAGACTTGCGCAAGAGCTGCATGATTCCGTCAATCAGATGCTGTTTTCTGTCAGCTTAACGGCAAAAGCCGCAAAGAGCTTTACAGATGATGATCGGCTCCGGCAGATGATTACGTTTATTCAAGAGCTGTCTCAGGATGCGCTAACAGAAATGAGGGCGCTTATTTGGCAGCTGAAGCCGGAAAGTTTGACGAAAGGGCTGTATGCGTCGATCAAAAGCTATGCCGCTCTTATCGGCCTGGAAGCCGTTTGTGAAATGGAGGATGAGCTGGAGCTTACGGATGAACAGGAACACGCGCTTTGGCGGATCGCCCAGGAAGCCTTGAATAACTGTAAAAAGCATGCGGGAACGGACCGGGTTATCATTTCCGCTGTTAAAAAGCCGGATTGCGCTGAGCTTCACATCAGCGACCGTGGAGCGGGCTTCAGCGCTGATGCACACGCTGTGCTCCCATCGCTCGGCGTGGCCGGCATGAAAGCGCGGGCTGAAGCGATCGGAGGCCGCTTTACACTGCAATCCGAGCTTGGCGCCGGAACGATTGTCTCCGTTCGGCTTCCGTTTCGGGACAGGAGGTCTGATTGATGAAAATTGTGATTGCTGATGATCATCACGTTGTCCGCAAAGGACTGCGCTATTTCTTCGCCACTCAGGAAGACATTGAAGTTGTCGGTGAGGCATCCACCGGTGCTGAAGCGCTTCAGCAAGCTGAAAAGACGGAGCCGGACATCATTCTGATGGATTTATCAATGCCTGATATGGACGGCATAGAAGCGGCAAAAATTGCGGCTGAACGATTTCCGGACATCAGTATCGTCGTTTTGACGAGCTATTCTGATCAGGAGCATGTCATTCCCGCTCTTAAAGCCGGCGCAAAAGCATATCAGTTGAAAGACGCTCAGCCCGATGATTTAGTGAAAACGCTCCGGGAAGTGTATTCCGGACGTTACCGGCTGTCGGCGGATATTGTGCCTCACGTGCTGACCCATATGGTTCAGGATGATCAGGATAAGGAAAAATATTATCAGCTGACCCCCCGTGAAAAAGATGTTCTTCAAGAAATAGCCAAAGGGAAAAGCAATAAGGAAATTGCGGCGGCACTGTGTATTTCTGAAAAAACAGTGAAGACCCACGTATCCAACCTGCTGTCAAAGCTGAATCTTTCCGATCGGACGCAGGCGGCATTGTATGCGGTAAAATATAATGTTTTTGGAAAGGCGGTAAAATTATGAGCATATTAGTGATCAGCGGAACACCGAGAAAAAACGGGCGGACTAGAATTGCCGCTTCTTATATCAGAGATCGGTTTCATACCGATTTTATTGATTTGAGCGAAAGTGAACTGCCGCTTTATAACGGTGAAGAAGAACAGAACGAGCTGCCTTCAGTGCAAGAGTTAAGGCGGCAGGTGAAAAAGTCGGCGGCCGTCGTCTTATTATCTCCCGAGTATCACAGCGGCATGAGCGGCGCTTTAAAAAACGCCATCGATTTTTTAAGCAGCGATCACTGGGCATACAAACCGGTGGCAATCATTGCCGCGGCGGGCGGAGGAAAAGGAGGCATGAACGCGCTGGCGAATATGCGGACGGTCATGCGGGGCGTCTATGCAAATGTCATCCCGAAACAGCTGGTCTTAGACCCGATTCACATCGACATGGAGCGCCGGACCGTATCTGAGGATATGGCGGTCAGCCTGAAAGACATGATCGAAGAGCTGAATATGTTCACAAACACAGGAAATCCCGGCGTCTGACGCCGGGATTGTTTTATGTCAGCATGGCTAATTGATCTTCATAAGCGAGCTCTGTCGCATGATCAATATACCCGAGAAGGGAATACAGCTCTTTTTCAAGCACCGCATGATCATATTCGAAATGATACGCGTGCAGAAAGTGCTCAATACGCTTTGATAATAAATCATCTTTTGTACGAACCATCAAAATTAATAAATTGTCCCATTGAGACCGGTGTGTGTAATACAAGGCTTTGTCATAATCGGCATGATCCATCTTACGCTTCTCCTTTCAATGAGAAGTTCTCCGTTAGTTTATGCCGTCGAAGCCCGGATGCAACGGGGGAAAAGTTGGTGTCCTTATCATTGCGGCATAGCAATATGAGGGAGACATAAAATAAAACCGCATATCCGTCTCTTCTTTGGACACGCTAAGATTGACAAAAAACGACTCAGGAGAACATAAAGATGAAATCCCTTCCATTTGCGCTTGCCCTCTTGTTTTGCGGCATTCTCATTGCCTCGATCGCTGAAAAAGGGCATACAGAACACCTCGATCCATCAGTTGAAAAATGGGAGCAGCTCGCATGGAACCAGCTTGAACGTGAATACAAGGGGGCCGAGCTTACCGATTATTCGTACATGGGCCGTACAAAAGTGAACCGGGAACAAACGAAAGATGTGTTTCGCGTAACGGTGCAAACAGCAAAAGAAACGTTTTCATCCCGTGCTGAAGTGTATTTCCATCCCGTAACAAAACACGTGATCAGCATTAATATTTTCAGACTGTAAAAAAAGCTGCACAGCCTAATTGAGGCCGTACAGCTTGTCAGATATCAGAAGAAACGTTTTGCGCCGAGGTAGCGCTGTTTCCAATAGGAATTGTTCATGCTGGAAATAACGACACCCGAATCGTTGGCATTAATAAACTGGCCGTTCCCGAGATAAATACCGACGTGGGAAGGTCCGGCTTTATAAGTTGAGAAAAAGACAAAGTCACCGACCGCCGGCTGGCTGACTGATGTCATCGTATTCCAGTAGCCTGCGGCTGAAAGTCTGGATACAGAAGTGACCTTATTGAGAACGTAATAAATGAAACCGCTGCAGTCAAAGCCTCTCGGCGTTGTCCCGCCCCATACATACGGTACGCCCAGCTGAGCTTTTGCGGCATCGATCATTACATTAATCTTCGCGCTTGTTGAACCTGTGCCGCCTGTGTTGCCGGACTGATTCGGTGTTGTGTTTGTCTGCTGCCCGGTAATCGTCAGCTTTTGTCCGATTTGAAGAACATCTGTTTTCAGATTGTTTTTCTCGCGGATCTGCTGGGCGGTCACATTGAACTTTTGGGCGATCACCCATAAAGAATCCCCGCTTTTCACGGTATATGTAGTGGTTTTCCCTGTATCTCCGGACTGGTTCGGAGTTGACGGTGAAGTCGAAGAGCCGGAAGATGACGTTTTGGTCAGCTTAAGCACTTGTCCGACCCGCAGCATGTCTGACGTCAGTTTGTTGATGCTTCTGATTTGCTGAACCGTCATATTGTATGCGTTTGCGATTTTCCAGAGTGAGTCTCCGCTTTTTACTGTATAAGAGGACGTTTGCGTCTGGTTTTTATTTTGGTTTGAATTGTCTTTTGACGGCGTGTTTCCCGAAGAAGACGTTCCTTTTGTTTTCAGGACTTGGTTTACGTAGATCGTATCCGTTTTTAAGTTGTTTAATACTTTGAGTTCCGCAATGGTCATATTGACGCTGTTTGCGATCTTCCATAGTGAATCACCGAGTTTGACTTTATACGTCCCGGAAGATGATGACTGATTTTTGCTGCTGTTTGAGCTGCTGCCAGGAGCGGTTTTTTTCTGATCGGTGCTTGAGGAAACTTTCCCCGTCACTTGCAGCTTCTGTCCGGCGCGGATTAAGTCGCTTGTCAGACCGTTCAATTTTTTCAGTTCCTGTACGGACATTTTAAAATCAGATGCGATCAGCCACAGCGAGTCTCCGCTTTTCACTGTATAAACGCTTTTAGTCGTGCCGCTGTTCTTTGAAGATTGCTTTTTGCTGCCGGAATCTGATTTGCCGTTAGGAATGTTGAGCGTCTGCCCGATAGAAAGAACGGTGGATTTTAGATGATTCGCTGATGTAATGGCATCCACGCTTGTATTGTAGTTTTGGGCAAGCTTCCATAATGAATCTCCGCTTTTAACCTTAATCGTTTGTGCTTCTGCCGGTGTTACAGCTAACGCAGACCCGACGATCGCAGATGCAGTCAAACCGACCGCTACCTTTTTTTTCATAATGAATCTCCCTTTTCCTGCGATAATTTTTCTATCCCCATTCGTTGCAGCCGCAAGGTGAGGATATCAGTAATGATAATCTTTATATCGGCACTTGTCTGCAATCGTTTATCATATTAATAGAAATAGTCCTTTTTTCTTATGCCGGCATAAAAAAAAGAAGGAATGCGGACATTCCTTCAGCTTCTGAGCAGTCTCATAATCTCCTCTTTGTTTTTGACCAGATCCCTTAACGTATATTTGTCTAAAACGGCCAGGTAAGCTTGCAGGGCTTCATTCAGAAGGTTCTTTAAGTTGCAGGCGGGAGATATAATACAGAGATTTTTTTTGGAGTCAAAGCATTCTACGATGTTAAAGTCGTCTTCTGTATTTCGAACGACTTCTCCAATGTTTATGTCTTCCGGTGTCATTCCTAATCGAATTCCGCCTCCCCGGCCCCGGATCGTTTCGACATATCCGAGCTGTCCGAGGCGGTAAATGACTTTCATGAGGTGGTTTTTAGAGATGGAATAAGTATCTGCGATTTCTTTTATGTTGGAAAGTTCGTCGGAATGTCTGGAAGCCAAAAAAATTAAAACGCGTAAAGAATAATCGGTATAGTTCGTTAATTTCATAGAATGACCTCGAAAAAAGAGATTTTGCTTCTGTTACAGTCTATCATATATGAATTTAAAATGAAAAAAAAGGAATTTGCCCCTTTAACTCAAAAAAAAACGTGCGCTCCTTCTGAGCACACGTTTTTTTCGTTAAGACATCGGCGGCTTACGATCGTCAGCCGATTGATGTTTTTCAATTTTGCGATCCAATTTTGCGAGATAACGGGAGGCGAATTCTTTTCCGCCAAGACCGAATGAAAGTCCGAAGGCAAGCGCGAAACCGCCCAGAATCAGAATAAACGCGGCATTTACGATCGTGTCGGCGACACCGAGCTGATCCAGCGCCATAAAGATTGAAAGAGTGATAATGGTATATTTCGCAAGCGGCGCCAGGAATCTGAATTCCTTTCCGCTCAGCATGCCGGCAAGCAGCCTGCTGACGAGCTGTCCGGCCAAAAGCCCGATTCCGAGAATAAATACAGCGGCCAGAACATTAGGCAGGTAAGCGATAATACCTGTTGCGATAACGACGAGAAATTCGAGATGGACAAGCTGCAGCGCCTCTGCCGTAAAGAGCAGGACGATGATGATCTGAACAATCATTCCGACCGTCTGAGAAAGCGTCAGCTTCGGGGTACCCGCCTGTTCAAAGCCCATTTTACCGAGAAGAGAGTCGAAACCGGCCCGGTGCAAGAGCCCGGATACAATGCTGTTGACCCATTTTCCGATCCAGATGCCGGCGATGATCAGCACAATACCGATGATGATATTAGGGAGCATTGTGAAGACCGTGTGCAGCATGGCTGACGCCGGTTCAGAAATACCCGCGACATCAAGCCGGTCAAGCGCAGAGATGATCACCGGAATGAAAATCAGCACGTAGACAATCGTTCCGATGATTGCCGACAGGCTTGTATCCTTCAGATAAATAGAAAGCCCCATACGTGCGGCAAGCCTTTCCGTGCCGATACTCGCCAGAAAGTTTGTGACGATATCACGGACGAGACGGGCAACAAGCCAGCCGATTAAAACAATCAGCGCCGCGGCGAATAATTTCGGTATAAAGGACAAAACGCTTTGGATCATATTTGTAAACGGCCCTGATACTCCGCTGATTTGGAGAGCGGCCAAGACGCCGGGCAGGAACAAGAGCAAGACGAAGTAAAAAACGATTCGTGAAGCGGCCGTAACGGATCTGCTCATTTCCGCTTCTTCAGACACCATTGTCCATTTTCTGAGCCGGCCGTTTTCAGCGAGTTTCATGCCCGCTTTTTTGACGAGATAGCTGAAAAGCGAAGCGGCCGCCCAGCCCAACAGCAGAATCAGGCCGGCTTTTAAAATGCTCGGCACAGCCGCCGTTATCGCTGACAGCATGCTGACAAAAGGCGAAGCCACGGTTGTCAGATGCAGAATGTTAAAGAATAGAATAAAAACGATGATTAATGCGATAAAATAAATGACTTTACTGATGACTTTTTCTGAGGAATAGCGCGCCGGCTTTTTTTCGGCGAACAGCCTGTCGTCGATTTTTGTTTTTTGCAGGCCTTTGTATACGGCTTTTTCAATGATTTTGGCAATGCCCCAGCCGATAAGCAGGACGAGCAGTGCAATGATCAGATTCGGGAGTTTGCTGAGATACGTCGTAAGCATGTCTGCTGTATTCAAGTAGAATCGCTCCTTTTCTTTTTGGGGTATGGTGTGTGTTTTACCCACTTACATATAAAGCAAACGGGGCGGATGTGCCGAAAGTTTTCAGCCGGAAACCGGTCTGTTATTTCATCTTTTGAGAGAAGGGGTCATACATTATAAATAAGTCCAAGTAGGGGGGATTCGGTTGAACGCGGAGGAGACAAAAGGTTTACAGCGGGCAATTGAGGAAATAACCGACATTGCCAAGGGTTTCGGCCTTGATTTCTACCCGATGAGATATGAAATTTGCCCGGCTGAAATTATTTATACATTCGGCGCGTACGGCATGCCGACGAGATTCAGCCATTGGAGTTTCGGCAAACAATTTCACAAGATGAAACTCCATTATGATCTCGGTTTGAGCAAAATTTATGAACTTGTCATTAATTCCAACCCTTGCTACGCTTTTTTGCTGGACAGCAATTCGCTGATCCAAAATAAATTAATTGTAGCCCATGTTCTTGCCCATTGTGATTTTTTCAAAAATAACTGCCGCTTTCAAAATACGAATCGGGACATGGTTGAGAGTATGGCGGCTGCGGCGGAGCGGATTAAGCATTATGAAAGAATGCACGGGATAAAAGAGGTGGAGTCCTTTTTAGATGCCATTCTGGCGATTCAGGAGCATATCGATCCGTCGCTCGTCAGGCCGAAGCTGCTGTGGAGCGTCGATGACGAAGAGGAGGACGAAGAAGAAACCGCGCCATCGCCTTACGATGATTTATGGGGAATGGATAAGCCGAAGCAGGTGAAAAAGAAAAAAGGGAAAAAACCGTTTCCGCCCCGGCCGGAAAAAGATATTCTGCTGTTTATCGAAGAACATTCGCGGGAGCTTGAACCGTGGCAGCGTGACATTTTAACCATGATGAGAGAAGAAATGCTGTATTTCTGGCCGCAGCTGGAAACGAAAATCATGAACGAAGGCTGGGCATCTTATTGGCATCAGCGGATTATCCGCGAGCTTGACCTGACTTCAGATGAAGCCATCGAATTTGCGAAGCTGAACGCAGGCGTCGTTCAGCCGTCAAAAACGGGAATCAACCCGTATTATTTAGGGCTGAAAATTTTTGAGGACATCGAAGAGCGTTATGACAACCCGACAGATGAAATGAAAAAATCAGGAGTAAAGCCCGGTTCCGGCCGCGAGAAAATGTTTGAGGTCAGGGAAATTGAATCGGATATATCATTTATCCGCAATTATTTGACGAAAGATCTCGTGATGCGTGAGGATTTGTATTTATTCCAAAAACAGGGCAGGGACTATAAAGTGATCGACAAAGAATGGAAGGCCGTGCGCGACCAGCTCGTGAACATGCGGGTCAACGGGGGATTTCCTTATCTGACCGTCAATGACGGGGATTACCTGAAGAATAATGAGCTTTATATTAAACATTGGTATGAGGGAATTGAGCTTGATCTGAAATATTTGGAGAAAGTGCTGCCGTATCTGTACCAGCTGTGGGGCAGGAGCGTGCACATCGAATCTGTTCTTGAAGACAGAGAAGTGATGTTTTCGTATGACGGCAAAGGAGTGCACCGGAGATATCTGTAAAAAAAGGATGCGGGGAAACCCCCGCATCCTTTTTTTATTTTCCGTGTTTCAGGATGTGAAAGATCTTTTTGGCCTGGTCCGTGTTGTTTAAAAGCCCCGTAAATGACTCTCTTCCCGGACCGTATGCGTAAACGGGAACTTCTTCGCCCGTATGATCGCCGGTTGTCCAGCCGCTGTTGGTTTTCGCATTAAAGAGCTTAATGATCGCTTTGTAGACGCTCTTGTCAGCATCTTGTTTTGCGGCCGTTTCGATCTGTTTGATTTCAGCTTTTGACCATTTCAGGTCTGTATAACGCGCAAGCACGGAAGATACGGATTTGCCCGCTTTGATTTGGTCAGCCATAAATGCCGGGGTTTTTTTGGCGGCAAGAATCGGTTCAACATGCCAGTTTTTATCGTCATTCGCGCCGATCGTCAATCCGCCGGTGGTATGATCGGCCGTGGCAACGACAAGCGTATGTTTGTCCTTTTTGGCAAATGCGATCGCTGCTTTATACGCTTTTTCAAAATCCTTCATTTCGCTCATTGCGCCGACTATATCATTGTCATGTCCCGCCCAGTCAATTTGGCTGCCTTCGACCATTAAGAAAAACCCTTTTTTATTCTTGTTCAGCCTGTCGATCGCTGCCGTTGTCATGTCTTCTAATGAAGGGACGGCGTTTGAGCGGTCGATTGCTTTGTCGAGTCCGCCATCGGCAAACAGGCCGAGAATCTTCTTGTTACGATCCTTTTTGAGCTCCTGTTTTGATGTAACGTAGCTGTATCCCGCTTTTTTGAAATCCTTTGTTACATTGCGGTCTTTACGGATAAAGTTTGATTTGCCGCCTCCGAGGAGCACATCGACTTTCTGTTTTCCGTTGATGCGGTCATCAAAGTAGCTGCTTGCGATGTCATCCATATTTTTTCTGGATTTGTTATGGGCTCCGAATGCCGCAGGAGTGGCGTGGGCAATCTCCGAAGTTGCGACAAGTCCGGTGGATTTGCCTCTTTGTTTCGCTTCTTCGAGGACGGATTTTACCCGCTTTCCTTTTTTATCGACTCCGATCGCCGCGTTATACGTTTTCACGCCTGTGGCCATTGCCGTGCCTGCCGCCGCGGAATCGGTAATATTGGAATCAGGATCGTCAGGGTAAGTCATCATCATACCGGTGAGATTGGGGTCGAATGCCGTCAGTTTCATGCCGTCTGCAGGCTTTCCTTTGTTAATGACCGAACGGTAGGCGTTCATATAGGGAGCGCCCATTCCGTCGCCGACCATGAAGATGACGTTTCTGATCTCGTTTTTGTCAGGCTGTTTTTTTGCCGCAGCCTGTTCGGAGTGCTGAAGCCCCGCGCCCGCAATCAGACCGGCTGTCAGCACGGATACGGCTGCCGCCGGCAGAAGTTTTGATCGAACCTGTTTAAATAGACTCATTCTCACTCGTCCTCCTTTAATCTTGTCTGCATGTCTAATGGTAGGGGATGTTTGTAAAGAGCGCCTGTTCCTCCTGTAAATTTCAGGTGAAACATTGTTAGAAATGTAAATTCCGGTGTAACTTATGTTTTCAAGAAAGAGTGAAAACCATTCACTTTTTTGAAAAAGACGAGGATTTTTTTAACAAGGGGTTATTTGGAAAATAAACTGCTTTGTTTTTCCAAAATACGAGGATCACAGGAAAAAAACATGACAAATTGACTCGTTTTTCGTCACGTTTGAAATCAAATTGAAATATTTAATACCCTTAAAAACTTTTTTTAAAAACGAATTAGTAAGAAATTTGTCACGGGAAGTCAAGTCTATTTCTAGTGGAAATTGAACCTTATAATAGGAAACAGATAAAAACTTTAAAAAAGAGACACATAAAATAGATAGAATCATTCGGGGAGGAAAACATGAAAAAGCAACTTGTTACAGCAACAACGGCAGTGGTTTTGGGGACGACTTTGTTTGCGGGCGCGGCATCTGCGCAAACGATTAAGGTAAAAAAAGGCGATACATTATGGGGACTTTCAAATCGGTACGGAACGTCAATTAATTCCATTAAATCTGAGAACAAATTAAAATCGGATATCATTTACATCGGCCAGACGCTTTCGATCAACGGTAAATCATCTTCAGGTTCAAATTCGGGCAGCAAGTCATCATCGTCTACATATAAAGTCGTAAAAGGCGACAGCCTTTGGAAAATTGCGAATAAATATAAAATGACGGTAAACCAATTAAAAAGTTTAAACGGTTTAAAAACGGACCTGATCCGCATCGGACAAGTTCTTAAAGTAAAGGGATCAACTTCCGGTTCAACGTCTTCAGGGTCTTCGTCATCAAAGCAGCCTTCATCCAGCCATAATGCTGCACAGACGAGCCTGAATGTAAACAAGCTGATTTCTGATGCGCAATCTTTAATCGGCACGCCGTATGTATGGGGCGGAACAACGACTTCCGGCTTTGACTGCAGCGGATTTATCTGGTACCTGTTAAACAAACAGACGAGTGTCGGCAGAACAAGCACTGCGGGATACTGGAGCTCAATGAAGAGCGTGTCCAGCCCGTCAAGAGGAGACTTCGTCTTCTTTACAACATATCAGGCCGGCCCTTCACACATGGGTGTGTACATCGGAAACAACAAGTTCATCCATGCCGGTTCTGACGGCGTCACAACAAGTGATCTGAATAACAGCTACTGGAAACCTCGCTACCTTGGCGCGAAAAGATTCTAGCAGCGATAGAAACCCGTTCATCAGAACGGGTTTTTTATTTAGACGGGACAGAGCTCCATTTGTTTCACCTAAAAATGAAAATGTGATAAAAAATCTAAAAAGGTTTTCTTTTTTTCATTTTCATAGAGGGCGATGGCGTACGCGCCCGCGCTCGGCATCTGGGCGAATTCGCACGGAATTTCAATCATGCTGCCTGCGGCGAGCTCGGCCCGTACCGTTGACAGCGGCAGAAATGAGACACCCAGCCCCTCTTTAATAAATCGTTTCGTAATATGCGTCTGTGTCACCTTCATTGTCCTGACGAAAGGGAACTGTATTCTGACCTGGCGGAGCAAATCATCCCAATAGTCAGGATGGTTATGGGTCAAAAGCAGATATTGTCCGAACAGGTCTTTCACTTCATCCGCCTTCCCTGTTCCGGGTTTTCGGCCGGGCGGCGCGACGAGGACAACGGGGTCATTGTACAGGGGGCGGCAAGTGAGGGAAGATGATTGCACCTTTAAGCAGCTCAGTCCGATATCGGCTGAGCCGTTTCTGATTTGAGAGGCGATTTCTTCCGATTCGAAAATGGTGACCGTCATTTCGGTTTCTTTATTGTCCTTTGTATAACGCTTCATGACAGACGGGAGAACGGTGTCGGCGATAAGCGGCGAAACAGCGAGTGTCAGTGTGTGCGAGTAGCCCTGGCGCACCCTGTGCAGCTCCGCCATGCTGTTTTCATAGTCTTCCAAAAGCCTCATGGCAAACGGCACGTATGCTTTTCCTTCTTCCGTCAATTGTATTTTCCGGCCGCTTCGCTGAAACAGCTTGCAGCTGATTTCTTTCTCTAATAATTTTATATGAACGGTGACGGTCGGCTGAGATAAAAAAAGCGTTTCCGCCGTTTTTCTGAAATTCTCATATTTTGCCGCAGTGACGAAGGTGTGAAGCCATTTAAAATCCATAGATGCACTCCTCTGATTAAAAGTTTTAATTAATTCCCTTAAAAATATTCATTATTTTTTAAATATTATATTTACTATAATAACAGAAAGAGGATAAGGGGGAATGAAATTGATTTATCGTGGATTGAAAGGGATTACTTGTGCAGAAACGGCGATCAGCCACATTGACGGAGAAAAGGGGCATTTAATATATCGCGGCTATGATGCGAAGGATATCGCGCTGCAATCCAGTTTTGAAGAAGCGGCGTATCTCATTTTGAACGGGGCGCTTCCTGATGAGCGGCAATTGCTTGCGTTTCAGGAAGAACTTGCAGCCGAGCGCGGGCTTCCGAAACATTTGATCGACTTACTGGAAACGCTTCCGGATGAAATGGACGACATGGCGGTGCTGAGAACGGCTGTTTCAGGTTTGGGCACAGATTCATTTACATATCCGCCCAAGCCGGAAGAAGCGATTAAACTGATTGCCGTCACACCGACGATTATTGCGTACAGATACCGCCGTAAACAAGGGCAGGAAGCGTTGTCACCTGAGGCGCGATACGGACACGTTGAAAACTATTTGTATATGCTGACAGGCAGGCAGCCGTCCGCAGCCCAAAAGAAAGCGCTTGAGACGTATATGATTCTGGCGATGGAGCACGGGATGAATGCATCGACATTTTCAGCGAGAGTCACCGTTTCGACTGAATCGGACTTAGTGTCTGCCGTCACTGCCGCACTGGGTACGATGAAAGGGCCGCTGCACGGAGGCGCGCCTTCAGGCGTCACGAAAATGCTTAAAGACATCGGAGAAAAAGAAAATGCAGAAGCGTATTTGACAGCGAAGCTTATGAGGGGAGAACGCCTGATGGGCTTCGGGCACAGGGTGTACAAAACAAAAGACCCGCGGGCGGAAGCGCTGCGCATAAAGGCTGAAGAAGTGGCGGGAAATGATCCGTCGCTTGACTTGGCGCTTTATGTGGAGAAGGAAGCCATCCGCTTGTTAGAGCAATATAAGCCCGGACGGAAGCTGTATACGAATGTGGAGTTTTACGCAGCGGCTGTGATGCAGGCCATTGATGTCGACAATGATTTGTTTACGCCGACCTTTTCAGCAAGCAGAATGGCAGGCTGGTGCGCACACGTGCTTGAACAGTCCGCTGATAACATAATTTACAGGCCGTCTGCGAAATACACCGGCGCTTTTCCCGAAACGGCTCAGCAGCTTTAATCACCGGCATATTTGTCCGTTTAACTCCCCGCACTGCGTGGTATCGTCTCAGTAATACCAATTGCAGGAGTGTGAGAATATGAATCCGATGGACAGACAGACGGAAGGACAAAAGCCGCAGGTGCAAAACCGCCAGCCCGGCATTGAGTCAGACATGGAGCCGAAGCCGCTCTTGGAGGACCCGGATGTAAAAGGGTCGGGCAGATTAAAAGGAAAAGTCGCCGTCATCACGGGCGGAGACAGCGGCATCGGCGCAGCGGCTGCGATCGCTTACGCGAAGGAAGGGGCGGATCTTGCCATCCTGTACCTAGACGAACATGCCGATGCTGAGAGAACGAAAAAGCGTGCGGAAGAATACCAGGCCGAATGCCTGTTAATTCCGGGAGACGTCGGTGATGAGGCGCATTGTCAGAAGGCGGTTCGGCAAGTCTTAGATCACTACGGAAAAATAGATATTCTCGTTAATAATGCGGCTGAGCAGCATCCGCAAAACGGGATTCTTGATATTACAGCTGAACAGCTGGAGAAGACATTCCGTACAAACATGTTTTCTATGTTTCATATGACAAAAGCCGTGCTGCCTCATCTCAAAAGAGGGAGCGCCATCATTAATACAACGTCGATTACCGCTTATCAGGGAGACACATCATTGATCGACTATTCGTGCACGAAAGGCGGCATCGTTTCCTTTACTCGTTCAATGGCGATGTCATTGGCCGATCAGGGGATCAGAGTAAATGCGGTGGCCCCTGGCCCGATCTGGACCGCCCTGATTCCGGCAACGTTTACTGAAGAAAAGGTGGAAAAGCATGGTCTGGACACTCCGATGGGAAGACCGGGACAGCCTGCGGAACACGCCGGAGCTTACGTGCTTCTGGCTTCAGACGAATCTTCCTATATGACGGGGCAAACCATTCACGTAAATGGCGGCAGATTTATTTCAACATAATACGCAAGTCTTATCCCGCGCTTTTAAAAAGGGCGGGATTTTTATTTGAACGTACATATGAATACGATTTTAAAAAAAATAAAAGTCGCTAGCTGAATCACTAATGTTAATATTTAACAGTGGAAAATCCGCTGAGTTCTGTTTCATGAAAACTAAAAATAATATATAGAATTTTCAAAAAAGTTATTTTCATTTTTATATTTTTCGCTATAATATGATGTAGGAGAAAGGAATGATGTGCTGAAACATTTCATGCGAAAAATAAGAATTTAGTCATTATTGCTATTGTTATCTGAATATTCTAACATATATTGGTTTACAAGGAGTGAAGCAGATGAAGGGGAGCGTATTCAGAAAGAAAAGCATTCAGGACCTGCTTGCCGCAACGGGCGGGGAAAAGTCGCTAAAAAGAGAGTTAGGGGCCTTTGATTTGACCCTTCTGGGGATAGGGGCCATCATCGGAACGGGGATTTTTGTATTAACCGGAACAGGCGCTGTCACGGCGGGGCCGGGGCTGACCGTTTCATTTGTCATCGCCGCTCTTGCGTGTTTATTTGCGGCTCTGTCATATGCCGAATTTGCTTCAAGCGTCCCGGTTTCCGGTTCCGTCTACACGTTTACTTATGCGACACTGGGTGAACTTCTCGCGTTTATTATCGGATGGGATTTAATCTTGGAATATATGCTCGCCGTCAGCGCGGTTTCGGTCGGATGGTCCGGCTATTTTCAATCATTCTTGGCGGGCTTCGGCATTCATCTTCCGACCGCATTAACGGCCGCGCCGGGGTCAATAAAAGGCACGGTCACATTCTTTAATCTCCCCGCATTTGTTATCGTGCTTGCGATTACATTCCTCCTCTACTTAGGCATTAGGGAATCGAAGCGGGTCAATAATATTATGGTCATTTTGAAGGTTCTGGTTGTTCTATTGTTTATCGCCGTTGCGGCCGTATATGTCAAACCTCACAACTGGCAGCCGTTTATACCGATGGGGTTCGGCGGTGTTTTCAGTGCCGCGGCGCTCGTTTTCTTCTCTTTTATCGGTTTTGACGCCGTCTCTTCCGCCGCTGAAGAAACGAAAAATCCGGCGAAGGATCTGCCGAAAGGAATTATCTTTTCATTAATCGTCTGCACCGTGCTGTATGTGACCGTATCGGCGATTATGACGGGCGTCGTTCCGTTTGCCCGCTTTGAAGGCGTTGACCATCCCGTGTCTCTCGTCCTGCAGATGGCCGGACAGAATTGGGTGGCCGGGATTATTGATATCGGCGCAGTGTTGGGAATGACAACGGTGATGCTCGTCATGCTGTACGGCCAGACGAGGGTGATGTTTGCCATGTCCCGTGACGGTTTAGTGCCGGGGGCGCTTTCAAAAGTCCATCCGAAGCATAAAACGCCGCACGTGGTGACGTGGGTGTTCGGCATCCTGTCAGCATTACTCGGTTCGCTCGTCCCGCTTGATGAACTGGCGAAGCTGGTGAACATCGGCACGCTTGCCGCGTTTGTCCTGATTTCAGTGGCGGTTATCGTATTGAGAAAGAAACAGCCTGATCTGCCGAGGGCTTTTAAATGTCCGGGGGTTCCCTTTATTCCGATATTGTCCATTCTGTTCTGCGTGTTTTTGATTATTAACCTCGGCGCTACCACCATATTCCGTTTCTTTATCTGGCTGATCATCGGTCTGGTGATTTATTTCTTATATTCGAGAAAGCATTCGAAATTAAACGGGGATTTGTAAGGAGCGGCACCCGCCGCTCCTTTTTATTTTTCGGAATAATGAAACATATTGAAATGGGCTTAAGTTATCGCAGTGAATAAGGGATAATATAGGGCGGAAGGGAAGTGGAAAGTCGTGTCTGACCAAAAAAGGGTTCAATGGGCCTCAAAAATAGGATTTATTATGGCCGCTGCCGGTTCGGCGATCGGCCTGGGAGCCATTTGGAAGTTCCCTTACGTAGCGGGTACGAACGGAGGAGGCGCTTTTTTTCTTGTATTCGTCCTCTTTACCGTGCTTTTAGGCTATCCGCTTTTGCTCGGTGAATTTATTTTCGGAAGACGGAGCCAGACAAATGCGATTGATGCCTACAAACAAGCCGCGCCGAAGTCGGTATGGCACCTCACGGGTTATGTGGGTGTGGCGGCCTGTTTTTTAGTTTTGTCTTTTTACAGTGTTGTCGGCGGGTGGATTTTGCTTTATGTGTTAAAAGCCGTTACGGGTTCTTTATCTGGGCTCACTCAGGAGCAGTACGGCACGGTGTTCGGGACGGTCATTGAAAATCCGATCCAGACTCTCGTTGCGCAGCTTGTTTTTATGATCATGACGGTAGCGGTCGTCGCAAAAGGCGTGCAGAAAGGGATTGAACGTGTCAGTGCGGTGCTGATGCCGATTTTATTCGTGCTGTTTCTATTGCTTGTGCTGCGATCAGTCACGCTCGATCATGCCGTTGAGGGGATTAAATTTTTATTGGTTCCGCACTTTGAAGATTTGACGCCGGAATCCATCCTATATGCTTTAGGACAGGCGTTTTTTACATTAACGCTCGGTGTTTCGGTCATGGTGACATACAGTTCGTATCTGCCGAAAACCCAAAATCTTCCGGGTTCGGCGGGTTCCATTGTTATGATGAATGTACTCGTTACGCTGTTTGCGGGACTGGCCATTTTCCCGGCGGTTTTTTCGTTCGGCTTTAAACCGGATGAAGGGCCTACACTGCTGTTTACCGTGCTGCCGGCTGTGTTTGATCGGCTGCCGTTCGGCTCGCTGTTTTTTATCAGCTTTCTGGCGGTCTTTTTCTTCGCCGCGCTGACTTCGGCCTTTTCGATGGTGGAAATTATCGTGGCGACTGTGGGGAAAGGTGATGAAACGAAAAGAAAGAAGCTGTCGTGGACAAGCGGTCTGCTCATTTTCTTAGTCGGAATTCCGTCCTGTTTATCATACGGTGTTCTCGGTGATGTTCATTTGTTCGGAAAAACGTTTTTTGATCTTGCGGATTTCACCGTCAGCAATGTGCTGATTCCGCTCGGCGCTTTATTAATATCAATCTTCGTCCCGCTGAAAATACCGAAGCAGGAGCTGTTTGCCGAGATGAAAAGCGGTTCCGCCATCGGCTATCGTTTCTTTCAGGTGTGGTATTTCCTTCTGAAATATCTCGTGCCGCTGGCTATCATCGTCGTATTGCTGCATTTAATCGGCGTTCTTTCATTTTAAAAAAACAGGCCCCCGTAAAAGGGCCTGTTTTTATGTTTAAAAACCGAATTGCAGATTCGTATCAACCGCAACGATCGTATATACACAGACAATGACGAACAGATTGAGAATGACACCGAGCAGTCCCGGGCCCGTCCGTCCTTTTTTAATAAACAGCTCAATGATGCCGAACGGCACGGCGGCCATCGCAAACGGCAGCATCTGATAAGAATAGAAAGTCACATTGCTGATGATTGCCACGTTCAAAAGCAGCAGCGACAAAATCGCGGTACCGACTGATATCCAGCCGAAAACATTATGCTCTTTAAAAATTCTTACCAATTCCATAATTCCACCTCACCGATGTTTGCTGCTTTTACTGTTTTGTTTTTCAGCAGACGTTCGATTTCTTTTGTCGGCCCCGTCACGACAGAGCCGTACACGTTCATTCCGTGATGTTCAACATAGTCGATTCGGCTGCCCAGATTCATGTCTTTTCGTTTCGATATTGCATGCGCCCATTTTTTATGGCGGGACATAAATTCAAGGGCATTGATAAATTGTTCACGGTCTGTCTGTCCTTGCGTTTCGAAAGAGGACACCATCTTAGAATCTTTCCCGGGAAATCCTAACGGCTCGGCATAAGGACTGTCTTTCAGATTTTTCTCCGTTTCGACCGCATTCCATAAAAACTTCACATCGTATTTTTTAAAAGTTGAATATACTTGAGAAGAAGGGTAGGCCCGGTCATAAGAAAGATAGACCTCCGCCACGCTTCCTTCAGGCAATTTTTTTAATGTCTGACCGGCTTTTTCAATCGTGCGTTCCTTTAAGCCGGAAGGATGGGCGAAATAATGCTTTGCCTGTGCCGCGTCTAGATCATAGTAGTTAACGGCAGGCGATTTGACCGTATCTAAAAACATTTCAATTCGTTCTCCGCCGACGGATTTCGTTTTTGTGCCGATCTGCTTTTGCAGCGGAAATTCCGTATTCATTCCAAACAGCTTCACCTGGCTTTTCAGTCCGGAGGTATCGACGAGGACGTTCGGCATTGTGGTCGCCACCGTCACTGCCGCGGTCTCCATTAATTGATTGCCGGTGCTTTCCTTTCCTCCCAGACCGTAATAGAGGTAGCTTCCCAAAGTGCAAAGCGGCAAAATCATCAAGGTGGAGATGACGGCGAGAACTGAAATCCGCAAATACGATTTGCGTTTTCCGTATGATAAAATGGCCTTCTGTTTTTCCGGGCTGATGCCGACGTCCCATTCCCGATCGTCCTGCATTTCGCTTTCAATCAACTCCTGATAGACTTCCAGCTTTTCCAGCTCTTCTTCAAAGGCGGCCATTTCCCGGTCGCTCATTTCTCCATTTTTGTATTGGTAAAAACGCTTTTTAAATTCTTCATTCATCATTAACACCTCTATTATAAAGTGCTTTCAGCCGCTGTCTGGCACGAAATAAAACACTTTTAAAATTAGCCTCTGAAATATTCATAATATGGGATGCTTCTTTGTAATTCAGTTCTTTTAAATAATACAGTGTTAAGGCCTCCCGATAATTGTCGGGAAGTTCGGACATATACCCTGTCAGCACTTCCTTGATTTCAATCTGATGAGCCGGGCTTTGAACAGCCGTCTGAAAAAGGCTCCCAATTAAGTCATCGGAAATGGTCACTTCCTTTTTATGTTTTCTGACATAATCTATAAACGCATTTCTCGCCACTTGAAAAAGCCATGGCTTTACTTTGCTGTGGTCGTAGGAGTGAATGTGTATGTATGCCCTCATAAAGGTTTCCTGCAGCAAATCTTCAGCGAGATGCTTGTCTTTTGTCATGGAGAGCAGGAACCGGTAAACATCATTCATATACATTTGGTAAATTTCATCGATCGTCACTGCCTTTTCTCCCCTCTATGTTATACACGCATAAGAAAGGTTTAAAGTTGCACGTTCCATGCAAACGGCTTAAATTCATTTTCACCTCATCAAACACCATTTCTCTATAGTACCCAAAATCCGTCATAAAAGATAGAGATCGGCGGAGGAAAAATATAATTATTAGTACCAGGTAATAAAAAATATTGTTATAATAGAGAGAGAGAACACTTTTGATCATTACAACAAAGGAAGTGCGTTATGTATAAGTTTTGTGCAAATGCCATCAAATGCATTCTATCCCTGCGCGGAGGAGTGAAAGTGTACAATAAAGAGAATCTTCCGTCTGATAAAGGATTCGTTATCGCGTGCACGCATGCGGGCTGGGTGGACGTCCTCACGCTCGGTGTCGGGATATTGCCCCATCAGATTCATTATATGGCGAAAAAAGAGCTGTTTCAGAAAAAGTGGATCGGACGTTTTTTGAAGAAGATTCACGCGTTCCCGGTTGACCGTGAAAATCCGGGCCCGAGCAGCATTAAAACGCCGATTAAGCTTCTGAAGGAAGGAAAGATTGTCGGGATTTTTCCGAGCGGTACGAGAACATCAGAAGACGTCCCGCTGAAAAGAGGGGCCGTGACCATCGCCCAAATGGGAAAAGCGCCGCTCGTTCCGGCCGCATATAAAGGGCCGTCTACGGGTAAAGCGCTGTTTAAAAAGGGAAAAATGCGGCTTATCATCGGAGAGCCGATTTTTTTGGAGGACTTTTCCGATCTTGCGCCGAAGGAGAGGCTTGCGGCCATGACAGAAGAGCTGAATGCCAGAATTAAAGAGCTTGAGAAAAAACTTGAACAATTGTAAATGAAAAAAAGCTTGCCGTCTGTATCAGACGCGCAAGCTTTTTTGTTATGCTTCTTTTTGTTCGGCGGTTTCCAGCAGTTCATCAAACGCCAGTTTTTTCACTTCGATATATGCGACGTGGTGGCCGTCAATTTCATTAATGATAAATTCACAGCCTTCTTCGATAATCGAGTCGTATTGTTCGACGTCGTATTTCTGGGTAAGGAACCAGCCGCCGATGGTGTCGACCTCGTCATTTTCTAAATGGATGCCGAGGAGTTCGTTCACTTGATCAATCAGGACCTTGCCGTCAAGCATGTAATGGCCGTCGCCGAGTTTGCGGATTTCGTTGATTTCATCGATATCAAATTCATCACGGATTTCCCCGACGATTTCTTCAATAATGTCTTCAACGGTGACAAGCCCCGCGGTTCCGCCGTATTCATCCGACAGAATCGCCATATGAACCCGTTCCTTCTGCATTTTTACAAGCAGATCGTGAATCGGTGCCGACTCAATCACATGGATGATCGGATTGACAAAATCGGTAATCGGCGAGTCGACTGATACTTCGCCGCTTATGCAGGCGGTCAGCACTTCTTTAATGTTAATAACGCCGATAATATTATCTTTGTCACCCTCTTCGACAGGGTACCGGGTATATTTTTCAATCTGAATGATGTCCATCATTTCAGAGATTTTGATATCATGCGGCAGACTGACGATTTCCGTACGCGGAATCATGATTTCTTTTGCAAGTCTGTCGTCAAATTCAAAGATTTTGTTCACATATTTAAATTCAGACTGGTTGATTTCACCGCTTTTATAGCTTTCCGATAAAATAATGCGCAGCTCTTCTTCAGAGTGGGCAAGCTCATTTTCAGACACCGTCTCCAGACCGAACGCCTTCGTTAAAAGACGGGCGGAGTTGTTCAGAAGCCAGATAAACGGGAACATGATGCGGTAAAACCAAATGAGCGGTTTCGAAAACAGCATTGAAACGGCTTCCGCTTTCTGGATGGCGACTGTTTTCGGCGCCAATTCTCCCACGACCACGTGTAAGAATGTAATGATCGCATAGGCGAGAATAAATGAAATAATATGCGATAATGAGCTTGGTACGTTTATCTTTGTGAAAAGCGGATGAAGCAAGCGTTCAATCGTTGATTCGCCTAAGACACCAAGACCGATGGAAGTCAATGTTATGCCGAGCTGGCACGCCGATAAATACTCATCTAAATGCGTGGTCACTTTTTTGACACCGATTGCGGCTTTATTTCCTTCTGCTATAAGCTGGTCAACCCGTGAGCCTCTGATTCTGATTATCGCAAACTCAGATGCTACGAAAAATGCCGTCAGCGCGATTAAAACCGCGACTAAAATCAAATTCACAATGTCCAATTAGAACCTTCACTCCTTTTGGGAAGATGAAGGTAACACCTCCTGTTAGTAAGATAATGGTTTAACTTAACAGCAGCATAAATGATTGAAGCACTGCAAGCTTTTCAGGAGCCAGCCTTTTTTTCAGCTGGGCGCGCTCCTCTGGTTCAAGCTTTTCAAACCGATTCAAGATCACGGAGATGTTTTGATTCATGTGATCAATTTCCGATGCCAGATTTCCAATATCGTCAGGCAGGGCTGAAGAGGGAAACTGGTTCTCCAGTCGATCTTTTATATCAGACAGGGCCAATCGCTGCTTTTTACAAGCGACTATAAACTTTAACCGATTAAGTGCAAGTGTATCGTAGTAACGATAGTTCGAACAAGACCTGTCAGGCTTTAAAAGCCCGAGGTTTGTGTAGTAATCCACCGTGCGTTTCGTTACACCGGCAAGCTCTGCTAATTCACTGATGCGATAAGTCTCAGCCCCATCTAAATCCCTCCCCAACCATCACGTTATAGTTATGAGAATAGTTTAATATATGAAGGGGAGTTTGCACAAGTTTATTGTTTTCCGTCTTTCTCCTGAAACGGCGCGGCGGGCTGTCTGAAAAAGCGTTGACTGCGCTAGGTAAATCTTTCATAATCATTGTAAATAGAAACGGAAGAAAAAGACAGAAGGGACAGATGACAGTGGCCGGTTTATCACGGGAAGTGACACAGAATCTGGAGAAAGGTTCATGGATACGCAAACTATTTGATGAAGGCGCGCGGCTGAAAAAAGAGTTCGGCGCCGATAAGGTGTTTGACTTTTCAATAGGAAATCCGGTTGCGGAGCCGCCTGAAACGTTTAAAAAGGCGCTTTGCGAAGCGGCTGAAACAGGGCGGCACGGATACATACAAAACCAGGGGCTTCCGGAGGCGAGAGAAAAGGTTGCGCGCTTTTTGTCAGAGCGGTTTCAGACAGAAATTTCCGCCAGGCATACAGTCATGACGGTCGGAGCCGGCGGGGCGCTGAATGTCGCGCTGAAGAGCATTTTAAACCCGGAGGAAGAAGTCATCCTCCTTTCGCCTTATTTTGCGGAATATAAAGCGTATGTTGAAAATTACCGCGGCAGACCCGTCATCTGCCCGCTGACTGACTCATTTGAGATTGATATTGAAGCGGTTAAAGGTGCGATCACCCCCCGTACGAAAGGACTGATCGTTAATACGCCGCATAATCCGACGGGGACTGTGCTCAGCCAGAAAAACCTTAACGAATTGGGCGCCTTATTAAAAGAAGCCGAAGAGCGGAACGGCCAAAGCATATTTATTTTATTTGATGAACCGTACAGCCAGCTGATCTACGGAGAAGAGCAGGCGAATCCGTTTCAGGCGTATCACCGCGTGATTTTAGTCAGTTCGTTCAGTAAAGATCTCGGCATTGCGGGGGAAAGGCTCGGGTATATCGCGGCAGACGCCCAAATGCCTGAGGGCGATCTTCTGACGGATGCGTTCGTTTTCTGCAACCGGACGCTCGGTTTTGTGAACGCTCCGGTCATGATGCAGCGCGCCGTGGCGAAAATGGATGATCTTTCGATTGACGCTGAACCTTACAGAAAGCGGAGAGACCTTATGGTGGACATCCTCACAGAAGCCGGCTTCGAATTTGAAATGCCGAAAGGAGGCTTTTTCGTCTTTCCGAAATCACCGATTGAAGACGAGGTGGCGTTCTGCATGCATGCCGCACAGAAATACAAACTATTGATCGTACCCGGCAGCGGATTTGGAAAAAGCGGCTATTTCCGATTATCTTTCAGCGTGCCTTCAGAACAGATCAGACAGTCGCGCGATATTTTCAAAGCACTGTATCAAGATTTTTCTTCATAGCTTCCAATACATAAAGATGGGAGAACGGACAAATGTCGAGGAGAAATAATGGCACGTCAGACATCAGCATTACAGGAATCGGAGTCTTAACCGCGGTCGGACAAGGCAAGGAGGCGTTTCTCGATGCGCTCATGGAGGGGCGGCACGCCTTTGATGTGATGAAACGGCCCGGCCGGCAGAAAGGCAGTTCGTTTATCGGCGCGGAGCTTAGCGAATTAACGCCGCCGGACGCGCTGTCCAAGCGCTTGTACCGAAGGGCCGCATTATCAGGAAAGACGGCGCTTATCGCTTTATATGAAGCGTGGCATGACGCTCAATTAGACGGCGCTGACCACAGCCGCACCGGTCTGATCATCGGCGGCTCGAATATGACGCAGCGCGAATTGCTGCAGGTCTTTGAGAAAAACGGTGAAACGCCGCAATTTGTAAATCCGACATACGGGCTTTCTTTTATGGATAGTGATTTGTCGGGGCTTTGTACGGAGCAATTCGGGATAAAAGGGCCGGCCTTTACGGTCGGCGGCGCGTCGGCAAGCGGCCAGGCGGCGGTTATTCAGGCTGCTCAAGGAATCAAAGGAGGCCTGTTTGACCGATGCATCGTGATCGGGGCGCTGGCCGATCTGTCGTACATGGAGTGTCATGCTCTCCGTTCTTTGGGAGCGATGGGCACTGATACATACGCTGAACGGCCTGAAGCCGCCTGCCGCCCGTTTGACCGGCATACGGACGGGTTTATATTCGGAGAGGCGTGCGGGGCGATTGTGCTGGAACGCGCTGAATCTGCCGAAGAGAGGGGCGCGCGTTCGTGGGCCGGCTTAAAGGGCTGGGGGATGGCTTCCGATGCAAACCGCAACCCGAATCCTTCAGCAGAGGGCGAAATGACGGTGATCCGCCAGGCGCTGGAGCGGGCCGGTCTTTCAGCAAAAGAGATCGATTACATCAACCCGCACGGCACCGGTTCGCCGATCGGTGATAAGACTGAATGCCGGGCGCTTTCTGAAAGCGGCCTGTCGCACGCGCGGATTAATGCGACAAAATCGATTACCGGACACGGTCTGAGTGCGGCCGGAACGGTGGAAATCATTGCTGCTCTCTTGCAAATGCGGGAAAACAAGCTTCATCCGATCCGAAACTTAACGGAGCCGATTGATGATTCTTTTCAGTGGGTGACCGACGGGCCGAGCGCCCATACCGTACACCATGCGTTAAGCTTAAGCATGGGATTCGGGGGGATTAATACGGCGCTTTGTTTAGAAAATCATTTCCGAAGCAGATAACGGCAGCCTTCTTTTTGAAGGCTGTTTTTTATATGATAAAAAAATCTGAAAATGATGAAAGAATGGAGTTGTGATACAATAAACTATACAAATGACAATCATGCTTTGACTTAGGAGGTGGCAGGATGGGGCCCTCTGTGTAGTCAATCACCCATTTCGTTCCTCTCGCTTAAGAAAAAACGATGAAATCAGGAGGTGACGTCCTTATCCTTCAATTCGGGATAAGGTGAAATGGACGATATTGACAGTTTGATTTTAATCGGTGTGCTCATTGCGTTAACCGCATTTTTCGTGGCGAGTGAATTTGCGATCGTCAGAGTGAGAAGATCCAGAATCGATCAGCTCATTTCAGAAGGGAACAGACGGGCGGTGCTCGCAAAGCGTATCATTACGGATCTTGATGAGTATTTATCCGCCTCGCAGCTTGGCATTACACTCACATCCATCGGGCTCGGCGTACTGGGAGAGCCTGCATTTGAGCGGATGCTTCATCCTGTGTTTCAGGGCATGGGGCTGCCGGATTCTGCTGAGCATGTGATTGCTTTTGCGGCGGCGTACGGGCTGATTACGTTTTTACATGTCGTCGTCGGTGAGCTTGCGCCTAAAACGGTTGCGATTCAAAAAGCGGAAAAGCTGACGTTATGGATTGCCGGACCGCTTCGGTTATTTTACGTGTTCATGTTCCCGTTTATTTGGGTGCTGAACGGCTCCGCGAGAATTCTGACCGGTTTGGCCGGATTAAAGCCGGCATCTGAGCATGAAGGCTCCCACTCTGAAGAAGAGCTGCGGATCCTGCTGTCAGAAAGTTTAAAAAACGGAGAAATCAATCCGTCTGAATATACATTTGTGAATAAAATTTTTGATTTTGATAATCGGATCGCCAAGGAAATCATGATCCCGAGAAAAGAAATCGCGGCTGTTTCCACTGATATGGACGTGCCGGAAATGCTTGATATGATGCTGAAAGACAAATATACGCGCTGGCCCGTAACGGACGGGGACAAAGACAGTGTCATCGGCATGATCAATACGAAGCATCTCTTTTCAGATCTGCTGTTTATGACAGAAGATGAAAAAGCGGAAGTATCCATCACGTCTTACGTCCGCCCGGTGATTGAAGTCATCGAGACGATCCCGATACACGACCTGCTGATAAAAATGCAGAGAGAACGGATTCATTTGGCGATATTGTCTGATGAATACGGCGGAACGTCCGGTCTTGTGACGACCGAAGACATCCTTGAAGAAATCGTCGGCGATATCAGAGACGAATTTGATGAAGACGAACAGCCGCAGATTCAAAAGCTGTCCGAACGCCATTATGTGCTGGACGGAAAGGTTCGGATTGATCAGGTGAATCATCTTCTCGGCGCAGGGATTGAAGAGGAAGTCGACACGATCGGCGGTCTTGTGCTGAAACGGAATATTGACATCTGTGCGGGTGAGTCGATACAAATCGGGGGATACACTGCCCTCATATTAGAAATGGACGGCCGGTTTATTAAACAGCTTGAACTCAAAGAAGAACAGGGCCGCCCGGGCGGTCAGGGAACAATAAACCGCCAGCTGCCCGTGCCTGAAACGGTCATGCTTCATAACGCAACCTTGAGCGAAAAATAAGCTCAAGGTTTTTTTAAATGGAAATGATAATGAAGCCGCACCAGAACGCCAAAAGGCTTCCGGCTGCTGAAACAGCGATGTAGAGCAGGCTTTCCTTTATGCGGTTGTTCATCATCAGCTGCACGGCTTCAATACTGAACGTGGAAAAAGTCGTAAACGCACCGAAAAAGCCCGTCGCGATGATGATGCCGGCGGAAGGATTATCCAGGCCCAGGCCGGTGAACATGCCGAGGCCGAAGGAGCCGAGCAGGTTGACCGCAGCTATTCCAAGCGGGATCGGAAAACTTTTTGTTCTTTCTGAAATTGCTTTACCCAGCAGAGACCGTAATACCGCTCCGATACCCGCTGCGATAAGCATCAGGACAATCGTCATGGCGTATCATGCCCCCTTCCCGCTGCGTGAAGGGCAATCCGCCGTCCCCAGAAAATGCCCGCGTATGCAAGGGCAATGCCAGAGATTAATGTCGCGGCAGCATAACAAAAAGCCGCTGCGGGAGACGATTGCAGCAGAAAAATGGTTTCTTTTGCGAAGGTTGACATCGTCGTGAAACCTCCGCAAAAACCGGTTCCTAAAAAGGCGGTCAAAAGAGGGCGTTTAGCCCGAATGATGAAATAACCCGTAATAAGACCGAGTAAAAGGCTTCCCGCCGCGTTTTCGAGGAAAGTGGCCGCCGGGAAAGAACCGCTGTGAATGTGCGCGCTCATTTCAAAGCGAAGCAAAGCGCCAAGCGCGCCTCCGATAAAAATTGCGATGTATTGTTTCATATCAGCCATCCTTAGAAATAAAATTCGGAAAATCAGTTACAATGCCGTCAACTGCCATCATTTGCAGCTTTTGGGCCGTCTTTTGATTTCTGACCGTCCAGGCAAATACTTTCAGGCCGTGTCTGTGAGCGGTGGAAATCAAGAACCGATTCAGGCGGGTATATTTAATATTGACATAATGTACGGCTGATTTGTAGGCGGCCAGCTGGCTTTTGGACAACATCCCGAAGCTGGGTCTTGCAATAATTGCAGTCGGAACGGACGGATACATGCCGTGAAAGGTCTGAATCGACTTGAGGCTGAATGATTGAACGATAGGGTGGATGGAAAAGGAAAACCTGCTTAACAGCTGGCCGACTGCTTTTTCAAGACCGACTTGAGAAACGTGCCCTTTCAGTTCAATTAAAAATCCGATTTTAGAATGATAACGCTTCAAGACCTCTTCGAGCAGGGGAATCCGCTCCCCTTTAAACTCAGCCCCATACCAGCTGCCGGCGTCCAGAGACTGCAGCTTCTTCAGCGTAAAATCTTTTACAAAACCGGAGCCGTCCGTCGTCCGGTCGACTTTGTCATCATGGATGACGACAATCTGGCCGTCTTTTGTGAGCTGGACGTCAAGCTCAATGAAATCAGCGTTCATTTCGGCAGCGATATCAAATGCCGCAAATGTATTTTCGGGCGCGTAACCGGATGCGCCGCGATGAGCGATGGTATACAAGCTTGTCAGCTCCCCTCATGGGCATTTCTGTTATTATATCAGATTCGTATATGCACAGCGATTCAAACTGGTGAATGTGCAAAACAGTATTTTTTTGGAATAAAGATAGTGCTTTTTTCGGTTTACAATCCGCATTGATGATTTATAATGGCAAAAAGGAGGCGAGATCATGGGAAAAGGGAGATTGAAAGTGGAAGAAAGAATTAAGGCCGAAACCGATGCTGAAATCCAAAAAGCGACTCTCCTGAAACAGACACAATCAAAGAAGAAATAGTGCCTGACCCTGTTGTATCTGGCTGAAAGATGAACGAATGTGTGAAAACCCCGGCTGTGCTCTGATGCCGGGGTTTTTCAGGCTGCCTAAAGACATTAAAAGAAGCTGATGTCCGAATGTTTTAGTATAATAGATTTTCGACAAGACAAAGGAGCATGCCATGATGACACAATTTCAGAGCTTTTTTACGCTTGACCATATGTCGCAGATCAGTATCAGCATCGGAATTTTAGCGGCTTTTCTCGTTTTGAGAAAACTGTTTGTCAAATACTTTTTTCAGCTCGTTTACAAATTGGCGAACAAGCCGAAAACCGACATATTCAAACAGATTGCCGTAGCGTTTGACAAGCCGGCCAGATGGTTTTTCGTGGCGCTGGGTCTGTTTTTGGCGATTGAGTATTCGCCGTTTTTAGACGGGCAGATGGACATTGTCAAAAAATTGTACCGCTCTCTGATCGTTGCGCTGATCGCCTGGGGGCTTTGCAATCTGACATCGGCGTCTTCGTTTTTATTTCATAAAGTCAATCAGCGCTTTGAGCTTGATATGGATGACATTTTGGCGCCGTTTTTATCCAAGGTGCTGCGCTTTGTCATTCTGGCGCTCAGCGTCAGTGTGATCGCGCAGGAATTCAATTATGATGTAAACGGGTTCGTGGCCGGACTCGGACTTGGCGGATTGGCCTTCGCGCTCGCGGCTAAAGATACGATCAGCAATTTTTTCGGCGGCATTATCATCATTACGGAAAAGCCGTTTACGATCGGCGACTGGGTCGAGACGTCATCTGTAACGGGGGGCGTTGAAGATATCACATTCCGAAGCACAAGGTTCCGGACGGCGCAGGGGGCGCTTGTTACCGTGCCCAATTCAACGCTGTCCATGGAAGCCATCACAAACTGGACGAGGATGACGAAGCGCCAGGTCACGTTTTCTGTTCGTGTTTCTTATGCGACGCCGATTGATCGTTTAGAGCGGTGCATCACAAGGCTCAGAGAAATGCTTCGTGAACATGAAGGCGTGCATGATGATACGATTATGGTTAACTTTGACGTGTTTGCGGACAGCTATTATAATCTGTTTTTCAACTTTTACACAAAGACCATCGTCTGGGCGGAAAGCTTGGACGTGCGGCAGGATATCAACCGCCGGATTATTGATATTTTTGCTGAGGAAGGCGTGGAGTTCGCCTATCCGGGCCAGAATGTATTCGTAAAACAGAAGAGCCACGATGATCCGATTCATGTGAAGGATCATTCCGGAGAAAAAGAACGGGCATAACAGGCGCCGTTCTTTTTTCATGATATGATAAAAAGAAAAGGCGGTGGAAGAGTGGAAGCGTTTATGACATTGATCAATCAGGCGGAACGTATCGTGGTGCTGACGGGAGCGGGAATGAGCACGGAATCCGGCATTCCTGATTTTCGTTCGGCGGGCGGTATATGGACCGAAGACACCTCCAGAATGGAAGCGATGAGCAGGGAATACTTTGAACGCCGTCCGCGTGAATTCTGGCCTAAATTCAAACAGCTCTTTCAGATGAAAATGAGCGGAAGCTATGAGCCGAATGCCGGCCATACGTATTTGGCGGATCTTGAAAAGCGGGGAAAGCAGGTAGACATTTTCACGCAGAATATTGACGGGCTGCATAAGAAAGCGGGAAGCAGCAGTGTCTATGAGCTTCACGGTTCAATTCAGACCGCCGCATGCCCCCGCTGCGGAGCGCGCTACGGGCTTTCTCATCTGCTGAAGGACGAAGTGCCGGAATGTACGGCGGAAATCGGTGATCATGCGGTATGCGGCACCGTATTAAAAACGGATGTCGTGCTGTTCGGCGATCTCGTTCAGCATTTTGAAACCCTTTATGAAAAGCTTGATAAAGCTGATCTTCTTCTTGTGATCGGCACTTCGCTTGAAGTGGCGCCGGCAAGGTTTGTCCCTGAGGATGCGGGCCGGATTCCCGGTTTGAAGCAGGTGATCATTAACCTTGAGCCGACATATTGCGACCATTTATTTGATCTTGTCATCCATGAGAAGATCGGTGAATTTGCAAAACGGATCAGCGCCGCGACATAAAAAAGCCGGATCATATACAGATCCGGCTTTTCTTATTCATGGACGGGAATCATTTGATCCGTCAGAACATCAAAGGAGTAGCCCTGGGCTTTCAGTTTTTGGATCAGGCTAGGCAAAGCGTGCACCGTCGCAGGCAGATCGTGCATTAAAATGACATGCGGCCTGCTCGTATGAACGCTTTCCAAATATGCGAGCTGATTCAATACTTCCGGCACGTACCGTGCGTTTTTGTACTTCCAGTCTTCACTGTCTATCGTCCAGTCCCAGTACACGAATCCGCCTTTTTCGAGATTCTTAATCTGGGCAGCCGTCAATGACGGTTTACTGCCGTAAGGCGTGCGGACAAGATCCGTTTTTACTCCGGTGATTGCCTCGAGCGTATCGCGTCCCTGCTGCATTTCGTTCAGCGGTGATGTCGGTGTTTGATAAAACAGGTGATTATCGTGCGTCACGCCGTGCAGGCCGAGCGCGATTCCTTCCTGCTTCGCTCTTTGCACGGAATGCTTATAGGCTTTCATCCGCGGTTCAAGCATAAAAAAAGTGGCCTTTGCGCCATTTGCCTTCAATACATTCAACAGCTGTTCAGTATATGGAGACGGCCCGTCGTCGAAGGTTAAATATACCGTTTTTTTCCCTGGGTCACGCTCTTTCTGCAAATGTTTCATTAAGACGTCGGGAGAATCATTTTTCAGCCGCAGGCTTTCTGCTTCATCCCGAAGCTGCCCGTTTGCGGTCACGGTGACCTGTTTGTTTTTTGCGGCGGAAGCGGAATATCCCATTATGACGATTACCAGAAGCAGTCCGCACAAAACTGCTAAACTCGTAAGTTTAAAAGCCAATGAAAACAGAGAAGGGGAAGCACCTTCTTTTGTGTTGCGCATAACAATCTCTCCAGTAGCATAAGTTTCTGCATAATGCCGATAACAGCGGAGGCTTGCGAAGTGCCATAAGTTAACAGCATATGTATGTCGAATCAAGTATACAGGAACAAAACTGGAAAAGACATAGAAAAGATGTCGAATAATAAGATTTTAAGAAAAAAATAAACTCCGCAGCCGGCTCGTTCAGTATGATAGAATAGTTGACAATAACAGCTGAGAATGTACATCACGGCAGATAACGATTAGGAGGGTTTACATGAAGACATTAGTAAACGGCCAGTTGATTGATCGTGAAGAAGCGGCAGTTGATATTGAGGACCGCGGATATCAATTCGGTGACGGTGTGTATGAGGTCATCAGAGTGTATAACGGCGCCTTATTCGGTCTGCGTGAGCATATCGTCCGTCTTTTCAGAAGCGCCGCAGAAATCGGCATCACCCTGCCGTTCTCCGCAGAGGACATAGAATGGGATCTGCAAAAGCTCGTACAGGAAAACAAACTCATTGACGGCGGGGTCTATATACAGACGACGAGAGGGAAGGCGCCGCGGAAGCACCAGTATGACGAAGGATTGGAACCGCAGACGACGGCATACACCTTTTCAGTGAAAAAACCGGAAAATGAACAAAAAGCCGGAGCACAGGCCATAACGGCGGAAGACAAACGCTGGCTGAGGTGTGACATTAAGAGTCTGAATTTACTGTATAATGTGATGATTAAACAAAAAGCCTATGAAGCAGGCGCTTATGAAGCGGTGCTGATAAGGGACGGAGCGGTTACGGAAGGAACCTCTTCCAATGTATACGCCGTCATAAACGGCACTGTCCGGACGCATCCTGCAAATGAGCTGATTTTAAACGGCATTACGCGGATGAAACTGTTAGAGCTGATGAAAGAAAACGGGATTGAGGTGCGGGAGAAGGCTCTTACCGAAGACGAACTCAGGGATGCGGATGAAATTTTCATCTCGTCAACGACGGCTGAATTAATCCCGATCGTAACCCTTGACGGAAAACCGGTCGGAAGCGGAGCGCCGGGACCTGTAGCCAAAACGATTCAGGAGGCTTTTCAGTCGCACATTCAGCAAGAGCTCGGCGTTCAGTCATAAGCTGAAAAAAGGCCGGAACACATCCGGCCTTTTTGCTTCAGTCAGATAAAAAGAGATTCGATATGCTGCACGAGCACACGGGAGATCTTCTCTTTTGAAAGACGCTCAGGTTCAAGCATGGCATGCAGCGCCAATCCGTCGGCGATGGCGTACATTTTCTCCGCTTCGATCTCTTTATCAAGATTCGGTTTCAGAAGCTTATTTTCATCCAGCCAGTCAATCAGGCCGCGGATATATGCCAAGATCCCGTCCTGCTGGGGATGAAACTCTTCTCCCTTATGTCTGGCATAAGCTGTGAAAGCGAACCATACCTCCATTTCAGCCATCGTTTCTTCATCTGTCGGGATGATTTCAAGCATCAGACGCACCGCTTTTTCTTTCGGCGGCAGATCTTTCATGGCAACTTCGTTAATTCTGGCGGCCGCTTTTTCTTTTACGAGTGTCATCGCATACCCTAAAAGCTCATCCTGGGTGGTGAAATAGTGCCTCAGCGCGCCTAAAGAAAGACCCGCTTCCTGGGCGATGTTTCTCACTGTCGCTCCTTCCATTCCCCGCTCCAAAATCGTCCGCCAAGTGGCTTCGGCTATTTGTTTTCTTCTTTTTTCATGATCGATTATTTTAGGCATGGTTCTAGTGTAACAGGAAATATTTTTTCTTGCAATTTTGTAATACAGTTGTATTAAATAAAAAGCAGTGATACAATGCATTTTAGAAAACGATAAGGGGGAACCGGATTGAACGCGATTGCTTGGTTGATTGTCATTTGTGAGGCTGCTTTTTGGGCGGCTGTCATCTTCGGATTGGCGGCGCGCTATATATTCAGGCGGCAAAAGCTCGGAATGTTTTTTTTCGCTCTCATTCCTTTATTGGATGCCGTACTGTTTCTGGCGGCCGCAGCTGATTTATACAGAGGGGCGGCGGCGACTATGGCGCATGCGGTGGCGGCCATTTATATCGGAGTGTCTGTCGCCTTCGGGAAAAGCATGATTCAATGGGCGGATGAGCGGTTCCGCTATTATGTGGTCAAGGAAGGGGCAAAACCGGTCAAGCGGTACGGGCTGGATTATGCCAAACATTATGCAAAAGGGTGGGGGAGACATGTATTAGCGTTTGTCATCGGCGGCGTTCTTTTAGCCGGAACGGTATTTCTCATTCAGGACGCTTCCCGCACCGAAGCGCTCAGCGTACTGTTAAAGGGCTGGTCTGTCGTATTGTGCATCGATTTTTTGATCATGGCGAGTTTTTTTGTGATGCCGAAAAAAAGAAGAAACAGCCGGGAGCTGTAAAAAAAGCAGCTTTTGATTAAGCTGCTTTACAGAAAGAATTATTTTACGATCAGCACGGGAATATCGGATTTCGATGACAGTTTTTCACTGACGCTTCCGAATAAAAGTTTTTTCAGCCTGTTCTGGTCCCGGCTCCCCATGACGATCAAATCCGCCGATATACGGTCGGCATGCTCGATAATGGCATCAGCGGGATCACCTTCTAAAATGTCGATATCCCCGTCAATCTGGCTGTCGTTCATCAGCATTCTCGCTTCCGCAACGATTTCTTCCGTACGGTCTTCATAAATCATCGGATCAGGGGAGATTCTTTCCGCCTGGAGCGGGTCAGGAACGCTTGCAATCCCGCCGCCGATATACGTTGCCCCAGCTCCCGGCCTCGGGGGATCAACAATCGTCCGGGTATCTTTTGCATTGTGGGAATGTACGACCGTTAAATCCGCGTGAAACGTTTTTGAAAGGTCTATGGCTTTTTGGAGCGCTTTTTTACTATCATCACTTCCGTCAAAAGCTGCTATCAACCGGTCCGCGTGAAACATCGGCCTCATCCTTTCAGTAAAAAAGGTTTGTTTTACAATACCCGAATGGCAGAAATGTAAAACCTGCATTGACAAAAAAAGGATTTGTTTATATGATGAAGGAACAATATAGGGAAAAAGGAGGTATGGATCATGTCAAAACTAAAGCTTGTCAACTCATCTTCAGCTGAATACCGGCGTGACTCCCATACAGCTTCCGTTTTCTGAACATTTGCTTAAAAACGGGGCAGTCGCGCATAAACGGCGGGTCTGTACCTTATTTATAATAATAAGAGGCATGGAGCTGAGGCTTCATGTCTTTTTTTATACAAAAAAATGAAAGAAAGACAGGTGTGATGCATGTGGCGGTATTAGCGAAAACAATGAAAAACAATCCGGAAAAGCTTGAGGGCGGCTGATTGATGAAAGGGGATGACGGTATTTGTTTACTGTATTAAAAAAGCTCGCGTGGTTTTTTAAAGCCTATTGGCTGCGCTATACGACAGCGATTGTTCTGTTATTGATTGTGAATGTCATTGAAATGTTTCCGCCTAAACTTCTCGGTAACGCGATAGACGATATGAAGGCGGGCGTGTTTACAAAAAGCGGGATGCTGTTTTACATATGTGTTTTTCTCGCATTAACGGCAGCCGTCTATTTACTGTCTTATTTTTGGATGTATCAGCTTTTCGGCGGGGCGAATGTCATGGAGAAGATTCTCCGTTCAAAGCTGATGGGAAGGCTTCTTCAAATGTCACCGCCGTTTTACGAGAAATACAGAACGGGCGATTTAATGGCGCGGGGGACAAATGACTTGCAGGCCGTCAGTATGACGACGGGCTTCGGGGTCTTAACGCTCGTTGATTCGACGATGTATATGCTGACGATATTTTTGACAATGGGGCTTCTCATCAGCTGGAAGCTGACATTTGCCGCGATTATTCCGCTGCCGATAATGGCGGCTGCGGTCAGCCTGTACGGAAAAAAGATCCATGAGCGGTTTACGGAAGCGCAGGATGCTTTCGGATCATTAAATGACAAGGTGCTGGAGTCGGTATCCGGCGTCCGGGTCATCCGGGCATTCGTGCAGGAAAAAAATGATGTCAGCCGGTTCGGTGATATGACGGCGGATGTATATGAGAAAAATATGAAAGTGGCGTTTATCGATTCACTTTTTGAACCGACTGTGAAGCTTCTCGTCGGCCTCAGCTATCTCATCGGTCTCGGCTACGGCGCTTATCTCGTTTTTCAAAACCGGCTGACGCTGGGAGAGCTGGTATCGTTTAACGTGTACCTCGGAATGATGATCTGGCCGATGTTTGCGATCGGAGAATTAATCAATATCATGCAGCGCGGAAATGCCTCCTTGGATCGTGTCAATGAGACGCTTTCCTATGAGCCTGACGTGACAGGACCCAAGCACCCCGCCCAAATCAAGGAGCCCGGGCGTCTTGCTTTTGAACATGTGACTTTCACATATCCGAGCGGAGCTGGACCGGCGGTTTCCGATGTATCTTTTTCCGTAGAAAAAGGGCAGACACTCGGCATCGTCGGGAAGACGGGAAGCGGAAAGACGACGATCATTAAGCAGCTGTTGCGTGAATATCCGCCCGGTGAGGGAGCAATCACGTTTACAGGCGTTCCGATTCAGGAGATTCCGCTTGAGGAGCTCCGCGGGTGGATCGGCTATGTGCCGCAGGATCATATTTTATTTTCAAAGACTGTAAAAGAGAATCTGCTTTACGGACGGCAGTATGCAAACGAAGAGGAAATCGGCAGCGCGCTGAAAGATGCGCATTTTGAAAACGATATCGGTATGCTTTCCGACGGGCTTGAGACGCTTGTCGGCGAGAAGGGCGTAGCGCTCTCTGGCGGACAAAAGCAGCGCATCTCAATTGCGAGAGCGCTTTTGACCGATCCGGACATTCTCATATTAGATGATTCGCTTTCTGCCGTAGACGCGAAAACGGAAGCCGCCATCATTGACAGCATCCGTAAAAAACGGCGGCATAAAACAACGATTATCACCACCCACCGGCTCTCGGCAGTTGAACACGCAGATCTCATTCTCGTCATGGATGAAGGCCGGGTATCTGAAAGAGGCACGCACCAGGAGCTATTGGCGCAGAACGGCTGGTATCGAAAACAATATGAGAGGCAGCAGCTGTCCTCTCTTGAAGAAGGGGGGACGGGCGCATGAAGACCGGGAGAAGATTATGGAATTACGCGCTTCAATATAAGAAGCTGCTGATATGGGCGGTCGTCCTGCTCATTATTGCGGTCGGCACTGAGCTGACCGGCCCGTTTATCGGAAAAAAAATGATTGACGACCACATTCTCGGCATTGAAAAAACATGGGTTAAAGCCTCTGCGGACGATCCGGGCGCCGTCAGGTTCCGGGGGCATGATTATGTCAGGGAGGACCGGCTCAAACCGGGGGCGGACAAAACCGGAGAGGCGCACATTTATCAAGTCGGTGCGGGCTACTATTTTGTTGACCGTCCCGTCAGTTTTGACGGAAACCGTTCTGTGTCTGACGGCCGGCTGACAATATCAAACGGTAAAGAAAGCAGGTCATATCCCGCCATTACGTTATCAAGACAGGAGATTTTTCAATTTTACCGTCCGGAAATAAAAGGATTGCTGACGCTGACCGCCATTTACGCGGGACTGCTCATGTTTTCCGTATGTTTTCATTACGGCCAGCATTATCTGCTGCAGATGGGAGCGAATCGGATCATACAGCGCATGAGGCAGGATGTATTTTCACACATTCAGAAAATGCCGATCCGCTACTTTGATAATCTGCCTGCTGGAAAAGTCGTGGCCCGCATTACGAATGACACAGAAGCGGTCAGGGATTTATATGTAACGGTGCTGTCGACATTTATCACAAGCGGCGTTTATATGCTCGGCATTTTTACGGCGCTGTTTATGCTTGATGTCAGGCTGGCCGCCGTTTGCCTGCTGATTATCCCGATTTTAATGATCTGGTCGGTTGTGTACCGCAAATACGCATCCGTCTTCAACCAAAAAATCCGTTCCATTAACAGTGACATCAATGCGAAAATGAACGAATCCATTCAAGGAATGCCGATTATTCAGGCGTTCCGCCGCGAGAAGGAAACGATGAAGGAATTTGAAGAATTGAATGAATCTCATTTCCGCTACAAAAACAAAATGCTGTCCTTAAATTCCCTCATGTCCCACAGTCTTGTCAATGTGTTGCGCAATCTGGCGTTTGTCGGGCTGATATGGTATTTCGGAGGCGCGAGTCTGAGTGCGGCCGGAATTGTTTCGATCGGCGTTTTATATGCATTTGTTGATTATTTAAACCGTTTATTCCAGCCGGTTACGGGAATTGTCAACCAATTTTCGAAGCTTGAATTGGCCCGTGTCTCTGCCGCCAGGGTATTCGAGCTTTTACAGGAGGAGGAAACGGAAGAAGAAGGCGCTCCCGCAGACAGAAAGGCGAAAGGAACTGTGGAATTCCGCGATGTTTCTTTTGGATATCGAAAGGGGGAAGAGGTGCTGAAACACATCAGCTTTACAGCTGAAAAAGGGGAGACGGTCGCCCTCGTCGGCCATACGGGGTCCGGCAAAAGCTCCATCCTGAATCTTCTGTTCCGTTTTTATGATGCTCAAAAAGGGGATATTCTGCTGGACGATAAAAGCATATACGGCATGTCGAGGCAGGAGCTGAGGTCGCATATGGGCATTGTGCTGCAAGACCCGTATCTTTTCTCGGGTACGATCGGCTCCAATGTGACACTCGATGATCAGCGTATTTCTTTGGAGCAGGCGGAAGAAGCGCTTCGCCAAGTAGGCGCCGCAAGTCTTCTGCAATCCCTGCCGAAGGGCATCAGAGAGCCCGTCACTGAAAAAGGCGGCACACTGTCCTCAGGCCAGCGTCAGCTGATTTCTTTTGCAAGAGCGCTTGTGTTTGATCCGGCCATTTTAATTTTGGATGAGGCGACGGCGCACATTGACACCGAAACAGAAGCAGTCATTCAAAAAGCGCTGCAAGTCGTTCAAGAAGGGCGCACGACATTTATTATCGCCCATCGGCTTTCCACGATCAGACACGCGGACCAGATTCTCGTGCTGGAAAAGGGCCGCATCATTGAAAAGGGAAGCCATGACGAATTAATGGCGCAAAAGGGGCAGTACCATCAAATGTATGAATTGCAGAAAGGAACGGCGAAGTCCGCGGTGTAATCGGAAAGGGTGAATCTAAAGATTCGCCCTTTTTTCATTCAGTAAGCCAGTCCCACCCGTTTTCTGACAAACTGCGGGCTGATCAGCTCACGGTACAGAAAATGCGCCGTGTCTCCGACGGTGATTTCAGCGCCGTCTTCAGGAAGGCGATCCTGTTCGAACCGGTAAACTCCGGCAGCATCTCCGTCAGGAAGGTAGGTGGGACAGATGATCGTCCAGTCAAGATCCTCTGCCAGCAGCATCTCGTATACGCGGGCGTGTTCTTTTGCGGCTCTTGTTGATTTTCGTTTTGATTCTGCCGATTCAAAACGGTATTGATCAGGCATAAGCCGTGATTGAAGGATACCCGCGGTGCCGATCGTAATCAGACGCTGAACATGATGCCGTTTCATGCCGTCTATGATATGGGTCATAGCGGCTGAAAGGGTATCGTCACCGTCCGTGCCGAGACAGCTCACGACTGTGTCCGCTTTGGAAATCAATCGGCTTACATCTTCCCGCCGCCTCGCATTCCCTGTTATGATATGTTTTTCAGGAATGGGAAGGACTGTTCCGGCTGATCTGACAAGAGCGAATATCTCCATGTGTCCATGTTTCTGCGCTTCTTTTATAAAAGCCTGTCCGACTCTTCCCGTTGCTCCGAGTAAAGCGATGTTCATGTAAAAAACCTCCTCGCCGCTCATTATATCATTCAAAGCAGCGGGGAAAAGAATACCTGTGAATAAACGGGAAATGGTGGGCAACATATTCATTGACCAAAGAAACACTTACGAACTGAAACAGCTCCCAATTGACTGAGGCAATGAATGACATGTTTTCCCTCCTTTTTTCCTAGGGTATGTGGAATAGGAAAAAAGGGTGACGGCATAAAAGAAGACGCGGTATCCCGCGCCTTCTGTAAGCCATTTATTGAGTTATTGTACGCCTTGGCCGCCCATGTTCTGCTGTGCGAAAGATACTAAACGTTTCGTGATTTCTCCTCCGACAGAACCGTTTGCACGAGAAGTTGTTTCTCCGCCAAGGTTTACGCCAAACTCAGAAGCAATTTCGTATTTCATTTGGTCGATTGCTTGAGCAGCGCCGGGTACTACGAGTTGGTTTGAAGAGTTGTTGTTTGCCATTTGTATGATCTCCTTTATAAAGTAGTATGGTTGGGTTTGCTGGAATTGCACCAGCCGATGATTTTCGGAATGAAAACCATTGCCAGCTCGGCTTCACCCAATGCTGTTTGCCGCTTTGTACTACGTATTATGGTGAATCAAACGGCATCTCATTCGGAAAACGGTGTGGTAAATAGCGGAAGGAAAAAGAAAAGCCCAGCCTGGTGCGGCTGAGCTTTTAGCTTTCAGTCATATATGTGATAAAGCATTAATTCATGCAGCTCTTTTACGAGAGCCGGCTCTTCTTTTCCCGGATGTGTGTGTCCCCATTCAATGTCTCCGGACTTATGGTAAATCCCTTCGTAATGCGTACCCTGCCAGTAAAATGAAATCCGCCATCCGGGCAGTTTCTCTTTTTTGAATAACGGTTTCCAGCTGAAGTGCGAAATCATGACGTTCACGCTCCTTATGGGAAATGTTGATCTTGTTCATTGTAGCTCATCGTTCATTGCCTGTCCCGGGTAAACCAAAAAAAAGACAGCCTCACCGCCAAAGTTTTTCCGGGGCGGTGATGGACCGTTCTGATAAATAAGACGCGTATTCAAAATTTCTCCGTTTTGTCAGGTAATCGACCGATCTCAGCTTCGGATGGGAAAAAATGCTGCGCCCGGGGCGGGAATTGGCTTCAAACATCCAAACTTTCCCTGAATGATCGACGCCGAGGTCAAAACCGATTTCGCCGATAAAACCTTCAATGTGCTCATTTAACACGCGGCTGACCGCCAAGGCGGCTTTTGAAAGTTTCCGCATCATGCCGACTCTCTCGCGCGGATCGCCGTATAATTCAGCTAACGTCCTGACTTCTCCGCCGGTTGCCAGATGCGTCGTGATGCTGTTTTCACCGGAAATTTTTGCCGCAATGGCCGTCACTGTCCACTTCCCCTCGGCGTTTTTATTCGTGTGCACCCTGAAATCGACGGGGCGCCCATCCAGCCGAATCAGGTCAATGCCTTGCTGAATTAAAAAAGCGGACGGATCATTGTTTTCTTTAAATGATGTCATGAAGGATGCCGCATCTGAATACTCTGCCGTCACCACCGTTTTTTCCTCATTCGTGTGTTTGACAGATAAGCCGGCATCTGTTTTTTCCACCTTGTAAATCCCCGTTCCGAGTGCGCCGTCTGCAGGTTTGATATAGACGGTGTCAAACGTGCTGCATAACGTTTCTAACGCTTCCGCATTCGGGTGCAGGACAGATTTTGGTAGAAGTGAAGCGGTGAGACTGTTTTTTTCCAGAAGCTTATGAATGTCCCATTTATTAAAGAATTGCGGATTAAACCACGGAATCTGATAGACATTCATCAGCCTTTGTTTTGTCTGCTGTAAAAGCGGAACTTCTTCCGTTTTTCGGCTCGGGAGTCTGTCATATACGACATTCGGAAGCGGGACGGCCGTCCGTTTCCAGCTGTTTTCTTTATAAATCAGCGCTTGGACGGTGCCTTCTTCCCAGTTGATCTGATGAGCACCGAAAACGAAACAATATCCGTTCGCCTGTTCATGAAGAGAGAGCATCTTGGAAAAGAAGTCTGTGCGGTCTCTTAACGGGCGGGTCGGCGATGATGTGAACCCGGCTGTGAAAACGCCGATCAGCGGACCGATGTGCACCGTCTGGCCGTGTATGAGAAAGTCAGCCCGGCTTTTATGCGGTATCAACAGCTCCTCAAACAAATCTTCAGAAAGGAGCGCGCTTTTTTCAAGTGATTGAGAAAAGGCTACACGGCATTTGACAACCTTGGTCCCGAAGGCAGCGGATAAAAGCCCTTCCCGTTTCATGGAGGAGGGGAGAAACAGCGTATTTTTGCTTTTTTTATCGATGCCGACAATCATCCCTTTATGATTCACGCGGTAATACTCCTTTCCGGCTTTCCTGTGACTGAAGTTCGCGGAAGCGTCTCAGCGGACTCGTATACAAATCCTCTTTCGCCTCCGGAGCCACGCTTAAAATAGCTTTCCGCCCCGGCTTTGAATTGACATCCAAAAGCCAGATGCGTCCGTCTTTGGCATAACAAATATCGAGCCCCAGCTCAAACAGCGGTCCGAACCGTTCGTCAAGGAAATAAGGGACGGATTGGGTGATCGAAAAGACATCATCCAATAAAACGGCCTGCTGCTTTCTCGGAATTTCCTCAAACCATGTGTCAAACTTAATCGGTTCGGATCCTCCGGGGAAATGAGATAAAAGACCGTTCTGATAACCCCTTCTGACCGCTTTTCCGACCGTTTCCCAAACGCCTGACTCAGTTTTGCGCATGAAAATGCGGATGTCGCACGGATGCCGCTCTTTATCCTGGATATTTAAGTAGGATTGAAGCAAATAGCGGTGCTGCAGCACTTTTTTGCACCAGGACTTAAAAGACACGTGATTGGAAAATGATTTTGTTTGTTTGTTTTTTCCGATATAGTAAGTGGCCGTAATTGATTTTTTGCCTGTTTCAAGCAGGATGATGCCTCTGCCTCCCGCGCCGAAAGCGGGCTTAAGTATACATGCTTTTTCCTTGGCTAAGTATGATTGCACCTGTTCATAGCGGCTGACTTCGGCCGTTTCAGGAATATAGGGACTGATCAGATGATGCTTTTGGAGCGCATCCGTGACCGTCCATTTATCAGGAAGCCCCCGGCCGATAAATTCCGTTTTCCGATATTTTTTCAGCCATTCGACGATCGGTTTGGCTTTTTGCGCTTCAGCGGATTTTCCGTAAAAACAGCGGTCGTAAATATATTCGGGAATATCGATTTCCGTTTCGTTCCACTTTCCGCTTTGCGGGTGATAGACGAGCGCTTTCACGCGCAAAGAATCCGGAAATATATCAAACGGTGTAAAGCGGGCTAAGCGCACATTATATTGAGGCGCTCTTTCAGCCAATTCCCCGGCGTAATCTTCTTCGTGCCGGCGGGATACAGACATAAAACCGAGTGTTGTCATATTATTACTCCCCCTTTATTCAAAAAGCCGCTGATGGAACGGCCCTTCCATCCAATAAATATGCTAAGGCGCATCATAAAAGATGATCTACTGTAAAGAGTACGAAACAGCATCTTGCCTTATTCCTCACAAACAACAATTCAGGTTCTTCATTTGCCCGCATGCACGCCAGCCTCTATAATACGAATAGATATATCATCAAGAAAATAGAACATTAGATGGAGGCAGAAGAAAAGGAATGGGCATAGCAGGAACGTTTCTATTTATGATTGTGATCGGAGCCGCGATCGGCGCGGTGACGAATCATCTTGCCATTCAGATGTTATTTCGTCCGTACCGGCCGTATTACCTGTTCGGAAAACGGGTTCCGTTTACGCCGGGGCTGATCCCGAAAAGGCGGGATGAATTGGCAAAACAAATGGGGCTCATGGTGACGAACCACCTTTTAACCCCGGAAGGAATAAAAAAACGGCTTTTATCAGATACCGTTAAAAACCAGGCGCTTCTTTTCGCCGAACAATTCACACAAAAAATGGCCGCTTCCGAGATGACGGTGCACGAAGCTTTGGCCGCCGCGGGCATCCGGAATCCGCAGGAAAAGACGGATGCCTGGATTGACCGTTTTACCGATGAAAAGCTTTCGGAACTGTACCGGAAATATGAGCACCGCGCCATAAAAGACTGGCTTCCTGATGAGCTTCAGGAAAAGCTGGATGAAAAAGTCCCGATGGCCGCAGATTATATCCTGAAGCGGAGCATTGATTATTTTGAGAGCGAAGAAGGGAAAGACAGGCTCGGAAATATGATTGACGACTTTTTGAACTCCCGGGGGATGCTCGGCAGCATGGTGCAGATGTTCCTCGGCAATTCAAGCTTGGCAGACCGTGTGCTGCCTGAGCTGTTAAAGTTTTTGCGCAATGAGGAAACGAAAAAGCTTCTGGCTGATCTGCTTTCTCAAGAATGGGGCAAGCTCAAATCTTATACACTTTATGAGGCCGATGAAAAGTGGAATGCGAAAGATCTGCTGTTCAGCATGAAAAAGCGGGCTTTGGCCGCACTTCAAACCGCGCCCTTTTTCGAATGCCGGCTCGGTGACATCATCTCCCGTTATGAAGGGGAGATTACGGGAACGTACGCGCCGAAGCTGCTTGATGCGGCACTCGGCAGTATTGCCGCTCATTTGGAGGATGTACTGAAACGGCTGCGTCTTGAGGAAGTGGTCAAAGAGCAGGTTGATCAGTTTCCCGTTGAACGGCTGGAGGAAATGGTGCTGTCGATTTCCAAGAGAGAATTTAAGATGATAACGTATTTAGGCGGTCTGCTCGGCGGGATAATCGGAGCAATTCAGGCTTTGTTTGTCATTCTTTTCTAAGGAAAACATACGCCGATGATGAAAGTCGCTCCGCAGTCTGTTATAGTGGAGTGGTATGTCCGAAAGGAAGAAAGGAGCGGTTACTATGGCAGTTCATTTTTATGATGCAGCATATGATCTTGAAAAAGCTTTGCGAAACAGTGATGAATACAGCCGTCTGAGAGGGCTTTATGATCAAGTAAACGCAGATGAATCCGCAAAACGCATGTTTGATAACTTCCGCAATGTACAGCTGCAGCTTCAGCAGAAACAGATGTCAGGTGAAGAAATCACTCAGGAAGAGGTAGAGCAGGCACAAAAAACGGTTGCTCTCGTACAGCAGCATGAATTGATTTCTCAGCTGATGGAAGCGGAACAGCGCATGAGCATGCTGATCGGCGAGTTAAACAAAATCATTATGAAACCTCTTGAAGAGCTTTACGGCAGCCCGGAATAAGCTCCACACCCCTCCATCTATGAAATGGAGGGGTTTTTTTATTCAACAGAAAAATCAAGCGAACCTTTTACCGTACCGTTAATGATGACAGACAGAGTGTGAATTCCCCGATAATGCTTGCGGGTGGTTAAATCTTTAAGGGAATGATGTTTGCTGAAGGCTTTTACGTCTCCGTTATCCATGGCGGACTCCGACATCTTAAACACCTTGCGGCTGCGGTGTCCCCTTTTCTTTACAAAATCAATCGCGTATTCAACCCTGACTTTTTGCCGGGCGGATGAGCGGATCTGAAAAGAAAAATGTATGCTTGTTCCGATGGCGGCCGTTTCCGAATTCAATGTAAAACGTTCCAATGAAATCCGGGAGGCGTCTTCAAACCCGAAAACCGCAAGCGCCTGTTTGTCTCCTCTTTTTAACAGTGTCCTGCAGGCGTGCTTCAAAATCCAGTCCGTGTGCGGACAGCTTCCGAACCGCTCGGCTGCGATCTGTACCAGAAGATCCGGATGTGTTTTGGAGATGTCATTCAGGTTATTCGCCACGCTTTTTCTGACATATAACGAGTCATCCTGCATCAAGCGGTCCAGAACAGGGAGAATCGGAGAAGGATCGTCAAGAAGAGCCGGAATGGAGATTCCCCATGGGAGGCGCGGTCTTGAGCCTTCGCTGGCAAGCCTTCTGACATGTTCGTCCGGATGCTCCGTCCAGGAAAGGAACTCTTTGAACATCCGCTCCCGGTCAAGCCTGATATACGGGCGGACCGCAAATTCGGAAGTGGAAAAACGAGTGAAATACTGAAGCGCCTTCATGGATTCGTCCCAGTGATCCGTTCCGTACTGTTGGACATAATCGGGAAAAATAATCCCGGCGAGCCCTGAGAAGCGGGGAGCTGTCTCATATAAGACGTCAAGCGCCCGTATGTAATCCTTCGGCAGTGTTTCATATAAAGAGTCTGTGATCCGGCGCATCCGCTGTTTTAACGTCAGTCCGGGCCAATCTTCCTGAAATATCAGCGCCCGGCACTTGTCCCGCTCAAAAGCCGGATGCGCCGATTTGATTCTGTTCAGAAGTGCTTCTGCAAATTCTTCGTTATAAATATCTTTTAATAGAGACATGACAGTCACCGCTTTTTTTCTTTTATTATATGGGAATGTATGTTCCCTTTCAACTTTATCATACATTCAGCACAGATATTCCCTCTGATTTTTTTAGTTAAAAAAACCCTTGTTTTTTAACAATATAATTGAGATAATAACTCTGAAAGCGCCTACACTTACAGATGATCTAAGGATACGGTCGCCTATACTGCCTGGTATGTTAAGGGGTAGCAACAGAGAGTAAGTGAAACGAGCGCATCAACGGTCAAATAAGGGGTTCCTGATATATTTCGTAAATAGAAATACACATTGGGGAGAAGGCAGCAAATCGATCGTATCCCAACAAAACGACAGTTCAAAGTCTGCTTGAGGCAGGCTTTTTTGCTGCGGAGAAAAGGTTGTTCTAAACAAAGAGACAGGGTCATATCCTAATGACAAGTACAGTCATCAAGGAGGGGGACTTCTCTGTGTCAAAACAAATGCTGGCGTTAAATATAGACGGAGCGCTTCTTCGCTCCAACGGCAAACTTCATCAGACGACAAAGGATGCCATCGAATACGTCAAGAAAAAAGGAATTTACGTCACACTGGTCACAAACCGCCATTTTCGCTCCGCTCAAAAAGTGGCGAAAATATTAAAGCTGAATGCAAAATTGATTACCCACAGCGGCGCATACATTTCTGAAAAAATAGATGAGCCGTTTTTTGAAAAGAAAATATCAGAAGATCACACGTTTAATATCGTTCAGGTGCTGGAAAGCTATCCATGCAATATCCGGCTTCTTCACGAAAAATATTCGATCGGAAACAAGAAGAAAGTGAACTCCAATCTGGTCGGGAAAACAATGATTCATCCGTCTGACCCGATTTTTTATCCGGTGCAGTTTGTCGAATCATTAAGTGACCTGCTCCTTGATGAGCCGGTTTCAGCGCCCGTCATTGAAGTGCATGCCGAAGATGGCCTGCAGGCTGACATAACGGATACGATAATGAAAGCATTCCCGGCCGTCGATGTGATCCGCGTCAACGGAGAAAAACTGAACATCGTGCCTAAAGGGGTTTCAAAAGAAAGCGGACTTTCTATGGTCGCCGCTGAACTCGGGCTTTCAATGGAAGAGGTTGTGGCTATCGGCCATCAGGAAGATGATCTGCCGATGATCGAGCTGGCCGGTCTCGGCGTCGCGATGGGGAATGCTTCAAATGAATTAAAAAGAAAAGCGGACTGGGTGACAAGGTCAAATGATGAACAGGGAGTCGCCTATATGATTAAGGAATATTTCCGCATGCAGCACCGCAAAGGCTTTCTCGATAAGTTCCACATGAAACGGCCGTAATCAAGAGCCGCAGACGCGAAACGCCGGTCTGCGGCTTTTTCGCGGATTGATTTTAGCCTGTTCTTTCTGTACACTAAAGAAAGTTTTGAATCTGAAAAATAAGGTGATCACATTGCAAATAAAAATAGACGGCATCACGGATGACAGGCTGCATCGTCCGCTGCAAAACATCGCGAATTTATTTTTTGAAGAGTGTGTTCTTGCGTACGGCGAAACGGAGGAACCCTCTGATCTCGTCATCTCACTTGCCATTTCTCAAGATGCAGACAGCGTGTCGGTATCCGGAGAAATCAAAGGAACCGGCGAAAAGGAACATCATACGAAACCGCTTCTTGCCGGATGGAGCGAAAAAGAAGTATTTAAACAGGTGAAAAACACGCTGTCATACGTCTACTTAAATCTTCTTCAATCGCATACGGGCATGACACAAAAATGGGGAATCTTAACCGGCATCAGGCCTACTAAACTTCTTCATAAAAAGCTGCAGAGCGGCCTGACAAAAGAAGAGGCGCACGCCGATCTGAAAAAAGATTATCTGATCCATGATGAAAAAATCAATCTGATGCAGGAGATTGTCGACCGCCAGCTCGCTGCGGTTCCCGATCTGTACCGGGTCAAAGATGAAGTCAGCATATATATCGGCATCCCGTTCTGCCCGACGAAATGCGCCTACTGCACGTTTCCGGCTTATGCCATTCAAGGACAGGCGGGAAGAGTCGGCTCCTTTTTATGGGGGCTTCACTATGAAATGCAGAAAATCGGAGAATGGCTGAAACAGCATGATATCAAAGTGACGACCATTTATTTCGGCGGCGGCACGCCGACAAGCATTACCGCTGAAGAAATGGATCTTTTATATGAAGAAATGGTCCGCTCTTTCCCGGATGTCGCGAATATCAGGGAGATTACCGTTGAAGCGGGCCGACCCGACACGATTACGGAGGAAAAGCTGGCCGTTTTAAATAAGTATAAGATTGACAGAATCAGCATTAACCCGCAATCTTATGAAAACGAAACGCTTAAGGCCATCGGCAGACATCATACAGTTGAAGAAACCATCGAAAAATACCATCTTTCCCGCAAACACGGCATGAATAACATCAACATGGACCTGATCATCGGCCTGCCGGGAGAAGGGACGGCTGAGTTCAGGCACAGTCTTGAAGAAACGGAAAAGCTGATGCCTGAATCTTTGACCGTTCATACGCTTTCTTTTAAACGGGCGTCAGAAATGACGAGAAACAAGCATAAGTATAAAGTTGCCGACAGACAGGAAGTGTCCCGCATGATGGATGACGCCGTCCGCTGGACAAAAGAGCACGGCTATACGCCGTACTACTTGTACCGGCAGAAAAACATTCTCGGAAACCTTGAAAATGTCGGCTACTCCCTCCCTGGTCAGGAAAGCATCTACAACATTATGATTATGGAAGAAGTGCAGACGATTATCGGTATCGGCTGCGGCGCGGCAAGCAAATTCATTCATCCGGAAACCGGAAAAATCACGCACTTCGCCAATCCGAAAGATCCGAAATCATATAATGACCGATTCGAGCATTATACAGAAGAGAAAATCAAATACTTAGATGAGATGTTCGTTAAATCTGCATTATAATATCAAAAACGGCACGGAATCAGCGTGCCGTTTTTTTTATGTTTAACCGTCTGTAAAAACGGGAAAAGACCATCAGACTGTTATTCGTAAGAGGTGTAATTATGTATGATGTCATTGGAGCGGGAATCGGGCCGTTTAATTTAGGGCTTGCCGCATTATTAGAGGATATACCCGGAACAGACGCTCTTTTTTTCGATAAAAAGAAAGAATTTGCGTGGCATCCCGGTCTATTAATTAAAGGGACGGATTTACAGGTGGCGTTTCTGGCGGACCTGGTCACGCTCGCCGATCCGAAAAGCCGCTACACGTTTTTAAACTTTCTCCATGAACATGACCGGCTGTACCGGTTTTATACGTTTAATGAATTTGATATTCCGAGACGGGAATTTAACGACTATTTGAGCTGGGTGGCTTCAGAAATCAAATCATGCCGTTTCGGCTCAGAGGTAATCGGCGTGAAAAATGCCGGCGGACATTATGACGTCAGCGTCAAGAACATTGAGGACGGAAGCATCAGTGTCTATCAAACGAAGCATTTCGTCATGGGGACGGGGTCTGAACCGCTTATTCCCGCAGAGATTGCTGGCGAAGCGCGTCAGGACACGATGGTCAGCACGGAATATTTGTTTCGGAAAGACGAGCTCGCCGGTGCCGAATCAATTACGGTGGTCGGCTCCGGACAGAGCGCCGCGGAGATCTTTTCTGACTTATTGCACGATGAACAATACCGCCGCAGCCGGCTGCAATGGGTGACACGCTCCGCCGGATTTCGAGAATTGGAAACCGCCAAGCTCGGGCAGGAAATGTTTACACCTGATTATGTGGAATATTTTAACCGCCTGCCTTTTAAAGAACGGCTGAACACGCTCCCTGAGCTGGACGGACTGCGCCACGGCATTGATTCTGACACACTTGCCGCCATTTACGATGCCCTGTATCACAGATCGATCAGCGGAGGTTCGCCTGACGTGTATATTCAGCCGATGGCGGAGCTTGAAAAAATTGAAAAGCAAAATGGGCGCTGCGTACTGAGCTTTCATCAATGGCAGATGGATGAAACCTTTACGGCCGATTCAGAAAAAGTGATATTGGCGACCGGCTTTAAACCTCTTATTCCGGAATGGTTTACGGCAATTGCCCCCGATATCGAATGGGAGGATGAGAAACGGTTTAAAGTGACGGCCGATTCCCGTCTTATCTTTAAGGACGACAGGCGGCATCATTTTTTCACATTAACGAATCTTGATCATGCTCACGGAACAGGCGCTACGAATTTGAAGCTGTCTGTTTACAGAAACCAAAAAATCATCAATACCATTCTGGGGAAAGAGCATTTCTCCATTAATAAAAAAACGGCTTTTCAGCAATTTCTTCCCGCTCAAAAAAACTGACCCCTTATGAAGAGGTCAGTTTTTTTTATGATTTCTGCGGCTTCTTTTCAGGCGCCTTCCATTTGAACACGCTGTTCAACAGGAGATATATCCGCTTCGATTCTTTCGTGAGCAAAGGGCCGAAGATGGCCAGTATCAAAACATATAAGGCGGCGAAAGGTTTAAGTGAAGCGGACAGGCCGCCGGCGATGCCGAGATTTGCGACGATAATGGAGAATTCGCCGCGGGACACAATGGTCAGCCCGATATTAGACGATGCTTTATGAGAAAGCCCCGCCCGGCGTCCGGCGATCATGCCGGCGATAAAGTTTCCGGCAATCGTCAGCAGAACGGCGCCGAGGGCAAGCCATACCGCATCTCCGAGTGAAAACGGATCAATGCTGAGACCGAAGCTGAAGAAAAACATGGCCCCGAAAAAGTCACGGAACGGCACGACAAGATGCTCAATCCTGTCAGAATGGGCCGTCTCCGAAAACACGAGTCCGAGCAAGAGCGCGCCGATCGCTTCAGCGACATGAATCGTTTCGGAAAAGCCGGCAATGAAAAAGAGCGCTGCGAAAATAACGATGACAAATACCTCGTTTGAACGGATATCAAGCAGCTTGTTCAGCAGAGGCGGCAATTTTCGGGCGGCAATGAAAAACAGCAGCATATATCCGAAAGCGATCACGATTGACATCAGCGCGCCTCCGACAGACGTCGCGTCTCCCAGAACAAGCCCGGAGACGACGGACAAGTAAACCGCCAGAAAGATATCCTCAAACATAATGATGCCGAGAATCAGCTCCGTTTCCGGATTGGCCGTGCGCTTTAAGTCGACAAGCACCTTTGCGACAATGGCGCTTGATGATATCGTGATGACACCCGCCAATACAAGCACTTCCAAAAAGGAAAAGCCCGTGATAAAGCCGTAGATCAGCCCTAAACTGAAATTAATCAGAATATAAATCGTTCCGCCGGCGGCGATTGAACGTCCGGATTTGACTAATTTTCCGACCGAGAATTCAAGCCCGAGGTAAAAGAGGAGGAACAGGACGCCCATCCGTCCGAAAAATTCAATCACTTCCCGGCTTTCGATAAACGTCAGGTCAATGATGCCCGCTTGGGGCGCGTGCGGCCCGACGAGCATTCCTAAAATGATCAGGAAGGGGATGATCGAGAATTTAATTTTATTGGCGATGACACTCGCAATGGCCACAAGAACTAACGCCGTACCGACTTCAAATACGAGATGGTCCATAAACAGATCACACTCCGTCTCTGGAGAGGAAGTCTTGGATCAGCTTTTTCAGATGCTTTCTTTCACCTGAGAGGACGAGTGTATCGTTTGCTTCAAGGAGCGAATCAGCGCCCGGGTTTAAAAGCTTTTTCTGGTTATGCTTAATGATGGCGATGACCGTCACGTCATAGTTCTGCCGCACATCCAGTTCGCCGAGCGTCCGCCCTGCCGCTTTTGCCCCTTTTTCAACTTTAAACCATTCGATAATCAGATCGTTGAACGCCATTTCAATCGATTCAAGCGCCTGCGGTTTATACACCATCCCGCCGATAATCGCGGCAATTTGTCTAGCTTCCGCATCATCAAGTGAAATGCTTGCCAGAAGCTCATCAGGGTCGCGGTCATCAAATCTGTAAATTTCCCGCCTGCCGTCATCATGAATGATGATCGTCATTTTTTCATGATTTCTCGTTTCGATTTCGAATTTTTTCCCGATGCCGGGCAGATCGTTTTCTTTAATATTCATAAAAAATCCCTCCGGAATATACTGTTTTTACGCCGTAAATACAGATTGGCAATGAGAAATGGTCTGATGCCGGAGGTAATTTGACTGGTATTGTATCGGAATGGCGCATGTCCTTTCCATTGTGGAATCAATGAATTGATCAAGAGGTTTGACAGATAACAGGGAGATCATCCGGGATAACGCACCGTATCCTTTTGACAGGCCTTGCGGAGCGGTTTTGGTTTGAACCGGCGTCTTTGCCGAATCCGTTTCCTGCGGGTAAACCGAAATTTGTACATGGCTGTCTGTTTCTGTCACCAATTGGGAAGGAAGAGCGACATCCGAAGGGGGGAACAGCACCATAAAAAAGCTCAGTAACAAGCTGAGTATCACATATTTCATTATCGGCGTTTTTCCCCCCTTTTGTTTTGTATATCAATTTCACTATATAAAAATGTATGTTCAGTTTCAAATGATATGCATTTTTCGGTATCTGTTGACCTTGAAAAATAAAGGAGTTTCGCTTCGGGGGAAGGAATATATCATTTGAACAAAATATGTAAGCGGATTCAAGGGGGATGTAAACATGCAGTATATTCGTTATGAAGAAAAGGGAAAGATCGCAGAGATTGTGCTGAACCGGCCTGACAGTTACAATGCGCTGAATGAACAAATGCTCCGGGAATTGGAAAATGCATGCGTGATGGCAGCCGACAGTGAGGCGCTTATCGTGCTTTTACGGGGGGAAGGCCGGGGATTTTCCGCGGGCGGTGATATTCAGATGATGACGTCTGATCATGATTCAGGAGAATATGAACGGCTCATGAAAATGATCGAATCCATTACGCTGACCCTCTATGATATGAAAAAAATTGTGATTGCCGCCATCCACGGAGCCGCGGCCGGGCTCGGGCTGAGTTTCGCGCTGTGCGCCGATGTGGTGCTCGCCGAAGAAAACGCCCGCCTCGCGATGAATTTCATCGGCATCGGATTGGTTCCCGATGGAGGAGGCCATTATTTATTAATGAGACGCGTCGGTGAGATCGAAGCGAAAAAACTGATTTGGAGCGGTGAAAAATTGCCGGCTGAAAAAGCGGTGCGGCTCAAGCTTGCCGACGGGCTGTTCAGCGGCGGCCCTAGTGAGGGGGCACAACCGTATATCGACCGATTGCTGCATGCGCCGCTGTCAGCGATGATTGAAACGAAGGCTATTTATCAGAGCCTCCATATCAGCCGGTTAAAAGACGTTTTGTCTCTTGAACGAAAGGCCCAGGAAAATATGAGAAAAACGGATGATCATAAAGAGGGCATCCGCGCCTTTTTAGAAAAACGGACGCCGCAATTTAACCGGTAAAATACAGAAGCCGGAAAGCTTCTGTTATCTGTGGAATAAAATCAGCTTTCCGGCTTCATTTACCAAGCGATGAGTACTGTTCTCAAGCTTTTTTTCCTTCAATAAAGCCTCTCCGGCGGCCTTCGCCTCCGCCTCATTATCCGCTTCGATCCGTTCATTCAGCAGCGTTTCTCCCGACGCATGGAATGCGGTCAATACATATTGTCCCATCATGTCACCCCCTTTATAGAATGATATTCTGATAAAGAATTTAAAATCCTCCATTAATTTTTACCCATTATTAGTATATAATGGGTCAAGGAAGGAGTTGGATTCGTGCTTACAATTAAAAACGTAACGAAAACATTCGGCAGCTTTACCGCTGTTGACAATTTGAACCTGCAAATACCTGAAAGGGAAATGTTCGGGCTGCTCGGCGCAAACGGCGCGGGAAAAACGACGACCTTTCGGATGATTTTGGGTCTTTTAAGCCTGACTGACGGGCATATCACCTGGAAAGGGCAGCCGGTCAATTATTCCATCAGTGAAAAAATCGGCTATCTCCCGGAAGAGCGGGGGCTGTATCCGAAAGTGAAGGTGAGTGACCAGCTTGTCTATCTGGCGAGATTAAAAGGAATGGGCAAAAAAGAGGCGGAAAAAGAGCTCATGACATGGCTCGAGCGGTTCGGCATTACAGATTACAAGAATAAGAAAGTCGAAGAGCTGTCGAAAGGAAACCAGCAGAAAATCCAGTTCATTTCGGCCGTCCTGCATAAGCCTGAACTGCTGATTCTCGATGAACCTTTCAGCGGTCTTGATCCGGTGAATGTCGAGCTGCTGAAAGAAGCGGTCATTTCTTTGAAAAACAGCGGCGTTTCCATCGTTTTTTCAAGCCACCGAATGGAGCATGTGGAAGAGCTTTGCGAGAATTTGTGCATTCTCCAGAAGGGGAAACCCGTCGTTCAAGGCAATCTGAAAGACATTAAGCGGTCTTTCGGCAAAAAAAATGTCACTGTTCATTCAGATGATGACCTCAGCTTTTTAAAAACGCATGAAGGTGTCGTGAAATGGAAGGAAACAAATGACGGAATCAGACTGCAGGTCGCGAATGAACCTGTTTCTCAGGATATTTTCCGGGCGCTGCAAGGGAAAGGTTTTATACGGAAGTTCGAATTGGAAGAGCCGTCACTGCATGATATTTTTATAGAAAAGGTGGGGGCCGTTTATGAATAAATTTTGGATTATGCTGTTTCATACATATAAAAACAAAATCGCGGCAAAGTCATTCATTATTTCGACCGCCATTACCGTTTTATTAGTATTAGCGGTGACCAACCTGCAATCGATTATATCCGTGTTTCAATCGGATGACGGCAAGCAGCAAATCGCGGTGATTGATGAAACGGGCGGGCTGTACTCGGCGTTTGCAAAACAGCTTAAAGCGGCGGATACAGACAATGATCTGCAGGCAATGGAGACGAAGGAGTCCGAAAAAGATGCCGTAAAGCGAGTCAAAGACGGTGAATGGGACGGACTGTTTATCATCAGACAAGATCAAAAAGGAACGATAACAGGAGCATACAAGGCGCTGACCATTTCCGATGAATCAGCGTATAAACTGCTCAAGCAGGCTTTAACCCAGACAAAAACCGCTGTCGAAACCGCCAAGCTCGGCATTTCGGCAGAAAAAGTCAGCAGCCTCTACACTCCGCCGGAAGTCAGCAAAGACGCGCTGGAAAAAGGGGCGAAATCTGAGGAAGAGCTCGGTCAGGTAATGGGGCTTGTATACATCATGCTGTTTGTCATCTACTTCTCAGTTATCATGTACGCAAGCATGATTGCGATGGAAGTGGCGACGGAAAAATCGTCCCGCGTCATGGAAATTTTAATTTCAAGCATGCCGCCGATTCAGCAGATGTTTGCCAAACTGTTCGGTATCGCGCTCGTGGGGATCACACAGTTTGGGGTGCTGATTGCGGCGGGTTATCTCTCACTGAAGCTGAACCCTCATAATGAGGCGTCGTCGCCGATCAGTGCATTTCTCAATTTTACGGATGTTCCAGTCTCGACGATAGTCTATGCCGTCATTTTCTATTTGCTCGGCTATTTTCTTTACGCGACGCTTGCCGCGTTTCTCGGCAGTGTTGTCAGCCGGATAGAGGACGTACAGCAGACGATTCAGCCGATGGTTTTTTTAATCGTGGCAGGTTTTATGATCGCCATGTTCGGCCTCGGCAATCCTGACGCCGGTTTTATTACCGTTACATCTTACATTCCGTTTTTCACGCCGATGATTATGTTTTTACGCGTCGGGATGCTCGATATCCCGTTTTGGCAGGCTGCGGCCGGAATCGCCCTGACACTGCTCACTATCGTGATCTTTGCGGCGGTCGGCGCGAAAATTTACAAAGGCGGCGTATTGATTTACGGAAACGCCAGCGGATTCAAAGCGATTAAACAAGCGTTGCGCATCTCCAAAAAATAAGAGAAACAGCCCGGAACAGCCGGGCTGTTTTTTTATTTTGCAGAACGTGCATTCGTATAAAAACGGTGCTAAAATAATGGTAATTCAATTTGCAGAAAGGGGAGGGCGAGATGGCTGATCTGACGTTTATTCATGCCGCTGACCTGCATCTGGACAGCCCGTTTTACGGCATTTCGAATCTGCCTGAACCGGTATATGCGCGTATTAAAGAAAGCACATTTCACAGCGTCCGCCGACTGACGGACGGGGCACTCCGGGAGCAGGCAGATTTCGTGCTGCTTTCGGGGGATCTGTTTGACGAAGCCAACAGAAGTTTAAAAGCCCAGCTGTTTTTGAGAAAACAGTTTACGAGATTACAGGAAGCGGATATCCAAGTGTTCGTCATATTCGGCAACCATGATCATTTGGGCGGTAAGTGGACGCCGATCGAATGGCCGGAAAATGTACATATCTTCACCTCGGATACACCGGAGGAAAAATCTTTCTTTAAAAACGGAGAGCTTGCGGCAAGCATTTACGGGTGCAGCTATCAGGAAAGAAGCGTAACGGTCAATCAGGCGGCCCGTTACCGGAAAATGACCGGCGCGCCTTATCATATCGGCATGCTCCACGGCATGTTATCAGGAGCGGAAGGGCATGACCCGTACTGCCCGTTTACGAAAGAAGACCTTGAAAAAAGCGGCATGGATTACTGGGCGCTCGGACACATTCATAAACGGCAGGTTCTGTCCGCCCAGCATCCCGCCGCCATTTACCCCGGGAATATTCAAGCCCGGCATTTAAAAGAAACCGGGCCTAAGGGATATTATCTCGTCCGGGCGGCAAACGGTGAGATGTCTTGGGAATTCAAAGAAGCGCATGATGTGTTATGGGAGGAAATTGATCTTGATATCTCCGGAGCTGAACATATGACTTCACTTCTGAAAGCCGCATCGGATACATTCTCCGGCTTGCGCGCGGCGGGCCGCCCGGCATGTGTCAGGCTGGTGCTTCGCGGCGCGGCGCCCCGCTTTTGGACGGAGGCGCCCGCAGGCATCGCGGAGGAGCTTCTTTCCGCTTTACAGGAGGAAGAGGCCGAAGAGGAATGTTTCGTCTGGCCGCTTGCGCTTGAGGATCGGACGGATGAAACAGACAACGTGCCGCCCGATCCGTTTTTTAAAGGGCTCCTTCAGGACATAGAACAATGCGCAGACATGAGCGGTGTATTTGAAGCCCTTGAGCGTCATCCCGTATACCGGCGTCAGATGGCTTCATTTACAGATGAAGAGATACTGGATATTAAGCGGCAGGCTCAAGCCGTTTTAAGACGCCAGATGAAGGAGATTCAGCGATGAAAATAACGGCGATGCATATTTACCAATACGGAAAATTTTCCGACCGAAGTTTTCAGCTGTCAGATTCTCCCGTGCAAGTGATCTACGGGTTAAATGAAGCGGGGAAAACGACATTGATGTCCTTTATCAAAAGCGTGCTGTTCGGTTTTCCGAAATCAAAAAAATACGAACCGAAAAACGGCGGGGTTTACGGCGGCGCTGTGGAATTGAAGCATGGCGATCACGGCGCTGTCAAAATCGAACGGACAAAAGGCGCTGCCGAAAAAGTCAGAGTGTATACGGCTTCAGGCGAAATCAAGGACGGAGAATGGCTCAAACAGCTTCTCTCCGATACAGACCGGGCGCTGTACGAAGCGATCTATTCGTTCGATGTATTCGGACTGCAGGAGATTCAAGCTTTTAACCGGGACAAAATCGGCGAGTTTCTCCTGTATTCGAGCTTATTCGGGTCGGAAGCGGCGGCAAAGCTTGACGGGCGGCTGGCAAAAGAACTTGACAGGATGTATAAGCCGAACGGGCGGAACCCCCGCTTAAATCAGGAGTTGGATACATTAAAGCGGCTCAGCGCCCAGCTGAAACAGGCGGAAGCTGCGGAAGCGGGCTATCACAGCCTTCTGGAAGAGAAAAAAAGCGCCGGCGGCCGTTTGCAGGATGCCGAAGCACGATTGAAAGACATAACTGAAGAAATCAAAACAGTAAAATCAGCGATAGAAGCAAAGCCGCTCGCAGATAAAAAAACAGCCTTGGAAAGCGAACTTTCTTCTTATCCGGAAGCATTGAAGCAATTCCCGAAGGACGGAATGCATCAGCTTGAAAAATACGAATCGCATCTCCATCCGAAAGCGGCCCGTCTTGAGGGGCTTCGGGCAAAAGCGGATGAACTCCGGCGGCAGGCTGAGCTGCTCGCTCCAAATGAGGACTTGCTGCAAAAAGAGCGGCAGCTGCAGGAGCTTTCCGGCGAGCAGCATATGTACGAATCGCGCGGCGAACAGCTTGCCGCCATCCAATCACAGATCCGGCAGACATCTGCCCGCGTTTCGTCAGGATTGCAGCAGCTCGGAAGACATGAGGAAGACGGCATTCTTTCACTGAACACCGATTATGAATATGAATGGCGGCTGCAGGAAGCCGTGCAGAGCGCCGGACAGGCAAGAGAAAGAAAGGCACAGCTTGATGCGATGTTCGAACAAGCGCGGCTGGAGCTGAAAGAAGCCGAACGAAAACATGCCGTGACGGCGGAAAACATTTTGGACCCCGCTGTCAGGAAAGAAAAAGAAGCCGCTTTACAATCATATAAGCAAACGGCTGATACAGAAGGAAACGAATGGCAGGCACATGTTCAGCATCTGGAAAAACAGCGCGCCAGACAAAAAAAGCTCTTTCTCGGTGCGGGCATTCTGTTCATTGCGATTTTCGCTATGTTAAAGGAATGGCTGCCCGCCGCCCTTTTTACCGGCGCTCTGCTGCTGTATATGCTGTCCGGCATGCAAAAACCGCTGCCGTCAGAAAGAGGAGGGCCCGGACACAAGAAAAAGAAGCCGGCGATCTCTAAAGAAGCGGCTGATCTTCTGCAGGAAGAGCTTTGGCGAGACGGCCGGCACCGGCAGCAGCTGATTGCGGATCAAGCCGTGCTTGAACAGAAAGAAGCGGCATATGAGAGAATCATCCGCCAATATGAAGAATGGGAGGCGGAAATGGCGCCGTCTGAAAAACAGGCGGAACTTTTTATGAAGGAACTGGGGTTTTCAGGAAGTCCTTCCCATCTTCTTGACGCATATCATGTGATGAAAGATGTCAAAAAAGAAATCCTTAACAAGCATGAGCTGACCATTGAAGCGGGCAGGCTGCAAAAGCTGCAAAGAGCTTTTGAGGACCGGGTCAAAAAGCTGAGTCCTTCAGACGGAAGGGAGCTGTCCGCAAAAGAAAGACTGCACGTTTTGCTGGCGCAGGCGGAACGGGCCCGTGAGGAAGCAAAACGAAAGCAGGCGCTCGAAACGGATCTGCTGCATGCACAAGAGCAAATGCGTGAATTAAACGAAGAAGTTCATTACTACGAACAGCAGGTCAAACAGCTTTTCATGGCGGCAGGCGCAAAAAACCGCGAACACTTTTGTGAACTCGCCAGGCTGAATGAAAGCCGCCGGGAAACAGAGCGGCAGCTGCGCGAAATCAAAACGCACTTGTCCGGCATAGGCGGAAAACAGCTGGAGCCGTACATGAGCCGCACAGTGTCCGAACTTGAACATACAGTCGTTCAGAAGGAAACAGAGAAAAAAACGCTTGAGGAAAAAAGCGCCCAGCTCCGTGAGCAAACCGCTTTATTAACGGTGAAGCAAGAGCAGCTGGAGTCCTCGGGGCTTGTATCCGATTTAAAACAGCAGACAGAAATGCAGAAGGAGCGCGTGAAAAAAACCGCTAAAGAGTGGGCCGCATTACAGACGGTCAGACACATTATCAGGGAAAAAATGGAGCGGCATAAAAAAGTGACGCTTCCCCGTCTGTTAGAAACCGCCGGCGCATTATACGGACCGCTTACGGACGGACGCTACCACAAATTGTATTTTTCCGAGGCTGATGATTCCATTATGGTCATGCGGAAAGACGGAACGGTGTTTTCTGCAGGCGAACTCTCACAGGCGGCATGCGAGCAGCTTTATGCGGCGATTCGTTTTGCCCTTGCGTCAGAGAGGGAGTCTGCGGTATCACTGCCGTTTTTACTTGATGACAGTTTTGTCCATTTTGACAGGCAGCGGCTGCAGCGGCTGTTTGATGTGCTGAATCAGCTTTCAGAAGGCGGGCGGCAGATACTTTATTTCACCTGCCATGAGCATGTCAGCCGGTCTTTTCACAGCGGACAAGTCATGCGGCTCCTGTCATAAAAGAGTTTATTTTCAAAAAAGAGGTATGTGCTATACTGGTATTATGTAAGATATGGAGGGAGCTTTTAATAGAATGGCAAAAGGTATTATGCTGCACGAGGTCGGCGAGCAGGTCGATCAATACTTTCTGATTAAATCTTCGACTAAAGGAATCGCAAGCAACGGAAAACCATTCCTGACGTTAATGCTGCAGGACCAATCGGGAGATATCGAAGCGAAGCTGTGGGATGCCAAGCCGACTGATGAAGTAACGTACGCGGCGCAGACGATCGTGAAGGTGATCGGAGATGTCCATCACTATCGCGGACGAAACCAGCTTAAGCTGAGAAACATCCGGCCGGCCGGCGAGAACGAAAATGTCAGCATTGATGATTTTCTGGAAACGGCGCCGATTCCGAAAAATGAAATGATGGAAACCGTCACTCAATACATTTTTGAAATGAAAAATCCAAACATCCAGCGGATCACAAGACATCTGGTCAAAAAATATGCGGCTGAGTTTATGGATTACCCGGCTGCGGCTAAAAACCACCATGAGTTCGTCTCCGGGCTCGCGTATCATGTAGTGTCCATGCTGAACCTGGCAAAAGCGATTGCCGATCTGTATCCGTCTCTTGACCGGGATTTACTGTATGCCGGAGTCATTCTGCATGATCTCGGCAAAGTAAAAGAGCTTTCAGGCCCCGTCTCCACAACGTACACCGTGGAAGGGAATCTGCTCGGGCACATTTCGATCATGGTGACAGAGCTTTCTAAAGCAGCCGAAGAGCTTCAGATTGACGCTGAAGAAGTGCTGATTCTGAAACATTTGATTTTAAGCCATCACGGAAAAGCGGAATGGGGAAGCCCGAAACCGCCGATGGTGAAAGAAGCGGAAATTCTGCACTACATTGATAATCTGGATGCAAAAATGATCATGATGGACAGAGCGCTGGAACGGGTGAAGCCGGGCGAATACACAGAGCGTGTATTTGCGCTTGAAAACCGTTCTTTCTACAAACCGACTTTCCATCAATAAGATAAAAAAGGCCGATTCTCTATGATCGGTCTTTTTTACGTTCAGCTCTCATAACTTGTCTTTATCAAGCATAGCTTAGAATAAAGACTCTGGGTGAAAAAAGGAGGAAACCGACGTGCTATTTTTTCCTTGGTGGGTATACCTTTGCATTATCGGAATTATTTTCAGCGCATATAAGCTTTTCACAACAGCTAAAGAAGAGGAAAAGCTTGACCAGTCGTTTATTGAAAAAGAAGGAAGGGTGTATATTGAACGGATGGAACAGGAACGCGAGCGCCGTATGGCTGCGCCCGCAAGTGAAAACGGGGATGCAGAAGAAAACTCCAATCATTCCATCGCATAAAAAAACTGTGCGGCTCGCCGAGAGCCCGCACAGTTTTTTTATTTAGATTCAGAAGATGTTGAAGTGTTAAACGTGTCTTTTAAGTCTTTGTCTTCCACTTTTACGTCAGCTTTTTTCATGACTTTTTGAATTGCCGCCTGTACAGCTGAGTTGTCGTTTAATTTCTGGTTAAGAACTTCTTCTTTCAGTTCTTTTTTCATGTCATCATATTTGCCGCGTTCTTTCGTCTTTTTGATGATATGATAACCGAATTTTGTTTTGACCGGATCGCTGACTTGTCCGACTTTCAGGCCGAATGCAGCTTTGCTGAATGTTGCATCCATTGATTTTTTATCGAACCAGCCAAGGTCGCCGCCGCTGTCTTTTGAGCTGTCAGTTGAATATTCTTTCGCAAGCGTTTCAAACTTCTCGCCTTTTTTCAGCTTTTTCTCCACTTCTTCAGCTGTCTTTTTGTCAGCGACAAGGATGTGGCTCGCACGGATTTTACCTTTTAAGCCGTCGTAATATTCTTTCGTTTCGGAGTCAGTCACTTTGATGTTGTCTTTCGCCGCTTTTTGTGCAAGCAGTTCGTACTTCACCTGATCTTTCAGGTAATCTTCGCCGTACTGCTGTTTAAGGGCGCTGTACTGATCGCCGAGCTGCGTTTTGTACTCTTTCAGCTTGTTATCGATTTCTTTATCCGTTACTTTGTATTTTTTTGCTAATACTTTTTCTTGTACGAGCTGTGTCAGCACACTTGCACCCGCGGTTTTTTTCATGTTCGTGTAGAGCTCGCCTTTTGTTACATTTCCGGCATCCGTCTTGGCGATCACGTCGTTGTCGCCGCTGCTGCAAGCGCTGAGAGCCAGGACGCTCGTTGCCGTAATAGCTGCTATCGCGATTTTCTTCATTCCTTTAAACACTCCTAATCATCCAAATTAAATTGCATATGCGTATCATAACATATTGTGGCTTTCTGTAAAAAGATTTTAAATAAAGGGCATTCGTCTAGTCAAACTTTTTCCTGATACATACAAATATATTGATCATGAAAAGGAGGTAATGAACCATGGGCGGAGGATATTCAAACGGTTTCGCGCTGCTCGTAGTACTGTTCATATTGCTTATCATCGTAGGTGCAGCTTACATTTGCTAAGCGAAACGGATCGCTTTTTCTAAAAGCGGTCCGTTTTCTTACCCGGGCGCCTAATCGTTTCAGAAGTACATTGCATATGATGTAATTGGAAAAATAAAACGTTTTGTAGGAGGTGCTTTTGGAGATGGGTGAAGTATTTGCAGGCGGTTTTGCATTATTGGTTGTTCTGTTCATCTTATTGATCATCATCGGCGCTTCTTGGCTTTATTAAGAAAAAAATATGGCTGTCGGGGGTCAGACCACCGTCAGCCATATTTTTTTGCCTGTTTACACAGTAAAGGAGATCTCGACGAATGAAGAGATCAGTAAAATTAAAATAGATACATTAATAAAACGGAATACCTTATCCTGCCGGTCTTCAGGAATCTCTCTGACAAGGCATAATGTATTTGTGAGCCTGTTTATGAAATAAAGAATAAACAGGGCAGCCACGATAAAATAGAATAAAATGATGGGAGATTCCCCCTCTCTCTGAACTGCTCCCATATTACATTACCAAATATTTATTAAAAAAGATAGAATGTAACCTGAAAAATCAGCGGGACATCAAGACTCCGGCACTTTTTTTACTAAAATATCAAAACCGTCGGATTCCTGGTCAATCAGACATGATTTGGGCGCTTTGACCAGATGGAGCGCAAACAGAAGATCAGGCAGGCAATACCCCGCATGAATGCTCGAAATCATATAAAAGTAATGAGCGTGTCTCGGAAATGCCAGTCCGGCATAAAACAATAACGGCGTAATGAATAAAAACGGGCTGATCGTTGAAATCAGCATCGTCGTTTTCGGTATGCCTTTCCATGTCGGCATCCGCAAGAAGTACATTTTCATTTCCTTTTTTCTTTTTTTACAGATCATCGGCAGGACATGTATGACTTTATGTACAAATAAAGTAACAACGAGCAGAACACAAAAAGCAAACACGTGCCCGTCACTTAAACTGATATTCGGACGCAGCAGCCCGAATGCCAAGAAGTTGCATATAAAAAACAGGATCATAAAACCTACAGCAGTCAATAATAAACGAACCGCACCATAATCTTTGATCAGATTAATGGTTTTCCAGCAATTCATCAGAGTCATCCTTCCGTACAAAGATGGAATACAATCTCAAAATAATTTACTCTCTTCAGGAGAAAAAATCAATCCTTTTTTAAAGAAAAAAATAAACCTGGAAAGAGAAGAACAGAAGAGCTCGGTGAAACATGGAAATGTACGGTTTAACCTTTCTTCTCCATTCATTATCAGCTAAAATAAGATTAAAGATAGAAAGAAGTGAAACGGATGGATTCAATGGATCAGCGTATCGGGCGTTTAGAATATTACATACAATTGCTGGTGAAAACGGTGGATATGGATAAGTACCCTTTTTATGCGATGATGATTGAAAAAGGGCTGACCGAAGAAGAAGGAGAAGAGGTCGGGCGGATCTGCCGCGAATTGGAGGACGAGCTGGAGTCGCAAAAAGCGCAAGGCTTTGTGACGTTTGACAAGCTCCTTGCGCTTTTTGCGGGACAGCTGAACGAAAAATTAGATGTTCATGAAACGATTTTTGCTTTGTATGAGCAGGGGCTTTATACAGCGCTGATGGAAGAGTTTATTGAGATTATGAAGCACTTTGATTAACTGTTGATCGGTTCCAGCTCTTCAGCCGTTTCATGGACAGCCGATTCGTCCGTTTTTTTCTTCAGCCTTCCGTCTTCACTTTCAAAATCATTGTTTATGTTTGTCAATGATTTCTCGAATATCTCCATAAAATCTTCGCCGTAAATGTGGCGGATGACACAGGTTAATTCTTCAACCTCAGGAAACTTCCCGAATAAGTGGTAGATCGGCTGTGAGCCTTTAAACACCGCGTTCCTCGACGGATCAAACTCCTCAAGCAGGCTTTCGAATACATTTTCCCCTTCTTCAGTTAACTGAATGTACGTGTTCCGTTTATCATTCAGCCGCTTGGAAAATTTCAGATATCCCCGTTCTTCAAGCTTTTTTGAAAAGTTAAATGCAGTTGATACGTGCATAACGCCGAATTTGGCGATTTCTGAAATAGAAGCTCCTTTAAGCTGATAGGCAATCCATAATATATGATGCTCATTAATATTAAGGTCGTACGGCTTCAGCCAATTCTGCCAGTCTTTCTCGATAGATTTCCAGAGCGCTTTGGACAGCTGCGCCATTTTTTGGGTATAGATTAAAGCTTCTTTTAGATCGTAAGGCGGTTCAACACGATTCAATACAGATCACCTGCTTCACATTTTCTTTTCCTCTATTATGCCAATAAAATAAAGATTAATAAAGATGAAAATTTAAGAATTTTATAATAAATTCTTAATCCTTTGCTGGGAAAGGCTTTAAACCGCAAAAAAAAGTGCGGAACGCAATAGGTCCGCACTTTTTTTGGTTGTATAGGATATTAGTTTTGTAAGGTTTTCTCCAGCTGTCTGATTTTCTCTTCGATATCAGCGATTTCCTTTTGGAGATCCTGCTGGTGCGGCTTGATTTCCTCCTGCCACCTTTTAATGCTGGTCTGAAGCTCTCCGCCTACGTCTTTAATGACTTCTGCGCTTTCTTTCGCCGTTTGGACAAGCTGGTCCTTAAGCGCCATTCCGTCTTTTTTTAACCGTTTGATTGTGTCCTCAATTGAATTGCAATTCGCTTTGATTTTGCCCCGCAGCTCTTTTCCGGATGAAGGAGCCGAGAGTAACACCGCTGCGCCTCCGATCAATCCGCCTACGAAAAGGCCTGTTAAAAGGGAACGTCCGTCAGCCATTTGAAATCACCCCGTTTTTTTTCTCATAACTTTTATCATTTTTGTTCAGAAGAATAAACTTCTATACATAGCTTGCTTTATTTTAGCATATTTTTTAAGGGAAAAGGAGGGAGAAGGTTGTCTGTCTTTATGATTGTTTTATCTTGTATGGCTCTTGTCTTTGCGGCGGGCGCCGTTTATTACCTGAAACTGCTCGGCCAGGCCGCTTCATATCCGCCGAAGCGGGTCGTCCGCCAAAAGGCCATCGTCTGCTCAGCAGGAACCGCCCTCGCATTGTTCCTTATCTTTTTCACAAAACTTCTCGTATAAAACATGCTGAAACACATTAAAAAACCTCTTCCGGCCGGAAGAGGTTTCGGTATGCGGTTATTTCACCGTTTCAATCATATTGGACCGTTTTAAGATCGTCTGCACAATCGGATGCATAATGATAATGGCGATCGTATTCAGCGCAGCCGCCGGAAGGACGACCGCGAGCACCAATGCGGTGAATCCGCCCGGTAGGCCGACAATCAGAAGGGCCAGCGCCAAAAAGAGCAAACCGGAGATGAAGGTGCCGGCTATCGTAATGACGGCGGCGGCCGCTGTTTTCACGCTCTTTTTCACCAAAAGCGCCAGCGCGAGAAACAGAAACGCCGTTACCGGTTTTTCAATGATATTCGGAAGCTGTCCGCCCGGAAAAGATGTCGTGAGTGCGGAAATGATTCCCGTTACAATCCCGATCATCAGCACGTTCTGCACACGGGGGAATAACAGAATACCCATAAACATCATCACAAGCATCATATCGGGTTTCATTCCGAATAATACCGGCGGCATAATGGAATGAAGCACCGCTCCGATTGCCGCAAACAGGGCCATAATGACTAATTCTTTTGTTTTCATACTAAGCTCTCCTCTGCTAAGCTTTTTCGCCATCCAATAATATGCTCGTCATTTATTGCGATGGCCGGAAAAATTGATATGCAAACAGTATATCAAAGGAACCGTTTTGTTAGAAGAAATTTATTCGTTTTCCTGCTGGAACTTTCTCATAAACTGAGCCAGTTTTTCACAATCAGCCAGGCTGACGGCGTTGTAGATAGACGCCCTGCAGCCTCCGACTGAGCGGTGGCCTCCGAGTCCGATCATTTTAGCCGCTTTCGCTTCTTCAACGAATTTTTTCGTGAGACTGCTGTCGCGGAGGGTGAACGTGACGTTCATGTGAGAACGGCTGTCTTTTGCGGCATGCCCCGCGTAAAACCCGCCGCTTGCGTCGATTGTGCCGTACAGGACATCGGCCTTTTCCTGATTGCGCCGTTCAGCCGCTTCGACACCGCCGTTTTCAGCCAGCCATTCAAGGACGAGGCTCAGCATATAAATCGCAAATGTAGGCGGCGTATTATACAGTGAATCGGCTTTTGTGTGAGTGGAGTATTTCAACATTTTAGGGACGTTGGCGTTTTCGTTTTCAAGCCATGATTTTTTCATGATGACGACCGTGACGCCGGACGGCCCGAGGTTTTTCTGGGCTCCGCCATAGATGACATCAAACGTTTTGACATCAATTTTTCTGCTCAGGATGTCGCTTGACATGTCGGCTACGAGCGGGATCGGTGAATTCGGGAACTCTTTCCACTGCGTTCCGAAAATCGTGTTGTTTGACGTAATATGCAGATAGGCGCCGTCTTTGATTCCTGAGAGGTCCGCTTCCGGTATGTGGTTGTGGTTTGAATCTGCGCTTGTTGCCGTGACGGATGTGTTTCCGAACAGTTTCGCCTCGGCGAGTGCTTTTTCAGACCATGCGCCCGTTACGATGAAGTGCGCCGTTTTTTCCGGCGTTAAAAAGTTCATCGGCAGCATGGAGAATTGAAGGCTTGCGCCGCCTTGAAGAAATAAAATATCATAATCGTCGGGAATATCCATCAGTTCTTTCAGAAGGCTTTTGGCTTTTTGGTGCACCGCATCATATTCCGTGCTCCGGTGGGACAGCTCCATGACGGACATGCCGGTATCATTGAAGTTGACAAATTCTTTTTGTGCTTTTTGCAGCACATCCAGTGGAAGGGCTGCGGGTCCTGCATTGAAATTCGTTGTACGTTCCATGTTTACGATCTCTCCCTGTTTTCCGCTTTAGTGTAAGAAATAATACAATTATCCTATCACAATTTTTTGATTTTTTTGATATAAAAAAATATAATTTATGTTTTTTGTGTTTCCGGATGCAAAAAAACCTCATCTTTAAGATGAGGCAAGCCGTTTTCTGACGGTTGAAGCGATCTCCTGAAGATCGTCAGGCGTATAGTCTTCGGCGTGGGTCTTCCAGACAGCCCCGAAACCGTCGCCTTTTCCGTAACGCGGAATGATATGCATGTGAAAATGGAACACCGATTGGCCCGCTTTTTCACCGTTGTTATTGAGAATATTCAGCCCGATCGGCTCGAATTCATCGCGGATGGCGCGTGCGATTTTCGGCACCGCTTCAAAATATTCTTTAGAAAGCTCAGGCGTAAACTCGTACACGTTTTCGATATGTGTTTTCGGAATCACGAGCGTATGGCCTTTTGTGACCTGGCTGATATCAAGAAACGCCACGACGTGTTCATTTTCGTATACTTTTGAAGACGGAATGTCACCGGCAATGATTTTGCAGAAAATACAATCGTCCGCTTTGTGCATAGATGGGTTTCCTCCCTGAAAAGAAATATATGTATATTCTCATCGTACCACAAAAACGGCCAAAACAAAAAACAGGATGAACGGCTGCGCGTTCACCCTGATGCAGAAGTACGAGCTTTATCACAGAAAATTGAATATGCCTTTTGTAAGCACCTCATTTGTTTTTAAAATGAAGACTTATGGGTCTGCTTAATCATTCCTGGGACAAACACCTCATTTGATTATTTCATCATGAATGAAGAACATCATCAAAGCAGTGTGTGAAGAAATTGTAAGCACAGGACATGTTGATTTTCATCCAACTGTTCTAAGACGTCTTTTATAAACACCTCATTTTCAGTTGATTAAAGCTGTTTCCTTCTACATACATTATGATGTCCGCCAAAACGATAACTATGCACGATTTTCACGTGAGAAAAAAAGGGAATCGTTTCAAATCAGACTTTATTTTTGGTACTATGAAGAAAAACGAATCAGAAGGGGAGAAATTATGTCTCTGCTATCGGTAAAAGACTTAACCGGCGGTTATACGAGGAACCCGGTCTTAAAAAATGTTTCATTCACCCTTGAGCCGAACCAGATTGTCGGACTCATCGGATTAAACGGCGCGGGCAAAAGCACGACGATCCGGCATATTATCGGATTAATGGACCCGCATAAAGGCTCGATCGAGCTGAACGGCAAGACGTTTTCGGAGGATAAGGAAAGCTACCGCTCGCAATTTACGTACATCCCCGAAACGCCGGTGCTGTATGAAGAACTGACGCTCAAAGAGCATTTGGAGCTGATGGCCATGGCGTACGGCCTTTCCAAAGAAACGCTTGAAAAAAGGCTTCCTCCGCTTCTGAAAGAATTCAGAATGGAAAAAAGGCTGAAATGGTTTCCCGCTCACTTTTCCAAAGGGATGAAGCAGAAGGTCATGATCATGTGCGCGTTTCTCGCGGAGCCTTCGCTTTATATCATTGACGAGCCGTTTCTCGGCCTTGACCCGCTTGCGATCAATGCATTGCTGGAGCGGATGGACGCCGCGAAAAAAGCCGGATCAAGCGTGCTGATGTCAACGCATATCCTGGCTACGGCAGAGCGCTACTGTGACGCTTTCATTATTTTACATAACGGCGAAGTGCGGGCAAGCGGCACACTGGAAGAACTGAGAGAGCAGTTCGGCATGAAAGACGCAGCTCTTGATGACTTGTATATCGAACTGACGAAGGAAGACGCCGGCCATGAATAATATGTCTACGATTTGGCAGTCCCGGCTTGAAGAGCATATAAAGGAAACCAGAATGTATATGAAATATATGCTCAATGATCATCTCGTCATTGTGCTGATCTTTTTTATTGCCGGCGCGGCGAGCTGGTACAGCAAGTGGGTCAAAGACATTCCCGTTCATTTTCCGTCATTTTGGGTGATGGCGGTGCTCTTTTCATTTGTGCTGACCGGTTCATACGTCCGGACGCTGTTAAAGGAAGCGGACCTCGTGTTTCTGCTGCCGCTTGAACCGAAAATGGGGACATACTTTAAGCATTCATTTAAGTACAGCTATCTGTCACAGCTGTTTCCGCTTATTGCCCTGTCGCTTGTATGCATGCCTCTGTTTTTCGCTGTAAGTCCGGGGGCGTCGCTTGCGTCGTATGCCGCCGTATTTATTCAGATGCTGGCGGTAAAAGCGTGGAATCAGGCCATGGAGTGGCGGATGACGTTTATGAATGACAGAAGCATGAAAATGATGGATGCGGTCATACGCTTTATCTGCAATATGCTGCTTTTATACTTCGTCTTACAGTCGTTTTATGTGTACGCTGCCGCCGTCTACATTGTGATGGCCGGCCTTTATGTGTATTTCACATCGGCCGCAAAACATAAATCATTAAAATGGGAAGCCCATATTGAATATGAATTAAGAAGGAAGCAGCGGTTTTACAGAATCGCCAATCTGTTTACCGATGTGCCTCACCTAAAGAAACAGGCAAAACGCCGGGCGTATCTCGACTTTTTGCTCAGAATGATTCCGTTTGAACAGCGGAAAACGTTCTCCTATATGTATGCGCGGGCCTTTCTGCGTTCAAATGATTATCTCGGCATTCAGGTCAGGCTCACGATTATTTTTATCCTGATTATTATGCTCGTTTCCGCCAATCCGTGGATAACGGCGGCGTTAACCGTATTTACCGTCTTTATTACGGGGATACAGCTTCTGCCGCTGTTCGGGCATTTTCATCATCTGTCGTTACAGGAGCTTTACCCGGTCAACCAGAAAGCGAAGCTGCAAAGTTTCTTTTCGCTGATGAAATCGGCGTTAACCGTGCAGGCGCTGCTGTTCTGTGCAGCGTCAGCTTATGCCGCGGGAGTCAGCGGGGCGCTGTATGCGGCTGTTGCTTCAGCCGTTCTGATTTTTGTGATCATGCCTTCGTATATGGGCGGAAGATTGAAAAAGTACGGCAAGCTGTAATCAATCGGGTTTTTGAAACCTCAATGAAAGAAGGAGACACAGATGACCGACGATCAGCAGCTGATACAGGAAGCACTGCAATGGAAAGCGCGTTTTTTGCGCAAAGATTCCATGCTTGAACGCTTTTCTAAAGGAATGCAGGCGAAAATCAATGAGCGGATTCCCGATAAAATTCATGCCGTCATCACAGAAAGCATTAAAAAAATGACCGAAGCAACAATGGCGGGTTCAAATCTGGTGAAAAGCAAGCGGGATACAAACGGTATGACGCTTGCTGAAAAAGATGCTCTCGCCAGACAAACCGTCGCATCGTACCAAAAGGTCGCGGCAGCTGAAGGTATCGGTACGGGGGCCGGCGGAATTTTTTTAGGGATGGCTGATTTTCCTTTGCTGCTATCCATTAAAATGAAATGTCTGTTCGATCTTGCCTCCATTTACGGTTATGATGTGAAAGACAGGGATGAACGATTGTTTTTGCTGTTTATTTTTCAGCTGGCTTTCTCAAGCGGTGAACAGCGGAAACGCATATACTCAATGATTGAACAGTGGGATTCGAAAAAGCATGATGTCGATTGGAGAGTTTTTCAGCAGGAATACCGCGATTATCTGGACGTGGTGAAATTGTTTCAGCTTTTGCCGGTCGTCGGAGCCGCCGTGGGCGGAGCGGCCAATTATAAACTGCTGTCACAGCTCGGTGAGACGGCAAGGCACGTTTTTCATTTAAGAATCACAGCAGCCGGTACGTAATGTACCGGCTGTTTTTTATGTCAGCGGGGGTAGCTCACCGCGGCACCGATAAGCACCTTGGCGGCCGTCAGCATCGCTTTTTCATTAAAATCAAATTTCGGATGATGATGAGGATAAATGGTTTCCGCGTTTTCTAAAGCGGCGCCCGTAAAGAAAAATGCGCCTTTTGTATGCTGCAGATAATAGGAAAAATCCTCTCCGGCCATCTGCGGCTCTCCTTCAACGACCTTCGTGACGCCGTCTGTTTCCGCTGCGGCTGCCGCAGCGTGCGCCGCTTCCTCAGGATGATTAACGACGGCGGGATAACCGCGCTTGAAACGATATTCATAGGAAGCGGAGTGCATGGAACAGATTCCTTTTACGACGGCTTCTATTTCTGCTTCGAGCAGGCTGCGCACACTTTCGTCAAACGAGCGGACGGTGCCTGATATGACTGCCTGATCGGCAATCGCGTTAAACGGATTTTCAGCGGTGAACGAGCCGGCTGAGATGACGGCCGGCTGCACCGGATTTACCCGCCGGCTGACGATATGCTGAAGAGCCGTGACGATTTGTGAGCCGATTAAAACGGCGTCCTTCGTATCGTGAGGAATCGCGCCGTGGCCGCCTTTGCCGATGACTTTAATCGTAAAGCCGTCAGCGGCGGCCATCACTGGGCCCGGGCGGCATAAGACCGTTCCGACGGGTTCAGTCGCCCAAAGGTGAGTGCCGAAAATGGCATCGACATGTTCGAGGCAGCCATCCTCAATCATTGCTTGTGCTCCGCCGGGAGATAATTCCTCAGCGTGCTGGTGGATCATCACAAATGACCCTTTCAGTTTTTCCCGGTTGCGGTACAGCACTTTTCCGACCGCGAGCAGAGCCGCCGTATGGCCGTCATGCCCGCAGGCGTGCATGACGCCGGGAATTTGTGAAGCATAGGGCACATCTTTTTCATCCTGTATCGGCAAAGCGTCAAAATCAGCTCTGAGTGCCACGGCCGGTCCCGGTTCACCGCCTTCAATATAGGCTGTGACACCGTTGCCCCCGACATTCGTCCGGATGGGGACGCCGAGCTTTTCATAAAATGAGGCGATGAACGCCGGTGTTTTTTTCTCCTTAAAGGATGGCTCGGGATTCATGTGAAGGTGACGCCTGATTTCAACCATTTCCTCATACAGCCCGTCAAGCTGAGCGTTTAAGCTTTTTTGAAGTGTCGTTAACGTCAAAAGCGATGCCCCCCTCGTCTGCTTTTCCCATGATTGTATAGAAAATGTCAGAAGATTTCAATCCTTTTGCTACGGGAGAATGATGATGGCGGCGATCGTTGTGACGACTAGCCCGGCCGCAACCGGGATAAAGTTTTTCCTGGCAAGCTCAAACGGATCAACTTTACAAATAGCCGCAGCGGGGATCAGTGCCCAAGGGACCAATGTTCCGCCCCCGACCCAGATCGCTGAAATCTGGCCCAGCGCCGTTAAAACGGCCGGGTCCGTATGAAGCGCGGCAGAAAACAGCTTTGCCATCGAGCCTGCAAGAGATATACCGGAAAACCCTGACCCGTCGAGCCCGGTAATCGCACCGACTGCGGCCAGGGCGATGCCGGCGAATTCTCCGGACATCGGAAAAGAATGGGACAGGGCCAATCCGAGGTCATTGACGATCCCCGCAGATCCTTTCGGCAGCGGGGTGTTCAAAATACTTTTAAACCCCGCGTCACCGAGATAAAAGAAGGCCGCGATCGGAATGACGGGGCCGAATACTTTAAAGCCGAATTGAAAACCGCCGATAAAATACTCGGTGATCTTTTCTAAATGCCGCTCTTTATATACAATGAAATGAACGATCAGGAGAATGCCGATCGCGGTTCCTCCGACGAGTGCCGTCGCCTCGTTTCCCTGCAGACGGTATACGATCATGCAGATAATATCGGCGAGAAAAACAAGCGGAATGAAAACCGCCAGGATCACCCTGAGTTTTTTCGGAAGATACATACTTGTGTCCAAAGAACCGGAGCTGTCCAAGGAGAGGGGGGCCTTCGTTTTTTTTCGATCCCGCATGATGAGGAAGAAAGCGGTGATTGTCGTCGTTAACCCCATGATCAAAACGAGCGGAATACTTGCCTGCATGACATCGCCCACGGGAATGCCCGCGGCATCGGCCGTTAATTTCGGGGCCGCCTGAATGACGTAATCCCCCGATAAAGCGAATCCGTGGCCGAACAGGTTCATCGCCATAGCCGCGGCGATCGGAGAAAGGCCCGCCCGGATCGCTGCGGGAAGCAGCACAGCGCCGATCAGCGCCACCCCTGGTGACGGCCAGAAAAAAAGAGAGATGGCAAACATCAGACAGCCGATAACCCAATACGCGACAGCCGGCCCTTTCATCAGCTTTGCAAACGGAGAAATCATCGCTTCATTAATACCGGTTTCGGTCAAAAGGCCGCTCATCGCCACGATAAAACAAATGATAAAAATTGTCGGCAGCAATTCTCCGGCGGCATACGTGAAGCTGTGAAACAGGCTGCTGACCGAAGCGGAGAATGAATGCGTCGTCCATAGCGCAATCACAAAAATGCCGGCGAGTGAAATAAAGGTTGTATCTTTTCTGAGAAGCATAAAAACGATAATGGCCGCGATAAAAGCAACATAAAGCAGATGTACCGAGTAGACGCCGATCCCCAATTGAACCACTCCGTTTATAAATAGGATTGCTACAGGTTATTCATAGGCGGGCGGAAGGTGCAAAGAACGAAGCGTAAAATCGGGACATTAAAAAAGCCGGAGAATCTCCGGCGGTTTTTTAGTCTATTGCGTAATAAGCGGTTACATAAGACGGCCGGGAGAAAATAGACGTCGTGTCGATGCCGGCAGATGTTCCGCGTTTTTTATGAGCTTCCTGATAAGAGTTTGACTGCTGCCAATCCTGAAAGGCTTTTTCCTCTTCCCACAGGGTCAAAATGACATACGTATCGCCTTCGAGCGGTCTTAATACGCGGATGGCTTGAAAACCGGGTTCATTTTCCACTTTGCCGGCGCGGTTTTTAAACCGGTTTTCAAACAGCGGACGGCCTTCCTGGGTAACGGCGATGTTGTTGAGGACGGCGTAGCCCGGATTTTTGATTTCCCCGACGCTGTCGATGCTTTCATAGGAATGGGGCGCCTGAAAAACGGTTTCTCCATTTGTTTCATGAATTAAAACCGCATTATCCTCCCCTTGCATCAGCACCATATTCTCACTCGGGTGTTTCTTTGCAATCGTCTTTAAAAAATCGGCTGTCCCGTATGTAATATAAACCTTCATATCAGCCACCTCCTGCTTGCTAGTATATCAAAAGAGTGGTATAAGTTTCTATTGGCGACTCATTCTGACATAATTCGAAACAATATTTCCCATACTACAAGTTAAGAAAGGCGAGGTGACTTATGCTGAAAAAGAAAAAAAGATTCTTTATTCCGGCTGTAATTGCGGCGGCAACCGCTTTTCTCGCGTTAATCGGATACATTATCATTATATTTCTCGGCCATTATGTCATCGATGAAAAGAAATTAATACTGCACGCATCTTCAAAAATCGTCGATCAAAACGGTGATGAAATCGCGAGCCTCTATACGGAAAATCGCGAGCCGGTATCCATTCAGCAGGTTCCGGAAGATGTGAGAGATGCCTTTATCGCCGTTGAAGATAAACGGTTTTACGAACATCACGGCATTGATGTGAAGTCTGTCGGCCGGGCGGTGTTCCGGGATGTTTTAGCAGGCGGCAAGGTGGAAGGCGGAAGCACGATCACCCAGCAGCTGGCGAAAAACATTTTTCTGACTCATGATAAAACATTTTTGCGCAAGACGAAGGAAGTCATTATCGCCATCAATCTTGAGCGTGATTACAGCAAGGACAAGCTGCTTGAAATGTACCTGAACCAGCTTTATTTCGGCCATGGCGTTTACGGCATTCAAGCCGCGTCCCACTACTACTTTAATAAAGAAGTAAAAGATTTAACCGTTGCGGAAGGAGCCGTTCTGGCAGCGATTCCGAAGGCGCCATCTCTTTATTCGCCGATTCAGCATCCGGATAAAAATAAAGAACGCCGCGATACGATTCTTGCAATGATGAACGACCAAGGCTATATCAGCGCCAAGGAAGCCGTCAGAGCCCAGGGCCGGACATTGGGGCTTCATGTCAAGAAAACATCAGAAACGCCTTGGTTTGACAGTTATATCGATCTTGTCATCAAGGAGGCGGAATCCCGTTATTCGATGTCGGGTGAACAGCTGCTTCAAGGCGGCTATACGATCCGGACGTCACTTGATTCCAAGCTGCAGAAAACGGCATACACCCTCATGAAGGAAAGCGGCTATTTTCCGGGGACGGATCAAGCGGCAGAGGGAAGCGCCGTCTTTATTGATAATAAAACCGGAGGCGTGCGCGCGGCGGTCGGCGGACGCGACTACGTGACAAAAGGATACAACAGGGTTACGGCGAAGCGGCAGCCGGGCTCAACGTTTAAGCCGATTGCCGTATACGGGCCCGCCATGCAGGAAGACAAGTTCAAACCGTATTCGCTTCTCCAAGACAAACTCACGTCCTACGACGGGTATGAACCGAAAAATTATGACGGACAGTACAAGGGGGAAGTGACGATGCAGGATGCGATCACTTACAGCATAAATGCGCCCGCTGTCTGGACATTGAAGCAGATCGGCGTAGATACGGGAAAATCGTATCTTGAGAAAAACGGTATGAACATTTCTGACAACGGACTCGCGATTGCGCTGGGCGGTCTGTCTGAAGGCGTTACTCCGCTTCAGCTTGCCGGAGCTTATCATACCTTTGCGGCAAGCGGAATGTATACGAAGCCATTTTTTATAGAGAAAATCACGGACGAAGACGGAGAAACGTTGTCCGGGCCTAAAAACGGCAAAACGCGCGTCTTCAGCGGACAGACGGCATGGAATATGACGAGAATGCTTCAGCAGGTCGTAAAAGAAGGAACCGCTTCACAAGGCAGCTATCAAGGTGACCTGGCGGGGAAAACCGGCACGACCACATTTACCGGCGTCCCCGGCGCGACAAAGGACGCCTGGTTTGCGGGATACACTCCCGGACTGACGGGAGCCGTCTGGATGGGCTATGACAAAACGGATAAAACCCATTACCTGAAAGGCGGAAGCCAATACCCGGTCAGACTCTTTAAAGATATCGTTACAAAAGCGGGGGAAAACGGCCGGACATTCAAAAAGCCTGAAAATGTGAAGGAACTGGGCAGCCCGATTGAGCTGGAGGCGGTAAAGTCCCTGTCGGCCCGTTATACATTTAAGGCGATGGGACTGATTACGGTTCAATTAAAATGGGATATTCAAAAGGATGATCGGGTTGTTTACCGAATATATGAGAAGAAAGACGGAAAAGACAAGCTTCTGGATTCGGTGAAAGGAAAAGGCAGCTTTGACATACCGTACGCCAATCTGTTTTCAGGGGCTTCATACAAAGTCGTTCCATATAATTCACAGACGGATCAAGAAGGAGAGGGAACGGAATACGTTCAGCCGAAGCTTTTTTCTTCTTAATCATGAATTCGGCGATTTTTTGAACATTAAGCCTCAATTCTATACGCTTTTGAAAAAACAAGGTATAGTGTAATGGGCGAAGAACACGAACGTATGGTTGCAGGAGGAAAGGTGGAAATTCAGATGAGTAAACGAGAAGCGTTTAATGATACGTTTTTAAAAGCGGCACGGGGAGAAAAGACAAATCACGTCCCTGTCTGGTACATGAGACAGGCGGGGAGGTCGCAGCCGGAATACCGCAAGCTGAAGGAAAAGTACGGCTTAGTCGAAATTACGCATCAGCCCGAGCTGTGCGCGTATGTGACGAGGCTCCCGGTCGAGCAGTACGGAGTGGACGCTGCCATTTTATATAAAGACATTATGACGCCGCTTCCTTATATCGGAGTGGATGTTGAAATAAAAAACGGAATCGGCCCGGTGATCGATCAGCCGGTGCGCTCTGCTGCGGATATTGAAAAGCTCGGCGAACTGAATCCCGAACAGGATGTTCCTTACGTGCTGGAAACGATCCGATTACTCGTAAACGAACAGCTGAATGTTCCGCTCATCGGTTTTTCGGGAGCGCCTTTTACGCTGGCCAGTTATATGATTGAAGGCGGGCCTTCTAAAAATTACAACAAAACAAAAGCGTTTATGCACAGTATGCCGCAAGCGTGGCAAATGCTGATGGACAAGCTCGCGGACATGATTATCGTTTATGCAAAAGCGCAGATTAACGCCGGCGCAAAAGCCATTCAGATTTTTGATTCATGGGTCGGCGCACTGAACCGCGAAGATTACCGGCAGTTTATAAAACCGGTGATGGACAGAATTTTCCGAGAGCTTTCTGCAGAGCAAGTTCCGCTGATCATGTTCGGCGTAGGGGCAAGCCACCTGGCCGGGGATTGGCATGACCTTCCTCTTGATGTCGTCGGTCTTGATTGGAGACTCGGCATAGATGACGCCAGAAAACAAGGCATTACAAAAACGGTTCAGGGCAATCTTGATCCGTCGCTTCTTCTTGCGCCTTGGGAAGTCATCGAGAAAAAAGCGAAAGCGATACTTGATCAAGGCATGAAAACGGACGGGTTTATTTTCAATTTAGGGCACGGCGTATTCCCTGATGTCAATCCGGAAACGCTGAAAAAGCTGACGGCGTTTGTACATGAATATTCCGCTGCCAAAAAAACGGAACAATCTTCCTGAGCAGATCGTTGGTTATAAGTAGATTTTCCTGTCAAAATCAAGGTAGACAGACCATCAAAAGAGGTGTTTAACAAAATGAGCAGCAAAAAGAAAATGGGACTTCTTGTCATGGCTTACGGAACGCCTTACAAAGAAGAGGACATAGAACGTTATTATACGCATATCAGACGCGGAAGAAAGCCGGAGCCTCATATGCTTCAAGATTTAAAAGACAGATATGAAGCGATCGGAGGCATTTCTCCGCTGGCGAAAATCACGCAGGAGCAGGCGGAGAAGCTCGCACAGCGTTTAAATGAAATCCAGGATGATGTAACATTCAAAGTGTACATCGGATTAAAACATATTGAACCGTTTATTGAAGACGCGGTGGCGGACATGCATAAAGACGGCATTACAGAAGCTGTCAGCCTTGTGCTCGCCCCTCATTTTTCAACATTCAGCGTCCAGTCATACAACAAACGCGCGAAAGAAGAAGCGGAGAAGCTCGGCGGCTTGACCATCAAGTCTGTTGAAAGCTGGTATGATGAACCGAAATTCGTTGATTATTGGGTCGGCCAGGTGAAGAAAACATATGAATCAATGCCGAAAGAAGAACGGGATGACGCGATGCTGATCGTCTCAGCGCACAGCCTTCCTGAAAAAATAAAAGAATACGGCGATCCGTATCCTGACCAGCTGGAGGAATCCGCAAAACTGATTGCCGAAGGCGCCGGAATTACCGATTACGCAGTCGGCTGGCAAAGCGAAGGGAACACCCCTGATCCGTGGCTCGGGCCGGATGTGCAGGATCTCACGCGCGAGCTGTATCAAAAGCATCCTTATAAAGCATTTGTATACGTGCCCGCAGGCTTCGTTGCCGATCATTTAGAGGTGCTTTACGATAATGATTATGAATGCAAAGCTGTGACCGAAGAAGTCGGCGCAAGCTACTATCGTCCGGCTATGCCGAACGCACAGCCTGAATTTATCGACGCGCTTGCAGCGGTCGTGCTGAAAGAGCTGGACAAGTAGAATTAAACGGTAAAGAAGGCGATAAAAATGAGTGGCGATAAAAAACATCTGGTCATCATCGGCGGCGGCATAACGGGATTAGCCGCCGCCTTCTACATGGAAAAAGAAATCAAAGAAAAACAGCTGCCGCTTGAGGTCACCCTGATCGAAGCAGGCCCGAGAGCCGGCGGCAAAATTCAGACGGCGCATAAAGACGGCTACATCATTGAGCGGGGCCCGGATTCTTTTTTGGAAAGGAAAAAAAGCGCGCCGCAGCTCGTCAAGGATTTGGGGCTTGAGCATCTGCTCGTCAACAATGCGACCGGACAGTCTTACGTGCTCGTCAACGAGACGCTTCATCCGATGCCGAAGGGCGCGGTGATGGGCATTCCGACCAAAATCGCTCCGTTCATCTCCACCGGTTTATTTTCTATTCCCGGAAAAGCGCGGGCGGCGCTTGACTTTGTCCTGCCTGCGAGCAAACCGAAGGAAGATCAGTCTCTGGGTGAATTTTTCCGCAGACGCGTCGGTGACGAAGTCGTTGAGAATTTAATAGAACCGCTATTATCAGGGATTTATGCCGGAGATATTGATAAGCTGAGCCTCATGTCCACGTTTCCGCAATTCTATCAGACTGAGCAAAAGCACAGAAGCCTGATTCTCGGTATGAAAAAATCACGTCCGCAGCCTTCGGGACAGCAGCTGACGGCCAAAAAGCAGGGCCAGTTTTTAACGCTGACGACAGGGCTTCAAACGTTGGTGGAGGAGCTGGAAAAACAGCTTACGCTGACAAAGGTGATGAAAGGAACGAAAGTCACCCATATCGGCCGCGAGGAGAAAGGATATTCCGTGACGCTTGATAACGGCAAAGTGCTCTATGCGGAAGGATGCATAGTGACAGCCCCGCATAAAGCCGCGGCGAAAATGCTTTCTGATCTGCCGGCGGTTTCATGTCTCAAAGACATGCATTCTACGTCCGTTGCCAACGTCGCCTTAGGTTTTCCTGAGGGAGCCGTCAAGATGGAGCATGAAGGTACGGGCTTCGTTATCTCTAGAAACAGCGACTTCTCCATCACGGCCTGCACATGGACGAATAAAAAATGGCCGCACGCGGCGCCGGAGGGCAAAACGCTTCTCAGGGCGTACGTCGGAAAGGCCGGAGATGAATCCATCGTAGATCTTTCAGATAACGAGATCATTAAAATCGTAATAGAAGATTTGAAAAAAGTAATGAAAATGAATGGCGAACCGGAAATGACCTGTGTGACCCGCTGGAACGAAAGCATGCCGCAATACCATGTCGGCCATAAGGAGCGCATCAAAGAGTTCAGAGATGCGCTGAAAGCTTCCTATCCGGGCGTATACGCGACGGGCGCGTCTTTCGAAGGGGTGGGCATCCCCGACTGTATCGACCAGGGAAAAGCCGCCGTATATGATTCACTGGCTTATTTATTTGAAACGTACCAGCCTCCGTTATCGTAAAACGGAGGTTTTTTTTGCATGTTCCCGTTCTGTAAAGGGAACACCAATAAAGAGAAAAAACATTTGAATCTTCTTTGCGACTGTGATAAGTTATCTTATGTACAAAATGACTAAAACGTTCAAACGGTCAATTTAACGAGGTGGGAAACATGTCCGTCGATCGGAAAAAGCTCATTCTGGAAGCGGCAACGAAGTCTTTTACACAATTCGGCTACAAAGCAACGACAATGGATCTGGTGGCAAAGCTTGCAAATGTGGGGAAGGGAACCATCTACACGTTTTTCAAAAACAAAGAAGAACTGTTTGATGATATTTTCACCACTATTTTAAGAGAAATGAAGGAACACGCAGACGAAGCGATGAAACCGGAGCTTTCATTTCACGAAAATGTCCACCGGGCGCTTGTCGCGATTTTGGAATTCAGAAAAACACACCAGCTGACTATTAAAATTTTTCAGGAGAACGCCGAGATTGGTACAATAGCCGTTCAGGATGTCATTGCGAAAATGGAGCGGGCCATTCTGTCATACATTAAAGAAAAGATAGAAACAGCCATTGAAAACGGAAGCATTAAACCGTGTGATCCGGAACTGACCGCTTTTGTGATGCTCAAGCTCTACATCGCGCTGATATTTGACTGGGAAAAAAACCATCCGCCTCTTGAAAAAGAGACGATCGCCGAATTGCTGGAAATGTATGTTGGTCAAGGATTATCTAAATAATAGATGATCCTTCACTTTTTAGGTGCCGTGACCGTTTTGTCAAATGAGTCAGTTTGCGGAAGGAGGCAACAGGGTTGAATACAATAAAAAGCCAGTGGAAAGACATTGTAACGAACAAGAAACTGTTAATCCCCATCATTGCCATATTATTCGTTCCGCTGATCTACAGCGGAGTGTTTTTGAAGGCGTACTGGGACCCGTACGGCACGGTGGATCAGCTGCCGGTTGTCGTTGTCAACCAGGATAAAGGGGCGGACTACGAAGGGAAACATCTTCAGATCGGTGACGATCTTGTGAAAGAGTTAAAGAAAAATGATAATTTTGATTGGCATTTTTCAAGCGATCTTGATCAATCGTTAAAGGACTTATTAAATGCTAAATATTATTTATTGGTCGAGATTCCTGAAGATTTTTCGAAAAACGCCAGCACGGTAATGGATAAAAATCCGAAGAAGCTGGATCTGAAATATCATACGAATGCCGGATCAAACTATGTCGGCGCGACAATCGGGGAAAAGGCGATCGACAAACTGAAAGCCTCCGTGTCGAAAGAAGTGACAGAGCAATACGCAAAAGTCATTTTTGATAACTTTAAAGATATTGCCAAAGGGCTCGGCAAAGCCAGCAGCGGAGCCAAGAAAATAGACGACGGCACGAAAAACGCGAAAGACGGCAGCGCCAAGCTGAAGGAAAATTTAGCGAAGCTTACTGAAAGCACCGCCACCATCAGCGATAAAACGCAGCAGCTTGCAGACGGAGCGGCGAAAGTGACAAGCGGAATTCAAACGCTTGACAGCTCTATCGCAAAACTTCAGAGCGCAAGCGCCGAAATTCAAGATAAATCAGGACAGATTGCTTCAGGAGGAGGCCAAGTGGCCAGCGGGCTGAAAACGAGCCTTGACGCGCAAAAGCAGCTCCAGCAAAAGCTTCCGGATTTAACGAATGGATTAAGCGCGTTAAACAGCAAGGCGCAGGAAGTGTCGCAAAAAGCGGCGGCATTTGAAGATGCGATCAATTCAGTCAACCTGTCAGACATTGAAAACGCGGTTGGGCAGCTCGAGCAGACTGAAAAGGACCTGCAGCAGTTTAAGAAGAAGCTTTCTGATCTGAAAAACAACCTGGATGCCCGGGATGACGCGGTCAAAAAGGTGATTAAGGACAGTGATTTCTTAACGGATGAGCAAAAAGCGAAACTTGTTCAGCTACTGAATGAGAAGCTTCCGAAGGCCGACCTTCCGGATTTAGACAATATCGTCAGCCAGCTTCCGTCCGGCGGAGATATTCAGCTTCCGGATATGTCAGTCATAAAAAGCGCGCTCAAAGATGTAAAAGCGAAGGCTGATCAGCTGAAAGCACTGCCTCAGTCCACATCGAAACTGTATAACGGCGCAGCGGCGGTACAAGACGCGATTAACCAGCTGACAGCGGGAACTGATAAATTGTACAGCGGAGCGCAGACCGTCTTTGAAAGCCAAAACAAACTGACGGCCGGCATCGGCGAATACAACAGCAAGTTCGGACAGCTCAAATCAGGATCAGAAGCGTTAGTGTCAGGGAGCGGCCAAGTATCAGGCGGCTTAACGAAACTGCTGGACGCGCAAAACAAAATCCATGACGGCTCGTCCAAAATTGAGCAGGGTCAAGCGTCTCTCGGCACCGGATTAAGCAAGCTTTTAGACGGCACCGGACAATTGTCCAGCCAGCTGAAAGATGCGGCCGATCAAACCGGGGACATTAAGACAGATGACAAAACGTACAGCATGTTTGCCGATCCGGTAAAAACGGACGATAACGCGATTCATTCCGTGCCTAACTACGGTACCGGACTGACGCCTTATATTCTCTCTATGGGCTTGTATGTCGGCGGATTGATGCTGACGGTCGTGTTCCCTCTGAGTGAAGCTTCAGGGCGTCCGAGAAACGGTTTTGAATGGTTCCTCAGCAAATTCAGCGTTATTCTGCTCGTCGGACTGATTCAATCCGTTATTGTCGCCACGGTTCTGTTGAAAGGAATCGGGCTTGATGTGGAGAGCACTTGGAGATTCTATCTCTTTACGATGATTACCAGCATCGCGTTCCTGTCCATGATTCAATTATTGGCGACAACGATGGGGAATCCGGGACGTTTTATCGCTGTCATCATTCTGGTGCTCCAGCTCGGGGCAAGCGGAGGAACCTTCCCGCTTGAACTCCTGCCGGGATTCTATCAAGTGATTCACGGGGCACTGCCGATGACTTACAGCATCAACGGGTTCCGCGCCGTCATTTCAAATGGCGATTACGGCTATATGTGGCAGCAGGCATCCATTCTGTTGGGCATCGCCGTTGTCATGATCGCGCTGACCATCGTGTATTTTACGGTGCAAAGCAAAAAAGAACACAAAACGGAAGAAGAAATAACAGCATAAGAAAAAGAGGCTCTGAGCAGATGCTCAGGGCCTCTTTTTTTTAGATTTCGATCGTCGTGCTATTAAAATCCCCATCTCACCAACAGTCCGGTATACGTCAATCCTCCGCCGAACCCGAATAATACCAGCGTCTGGCCTTCCGACAGTTTTTTCGCTTTCACAGCTTCATCCAAAGCGAGAATAATAGAAACCGATGAAGTGTTGCCGTAATATTCAACGCTTGTCAATGTCCGTTCAAGCGGGAAGGGCAGTTTTTCACAGATGGATTCGATCATCCGCATGTTGGCGCTGTGAGGAACGAACCAATCCAGATCGTCTTTTGAAAAGCCGGCTTTTTCTAAAAGGGCATTGCATTCCTCAGGCACGGTTCTGGCCGCCCATTTATATACTTCGCGCCCGTTTTGCACCATGTTTCCTCCGCCTTTAAGCGGCTCGCCGTTTAATTCTGCGCTCAGTCCCGTGCGATACAGCACGTCCGCGCTTCCTCCCGCTGTTCCTTGCACGGCTGCCAAAAAGCCCGGCGCTGATTCATCGCGTTCCACCAATAGGGCGCCTGCAGCGTCTCCGAAAAGAACGCAGGTCGTCCGGTCAGTATAATCCGTTACTTTTGATAATGTTTCACCGGCAATGACAATCACTTTTTGATGAGAACCGGCGGTAATTAATGCGTCTGCGAGCTGAAGGCCGTAAGTGAGTCCGGCGCATGTGGCGTTAATATCAAGCGCCCCCGTGTGCGGCCAGCCGAAGTAAGCCTGCACGCGTGCCGCGGTGCTTGGAAACGCATAGTCCGCCGTCGTTGTGGCGACAAGGATCATATCGACATCATCAAGAGTTCCGCTGTATCGTTCTGCAAGGTTTTTCACCGCTTCCACACACAAATCCGATGTGAATTCATGTTCGCCGGCAATGCGTCTTTCCTTCATACCGGTGCGCTGGACGATCCATTCATCAGATGTATCGACGATGCGCTCCAAATCCGCGTTTGTTAATCGGCGTGCCGGAGCATATGTACCGATTGCTGTAATTTTAGATTTTGACATGAAAAAATCACTCCTTTATATCAGATTATAACACCTGATATTATTACTTGGTACTAATTTTAATAAAAAAACCCAAGCAGCATCCGCTGTTTGGGGAGCATGAGAATCTATTTGTAAAACGGGCTTGTGTGAACGATTACCAATGACGGCAGCGGCAGCATGAATGATGATGCTTCTTTTTATCTTTCTTCTTTTTATCTTTCTTCTTTTTACAAGGGTCTTCTTTTTTCTTTTTACAGTGATCTTTTTCTTTTTTACAGCCCCAGAAGGCTGCACCAGACCAATTATCCTCAAACCAATCCTCAAACCAATCATTATGAAATCTTTTCCGCTTGTGCGGTTTACGGCTGATCATACATTTCCCTCCTATGCTCATGCTCCCTTCATTCTATGAAAAAAGAGAAGGAAAAGATTGGACGGGTTATGGATCAAAAGAGTATATTTTAAGAAGAATAAAATTGATAGGAGGAATGACCTGTGGAAAATATGAAACATACGATGGAACTGATTAAAGAATTGGTGTCGATTCCGAGTCCGACGGGCAATACATACGAGGTTATCGCCTATACAGAAAGTCTTTTAAAAGAATGGGGCGTCTCCTCTTACAGAAACCGCAAAGGCGGTCTTTTTGTCACAATTCCCGGCCGTGATGACAAGAAACACAGATTGCTGACGGCGCATGTCGATACGCTCGGCGCGATGGTAAAGGAGATAAAGGCGGACGGCCGGCTGAAGATTGACTTGATCGGCGGCTTCCGATATAACTCGATTGAAGGGGAATATTGCGAGATCCAAACTTCTTCCGGCAAAACCTATACAGGCACCATCTTAATGCATCAGACTTCAGTGCACGTCTACAAGGACGCCGGCAAGGCAGAGCGGAATCGGGAGAATATGGAAGTCCGCCTTGATGAGCCTGTCCGGACGAAGGAAGAGACGTCCGATCTCGGCATCAGGGTCGGCGATTTCATCTCATTTGACCCGCGCGTGCAGATTACGCCGAGCGGCTTTATTAAGTCCCGTCATCTTGATGACAAAGCGAGCGTGGCTCTGCTCTTGAATTTAATCCGCCGCATCACGGAAGAGAAAATCGAACTTCCGTATACGACGCATTTTCTGATTTCTAATAATGAAGAAATCGGCTACGGCGGCAATTCCAACATTCCTCCTGAGACCGTCGAATACTTGGCTGTTGATATGGGAGCGATCGGCGACGGCCAGTCTACGGATGAATATACCGTCTCCATTTGCGTGAAGGATGCGAGCGGCCCGTACCATTATCAGCTCAGAAAACATCTGGCCGGGCTTGCGGAGCGCTATGGCATTGATTATCAGCTTGATATTTATCCGTATTACGGTTCTGATGCCTCAGCAGCCATCCGTTCGGGCCATGACATCGTCCACGGGCTGATCGGCCCGGGAATTGACGCTTCACACGCTTTTGAACGCACGCATGAGTTATCGCTTCTTAATACGGCGAAGCTTTTGCACCGGTACGTTCTATCGCCGATGGCATAAAAAACCCTGCGCGGAAATCATTCCGTGCAGGGTTTTTTTAACCTGAGATGGTTGTGTTTTGTTCTGTTTTGGCGAGGCTCATGACCTTCGCGCCTTTAACGGGATCATACTGGCCTTCCCATTTTGACATCACAACGGATGCCAGCGCGTTTCCGGTCAGATTGACGACCGTACGGGCCATGTCCATAATCCGGTCAACCCCGGCGATGAATGCAAGGCCTTCTGCAGGAATGTTGAATGCGCCTAATGTCGCAAGCAGGACGACGAAAGAAGTCCCGGGCACGGCAGCCATTCCTTTGGAAGTGACCATCAAGACAAGCACAAGGGTAATCTGCTGCCAAATGGACAAGTCAATGTGGTATACCTGAGCGAGGAATAAAGCGGCGATAGATTGGTACAGCACAGATCCGTCTAAGTTAAAGGTATATCCGATCGGCACAACAAAGGAAACAATACCTTTCGGACAGCCGATTTTCTCCATTTTTTCCATAACGCGGGGGAGTACGGTTTCGGAGCTTGACGTACTGAACGCTAATAAAATTTCATCCTTCATATAGGCGAGGAATTTGAAAATGTTTACTCCGGCAAGCTTTCCGACGATTCCGAATACAACAATGAGAAAGAAAGCCAAAGCTACATATACTAAACCGACCAGTTTACCGAGTGAAAGCAGGGAACTGAGCCCAAATTTGGAAACGGTAACACCAATCAACGCAAAAACACCAAACGGCGCAACTTTCATGACCAGGTTCACAACATGGAACATCGCATGAGAAACACCTTCAAAGAAGGCCAAGACAGGCTTTCCTTTTTCACCGATTGCCGAGATGCCGAGTGCAAACAGCACGGTAAAGCAGATAATGGCAAGCAGATCTCCTTCGGCTAATGATTGGAAGAAGTTTGTCGGTACGATATGCAGGAATGTGTCTGCGATAGATTTGTTATTTTGTTCTTTTTCTGTTTCAACATATTGACTGATATCTGTCTTTTGAGCTTCATGTATATTAACGCCTGTTCCCGGATGAAACAGATTCGCCAAAGCCAGCCCGAGAATAATGGCAAAAGTGGTAATGATCTCAAAATACAAAATCGTTTTGAAGCCTAATTTTCCGACTTGTTTTCCGCTTCCCGCGCCGGCAACGCCGATGATTAAGCTGGAGACGACAATTGGAATCACTATCATTTTGATTAAGCGTAAAAACAAATCGCCGATAGGCTGTAAATATGTTGGAATGGCGGGATTGCCGTACCAGATGACACCGACTACAACCCCTAGTATGAGTCCGACGAAAATTTGCGTCGCTAGTCCAAAGCGTAATTTTTTCATAGATTACCTCCCGAAGAAAAAAGTGCAATAAGTATCTAAAAAGATAGCTATTAGAACAAATTATAATAGAAAAGAAAACAATCCGTCTATAGAAAAATATAGATTGAAAATACTGAATATTTTAAAACGTACAGATAATTGCTAATAATGGTGAATAACGCCCTATTCAGAAAGTATGATGACGGCCGAAAAAAACGGGCGCCGCACAACTTAGAATTGTGCGGCGCCCTATTGTCACATATCCTTAATTTTCAAGCAGTCATTACACAAATTAATGTGACACTCATACTGCTCAACAATCTCATTTCCGCATTCTTCGCATTTCTTACCGGGTAAATTTCTGAAAAAATCCGACATCTTTTCCAACATACCCATCCCTCTTTCATTGTTTTGTCTTTACATTGTATTATAACAGTTTGAGAAAATCAACGGCTGTTTTGGCACAATGTTTAAAACATGCAATTTGTACGAAAAATAGGTATATTGGAGGAAAGGAACTTTTTATCATAAACATTCGGAGGATTATATGAAAGTTACAGTTATTGGATGCTGCGGCGGGTTTCCGGCCGCAAACGAAGCAACTTCAGGCTATCTGTTTCAGTCCGGCGGCTATTCTCTGCTCGTCGATTGCGGAAGCGCCGTATTATCAAAGCTTTTTGCTTATGTTCCGGCAGAAGAGCTTGATGCCGTCATTTTGTCTCATTATCATCATGATCACATCGCTGATATCGGGCCGCTTCAATTTGCCAAACAGGTCGGCTCCTTTCTCGGAAAAGGGCCGCATGCACTGCCGATTTACGGGCATGATGCTGATATAGAACAGTTTGAGCGTCTTACATATAAAACGCATACAAAAGGAGTGGCCTATCAGCCGGACCGCCCGCTTTCTGCCGGGCCGTTCACCATTACCTTTCTGAAAACGGTGCATCCGGTCACTTGTTATGCGATGCGGATTACTGACGGTTCAGCTTCTGTTGTGTATACGGCTGATTCAAGCTACCAGGACGCGTTTATCCCGTTTGCGGAAAATGCCGATCTGCTGATCTGTGAGTGCAATTTTTACGCAGACCAGGACGGCACGTCAGCCGGCCATATGAACAGTTTGGAAGCCGGACGTATCGCGAAGGAGGCCGGAGCGGGGGAGCTGATTCTCACGCATCTGCCTCATTTCGGCGAGCACCGGAAGCTGAAAGAAGAAGCGGAATCCGTGTTCGGGGGCGAAGTGACAATCGCCGCTTCCGGATTGAAGTGGGAGAAATAAAGGAGGAGCACCATGTTATTTATCGACAATCAAAACATAACCGACCCGAGGATCAACCTCGCGATCGAGGAATATTGCGTGAAGCATCTCGACCCTGAACAGACATACCTGCTGTTTTATGTCAATCAGCCGTCGATTATCATCGGGAAGAACCAAAACACAATAGAAGAAATCAATACGAAATACGTAGAAGATAACGGAATCATCGTCGTCCGCAGGCTATCAGGAGGCGGTGCGGTTTACCATGACCTCGGGAATCTGAATTTCAGTTTTATCACCAAGGATGACGGCGACAGCTTTCACAATTTTAAAAAATTCACCGAACCCGTTATTCAAGCGCTGCGCCAGCTCGGTGTGGAAGCTGAATTAAGCGGCCGAAACGACATCGTCGCGGACGGCAGAAAAATTTCCGGCAACGCTCAATTTTCGACGAAAGGGCGTATTTTCAGCCACGGAACATTAATGCTGGATTCCGCCATTGATCATGTTGTATCAGCCTTGAAAGTGAAAAAGGACAAAATCGAATCAAAAGGCATTAAGTCAATCAGAAGCCGTGTCGCCAACATCAGCGAGTTTCTTGATGACAAAATGACGGCGGACGAATTCAAAAAGCACCTGCTTCACCATATTTTTAATACAAATGATCTTTCCGAAGTGCCGGAATATAAACTGACCGATGAAGACTGGAAAGCGATCCGGAAGATTTCCGAAGAGCGCTATCAAAACTGGGACTGGAATTTCGGCAGGTCGCCCGCATTTAATCTTCAGCATTCGAAACGTTATCCGGTCGGATCGATTGATCTGCGTCTTGAAGTGAAAAAAGGAATCATTCAGGACTGCAAAATTTTCGGTGATTTCTTCGGTGCGAAAGATGTGAGTGAAGTCGAACAGGCACTGACCGGAAAACAGTATGACCGAACCGCTATCAGGGAAGCGCTGGCCGGAATCGATCTGAAACAGTATTTCGGCAAAATAGAGCTGGAAGATTTCCTCGAGCTGATTTATTAGAACATTTGCCGAACGCATGATTTGAATCAGCGCCCGTTTTTGTGAAATGATAGAACCATAATGAATAGGGAGGGATCATGATGAAAGTATTTCTCATCGGAGCAAACGGACAGATCGGACAGCGGCTGACCGGGCTGTTTCAAAAAGACGGCACGCATACGCTGCGGGCGATGGTCCGGAAACAAGAGCAGAAAGAAGCGCTTCAAGCCGCGGGAACAGAAGCCGTTCTTGCAGATTTGGAAGGAAGCCCGGAAGACATCGCGAAAGCTGCTGAAGGCTGTGACGCGATTGTGTTTACCGCCGGATCAGGAGGAAGCACCGGATACGATAAGACGCTTTTGATTGATCTTGACGGAGCGGCGAAAGCGGTAGAAGCGGCAAAGAAAGCCGGCATCAAGCGGTTCATTATGGTAAGCGCCCTTCAGGCTCATAACCGCGGCAATTGGAATGAAGCGCTGAAGCCGTATTACGCCGCAAAGCATTATGCGGATAAAATTCTTGAAGCGAGCGGTCTGACGTATACGATTATCCGGCCGGGCGGGTTATTAAATGATCCCGGCACGGGAAATATCAAAGCCGCGGCCGATTTAGAAAGAGGCTCCATTTCAAGAGACGATGTCGCCAAGACCGTTATCGCATCCCTTGATGAACCGAATACGTATGAAAAAGCATTCGATCTGACGGCGGGCGGCACGCCGGTCAGTGAAGCGCTGAAACAATTATAGTTTCCGGTTTTACGGCACTCGGGGCTTTTTGCCCTTGAGTGTTTTTCTATATTTTTCTATAATAAAAGTGAACGTTTATTCCGGATAAATGAATGACTATTCATTCATTACATTTTTAAAGGGGTGGGAAAATGAATCTGGTTTCCAAATTGGAAGAAACGGCATCGCAGAAACCGGAAAAACCAGCTTGTCTGTTTCAAGATCAGTACATGACGTATGAGGAGCTGGCAGGTAAAATCAAAGCATTTGCAAACGGCTTGGAGGACAGGGGACTGAAAAAAGGGGATCATCTCGCGCTGCTGCTCGGAAATACGCCTGACTTTGTTATTGCGTTTTTCGGCGCGTTAAAAGCGGGAATTGTCGTCATACCTGTTAATCCGGCATATACACCTTCAGAAATCGCATACATGCTGAAAAACGGCGATGTCAAAGCGATCGCCGGCATCGATCTATTAATTCCCGTATTTGAAAGCCTGCACGGCTCGCTGCCGCTGCTGGAGCATATCATTATCAGCCAGACAGCAGAGAACGCTCCATCGACAGAAGACCCTCAATTGCGCTTAAAAATGACAACGTTTACAAAAATGCTTCGCCCGGCGGAGCGCAGCAGAACTTATCCGACATTGTCAAAAGATGATACTGCCGTCATTTTATACACCTCAGGGACGACCGGAAAACCGAAAGGCGCCATGCTCACCCATCAGAATCTTTTCTCCAATTCAAATGATGTCGCCGGATACTTAGGAATGAATGAGAAAGACAAAATTGTGGCGGCATTGCCGATGTTTCACGTTTTTTGTTTAACCGTTTGTATGAATGCGCCTCTGATGAGCGGAGCGTGTGTCTTAATCGAGCCGCAATTCAGCCCGGCTTCTGTGTTTAAACTGATTAAAAGCCGTCAGGCAACCATTTTTGCCGGCGTTCCGACGATGTATAACTATCTGTATCAATACGAGCACGGCAAGGCGGAGGATTTTGCGTCCGTCAGACTGTGCATTTCAGGCGGCGCCTCCATGCCGGTCGCTCTGTTGCAGACGTTTGAACAAACCTTTGACGTCACCATTCTGGAGGGGTACGGACTTTCTGAAGCGTCTCCGGTTACTTGTTTTAATCCGTTTGACCGGGGGAGAAAGCCCGGCTCGATCGGGACGAATATTTTACATGTCGAAAATAAAGTCGTCGATACACTCGGACGCGAATTGCCCGACCATCAAGTGGGAGAATTGATCGTGAAAGGGCCGAATGTGATGAAAGGCTATTACAAGATGCCCGAGGAGACGGAGCACGCGCTGAAAGACGGCTGGCTGTACACGGGTGATTTGGCGAAACGCGATGAAGACGGTTATTTTTATATCGTCGACAGAAAAAAAGATATGATTCTCGTCGGCGGATACAACGTCTATCCGCGCGAAGTAGAAGAAGTGCTCTACAGCCATGAGGGCATTAAAGAAGCCGTGGTCATCGGCGTTCCTGACGCCAAAACGGGGGAAGCGGTGCATGCTTATATAGTGCCTGGGGACGGTGAGCTGACAGAGCAGGCGGTTTTTGATTACTGTGAAACACATTTGGCAAAATATAAACGGCCGGCGGAAGTGGTTTTTCTTGAGGAAATTCCGAAGAATGCGACCGGGAAGCTGCTGAGACGGGCGGTCCGGGACATGCTTCCGAAATGACGGACGAAAAGCGAAGCCGGGGGCTTCGCTTTTACATGCTGATCCGGTCAGCTCTGCGATTCTTCCTTAATGATGCTTTGCACAAGCTTCGTATCATGCCGGGTCAGTTTGTAATACGTGTTTTTATACTTGTACATCATATAATTGCCGCCTTCGAGCCACATGCTGAATGAATCAAAACGGTCTTCATGATATTTGACCGTTCCGTCGTAATCGGGAGACACGCTTTTGGTCAGTTTGACTTGTTTTCCTTGGTTCAAGATATCGAGCATATCTTTTACATTCTGCCTGTCTTTAATTTTGATTTCTTTTTTTCCGTGCTCAGACAGAATAATCAGATCTGCGTTGCTTGATGGAAACACATCGCCGGTCCGGCTGTATACATAGAAGAAAGCAATAACCAAAAGGGCGATTACTACAATAAACGCGATTATTTTTTTCATATTCATCACTCCGTCTTTTAGTCTTTCCCGCTTCCTGTTGTTCCATTCTTTTCTGTTGTGAAAAGATTAACATCCGTTTGGAGGCTTGGTTCTATTTATTTGCATTTATGCTTACAATAGGAGTAAGTCATAAGGCTAAGGAGGGAGACTTCCATGCGCAAATGGATAGCGGCAGCGGGACTTGCCTATGTGCTGTACGGCCTTTTTTTCTATTGGTATTTCTTTATGACAGGAGACTCCGCCGTCCCGGAGGCCGTAAAGGGAACGAAAGCCGATCCGTCCTCGTTTATGGACCCGGGCCGCCTGGCAGCCGCTGAAAACTTTTCAAATGTAAAGGATTTTTTGTTTTTCATCGGAGCGCCGTTAGATTGGTTTTTATTTTTTCTGCTGCTCATTACGGGGCTTGCCAAAAAAATAAAGCATTGGCTGGAAGCAGCGGTGCGCTTTCGGGTGCTGCAAATCGTAAGCTTCGTATTTGTGATTTCACTCATCGTTACGGTGGCTTCGCTTCCGCTTGAGTGGATCGGATATCGGGTTTCGCTTGCGTATCATATTTCGACGCAGACAACAGCAAGCTGGATAAGAGACCATGTCATTGATTTCTGGATCAGCTTTCCGCTGTTTGCCGTGTGTGTGCTTGTGTTTTACTGGCTGATCACAAAGCATACAAAAAAATGGTGGTTTTACGCTTGGTGTCTTACTGTGCCGTTTACCCTGTTTTTGTTTTTCCTGCAGCCGGTCGTGATTGATCCTTTATACAATGATTTCTATCCGCTGAAAGACAAGGAGCTGGAAAGCAAAATTTTGTCGCTTGCCGACAAGGCCGATATTCCGGCCAGCCATGTTTATGAAGTAAATATGTCGGAGAAAACGAATGCGCTGAATGCGTATGTGACGGGGATCGGTTCGAATAAGCGAATCGTTTTGTGGGATACGACGCTTAACAAACTGAAGGATCGGGAAATTTTGTTCATTATGGGGCATGAGATGGGGCACTATGTGATGAAGCACGTGTACATCGGACTGGCCGGGTATCTCCTGCTGTCATTAGCCGGGTTCTATATCATTGACAAGCTTTATAAGCGGCTGTCCAAATTCTTCGGCCGAATGCTTCATATAAAGGGGCCTGAAGATCTGGCCGCCCTCCCGCTGTTATTGCTCCTCATATCCGTTCTCAGTTTTGCTTCTGATCCGATTACGAATGCCGTCTCCAGGTATCAGGAAAACGCCGCCGACCGCTACGGCATCGAGCTGACCGGAAACCGGGAAGCGGCGATTGAGACGTTTCAGGACTTGGCCGATACGGGACTGAGCCGGGTCAACCCGCCGTTTCTCGTCAAAATTTTCAGAGGGAGCCACCCGTCGATCATGGAGCGGATTGAACATGCGGAGGAAGAAAAATAATAAAAAAACCGGCGGGGCCATGGCCGACGCCGGTTTTTTATGTTTTACTGAGCTGCCGCCTGTACGTTGATCAGCCCTTTTCCGTAGTAGAAAGCATCACCAAGTTTTGTAGTGGTGTTTTCTAAACTGCTGCGGACTTGAGTGTTTGTCCAGTTCGGGTGCTTAGAAAGAATCAAAGCAGCCGCTCCGGCAACGTGCGGAGATGCCATTGACGTACCATTGTACGCGCCGTACTTGTTTCCAGGAAGCGTGCTTTGGATAGAGACGCCTGGTGCCATGACATCAAGCTCAGAACCTACGCTTGAGAAAGATGCTCGTTGGTTGCTGCTGTTAACAGCGCCTACCGCAATGACAGAAGGGTATTTACCAGGATAGCCCACTGTGCTTGAGCTGCCGGAAGTGCCTTCGTTACCGGCTGCCGCAACGACTACGATGCCGGAAGCAACGGCTTTGTCAACTGCCGCTTTTAACGCTGCAGAACCAGAAGGTCCGCCGAGGCTCATGTTAATAACGTCCATATTGTTTGCGATCGCCCACTCAATTCCGTTAATGATCCAGCTGTACTGGCCGGAACCGTCAGCGCCGAGAACTTTTACAGCGTAAAGAGATGCGCTTGGCGCAACGCCTAATACACCGACTGAGTTATTAAGAGCCGCAACTGTACCGGCAACGTGAGTTCCGTGAGAGTTGTTGTCTTGGAAAGGATTTGTTTCAGAAGGAACCATGCTGGCTCCGCCTGCTACCTTTAAATCAGGATGAGAAGAATCGATACCGCTGTCGATAACCGCTACTTTAACATTTGATCCGGTGAAGCCTTGAGAGTGCAGAGCAGGGGCTTTAATCTGTGATACGCCGTAAGGCACGGACTGCGCGTACGCCTGTGCAACGTGATCTTCTTCAACGTAAGCGACGCTAGGGTCTTTTTTCAGCTCTTTTACGGCTTTTTCATTTAATGTAGCTGAAGCTGCGTCTACATATTTGAATTGCTTTTGCACTTTCCCGCCTTTTTCAGAAATGACATCTTTTTTCTTAGCGGCGCTCATCGTGCTCATTGTCTGTTTAAATCCGACAATGTATTTCTTTTCCCCGTTTGATTTCCCTGCCGCCTGGGCAGGAGACGTGCTGCCGAACGCCATCGTAAAGATTAACGCTAAAGCAAACAGCAAACTGATCCATACCTTTTTGCCTCTCACTCTTTATCCTCTCCTTTTTTTCATTTGCAGAACAACCAATAGACAGATTATTCTGTGGATTAATTGTATAGCATGGAATAATATTTTAGTAGACCCAATTTTTTTCAGTTTGTTTTATTTCTATTTAGGTATATCATCTCTCTTTCGTTTAATAGGAACCCGAAATATTTAAATTTTAATGGAAAAAACCGATGGAAGGACATGAGTATTTGTACACAGCCGCGATCGCTCTCTTGTTTGCTGGGTCGAACGGTTTGATTCCATTTTTGGAAGCTGCGGCAAAAACAGGATAAATGTCACCTTTTGTTGAATGCAGAAGTCTGATGGAAACGAAAGCGGAATGAAATAAAGCGGCCGGCATGAATCAGTCTTCGGCTTTCTTGACGGAGAAAAGCAGTGAAACCATTTTATAAAAATAATGATAATGAATATCATTGATACTTATATTGTCAATGATATAATTGCGGAAAAATGAAAGAGGGGGAACAGATGAAACCAATTTTCAGTATGCTGATGATCTTATCCGTTCTCTTCATAACGGGATGCTCAGAACAGGAACATGAAACCGCCGTCAGGCATGATCTAGGGACGGCGCATGTGGCTGCGCACCCGCATCGCGTCGCCGTATTGAATGATGGCTTTATTGATACCCTCCATGATCTCGGCATAAAGCCGGCGGCCGTGGCGGATGACCGGGCAGAGCGAAACGACGGCAGTCCGTCCGTCGGGCTCCCGTCACATCCCGATTTGAAAAAGATCACTTCGTTAAAGCCCGATCTCATCATTGCAGACTCAAGCCTTCACAAGGGGATATACCATGAGCTGACAAAGATCGCTCCGACAATCGCTTTACAAAATGAAGCTGCGGATTATCAGGATGCGGTTGACGCTGCCCTTACTATTGAAAAGGCGGTCGGTAAAGATGGCATCATAGAGAAACAATTGTCGGCTCAGGAAGAAAAGCTGAATGACATCAAAAGAAAGCTGGATGCAGAAGGCGGCACGATTTTATTAATTGACGCTGCAAATGACAGCATTTCCGTAAAGGATGACCGGTTTTTCACATCCCGGCTTTTGACGCTCGCAGGGTTTACATATGCGGTCCAGACGGATTCCGGCGGGAAATCAGACTCTATCAAAATGACGCCCGGGCAGCTTTTGCATATCGATCCTGATTACATCGTACTGTTGGACGGTGAGAAAGAACTCGAAAAAAATCACCTCTGGAAACAGCTGACAGCCGTAAAAAACGGACACGTTTACCGCGCGGACAGGGCGGTATGGACGGAGCGCCGGAGCATTGACGGTGCGGACGCCATATTACATGATCTTCAGAAAAAAATGCTCGCCAAAAAGGCCCAAAACTGAATTCGGGCCTTTTTGTTATGATTCTGATAGGTGGCTGCTTACATTGTAATCTTTGACGCGCCACTTATTTTCAATTCGTTCGATATTGCTCAGGCACGCATTGACAAGCTTAGCGTTTTGTATGTCGGTATCACCGTCAGAAATGGCGGACAAGAGGGCGTGAATGGCTGCGCCGTGAGCGACGATCAGTACTTTTTGCTCAGGAAACCGCTCCTGAACTTTCACTAAACCGGCAAGCATTCTGTCTGTCAGCTCTTCTGCTTTCTCCATATTCGGGTAGTTTTTATCCGGGTAGCGCTTCGACCGTTCCGGTAAGGACATTCCTTCCGCATCACCGTAGCTCCGTTCTCTGAAATCTTCCATGACAACAATGGGAAGATTCAAAAACCCGTTAATAATGTCAGCTGTTTTTCTGGCCCGTTTCATCGGGCTTGAGACGATGACATCCCATTCGGACCCCTTTAAGTACTCTCCTGTTTCTTTCGCCTGACGCTCTCCCGTCGCATTTAACGGAATATCCGATTTGCCTTGAAGCTTCTTTTGGGCATTCCAATCAGTCTCTCCATGTCTTACTAAACAAACGGCAGTCATAAAGTCTCCACTCCGATCATTTTTTATCGATATCATCTATTATACTGCCGTTACGTTAACACTTCAAAGAGAAGCGCCAGTCCGACTCCGCCTCCGCTGCCGATCGCTGCTGCTGCGTAGCGGGCATCCGGGCGTCTTTTTGCTTCATAAAAAAGCCGGGTGACAAGCGCCGCCCCGGAAGCCCCGTACGGATGCCCGACGGCCAGAGCGCCGCCCCGGACATTTATTTTAGAATACGGCACTTGAAGCTGCTGTGAAAAAACGCATATTTTGACGGCAAACGCCTCGTTGATTTCGTATATATCAATATCATCCGGTGACAGGTTCCGTTCCTTCAAAAGCTTTTTGACGGCATAAACCGGGGCTGCTGACGGATAATGCGGATGGACGCCGCTTACCGCGCTTCCGATAAAACGCAATCCCGGCTTTAAACCGAAAGACCGCGCTTTTTGTTCTTCCATCACACAAACTGCCGCCGCCCCGTCAGAAATTCCGCAGCTGTTGGCGGCGGTGACAGAGCCTCCGGACTGAAAGACGGGTTTGGCACGGGAGATGAGAGGCTCCATGTTCCGCTTTTTCAGCATGTTTTCGTCAGCGGCGAATCCGTGACAGGGAAGAATTTCCCGGCGGTATAAGCCGTCTTCGTTCGCTTTGACGCTCCGTTCATAGCTGAGAAGGGCATATTCGTCCTGCATCTTTCTCGTTACGCCGTAAGCCTGTGCCGTATACTCGGCTGCTATGCCCATATCAGGATCGCCGATGTGTTCAGGAGAAAAGCGCGCCCGGGAAGAGAAAGGGGAACGGCTGCTGCTCTCCGCTCCTCCCGCGATGTACATGCTCCCCGCGCCGGCTTTAACAAAGTGGCACGCGACCCTCACGGCGTCCAGTCCCGAGCCGCACTGTCTGTCGATGGTCGTACCGGACACGCTCAAAGGAAGTCCGGCGGCCAAGGCTGACAGCCGGGCGAGATTCCCGCCGCGGCCCGTCGCGTTTCCGATCAGGACTTCATCAATGTCTTCGGGCATGTTTCGGCTCAAATGGCGAATCAGCGGAGCTGCCAAATCTTCTGGGAGACAGTCTTTTAACAGGCCGTTTTCCCGGGCGAAAATCGTCCGTTTCGCATCCGTAATTACAGCTTCCATTCCATCATGTCCTTTGCCTGCTTTTGTACGGCGGCACGGGCGATCTTTCCGCTGGATGTTTCCGGTATTTCTGAAAACAGCCACTTTTTCGGGATTTTATATGCCGCCAGCTGCTCGCGGCACTGTTTCTTCAGTTCCCTTACATTTGCATGTCCGTCGATCACCGCAACGGCGATGCTGCCCCAATAATCATCAGGAACGCCGATGACTGCCGCTTTTCTGACGCCCGGACAGCGGTTGAGCACACGTTCTATCTCTTCAGGGAATACATTCAGGCCGCCTGATACGATCATCCCGTTTTCACGTCCTTCGATATAAAGATAGCCTTCACGATCTATATATCCCATGTCATCAACCGTCATCCAGCCGGAATCATCAGGTTTTGCGCCGTTGATGTATCCGGAAAATTTCATCGGGCTGTTCACAAAAATCTTCCCCGTTTCGCCCGGCATGCAGCGTTCTCCTCCGGGGCGGCGGATTTCGATTGTAACATTTTCAAACGGGCGGCCCGCCGCTTCAGGCTTTCGGGCGCTGTCTTCAGGCGATAAGAACGCCACGAAACTCAGCTCAGACGTTCCGTAAAAATCGTACAACCGCAAATGGGGATAGCGCTCTGACAGCGCTTGTTTAGACGAAGCGGGCCAGTCTGCACCGGAAGAAATCACCTTGAGCGGTGTATCCGGAAACGCCTCTAGTGAGAGCAGGGCGTCCGTCATTGTCGGCACGGTGTATAGAACGTCAGCTTGTCTGAGCCGGTCTTTCATTCCGGCCGGATTGAATTTTCTTTGAAGGATGACGGTTCCGCCGATAAACAAAGTGCTGACGGCGCCGTATAAAAAATGTGACGAGCGAAGCGTGCCCGGTACCAGCACTTTGTCATCAGGGGAAATGCCGAATTCACGTTTCGTACAAGAAAAGCTCTCCAGCCACGAACGGTGAGAGCGGGTGAAGGCTTTCGGCTTACCGGTCGATCCCGAGGTGAATCCGGTATAAAAGGGCAGGCCGGTGTTTTCGATAAAAGCGCCTTCCGTTTTTTCCGCCTCGATCAAAGGCCTGCATTCATCCCACAGGATGACAGGCGTTTTGACGCCGTCCAGTCTGCCGCTCAGCCGGCGGTCACAGATGACGAGGTCGGTTTTGCTGATGTGCAGCTGATCCGCGAGTTCCGCCGCTGCCGAGCGGGGATCTAACGGAACCGCCGTGCAGCCGGCATGCGCCGCCCCTGCGAAAAGTTGTAAAAATGGGATGCCGTTCGGCAGTAATATTGCAATGTTTTCGGGCTTATCTGAAAGGCTACCAAGCCAGTTTGCGGTTTGGTTTACCAGCCTGTTCCAAGTTTGATAGTTGATCTGTTCTGTTTCTGTCTGAATTGCGATCTGTTCCGGCGCTTGTCCGGCTGTATCTGAATATGTTGATGTAATCATGATGACTAAAATCAGCTTCCTTTCGTCGGCAAAAGCCGGCTTGCTTGAAGAGTTTTTCTGATTCTTACGGCTGCGAATGAGGCTGCGGCCGCTTTAAGCAGATCTCCGGGCACATAGATGAGGCTGAGCTTTACGGCAGTCAAGATATCAATGTGCATCATAAAAGCCTGAACGGGAATGCCGATGACATACAAAAACAGCACGCCGAACAAGAACTGTCTGATAAACAAATGGGGGACAGCAGCTGAGCGAAGGCCTTGGATGCTGAGGCTCAGAAGTAATGCCGCCAGCGGATATGCGATGAGATATCCGGCGCTCGGCCCGAAAAAAACCCCGAACCCGCCTCTGCCGCCTGAAAGGAGAGGCGCTCCGCATGCCACAATCAGCAAAAAAAGCAATTGGCTTAAAAACGCCGCTTTCGGTTTTAGGATGCTTCCCGATAAGAGCACACCGATCGTCTGGAGCGTAATCGGAACCGGCGTAAAGGATAAGAAAAGCGGCGGGAGCAGCCCCAAAAGTCCCATAATGGCGGTAAACACGGCAATATGCATCATTTCTGTCAATTTCATTATGTATTCCTCCAGCTTATCAAAATATGTTTATACAATAAAGCGAGTCTTTATATATGTCAACTCTATTATATTTTAAGTTAACATTAAAAAGACCGGCCCTTTATGAAAAAGGCCGGTCGGTTTATCTTTATTCTTCTGTAAGGATAACAAGTGAATCAACGGATGATGCAACGTGGGAAACGGCGCGGCTGACTTCTTGAAGGCCGCCGAGAAAGGCCTGCAAATCAACGTCGATTTTGCCTGTCTGGTCTTTGCTCGTTTTCATGCTTTGGACGATGTCATCAAACAGACGGTTGATCTGCGTCATTTTTTCTTTCGTTTCACTTACAAGTCCGTTTACATCTTTAATATGTTTGGACACGATGTTGATTTGTGTATTGGTATTGTTCACGAGCTCTGATACGGTGGAAACGGTTTTTTTCGTATCCTCTGAAAGCTTTCTTACCTCCGTCGCCACAACGGCGAACCCTTTGCCGTGCTCCCCGGCTCTCGCGGATTCTATTGAAGCGTTGAGTGACAGGAGATTCGTTTGCTCGGCGATCCCCGTCACGATGCCGAAGATTTTTTCGATCTGCTGGGCGATGTCATTCAGCTTGTCCATTTCTTCTTCAATCTGCAGAAGGCTGGCGTCGATTTTATTCATCTGCTTCTGCTGGCTTTCAAGCTCTTTTTTCCCGCCGATTGATTTTTCTTCGACATGTACGGAAGTGACGGTGCCGGCTTTTGACGCCTCGGAAATGCCCTCGGATTTATCGACCAGCTCCTGCACGGCTCTGCTCGTTTCTGAAAACAAATCAGCGAGTGATCCGGATGTTTCCTGGATTTTTTGATGAAGACGGGCTTTCTTTTCCTCTTGTTCGTCACGCTGGCAGTTATATTCGCTCTGGAATGCTTCAAGGACGAGCTGCTGTTCAAGATTCAATATTTTCGTCGTCGCTTTGATCGCTTTTAAAAGCTCATGCAAATCCGGAATTGCTGCTTCATATATGTTCATCATCGACAGAAGCAGATCCTGAAACGCTCCCATATACCATTTCGGTTCAAGGCCGATCCGCAAGTGGATGGAAGCGATGCGCTGTCTTTTTTCGATGAATTCATCATCAATCGTGCCGGCGAACATTTCATGGATATGACGCCGTAATGTTTTTTTCAGGCGCTCCACCGTGCTGTGGTCGTTAATGATCGTCATTAATGACTTTTCGTGATCCAGATTTCGGTAAAAGGAATCGACGATTGTTGAGATATGTTCTTTAATTAACGGCTGCAGCTCTTCAAGCACATGAAGTTCTTCGTTTCCGAGCCTGACCATTTTCAGCTGTTTTTGGACATCTGCATATTGATTTGAAAGCGCGATGCGTTTTTTTCCATCGGCTTCTGAAAAATAAGCTGTTTCTTTTTTGCGGTCTTTTTTAAATAACAATATAAGTTCCCCCAGATATTCTCTTTTTCTTTTTATCGGTATGGAAGGAACTTGAATGAAGGAATCTGATAAAAATATTTTAATGCGGAAAAAAATAAAACCATTCGTACAGAATGGTTTAGTCAATCTTGGCTGAGGCGCTTCAGCGGCTTGATGGCGGGACCTTCGGCAACCCCGCCGTCAGGTGTGAACCGGGACCCGTGACAAGGACAGTCCCACGTCCGTTCGCCGTCATTCCATTCGACCTCACAGCCCAAATGGGTGCATGTCGTATCGACAAGATGCAGACAGCCTTTTTCATCTTTATAGGCGCCGGCCCGTTTGCCGTTTACCGTTACGATTTTTCCCTCCCCGGGCCGAAGAGTCTCAGGTGAAGCGTCCGGCCTCTCAAGTTTGCCCGAGATAAGGTGTTTGGCCACGTCGGCATTATAGGAAATCAGTTTTTTCAGTCCCGGATCTGCGTGGAAGCGTGACGGAATAAACAGGCCGGAAAACGGGTTCTTTTTGTTTTGAATATGATCAGCCAAAAGCTTCGCGGCGAGCGCTGAGCTTGTCATACCCCATTTTTTAAAACCGGTCGCCGCCAAAATATGTTCTTCATCGCCCGAGATGGGACCGATGAACGGAATTTTGTCAATGGTGACAAGGTCTTGTGCAGACCAATGATATGGGATGCTTTCAACTCCGATTGTGTCTTCCGCAAATTGTTTCAGTGCTTCGTAATGCTCGGACATTTCTTTTCCTTGGCCTGTTTTGTGGCTTTCGCCGCCGACAAGAACCAGTTTTTCACCGTTCAAATCGGTGTATCGCAGTGATCTGGACGGCTTGTCTATGCTGAGATACATCCCGTCCGGATACGCTTGTTTCGGTTTTACCGCGAGTACGTAGGATCTGCTGGCATACATTCTGGCGGCGTAAAGCCCGCCTCCGTCATAAAAAGGAAAGTGGGAAGAGCAGACAATATAGCGGCACTTGATGCCGTGTCTGTTTTTCGTGACCACTTCCGGCTGCGGTTCTTTTTTTATGTCGATCGCAGCCGTCTGTTCAAAAATCCGCGCCCCGTTTTTAACGATCTCTTTGACGAGCGCCGCGCCATATAAAAGCGGATGGAATTGCGCCTGATTCTTCATGGCGAGGCCGAGCCTGCAATCAACGGGGACGGGAAGTTCTTTCACAAGTTCGTGTTCAATACCGAGCTTGGTATAAGCTTCCTGCTCACTGCGGATTTTTTTGGCGCCTGATTCTGTATTGGTGTAAAGATATGCGTCTTGTTCAATCAGTCTGCAGTCAATCGAAAGGTCCTTGATGATCTGCTTCATGTCTTCCATGGCGCGGAGATGGGCTTCGAAATACAGCCTTGCGCTGGTCTGTCCGATTTGCTGAATAAGATCGGCATAGATGAAATCATGCTGGGCGGTGATTTTTGCGGTCGTGCCCGCGGTCGTCCCGTTTAAAATCCGGTCTGCTTCAATGACAGCGACACGGAAACCTCTTTTCGTCAGTTCGTATGCCGTTGTCAGGCCCGTAATTCCTCCGCCGATAACCGCAACGTCACATTCCGTATCTTCAGTGAGGGCGGGAAAGGAAGGAATGTCAGCTGTTGCTTTCCAATAGGAAGCCGGTTCCTCGTTTGAAAAAGTAGTCAATTCAGATTTACCTCCTCTGTTGTATATTCTTAATTTTTCCAATAAGACTCTGTTCATACATGAAATTCGTATAAGTTGCTCAAATTACTCATAATATAGTAATTAATGTAAAGGAGTGATCAAAATGGCTAATCAGAAGAAGAAAACCTTGCCGCCGCAGCATCAAAACCGGCAGCCGGGCTTTGAATATGTAATGGACCCGCGCCCCGTTTTTGACAAACCGAAAGCGGCGAAAAAACTTGAAGGGAAAACGGCGATCATCACGGGCGGAGACAGCGGGATCGGCCGCGCCGTATCCGTTTTATTCGCGAAGGAAGGCGCTAATGTGGTCATCGTTTACTTTGATGAGCATCAGGATGCCGAAGAGACGAAGCAATATGTAGAAAAAGAGGGGGCGAAGTGTCTGCTGATCGCAGGGGATGTCGGAGACGAAGCCTTCTGCAACGATGTCATCCGCCAGGCGGGCCAAGCCTTTCCTTCCATTGACATCCTGGTCAACAACGCGGGGGAGCAGCACGTGCAGCCGGGGATTGAGAAAATCACGAGCCACCAGCTCATCAGAACGTTTCAGACGAATATTTTTTCAATGTTTTACTTAACGAAAGCCGCGCTCCCTCACCTGAAAAAAGGAAGTTCAATCATTAATACGGCCTCCATTACCGCCTATAAAGGCCACAAAACATTGATTGACTATTCAGCGACAAAAGGGGCGATCGTCACGTTTACAAGATCTCTTTCCCAATCTCTTGTCACTCAGGGCATCAGAGTAAACGCAGTGGCGCCGGGGCCGATCTGGACGCCGCTGATCCCGGCGAGCTTCTCGGCGAAGGAAGTGGAAGTCTTCGGCTCAGACGTGCCGATGCAGCGCCCGGGAGAGCCTGTTGAAGTGGCGCCGAGCTATTTGTACTTAGCAAGCGATGATTCTTCATATGTCACGGGCCAGACGATTCATGTGAACGGCGGCACCATCGTAAACGGATAATGTAAAAAAAGCCAATCCATATGGATTGGCTTATTCACTCTGTTTGAGTGCGGCATATTCTTTTGAAAGCGTGAGGAACGCTTCTTTATTTTTATCATCAAGCGCCTTATTAATCTGCATTGTCAGCATGGCGATCCGGCGTTTATACAAGGATTCATCAAGCACCATTTGAATGTAAATATCGGCCATTGTCACATCGAATTCGTTTGCTTTTTGCGTGTTGCGGGACTTCATGAGCTCAGTGTACGACTTTTTCTCTTTCATAAAGAATCCCCCCAATGCCTTTTTTATAGTATATGGATAACGGCCGGAAAAATCAATTAATTTTTATAATCTTTAGACAACTAATACTTGGAAATATATCGACATATCCTGCAAATTGACGAAAAAACGTAAATGATCATTGTATAAATGAGGTGAAACGAAAAAGAAAAATAATATTTAAATAGTAATTTAAGACTAAATTACATCTTTAAAAGGTGATTTTTAGCTATATTCGAAAAAAACCTGTCGTTTTCCAATGACAGATGATAGATTATTAGTATAAATTTTCAAGAAAAGGATTGGAGGATGCACATCATGTGCCAGAAAACACACGCACCCTTAGAAAGCTACGAAGTAAATCGTTCAACCATCGCTGTTTTGCCTGAGGAAATAGACGGTAAAATGGGGTCGAAGGTCATTGAAAAAGACTGCATTCTGTATGTCAGCATGAAGCCGATTCACATCATCGACAGAAGCTGCCGCTACTTTGGTTCCAGCTATGCCGGGAGAAAAGCGGGAACATATGAAGCGATTAAAATTTCTCACAAGCCGCCGATTATGGTGGACCCTTCAAATCACATCTTTTTATTCCCTACACTTTCTTCTGCAAGGCCTCAATGCGGCTGGATATCGCATGTTCACGTTAAAGATTTTCAACCGACGGCATTTGATGACACAGCGGTCACGTTCTCAAACGGCAAAACGATGGAACTGGAAGTATCCTATCATTCTTTTGAAAATCAGGTTTACAGAACCGCCTATCTCAGAACCACTTTTCAGGACAGGATGGGCAGTCATATCCCGAAGCGGCAGGAATTCATGCTGTATCCGAAGGAAGAGCGGACAAGAATGATCTACGACTTTATTTTGCGGGAGCTGGGGGAGAGATATTAGAGAAAGCTATGATGCGAAGGGACGGGTCCTCTCCTTTTGGGGAGGGCTTTTTTCGATTTACATGCCGGTATAGAGTTGTATCGTGTCCGTCTGTTGGCTATGATGATGTAAAGAGTAATGATTTTTCATTTTAGGAGAGATGGGCATGGATGTGTTTGCAAAATATGTATCAGGAATCGATAACCCGGATCACCGTCTCAAGGCAGAGGAGATTTTGTCGTGGACGGCTGGCCAATTTCCGAACTTAGAAGCGCAGATCAAGTGGAACAAACCGACATTTACCGATCACGGCACCTATATCATTATGTTTGCCGCGGCAAAAAATCATTTGAGCATTTTACCTGAAAAAGAGACGATGGAGCATTTTGCCGATGACATCGCCCAGGCCGGGTACAGCGCTTCTTCGCGCCTGTTCAGAATTCGATGGACTGATCCGGTGCACTATGATCTGCTTAAGAAGATCATCGAATTTAACATCAAGGAAAAAGCTGAAAATCCGGGGTTTTGGCGCTAGCGGACGTGATGTTGAAGGAGGAAGACATGGACGTTTTCAAAGACTATTTATCAAGTATCGACAGCCCTGATCATCGTCTGCGAATGGAGGAAATCCTGTCGTGGACGGCTGGCCAATTTCCGAACTTAGAAGCGCAGATCAAGTGGAACACGCCGATGTTTACGGATCACGGCACCTTTATTATCGGCTTTGCGGCAGCAAAGCATCATGTAAGTGTTTCCCCCGAAGAAGCTGGAATTGCGCATTTTGCCGACGACATTGCCCGTGCCGGCTACAGCGCTACTTCCCGTTTGTTCAGAATTCAATCGACTGAACCGGTGCATTATGAGCTGCTTGAACGCATGATTCAATTCAATATTCAGGATAAGGCGGACTGCTCAGCATTTTGGCGGAAATAATGAAAGAAATGTTAAAAAACAACCCTGACGAGGGCTGTTTTTTTATTGGAAACACATGATCAGCCCATTTTAATCAAGAAGCAATGGATGACGTACTATAAAAAATAAGGAGTACGAAGCAGTGAATGAATTTTATAAGGCGTTAACATATGTAAATAAAATTTTTTATGAACCAAATCACTTAACGATACATGATATTCAAGAAGAAGCTCAAAACTCAGAGTATGGGGCCGGTATGTTTCAACTGCATTCAAAGTCAGTTCGATTCAGAGTCGCAAAAATAACGCCTAACAAGATAGGACAGTTTGTTGCTTTTTGGGAAAAAGATGGAGATGGTAAAAACCAAGCCTTTTCATATGAAAAAGCTGCTGATTTATTGGTAATCAATACTTTTGCCGGTAATAATCATTTTGGACAATTTGTTTTTCCAAAAGAAGTTCTTGTAAAGCAAAATATCCTTAAAACAGCCGCTGCAAAAGGAAAAATGGCAATTAGAGTTTACCCTAAATGGGAAAATCCCACTAGCAAACAAGCTATCAAAACACAAAAATGGCAGTTGGCATATTTTGTAGAGGCGAACGATGCAGATCGTTTTCCAGCACAAGACCTGTTAAAGCTATATTCTAACTAAAATTGGACAGCCCTGAGCCGGCTGACAGTATGTGAAGTTAACCGGTGCGTGAGTTGGAGAATAACGGGGAACCTCAACAAATGAGGTTCCTCTAATTGTTATATAGAAATCGACATTTTGAATGTAACAGAGTTTGTTTATTAAACGTAATCCGAAAAATAAAGGATTTGCGTATCCGGCAGACCCTCACGAAACGCACGATGGCAGAAATCGTGCGTTCAACATTCTTTATTTGACGACAGACATGCTGACGCTGCTGCCTGACACTGTCAATTTGGCAAAATCCTGTGTATCAATCACAGGGGTGACTGCTTTATTGTCGATCGTGATGTTCGTAAAGGCTGTTGAGAAGTTTGATTTGATGTAAGGGCGCTGATCCTCTGATGTGACCGCGACGGTGGCGAGCGCTTTCCATTTTGAGACAGAGCCTACATTTGTTTGGGCGAGTTCTGAGATGATGCGGCCGGTGTATCCGTCATTATTCGTGCCCCAATATGTGGCGCGGGTATTGCCGTTCAGATTTTTGTAAATGGTCAGCTGTACGGTGCTGCCGGGCCGGAAGCCTTTCGTATAGGTGAATTGGCTTTCTCCTTCCAGATACCGGACCTGGCCTTGCCCCTTTGAACCGACTTTCATGATCGGTTTCCATACATGATAGGTGTCACTGTACTGAAGCCCGATATCAGCCTCTGTGCCTCCGGTAAATCCTGAGTAAATATAGGCTGTCCCATTTGACACCTGAATCGAGCTTGGAAGCTGAATTTTCGTGACGAGAACTGAGCCCGTGCTGTTCAGGTAGGCCCTTCCGCCGATTCCTTTGCTGAGCTGGGACGCCGCTTCCGCCGTTTTGGGACTGATCACCCCCGGAATATCCGCCGTACATGCGCCGAATAGAACGGCTGTAGTGAGCACACCCGCAAGAAGCCCTTTTTTCATCATCATTTCTCCTCCTATCATCATAGTCAGATAGCGCTATCAATTCATATTATAAAAGGTTTTGGGAAAAATTCCATAAAAGATATACGGGCGGACGTAAATTAAAACTATTTTCCTATTTATCTTGTAAATGGAGATTATTTGAACTATGATATGTTCAGCAATACAGCATGATTCAGGAAAGGGGATAGGATAGAAATGAAAAAGACGGCAGCTGTGCTTTTGTCTTTCGGTCTGGTGTTCGGCTGTTCATACGGAGCGGGGCAGACGGCAGAAGCGAAAACAAAGGTAAAAACGTATCAAAACTGCAAGGCGCTGAATAAGGTGTATAAGGGCGGCGTGGCCAAATCGTCAAAAGTGAAAAACAAGGGCGGCAGAACAAAGTACAAGCCGTATGTATCAAAAGCGCTTTACAATGCAAATAAAAGACTTGACCGAGATAAAGACTATATCGCATGTGAGAAATAAAAAAACAAGCCTCTTTAAAGAGGCTTGTTTTTTTAAATGGATTCGGCGGTGACGGCGGTTCCGTATCCGATTAATTCGGATGTGTTCTGTCCTGCGGTCAGTTCGAACCGCAGGCCGACGATGGCGTTCGCTCCGAGCTGCTCCGCCTCTCTGATCAGCCGCTCTTTCACCGCTTTTTTGGAGTCTTCCAGCATTTCAGTATAGCTTTTCAATTCGCCGCCGACGACAGATTTTAAGCCTGCAAGCAAGTCTTTGCCGATGTGTCTGGACTGGACGATACTGCTTGTCACCAGGCCTTTCACTTCCGTAATCTGTTTTCCGGCGACGGTTTCGGTCGTTGTCATGATCATGCGTTTTTCCCCTTTCGTGTATCTTACCGCTATCTTACCATTTAAGCCGCCTTTTCGGCTGCGCTGATTTGTTTTTTTCTGACTGCGGCGCTGACTGCAAACATGACGGAAATGTTCAGAACCAGCGCGATGATGCCTGTATTCATATCCTTAACGATCTGCGGAAGAAACGGAAAGAGGGTTCCGATGGTTGATTCGGTCAGCGTAATGAAGGCTACCGTTCCGACCCCGGCCGTTATGCCGGCAAAAGCGCCGTGGCTTGTGATGAAACGCCGCTTCGGCAGGCTGAATAAGAGTGCGGGGAAAAGCTGGGTGACAAGGCTGTAGCCCATTAAAAGCAAGGTGACGATGGTATTTCCGCCTTTCAGCGTAAAATATACGGATATCAGCGCGATGACGGGTACGGCGTATTTTGCGAGCCGTGAGACTTTTTCGTCAGTCGTGCCGGGCAGAATGGCTTTGTACACATTTTTGGCGAACAGCGTGCTTGAGGCCATTAATATCATTGAACCGGGTACAAGCGCCGTCAGAATGCCCGCCGATCCGATCAGTCCGACAAACCAGGGATCAAAGGTTTTCACAGACAGCTTTAATAAGGCGAGATCCGTGTCCGCCCCTTTTAAACCGGGCACCTGCAGAATCGCCGCAAATCCGGTAAAGATGACAAACAGCAGGACGAGCTGATAAAGAGGCATGATGATTGCGTTTTTCCGAAACACCCGCGGATGCTCCGCCGAATAGGAAGCGGCAAATGTATGGGGCCACATATAAAAGCCGAGAGCGGTCAGCAAAACCGTTGAGCTGAACCAGGAAACGCTCTGTCCGGTTTCCGGCAGCGTGAGAAAACCGGGTTTTGCGGCGTCAATTTGTTTGAACATCTCCGTAAACCCGCCATAGTAATGAATGGGCAAATAAATGCCTAAATACAGGACGATGCCTAAAATCATGATATCTTTGACGACGGATATCCACGCCGAACCGTGGATTCCTGATATCATCACATAAATCGTGATGGAGACAGCGCCGATCCAGACAGCGGCTGAGGGCGGAATCTGTCCGTATGACGTTGCTGAAACAATTAATCCGAGCCCTTTCAGCTGCAGGACGAGATAGGGGATGAGGGATGCGATGCCGACGAGCGATACGAGAATGCCGAGGAGCGGGCTGTTGTATTTTGAAATAAAAAAATCTGATTGCGACATCAGTTTGTGTTGTTTGGCGTAAGTCCACACGGCTGGCAGAAGCCAATATGACAAAATGTAGGCAAGGCAGCCGTACGCGATAATATAAAAGGCGGGGCCTCCTTTTCCGTAAGCCCATCCGCTTCCGCCGAGGAATGTAAAGGTCGTGTATATTTCTCCCGCCATTAATAAAAAGACAAACATCGTGCCGAAGCCGCGTCCGCCCACTGTCCATTGTTCAAGGTCCATATTTTTTCCTTTTCGGGCCCGGATTCCGAGATATACACAAAACAGGAGCACGGCGGCCATTACGGGAAATGCTGCGTTCATTCCGCCTCACCCGCCTTGTTTTCTTTGTCCAATTTGTAAACGGCGGCCATCAGAACGGAAGTCAGCACCGCCCAGATGACGACATACGCGAGAATGAAAGGCATTCCGAAAACATAAGGCGTCACCCGGTTGGCAAATGGAATGCCGGCGAGAATTCCGAAAAAGGGCAGGGCGGCGAGAACATGAATCAGTTTCATAACATTCCTCCTTTTCATTGGAAACAGCGTGTCCCGATTATAAAGAAAATCATGTCGAATGTATAGTGTGAATAGTCTGAAATTTATCGACTGAAAAGGAAAAGCAGTCCCGGCTGCTTTTTAAATGGTCGCAAGAGACAGGTAATATTCCAATAAGGCGGTTACCTGTTCCCGTATTCTCGGGTTGAAATAACGGTGTTTTTCTTCATAGCCGTTAATGGTGCATATATAAAGCGTAAATGCTTCATCTCTTTCCGCTTCGTATAGTTTAATTTTACGCTTTCTTAACTCTTTTCGAACATCACTCAAATCCTTTTGTGCTAATTTTAAAGAGCAGCCGATAAGCTGTTTATAGGGTTGTTTTAATTTGAACGGGCACGAATCAAGCGCTTCGAGGTCCCGGTTCAGGATGGCAGCCGCCATGGGCAGAAACAGCCCTTTTTCGATGAGATCGCGGGTGCCGCTCCGGATGTCAGGCATAAATACTCCTTCTTTCTTAAAAAAGAGAACATTTGTTCTTATTTTATACTCGCTTACACGATATTTCAAGTCGGAAAATCTCGTAAACATTTTCGTTTTTTGGAGATAATGTGTAGAATAAGGATAGACAAACTCGTTAAGGAGTATAAACGTTGGAGCAATTTTTATCATATTTGACTGAGGAACAGCTGACGGAATGGTTCCAAAGCTATAGAGCTTTCGGCCCGGCGGCTGCGGCTGCACTGCCTTTTATTGAAGCGTTTCTTCCGTTTTTGCCGCTTGTTGTATTTGTGGTGGCGAATACGAATGCATTTGGTTTGTGGGAAGGTTTTTTTCTGTCGTGGCTTGGATCTGCGGCAGGATCGATGCTGATGTTTTATGCCGTCCGCCGTTTCGGACAGAAAAGAGCTTTCGGTTTCATCCGCAGGCATCAGACCATAAGGCGGATGATGCTCTGGGTTGAGCGGCACGGTTTCGGTCCGCTGTTTATTTTACTTTGCTTCCCCTTTACGCCGTCCGCTGCGGTTCATATCGTTGCCGGTCTGTCACGGGTGGGGGCGCTGCAGTTTATATCAGCAGCCGCTATGGGGAAAATGGTCATGATCTTTATGATCAGTTTTATCGGGTATGATCTTCACGCACTCATGACACAGCCTTTCAGGATGGCGGGCGCCATAACGGTGATCGCGGTGCTGTGGTATGCCGGAAAGCATATCGAACGGCGTTTACAGACGAGAATCAGTCAGCATGAGAAAGACGGAGGGAGACAGGAATCTTGAAAAAACGATTTTGGTTTATAGCCGGCGTGCTTATCGTTGTTTTGGCCATACAATTAAAGAATGCCATTTTTATTGATTATAAAGTCGAAGGAATCAGCATGAATCCGACCTTTAAACAAGGAAATGAGCTGATGGTCAACAAGTTTTCCCATCGTTACAAAACGATCCGCCGTTTCGATATTGTCCTGTTTAAAGGCCCGCACCGCAAAGTGCTGATCAAACGAGTCATCGGGCTCCCCGGCGAGTCAATCGCATACAGGGAGGATCAGCTGTATGTGAATGGAAAACGGGTGGCGGAACCGTTTTTAAAACCGTTAAAGTCATCATTGTCCGCCGGGAGCCATGTGACCGGTGATTATACGCTGAAGGAAACGACCGGGCGCAAAAGCATACCGAAGGGACAATACTTTGTTATTGGCGACAACCGCATATACAGCCTCGACAGCCGTCATTTCGGTCCGATTAAGGATAAAGACATTGTCGGAGTCATCAGTGAATCAGACGCCAAGTGAACGGCGTCTTTTTTTCGGAAATGATTGTCAAAAAGCAGAGGAAAGACTATAATGAAAATTGTTACGCACGAAACAAAAAAGAGGCGTTTTATTTTTGGTGATATTGTTACGTGTGTAACAAAAAATATGAAAGAGGACTGATGAGATGAAAACACAGACTGCCATTATCGGGGGAGGTCCGGTCGGGCTTATGCTTGCATCAGAACTGGCGCTGGCCGGAGTGAAAACGACTGTCATTGAACGATTGAAGAAGACGGTGCCATATTCCAAAGCGCTTATCATGCATCCGCGCACACTTGAACTTTTTGCCATGAGGGGCATATTGGAACGCTTTTTGGAAAAAGGGACGAAGGTGTCTTCCGGCCATTTTTCCATGCTGGATACACGGCTGGATTTTTCTCGGCTGGATACGAAGCAGAATTATTCGTTAATGCTGCCTCAGGCAGAAACGGAGCGGATTTTGGAGGAGTATGCATCAAGTCTCGGCACAGACATCATCCGCGGGGCGGAAGCGGTGGCTGTCACCCAGACGGATGACGGAGTGGAGACGGTGTTCCGGGACGAAAGCGGTATCCGCACTCTTCACAGCTTTTATGCAGCGGGTACAGACGGAGCGGGGAGCATTGTCAGGAAACAGGCGGGCATCGCTTTTTCGGGCACTGATGCCGACTTAACAGGAACCCTTTGTGATGCCGCTTTGAAACATCCGCCCGAATCTTCCTTTTTGTCAACGTGCCGCCTGGAGGGATCGGTTGTGATTGTCCCTCTTACGGACGGACTTTTCCGCGTCCTCATCGTTTCTCCGCACGCTCCGCAAAAGCGGAAGGAAGAGCCGGTCACTGAAAATGAGCTGAAAGAAGACCTGCGGCGGATATGCGGCACTGATTTCGGATTGAGTGATCCGGTATGGATGTCGCGGTTCGGCAATGCCGAGCGTCAGGCTGAGCAGTACCGATCCGGCCGGATTTTTGTGGCCGGGGATGCGGCGCACATTCATTTTCCCGCAGGCGGCCAAGGCCTGAATACGGGGCTTCAGGATGCCTTCAACCTCGGCTGGAAGCTGGCGGCGCAAATGAAGGGAAAAGCGGCGCCTCATCTTCTGGACAGCTATCATCAGGAAAGGCACAGCACAGGAAAAGAAGTGTTGCACAATATAAAAACCCAGATAAAGCTCATGGATTTTACCGAGTCGGGTATGGCATTAAGAGAAACGATGACCGCTTTGCTGGATTTTCAGGAGTCCAACCGTTTATTGGCGGGAAAAGTATCCGCGCTTGATCTGCATTATGAACCGGATGCGGAGCTGCCGCCGCATACCCTGAACGGAAAACGCCTGCCGGATATCGAATTGACCCTTCATGACGGGCGGCCGGCCCGGCTGTATGATTTTCTTCATAAGGGCGCCTTTGTGCTTCTGTCATTAAGAGGGAGCATTCCCGCCGGTATTGATACGGACAGCGTGGCAGCTGTAAGGGCGGATCTTGCTGAAACACGTGCCGATTGGGATGACGTCCACACCGTTTTAATCCGGCCGGACGGCCACGCGGCATGGGCAGCCGGCGGCTCGGGACGTGAAGCGGAAGAAGCCGTTCTGGCCGGTTTGGAGAGATGGGGATTCATCTGATACCCTTTTATGCGCCTGTGTGATTGTTTCTTGTGTAACAAAACGTTATAGTAAAAGAAACAATCAATACGGAAGGGTGATTCAGCAGTTGGACAGAAGACAGCCAGACCATGCAAAACACATGATTCTTGAAGGGCTGACAGATATTTTTCACGAGCAGGAGAGGTGTCAGGAGGACATCAGGGCGTCGTTGGCCGGACGGATGGACGAACTCCGTGAAGAAAACGGAAAAAAATTACAGCTGACCTTGACGGAAATTCACATTTTGTCGTGTATCGGAGATCATGAACCGATCAATGTCACGTCAATAGCGGAAAAAATGAAGACGACAAAGCCGACCGTGTCGAGAAGCTGCGCGAAGTTTTTGGAAGCCGGCTTTCTGCGCAGAACCCGGCTGAGCGACAATAAAAAAGAAGTCTATTTCCGGCTGACTCCTGCCGGGAAAGAGCTGCATTCCCTTCATCATGAATATCATGAATTGATAAAAAAGCGGCTCTTGGCGTTTTTAGACCGCTATACAGATGAAGAACTGTTATTTGCTGAACGGCTGTTCCGTGATCTTTCAGCAAACTGGCGGTCTGTAAATGGCGGCGGAGAGCTGTTCAAATAAAAAACACGCATATGGATGCGTGTTTTTTTATTCGGATCATGTTCCTCTTTCTGCCCGGCCTCTTTCGCCGTGTGCCCGTTTCAGCTGAGAAAGGTGGTGCAGCAGCCGATAGAAGGGCGGAAGCATGGCGATGACGAGAACGATCCGGATGACCTGAACCGCGACGACGAAAGTCGAGTCTTCGTGCAGGGTGATCGAAGTCGCCGCCATCTCGGCGATCCCGCCGGGAGAAAAGGCGAGAACAGATGTAATCATGGAGATGCCCGTTAATTTAGAAACCGCAACCGCGCTCAGAATCATGGCGGCGATTAATCCGACGGAAGAAATAAATCCGACGGTCAGCACTCTCGTCACGCCGGTGAACATGCTTTTGTACATTTTTGATCCGATTGTGGCACCGAGAAAAATTTGTGACAGCTGGTTCGCTTCCGGCGGCCACCAGGCCAGCATGTCTTTGCCCGCCAAGGCGGACACGCCGATTTCCGCAGCAGCAACGCCGATCATGCTGCCGAGCAGCCAAGGGGCGGGAAATTTCAGCCGTTTTGCGCCTTTGCTTGCAAGCCAGGCAGCCAAAATAAATCCGGCCGTTAACAAGACGGGAATAAGGCCCGGGTATGAAGCTCCTGCCGAAACGGCTCCGGCTGATGTCTGAGCCGTACCGTTTTGTTTGGTAAATAAGAAAATGACGAGAAACGGTATTGTCATGACGACCAAAAGGACGCGCGTCAGCTGAATAAGGCTTACAATCGCGGTGTTTGCGCCGACTTCCTGGGCGATACCGGGCATGGCGGATAAACCGCCCGGCGCCGTGCCTACAAAGCTTGTCATCATGTCCGTCCGGCTGAACCGAAAGAGCACATATCCGGAAACAAGCGCCATCACGATAGAGAAAATCAGCATGAACCCTACCGGAAGCCAATGCTCCCGTAAAACCGACAGAACGGACAGGTTCAGTTTCTGGCCGAGTTCGATGCCGAGGATCATTTGTCCCGCCGCAAGCCATCTGCGGTGAATCCCTCTTCTGTCAGGCGCCATGAACAGCCAGCGGGGCCTCGTCATGGAGAGGATGCAGCCGGCTGCCAGCGTTCCGAGCATCCAGGCGATCGACATCCCTGTAAGCGAAAGAAGAAACCCCCCTGCCGCACTGATGAGAATAAACCAGATATCCGTAAGGAGATGTTTGTCTTTCTTCAATGAAAACCCTTCTTCCTGAAACATTCATATTAAATTGTTAAGCTCGTTAACCTTACTATTACTATAGTATAGATTTTGAGATAAATAAATAATGAATTATTTCTCATAATCCATTCATTTTTCTTATCACAAACATAAAAAAAGCTCCGGAGATGGGTGAGTGCACCCTACTCCGAAACCTCGCCCGCTTTTCCTTTCCACACAAAGGTCAATCCCAGACCGAGAAATAAAACCACACCTGCGAACAGAAACGGGAAGTGAATATTCATATCAAATAAAATACCGCCCAGAGCCGGGCCGAAAATGGTGCCCAAACTCGTGTATGTTGAGTTCATACCGGCAACAAACCCCTGCTGATTTCCTGCGATTTTCGATAAATAAGTAGTCAGTGCCGGGCGCAGTAAATCAAACGCAAGGAAAATGATGCAGGTGACAGCGAGCACGGGCAAAAATCCTGACATCACCGTAGAAACGAAAGCCAGCACAGCGCCGATGATCAGACAAAGCTGAATGACTTTTTTCTCCCCGAGGAAGTTGACAAGTCTGCCGAATGCGAGCACTTGAATGAGGACCGCCACAATGGAGCTGAACGTAATAATAATGGCGATATCCTTTGGCGTGAAGCCGAATTTATGGTTTGTAAATAAGCTGAATACCGTTTCGTACGCCGACAGTCCGAATGCCAAAACAAAGACGATGATAAAGGCGATCAAGTAGCTTGGATGAATCGACTTTTTCAAATCTTTTAAGAAGGTTGATTCTTTGACGCTTTCCATCTGCTTTGCGCGTTCTTCTTTAGTTAACGGCTCTTTCAGCATAAAGACAGAGGAAATCACTGCGATAAATGCAATTCCCGCCGCAAAGAAAAACGGCATTCGAACGCCGTGATCGGCAATAAATCCTCCTATGCCGGGCCCGATGATAAACCCTGTGCTGATGGCGGCAGATACATAGCCCATCGCCTTCGATCTTTCCTGCACCGTCGTAATATCTGCGACATACGCTGTAACAGCGGGCATGATAAAAGCGGCACTGATGCCCCCCAGCACCCTTGCGAAATATAAAATGGAGACATGTGTGCCCAATCCGAAGGTCAGTTCGGATAATGCGAACAAAAACAGTCCGGCGAGAATCATGATTTTTCTGCCGAAGCGGTCAACCCATCTCCCCGCAATGGGGGATGCAATTAATTGCGCGACGGCGAAGGCAGCGACAAGGTATCCCATTGTGCTGCCCGTCAAGTGCATCACATTCATAAACAGCGGCATAACGGGAATGATCAATCCGATGCCTAAAAAAGCAATAAATATGTTGCTTAATAAGATGATGAGTACAGCCTTTTGTTCTCTGATCGGTTTTTGCATGTTGTTTCTCCTTTGTCAGCTGTCATTCTGTTTATCAGCGCTGATCGACCCGTGAATAAACGCGGAGATGGCTTCTTTTTGCAATTCGATTCTTTGCTGAATGGTATCGTTTTTATATAACACATCTAAACCGTAGAAGACGGATAGCAGGATTTTCACTTTTGATTCGACATGATGAATGGACCAGCTGCCGTCTTGATTTCCCTCTTCTAAGATCTCCCTCATCACATCGTCATATTCAATATCAATTTTGTTGAGCCGCTTTACGACCTCCTCTGACGTAAACGCACTCGCATAAAACTCTTCACTTGCTCTCATAAGCGGGTAATTGATGCTCATCCGGCTGAGCAGCTCCGCAAAGCCCGTCAGCTTTTCGGCAGCATCTTTCAGATCAGCTTCCATTTCCCTCCACGTCTCGATCATCACGCGGTGATCCTCTTCCATGATATGAAGAAACAGAAACTCTTTTCCTTTAAAATGGTGATATAGATTGCCTTTACTGATTTCGGCCGCCTCTAAAATATCCCGAATCGATGTTTCTGAATATCCTTTTTTTGCAAATAAGTCACGCGAAGCGGATACGAGCCTGTTCTTCGTCTTTTCGCTCTTTCCGGCACCGCCTTTTGTATTTGTCACTTCACACAGATCCTTTCCGCCTCATTCATATCGTTGTCCCGGCAAAGCGGGGCTCGGTTCGTTTAAAACCGACCAGTTGGTTTATTTTATTATAAAGGGTTTTTGCTGATTATACAATGAAGAAGTTATCCATTGTTTAGAGGGAGTATAAAAACGGCTCGAAAAGTAAACCCCATTCTCTCATGTTGAAAGAACGGGGTTTGTCTGCGGTCTGAAGACTCCCGGCGGGGGAGCGTGATCTGCCTGAACCGTTATTTTCCGGTATTTACCTCGGTGTAGCTTGTGTTCGGCGCGTTTGATACCGCACCCCCTGTATGGTGGAAAGGAGAGTGGGCCATATCGTATAAAAACCAGACGGCATGACGCTGCTCGTCAAATGCCGTGCGGGCAAATAACCGCTTCGCTTCCGGATGCACCGCTCTATCGGATGCCTGCAAATAAAAATCATTCGTTTTCTGCTCGTCATAAAACGCCGCCCTCAGTCCTTCTCTGTATGTGTGCGGACAATGCTCCGTCTGTTTCGGCGTCAACTGTTTTCCGGTAATTGACGTATACAGTGAAGAGAAAGCGTGCAGGTGGCGCACTTCTTCTTCTCTGATATGTTCGATTCGTCTTCTGATTTCTGCGGTCGGCGCTTTTTCGGCTAATATTGAGTAGCAAATCACAGCGCTGTATTCACCGTTTATGGATTTTACCAGATCCTTGATAAGCACAGAATCGTCACTGCAGATGGCTGTATAATGAAAAAAATTCTCGTGCATTGGACTCACCCCCGGATGTTTATAGGGTATTATACGGCGGCAGCCCGTGACATGTGCGGATGTCATTTTTATTCTTGATCTAGCGGCGATGTAATATGGTCGTCGTATGTGTCGACAAAAAGCCGGCCGTTGCTTCCGCGCACAGCGTATACGACGTCTTCCGGTTTGAGGTTTCTCTTGTCCAATTCTTCTCTCAGCCATTTTTCCGATACGTGGTTTTCTTCCAGATTCTTCATCACCAGCCGGCCGTCCATAATCAGCTCAACGGCAAAGTTCTTTTCATGTCCGGCAAAGATGCCGAGATCCTGTCTTGTAATGGGCGCAAATTCCGGTTTGACCTCCACTGACATGCTGCCGTTTGTTTCAATGATGGCAGTCTGAACCTGAGAAATGTCAAATACGTCATTTACACGCAGCTGCTGGTTCAAGTAGTCGATGGTATAACGCATCGTTTTCATATTATGCTCAAGTATTTTACCGTTTTGAATGATAATGGTCGGTTTGCCTGCAAAGAAACCCCTAAGGGCCCTGTTTTTCATAGAAAGATATGCGACAAGGTAAATGATTGCCACGAAAATAATGTAGGCAATGACATTATAATGAATCGGCAGCTTTGTATTAAACGACAGATTTGCCGTGATGGCGCCGAGCGAGATGGCCGCAATGAAATCAAAAAGCGTCATCTGTGAAATGGTTTGTTTACCGAGTATCCGGGCGCCGATAAACAGAATGCTGAACGACAGAGCCGTCCGTACAATCACTTCGGGATATTCTGACATCATCATTAGTCCTTTTTTCTTTATTTTGGTCAAAAACGATATTTTTTAAAACAGTCATCCCGTTTTTACCAGCAGATGAGATTGGTCATTTTCGTCAACTTTCGATAAAATGTAGAAAGATAAAAAGAGAGGGGTCTTCTAATTTGGGTGTTGAGTTTTTAGTAGGCAGATCGGGGAGTGGGAAAACGAGGCTGATTATCGACAGCATTCAAGATGAACTGCGCCGGGAGCCGTTCGGGAAACCGATCATTTTTCTAGTCCCGGATCAAATGACGTTTTTAATGGAATATGAGCTTGCTAAAACGCCGGATATCGGCGGCATGATACGCGCTCAAGTGTTCAGTTTTTCGCGTTTGGCGTGGCGCGTGCTTCAGCATACCGGGGGCATGAACCGCCCGTTTGTGACGACGACGGGTGTGCAGATGCTTTTAAGGAAACTGATTGAAGAACATAAGCACGAGTTTAAAGTGTATCAAAAAGCGAGTGACAAAACCGGGTTCACTGAGCAGGTGGAACGGATGCTGACAGAGTTTAAGCGGTACTGTATTGAGCCTGAAGACGTCCGCCGCATGGCGGAAAGCGGAACGGCGTCAGAATATCGCGGAGAGCGGATGCTGTCTGAAAAACTTCATGATTTAGGCGTTTTATATCAGCAGATGGAAAAAAGCCTCGCCGGACACTATTTGCATTCAGAGGATTATTTGACGCTGCTCGCTCAGCAGATTCCTTTGGCGGACGTTGTAAAAGGCGCCCGTGTTTACGTCGACGGATTCTATCAATTTACGCCGCAGGAATTAAGGGTGCTGGAGCAGCTGATCATGCATGCTGAACATGTCACATTCTCGCTGACGGCGGACAGTCCTTCGGCGGAACAGGCACCGGATGAGCTCGATCTGTTCAGAATGACGGGAAGCACATACTATAAGCTTTATCAGACGGCAAAGGAATTGAATGCCGATATTTCCTGCAAGGAACTGCATGGCACGAAGCGGCATCGGCATGTGCCGGAGCTTGCCTGTATAGAGTCGCAGTACGATGTGCGTCCCGCCGCGGCGTATACCGGCGGACAGGAAGCTTTTACCGTCATGCAGGCGCAAAACAGAAGAGCTGAGCTTGAAGGTATTGCCCGGGAAATTCAATCACTTGTCCGGGACGGAGGATACCGGTACAAAGATATGGCGATTCTCATCCGTCAGCCGGAAGATTATAAAGATTTGCTGAAGGAAGTGTTTGCCGATTACGGGCTTCCTTATTTTATTGACGGAAAAGCTTCTATGCAGCATCACCCGCTTATTGAATTCATCCGTTCAAGCCTGGATGTCGTGAAGGGGAACTGGAGATATGAAGCGGTGTTCCGCTGTGCGAAAACCGAACTGTTATTCCCGCTTGATCAGCCGGAGCAGAAAATAAGAGAGCAGGTTGATCAGCTTGAAAACTACTGTATCGCCTACGGCATTAAAGGGGAGCGCTGGACGAGCGGCGAGCGGTTTGTATACAGGCGCTTCGTATCGCTCGATGAGGATTTCGCGCAGACAGATCAGGAAATAGAGATGGAGCAAATGCTGAATGAGACGAAAGAGTGGATGGCCGCGCCCCTTGTCCGGCTTCAAAACCGGATGAAAAAGGCGAAAACGGTTCAAAGCATGGCGGAGGCTCTTTATCTCTTTTTGGAAGATACCGATGTTCCCCTGAAGCTGGACCGAAAAAGGCAGCGGGCCGAAGAGGCCGGAAACATGATCGAAGCGCAGCAGCACGGCCAGGCGTGGGATGCCGTTATCCAGCTTCTCGAGGAGTTTGCCGGCATGATGGGTGAAGATGAAATATCTTTGGCGCTGTTCCAGCAAATGCTTGAAACGGGAACGGAATCGCTTCATTTTTCTTTAATTCCTCCTGCGCTTGACCAAGTATTTGTAGGGAATATGGATCTCTCAAGAATGTACGGCACGTCCTGCACATTCGTCATCGGGGCCAATGACGGCGTTCTTCCGGCGCGCCCGGATGAAAACGGCGTGCTGTCTGATGATGACCGGGAGTGGCTGAAAGCGGTCGGAGTGGAGCTGTCTTCCGCGGGGCGTGAGCGGCTGCTTGATGAGCATTTTCTCATCTATATGGCGCTGTCGAGTCCGTCTGACCGTCTTTATGTGTCATACCCGATTGCCGATGCGGAAGGAAAAACGCTCCTGCCGTCAATCGTTGTAAACAGGCTTGGCGAGCTGTTTCCCGATCATCAGGAAAAGCTGTCAGCGGCTGACCCCGAGCAGGTAAGCGAAGAAGAGCAGCTTCAGTATCTCGTCAATAAACAGGTGGCTCAGACATATACGGCAAGTCAGCTCAGGCTGTGGACAAGAGAGTACGAGATCAGTGACGTATGGTGGAGCGCATACAATGTGCTGATGAAAGAGTCTGATCACCGGCGTGCGAAAAAGCTGTTTTCAAGCCTGTTTTTCCGCAATGAGGCGAAGCGTCTTGAACGGCCTGTTTCGCGCCAGCTTTACGGCGAGCATATTAAAGGAAGCGTCTCTCGGATGGAGGCGTTTAATGCCTGCCAGTTCTCTCATTTTGCATCTCACGGGCTTCAATTAAAAGAGCGGCAGTTTTTCAAGCTGGAAGCGCCGGATATCGGCCAGCTGTTTCACTCCAGCCTGAAGCTGATTTCAGACCGGCTTCGTGATCAGAAGCTGGAATGGCGCGATCTGACGAAAGATCAGTGCCGGAATTTCTCCTATGAAGCGGTGGAACGGCTTGCGCCAAAGCTGCAAAAAGAGATTCTGCTCAGCTCAAACAGACACTTTTATGTGAAGGAAAAACTGCAGAAGATCGTCACTCGTGTTTCAGGCATATTAAGCGAGCATGCGAAGGCGAGCGGTTTCGTCCCGGTCGGTCTTGAACTCGGTTTCGGCGGAAGCGGGCCGCTGCCTCCGCTCACTTTCACGCTGAAAAACGGCTGTACGATGGAACTCGTCGGACGGATCGACCGCGTGGATAAAGCGGAAAGCTCAAAAGGCCTGCTGCTGAGAATCGTTGATTATAAATCAAGCGACAGAGGGCTTGATCTGGCTGAGGTGTATTACGGGCTCGCTCTGCAAATGCTCACATATCTTGACTTATCGATTACACATTCCGCGGATTGGCTCGGCATGAAAGCGACACCGGCAGGCGTTTTGTATTTCCATATTCATGATCCGATGATTCAGGCCAGTCTGCCGATGGGGCTTGATGAAATCGAGCAGGAAATTTTCAAGAAATTTAAAATGAAAGGCCTTCTCCTCGGTGACCGGGAGGCGATCAGCCTGATGGACACGACGTTGGAGGAAGGGCGTTCAAATATCGTCAATGCCGGTTTGAAAAAGGACGGTTCTTTAAGATCCGACTCAGCCGCGGTCAGTGAACAGGATTTTCATCTGCTGACAGACCATGTGCGGCGGACATTTGAACAGGCGGGCGAAGCGATAACGGACGGGCTTGTGTCCATTACCCCGTATAAGCTGAAAGATAAGACGCCTTGTACGTATTGTGCGTTTCAATCGGTGTGCCAGTTTGATGAGTCGCTTAAGGAAAATGAATACCGCAGCCTGAAAGCGGAAAAAGACGGCACTATACTGGATTGGCTGAAAAAGGAGGCGGATGATGATGCAAATTCCTAAACCGAAAGACAGCATATGGACGGATGACCAATGGAGCGCCATCGTTTCTTCCGGCCGCGATATTCTGGTCGCTGCCGCAGCCGGATCAGGTAAAACGGCCGTGCTCGTGGAACGGATGATCAGAAAGATAACCGCGGAGGAAGATCCGGTTGATGTTGACAGGCTCCTTGTGGTGACCTTTACAAACGCCTCAGCAGCGGAGATGAAGCATCGGATCGCGGAAGCATTAGAAAAAGAGCTCGCCAAAAATCCGGGATCTCTGCATATCAGACGGCAGCTCTCTCTATTAAATCGGGCGAGCATTTCGACGCTTCACTCTTTCTGTCTGCAAGTGCTTAAAAAATATTATTATATGATTGATCTTGACCCCGGTTTTCGGATGGCTGACCAGACGGAAGGCGAATTGCTCGGAGACGAAGTGCTTGATGAGCTGTTTGAAGATGAATACGCAAAAGGGAATCAGGCGTTTTTTGAGCTTGCGGACAGATATACGACAGACAGGCATGATCTGGATCTTCAAGACCTTGTCAAACGGGTGTACGAGTATTCCCGGTCGCATCCTGACCCGGAAGCGTGGCTGCAAAGCTTTGTCCGCTTGTATGACGTGACGGAAGAAAGCAAAATGGAAGAGCTTCCGTTTTACCAGTATGTGAGAGAAGATGTTGAAATGGCGCTCTTCGGGGCAAAACAAAAGCTTGAGAAGGCGCTTGAACTGACAAAAGCGCCCGGCGGGCCGGCGCCGCGTGCTGATAATTTTCTGGATGACCTTCAGCAGATAGAAGAGCTGATCAGCTGCCGGCATGACTTCGATGCGCTGTATGAACGGGTTCCCGCAGTCTCATTTAAGCGGGCGAAGGCGGTAAAGGGTGATGAATTTGACAAAGCGCTTTTGGACGAAGCGACCGATTTGCGAAACGGCGCGAAGAAACTGATCGAAAAGGTAAAGACAGATTACTTTACAAGAAGTCCGCAAGATCACTTAAAGAGTTTAACAGATATGAAGCCTGTCATCGAAACGGTCGTTCAGCTCGTGATATCGTACGGAAAACGATTTGAAGCGGCGAAACAAGAAAAATCAATTATTGATTTCTCAGATTTGGAACATTACTGCCTGGCGATTTTAACTGCGGTTGATGAAGAAGGCCGGCGGGTGCCGAGCGAAGCGGCCGTTTATTATCAAGACCAGTTTCATGAAGTTCTGGTTGATGAATATCAAGATACCAATCTTGTGCAGGAGTCTATCCTGCAGCTTGTTAAAAGCGGGAATGAAGAGGCGGGAAATCTGTTTATGGTAGGCGACGTCAAACAATCGATCTACCGTTTCAGACTTGCTGAGCCGCTGCTGTTTCTCGGGAAATATAAAAGGTTTACAGAAAGCGGGGAAGGCGCGGGGCAGAAAATTGATCTGAACCAAAATTTCCGCAGCCGCTCCGATATTTTGGACAGTACGAATTTCTTGTTTAAGCAGCTGATGGGCGGAAAAATCGGCGAAGTGGACTACGATGAACAGGCGGCATTGAAGCTCGGCGCATCGTATCCGCCGAATGACGCGGCAAAAACGGAACTGCTGCTGATTGACAGCGCTGATGACGCAGACAGCGCCGAGGATGCCGAAGACTTTGAAACCGTGCACTGGGAAGCGAAAGCGATAGCCGGGGAGATCCGAAAGCTTGTCTCATCTCCGTTTAAGGTATATGACGGCAAAACAAAAACACACCGGAATATCCAGTACCGGGATATCGTGATTTTGCTGCGCTCCATGCCGTGGGCGCCGCAATTAATGGAAGAGCTGAAAAACCAGGGCATTCCGGTGTACGCCAATTTGACGTCGGGTTACTTTGAAGCCGTGGAGGTGGCTGCGGCGCTTTCAGTCTTGAAGGTGATTGATAATCCGTATCAGGATATTCCGCTTGCTTCCGTGCTGCGCTCGCCCATCGTCGGATGTGACGAAAATGAACTTGCGCTGATACGCCTTGAAAAGAAAAAAGCGCCGTTTTATGAAGCGCTTAAAGCATATATAGCGAACGGTGACAGGCATGATGACCTGTATCAAAAACTGAGAACTTTTTATGACAGTCTGCAAAAGTGGCGGTCATTTTCGACGAATCATTCGGTGTCTGAGCTGATTTGGGAAGTATACCGCGATACCGGATATTTTGACTATGCAGGCGGCATGCCCGGCGGAAAGCAGCGCCAGGCCAATCTGCGCGTCTTGTATGACCGGGCGCGCTCGTACGAAGCGACGGCGTTCCGCGGGTTATTCCGCTTTTTGCGGTTCATTGAACGGATGCAGGAGCGCGGCGATGATCTGGGGACGGCCCGGGCGCTCAGCGAGCAGGAGGATGTCGTTCGGCTGATGACGATCCACAGCAGCAAAGGACTTGAATTCCCCGTCGTTTTCACCGCCGGACTCGGCAGAAGTTTTAATATGATGGATCTCAACAAATCATACCTGCTTGATAAAGAGCTCGGTTTCGGCACGAAGTACATTCATCCGGAACTCAGAATCAGCTATCCGACTCTTCCGCTTGTGGCGATGAAGAAAAAGATGCGCAGAGAGCTCTTATCCGAAGAATTGCGCGTATTGTATGTGGCGCTGACCAGAGCGAAGGAAAAGCTGTTTCTCGTCGGCTCCTGCAAAAACCGGGAAAAACAACTGGCCAAATGGCAGGCGCAAGCAGACCGGGCTGATTGGCTTCTTTCTGAATTCGACCGCTATCAGGCGTCATCTTATTTGGACTTTATCGGGCCGGCGCTCATCCGCCACCGTGACATGGAGGCGCACAGGACGCCGGGACTTTCATCGTCTGAGGATATCGCGCGCGACCCGTCGCGTTTTCACATCCGGATGCTGCAGCAAAGTGAATTGCTGGAAGAGAATCCAAAAGAACGTGCTGAAGAAAAGAGCAAACGTCTCAAAGCGATTCAGCAGGGCGAGCCGATTCCTGGTTCGTTTTCATTTGATGATCAGGCGCGCCGTCTGCTTGAATGGGAATATCCGTACCGAGAGCTGACGGCTATCAGAACGAAGCAGTCAGTTTCTGAGCTGAAGAGAAAGCAAGAATACGAGGATGAATACAGCGGCCGCTCTCTCATCAAACCGTCAGGAGACACGCTTTTATACAGGCGTCCCGGTTTTATGATGAAAAAAGGGCTGACAGCCGCCGAAAAAGGAACGGCGATGCATACGGTGATGCAGCACATACCGCTGACGCACGTGCCGACTGCCGAAGAAGCGGAGCGGACGGTCCGGATGCTTTACGAAAAAGAGCTGCTGACAGAAGAACAGCAGGAAGCTATTGATATAGAAGAAATTGTTCAGTTTTTCGGAACTGAAATCGGTAAAGACCTTCTCGGGGCGCTGCGGATTGACCGGGAAGTGCCGTTCAGTATGGCGCTTCCGGCCGGCGAGGTGTACAAGGATGCCGAAACGGCCGGTGAACCGCTGCTCGTGCAGGGGATTATTGACTGCCTCTACGAAACGGCGGACGGCCTCTATTTGCTGGACTATAAAACAGATCGGATAGAGGGGAAATTCCGGAACGGATTTGAAGGCGCGGCTCCGATTCTGCAAAAAAGGTATGAAACACAAATCGAATTGTATACAAAAGCGGTTGAACAAATTACAAAAACGAAAGTGAAAGGGTGTGCGCTCTATTTCTTCGATGGAGGTCACGTTCTTACACTGTAACAAGATCCGAAGCTCCTTTTTGGAGCGGATCTTTTTTTCTATCAAAAAGTGAGGTGAATGCGGTATGCGCATTTTACATACAGCTGACTGGCACCTCGGCAAAACGCTGGAAGGCAGAAGCCGGCTGAGCGAGCAGGCCGAGGTATTGGAAGAGCTGAATACCATTGTCAAGGAAGAAAACATTGATGCGGTCATTATGGCGGGGGATGTATTTGATACGGTCAACCCGCCTGCGCTCGCTGAACAATTGTATTACGAAAGTCTTTCCGCGCTTTCTGACGGCGGAAAGCGCCCGGTTGTCGTCATTGCCGGAAATCATGACAATCCCGACAGGCTGGCGGCGGCTTCTCCGTTAACAAATGAGCGCGGCATTCATTTAATCGGCTATCCGCGGACAGAACCCGTGCATATTGAGGTGCCGTCGGCGGACGAGCTGTTAGCCGTAGCCGCGCTGGCATATCCGTCAGAGGCGAGATTAAACGAAGTGCTTTCTGATACGTTTGAGGAAAAGCTTCTTCGCGATCATTACGATGTGAAAATCAGAGAGGCGTTTGCTCACATGTGCGGACTGTGCCGGCACGATGCCGTGAAAATTGCGGCGAGCCACATTTATGTCGCGGGGGGAAATCAGACCGATTCAGAGCGTCCGATTGAAGTCGGGGGCGCTTACACAGTTGCCGCTGACAGCCTGCCGGCTGATGCGGCTTACGTGGCTCTCGGCCATCTCCACCGTCCGCAAACGATCAAGCGCGCCAAGACGGCTGCCCGTTATTCAGGCTCTCCGCTCGCATACAGCTTTTCAGAAGCCGGTTATGCCAAATCGGTGACGGTGGTAGAAGCGAAGCCCGGCGGAGAAGCGAAGTGGGAAGAGGTTTTCCTGTCTTCCGGTAAACCGCTCGTCAAATGGAAAGCGCAGGGGCTGAGCGAGGTTCACGGCTGGCTCGATGAAGGGCGTGACCGGAATGCCTGGATCGACCTTGATATCCATTTGACGGATCAGCTTTCTCTCGAGGAAATTCATCGGCTGAGAAAGGCGCATCCCGGCTTTATCCATATCAGGCCGGTTTTTGAAGAAAAAGAGACCGGCAATGACCGGATTGAAGTGAAACACACATCAATTGAGGATCGATTTAAGAAGTTTTATGAAAAACAAACGGGCGGCGGCGTGCCGGATGAGGAGATGGTCAAGCTGTTTTTAGAGCTTGCGTCAGCAGATGATGAGGAGGATGCGACATGAAGCCGATTCTGTTAACGATAAAAGGGCTCCACAGCTTCAGGGAGGAACAGACCATTGATTTTGCCGGACTGTCAGGAGCCGGGGTGTTCGGGATTTTCGGGCCGACCGGAAGCGGTAAATCGTCGATCCTTGATGCCATGACACTCGCTTTATACGGAAAAGTGGAGCGCGCCGCAAATAATACGCACGGCATCCTGAATCATGCCGAAGATCAGCTCGCCGTCTCATTTACATTCGCGCTTCAATCCGGCCACCGGGTTTCCTACAAGGTCGAGCGCGTTTTTAAGAGAACGGATGAAACGAAAGTAAAAACCGCCCTCTGCCGCCTGATTGAAATCAAAGACGAACAAACGGTGCTGGCCGATAAAGCGAATGAAGTGAACAAAAAGGTAGAGGAGCTTCTTGGCCTGACCATTGACGACTTTACAAGAGCCGTCGTGCTGCCGCAAGGAAAGTTTGCCGAGTTTCTGTCGCTTAAAGGCGCGGAAAGAAGACATATGCTCCAGCGCCTGTTTAATCTGGAACAGTACGGGGACAGGCTTGTCAAAAAATTGCGGAGGCGGGCGCAGGAAGCGGCAGCGAAAAAAAATGAAATGCTGGCCGAACAATCCGGCCTCGGAGACGCAGGAGAAGATGCGCTGAAGCAGGCTGAACAGCAGTTTCACGAAGCGAACGCACGGCTTGAAGCAGCTGAGAAGAAACGGGTCCGGGCAAAAGAGCGTTTTGAGAATCACCAGGAAATTTGGAACTTGCAGACAGAAAGAGATGAATATGAGCGCCGGGAGAAAAAGCTTGAGGAAAGACGCCCGTACATCACGGATTTGACTGAGCGTCTTAAAGAGGCGGAAACAGCTCTCGCCCTTGAGCCGTACGCAGACCGTTACACAGAAGCCGTCCGCCGGAAGCAGCGCGCCGAACAGGAGCACGAACTGGCCAAACGGAAATCAGAGGCGGAAACCGTTTCATTTACCCGGCAAAATGAAGCCTATGAAGCATGGCGGGCCCATAAGGCCGAACAGGAGCCGAAGCTTGTCAAGGAAGATGAGCTGTATCAAAGACTTTCAGCCATAGAACAAAAACTGCTTGAAGCGAAAAAAGAAGCGGAAAAAACAAATGCGGAACACAGCAAAAAAGAGGAAGAATACGAAGCCGCCTCGAAACAGCTGGCCGGAGTGAAAGACCGCCTGACCCGCGGTAAAAACAGGCAGAATGAGCTGAAAGAAGAGCTGAAAGCAGTTCAAGTGACCGCCAATGAACGGAAAAAATGCCAGACCGCAGCACAGCTGGCGGCGGGCTTTCAGCAGACACAGGAACAAATCACGAAAGAACGGGCCAATCTGACAACGCAGCTGAAAAACATGGAGAAGCTGAACGGAGAAAGCGAGTCGCTCACAGCGAAAGCGAAAATCGAAGAGGAAGACATTACGCACGCTTATCAAACGCTTCAAACCGTTTACCATATGGTCTGTGAAACGGAGCGTTCACTAAAAGCTGCAGCCGAACGGGCTGACAAAACGCAAGCCGATCTCCGCAGGCGCTCAGAGGAAGCGAGAACGGCTGCATTAACAAAAGAATTATCGGAAAAACTAATCGAAGGAAAGCCTTGTCCTGTATGCGGCTCGACGCAGCATGACCGCCCGCGTTCCGCTCATGAAACATTCTCGCCTGATACGGCTGTACAGGAACAGTTGCAGCAGGTTGAAGCGCTGCTTTCTGAGGCGGCGGCTCTTTCTCAGGAAGTGCTGACAGCCAAGGTTGCATTAGAAGAACAGTCGGGGCGTTTTACCGAAGAATGTCCGTTTCTGCAAAGCGCCCGGGTTCCGGAGCTGGAAGCCGCTTCCTCCATCAGCGGACGCCCGCTTGATGAAGCGTTCAGCGCCGTCCGCTTGGAGTGGAAACAAATGAAACAGGATATGCTGTCGGTAAAAGAGAAGGTCACAAGACTGATCAGCGCGCATCAGCAGACGGTGAAACAAGCTGAGCAGCTGGCCGAACGAATCCGCTACGAGGAAAAAGAAGCCGACCGTCTCAGACATTCATTAGAAGAGCTTGAATCGCTGTCAGAAAGCCGATTGAATCAGTACAACGAAGTCTGCGGTGATATTCCGCCAAACCGGATTGACGCCTGGCAGGCTTCGATAGATGAGAAGGACAGGCAGGCAGAAGAATGTGAGAAGCGCATTGAAACAAGCATCGCATTCCTCAAGGAACATGAAGAGGAGAAAGAACGCCTGCAGGAGATGAAGCATCGGCTTGAACGGGAACGGCTCGAGCTTCACTATGCGTCTGAGCGCCTGCAGCAGGTGATTGACGGATATGAACAAGAGCTCGGAACAGCAGCTGAAGAAACATCAATTTCCGCAAAGCTTGAAGCGGTGCGGCAGGAATTACAGCTGTTAAAATCGAAAGAACAGTCCTTATTCGACGCGCTGAAGCAGGCGCAGCAATCACTGAATGACGCAAAAGGCCGGGAATCCGGGAGTCTCATGTCACTCAGGGATGCTGAGACTTCCCTTGAGAAAGCGCAAAACGACTGGCGCGTGAGGTCAAAAGACACCGGGTTTACCGAGCCGGACCAAGTCAAAAAAAGTCTGCTTCCGCAAGGGCGTGCAGAGGAAATGAAAAAAGAAATAGATGAGTTCCTGGACACCTCAAAACAGCTATCGGCAAATATCAGCCGTGTTACTGATAAATTAGCCGACCGCCGGATATCGGAGGAAGAATGGACAGCATCCGTTTCTCTGCTGAAGCAGGCAGAGGCTGAGTCAGGCGCCGCCATGGAGGAAAAAGGAGCACAGGCAAAAGCCTACGCGGTTATGCAAAAACAGCATAAGCGCTTTAAAGAGATTGAAGCCGAACTGAAAAGCTGGCAGACACAGATTGACAGGCTTGATAAGCTCCAGTCTGTATGTAAAGGCAATACATTCGTCGAATTTTTAGCGGAAGAACAGCTGGAAAGCGTGGCTCGGGACGCCTCTGCCCGTCTCGGAGCGCTGACAAGGCAGCGGTATGCCATATTAGTCGATTCAGAAGGCGGTTTCGTCATGCGTGATGATGCGAACGGAGGCGTCAAACGGCCCGTATCAAGCCTTTCCGGCGGGGAGACGTTTCTGACATCGCTGTCGCTTGCACTTGCCTTGTCCGCCCAGATTCAGCTGCGGGGGCAATACCCGCTGCAATTCTTTTTCTTAGATGAAGGATTCGGGACTCTTGACCAAGGGCTCTTAGACACCGTTGTCACAGCGCTCGAAAAGCTGCAATCGGACAACTTATCCGTCGGAGTGATCAGCCATGTGCAGGAGCTGAGAGCGCGTCTGCCGAAAAAATTAATCGTTCATCCGTCCGAACCGGGTGGGAAAGGCACCCGGGTCACATTGGAGATCATGTAGAAAGGAGAAGGAATTATGGCCGATTCTGCCGAGGGCACATGTGAATTATGCGGCCGCCATCATGTGCGGCTGACGGAGCACCACTTAACGCCTAAGGAAGAAGGCGGGACATTCCTTCCGACCGCAATGCTCTGCATCCCTTGTCATAAACAGGTTCACGCGCTCTATACGAATCAGGAGCTTGCGGCAAGGCTCGCGGGAATAGAAGAGCTGCGGCGTGACCCGAAACTCGCGCGGTTTGTAAAATGGATCAGAAAACAGCCGCCAAAAAAGCTTGTAAAAACAAAAAAAGCAAATGAACGAACATAACGCTGAACCAAAAGCAGCCCTCTTCTGAAAGAGCGGCTGCTTTTTAGGCGTTTCCGACCACATTTTGATCGCTGACATCGGGGTCTATATAGTTTGTCGCATTGACAACGTTGTTTAATAACAGGAAATCTCCGGTATTGCCTGCTCCCGAACCGAGCGCAGATTTAGAAGAGCTTTTTGGAGAAAGGTAAAAGGAATCACCAAAGTTTACGACTCCGCCCGATATGGAATTGATAGCTATAGGTCCGGTAATTGCTGGCATAAACGACACCCTTTATAGAAGTCTCACCGTCATTATATGTCAGGGCTGCTGTGATTGTGAGCTTGATGTGAAGATCTGCCTAATATGTTTCAGCCGCGAATCTCCCAGAACGATCGACGTCGATCCGATTTGAACCACGGACGCTGACGATACCCCTTGAACTTTCACATTCCTTACCCGAATTGAAGGGTTTTCATGGCAGAATGCGCTTTGGACTCCCGTTTCCGGTAACGGCATGACGGCCGGCTGCCGAAAGATCTGGTATTCTTTTTTGTTAAATGAGCCTTCATCATCTCTGTATACAGCAAGACTACGCTGATCGGCCAATACTTTGACCCGCATATTGATTTCATTCGTATCGCCTGCTTGAAAGACACTCGCAATCCCGACTGAATTGATTTTGGCGTTCCGGAGGCGTGAAATGCGCTTTAACATTATTCCGGCGCCAGCGGCACATAAGGCCCGATAATAAGAGATTCCGGAGGCGTGTCAAAGATAGAAGACAGATAGACGGAATCGGTGTCGCCGATTAATAATAAGGAAGAACTGGACACACCGGTAGACCGGATGTCGCCGACTTCAATATTCCGGTTAATCACTGTAAAAATCATGACGGATCATCACCTTTCATTTCACCAGGTATGTGCTTAATAAAGTGCTCGACGGCCCTGACAATATCACGCTTCACATGTTCGGCAATCTGCTCGGCATATTGCGCGGGCGCCGTATTTTCTTCTTTCGGGACATGGGACAGATAATACTGAATCCGGCTGTCCATCTGCTTTCTGATATCTTCAATAATATGATATTTGTTCGCTTCGTCCAGCCTGCTCTCATACTGAGTTTCGAGCTTCTCTAAAAGCGCGGGGATTTCTTCATTCAGGTACATATCGACGTTTTGACGGATTTGCTGCATTTGCTGGCCCGCCTGTTCCTGCTGCATCATTCCGACCTGCGGAGATGTCTGGCCGACTTCGAAGTTTTGCACGGCATTCGGATCAGTCGGATTCAATCCGATATTCAGCGTTCCTTCCAGCCGTTCAATTTTCAGCTGATCAAATTTATACTCGAGCCGATCGATTCTTGTAGAAGGCTGCTGCTTCAGCGTTGAAATTTCATTTTGGAATTCTTTCAGCTGCCGTTCGAGCTCCTGAATCTGCTGCGCCTGCTGCTGGACGAAAGAATTTAAATTCTGCAGATAGGATGAAACGGATTGATCATACATGACATTCACCTCGCGTCTCGTTTCCTTCATTAAAACTACCGGCTTGGCGGCTGGAGCGGTACAAATGATGAGGTGCCGGGACCTCCCCCTGTTGTTACAGTCTGCTGCCCCGCGGTGACAGGCGGCGCCGGCTCAACATAACTCCCTGTATTGTACAGATTGGAAAGAGATTTAATTGAACCGGCGCTTCCGATTTGCAGTATGGAGGAATTGCTGACAGATTCTACACGCATGTAATTGATATGGATCGACTGATTGACGTAAAAATTCATACGGCGCCTCCTTTATGCGTTTCCTGCCATCGGCTGGTCGATTACATCATTATCGTACACATTCGTTGAATTCCTGTAATTCGTCAGTGTGAGATTGTCTCCGGTATTGAAGCTGCCCGCTCCGGCAAATGTCTTAACCTCTGCTTTTGGAGAAATGGTGATGCAGTCGCCTATATGAACGACTCCGCTCGTACCGACGGCATTAATTTTAAACGCTCCGACAATTGCGGGCATACGAGCACATCCTTTTCGTGAAGATTTTCATGACTGCACTCCAGGAGCTTATCTGGGCTGCCTGCCTAAAATAGCTTATGACAAATGCACATTTTTGTGAGCGGAAAAAACTTTAGACGTAAAAACACCGGCGCTATACGCATGCCGGGCCTTATACATAAATGATACAGATTTATATACACATCACGTTTATGAGAAAGCCTCTTTTTTTCCTGCGGTGCGGCCGTGCTCAATCTGTACGGACGGGTTCAGCCCGCTGTCTTTCGTTTGTTGGATGAGCCCGCCCCGGCACCCGTTTAAAAGGCTGTCCAGCTCCTGGCTGCACCTGATGGTCTCCGTCGCATTGATTCCGAATTTTTGCGCTGTCTCGAATAAAGTTAATCTTTTTTCTTCAATTTTGTTCATCGTGTGATCTCCAATTCTCGATTATTTTGGAAAACATAGGATGATAATAGTATAACCCATTTTGTCCAAGAAGGTTTTATTTCGTCAATATGACTAAAAAAGTGACAATTTTTGATACTCTTTTACACTTATTTTCAGCCTGTTTAAAAGAGGAATTTCCCGCCCGGAGGAAGAATACATAAAGGAATGCCAGATTTAAAAATGATGGGGGATTAACATGAAATTTGCGACAGGGGAACTGAACAGCCGAAAATTTGTCGGTCTGATCATTGATGATGACAAAATCTTAGATCTGCAAAAGGCTGAAAAAAAATTGTTTGAACTTGAGACGATTCCGGGTTCGCTGATCGAGTGCATTCAAAAAGGAGATAAGTTTGTCGCGCATGCCGGACAGCTTGCGGAATGGGCGAAAAAACCGAATGACGAGTCGGGTTCATTTATGTATGCGCTGTCTGACGTAAAGCTTTGCGCGCCTATTCCGAGACCTTCAAAGAACGTGATCTGCATCGGGAAAAATTATCGTGATCATGCCGTTGAAATGGGGAGTGAGGTTGATATACCGGAGCATCCCATGGTTTTTACGAAAGCCCCCGCTGCCGTTACAGGACACGGAGAAACAGTGAACAGCCACTTGGACGTAACGGAGCAGCTTGATTATGAAGGGGAGCTTGCGGTAATCATATCAAAAAGCGGATCGCACATCTCCAAAGAACATGCGCTTGATCATATATTCGGCTATACAATTGTAAATGATATAACAGCGCGCGATCTGCAGAAAAAACATAAACAGTTTTTTATCGGCAAAAGCCTGGATACGACATGCCCGATGGGCCCGGTCATTGTACATAAGTCGGCCGTCAGTGATCCGCAAAGCCTGAAAGTTGAAACGCGGGTGAACGGAGAACTGCGCCAATCAGGATCAACGGGCGACATGATTTTTCCGATAGCTGAATTAATCGAGACGCTGTCAAAAGGGATGACGCTTGAAGCCGGTGACATTATAGCGACGGGGACGCCGTCCGGTGTCGGAAAAGGGTTTAAGCCGCCGAAATTTTTAAAGCCGGGGGACCGCATTGACATTACAATTGAACCGATCGGCACGCTGTCGAACCAAATCGGATAATTGTGTGTCTTTCGCACGATTGATAATGCTCCGGGCGGCTTGTTGTGGTACCATAAGTGAGGCAGATTGATCTGATAGGGGGAATTGAACATAATGACACATTGGCATATTACTTCATGGGTCGTTGCGCTTATCCTGGTATTTGTCAGCTACGGGCTGTACGGTGCCGGAAAAGCGAAGGGCGCAAAAATTACGCATATGATTCTGCGCTTATTCTACATTATTATTATTCTGACCGGAGCTGAGCTTTTTGTCCGTTTTGCGAATTGGAACGGAGAATACGCCGGAAAAATGCTGCTCGGCATCATTACCATCGGACTGATGGAAATGCTCGTCATCCGTAAGAAAAAAGGCAAATCAACCGGCGGACTGTGGATCGGTTTTATTATCGTGCTCGTCCTGACGGTGCTGCTCGGCCTTCACTTGCCGATCGGCTTTCACGTATTTTAATCAGTCGCTTGAAAAACCCGGATGCATCCGGGTTTTTTTAGTTGCGCATACATTTTGCGCAACTGTGCCAGCGTCAATCACTCTCGTTACCGCAAAAGCTACGGCTGTAAAGGGTAAAAGCAAACGCCGGGCGTCAATCAGCGTGAAAAACAAAGCTAAATACATCAGGCGGCACCTATTTAAAAGTGCCGTTCTGTTTGTTATGCGGTGCCGTCTTGTTTTGCCGCTGAATACATAATGGAGCGCCGCCCGTCAGATGCCGTCCATTCAAATCTGTCGTGTTTACCCGAGCTGCCGCGGTGATGCTGCAGGGCGCATTGTGCGTCATCCGCCGAGAAGTGATAAAACGAAACGCCTTCACCGGAAAACAGCGCCTGATTGTAGGAAAATACGCAATCATATACAGACAGGCCGAACCCGTGAAGATGGCTGAGAAACAGCAGAAACGTTTCATCGTCCAGCGAATCGAGCAAGGTTAACAGCGGCCGTTTGACCGGCTTTTCATAACGGATTTCTTCCCCGCCGAGCAGGGGGATGGTGTCTGCGCCGATTTCGGCCGCACCGCCGCAAATCCGTGCCGGCTGCCATCTGCCGCTGCGTTTCATCAATACGTCTGCGTTTCCTAGACTGTCTGCAAGCAGGATATCGCCTTCATCGTTTTCGACGAGGCAGATGCCGTCCTCTATCATCAGGGTGCCGCGCCCCCATTTGTTTTTTTCTGAGAAAAGCTGTTTTCGTTTCATAACCGTGCCGGTCTCCTTTGTTTGTTTCTTCTCTTCCGTTCTTTCCAAATCGGGCTTGTCTCATACAACTCTTAGTGGGACAAATCAACTATCTGCGTTTCTTTGCATAAACTGGGTAAAGTGCTGATAGAAACGAATTTGATACCGACAGAAACGGGATTGGAGCTGATATCACATGTGTGGAATTGCGGGTTGGGTCGATTTTCAAAAGCAGCTCGTCCAAGAGAAACATATTATGAACAATATGATAGACACTCTTTCAAAACGAGGGCCTGATGATTCAAACGTCTGGGGAGAGCCCCATGTTTTATTCGGACATAAAAGACTTTCGGTCGTTGACATTGAAGGCGGCCGCCAGCCGATGGCCTGCACGCATCAAGAGGAGACGTACACGATCATTTATAATGGCGAGCTGTATAACACGGAGGAACTGCGGAAGGAGCTTCAGGCGAGGGGCCACCGTTTTGAGAGGACCTCTGATACAGAAGTGCTGCTGCACAGCTATATTGAGTGGCGGGAGGAGTGCGTGAACCGCTTGAACGGTATTTTCGCTTTTGCCATCTGGGATGAAAAGCGCGAGCGGCTGTTCGGGGCAAGAGACCGGCTCGGCGTCAAACCGTTTTTTTATAAAGAACACGGCTCTTCCTTTCTGTTTGGGTCGGAATTGAAAGCCATCCTTGCTCATCCTGATGTGAAAGCCCGCACAGACAGCGGCGGACTTGCGGAAGTATTCGGACTCGGGCCGTCCAGAACTCCGGGCTGCGGGGTGTTTAAAGGAATTCACGAGGTGCGTCCCGCTCATGCGTTCACTTTCTCAAAGGACGGTTTGTCCATATGGCGTTATTGGAATGTAAAGAGCGAAAAGCATACAGACAGCTTCGATGAAACCGCGGCTCACATTCGGTACTTATTTCAGGATGCAGTGACACGCCAGCTCGTATCTGACGTGCCGGTTTGCACGTTTTTATCAGGGGGGCTTGATTCGAGCGCGATAACCGCGATAGCCGCCGCTCATTTTGAGAAACAAGGCAGAGATCCCCTTCATACTTATTCAATTGATTATGAGGAGAACAGCAAATTTTTTAAAGCGAGCGCCTTTCAGCCGAATGATGACGGCCCGTGGATCGATAAAATGACAAATGCATACGGCACACAGCATCATAAGTGCGTGATTACGCAGGATCAGCTTGTTGAACATCTGGAGGAATCCGTTCTCGTCAGAGACCTGCCGGGCATGGCTGATGTTGATTCATCGCTATTATGGTTCTGCCGGGAAATTAAAAAAGATTTTGTCGTGAGCCTTTCCGGAGAATGCGCGGACGAAATTTTCGGCGGATATCCGTGGTTTCACACCGCAGCAGAAGAAGACGGATTTCCTTGGATGAGGTCGACTGAGGAGAGGATCACGCTCTTGGATGAAAAGTGGCAAAAACGGCTGAATCTTAGAGAATACGTGAATGCGAGATATGAAGAAACCATTGCGGAAACGCCGCTGTTAGACGGTGAGACGGGAACAGATAAAGCGAGACGGCAGCTGTTCTACTTAAATATGCTTTGGTTTATGACAAATCTGCTCGACCGCAAAGACCGCATGAGCATGGGCGCAAGTCTTGAAGTACGGGTGCCGTTCGCCGACCACAGACTTGTGGAATACGTTTGGAATATTCCTTGGGAAATGAAAATGCATGGCAGCCGGGAAAAAGGCATCTTGCGGAAAGCGCTTGAAGGACTGCTTCCTGAAGATATTTTGTACCGCAAAAAAAGCCCTTATCCGAAAACGCATCACCCGAAATACACGCAGGGGGTCACAGAATGGCTGAAAACGATTTTACAACAGAAAGATTCCGTGCTTCACACCCTGCTTGACAGAAAGAAGCTGGAAATGCTGCTGGAGACAGAAGGTTCATCTTTTCAGGTTCCGTGGTTCGGCCAGCTGATGAAAGGCCCGCAGCTGATCGCCCATCTTGCCCAGATCCATACATGGTTTGAGGCGTACCGTATCGATATAGAAGAATAACAGTGCCGCGACCGGTTTCCGCTGAAGGATATCGGTCTTTTTATTGTGAAACATATGGTACACTAAAAAACAGAGGAGTGATACCATGACCGAATACGAAACATGCGTCCAGCTTGCCGAGGCGCACTTTCCTTTATATAAGCGGACTTTCTCAACCCTGCCGCCAAAAAACAGGCGGGCCGCATGGGCGGTGCTTGCTTTGTTTCACGAAGCTGACCGGCTTGATGTGCAGGAACTTGGGGGATTTGAACAGGCGGCACAAGACTTTCTGAACGGGACACACGCCGACGGCTTTTTGTGGGAAGCGCTCGCCGATGTGCGGCAGCAATTTGCGCTTGAAGAAGAGCCGTTACGTGAGTTTATCGCCGGCCAAATCTCTGACAGAGAAAAAGTAACTTATCAAGAGTTTGATGACCTGCTGATGTACGCGGGCCAAACAGGCGGAGCCCTCGGCCTGCTACTGCTGCCGGTTTGCGCGCGCCGGAACCAAGAGAAACTCCGCCATGCAGCCGTTTCATTAGGAGCAGCCATTCAGCTGACCCGGGTGCTTCTGGGGGTCCATACAGACGAGCGGGCGAAAAAGCGTCTACCGCGCCAGGTGATGATGCAATTCGGCTATACGGAAGAAGAGCTGGAGAGCCATACCGTCAACAAAGCTTTTATGAATGTATGGGAGTACATCGCATTCGAGGCCGAGGCGTATTTCGAGGAGGCGTCTGAAGAGCTGGAGCTGTTTCCGTTATACTCAAGGCCCGCCGTTACCGGTTTGCTGGCACATTACCGGTCAGAGCTCGGTGACATGAGAAAACAGCTTTCGCAAGCATAAAAAAACGCCCGGCTTCTTAACGAAGCTTCGGGCGTTTATGCAATCCCTTTTTGAATCCAAATCCGCGACCGCCATCTTCTGTACATAAGAATGCCTCTGACCCATTCATCCGCGATAAATGAAATCCAGATGCCCATAAGCCCCAATCCGAAATGGATGCCGAACAGATAAGCGAGAGGCAGTCCGATACCCCACATGGAAATCATCGCCATGTAAACGGGGAATTTTGCATCTCCGGCAGCCCGCAGCGAGTTGATAATAATGACATTAAATGAACGGCCGGGCTCAAGAATGATCGTCATGGCGATCAGCATGCTCGCCGTCGCAATAATGTCAGGGCTGCTTGTGAAAATTCCGATCAGCTGCTTTGAAAACAAGGTCATGATCACGGATGTCAAAGCGGCAATGCCAAGCGCCCAGTACAGACTTTTCATGCAGCGGTCATAAGCGTCGTCAAACCGTTTGGCGCCGATATATCTGCCGATCAAAATCTGTGTGCCCTGGCTGATCGCCGTTCCGAACAGCAGGATAAACATGGTGATGTTTTGTGTATAAACCTTTGTTGTAAGCGCCTGAGCGCCCATAATGGCGATAAAATAAGTAACAACCATTTGTGAAATGTTGTAAGACAGCTGTTCGCCGGCAGACGGAATCCCGATTTTCAGGAGTTTCCGCAAGTGCTCTTTATGGACGTGAAAAATCTTTTGCCATGTCAGACCGAGTCCGATGCGTTTTTTGACGATCACAACCATCGCGATCAGTCCGATGATCCGCGCAAAGGACGTTGACATCGCAACACCGGCGACGCCTAACACCGGAAGGCCGAGCGGCCCGAAAATGACAAGAAAGTTTCCGGCAATATTTAAAATATTCATCCCGATCGTAACGAACATCGTATCCTTCGTATGACCGTAGCTTTTTAAAATGGCACTGAATGTCATAATCAAAGCCTGAATGAAGGACAGCCCGCCGACCACCTGCAAAAAGACTTTGGCATCCGGCATCAATTCATTGGAAAGACCCATCACATGAAGCAGCGGAACGGCCGCAAAAAATATGGCGGCGCTGATGGCGAGACTGATGACAAAGTTCGCTCCTATTGATACATAAGCCACTTCCTGCGCCTCTTTTTTCTGTTTAGATCCTAAAAACTGTGAAATCACAATTGTCGTACCCGTAGCGATAAAGCTGAACATCACGATAATTAAATTTAAAATCTGATTGCTGACACCCACGGCCGCCACACTGTTGTCAGAGTATTGGCTAAGCATAAGAGTGTCGGCGTTTCCCATAAACATATATAATGAAACCTCAATAAATATCGGCCAAGTCAGCGCATATAATGAGAGTTTGTGATCAGAGGATTGTTTGAACGCAGCCCGTTTTAAAATCGCTTGTTTCATTTCTTTTAACCCCTTTCCTGACAAAATCAACGTTTAAAAGTGTACCTCCATTTTCTTATAATAAAAAGGGAGAGAAACGAAACTTCTTGCAAAAATCCGACTTAAAAAGGAGGGCCGAAAATATGTCCTTTCTCGAGTTCACAGTTCCTCCGTTCCCGGTCTTTATCGCTGCGGGAGAAGGAGTGTTCAAAAAAGGCGAAACCCATGTGAGACGGGTCTTCCCGGTGTTTGATCTGCTGTATGTGAAAGAAGGCGTCCTCTACATTACAGAAGACGAAAACGCCTTTTCCGTTGAAGCGGGAGAATATATTCTGCTTTCTCCCGGGCTTGAACATTACGGGACAAAAGGCAGTGAAGAAACGACATCCTATTCGTGGCTTCATTTTGAAGGAGCGGATTATGAGGTGACGGAAACAACCGGGAACAACTGGTCGGAGCTGAGGCGAAAAAAAGGGAGCTTTGAAGAGCCGTCCCGCTACCGCCTGTCCCTGCCGCAAAAAGGGAAGGTGAGACGCCCGCAGTTTATGGCCGGGCAATTCAGTGTGCTGACCGATGACAGCGCAGAGAACTCCGATCTGCCGCTCAGAAAGCAGATTCTGTTTGAAGAGCTGCTGCTCCATCTTCAGAAAGAAGCGTTCCAAATCCCGTCCGCAAAGGAAAGAGTCGCATGGGAGGCCGCCCGGTACCTGCAGGAGCACTATCAGGAGAAAACAACCATCAAAGCGCTCTCTTCGGCTCTTCATTACAACCAAGACTACGTGACCCGCTGCATGCAGCAGGTGCTCGGCGTCACGCCGGGCCAGTATACGAACAAAGTCAGAATGACGGAGGCGAAACGTCTTTTGTCCGCAACCAATTACAAAATGGGGGCGATCGCGGACGCCATCGGCATGGAGGACCCAACCTATTTTTCCAAACTGTTTAAACAGATTGAAGGCTTTTCGCCGCTTGAATACCGCAAATTCGTAAGCCGGAAAACGGACTGACCTAAAACCAGAGAACAGAAGAGGGATCGGTAAGCATGAAAATGACAATTTACGACGTGGCCGAAAAAGCGGGCGTCTCTATCTCGACGGTCTCGCGGGTCATCAACAATACGGGGAGGATCAGTGACAAAACCCGCCGGATGGTGCTCCGTGTCATGGAGGAGATGGACTATCATCCGAATGTTCACGCATCCGCTTTGACGGGCAAAAAGACGAATATGATCGGCCTGATCACCCCGGATATTTCAAACCCGTTTTTCGGGGAACTGGCGAAAAGCATTGAAGACAGCGCCGGTGCACTTGGGTTTCATATCATTATCTGCAGCACCGATTATCAGCCTGAAAAAGAAACGAAGTATTTTTCGATGCTGCGGCAGAAGCAGGCGGACGGCATTATATTCGCGACGGGACTTGATCATGATGACAGCGTCACAGCGCTTGATGATATGGTGAAATCGGGCATCCCGCTTGCGATGATTACGCAGGATAAACCGCTCGCGCCGATGGACGTCGTCATTATCGATGACTTTCTCGGCGGCTATACGGCGGCTGAGCATCTCATATCTTTAGGCCATAAAAGAATCGCCTGTATCGTCGGCAACGGTTCGACGACGGGTGAAAGAGACAGAATCAAAGGCTTTCGAAAAGCGATGCGGGAAGCGGGGATGACACTAGATGAATCGCTGATCATACCGACGGAATATTCGCTGGAAAGCGGAAAACAGGCAGCGGGTGAGCTGTTTGACAGAGACCTTCCGACCGCCGTTTTCGCCTTTAATGATGTCTTGTCATGCGCGGCGATACAGGCGGCGCGCTCCCGGGGCATTCGGGTGCCGGAAGACTTGTCGGTCATCGGTTTTGACAATACCATTCTCGCTGAAATGACGGCACCGCCGCTCACGACGATTTCTCAGCCCATACGCGAAATGGGGCGGCGTGTCGTTGAACTTCTCATTGATGAGATTCAAGGGAAGAAAAAAACAAAAAGCAAAATCATTTTATCTCCGGAACTCGTCATCAGACATTCTACGGCACCGGCAAAAACGCGCCCGCAGCGATAAGGCGCGTTTTTTTCTGTGAAAACATTGTCAAACGAGAGAAAAGCATTGTAAAATTAAAACAGATTCGAGAAAGCGCTTGCGCATATACTGCGGATTACAAGAAAAGAAAGCAAACAGCTTGGGTTATAAATAAAGCGCTTTCAAAATAATGATTTCTATTTAATGAGAGAAACCGCTTGCGCAATTGCGGCATGCGGCCTCAAGAAAAAAGGAGCGGTGATAGATGACAGATCAAGTCAGATGTGCGGTGCTGGGATTAGGACGATTAGGGTATTTTCATGCGAAGCATTTAGTCAGCGAAGTGCGGGGAGCCAAGCTTGCGGCCGTCTGTGACCCGATGAAGGGAAAGGCGGAAGCGTGGGCGAAAGAATTAGGAATCGCCAAATGGACGGAGAATCCGTATGACCTGTTGGAAGATCACACGATTGATGCCGTCATCATTGTCACACCGACGAGCACACATGCGGAAATGATTATGAAGGCTGCTGAAAACGGCAAGCACATCTTTGTTGAAAAGCCGCTCACCCTGAGTCTTGAGGAATCTAAAGAAGTCATGAAAAAAATCGAAGAAACGGGCGTCATCTGCCAGGTCGGTTTTATGAGGCGGTTTGATCCGGCATACGCCGACGCGAAAAGAAGAATCGACGCCGGGGAAATCGGCAGGCCCATTTATTATAAAGGATTTACAAGAGATCAAGGCGCACCGCCCGCGGAATTTATCAAACATAGCGGAGGGCTTTTCATTGACTGTTCGATTCATGATTACGACATCGCGAGATATCTCATGAATGCCGAAGTTACGTCCGTGAGCGGGCACGGGAGGATTTTAAAGCACCCGTTCATGGAAGAGTGCGGCGACGTTGATCAGGCATTAACGTATCTTGAATTTGATTCGGGCGCGGCCGGCGATGTGGAGGCAAGCCGAAATTCTCCGTACGGGCATGATATCCGAGCCGAAATTATCGGGACGGCGGGAAGCATCTTGGTCGGTACGCTGCGGAAAAGCCATGTCACCATTTTAACGGAGTCAGGCAGCAGCTACGAAATAATTCCGGATTTTCAAGCCCGCTTTAAAGACGCTTACCGTCTGGAGCTTGAGCACTTCGCCGAATGTGTGAAAAAAGGGGAAATGCCGATTGTGACAGACGTCGATGCCACGATTAACTTAGAAATCGGGATCGCCGCGACGGAATCTTTTAAAACCGGAAGGCCTGTAAAGCTTACCCCGGGCGCCTTCGGATATGCCGGATTATGATAGATTCGAAGTGAAAAAGCAAAGGCCCGGGAGGCCTTTGCTTTTTTATGATTCGTATGAGAAAAAAATGTAGTCAGTCGGCACGCTTTTATAGCCCATTTGGTGAAGCATCGCGCTTATATTGCCGCGATGGTATGTGCCGTGATTCACAACATGCCGGATCACATCGGCATATGTCGTCCGGAGCGTTCCCATGCGCGGATGAGAAATGGAGATCGGGCCTTCCGTGTTCTCCAATTCTCTTAAAAATTTGCTGTATTCTTTGTCCAGTTCAGTCATTCTATGTTCAATCGCCTCAAAATCTCCATCAAGCTTTTCAAATTGATCAAACTGCGAGACGATTTGTTCGTAAGATTCTCCGTAAAGCACGTGAAGCCAAATGTAATCAGCCCGGTATATATGTACAAGCACGGCGTTCACAGTCGGAAAAACACTATCCAGTTTCTGTTGTAAGCTTGCCGCGGGCAGGGTCTTCAGATGCTGAATAACTTGCTCATTTGCCCATCTGTGGTAGTGATACAGCTTTAAAATGTCTGACATTCCAATTCCCCCTCTTCCTTCCGTACATTCAACATGACCTGGCCGAATTCCTTTTATCGAAACAAAAGCGCCGCAAAATAAAAAGCAGCACCCCACATCACCAATGCCGAGCATTTATTTAGGATGCCGAGGAGCCGGCCTCCTGTATCCGCCGTTTGGACGAGCCGTCCCGCGAATGCCAGTCCGGCGAACCATACCCAGGAAACCGCTATACAAGCACCGGCAAACAGCCATTTATCAATTCCCGGATAGGCGGCGGAGCTTGTGCCGATGACACTGACGGTATCCAAAATCGCATGCGGGTTCAAAAGGGATACCATGGCGGCCGTGACCGCCTGTTTTTTTGCCGAGAAAACCGTTTTTTTCGCCTGTTCGGCCTGCGGTTTGCTTCTCCAAGTCTGCCAGCCTAAAAAACTGAGAAACAAAAAGCCGCCTATAAGCATGACGGTCTGAAAAACGGGAATCTCTGCAATAATCATTGAAACGCCTGCGACGGCCGCGATGATGAGAATCGTATCGCATACCGCGGCGGCAATCACTGCGGGAAACGCCTGCCACACATGTTTTTGCCAGGCTCCCTGCTGAAAAATAAATACATTTTGCGCGCCCAATGGCAAAATAAGGCCGAAAGCGAGCATCACTCCGTGAAGAATGGCATTCATATCGTAAAACCCTCCAATCGTCAACTAAATCTCATTGTAGCCGCACTATGTGCTGATGTCTCCGTCCATTTGGCTGGTACTTGAACCAGCCAAATGTATAATAAATAAAGAAGGAGGGATGACGTATGAACAGCTGGCGTCCGGATCGGGAGTCGTACATACCGCTTTATCTCCAGATCGAACAGCATATAAAAGAAAAAATACTTCATGGCGAATGGACCATCGGCACGAAAATTCCCTCACAAAGAAAGCTCGCCGAGGAGCTTCAGGTCAACCGAAGCACAGTGACGGCAGCAGTTGATGAGTTAATCGCCCAAGGTCTTCTGGAAGGAAAAAGAGGGGGAGGCACAAAAGTCGTCAACAGTACGTGGAGCATCATGGCAGCGGCTAAGCCCCTTGATTGGAGCACATACGTTACATCGGGGAGTCATCAGCCGAATTCAGCCTTGGTTCAGGCCATTAATCAAAACGAGCCGCGTCCGGATCTGATCAGGCTGGGGACGGGTGAGCTGAGTCAAGAGCTTCTGCCTGAGAAGGAGATGGCCGAACTGTTCCGTGAAGCGGGAACTAACATTTTTGCGCTCGGCTATGAAGAGCCGAAGGGCAGCCTGAAGCTTCGGCAAAGCGTCGCGGAACATGTAAAAACAAAGGAGATTCACGCGTCCCCGGCATCCATCGTAATCGTCTCAGGCGCGCTGCAGGCGCTTCAGCTCATTTCAATCGGGCTGTTAAAGCCAAACTCTGTCATGCTGACTGAAAATCCGTCGTACCTCCATTCCCTGCGTGTGTTTCAATCAGCGGGCGTCAGGCTTAAGGGAGTGCCGATGGATGAGAGCGGAATCAAAACGGATCATCTTCCCGCTTACCGTCGGCAATACGAAGCAGGGCTGCTGTACACCATTCCGTCATTCCATAATCCGACCGGAACGGTAATGTCCCTTAAGCGGCGGAAGGAACTCATCGCGCTCGCAAGAAATCACCGTCTGCCTGTCATTGAAGATGACGCTTACGGTGATATATGGATCGATAAAGAACCGCCGCCTCCGTTAAAATCCATGGACGGTGAGGGGAATGTACTGTATATCGGCACGCTGTCAAAAACCGTAAGCCCGGGTCTGCGCATCGGATGGGTCGTCGCCCCTGAGCCGGTTGCAGACAGGCTCGCCGATATTAAAATGCAGACGGATTACGGCTCCAGCGCTTTATCTCAATGGGCGGCATGTCAATGGCTGTCAAGCGGCCGCTATGAAGCGCGTCTTTTGCGTCTCAGAAAGGAACTCAAAATCAGGAGAGATGCGGCATTGCGTTTTCTTGAAAGATACGCGGGAGATATTGCGGAGTGGCGTGTGCCGGAGGGGGGCTTTTATATTTGGGTCACTTTTCATCAAGCAATCGCCGTTCAGAAGCTTTTCACCCGTGCCTTGGAGGCCGGCGTGCTGATCAATCCGGGAGCTCTCTATCTTCCCGAAGACCGGCAAAGCCTGCGTCTTTCCTATTCGTACGCATCCTTACCGGACTTGGAAAAAGGCATTCAAACGATAGCGGACATCGCCCGCCGTTTCGTTTAATAAAAAGATCACGTCACAATGGCTCCGAGCGCTTCTGCGAATGTCACGGCATGAGACGGAGAGATGCGGCATCCTTTCAGCTTATCAAGCGAGACGTGCAGATGATCAAATGTGCACGTGCTGATATCCATATTAAAAAGAGACGTGCCGATGAAGTTTGCGCCGTTCAAATCACAGACGTCAAGATCTGTGTATTCAAGAACGGCATCATTCCACTCACTTTCTGAAAGGCCGCACGTGTCAAACCGTACATGCTTCATATTGGAATAGCTGAAGGAGCTGTAATGTGCGAGGCAGTCTTCAAACCGTACATGACGCATGGCGGAATCCGCCAGATTCAAGCCGAGAAGTTTTGAATGCTGAAACGCCGTTCTATGGATGATGCTTCCGCTGAAATCAGCGTTTGAGACATCGCATTTGTCAAACAGGACATCCGTACATTCCATATGTCTGAAAGAGACATCCGTAAAAACGGTGTTTCTGAAAATGACTTTTTCGGCGCGCAGGCCGTCCAGTTTGCCGTTTACGATGCCGTTTTCAATGATGACTTCTTTGATCTCCTCATCCTGAAGCGCTTCTGTGAAAGAAAGCACCGGCAATTCTTTCGGGATTTTCGGTTTTTGGATCGTATTCATCTCGTACTCCCTTTTCTAAACATAATAGCTGAAACCGGCAATTGACAGATATCGCTTTCGCCCCTGCCACCCTTGCCGAATGGCGTGTTGCTTACTGAACAAAGGGTAATATCAAAGCGGGATCGCGTCAATAGCGGCGCTTATAAAAGCTTCATTCCGTTTGAACGTCATCCGGCCCGCTGAAAGATAAAAACAAAGCCCTGATAAGAGGGCTTTTGTCTGTTTCAGGCGAGTTCTTTATACATGATCACATGCGGGCCGATGCCGGGAATATCAAAGGGGCTGCCCGTGCTTTTCCAGCCGAGCTTCTCGTAATATCCCTTTACGTGACATCTGGCGTTGCACCAGACAAGCGCCGCCCCCATATCTGCCAGTTTTCGTTCCGCATAGGCGATTAACGTGCTTCCCGCTTTTTGCGTCCGGTATTCCTCAAGCGTCGCCATGCCGCGCAGCTGGTAGGCGGGCGCTGCCTGTAAAGCCTGCTGGTTCTGCGGGTAGAAAGAAGCGATGCTGATCAATGTCCCGTCGTAAAAACCTCCGAGATGAAAGGCTCCTTTGACGCTGTCCTGATCATATTTACAATCCTCAATCGTCTGATGGGGGCGCAGCACGCTGTGTCTGATTGCGTATGTGTCTTCTGCGGTGATGGGTTTTACTTCAACCATGAAAAAATCCTCCTTTGCTTGATTCTTTTTCTGTATCGTACCATGAAAAAGCCGCCTGTCATATCAGGCGGCTTCTTTCGCGTCAATGCAAATATACATCAGCCCGCTTTTCATCCTTTTGCTTAATATAAGCTGCAAGCTCTGACGTCAAATCAGAACGGAGAAACGGGGTGATTAAATAAATTCCGTTAAACAGTTCGCACGCCGTGTCGAGAAGCGATTTAGCGATGGCGAGGCCTTCGGCTTTCTGCTTTCGCTTGTCTTCGCCGGCGAGCGCCATTTTTTCGCGGATGCTGTCTGACAGCTTAATGCCCGGGATTTCATGATGAATGAACTCTGCGTTGCGGCTGCTCGTTAACGGCATGATTCCGATATACACCGGTGTTTTGAGATGCTTCGTTTCATGATGAATGTCAATGAGCTGCTGCTCCGAGTAGACAGGCTGGGACACGAAGTAGTCAGCTCCGCACTCGATTTTTTTCTCCAGCCGTTTGACTGCTTTATCAAGATGGCGGACATTCGGATTAAATGCTCCGGCTACGGAAAAGTTCGTTTTCTTGCCGAGCGGTTTCCCTGATAAAGAAATGCCCTCGTTGAATTGTTTAATCAGCCTGATCAAATCAAAGGACGTTAAATCATAGACGGAGGTAGCCCCCGGAAAGTCACCGATTTTTGAAGGATCACCCGTGATGGCTAAAATGTCGGTGAGCCCGAGCGTATCCAGCCCCATTAAATGTGACTGAAGGCCGATGATGTTGCGGTCTCTGCATGTAATGTGAACGAGAGAACGGATATCAAGGCGCTCTTTCAGCAATGAACCGCAGGCGGCATTACTGATCCGCGGTGTCGCCAATGAATTGTCGGCGAGCGTCAGCGCTTCTATGCCGGTTTCTTTTAATTCAGCCGCCGCTTGCAGAAATTTGTCAAAATTCAATTTCTTCGGCGGATCAAGCTCTACGATAATTGACCGTTTTTGAGCGGCGATTTCGTTTAAACCTGGCTCGGTTCGTTCATTCCGGACTGAGATGACTTCTTCTTCCCGTCTGATTTTCACTTCTTTATCAGTGACGGGAGAAAGTCCGCGGACCGCTTCAGCCATGGCTCTGATATGGTTTGGCGTCGTACCGCAGCAGCCGCCGATAATGCGCGCGCCCTGAGTGCGGAACTGTACGGCGCTCTCCCGGAAATAGGCATCGTCCGTATCATAAACAAGCCGGCCTTCTTCTAAAGACGGAAGGCTGCTGTTCGGATAGACCGATAAATAAGCGTCACGGAAAATCGGCACTTCGGTGAGCGCTTCAATCATGTGGTACGGGCCGAGCCGGCAATTGATTCCCGTTATGTCAGCGCCGAGATCGGCAATGGACCTGAGGGCTTCCTGAAGCGGCGTTCCGTCCTGCAGCACGCCCTGTTCGTGCATGGATACGTTCAGCATAATCGGAAGTTCCGTTTCTTTTCTCGCGATCTTCAGCACTTCGCGGGCCTCTTCTAAATCATAGTATGTTTCCAGAAGCAGACCGTCCGGCTCTTCGTGCAGCAATAAATAAAGCTGCTCCCGAAAGCTGCGTTTAATCTCCTCCAGGCTGTAGGCGTTTTTGTTAAAGGTGCGGATGCCGCCCATCGTTCCCAATACATAAGCGCCGCCTGAGGAAGCGCGCGCGATTCTGACCGCCTCCTGATTGATTTTTTTCGTTTCATCCTCAAGTCCGTATCTTGAGAGCTTAATAAAATTCGCGCCGTACGTATTTGTCTGGATGATGTCTGCCCCGGCTTCCACGTAAGCCTTATGTATCCGCTTGATTTCTTCGGGCTTTGATACGTTCAGTTCCTCAAAACATCTGTCAATGCCGTAGGAATAGAGGAGAGTGCCCATCGCGCCGTCTCCGATTAAAATCCGTTCTTCTAAGTCTTGTAATAGTCCCATTGTTTGCCTCCTTCATCACATTCAGCAAGGAAAAAAGAGAAATAAAAAAAGTCTTCTTAAGAAGAAGACTTTGTAATCATTTGTCTCTCTTCTTATCTTCCAAGCTGTTTTTAGCTTGCTGGATTTAGCACCTTGGTCATGGTTTAGGTAAACCACTACACCGGTTGCTGAAGCGTCGTCGGGCCAGTCCCTCGGCTTCTCTTGATAAGAACGTTCATGTAATTGTCATGGGTTTCCAAAACTTAACTGTGAAAATCCCTTTCTCCAAATTTACCGAAAATAGAGACAATAATCAATAGGAATCACATAATTTATCTAAAATTAATAAATTGAACGTCAATCGGCAGGTCTGCTCCGCGGACGGCTGCAATAATCTGCTGCAGATCATCTTTATTTTTTCCGGTGACGCGCACTTGGTCGTCCTGAATCTGCGACTTGACCTTCAAGCCGGAGTTTTTAATCACCGCGTTGATTTTTTTGGCATTGTCTTTATCAATGCCCTGTACAAGCTTCGCGCGTTGGCGCACCGTGCCTCCAGTTGCATTTTCGATTTTGCCGTATTCAATGTTTTTCGTCGGCACGTCCCGTTTGATCAGCTTGCCGCTCAGCACATCTTTAAGCTGATTCAGTTTAAACTCGTCATCAGAAATCAGGACAAGTTCTTCCTTTTCTAACTTCACATCGCTTTTCGATCCTTTAAAGTCATAGCGCGTGCCGATTTCTTTCAGCGTCATCTGAATCGCATTCTGCACTTCGGGAAATTCAACTTTGGATACAATATCAAAAGAACTTTCTTTTGCCATGAGAAAACCTCCTATAACATTTCACTTATGAGTTGATTATAGTAGAATAAAGAGAAATGTCCAACAGCATAAAGCATGAATTTATGCATATTGGAAAAAATGAGAAAAACATCAGCCTCATACGGGCGAATCAGGAAGGACGATAACATGAGACCAGGGCAGCAGCTCACGCTTAGTATAGATCACCAAACCGATTTCGGTTATTTTTTAACCGACGGCGAGGATACGGTTCTTTTACATAACAGTGAAATCACAGAGGATATCGAAGACAGAGATGAAGTGGACGTATTTATCTACGTCGATCATCAGGAAAGACTCGCGGCGACGATGAAAAAGCCGCTCATCAGCTTTTATGACTACGGATGGGTGGAAGTGACGGACGCTGTGAAGGATATGGGCGTATTCGTCGACGTCGGCCTGTCAAAAGACGCGCTCGTCGCAACGGAGCACCTGCCTCCGTACAAATCCGTCTGGCCGCAAAAAGGAGACAGACTGTATTGCATGCTGAAGGTGACAAGCCGCGGGCGCATGTTTGCCAAACCGGCGCCTGAGGATATCATCAGTGAATTATTTACGGATGCAGAGGAAGACGTCATGAATAAAGACCTGACAGGCACGGTGTACAGACTGATTGCATCAGGATCTTTTCTGATTACCGATGAAGGCATCCGCGCGTTTATTCACCCTTCAGAAAGAAAAGAAGAGCCGAGACTCGGCAGCCGCGTGACAGGGCGTGTCATCGAGGTAAAGGAAGACGGCTCCGTCAACATGTCCCTGCTGCCGAGAAAGCAGGATGCGCTTTCGGTTGACGCGGAAGAAATTCTGACCTATCTGAGATCAAGAAACGGCGCGATGCCTTACGGAGACAAAAGCAATCCTGACGATATCCGCGAACGGTTTCATTTAAGCAAAGCCGCCTTTAAGCGGGCGCTCGGGCATCTGATGAAAAACGGCAAGGTCTATCAGGAAGACGGCTGGACATACGAAAAACAATAAATGTTCTGCAAAAACATCGGTGAACCAAAACCGATGTTTTTTATTTTCTCAAAAGCTGCTATATTCCTCATTTGTTTAACCTCCTGCCGAACATACATATTTTATTGAAATAAAATATTCTGACATCCGAACCGATATATAACTATAGAAAAAACAAAAGGAGAGTTTCAATGAAAAAAATGGCGATATTTGCGGCTGTACTGCTGATTGCGCTCAGCACGGCGGGATGTGCCGGCAAATCTGAGGAAACGGCGGCCGAAAAAACGAAAACAATCGGCATCATGCTGACAGACAACGGCCTCGGCGACCAATCATTTAATGATTCAGGCTTTCAAGGTTTGATGAAAGCGAGAGACGAGCTCGGCATCACATTTGACTATCGGGAAATAAAAGATACCGGTACATACGAAAAAGGACTGACCCAGCTTGTCCGGGAAGGCAATGATCTTGTGGTGGGGCTCGGTTACAGCATGCAGGCGGATTTAGAAAAGGTCGCCAAAAAATATCCGAAGCAGCGGTTTGTGCTGATTGATTCCGTATCAGACCTGGATAATGTCACCTCCGTCACGTTTAAAGAGGATGAAGGAAGCTTCTTAGCCGGAGCGCTGGCGGCTATGACGAGCAAAACCGGCACGATCGGATTTATCGGCGGTTCAGATGCCGACGTCATTAAACGGTTTAAAAAAGGCTATCTGAAAGGCGCGGAATCAGTCAAACCGAAAATCCGCGTGCTGTCGGACATCAGCGGTACGTTTGATGATGATAAGCTCGGGAAGCGCATCGCCCAAAACATGATCCGAAAAAAAGCCGATGTCCTGTTTACGGCGGCCGGCTTCACGGGAGTCGGCGCACTGAAAGAAGCGGAGGCGCAAAAAGTATACGCCATCGGTGTTGACAGCGATCAATATTACACCGCCGAGCACGCCGTTATTTCTTCTTTAGTGAAAAATGTCGACCATGTCATCTATGAATTGGCGAAAGATTTAAAAGACAACAAGGAGATCAAAAGCGGTGAGATCGTTTACGGACTGAAGGAAAATGGCATGGACTTAGCCAAGATCAGAGTTGTCAAAAACGCAGGCGGGCTGGCGAAAAAGATCACGGATATGAAAAACAGTCTGATTGAAAAAGGAGGCGATCTGAAGTGACATTACGGACAAGGCTGCTCGTTAACGCAGCCGTTACGATGATTTGCTTCGCCGCCGTCATCGGCTTTACCATCGTAAACATGATGAAGATTCAGGCTTCAAATGAAGATGAAGTGGACGCGCTGTTAAACGTCCAGGAAGCAAAAGCTGACCTTAATACGTTAAAAGAAAGCATCACCGGCTATTCCTATACGCTCGCAGACGCCCAGAAAGAAGATGTGCGAAGCTATATGAAAAGCAGCTCAGACAAACTGGCGGCGCTCAAAAAAACGATGACGGACGATGCGGACAAAGCCGCTTATGACAAACTCGCCAAAAAATACGAATCGTGGCAGGCGGAGGCGGACGCTGCTCTTGATTCGAAAAGCCCGGCTGAAGCGACAAGGACGGCGGCCCGCATCAACGGTCTTCTGAATGATATTTATATGCTGAATCTGAAAAGCCGGGATCACTATGAAGACATGCAGAAGCAGACGGCTGACCAGATTCAGTTTATCGTTTACAGCGCAGCCGTGCTGACCATCGTGATACTTACTGTTACCGTCATATCTTCCATCAGGCTGACGAAGAGAATTGCAGGGCCGATACGCCGCATGGCTGAAAATGCCCGTCGTATTGCGGGAGGGAACCTTGCTGTTGAAATGCTTGATTATAAAGGGAAGGACGAACTGAAAGAGCTGAATGACTCATTCGGAATGATGGCTGAACAGCTCCGCACCTTAATTCAGGCGATCGGAGAGGTCGGCCGTGAAGTCGAGACGTTTGCGGAAGGTTTGACGAAGGAAAACCAGACGCTGAAGGACATGACCGAGCAGGTGTCCGTGTCGACGGAAGAAATGGCGCAAGGCTCCCAAACCATTTCAGAAGATCTGCAGCATGCGGTGCAATTCATTGAACAAATGGATGAACATTCAAAGGCGAACGCCAAACGTTCAAAACAAACGACGAGAAGCAGCGAAGAGACGATTGCGGCGGTGGCTGCGGGGCGCGGTGCTTTAGCCGAGACCAAGCAAGCCATTGATAAAAGCAATGAGACATCAAAAGAGATTTCCGAAGCCGCCGATCTCTTCATAAAGCATGCGGCAGGCATCAGTATGATGGCGCAGACCGTTTCTGACATTGCGGGCCAGACCAATCTGCTGTCATTAAACGCCGCAATCGAGGCGGCCAGAGCAGGCGAGGCCGGAAAAGGATTTGCCGTCGTTGCCGAGGAGATACGGAAGCTCGCAGACGGATCAGCCAAAGCGACCGCGCAGATTTTCGATATGGTAAAGCAAATTGAAGACGGCATCACGTCTATTACCGGAGCTGTCACGACCGGCGTCGCTTTAGCGGACAGACAGCAGGAGCTGATGGAGAAAACGTCAGAATCATTCGCCCATATTGAACAAAAAGCCGCCCATATTAAAGCGGAGCTTACTCAATTGGACGGACGGATCATCGAATCGAAACAGCTTGGTGAGCAAGTGCTGCATCATGCCGAAAGCATCAGCGCCGTCGTTCAGGAAACGGCTGCAGGAAGCGAAGAGATTTCTGCCTCCGCGCTTGAGCAGCTGTCTTCTTTTCATAAAATGGCGGAAAGCGTCAATAATCTGGTGAGCCTGACAGAGCGGTTAAACGATCAGGTCCGCCGGTTTACTTTGTAACGGGCTTTTGCCCCGCCCCTTATTTTTGCAGCCTGACATGAGTAACTTCTGAATGAAACACAAATACTGAATATACATGTGTTTATATTTATTCTTTTTCGTGAAAGGTGAAAAAAGAAGGGAGGAATCGGGATGGATGAACAAATTCCGCATGAAAAGGGTCTTGATAATAGTCTGGCTTTATTACGTGATGGTTATGTATTTGTGAAAAACCGAGCGGAGAATTATCGCTCAGATGTGTTTCGCGCCCGTTTATTAGGGAAGACATTCATTTGTATGAGCGGAGCGGAAGCCGCAAAGCTTTTTTATGACACAGAACGATTTCAGCGGCAGCAGGCCCTCCCCAAACGGGTGCAGAAAACGTTATTCGGAACAGGGGCAATCCAGGCAATGGACGGTGAACGGCATAAGCACAGGAAGCTTCTATTTATGTCGCTGATGACGCCGCCCCGGCAAAAACGGCTTGCGGAAGCGGTGGCAAAACACTGGAAAGCATCTGTGGAAATGTGGGAGGGTTCAAACCGAATTGTCCTTTTTGATGAAGCGAAGAAAGTGCTGTGCCAGGCTGCCTGTGAGTGGGCCGGCGTCCCGCTGAAAGACTCAGAAGTGAAAGAACGGGCGGAGGATTTCACCGATATGGTAGACGCATTCGGCGCTGTCGGACCGCGTCATTGGAAAGGCAGAAGGGCGAGGCTGAAAACGGAGAAATGGATAGAGGAGGTCATTGAGGATGTGCGGTCCGGCAAGCTGCAAACGCCGGAGGGCTCAGCCTTGTATGAAATGGCTTTTCATACAGAACTTGACGGGAACAGACTTGATTCTCACATGGCTGCTGTTGAGCTTATTAATGTTCTGCGCCCGATTGCCGCCATTTCTTACTTCATTACGTTTTCAGCTCTTGCATTGCATGATTACCCTGAATATCGGGGCAAACTGAGATCGAGAGATGATCAGGAGGCCGAAAGATTTGCACATGAAGTTCGGCGGTATTACCCGTTTGCCCCGTTTTTAGGAGCCGTTGTGAAAAAAGATTTCGTATGGAAGAACTGTGAGTTTAAAAAGGGTGCTTCCGTCATGCTTGACCTATATGGGACAAACCATGATTCCCGGCTTTGGGAGAATCCGAATGAATTTCGCCCGGAACGTTTTCAGGGGCGGGAGGAAAATAAATTTGATTTCATTCCCCAGGGCGGAGGTGATCCGGCTAACGGCCACCGCTGTCCGGGTGAGGGAATGACCGTGGAAGTCATGAAAACTTCCCTTGCGTTTCTTGCCAATGAAATAGAGTACGATGTTCCGTCCCAAGATTTAAGCTTCAGCCTGTCCAGAATGCCGGCATTGCCTGAAAGCGGATTCGTGATAAGTGATGTTAGACGCATATAGAACAAAAAACAGCCCTCTTTCTTCTAAGACAAAGAGGGCTGTTTTGCTTTTACAGATGGTCCGGTTTTTTGGAATTCTGGTTTTTTCCCGCCTGCCGGTTTTTTTCGGCAAGCCGGTTCTTTTTCTGATTTACGGCGTTATTGTCCAACGGTTTTTTGTCATCATCTTTCATGCGGCAAAGCCTCCCTTCTGTCCGTTAGGATGCCCGCCCGCATTGAAATTATGGCTTCAGGAAAAAAATCGCGAGCGTGCCCGGCCCGGAGTGGGCGCCGATCGCAGAGCCGATTGAATGAAGAATGATCTCTTTCGGATGGAACGCTTCTTCAATCATTTCCTTCATCCGAAGCGCCGTCTCTTCATTATCTGCATAGCTGATTCCCACGGTTTGATCCGCCCAATCGCCGCCTTCTTCCTTCATCATTTCTATAATCCGTTTAAACAGTTTCTTCTGTCCGCGCAATTTTTCGAGCGGCACGAGCCTGCCGTCATCCACATGCAGAATCGGTTTGATGTTCAAAAGCCCCCCGACAAAAGCGGACGTTTTTGAAATTCTGCCGCCCCGCGCGAGATAAGCGACATCATCGACCGTAAATATATGTTTCATCCGTGCGCAAAAGCTCTTTACAGACGTTTCGATTTCTTGTATTGTATTCCCGTTAACACAGAGTGTTTGCGCGTGCATCACCGCGAGGCCGCAGCCCAATGAAGCGCATTTGGAATCTACAATCCGTAAATCAAAATCGGGAAATTCCTCTTTTACTTCATTGGCCATCATTACGGCCGTCTGATAGGTGCCGGAAAGACCTGAGGAAAAGGCGACGTATATCGCCGGTTCTCCCAGTTCCGCGTATTGTAAAAATACTTTTTTTATCGTATCCGGTGATGCCTGGGATGTTTTCGGAACTTTCCCGTCCCGCATCGCTTGAAATATATGATCCGCCTGAATGGTGACCGTGTCCTCATATTCGTTTCCGTCAAGTGTTACGTGCAGCGGAATGAACCCGATCCGGTTTTCTTCAATATAAGATTTCGGCAGGTCAGAGGCGCTGTCAGCAATAAGGTGAACTGTCATCATAATTCCCTTCTTTCCGATTGGTGAGAGTGATGCCAACTATATCATATAAATGTGGCAAAATAGTGTTCAAAACTTTGTTTTAAGGGAAAAGCTAATAATGAAAATGAGCGGAGGAGCAAGCCATGGTACTAGAACAAGCAAAAAAATTAGCAATCGTCGTCATCGGCGCGTTTCTGTATGCGGCGGGACTGAATTTATTCCTGATACCGGCGAATGTATATGCCAGCGGTTTTACCGGTGTCGCCCAGCTGCTGTCAAGCGTCGTTGATCAATACGCCCCCTTTTATATTTCGACAGGAGTTCTCATGTTCCTCTTAAACATTCCCATCGGTGTGTTGGGGTGGCTGAAAGTCGGCAGATCATTCACCGTATACAGCATATTAAGCGTAGCGATGACGTCCGTCTTTATGGGAATTCTCCCGGAAATGAGACTGTCGCACGATATTCTTCTGAATACCGTATTCGGAGGAGTCATCTCAGCTATCGGCATCGGTTTAACGCTGAAATTCGGCGCTTCGACAGGCGGTCTTGATATCGTGTCGATGGTGCTGGCCAAATGGAAGGATAAACCGGTCGGCACATATTTCTTCATTTTGAACGGGATTATCATTTTGACGGCAGGATTATTGCAAGGATGGGAGAAAGCATTATATACCCTTGTCGCTCTGTATGTCACAACAAGGGTGATTGACGCCATTCACACCCGCCACATGAAACTGACCGCCATGATCGTTACGAAAAAAGCCGATGAAATCAAAGAAGCGATTTACGGGAAAATGGTCCGCGGCATTACGACGGTGCCGGCAAAAGGCGCTTACACAAACGAACAGAAAGAAATGATGATCATCGTCATCACGCGGTACGAATTGTATGACCTTGAGAAAATCGTGAAAGAAGTCGACCCGAAAGCCTTCACAAACATCGTGCAAACGACGGGGATCTTTGGTTTCTTCAGAAAAGACTGATAGGAGCGGATAGAATGAAGTGGCTGTTTGGCCTGTTATTACCGGTCATTTTATTGATCGGATGCAGCAGTCAATCCGGGCAGAAGGAGCCCGCTGAGGAGGTATCCGGAGAGATGAATGAACAGCAAGCGGAATTAGCCGTAAACCCTGTGCAGACGGATCAGCAGATCGAATTTCAAATGTCTTTAAAAAACAAAAGCGGCAGCCCGATCGATTTCACATTCAGCTCTGGGCAGAAATTCGAATTGACCGTACATGACCAACATCACAAAGAACTGTACCGCTATTCAAAAGACAAAATGTTTACTCAGGCGTTTCAAACCGTGACTTTAACGCCGAATGAAACGTATGACTTTTCAGATGTGTGGAAAAACGTGCCCGGTCCGGGAACATACACGGTGACGGTGACGTTTTTAGGGAAGTCCGATCAGATCGGAAAGAGACTGAAAACGGTAAAAACATTTGAAGTGAAATAAAAAAGCGGCGCCCTCGTCTAAACGGGGCGCCTTTTTTTATTGCAATTTCTCCAGCTGATCCTGAAATTGGTGCAGCTGCTGACGTTCTGCATCCGTCGAATTGGCGTACGCGGAAGACACGGCGTTTTTGGCGCGTGAGACGGCTTTTTCCTGATCGCCGTCCTCGAAACCGTTAGCAATCATGACGGCCTGCTGGACAAATGACTTGGCTTGAGAAAACAGTTCGTTTCTCATTAAAAGTCAACCTGCCTTTCAGCCGAATCTTTTGCTGCATCATGCTGTGCTTCCTCTAATGTAGACCGATATGGAAATCTTGCGTCATGAAGACTGACAGAGTCCTTGCCTTGCTGAATAAACCGTTTTGATTTGTTTCGTTTACCCATTGCAATGTCCCCCTTCCATATTTAGACGAGATGAGTCGTCTGTTTTAGTATGGGCGGAAGGCTTTGTGTTATGAGCGGCAAAACCTCACAGGGAGAAATAGGATTTTAAAAATTCGGCGATTCCGTCCGCTTCATTTGATCCCGTGACGCGGTTGGCGGCCTGTTTGACTTCATCCGTGCCGTTTCCCATCGCTACGCCGCACCCGGCAAATCGGAGCATTTCAAGATCGTTGTCTTCGTCGCCGAACGCGATGATCCGTTCTCTCGGCACTTGGTAATAGTCGCTGATTTTCTTCAGGCCTACCGCTTTATTCATCCCGTGTTTAATAATTTCAATCACATGCCAAGGAGCCGCCCATCTTCTGTGGTCAATGACCTCGGCGTGCACATCGGATAAATGCGCGCGTATGTCCGCGACGTCCTCTTCCTTTGCATGTATCAATACGGACGTCACATCTTCTTGGACTGTTTCGCGCAGATCGCCGAATGTGACATTCGCCGTATTCATATGAAACGCCTCAATTAAATGCTCATCATGATAATGGAAGTACACATCATCAATGATCTCAGCGAGCACATTATGTATTTGATAGGTCTCTGTAAGTTCGGCAAGCTGTCTGACCACATCGACAGATAAGGACGTGTGGTATCGTCCCCATGACTCGTCTTTCGGGTGGTGGACAAATGCCCCGTTAAAATTGACAATCGGCGTTGTCAGCCCGAGCTCGTCATAATACATCGAACTGGAACGGAACGGGCGGCCGGTTGAGATGCAGACATGATGACCCGCTTCTTTCAGCGTCTGAATCGTCCGTGCCGTTTCAGGGGAAATGGTTTTATCATCTTTTAATAAGGTTCCATCCAGATCTAAAGCGATGAGGTAAGGTTTTGTCTCCATAAATAACTCCTTTTGTCATGTAATTTGCTGTTTTTCTCTTATGTACAGTGTAGCTTTTTACCATCTTTATTGTCTACATGTTACACTTATGATTATGGTTATCCTAAGGAGGGAGTCAACGTGATTCTTATTGATCATCAAACCGTATCAGGCATTCCGTTTTTACATATTGTAAAAGAAGAAAATCGGGACCGTCCCGCTCCCCTTGTTTTCTTTATTCACGGTTTTACAAGCGCGAAGGAACATAATCTTCATTTCGCTTACCTGCTTGCTGAAAAGGGCTTCAGGGCGGTGCTGCCGGAAGCTCTTTACCACGGTGAACGCGCTGAACAGCTGTCAGCAGAAGAGCTCGCCGTCCATTTTTGGGACATTGTATTAAATGAAATCGAGGAGCTTGACGTGCTGAAAAAGGATTTTGAAGCGCGCGGTCTGATTGAAGACGGGCGGATCGGTCTTGCGGGCACGTCAATGGGCGGAATTACGACATTCGGCGCGATGGCCGCGTATGATTGGGTCAAAGCCGGCGTCAGTCTGATGGGAAGCCCGAACTATACGGCGTTTTTTCAGCAGCAGATTGACCACATTCAAAAGCAGGACATCGACATTGACGTCACAAAAGAACAGGTCGATGAACTGTTTGCGCGGCTCAAACCGTTTGATCTCAGTCTGGAACCGGAAAAACTCCGGAGCCGCCCGCTGCTGTTCTGGCACGGCGTTCAAGACAAAGTCGTTCCGTACGCACCGACCCGCGGCTTTTATGAAACGATTAAACCTCATTACAGCAGCCGGCCTGACCATCTTCAGTTTCTGAAAGACGAACGGGCTGACCATAAAGTCCCGAGATACGCCGTTTTAGAAACCGTCGCCTGGTTCGATAAGCATTTATAAAGCACAAAGGTGTTAACAAAACCCGCTTTTACGTTATACTGAGGAAAAAGGAGTGATGGAACGTGGAAGAAGCATTAAAAGAAAACATCATGGGCGCCTTGGAGCAGGTTGTTGACCCTGAGCTCGGCGTCGATATCGTCAATCTCGGCCTTGTATACGACGTTGATATGGATGACGACGGCCTGACGCACGTTACGATGACGCTGACATCAATGGGGTGCCCGCTCGCTCCGATCATCGTCGACGAGGTGAAAAAAGCGCTCGCCGACATTCCGGATGTAAAAGAGACGGAGGTCCACATCGTCTGGAATCCGCCGTGGACAAGAGACAAAATGTCACGCTACGCAAAAATCGCATTAGGGATTCAGTAATAAGAAAATGCACCTCGGATTTTAGGTACATCCTAAAGTTTGGAGGTGCTTTTCTTTTGTCTGCATATAAGCGACAGTGAGGGTTTGTTTTGGATCGCAAACAAACCTTTATATATAAAATTTCATATGAGGTTTATCTTTTTTGTAATAGGACAGTCTGTCTTGGAGTGTGCCTGTGTGGAATTCAAATTTATGCCCATCGGGATCAGTAAAATAAATTGACTTTTGATCTTGTTTATCCCTGGGACGCCCATTTAATATATTTACATTTAGATTTTTTAGCCGTTGATGTATTGCATCAAAATCTTTGGGGTCAATTGTAAAGGCCATATGCGTATAAGATTTATGTATTTCATTTCTTGGTATATCCGCCTCTAAGTTAAGTGCAAGCCAAAGCCCGTTCAGATCAAAATATGCTGTTTTTTGCCCTTTAACCAGGAGTTGTGCATGAAATACTTTTTCATAAAATTCTATAGATTTTTCCAAATTTGAAACAGAAAAAAGAAGATGATTGATTCCTTTTATGTTTATTTTCCCCACCTCATTTAACATGTTTGTCTTAAACAATCCCTTTGGTAATACATCTGCATATATATCGATTATATACTGACTAAAAAATCATTTTAAGGATTTCTGTGTATTTTTTATGCCGTGTGTTTTCCGGTATCGGATTAAAAAGGAAAAAAACGGACGTAAGGCATGATATAATAGACCGGCTGCATGCGAGGGAGGAACCCATGAAGAAAAAATTACTTCTCATTATCCTTAGCATTCTTGTTTATACGGCGCTGTTCGCTGTTTCCGCTTTTCACAAAGAGCCGGAGCAGCAGGCAGGGACAATGACGGATGTCAGCCGTCTCATGCCCGTGAAAATTAAGCAGACGGTCAAAGGAAAAGAGAAAGAAACATTGATCGAAACCATTAAGGAAGCAAAGAGAAAGCATCTGAAGATCTCAATCGCAGGCGCCCAGCACTCAATGGGCGGCCAGACGTATTATGAAGACGGTATCGTTCTCGACATGACGGGCTACAACAAAATACTCGGTCTCGACCGAAAGAAAAAAATCATCAGAGTGCAGGCGGGAGCGACGTGGAATGATATTCAGCGCTATGTCAATCCGTACGGGCTCGCGGTAAAAGTCATGCAATCGCAAAACATTTTTACGATCGGCGGCTCACTGAGCGCCAACGCCCACGGCCGGGATATCCGGTACGGTTCGCTGATTGATACGGTCAAATCGTTTCATCTTTTAAAGGCGGACGGCAAAGTCATCACCGTTACTCCGAAAGATGACCTGTTTTCAGCCGTCATCGGCGGCTACGGCCTGTTCGGCGTCATCCTTGACGCGGATATTGAGCTGACGGATGATGAGCTTTATGAAATGAAAACGAAACGCATGAACGCTGATACATACAGTCAATATTTTACGCAGCATGTTCAGCGCAACCCCGCCGTGCGCATGCATCTCGCACGGATCGCAACAGGGGATAAAGGCTTTTTGCGCGATATGTATGTGACTGATTACACGCTCTCAGACAATCAGAAAGAATTAAAGCGGCACAATGAACTGAAAGAAGATGAGCATCCGGCGCTGACGAAATTCGCGCTCGGCCTCTCCCGCCGGTATGACTGGGGCAGAAATTGGTTCTGGTCAACCCAGCAGTCTTATTTTCTCACCCAAAACGGCGTGAAAGTCTCCAGGAACAATGTCATGCGGTCAGAGTCGAAATTTTTGGAATATGAAAACACGGACAACACCGACGTGCTACAAGAATACTTCGTGCCCGTCGGCGAATTTGCGCCGTACATTCATGATTTACGCAAGACGCTGTCACATGAAGATCTCAATCTCGTAAATATTACGATCCGCTACGTACAAAAAAATGAAAAAGCCGATCTGTCATACGCAAAGGAAGACATGTTTTCACTCGTCCTTTTAATCAATGAAGGGTTTTCAAAAGACGGCCAGGCGAGTGCGGCGCGGATTGTCAGAAAAATGACGGATACGGCATTGCGCCACCGCGGCAGTTATTATCTCCCGTATATGCTGTATCAAACGAAAGAGCAGATGCGCGAGGCATATCCGAAAAGCGATATGTTCTTTCAGAAAAAACACAAATATGATCCGGATGACTTGTTTATGAATTATTTTTATCAGAGGTACAAATCATGAAACACAACCATTTAAAATGGCTGATCCTGTCACAGAGCAGTGTCTTTTTTGCCGGCAGCCTGATCTTTCCGTTTTATATTTTATTTATTAAAAACATCGGTTCCAGCTACACGCAATTCGGTCTCTCATACGGCTTGTTCGGCCTGAGCGGCGCATTGATTCATCCGCTGCTCGGCCGGCTGTCGGCAAGACTGGATCCCCGCTGGTTCCTTATGGCGAATTCGTGGGGGATGGCGGTGCTTCTTCTGACGCTCCCGCACATTACCGGCGTGCACCAGGTTTATGTTGTGCAGGTGCTTTTGGGCCTGTTCGGCGCGATGCAAAAACACGGCGAGAAAATCATGATCGCCGATTACACCGACGGCGGGGAGCGGGGAAAAAAAGTCGGCAGCTATCATTTCTGGACGGCCGTATTTTCAGCTGCCGCCATTATTCTCGGCGGGTTTCTCGCTGATTTCTTTACGGTTTATATTATTTTTTACGCCAGCTCCGTGCTGTTTTTTATAAGCGGGCTGATGATGCTGAAGAAAACAGGCTGATCCGATCAGCCTGTTTTTCTTATGGAACTCCCTCGAACGAGAGGGGGTTTTTTTGTCAGCGAAAGCAGATGGAAAATGAATGAAAAAATATTAAATATACAATTGAATTAATTTTTATTCATGTTATAATGTTAAATAATTTCACAAAAACCAAGAAGGTGAACCCGTTGAAAATAGGTATTATAGGCGCTACTGGTTATGGAGGCGCCGAACTTGTCAGGATTCTTAACCATCACCCTTATGCAGAGGATTGTATATTATATTCATCGAGCGACGAAGGAAAAGAATATGCCGCTTCATATCCGCATTTGAGGAATATAGCGTCACAATCACTTCAGCCGCTTCATATAGAAACGATCCGAAACGAAATTGATGTCATGTTCATAGCCGCGCCGCCCGGCGTCTCCGGAGAGTGGTCGCCCAAGCTGGCGGAGGCGGGCATCCCGGTCATTGATCTATCCGGCGATCTGCGGATTCAAAACCCGGCCGTGTATGAAAAGTGGTATAAGCGGAAGGCCGCTCCGAAAGGAACGATTCAAAGCGCGGTTTACGGTTTAGCTGAACTGCAAAAAGAAGAGATTCAGACTGCAAAGCTGATTGCCAATCCGGGATGTTTTCCGACGGCTGTGCTGCTCGGGCTCGCCCCGCTGGCGAAGAATAAGCTTTTACAAGATTCATTTCTGATTGTTGATGCGAAAACAGGCGTATCCGGCGCCGGCCGAAAAGCATCCATGGGCACTCATTATTCTGAGCTGAATGATAATTTCAAAATTTATAAGGTTAATGAGCATCAGCATACTCCGGAAATTGAACAGCAATTAGCGGCTTGGCAGCCCGGCACAGGCCCGATCACGTTTTCCGCTCATTTGGCGCCGATGACAAGGGGCATTATGGCGACGATGTATACGGAGGCTCCCCCGGGTATGTCTGCTGCACAGGTAAGAGAATTGTATTCCGAATTCTACAAAGATTCATATTTTGTTAGAATCAGGCCGGAAGGTGAATTTCCGGCGACGAAAGAGGTATACGGCAGCAATTTTTGTGATATCAGTGTCACCGTGGATGAAAGAACAAACCGTGCCACCATCGTTTCTGTCATAGATAATCTGATGAAAGGCGCCGCAGGGCAGGCGGTTCAAAATTTAAATATCATGAATGGCTGGCAGGAAGAAACGGGACTTACGATGACGCCAGTCTATCCATAGAACGAAAGAGGGATTCAAAAATATGATTCAGCTGAGTGAGGAAATCACGAAAATAAAAGGCGGCGTATCCTCGCCGAAAGGGTTTGAGGCAAAGGGCGTGCACTGCGGTCTGCGCTATTCAAAAAAAGATCTCGGAGCGATTATCAGTGAAGCGCCTGCAGTCAGTGCAGCGGTATATACGCAGAGCCATTTTCAGGCAGCGCCGCTGAAAGTGACACAAGCCAGCTTGAAAAAAGAGGGTGTGCTTCAGGCGGTTATCGTCAACAGCGCGATTGCCAACGCCTGTACGGGAGACCAAGGATTAAAGGACGCCTATGAAATGCGGGACGGATTCGCGAGCCAGCTCGGCATTGAGCCGGAGCTTGTTGCGGTTTCGTCAACCGGGGTGATCGGCGAGCTTTTAGATATGAAAAAAATTCAAGCGGGCATTGAACAGCTCGGTCAAGCGCCGTCCGTGTCCGGAGCATTTGAAGAAGCCATTTTGACGACGGATACAGTGACGAAACAGACGTGTTATGAACTGGTGATCGGCGGAGACATCATCACGATCGGCGGAGCGGCGAAAGGCTCCGGCATGATCCACCCCAACATGGCGACAATGCTCGGCTTTGTCACAACGGACGCGGCCGTGGAAGAACAGGCGCTCAAAAACGCGCTCAGAGAGATTACGGATGTTTCATTTAACCAAATCACCGTTGACGGAGAAACATCGACGAATGACATGGTGCTTGTGATGGCGAACGGCTGCGCGGGGAATGATTGCCTGACGGAGCAGCATCCTGACTGGCCGGCTTTTAAAAAGGGATTAAAGCTTGTATGCGAAGACCTTGCCAAAGATATTGCCAGAGACGGTGAAGGAGCGACGAAATTAATTGAAGCCAGAGTCGAAGGCGCGAAAAATAACCTTGAGGCGAATATTATCGCCAAAAAAATCGTCGGTTCAAGCCTTGTGAAGACCGCCGTTTACGGCACAGACGCCAATTGGGGGCGCATCATCGGCGCAATCGGGCACAGTGCGGCAAGCGTAACGGCCGAACAAGTGGAAGTTTTCCTCGGCGGCCAGTGTCTGTTTAAAAACAACGAACCTCAGCCGTTTTCGGAAACTGATGCCAAGGAGTACTTATCAGGTGATGAGATTACGATTGCAGTCCGCCTGCAGGAAGGCTCCGGCAGCGGCCGGGCATGGGGCTGTGACTTAACCTATGATTATATCAAAATCAATGCGAGCTATCGCACATAACAAAGGGGAGCGGCATGAAGAAAACCATCGTTTTTAAGTGCGGCGGAAGCGTGATCCGCGAGTTATCCGCCGATTTTTTTCAAAATGTAAAAGAGCTTATGCAATCGGGCTGGAACATTGCCGTCGTGCATGGCGGCGGCCCGGACATTTCAAGAATGCTGAAAACATTGCAGATTGAAACGGAATTTGTCGATGGACAGCGGAAAACGACCAAACCGGTGCTGGAAACAGCGGAAATGGTCTTGTCAGGGACGATCAATAAATTTTTCGTAACCGAACTCGCGAAAAACGGGCTGAAAGCCGCGGGAATATCAGGAAAGGACGGCGGTCTCCTTCAAGCATCTTACCTTAATCAAGACAAATACGGAGAAGTCGGCGAAATACAAAATACAGATCCATTAATCATCCAAGCGTTAATGAAAGAAGGCATCATTCCCGTTATCGCTCCGCTTTCCATGACAAGTGATTTCGAAACGCTGAACGTCAACGCAGACGCCGCGGCATCGTCCGTCGCTTCAGCCTTACACGCCGATAAACTTTTATTTGTCACGGATGTCGAAGGAATTATGGACGGAGAGAACAGGCTGGATACTTTGACGCCGCAAGAGATTCAGGCCCTCATAGATGGCGGCGTGATTTCAGGAGGGATGATTCCGAAGGTAAACTCGGCATTATCGGCACTGAGTGAAGATGTCGAGGAAGTGATGATCGTAAACGGAAAAGGAGCGTTTTTCACCGATCAAGCCTTCCAAGGAACAAAAATCGTCAAAGAAAAGGAGAGCGTGTCATGAGCAGTCTATTTCAAACCTACAGCCGCTGGCCCATCGATATCAAAAAAGCGAAAGGGACAATCGCAGAGGATGAAAACGGAAAAACGTATCTTGATTTTATTCAGGGCATCGCCGTTTCCAATCTCGGCCATTGTCATGATGAGGTGACAGAAGCGGTGAAAGAACAGCTTGACAGCGTATGGCACGTTTCCAATCTGTTTGAAAATGATCTTCAGGAAAAAGCCGCGGCAAAGCTGGCCGAACATAGCGCGGGGGATCTCGTTTTCTTCTGCAACAGCGGGGCCGAAGCGAATGAAGGCGCCATTAAGCTTGCCCGTAAAGCAACGGGAAAGACAAAAATCGTAACATTTCATCAATCCTTTCACGGACGGACCTATGCGGGGATGGCCGCCACCGGACAAGACAAAATCAAGATCGGTTTCGGACCGATGCTTCAAGGCTTTCACTATCTTCCGTTTAATGATCCGTCGGCATTCAGCACGCTTTCAAAAGAGGATGATATCGCCGCCGTCATGCTTGAGACGGTGCAGGGAGAAGGGGGAGTCAATCCCGCCGATCCGGAATTCATCGAAGCCTTACAGACATTTTGCAAAGACAAACAGGCACTGCTTATCGCAGACGAGATTCAAACCGGAATCGGCCGGACGGGCAAGGCATTCGGCTATGAGCATTTCGGCATCTCTCCGGACATCATCACTGCTGCGAAAGGGCTTGGAAACGGTTTTCCCGTCGGAGCCGTGATCGGCAAAAAGAAGCTTGGAGACGCCTTTACGCCGGGTACGCATGGTACGACTTTCGGCGGCAATAAGCTTGCCATGGCAGCTGTGAAAGCAACCTTGGACATTGTGTTTCAGCCGGACTTTCTCCAGGAGGCGGCAGACAAAGGATCATTTTTAAAAGCGCAGCTGAACCGTGAACTGACAGGGCCTTTTGTAAAAGAAATCCGCGGAAAAGGGTTATTAATCGGCATTGAATGCGCAGGTCCCGTGTCCGGCATTATCGGAGATTTGCAGGAACGCGGACTTCTCGTGCTTCCGGCCGGACCGAATGTCATTAGGCTGCTGCCGCCGCTTACGGTTTCTGAAGAAGAAATGCTGTCGGCCGTCAGTATGCTGAAAGCAGCGATCGAAGCGCATTCGGCAGTGAAACGGTAATTTTTTTTTCGATATAAGAGTATAAAAATTCATATTTTTAATTAATTATTCATCAAGAGGTGGGCTTTAGATGAAAGGCTATTTAGTATTGGAAGACGGAACATCATTCGGCGGTGAACTTGAAAAAGAAGCCCGCTGTGTTGGCGAAGCTGTTTTTTTCACCGGAATGACGGGCTATCAGGAAGTGCTTACAGACCCGTCATATAAGGGCCAGATCATCGTCTTTACGTATCCGCTGATCGGAAACTACGGAATTAATGAAAAAGACCTCGAAAGTAAGATCCCTCAAGTCAAGGCTGTTGCCGTCTATGAAGCGTGTGAACATTTTTCTCACCATGAAGCAGTCTCAAGCTTGAGAGAGTATTTAAATAAATGGAACATCCCGCTCTTAACCGAAGTGGACACACGGGCCGTCGTCAAAACCATCCGCTCCGGCGGCACGATGAACGCTGCCGTGTCAACAACAGGAGAAATTCCCGCAGCATCCGGAACAGAAAACCCGGCGGAGCTGGCGCAGTCTGAAGACATCACGTCAATGGGGAACGGAGACCGGCATATTGCGCTGATTGATTTCGGTTATAAAAAATCAATCGCCTCGTCACTTGTAAAGCGCGGCTGTAAAGTAACGGTCATTCCGTATCAGCAGATGAACGCCGTTTATGACATTCAGCCTGACGGAATCGTGCTTTCAAACGGCCCGGGCGACCCGAAAGCGATTGCGCCGTACATGAACCGGATTACATCATTACTCAGTGATTTCCCCGCACTCGGCATTTGCCTCGGGCATCAGCTGATTGCCCTGGCTTTCGGAGGAAATACGTATAAGCTGCCGTTCGGCCACAGGGGTGCCAACCATCCCGTCATTGACCGGAAAACGAAACGGGTGTTTATGACAAGCCAGAACCACAGCTATGTCGTCGATGAAGCATCAATTGACGAAAACGAGCTGTCCATCAGATTTCACCATGTCAATGACACATCGGTGGAAGGGCTCATTCATAAGCGCCTTCCCGTATTAAGCGTCCAGTTCCACCCTGAAGCTCATCCCGGCCCGGCTGAGAGCGAGTGGATATTTGATGAATTTCTAGAGAAAGTGATACCAGCAAGGAGAGAAATCGCTCATGCCTAAAGATACAACCATTTCCAGCATATTAGTCATCGGCTCCGGCCCCATCATCATCGGCCAGGCGGCAGAATTTGATTATTCAGGAACGCAGGGCTGCATGGCTCTGAAAGAAGAAGGATACCGCGTTATTCTAGTCAACAACAACCCGGCAACGATTATGACGGATGAGGCGTTTGCCGATGAAATATATTTTGAACCGCTCACAACCGACAGCATCGAGGCCATTATTGAAAAAGAAAAACCGGACGGTCTGCTTGCCAATTTGGGCGGCCAGACGGCATTGAATTTAGCCGTTAAGCTTGAAGAAGCAGGCGTGCTGAAGAAGCATCACGTCAAGCTTTTGGGAACATCAGTGGAAACCATTCAAAAAGGCGAAGACCGGGAGCAGTTCCGCGCCCTGATGAAAGAGCTCGATCAGCCCGTTCCGGAAAGCGAAATCGTCGACAACGAAGAAGACGCCCTCCGTTTCGCTGAGTCTATCGGATTTCCGGTCATTCTGAGACCGGCGTACACGTTAGGCGGAAAGGGAGGCGGAATCGCGAAAACGAAAGAAGCGTTTCAGACGCTTATTAAACAGGCGCTGTTAGCAAGCCCGATCAGCCAATGCCTCGTCGAAAAAAGCATCGCCGGATTTAAAGAAATCGAATATGAGGTCATGCGCGACAGCAATCATACATGCATCACCGTCTGCAATATGGAAAACATCGATCCCGTCGGCGTGCATACAGGAGACTCCATCGTCGTCGCACCGTCCCAGACGTTAACGGATGAAGAATATCAGATGCTGCGTTCAGCAAGCCTGGCGATTATTTCGGCGCTGGATGTGGTCGGCGGCTGCAACATTCAATTTGCGCTGGATCCGTTCAGCAAACAGTACTATGTCATTGAAGTGAACCCGCGTGTCAGCCGTTCATCGGCCCTCGCGTCAAAAGCGACCGGCTACCCGATTGCCAAAATGGCGGCGAAACTTGCCGTCGGCTATACGCTCGACGAACTGAAAAATCCGCTGACGGGCTCTACTTATGCAAGCTTTGAACCGGCGCTTGATTATGTCATCGTCAAATTCCCGCGCTGGCCGTTTGATAAATTTAAACATGCCGACCGCACGCTCGGAACGAAGATGAAAGCGACGGGAGAGGTCATGGCGATCGAAAGAAATATGGAAGCGGCCATTCAAAAAGCGGCGGCCTCCCTTGAGCTGAAAACGATCGGCACCCGCCTGCCTGAACTCGGCGGCTGTACGATCAATCAGCTGTGGGAATTAGCGGTAACGCCGGATGACCGGAGATTTTTCGTCGTCATGGAACTGTTAAGCCGCGGTGAAACGATAGAAGACATCCATGCCAAAACGAAAATTGACCCGTTTTTTCTCCATGTATTCCGAAATATCATCACATTGGAAAACAAGCTGATGGAAGAAGGGGATCATCTGTCTGTGCCGCTTTTAAAGCAGGCGAAGGTAAAGGGCTTCACGGATGTCATGATCGCATCTCTCACGGGAAAAACGGAAGAAGACATCCGTGCTCTCAGAAAGAAATCAGGCATCGTCCCGTCGTTTAAAATCGTAGATACATGCGCCGCTGAATTTGATGCCAAGACGAATTATTTCTACTCCACCTACCTCGGGGAAAGCGACGGAGATATCAGCCGAAAAGAGAAAAAACGCGCCCTCATCATCGGCTCAGGCCCGATCCGCATCGGTCAGGGAGTGGAATTTGATTACAGTGCCGTCCACGGCGTTCTGACCCTGCAAAAGCTGGGGTATGAAACGATTATGATTAATAACAATCCGGAAACAGTAAGCACGGATTATGAAATCGCCGACCGGCTTTATTTTGAACCGCTGACGACAGAACATATTTTGAACGTGGCGGAACATGAAAACATTGATTTTGCCATCGTCCAATTTGGGGGGCAGACCGCGATCAATGCCGCTGAGCCGCTGGAAAAAGCGGGCATTCCGCTGCTCGGAACATCCTTTGAAACCCTTGATGCGCTGGAGGATCGGGATCTGTTTTATCAGCTGCTTGATGATCTTGACCTGAAACATGCCAAAGGCGAAACCGCTTATTCAAAAGAAGAAGCAACGGAAAAAGCAAGCCGAATCGGCTACCCCGTGCTGATCCGTCCGTCTTATGTCATCGGTGGGATGGGCATGATCATCGTTGATTCAGAAGTGCAAATGTCAGAACTGCTGGAAAATGAAGCGGGCATGCCGTATCCGATTTTGATCGATCAGTACATTACAGGAAAAGAATTGGAGATCGATCTGATTTCCGACGGACATGAAGTATTCGTGCCGACTTACACAGAGCACATTGAACGCGCCGGCGTTCATTCGGGCGACAGTTTTGCGATTCTTCCGGGTCCGTCTGTCACACCTGATATGCAGCGTAATATAAAAGAGGCCGCCGAAAAAATCGCGGTAAAACTGGCTTTTAAAGGCATCATGAACATTCAGTTTGTCATTGATGACAAAGGAGATATTCTCGTTCTTGAAGTGAACCCGCGGGCAAGCCGCACAGTTCCTGTCGTGTCTAAGGTGATGGGAGTGCCGATGATCCCGCTTGCCGCCAGATTGCTGGCCGGCGCTTCCCTTAAAGACCTCAAGCCCGAGGTTCAAAATCAGCACGGAACGGCAGTGAAATTCCCGGTTTTTTCTTCGCACGCCATTCAGGATGTGGACGTAAAGCCCGGGCCGGAAATGAAGTCGACCGGAGAAGGCATGTGTGTCGCGTTTGACGCAGAAAGCGCCCTGAAAAAAATCTACGCGCACGTCTGGGAGAAAAAAGGCAGCATCTATCTGGAAGGCTGTGATGCGGAATTGGAACGTCAGGCTCAAGAGGCGGGATTTACGGTATGCAAAGATGCGTTCCCGGCATGGGCAGAGCGAAAGGATAAAGCGGTCCATATCAATTTCAATTACTCTGAAGAAGCGCGTAAACAACGGATCGAAGCCATGACGCACGGCGTGACGGTCTTTACTGAACCGGAAACCGTAAAGGCATTTTTAGCAAGCGGCTCCGGCAAACCTCAGCCTGTATCGCTCAAAGATCTTTATCAAAAGGAAGTGGCATCATGCACACAATAAAAGCGGAACACACATTAACCCATTTGTACGGCAAAGATTTTCTTTCCTTAAAAGATGTCAGCCCGTCAGACATCAATGCGCTTTTGACAGAAGCTTCATTATTAAAACAACATCCGATACAGCCGATTTTCCAAGGGAAAACATTGGCGATGATTTTTGAAAAATCTTCAACCCGCACACGTGTGTCTTTTGAAGCGGGAATGGCCCAGCTCGGGGGAACGGGACTATTTCTTTCAAGCAGCGACCTGCAGCTTGGGCGGGGGGAGACGGTTGCGGATACGGCGAAGGTGCTGTCCGGCTTCGTTGATGCCATTATGATCCGCACCTTTGAACATGAAAAAGTCGAAGAGCTTGCCGAGCATGCAGATATTCCTGTCATAAACGGGTTGACCGACCGGTATCACCCGTGTCAGGCACTCGCGGATCTGTTAACGATACAAGAAATAAAAGGAAAATTAAAAGGAGTAAAAGCCGCCTATATCGGTGACGGAAATAATGTAGCGCATTCACTAATGATCGGCTGCGCAAAAATGGGCTGTGACATTGCGGTTGCTTCGCCGAAAGGCTATGAAGTAGAGGAAGAGGCGGTAAATGCCGCAAAAGAAGCGGCGGCTGTTTCCGGAGCGAAAATCACCCTTACCGAAAATCCGCAGGAAGCGGTGCGGGATGCAGACGTGATTTACTCCGACGTCTTCACGAGCATGGGGCAGGAGGAAGAGACGCAGCAGCGGCTGAACGTGTTTGCCCCGTATCAAGTCAACGCCTCACTCGTCAGTCTCGCCAAACCTGACTATACATTTTTGCATTGCCTGCCCGCGCATCGGGAGGAGGAGGTCACGTCCGAGATTATCGACGGCCCGAACTCTGCGGTATTCCAGCAGGCGGAAAACCGGCTTCACGCGCAAAAAGCGCTCCTGAAAGCTCTTCTTTACAAACAGGATGAACAAAAAAACCGCTGAACCTCATTCAGCGGTTTTTGATATTTCTCCGCATACAAGCGCATACTACATAAAAAAGAAAAAGGAGGAAATGACGTGGGACAGCAGCATCAATTCCGCCCGGGACAAAAAGCGCCGAATAACGGTGTGTACGTTGAAATCGGCGAAACGGGAAGCATGGTCAAAAATCCGCAGAAAATCAAGCTCACAGTGGGAGAAATGTTCCCTGAAACTTCAAACCACAACAGATTGTGGACGTATCAACGAAAACCGTGAACACAAAAAAACCTGCTGAATAGCAGGTTTTTTTATTTAATGCTGGCTTGCATCCTGTTTGACAGGCATGATCTCCGCAAGAACAAAGACAAGCACTGCAATAACTACGGCAATAACGGATGATTGCTTGAAATTGTACGCCGCGCTGTTCATGGAGGCGACCAAATAACAGGCCATATGTGTTAAAAGGAACGTCCAAATAAAACCGATAATAAACCGCACGTTTCCACCTCGTCCTTCATTTTATTCTACGTTGTATCATACCATACATAAAGCGCGGGCGGAAGGTCATTTTCTCATCAAAAAGCGCGCCTGAAACTGACATTTGCCCGCCTGTCAGGCCGTCTGAAGGAAAATTCGGTTCCCGTGCTCGGGATAATAGCCAAAACATAGCAGCAAATAGGAGTTTATCCGATCCGTTTTCATTCTTCTTACATATGATAGCCAATAGAGAGATTAGGAGTAAAAGGAGGCGGGCAGGCATGGGGATAACGGAAAGATTCTTCCAATTCGGATCTGAGCTGAACGTCATCCATCTGCCGTATCGGCCGAACGGCTTCTGTATCTTTATTCTGGGGGACAGAACCCACTTTGTCAGCCGGGACTCAAGCTTTTGGCTCGAACATGAAGGGAGAAACCAGCTGTTAAATACGATGCTTGACAGAGGGTACACCATTTTCAACAGCAATTTATACGGACGGCATTGGGGTTCGGAAAAAGCCGTCCTTTACGCCAGACAGCTGATTCATTATGTGCTGAAACAAGAAACCCTCAATCCGAAAATACACTTGCTCGCAGAAGGCATGGGCGCCCTCATCGCCGATCAATTGCTGCAGTCTTCACCGGAGCATATCCGTTCAGCCGCAATGTTAGATCCTTGTCTTGATCTTCAAGCCCATTTTGAATCAGAGAAAGAAAATAAGTTTTTTTATAAGCAGTTTCTGAGGGAAACGGCACAAAGTTTCGGTGTTTCTGAAAAAGAGGCAAGCTCACTGAGCTATCAGACCATTACCGGCTGCCGCACCCGCGCGCCGGTACATATATGGCAAAGAACGACCGGAGCGCCGTACCCGTACACCCTGCATGCGAACGCGTATAAAGAAGCCCGGGAAAAGACCGGAAGCAAGACTGATATCACGTATCACCTGCTTGAAAACCCTGCGCGTATGTACAGAGCCATCTGCCGGTTTTTCCGCAGTCATGAAAAAGACCTGTAATGAATAGAATACAACAGCCATCTCTTTTCAGAGGGCTGTTTGGCTTGTGTGTGAATGAAAAACCGGAAAGGCGGCAGATGTGATGAAGACAGCGTTGATCATTGGAGCAGATGAATTTCTCGGCCTTTCATTGTGCGAACGGTTGATGGATGAGGATGTGCATGTTGATGTCATTTTGGCAGAACCGGAGGACAAAACGAGGCAGCTGTATTTAGAAGAACGTTTAATGTGGCTCGCGAGAAACGGGCTTTTTCAAATAATAGATGAAATCGGTGAAAAGGAATACGATCGTATCTGCGTTCAATACGGGAGCGGGTGTCTGCCTGAAGAAAGGGCTGAGCCTTTATATTGGATTGTTTACAGTGAGGATCACGGAGACTGGGAAAAAAACGGTCAGCGGGATACGGCAAAAGCGATTATCCTTCCTCCCCTTTACGGTCCGTGGACGGAAGCAAAAGAAGATGGCGAAAGCAGGATCTTTTTAGAAGACGCAGTCTGCGGGCTGATGAATCAGCTTGAGGCTGACGGTACAGAAGACGAAAATCAGATTATTACCCTGGAAATAAAAGAAAAAACACAAAAAACGGAAGCGGAAGAAAAAATTAAAGAGTGGAAAAGACAATTTTCATCAATATTCGACATTTTTTAAGAAATACCTTCCATGTTATGTGCATTACCGCTACAATAAACGTATATCAATTTATACATGTTATGAGTTTGAAAAGGGGTTGAACATGGCTTGATCACCAGGCTTGTCATGACCTTTTCTGTCCTCCTTTTATTGAGCGGATGCGCACAAACTCCGTTTAAAGGAAAAATTGAGAAGGTCGGAATGCTTTTTCCCGATACCATCAGTGACTTGGTATGGGGGACAAAAGGTTACAAAGGTTTATTAGCGATACAATCTGAATTTAACGTTGACGTTTATTATAAAGAAAATATCAGATCCGATGAAGATATTTTAAAAGCGATAGATGATTTTCATAAAAAAGGAGTCAATCTTTTATACGGGCACGGAAATGAATACGAGGAAATTTTCAATATGATCAGCAAGGATTATCCCGACATGGAATTCGTCGTCGCAAACGGAACGGCGAAAAGCGATAATGTCACAAGCGTTCACCTGATGGGAGAAGCAATGGGCTTTTTCGGGGGAATGACGGCCGCCCATATGTCAAAAACCAATGAGGTAGGTGTCATCGCCTCCTTTCTGTGGCAGCCTGAAGTAGACGGCTTTATCAAAGGGGCGAAATATGAAAAGCCCGATATCACCGTCAATACTGAATTTACGGACCACTGGGATAACGGCAATGAAGCGCTGCATCTTTACGAGAAGTTAAAAGCGGAAGGCACGGATGTTGTATATCCGGCCGGAGACGGGTATAATGTTCCTGTCATTCAGCAAATCAAAAAAGACGGGCTTTACGCCATCGGCTATGTCGCCGAGCAATCGAATCTCGGCAAAAACACGGTGCTGACAAGCACGGTGCAAAACGTAGATAAAGCCTATACATTAATTGCCGAGCAATATAATAAAGGTACGCTCAAGAGCGGAGATCACAACTTTGATTTCAGGGAAGGAGTCGTTGAAATGGGGACGTTCAGCCCTCTGGTGGACAAAGCATTTCAAGACAAAATCTCAGACCTTGTCAAAACGTATAACCGAACAAATGAACTGCCGTCAAATGAATAGAGGTGGATACACATGCAGCATGAAAAGTCTCTTGAATTTATGCAGATCGCGATGAAATACCTGCCGGAAGCAAAGGCGGAGCTTGAGAAATCCGGCATAGATCTGTCTATGGAAATGATTCAGCCGTTTATGGACCTGTTTACATCGGTCATGGCGGAAGCGTATGAGCTTGGCAGATCTGATGCCGGGGAGCTGAATAAATAAAGAGAGCCACTTTTCATGAAGTGGCTTTTCACATGATTTTTTTCTTTATAGCGGACACCATCGGCGCGAAGTCTTTAAATACGGGCTTTAATTGATCCAGAGAGTTCATGATGGACCCCAGCTGATTCATCACGTGGTTGTAATCGATCTCTTCTTCGTTTTCAGCCTGAGGCTGCTCCGGGTTTTCTTCCGGTTCTTTATCCCGATCTCTGGAATCGCCGAACATCATTTTGGAGAAAATATCCATAGTGAAGCCTCCTTTCGTCTTCCTTTTATTCTATGAGGAGAAGCGTCCGATAGTTTAGACGAATATATTGCCAACAGAAAAAAAATAGGGTAGAATTAGTACCTGATACTAATAATTGATCATAACTAATTAGTTTTAAATTCATTATAAAAAAGGAGTCTTTCCAATGAAAGCTGGAATTCTTGGCGTCGGCCGTTACATCCCGGAAAAAGTGCTGACAAATCATGATCTTGAACAAATGGTAGATACATCGGACGAGTGGATTCGTACGAGAACAGGTATAGAAGAAAGAAGAATCGCCGCGGAAGATATGTATTCATCCGGCATGGCCGCTGAGGCTGCGCAAAAAGCGCTTGATCAGGCCGGTATTTCTGCTGAGGAGCTTGATATGATCCTCGTGGCGACGGTTACTCCTGACCAGTCCTTCCCTACCGTTTCCTGTATGATACAAGAGAAGCTCGGGGCCAAAAAAGCGTGCGCGATGGATATCAGCGCCGCATGTGCGGGTTTTATGTACGGTATCGTAACCGCCAAACAATTCATTGAATCGCAAACATACAAACATGTCCTCGTGGTCGGCGTGGAAAAGCTCTCAAGCATTACCGACTGGGACGACCGCAATACGGCTGTGCTGTTCGGAGACGGAGCCGGAGCGGCGGTCATCGGACCGGTCAGCGACGACAGAGGCATACTGTCATTTGAGCTCGGAGCAGACGGTACAGGCGGTCAGCACTTGTACTTAGATGAAAAAGGGCATACAATCATGCATGGAAGAGAAGTATTCAAATTCGCCGTCCGGCAAATGGGTGAATCGAGTGTAAATGTCATTGAAAAAGCCGGCCTCTCCAAAGAGGACGTAGACTTTTTGATTCCGCATCAGGCAAACATCCGTATCATGGAAGCGGCACGGGAACGTTTGGAGCTTCCGGTTGAAAAGATGTCTAAAACAGTCCATAAATATGGAAACACATCCGCAGCATCCATTCCGATTTCATTAGTAGAGGAACTGGAAGCAGGCAAAATTAAAGACGGCGACGTCATCGTCATGGTCGGTTTCGGCGGAGGATTGACATGGGGCGCCATAGCAATACGCTGGGGACGATAAAAAAAGGTGAGGTGCACACAAGATGAGTAAAAAAAGAGTAGTCGTTACAGGGCTTGGAGCCCTGTCTCCGCTTGGAAACGACGCCGAAACAAGCTGGAAAAATGCAATCGGCGGCGTATCCGGAATCGGACCGATCACACGTGTGGAATCGGACGAGTATCCGGCGAAAGTAGCTGCTGAACTGAAAGATTTCAATATTGAAAATTACATGGATAAAAAAGAAGCGCGAAAAATGGACCGCTTCACGCAATACGCTGTCGTAGCCGCGAAAATGGCCGTTCAAGATGCCGGTCTGAACATCACAGACGAGATCGCGCCGAGAGTCGGCGTTTGGGTCGGGTCCGGAATCGGCGGCCTTGAAACGCTTGAATCCCAATTCGAAATCTTCCTGACTAAAGGGCCGAGAAGGGTCAGCCCGTTCTTTGTTCCGATGATGATTCCGGATATGGCGACAGGCCAAATCTCAATCGCTCTCGGAGCAAAAGGAGTCAACTCCTGTACGGTGACGGCATGTGCGACGGGAACGAACTCTATCGGTGACGCGTTTAAAGTCATTCAGCGCGGCGATGCCGATGCGATGATTACGGGCGGAACGGAAGCGCCGCTGACAAGAATGTCATTTGCGGGCTTCAGTGCAAACAAAGCCCTTTCTACAAATCCTGATCCGAAAACGGCAAGCCGCCCGTTTGATAAAAACCGTGACGGCTTTGTCATGGGAGAAGGCGCGGGGATCGTCGTGCTTGAAGAGCTTGAGCACGCGCTTGCCCGCGGTGCGAAAATCTACGGGGAAATTGTCGGCTACGGCTCAACGGGTGACGCCTACCACATTACCGCGCCTGCCCAAGACGGGGAAGGCGGTGCGAGAGCGATGCAGGAAGCAATCAAAGATGCGGGCATCAAGCCTGAAGAAATTGATTACATCAACGCTCACGGCACAAGCACGTACTACAATGATAAATACGAGACAAAAGCCATTAAGACCGTTTTCGGTGATCATGCGTACAAGCTTGCCGTCAGTTCGACAAAATCAATGACGGGTCATTTGTTAGGCGCTGCCGGAGGAATTGAAGCAATCTTCTCCGTCATGGCCATTAAAGACAGCATTATCCCGCCGACGATTAACATCGAAACACCTGATGAAGAGTGTGATTTAGATTATGTACCGGACAAAGCGCGCGAGCAGGATGTCAACGTCGTTCTCAGCAACTCGCTCGGCTTCGGCGGACATAATGCCACTTTGATCTTTAAAAAATATCAATAATACAGTTTTTGACCGGCTGCCTGAAAAAGGTGGCCGGTTTTTTTGTGCGTGCATATGATAACAACAAGAGGAGGCGAACGGTATGAGCGTCAAGCAGACATATCAATGGATGGAAAAGGCGGCATCCGTAAATGATCTGGCCCCGCATCTTTTGCCGCTTTTTCCAGGGGCCGATAAGAAAGAGTGGAAGCCGATACTCGGGATGCTGCAAAACCACGGCATGTTCCGCCATTTGAAGGACGGCGTTAGGACCAGTAAACGGCTGAAAGAAAAAGGATGCTGCAGCCATATTCAAAAGGAGGAAGCCTATTTAAAGGAGAAGTGGAGCGGGCCGGACGTGCCGATCGTAGTTTTGCCCGTCGATGAACGAAACCGGAAAATCCGTCAGGAATTCGGATCAAAATCCGGTCTGGCCTTTCGGGACAAAATGTTCCTCTTTCTATCGTCGGATAGTTCCAATTCAGCTGTATCCGCCCTTATGACACATGAATATAATCACGTCTGCCGGTTAGAACATGTGACAAAGGACGAAAAAGATGAGACATTTCTTGATACAATCATGATGGAGGGGCTGGCAGAATATGCTGTATATGAGCGGTTCGGCTCAAGTCTTACGGCGGAATGGACGTCCTACTATACGCCTGAGCAGCTTGATTTTCTGTTTGAAAAAAGAGTCAAGCCGAACCTCCGCTTAACGAGAGACAGCAGAATGTTTTCCCAGCTGTTATACGGAAAAGGATACTTCCCCTCAATGCTCGGCTATGCCGTCGGATTCAATATAGTAAAAAAATATTTAACCGACCATCAAAAAACAGTAAAAGAAGCATTGGCCATCCCTTCAAAAACCTTTCTGGAGGCAACGCTTTAATAGATTAAAAGAATGGAAATTATTTAAGGATATTACATTTATCCTAAAAAATTCTTGCTTTTGTAATAATGATGTAATAATATACAACTATAAAATTTTTCGACTATTCTATATTTTGTGATAGCGAAACGTATGTTTCCCTCTGCTTCAGCGGAATGAGAAAGGGGCGTATCATGAGCACACTATTAGAAGTGAATAATTTAAAGACCTATTTTTTCAGAAAGAAACAGCCGATCCCCGCAGTCGACGGAGTTGATTTTCACATTAATAAAGGCGAAACCGTCGCTCTTGTAGGAGAATCCGGCTCGGGCAAAAGCATCACCTCGCTTTCTATTATGGGACTTGTCCAAGGCTCGGGCGGAAAAATTATGGACGGCTCGATTAAGCTTGAAGGCAGAGACCTGGCCTCCTTCACCGAAAACGAATATTGCAAAATCCGCGGAAATGACGTCTCTATGATCTTTCAGGAGCCCATGACTTCCCTGAATCCGGTGCTGACTATCGGCGAACAAATTACCGAAGTGCTTGAATACCATAAAAAAGTGAATAAAAAAGAAGCGTCCAAAAAAGCCGTTGAGCTTCTGGAACTCGTCGGATTCTCCAGAGCGGAACAAGTGATGAAAGAATATCCGCACCGCCTTTCCGGAGGGATGAGACAGAGGGTGATGATCGCCATCGCGCTCAGCTGCAATCCGAAGCTTCTGATCGCTGATGAGCCGACGACGGCGCTTGATGTGACGATACAAGCCCAAGTATTGGAGCTGATGAAAGACCTCTGCAAAAAATTCGATACTTCCATTCTGCTGATCACTCACGATTTAGGTGTGGTTTCCGAAGCCGCCGACAGGGTGATCGTGATGTACTGCGGACAAGTCGTAGAGAGCGCGAGTGTGGAGGACTTATTTTTAAACCCTCTTCATCCGTATACCGAAGGGCTGTTAAACTCCATACCGGTGATAGATGGAGAGATTGATACATTAAAAGCGATCAAAGGCAGTGTCCCGACACCGGATAATCTTCCGGAAGGCTGCCGATTCGCCCCGAGGTGTTCAAAAGCGATGGACAAATGCAAAACAGGGCAGCCGGAGCTGATAACGCATGAAAGCGGCCGTTCTGTAAGATGTTTTTTATATGAGGAAGAGGGTGCCCAATCAAAATGACAGCTGCAGGCCAAGAAACGATTTTAGAGCTGAAAGACGTAAAAAAATATTTCCCGATCCGCTCCGGTTTTTTTCAAAGGAAAGTCGGTGATATAAAGGCTGTTGACGGCGTTTCTTTTTCACTGAAGCGCGGGGAGACGCTCGGCATCGTCGGTGAATCAGGATGCGGCAAATCAACGGCGGGAAGGACGATGATCCGTTTATACAAGCCGACAGACGGCCGGATTCTTTTTAAGGGTCAGGATATCTCGGGCTTATCTGAAGAAAAGCTGAGAAAAAGCGTCCGTAAAAACATCCAGATGGTCTTCCAAGATCCCTTCGCATCCCTTAACCCGAGGAAAACGCTGCGTTCCATTATTAAAGAGCCGTTCCAGACTCACCATATGTACAGCATGAGCGAGCGGAACGAGCGAGTGGAGGAGCTGCTGGCGAAAGTCGGCCTTCATCCGAGCTTTGCAAACCGTTATCCGCACGAATTTTCCGGAGGGCAGCGCCAGCGGATCGGGATTGCGCGGGCTCTGACGTTGAATCCCGAGCTGATTATTGCGGATGAACCCGTTTCCGCGCTCGATGTCTCCATTCAGGCCCAGGTCATCAATCTGATGGAAGAACTGCAGGAAGAATTCAACCTGACCTATTTGTTTATTTCTCATGATTTGAGTGTTGTCCGCCATATCAGCGACAGAGTCGGCGTCATGTATCTGGGAAAAATGATGGAGCTGACCGATAAACACGAGCTGTACGGCAATCCGCTTCACCCTTATACGCAGGCGCTTTTGTCTTCAGTGCCCGTCACGAGAAAAAAAGACGCCGTCAAGCGGGAACGAATCATCCTGAAAGGAGAACTGCCAAGCCCGGCAAATCCGCCGAAAGGCTGCGTGTTCCACACGCGGTGCCCGATGGCCAAACCGATCTGCAAGGAACAAATCCCGGCATTTGAAGAAGCCGCTCCCGGCCATTACGTCGCCTGCCATTTATATGCCTGAAATGACAAGCATCGAGAGGGGGTATGCCGGATTACATAACCAGTTTGCTGCATATATATCACAAAGGGGGAATTGATATGAAATTACGTAAAAGCGCACTGATGATGCTAAGTGTTTTTATGGCGCTCGCTATCTTCCTGTCAGCCTGCTCCGGTTCAAAATCCACAAGCACCGAATCCAAACCGGCAGGAAAACCGCAAAAAGGCGGAGATTTGGTTGTCGGGTCAATCGGGGAACCCACACTTTTTAACTCTCTGTATTCTACGGATGACGCAAGTACGGATATTGAAAATATGCTGTACAGCTTTTTAACGAAAACGGATGAAAAACTGAATGTGAAATTATCACTCGCTGAAAGCATTAAAGAATTAGACGGCGGCCTTGCATATGATGTGAAAATCAAAAAAGGCGTTAAGTTTCATGACGGAAAAGAACTGACTGCAGATGACGTCGTATTTACGTACAGTGTCCCTTTAAGCAAAGATTACAAGGGAGAACGCGGCTCAACATATGAAATGCTGAAATCCGTAGAGAAAAAAGGCGATTACGAAGTATTGTTCAAGCTGAAATATAAAGACGGTAATTTTTACAATAATGCGTTAGACAGCACAGCCATTCTGCCGAAGCATATTCTCGGTAATGTTCCGATTGCTGATTTAGAAGAAAATGAGTTTAACAGAAAGAAACCGATCGGTTCAGGACCATTTAAGTTTAAAGAATGGAAGCAGGGCCAATATATTAAACTCGAAGCGAATAATGATTATTTTGAAGGAAGACCGTATTTAGATACTGTAACGTATAAAGTCATTCCCGACGCAAATGCTGCCGTTGCTCAGCTGCAGGCAGGCGATATTAATTTCTTTAATGTGCCCGCCACTGACTACAAAACGGCTGAAAAATTTAATAATCTGAAAGTCGTTACTGATTTGGCCTTACAGTATGTGTACATCGGGTGGAATGAAAAAAATGAATTATTCAAGGATAAAAAGGTCCGTCAGGCGCTGACAACCGCTCTTGACCGGGAGTCAATCGTCAGCCAAGTATTGGATGGAGACGGAAAGGTAGCTTACATTCCGGAAAGCCCTTTATCTTGGAACTATCCTAAAGATATAGATGTTCCGAAATTTGCGTACAACGAGAAAAAAGCGAAACAGATGCTTGCAGAAGCCGGCTGGAAAGATACGAACGGTGACGGCATTTTAGATAAAGACGGAAAGAAATTCTCGTTTACGCTTAAAACGAATCAAGGAAACAAAGTCCGTGAAGACATCGCTGTCGTCGTTCAGGAACAGCTGAAAAAAATCGGCATTGAAGTGAAGACCCAAATCGTTGAATGGAGCGCGCTCGTAGAACAAATGAATCCTCCGAATTGGGATTTTGATGCAATGGTCATGGGATGGAGTTTATCCACATTCCCGGATCAATATGACATCTTCCACTCAAGCCAGATTAAAAAGGGCTTAAACTACGTTTGGTATAAAAATGCCGAAGCGGATAAGCTCATGAAAGATGCAAAATCAATCAGTGACAGAAAGCAATATTCCAAAGAATATGAGCAGATTTATCAAAAAATTGCGGAAGATCAGCCGTATACGTTCTTGTATTACCCTAACAACCATATGGCAATGCCGCAAAATCTTGAAGGATACAAATACCATCCGAAACGTGATTTATATAATATCCAAAAATGGTGGCTTGCAAAATAATTTTCCCTTAAAGGGGAGGGAGAGCGTTTTCTCCCTCTTCTGTTTTTAATAAGGAAAGTAAAGGGGGACAAGTATATGGCTGCATATATTATCAGAAGAACCTTAATGTCTATCCCGATTTTATTGGGAATTACAATTTTATCATTTGTTATTATGAAAGCCGCGCCCGGCGATCCGATGACATTAATGATGGACCCGAAAATCAGCCAGGCTGACAGAGAGCAGTTTATTGAAAAATACGGTTTGAATGATCCTCAGTACGTTCAATATTTAAAGTGGCTCGGCAACATGGTACAGGGCGATTTCGGAACGTCAATTGTCAGAAAAGGAACGCCTGTTTCAGAATTGATTATGGCCCGAATGCCCAATACGCTGCTGCTGATGCTCGTTTCAACGATTTTGGCTCTTATGATTTCTATTCCGTTCGGTGTCCTGTCGGCAAAGCGGCCTTATTCAAAGCTCGACTATGGCATTACGTTTACCTCATTTATAGGTCTGGCCATTCCAAACTTTTGGTTTGGATTAATTTTGATTATGATTTTATCAGTAAATCTTGGCTGGTTTCCGACCGGCGGTGTCGAGACGCTGAATGCCGATTTCAATATATTTGACCGGATTCATCATTTAATTCTGCCTGCATTCGTATTAGCTACAGCTGACATGGCCGGACTGACGAGATATACGAGATCCAATATGCTTGATGTATTAAATCAGGATTATATCCGTACAGCGAGAGCGAAAGGGTTCAAGGAGAACCGTGTATTATTTAAACATGGATTGAGAAATGCATTATTACCCGTCATTACAATTTTCGGTTTGATGATTCCTTCGTTTATCGGAGGATCTGTCGTTGTCGAACAAATTTTCACATGGCCGGGGTTAGGAAAGCTGTTTGTTGATTCAGCGTTTCAGCGTGATTATCCCGTCATTATGGCGATGACCGTCATTTCAGCTGTTCTTGTGGTCATTGGCAACCTTGTCGCTGATATTTTATACGCAGTGGTTGATCCGAGAATTGAATATTAAAAGGGGGGACATCGATGGCTGAGCTGAACACATCTCCGTCACCGGAGATCGGGCTGAAAGAAAATATTGCTGAAAAACCGGAAACCATGACAAAAATCTTTTGGGAAAAGTTTTCGAAAAATAAACTGGCGGTTGCAGGTGCTGTTATTCTGTTCGTGATTATTATGTCAGCGATTTTTGCGCCGGTGATTGCTCCTTATTCTCAAGAGCAGCAAAGCCTGCTTGATAAATTTAAAGCGCCGGGTCTTGAACATTTGATGGGGACGGATAAATTCGGGCGTGACATCTTCAGCCGGATTCTGTACGGCGCGCGAATCTCTTTACTAGTCGGATTTGCCTCTGTTGTCGGCTCTATTTTTATCGGGACGATTTTAGGAGCGGTAGCGGGCTATTTTAAAGGTTTCGCAGATGCTGTTATTATGCGGTTAGTGGATATTGTTCTTTCCATTCCTGATATTTTCTTATTGATTACGCTTGTTACAATCTTTAAGCCAGGCGTGGACAAATTAATTTTAATTTTCTGCCTGACAGGCTGGACGACAACCGCGCGTTTGGTCAGGGGGGAATTTTTATCCTTGCGATCAAGAGAATATGTGTTAGCCGCTAAAACAATCGGAACAAAAACACATAAAATTATTTTTTCACATATCCTGCCCAATGCGCTGGGACCGATTATTGTGTCAGCCACTTTAAAAGTCGGATCGGTTATTCTGGCCGAATCGGCGCTAAGTTATCTCGGTTTCGGGATTCAGCCGCCGATCGCAAGCTGGGGCAATATGCTTCAGGATGCACAGAACTTTACGATTATGATTCAGGCTTGGTGGTACCCGTTATTTCCGGGACTGTTCATTCTTCTTACCGTATTGTGCTTCAACTTTGTCGGAGACGGGCTGCGTGATGCGCTTGATCCGAAAAATGTGAAATGATCTCCCGGACGGAACGGGAGATTTTTTTGTTGCAATGCAGTCAGAAATCCAGTTCCGAATTGCGGAAATCTCATATCGAAATGGAATAATTTATCTATCCCTTGCCTATACTGTGGACAACAGTTTTTATAAAGTGAGGGGTCGAATATGTTATTTCTTCATGATGTATGGGTCAATTGGTTTGAAGGGGAAGAGAACGGCTACAATGTATGCCATTTTCACGAATGGCGGAAGGAAGACACGGTTGAGCTTTTGGATCAGACGCCGCTGCTCAGAGTGCCGTCGGTATTATTTCATTACATAGAAAACGACTTATCAGAGCTTCCGAAAGAACTGCTTGACCAAGTCCACCAAAAGTCATACGTGCGAAAAAATCATGAGCGGACAAAGCTGGAGTACTGTTTTGTCGTGACAGACGGTATCGGCATCATTGCCGTGGATACGATCGGGTATACCATTCCGGTCAGAAAGAGCCGCCTGATTCCGAGGCAGGAGCAGCTTGTTTATGAAATGGTAAAGGATGTAGAACCGGAATCGTTTCAATTTGAGCCGGCGCAATTGGAGTCTTCAAAGGAATATCACATTTTGTCATTGGCGCCGGAGCATGTCAGAGGGCTGACGAGAAAAGAGCGGCAGATCAAGCAGCTGATGTTTATGGCGCTCGACCAGCTGAAAGGGCTGAAAAACCGTGCGGAAATTGTGTATTGGTACACGGAATGGAATCCGCATATGTATGAGCAGATCAAACGGATGAGCTTTGAAGAGATTTGGGACATGCTTTACAATGAAACAATTGAAGGCTGGTCAGATAAACATCTTGCGTTCTGTGAAAATTTGATTAAAGGGCAGCCGTTTTTCGAAAAGCTTTGGGAAATGGAGCAGGAATCAAAAGTGAACTAAAAAAGAGGCGGGGATTCTCCCGCCTCTTTTCTTTATCTTCTTTTCCGTCCGAGACCCATGGCATTTTCCATTTTTTTCACCATTTTGCCGGCCGTTTTGTTTGCGCGCGCCGCTCCTTCGTCGAGAATGCGGTCAAGCTCGTCGCTCTCAATTAATTCACGGTAGCGTTCTTGGATCGGTGTCAATGCGCCGATAACGACTTCGGCTAAATCGCTTTTGAATTCACCGTACCCTTTGCCTTCATATTTAGCCTCTAAATCTTCAATTGATGTGTTTCCTAAAATAGAATAGATCGTCAAAAGATTAGAAACGCCCGGTTTGTTTTCTTTATCATACTTTACAATGCCTTCAGAATCAGTCACGGCGCTCTTGATTTTCTTTTCGAGCTGCTTCGGCTCATCAAGCAGCGTGATGTATGCCTTTTGGTTCGGATCTGATTTGCTCATTTTTTTGAGCGGATCAGCCAGTGACATGATGCGCGCGCCTGATTCAGGAATTTTCACCTCAGGAATCGTGAAGATGTCATTGTATTTTTTATTGAAGCGTTCCGCCAGGTTGCGGGTCAGTTCAAGGTGCTGTTTTTGGTCTTCTCCGACCGGAACAAGATCCGTTCCGTACAGTAAAATATCGCCGGCCATCAGCGGCGGATAGGTTAACAGTCCGGACACGACGGCTTCTTTGCCCTTTGACTTATCCTTAAATTGCGTCATCCGCTCAAGCTCGCCGATATATGCGACGCATTGGAGCATCCACCCCGCCTGGGCATGAGCGGGAACCTCCGACTGGATAAAGAGGGTCGCTTTCTCAGGATCAAGTCCGACGGCCACGTAAAGGGCCGCGAGATTGCGAATGTTCTTCCGCAGTTCAAGCCGATCCTGCGGAACCGTAATCGCATGCTGATCGACAATGCAGAAGTAGCCGTTGTAGTCATGCTGCAAATCGACAAATTGCTTCATTGCGCCGATATAGTTGCCGAGGGTAACGGAACCGCTCGGCTGAATGCCTGAAAAAATCGTTTTCTTCATATTTCTTACCTCATTTCTTAAAACATAATAAAAAAAGCCCATTCTTCCCGTAGAAAAAAGGGACGAATGAACCGTGGTGCCACCCTGATTATTCCATTACAATGGAATCGCTCGAGACGTTGGTAACGGAGGCTGCTCCGGCTGGGCCTACTAACGTTCGGTCAGCTGCTCAGAAGTCCATTCCACATCGCCCGTTACCTGCTCCCAGCACCGCAGACTCTCTTCAAACGGATGAAAATGTGTACTACTCTTCATCATCGCAATCACAACAAATGTATTTGATTGATCTATTATAAATCAATTATAGCCAAATGTCATCAGAGGAATACAAGATTATTTCCAGTTTGCTAAAGGGCTGGAAATCCTCAAAAAGAACTGAAAATGCTTAAATGATAACGTATATCAACATTTCGTATAACGAATATTATATGTAAAAAGCAATATGAACTGGAAATTGCAATAAAAAAATTTAGTTAGGTCATGCTTTAAACTATAGAAGTGTATCACCTTTTTGACAGAAAAACTGACCAAATTTAAATATTTTAAATTGAGAAAATAGTATTGCAATAAATTATTCATTTCATTATAATGAACTTGTTCACTCTATTGTTACAGCTTCTTTACATAAAATAATCAGAAAAGACGGAACACAATTAAAGTTTAGAAAAATATTAAGTTATTTTGTCTGATATTTCTGAGTATTTAGTAGTAAAGGCTGAAAAATTTGATTAGGGGGTTAGTGCATGAAAAAGCGTTGGTCTATTGTAGGTTTGATGCTTATCTTCTCGCTTGTATTAAGTGCGTGCGGCGGATTCAGCGGCGGATCAGGCGGCGGTAAAAAAGACACCAAAGGACAGACTTCACTTAATATCAATATTAAAACCGAGCCGTTCTCACTGCATCCGGGTTTAGCGAATGATTCCGTGTCAGGAGGCGTAATCCGACAGACTTTTGAAGGATTGACACGCGTAAACTCCAAAGGTGAGCCTGAAGAAGGAATGGCATCTAAAATTGAAACAAGCAAAGACGGAAAGACCTATACATTTACGATTCGTGACGGTGCGAAATGGTCTAACGGCGACCCTGTGACGGCGCAGGATTTTGAATATGCGTGGAAATGGGCGCTTGACCCGAACAACGAATCACAATACGCTTATCAGCTCTACTACATCAAAGGCGCTGAAGCTGCCAATACAGGAAAAGGCAAGATTGATGATGTAGGCGTAAAAGCCGTAAATGACAAAACATTAAAGGTTGAACTGAATAACCCGACACCTTATTTCACGCAATTAACTTCATTCTATACGTATATGCCGGTCAACAAGAAAATTGCGGAAAAACATAAAAACTGGAACACAAACGCGGGCGAAAATTATGTGTCAAACGGCCCGTTCAAAATGACGGCCTGGAAACACAGCGGTTCCATCACGCTCGAAAAGAACGATCAATATTGGGATAAAGACGCTGTGAAATTGAAGAAAATCAACATGGTGATGATTAACAATAACAACACCGAACTGAAAAAATTCCAGGCCGGTGAGCTTGACTGGGCAGGAATGCCGCTCGGCCAGCTTCCGACTGAATCTCTGCCGACATTGAAAAAAGACGGATCTCTTCACGTTGAACCGATCGCAGGCGTGTATTGGTACAAATTCAACACAGAAGAGAAACCGCTGAACAATGTTAACATCCGTAAAGCCCTTGCTTATGCGATCGACCGCTCGTCCATCGTGAAAAATGTAACGCAGGGCGAACAAATCCCGGCCATGGCTGCGGTGCCGCCGTCAATGAAGGGATTCAAGGATAACACAAAAGGTTATTTCAAAGACAATGACGTCAAATCAGCTAAAGAATTCTTAAATAAAGGACTGAAGGAATTAGGCGTCAAGAATGCCTCTGACCTTCCGGCGATCAAACTGTCCTACAATACGGATGACGCGCATGCGAAAATCGCGCAGGCCGTACAGGAAATGTGGAAAAAGAACTTAGGCGTCAAAGTTGAGCTTGATAACTCCGAATGGAATGTTTACATCGACAAGCTGCACAGCCAGAACTACCAAATCGGGCGTATGGGCTGGCTCGGCGATTTCAACGATCCGATCAACTTCCTTGAATTGTTCCGTGATAAAGAAGGCGGAAACAATGATACCGGATGGGAAGATCCTGAGTTTAAAAAGCTGCTGAACCAATCTCAGCTTGAAACGGATCCGGATAAACGTATCGAAGAGCTGAAAAAAGCAGAAAAGATCTTTATTGACGCAATGCCGGTCGCGCCAGTTTATTTCTATACGGATCCTTGGGTGCAGGATAAAAACCTCAAAAATGTAATCTTGACCGGAACAGGCGAAGTTTACTTCAGAAACGCTTCTTTTGAATAAAAGACGGTTCTGAAAACAAAAGACCCAAGGTATATGGGGAGGATGTCCCCATATACCTTTCTTACTGATTACGTATAAAATTGTAAAAAACATGGAGGTGTTCACCTTGCTGAAATATATCGGTAAACGATTCATTTACATGATCATCACATTGTTTGTGATTGTGACCGCCACATTCTTCTTAATGCAGGCAGCGCCGGGCGGACCATTTTCCGGCGAAAGAAAGCTGCCGCCTGAAATTGAGGCAAACTTAAACGAACACTATGGCCTGGACAAGCCTCTTTTCGTTCAATATGCCAGCTACTTAAAATCTGTGGCGATGTGGGACTTCGGACCTTCTTTTAAATATAAAGGCCAAAGTGTTAATGATTTAATCAATTCAGGCTTCCCCGTCTCATTCACTCTCGGTGCAGAAGCTATTCTCCTCGCTTTAGCGTTCGGTGTGCTTTTCGGGGTGCTTGCTGCCCTGTACCATAATAAATGGCAGGATTATACCATTGCGATTTTAACGATCTTTGGGATCTCAGTTCCGAGTTTTATATTGGCGACGATTTTGCAATATATTTTCTCAATTAAATTAGAACTGTTCCCGGTCGCAGGGTGGGAATCCTGGGCATACACCTTTCTGCCCTCTATTGCGCTCGCTTCCATGCCGATGGCGTTCATTGCCAGACTCTCCCGTTCAAGCATGATTGAAGTGTTAAACAGCGATTACATACGGACTGCAAAAGCTAAAGGACTTTCCCGTCCGTCAGTCACCGTGCGCCATGCGCTTCGAAACGCGCTTTTGCCGGTCGTGACATATATGGGGCCGATGGCGGCATCCATTTTAACGGGAAGTTTCATCATTGAATCCATTTTCGGAATTCCCGGTTTAGGCGCGCATTTTGTAAACAGCATTACAAACCGTGATTATACGGTCATTATGGGAGTTACCGTGTTCTTCAGCGTGCTCCTGCTTTTATGCGTATTAATTGTAGACGTGCTGTACGGATTAATCGATCCGAGAATCAAGCTTTCTAAAGCAAAGAAAGGAGCCTAGACCATGCAGAACATTCCTAAAAATATGTTTGAACCAGCTTCAGCTAATGCCGGTGATGCCGAAAAAATAAATAAAAAAAGCCTTTCCCTCTGGAAAGACGCCATGCTCCGCTTCCGCAGCAATAAGCTTGCGATGGTCGGGCTCGTACTGATCGTTCTTATTATTCTGATGGCGATTTTAGCGCCTTTCTTTTCAAGGTATGATTATGCGACTACCAATCTGTTAAATGCGGATAAGGCGCCGTCGAAAGATCATTGGTTCGGCACGGATGACCTTGGAAGGGATATATTCGTCCGGACATGGGTGGGCGCGCGGATTTCTATCTTTATCGGTGTCGCAGCTGCCGTGCTTGATTTATTAATCGGCGTAATCTGGGGCAGCATTTCTGGATTCCGCGGCGGACGCACAGATGAAGTGATGATGCGCATCGCCGACATTCTGTGGGCTGTTCCTTCATTATTAATGGTTATTTTGCTGATGGTTGTCCTGCCGAAAGGATTGCTCACCATTATCGTCGCCATGACAATCACGGGCTGGATCAATATGGCGAGAATCGTCCGCGGACAGGTGCTGCAACTAAAGAATCAGGAGTATGTGCTTGCTTCACAGACACTCGGTGCCAAAACCGGCCGGCTTTTGTTTAAACATATCGTCCCGAACGCGATGGGATCTATACTCGTAACGATGACACTGACGGTTCCGACGGCGATTTTTACAGAAGCGTTTTTAAGTTATTTGGGCCTCGGCGTACCTGCGCCGCTTGCGAGCTGGGGAACGATGGCCTCAGACGGATTGCCTGCATTAACCTATTACCCTTGGCGTCTGTTCTTCCCTGCCGGCTTTATCTGCCTGGCGATGTTCGGCTTTAACGTTGTCGGCGACGGGTTAAGAGACGCGCTGGATCCTAAGTTACGCAAATAAGGAGTGATATGAGTGACACGTTTGCTAGAAGTAAAAGACTTAGCCATTTCATTTAAAACATACGGCGGAGAGGTACAGGCAATCCGCGGCGTGAATTTCCATTTGAATAAAGGAGAGACGCTGGCGATCGTGGGGGAGTCGGGTTCCGGAAAAAGTGTGACCTCCCAAGCGATTATGAAGCTGATTCCGATGCCGCCGGGCTACTTTAAAAGAGGACAGATTCTTTTTGACGGACGCGATATCGTGCCGATGTCTGAAAAAGAAATGCAGGCCATCAGAGGAAAGGACATCGGAATGATTTTCCAAGACCCGATGACCTCTCTGAACCCGACGATGAGAGTCGGCAAACAAATTACGGAAGTGCTTTTCAAACATGAAAAAATCTCAAGTGAAGCGGCGAAAAAGCGCGCCATAGAGCTGCTTGATCTCGTCGGGATTCCGATGCCCGAAAAACGGATCGGCCAATTCCCCCATGAATTTTCAGGCGGGATGAGACAGCGTGTCGTCATCGCGATGGCGCTTGCGGCAAATCCGAAACTGTTAATTGCCGATGAACCGACAACAGCGCTTGATGTGACGATTCAGGCACAGATCCTTGAGCTGATGAAAGATCTGCAAAAGAAAATTGATACGTCTATCATTTTTATCACGCATGATCTCGGCGTTGTCGCCAATGTCGCCGACCGGGTCGCTGTCATGTACGCGGGTCAGGTCGTCGAATCGGGCACGGTGGATGAAATCTTTTATGATCCGCGCCATCCGTATACGTGGGGGCTGCTTGCCTCAATGCCTAGCCTGGACAGCACCGATCAGGAAAAACTGACGGCCATCCCGGGCACGCCGCCTGATCTGACGAATCCTCCGAAAGGGGATGCATTTGCGCTCCGCAGCTCATATGCGATGAAAATTGACTTTGAACAGGAACCGCCGATGTATAAAGTGTCTGATACGCATTTTGTGAAATCGTGGCTTCTGCATCCTGATGCGCCTAAGGTCGAGCCCCCTGAAGCGGTGAAGGCTAAAATCCGTCAGCTTCCGAATACGTATCAGCATCCTGTTTTAATGAAGGAAGGTGAAAAAAATGACTGAGAAACTTCTCGAAATCAAACATTTAAAACAGCATTTTTTCACGCAGAAAGGAACGGTAAAAGCCGTAGATGATTTGTCATTTGATATTTATAAAGGCGAAACGCTCGGCCTTGTCGGAGAATCGGGCTGCGGTAAATCAACGACGGGCCGCAGCATTATCCGGCTGTATGAGGCAACCGGCGGGGAAGTTCTCTTTAACGGGGAAAATGTCCACGGGAAAAAATCCCGCAAGAAGCTGCTGGAATTTAACCGGAAAATGCAGATGATTTTCCAGGATCCGTACGCATCTTTAAATCCGAGAATGACAGTCGCCGACATTATTGCCGAGGGAATAGATATTCACCGCCTGGCAAAAACGAAAAAAGAGCGGATGCAGCGGGTTCACGAACTGCTGGAAACGGTCGGTTTAAATAAAGAGCACGCCAACCGCTACCCGCATGAATTTTCTGGCGGACAGCGCCAGCGTATCGGAATCGCCAGAGCGCTGGCGGTTGATCCGGAGTTTATCATCGCGGACGAACCGATTTCGGCGCTTGACGTCTCCATTCAGGCGCAAGTCGTCAATTTAATGAAAGAATTGCAGAAAGAAAAAGGGCTCACTTACCTGTTTATCGCCCATGATTTATCAATGGTCAAATACATCAGCGACCGCATCGGCGTCATGTATTTCGGAAAATTGGTGGAGCTTGCGCCGGCGGATGAGCTTTACGAAAACCCGCTTCACCCATATACGAAATCATTGCTGTCCGCTATCCCGCTCCCTGATCCGGACTATGAAAGAAATCGCATGCGAAAGAAATACGATCCGTCCATTCATCAGCTCCAAGAAGGAGAAAAAATGGAATTCAGAGAAGTGAAACCGGGACATTTTGTCATGTGCACAGAAGCTGAATTTAAAACCTATCTATAAAAGTATCATCCTCCAAGACTCAGTCTTGGAGGATTTTTTTGCGCACATTCAAGTTTATTAAGCCAGCTCCCGTTTTTCTATAATGGAAAAAAAGGGGGAGATCAGTATGAAAACCATTTTGTGCGCCATTTGTGCGGGACTGTTTATCAGTGCAGCCGCATATCCGGCCCACGCCGCTGCGAAAGAGGAGCAGCCGCTTGTAAAAATAGCGCTGGCTGAAAAAGAACTGCCGAAATCAAATGCACGGTTCGCTTATCCGTCAGGGCTGCATTTTACACATCCTGATAAGGTGCGGGGCATTTACGTCACAGGGCATTCGGCTGGAGGAAGCAAATTCGGGGAGCTGACAGACTTTGTGGACAAAACGGAGCTCAATACAATGGTGATTGATGTCAAGGACGACAACGGAAACCTCACCTTTAAGCCGGATGGCCATTCTGAGTATGCTAAAATCGCCAAGCCGTACATCAAAGATCCAAAAAAGATGATGAAAAAGCTGGAGGAAAAAAAGATCTATCCAATCGCGCGTATTGTCGTATTTAAAGACAGCGAACTCGCGAATGAAAAGCCGGAGTGGTCTTTTAAAGAAAAAAACGGAAGTGTCTGGAAAAACGGCCGCGGCGAATCGTTCGTCAATCCGTTTATGAAAGAAGTATGGGATTACAATGTAAAGATTGCAAAACAAGCCGTAAAGATGGGGTTTCAAGAAATTCAGTTTGATTATGTCCGTTTTCCTGAAGGATTTGAAAAACGTGATGACGAACTGACATACGGACACGGCGATTACGGGAAAACAGCAGACAGCAATGTGCAAAAACGCGTTCATGCCGTCACCGATTTTGTCGGTTATGCGAAGAAAAAACTCAAGCCGTACGGCGCGGATGTGTCGGTTGATATTTTCGGCTATTCTGCCACGCTGCCGGAAGCGCCGGGGATCGGCCAGAATTTCAGCAAGATTTCAGAACAGGTCGATGTCATTTCATCCATGATTTATCCGAGCCATTGGACAAGCTATTTCGGCATTGATAAACCGGATCTTGAGCCTTACAATGTCGTCAAAGAATACGCGAAGGTGGAAAATAAAAAACTGTCTAAGCTGAAACACCCGCCTGTATCGCGTCCGTGGCTTCAGGACTTCACGGCATCATATCTCGGCAGCGGAAATTATCAAAAGTACGGAAAACGCCAGGTGGAAGACCAGGTTAAAGCGCTGCATGATGAAGGAATTGACGAATTTTTATTGTGGGACGCGGCAAACCGTTATACCAAAAACGTCGATTACACACCATTTTAAAAAAATTGAAACCATGTTAAAGGATCACACGTCTTAATAGATGTAAGATTGTTTAAACAATCGGAAATGGGGTATATCTAAAAGTGTGAAGACAACGAACCCATAAGGAGCAAATGAATGAACTGGTACGAAAAGCTGAGTGAATATTTTCCGATTGAAGAAATGAAATCAAAAGCGCATATGGAAGCTCTGTTAAAGGAGCAAAGCGATGTTTATCATAAAGAAGAGGGGCAGTACCACGTGCTGATGTATGCGGAATTTGACTCTTTCATCTTTATTGATTACCTGTTTGTGTCAAAGAAATCCAGAGGACAAGGCCTCGGAAGCAAGCTGATCGGCAGGCTGAAAAAGAAAAACAAGCCGATTCTGCTTGAGGTGGAGCCTGTTGACGAGGATGACACGGATACACAGAAACGCTTGCGTTTTTATCAAAGAGAGCATTTCAAGCACGCGCAGTCAATCGGGTATCGGCGCCGGTCATTGGCTACGAATGAAGTGAACAAAATGGAGATTCTGTACTGGTCACCTAAGACGGAATCAGAAGAAGAAATGTTTGAAGCGATGAAACAGACATATGAAAACATTCACACTTATAAAGATGAAAAATGGTACGGAGAATCATACGAAAAAACGGATGAAGTTCTCAAAGTCATTGATGAGAAAAAACGAAAAAACATTTTCGATCAGCTGAGCTAATTGAGAATGGGGAAAAATCCGCCAGCCGTAAATTTGCTGGATTGACACATTTTTTTCTCAGGAGACTGTTCACACTTACTTTTTTATAGTATAATACCTATAAAGATTCCTTTTTTAAAGTCATTTCAATTTGAGAATACAAACATGTTCATCCTACTAATTAGAGGAGTGAAGATTAATGGTTACATTATACACATCACCTAGCTGTACGTCATGCAGAAAAGCAAGAGCTTGGCTTGAAGAGCACGAGATTCCGTTTGTAGAGAGAAACATTTTCTCCGAGCCGTTATCAATTGATGAGATCAAGCAGATTCTGCGTATGACTGAAGACGGTACGGATGAAATTATCTCTACCCGTTCTAAAGTATTCCAGAAACTGAACGTAAATGTTGAATCTATGCCGCTTCAAGACTTATACACTTTGATCAATGAGCATCCGGGACTGCTCCGCCGTCCGATCATCATTGATGAAAAACGTCTGCAAGTCGGCTATAACGAAGATGAAATCAGACGATTCCTGCCAAGAAAAGTGCGTTCTTTCCAATTAAGAGAAGCACAGCGTCTTGCCAACTGATATAAGTTACGATAAGCATGGAAAAAGCCCAAAACCATCGCGGTTTGGGCTTTTTGTTATTTTTCAGTCTGCTGGTAAATCATACTGGCGAGGATAACAAATACGACGGTCAAAATCGGCAGCATCATTTGTATAATGCCGTGTTCTGCCATGAAAAATGACAGCTTGCTGTCTCCGGCAATCATTTCACCGCCGGTAAATGCGAGAAGACCGCTCCCGGCGTACATCAATAAAGGCATTTTGTCCATGGCGGCATGAACGAGCTTGCTGCCCCAAATGATAATCGGCACCGAGATGAAGAGGCCGATCACTACAAGTGTCAGCTCACCGTGAGAAGCGCCGGCTACTGCGATGACATTGTCAAGCGACATAAAGATATCAGCCAGAACGATTGTGCGGATGGCTTTCCAAAGAGAAGAACTGCTTTTCACATGCTGCGCATCTTTCTTCTCAATCAGAAGCTGATAGCCGAGATACAATAAAAATACCCCGCCTGCGCATTGTAAAAAAGGAACATTCAATAAATAGACCGCAGCGCTCGTCAGAACGATTCTCAAGACGACTGCGATAAACGTTCCGAAGATGATCGCTTGCTGTCTTTGTTTATGAGCCAGATTCCGGCTGGCCATCGCGATGACGACGGCATTGTCACCGCCGAGAATAAGGTCAATCCCGATAATAAGCAGAAGGGACAGCAGGTAATCGTGCGGCATGGTAACACCTCGCTTATAGATCGATTGCTTGTACAGCTAATATATGAAGCAGTGTGCTATTTATGATGGGAACCGGGAGAAAGCCTGTTTTTCGGTGTGAAAATGCTTTTTTATTTCTTTTATAACTGTTTTATCATAAAATAGAAATATAAAGAATTTGCGCTGTCCTCTATAAGGTTAAGATGTGGACGGAATGGGTAAAGTGTAGTAAAGTACTATTCATCGGGAGCTTAGATGTCCCTTCAACATCTTATAAAGAAGGGAAGGTTGGCAAAATGGAAATAGAAAGAATTAATGAGCATACTGTAAAATTTTATATGTCTTATGGTGATATTGAAGATCGCGGTTTTGACAGAGAAGAAATCTGGTACAATCGCGAGCGCAGTGAAGAACTGTTCTGGGAAGTCATGGATGAAGTGCATGATGAAGAAGAATTCGCTGTCGAGGGTCCTCTTTGGATTCAGGTTCAGGCATTGGACAAAGGACTGGAAATAATCGTAACAAAAGCCCAGCTTTCCAAGGACGGACAAAAACTCGAACTGCCGATCCCGGAAGATAAAAAACAAGAGCCGGCAGATGAAAATCTCGATGCTTTACTTGATGATTTCCAGAAAGAAGAGCAGGCCGAGAGCCGGGAAGATAAGGAGCAAAAGCTTCAATTCACTTTGCGGTTCGATGATTTTGAGGATCTCATCTCGCTATCAAAATTGAATCTTAACGGAATCAAAACGACCCTGTATTCGTTTGAAGACCGATATTATTTATATGCAGATTTTTATGAGCAAACTGATGAAGAGGTTGAAAATCAGCTAAGCATCCTGTTGGAGTACGCGCAAGAATCATCAGTCAGCATTCACCGTCTTGAAGAATACGGCAAATTGGTGATCGCTGATCATGCGTTATATACAATAAAAAAACACTTTGCATCATAACAAACCGATTTCTCTCAGCAGAAATCGGTTTTTTTTTGTTCTGAATGACACGATGAACGGATGAAAACCGAATAACGGCTCTCATCCGCAAACAGGATTATATCTTCTTCATGCTGAATACAACAAGATTCAGGAAAGGAGAAGATGCAACATGTTCAGTGCTGTGACTGCCGACGGACGGCTCATTCAGCTGGCCGGAAGCTATTCAAAGGAAAAAGCGGCGGAGCTGAGAAAGAAACGCTGGTTCTGCCCTGTTTGCAAAAGTGAGCTTGATATCAAACTGGGACGGGAGAAACTGCCGCACTTCGCTCATAAAAAAAGCAGGCTGTGTCCTGGAGAATCCGAACCTGAAAGCGAATACCATCTTGAAGGAAAAAGGCAGCTTTTTCTCTGGCTAAAGACACAAGGGTGCAGTGTCAGCCTGGAACCGTATCTGACTTCCGCGGGACAGCGGCCTGACTTGACGGCGGAAAGCGGAGAAGAGAGGCTGGCTTTTGAATTTCAATGTGCGAACCTTTCGGCGGACTCTTTAAAGAGCCGGACGGCAGGCCTGAAAAATGCCGGGTACCGGCCGGTCTGGATCATCGGGGCAAAACGGTTAAAACGGATGGCCGCGCAATTTTTCCGGCTTTCTGCTTTTCACTGGCAGTTCTTTGAAGTCCATTCATTTTCCTCCTTACTGTTTTACTGCCCCGACGCCCGCTCCTTTTACAGGCTGCATTCCATCACTCCGTTTTACACCGGCTATTCTTATGCCGGCTTAACCGCAATCCCTCTTCACAAAGCAAACCTGAAAGACATTTGTCATCCGGAAGGGCGGCACAGCGTCAGACTTCCCTCGTGGGGACGTGCCGTAGCCGGCTTCCGCAACAAAAGCGGGCGGTTTTTATCTGAAGATGCCGGTCTTATCCGGCGTCTTTTTTACGAAAGACATCAGGTTGCATTTCCATTTCTCCCCTCTGAAGTGTTTATTCCCGTTTCAGCGGGCTTTGTGTTTGCAAGTCCCGTTTTTGTGTGGCAGAGCCATTTATACTTGCGGCTTGAGGAACTTTTTAAAAAAGGCGCGCCGATCCGATTATCCGGCATGGTTCATGATTTACGGCAAAAAATCAGGCATAAGGAGATCCGGATGAGGTATGGTTCACAAGATAGCCTTATCAGAATGGCGGTAAAACAATATGCTGATTTCTTATGCTTGCAGGATTTTTTAAGGGAAATTGAGAATGAAGTATATATGCCCTCATCTCAACGGAAGCTCCCTCAAACGGCAGAAGAGCTGCGCCGGCGGGATCTGCTCTTTTTTGGGGAATGAGAATGCTTCATTTCGTTCACCCTAACGTCAAGGTGGTGGCGAATGTGAGGGGCGTACAAGCATTTTGTTTTCGTTTTTTCACTGTATTATTGGTATGCTCGGTCTTATATGCCGCATATGATTTGACAAAAGGCAGTGAAAAGCCGGAAGATAATCACAACACAAGTTTTTGGAGAAACAATCGTTTTTTCAATTGGCTTGAAGTAAAGAAAACGAGGGGGATCACCATGACTGAGGAAAATAAAGCAGCACAGCTGCCTGACAGAAGTGAAGTAAAGGCAGAGCATACATGGAGACTAGAGGATATTTTTCCTAGTGATGAGGCCTGGAATAAAGAATTTCAAGCAGTTAAAGAATTAATCCCGAATTTATCTTCTTTTAAAGGCACGCTTGCTCATTCGGCTGATAATTTATACGCGGCGCTTACGGCACAGGATGAAGTGACGAACCGCCTTGGGAAACTTTATGCATACGCGCATATGCGCTCAGACCAGGATACGGGAAATTCTTTCTACCAAGGGCTGAACGACAAAGCCGCAAGCCTGTATTCCCAGGCTGCCAGCGCGACTGCTTACATTGAACCGGAAATTCTGGCGATTCAGGAGGACAAGCTGCACCAGTTCATTCTGGAAAAAGAAGAGCTTAAGCTTTACTCCCATGCAATTGAAGAAATTACAAAACAGCGTCCGCACGTGCTGAGCGAACAAGAAGAGGCCCTGCTTGCGGAAGCCTCAGAAGCGCTGTCGTCGCCTTCCAATACATTCAGTGTTTTAAATAACGCCGATATTACGTTTCCGTCGATTAAAGATGAAAACGGCAAGGAAACTCAAATCACACACGGCAACTTTATTAATTTCCTGGAAAGCAGCAATCGTGAAGTCCGCAAAAACGCATTTGAAGCCGTATATAAAACATACGGACAGTATAAAAACACGATGGCGACTACACTCAGCGGCACTGTGAAAAAAGATAATTTTTACGCCCGTGTGAAAAAATATAAATCAGCACGGGAAGCGGCTTTATCCAATAACAGCATCCCTGAAGAAGTTTACGATAACCTTATTAAAACGATCAATAAACATCTTCCGTTATTACACCGTTACATTGACCTGCGGAAAAAGGTTCTCGGCCTTGATGAAGTCCATATTTATGACCTGTACACACCGCTTGTAAAAGATTCGGGAATGAAGGTCACATATGAGGAAGCGAAAGATTATATGCTCAAAGGACTTGCTCCGCTGGGCGAGGAATACGCGTCTATTTTAAAAGAAGGACTTGAAAACCGCTGGGTCGATGTATACGAAAACAAAGGAAAACGCAGCGGTGCTTATTCGTCCGGTACATACGGCACGAATCCGTACATCTTGATGAACTGGCATGACAATGTCAATAATCTGTTTACGCTCGTTCACGAGTTCGGCCATTCCGTGCACAGCTACTATACGAGAAAATATCAGCCGTATCCATACGGTAACTACAGCATTTTTGTCGCTGAAGTCGCTTCAACGACTAATGAAGCGCTGCTCGGTGAATATATGCTGAACAGCTTAAAGGATGAAAAACAGCGTCTGTACCTGCTCAACCATATGCTTGAAGGATTCAGAGGCACAGTGTTCAGACAGACGATGTTCGCTGAATTTGAGCATCTGATTCATACGAAAGCGCAGGAAGGCGAGCCGCTGACGCCTGAACTGCTGAACGAACTTTATTATGATCTGAATAAAAAGTATTTCGGTGACAACATGGTGATTGATAAAGAAATCAGTCTGGAATGGTCAAGAATTCCGCACTTCTATTACAATTATTATGTGTATCAATATGCGACAGGCTACAGTGCGGCCCAAGCGCTGAGCAGCCAGATCTTAAAAGAAGGCCAGCCTGCGGTGGAGCGCTATACCGAATTCTTAAAAGCGGGAAGCTCGGAATATCCGATTGACATACTGAAAAAAGCGGGAGTCGATATGACATCGCCTGAACCGATCGAGGCGGCCTGCAAAATGTTTGAAGAGAAACTGAATGAAATGGAAGAACTTCTTTCGAAAGTGAACCCTTCGTAATTCAAAAAAGCCTGTGCATAAGATGCGCAGGCTTTTTCTAAAACCCTTTAAACGTTTTTCTATGGTTCAGCCGGTACAAGGCAAACAATATAGACAGAAACAGCAGGGGAGATGTAATGTAAATCGGCAGCATGTGCATCATGGCCAGCAGATTTAAAAAGAAGAAAAACACAATCATTCCGATGATCAATACGGTGCGGAGCATTGATTTCCCTCCTTGTTTTTCATTGATATATTCTATGAAAACAAGCAGTCAGTTATGTTTTGTGACAAAAATATGAACATTAATCTTATGGCTTGTCAAAACTCGACAAGATTTGATATGATAAGGATGTGAAATTGATCACAAACAAACATTACCCCTTTGTTTGACCGTGAAAAATTTCTCCCATCCCCTTTGTTGTCGTTAAGACATATGAAACCGCGCTTATCCCGGCGCGGTTTCTTTATTTGCACAAAAAAAGCCGGCTCCGTAAGGAATCAGCTTTTTTTAATGATCACAACAGGTGACATCCTCCTGAGTGCCGGCCAGAGATTTCCAAAACAGGCCGTGCTTTGCTTCCACTCTGGCGACCTTTTTGGCGAATGCCAGTTTTTTCATTTCTTTTTCAACTTCTTCTAGACTCAAATCATAAACGAGTGCGATTTCTTTCGATGCGACAAACCGGAAATATTCAATGAAACATTCCAAAGGCGGCGTTTCAGAAGGCTTCGGTTCATCCCCGAGCATTTCGAATAAGATCTCTTCGTATACGTCATAAGAATAGTTGCCGGGAACCTTCAGCCCTTCATCATCATGCAGGCTGTTAAAGAACGTCAATGTCGGGTTGACGGTGACGTCCATTTCCGCCGCGATTTTCATATCGCACTGAAGCGCTTTTACCGCGCTTTGCGAATGGAGGTCACGCTTGAATTCTTCAACATCCAATTTCGTCTTTTCGGCAATTTCTAAAAGAACGTCTTCATCTGTAATATTCTGCTTGGAGACAAACAAGCTTTCCTGCATGCTGCGGAGAAACAGAATGCCCGCTTTTCTTCCCTGCAGTTCAGCCGCTTTTAAAGCGAGTGCGGCAAGGTAGGGCGATGAAAGAGGCTGATCCTGCTCAAGCCAAAGGCTTCCGTCACAGGGCATCCCGGAACGGTTCGCAATTTTTTCCCAAGCTTCAGCAAGAAGGTGTTTTTTCCGCTTTTGCTTATTCAGCGATGTAATGCTCGCGGAAACAATGATCCGCAGCGTAAAAAAACGTCCGTATTTGATTTTTAATTTTTTTATGGCGGGCTCCAGCGACCAGCATTCAGGACATAAAGGGTCGACAAACATGTAAATTTCGAGCGGTTTTTTTGGATGTCCGTGGCAATGGGCGAAGTATTGCTCATGCTGATAATTCGTCAATATGATCGATCCTCCGCTTCTGACTGGTTTACCATATGCCTGGCCGTCAGTTCCAGACGCCCGTACAGAAATTCACGAATATCGCCCTCCAGCCCGACCTGATCCATCGCTTTGCTCATACAGCTTAGCCACGCATCAGCCCTCTCGTCCGTAATCGGAAAGGGGAGATGCCTTGCCCTGAGCATGGGATGTCCGTGCTCTTCAGTATAAAGAGGAGGTCCGCCCAAATACTGGGTTAAAAATTGCTTTTGTTTTCTGGCCGTTTCAGTCAAATCACTTGGAAATATCGGCTTCAGCAAGGGATGAGACGAGACACGCTCATAAAAAGTATCAACAAGTTGCGATAGAAGTTCCTCTCCAATCGCTTCATATGGTGCGTTAAACGATTGTCCCATGTTGACTACTCCTTTATATGGCTAATAGGAATCATAATTCCCATTGCGAATTTATCTTTCAGTTTTACTATCTTCAGTTACTGTATATTTTAGCAATAACATTTTATTTCTACAAACAAAGTGCCTTTCTGTCAGGCGCTTGTATTTCATATCATATCACATCGCCTTCATTCATGTGTAAGATTTCACTCCGCAAAAAACCAGAGGGCGAAGGAAGCCTCTCTGGTTTACGCGTAATACTGTTTGGTTATGTTTTTGACATATTGCTGTGTTTCCTTAAACGGCGGAATGCCTCCGTACCGATCTACGTTGCCGGGGCCTGCGTTGTAGGCGGCTAACGCGAGAGATACATTTCCGTCGTATTTCGTGAGCATCTGCTTTAAGTACTTCGTGCCGCCCTCAGCGTTCTGGACGGGATCAAGCGGGTTTGACACCCCGAGTGATTCTGCCGTGGAAGGCATGAGCTGCATCAGTCCCATTGCCCCCGCACCGCTGACCGCTTTCGGATTAAAGCCTGATTCCTGTTTAATAACCGCGCGGATCAGCTTTTCGTCCACTCCGTATTTTTCGGCCGCTTTCTGAATGGCGCTGTCTATTGAAAAGTTTCCGGTGCTGATGTCAGAAGCCGCATTCGCAGACTTTATGCTTGGGGAAGCGGTCTGTGAAGCTGCCGCGGAACCGGATGAAACGGGAATTCTCGGTGAATAAGAAGCGTGAGCGGTCCGCACACCGTTTAAAATTCCTGATTCCGGCTGCTGCCGGACGGCTGTGTCCGTATACTGGCTGAGAAGCGCGCTGAAATTGGCAAGCGGGCTTTCTGAAGATTGTCCGCCTGAAGCCGTGCTTGTATGAGAGATTGATTGCAGCGCCATTGATTGCAGCTGGAGAAGGGCCGCCCAATTCGTTATATTCACTGTGTCATTCCACCTTTTTTTGTTTCTGTTCATAAAAACGCTGGATTTTATTTTTCGTGATCCGCTCTGGGATGCCGAATTGCTTGAGCAATTGTTCAAACGCCCGTTTTCCTTCATCCCAGTCAGCAGCTTCGAATTCCAATTCAAAGTCTTCTTTCTCTAAATATCGGCTGTGATCTAAAATGATTAAGCCTTTTTCTGATTCTTTTTCCGCGCGTGCGGTCGACAGCGTTCCGAAATAGCAAATGTGTTCTGAGTTGATTCCGAGACCTTCCAGCTGACGTTTGACGGGGCCTTCCGGAATCTTGAAGACGTCAAGATCAGGTGCCGCAAGCTCTTGATGCGTTTCCAGCAGACCGACCGCAGCAGGCTCTTTTAAAGTCAGGACGAACGCGCCGTCTTTTTCTCGGATGCGGAGTGCTGATTTTTTTTGTTTCAGGGAAAAATCTTTCGTGTCGAAATAATGATTGACCTGCTGTTTAAAATCATGTTCTTTCATGCAGAGTGCTTCACTCAGCTTCAGAAATTCTGATTTTGTCAGCAGGTTTTTGAATTCAATTTCTATTTCTTGGGTCATGACAGTCTTCCTTTCAGGACGAAAAATTGTATAATTCCCATTATCTCTTTAGAGGTTACGTTTATCAATATCGACCTTGATATGATAAAATAAATGCTGTACTTTGTTAAAAAAGGAGAACATTATGCAAAAGAGAATTGAAATCCAAAATGCATCATTAACAGAAGACGCGCTCCGCTTGAAGTGCGGAGAGGACTTAAGCGGAGCGGAACGCAAAGCCTCAGGTCAAATGCTTGTTGATTCCGATCACTTTGCTTTTGTATACATACTTGAATCAGCTGACTCTTTTGAATATGTCATTATAAAAGAACATATCTGGCCGGATCTGAAAGAAGCCTTAGACCAAAGAAAGCCGGCGGTCCTTGAGGCCGGCGGAAAAACGGTTGAACTTTCAGGGCTGCATGAAGAACTCGATTATCTTCTTGAAAATATTAAAGATAATGCAAACTACGGAGATATGGAAGAAAAAGTGAAAAACGTATTTCTTTAGAACAGGTTCGGAATTGGGGGATGTACGATGGATGACAAACAATGGGAGCAATTTCTAGCGCCATACCGCCAGGCTGTTGAAGAATTAAAGGTGAAGCTGAAAGGCGTCAGAACCCTTTATGAGTATGAAGATGACCACTCACCGATTGAGTTTGTGACAGGCCGCGTGAAGCCGGTGGCGAGCATACTTGAAAAAGCGAGACGAAAAAGCATACCGCTTCATCAGATTGAAACGATGCAGGATATCGCGGGGCTGCGTATTATGTGCCAATTTGTCGATGATATCCAGATCGTCAAAAATATGCTGTTTGCCAGAAAAGATTTTACCGTTGTCGATAAGCGGGATTACATAGCAGAGCATAAGGAAAGCGGATATCGGTCTTACCACCTTGTCGTTTTATATCCTTTACAAACAACGTCCGGTGAAAAGCACGTTCTTGTGGAAATACAGATTCGGACGCTTGCCATGAACTTTTGGGCAACCATTGAGCATTCACTGAATTACAAATACAGCGGGAACATTCCCGAAAAAGTAAAGCTGAGGCTGCAGCGGGCCTCAGAAGCCGCATCCCGGCTCGATGAAGAAATGTCAGAAATCCGCGGAGAAATCCAGGAAGCCCAAGCCGCGTTCTCGCGAAAGAAAAAAGCGGGAGACCGCCAGTAGGAAAGGAGGGGAATGGCATGAAATTTGCCGTTTCTTCAAAAGGAGACGAGGTTTCAGATACACTGAAAAGCAAAATACAGGCGTATTTACTCGATTTTGATATGACCTTGGATGAAAAAGAGCCGGAAATCGTTATTTCCGTCGGCGGTGACGGAACGCTTCTTTACGCATTTCACAGGTACAGCGACCGTCTCGATAAAACGGCGTTTGTCGGAGTTCACACGGGGCATTTGGGTTTTTATGCCGATTGGGTTCCGCAGGAGATAGAAAAGCTCGTTCTGGCCATCGCCAAAACGCCGTATCATACCGTGGAGTATCCCCTTCTTGAGGTGATTGTCACTTATCATGATGAAGAGCGTGAGGAGCGGTATCTGGCTTTGAACGAATGTACGATCAAAAGCATAGAAGGCAGTCTCGTCGCTGACGTGGAAATTAAAGGCCAGCTGTTTGAAACGTTCAGGGGAGACGGTTTATGTCTGTCCACGCCTTCCGGAAGCACGGCTTATAATAAGGCGTTAGGCGGCGCAATCATCCACCCTTCCATCAGAGCGATTCAGCTTGCGGAAATGGCATCCATTAACAACAGAGTGTTCAGGACTGTCGGTTCGCCGCTTTTGCTTCCCGATCATCATAACTGTGTCATCAAACCGAGAAACGACGTCGACTTTCAAGTCACAATTGATCATTTAACCTTGCTGCATAAGGATGTCAAGTCCATTCTATGCCGTGTGGCAAATGAAAAAGTCAGATTTGCAAGATTCCGCCCTTTTCCGTTTTGGAAAAGGGTGCAGGACTCCTTTATCGGAAAAGGCGAATAGAAAGAGGAAACGGATTGGACAACTTTTTTATCCAAAAGAACATGACTGCCCGGGAAGCCGGCATGACGATAAAAGAATATACGGCGCAGCTCGGCATTTCAAAGCGGCTACTCGCTGACATTAAATTCGGCGGGGGAGACCTGCTTGTGAACGGAGAGCATGTAACCGTCCGCACCGTGTTAGCGGACGGAGACGTGCTTAAGATTGAATTTCCGAAGGAGCATGTGAGTGAAACGCTTTTGCCTGAGCCGGTTCCGCTTGATATTCTTTATGAAGATGACGATGTGCTTGTGGTCAATAAACAGCCGTATGTCTCCTCAATTCCATCAAGAGAACACCCGTCGGGAAGCATCGCTAACGGAGTGATCAGCCACTACCGAAAAAGCGGCGTGCCATCAACGGTTCATCTTGTCACCCGCCTTGACAGGGATACATCGGGGGCGATGCTGATCGCCAAACATCGGCTTTCCCATTCTCTTTTGTCAGCAGCGCAGAAGAAGGGGCTTGTCAGCAGGCGGTATCTCGCTGTCGTACATGGGGTCATGCCGCAGAAGGAAGGAACGGTGGACGCGCCCATCGGAAGAAAACACGACAGTATTATTGAGCGGATGGTGACGCCGGAGGGACAACGAGCGGTGACGCATTTTCAAACGGAAAAAGCGGGACATGCGTTTACGCTTGCAGCCCTGCGGCTGGAAACAGGGCGGACGCATCAAATCCGGGTGCACATGAGCTACCTCGGCCATCCGTTAGTCGGTGATACACTGTACGGCGGAAAAAATGAGGGAATTGCGCGGCAGGCTCTTCACAGTGAGCGGCTTTCATTCGTACACCCCATGACCGGAGAAACGCTCGTTTTTCACGCCCCGGTGCCTGACGATATGAAAACATTAATTGAACACATGTAAAGCCCGAACCGTGTGCCGGTTTCGGGCTTTTTTCATGCCTGCCTGCCGTGATCCTCGCGAAATCGTGAAGCATCATACGGCATTGAGCTTTCCACAGAGACGGTTTCGTGCTCGGGAAAACGAAAGCCTGTCAGTTGATTGCCGAAGACGCAGCCTGTATCAATGTTGATTGTACGGTTGACGATCCGGGGGCGTTTTACCGGGGTATGGCCGTAAACAATCCATGCCTTGCCTTCGTAAGCGGCGGCCCAGTCTCTTCTGACGGGTCTGCCGTCGGGATACGTTTCACCCGTGATATCGCCGTACAGAACAAATTCTTTTACCTTACGCGAGTATTTACCGATATCGTCAGCTTTTATGCCGGCGTGGGCGACAACGAGATCGCCATTATGTAAAATGTCATAAAGCGGCGCTGACTCATATAATCGGATGAATTGTCTGGAGACTTCCGTTCTGTCGGCGGGAGACAGCTCTTTCAGTTCGGCTGCCGTCGTTTCCAGTCCGTGCATCACTTTTACGGGGTTTCCTTTTAAGTAACGATACAGTTTGTTGCAATGATTTCCCGGGACATAACGGACGGCTCCTTTTTCATATGCTTTTGCCACAAAACGCATCACTTCTACGGATTTTGGGCCTCTGTCCGTTAAATCCCCCGCAAAGACAAGCGTCCTGCCTTCAGAATGAACGGGCGTTCCGTCTTTGACTTCATATCCGAGCTTTTGCATTAACGCGATCATTTCGTCATAACATCCGTGTATATCGCTGATGATGTCATAAGCCATTCGTGTCAGCCTCCTTATTAACGGTTTTTTATTTATTATGGGGCTAATTCCTATACCTAATTACGCTGTTTTGGTACAAATTAAAAAAGAATTAAAGAAATAAAGCCTTATCACTTTTTTTTCGCGTTCAGCCTTGTTAGAATATGCGTTATGTTTTTAAAAAAAAGTAAGGTTTCGCCCGCTTTAAGCGGGCTTTTATAACCCTTGTTTTAAGGAGGTATTTACGAATGGAACACACATCAGTCGCATCTTTAGTCGTCGTTCTGATCGTTGCTTTTTTGACGCCGCTCCTTTTACATCGGTTTAAGCTCAGCATCCCCGTCGTCGTCGCGGAGATCATCATGGGGCTTATTATCGGAAAAAGCGGCCTGAATCTTGTCGTTCAGGGAGACACGTGGCTGGAGACGCTGTCGGTTCTCGGCTTTATCTTTTTAATGTTTTTAAGCGGATTGGAAATTGATTTTTCTTCATTTGAGAAAGGGAAGAAAAAACAATTCCTTCCGAATGGCAAGGAAGCGCCCAACACGTTTTCTGCCGCACTGATTATCTTTTTCGGCATCTTTATTTTATCATTGCTGCTGTCCTATGCTTTTGTATTAGCCGGTTTTATACAAAACGCATTTTTAATGACGCTTATTATTTCGACGATATCACTCGGCGTGGTGGTCCCGACTTTAAAGGAAGAACGGATCATGAACTCCAATATCGGCCAGATCATCCTGCTTGTCGCCGTTATCGCGGACTTGGCTACGATGATTCTGCTCGCTTTTTTCTCTTCTCTTTACGGAGAAGACAGCGGAAATATGTGGCTTCTGTTGATTCTTTTTGCCGCGGGGGTCGTGCTGTATTTCTTCGGCAGGATCTTTAAACACCGTTCATTTGTGCAGTCGATGTCTAAAGGCACCGTGCAGATCGGCACGCGGGCCATTTTCACACTGATTATCGTGCTTGTCGCTTTATCGGAATCTCTCGGGGCGGAAAATATTCTCGGCGCGTTTTTGGCAGGCGTTCTGGTATCGCTTCTGTCTCCGAATAAAGAAATGGTGGAACAGCTGGATTCATTCGGCTACGGGTTTTTAATTCCGATCTTTTTCGTCATGGTCGGGGTGAAATTGGACATTTGGACACTTTTCCAAGATCCGAAAACATTAACGATGATTCCGCTGCTTCTGCTTGCGCTGTTTATCAGCAAAATGTTCCCGGTGTTTTACTTAAAGAAATGGTATGACAAAAGAACCGTGTTTGCTTCGGGCTTTTTGCTGACGTCCACGCTGTCGCTTGTTATCGCGGCGGCTACGATCGGAGAAAGGCTCCACATTATCAGCGCCAATATGTCCGGCGCGCTGACTTTAGTTGCGGTTATTGCCAGCATCATCACGCCGATCGGCTTTAAGAAATTATACAAACGGCAAAGTGCGCCGCAGGAAAAAAAGCGCATTACATTTATCGGCGCCAACCAAATGACACTTCCGGTTACGCTGGAACTGCCTGAGGAGGAATATGAAGTACGGGTCGTCCATGTGTATCAGGAAAATGCCGGGGAAACGCTTGCGGAATCGGTTTTTTCGGTTGACACGATTTCTGATTACGAGCCCGGCACGCTTGAGTCGCACGGTATTTTCAAAACCGATATTCTTGTCGTGGCGACGGGAAATGAAGATGTGAACGCTGAAATCGCCTTAATAGCGAAAGAGAAAGGGACTGAGCGTATCATCGCAAGCGTCGGCTCGGTTGAGCATGAAACAAAACTGAAAGAAGAGGGCATCAGTATTTTTTCTATCCTTCTGTCTACAAAGACGCTCTTGCGCGCATTAATTGAGGCGCCGGGCGTGATGAGCCTCCTGACGAATGAGGAGTCTTCGTTATATCAGATCAATCTGGAAAACCCGGCGTATAACGGCATCATTCTGCGGGAATTTCCGCTGATGGGCGATGTGATTTTCGTCCGGATTTTCAGAGGTGTGGACAGCATCGTTCCGCACGGAGACACGCGGCTGAAAACAGGAGACCGCCTCATCGTCACGGGCTCGCGCAACTACGTGTCGGAACTGAGAAAAATCCTTGAAGCTTGACCAAATTGCAATTCGTGATAATATAGAAGGCATAACAAATAAATCATTAATCGTATGACCACTAGGGGTGTCCTTCATAAGGGCTGAGATAAAAGTGAGACTTTTAGACCCTCATAACTTGAACAGGTTCAGACCTGCGTAGGGAAGTGGAGCGGTATTTTTTTGGGGTTCCTTTTATCCATTTAAATTCCAAACCACTTTTCCGATGCGGGAAAGTGGTTTTTTTATTTTATCAGGGGGGAAGACATGATGACATTTTCTGAAGAATGCAGACAGGCGGCTGCCGAATGGTGGGACGGAAGTTTTGTACATCCGTTTGTAACGGGAATCGGTGACGGAAGCCTGCCGATAGACCGTTTCAGCTATTACGTGCTGCAAGATTCCTACTATTTGACGCATTTTGCAAAAGTTCAGGCGTTCGGCGCCGCATATGCCGAAGACTTGTTTACGACGGGCAGGATGGCGGGCCACGCTCAAGGGACATATGAAGCGGAAATGGCGCTGCACCGCGAGTTTACGGAGCTTTTAGGGATTACGGAAGAAGAGCGTGCGGCATTTAAACCGGCACCGACCGCCTATTCTTATACGTCTCATATGTACAGATCGGTGATGAGCGGCAATTTTGGAGAAATATTAGCTGCGCTTCTGCCCTGTTATTGGCTTTATTATGAAGTCGGCGAACACTTAAAAGAGTGCAAACCGGAGCATCCGATTTATGAAAAATGGATCGGTACATACGGCGGAGACTGGTTCAGACAGCAAGTCGAAGAACAAATCAGCCGTTTCGACGAGATTGCTGAAAACAGCACAGAGGACATCCGCGCGAAAATGAAAGAGAATTTTGTGATTTCAAGCTATTATGAATATCAATTTTGGGGAATGGCCTATCAAAAAGAAGGCTGGTCCGAGAAGGGCGGAAAAGAGGTGGAATCTTTTGGAGCTGCACGCGGTAACTGATAATCGCAAACCCGTTGCCGAGCTTGCCGAGGATATTCTTTCGATTCAGCGCGAAGTAAGCTTTATCCATATCCGTGAGCGGGATAAAACAGCGGGAGAGATCATGCAGCTCTTGTCCCTTTTGAAAAAGGGCGGTGCGGATAAGGACAAATTGATTATCAATGACAGGGCGGATATCGCGCTTTTTGCCAACATACACCGTGTTCAGCTTCCGTCCCGCAGCTTTTCCGTAAAGCAGGTGCGAAGCAGATTTCCCCATCTTCATATCGGACGTTCGGTTCATTCGCTGAAAGAAGCCATCCAAGCTGAAAAGGAAGATGCGGATTATGTGGTGTTCGGCCATGTATTTGAAACCGAATGTAAACAGGGACTTGAAGCAAGAGGCATCAGCCTGCTTTCAGAGATCAAACGCACGCTTTCCATCCCCGTCATCGCAATCGGCGGAATGACAATGCAGACGATCGGACACACAAAGCAGGCGAAACCGGACGGAATTGCCGTCATGTCAGGTATTTTCTCAGCTGAAAATCCTGAGGAGGCGGCAAAACGGTATGCACGCGCGGTAAGGGAGGCCGATTATGAAGAAGCACTATGATACAGCGGTGATCGGCGGCGGAATTATCGGGTGCGCCATTTCTTATGAGCTGGCGAAGACGCAGCAGAACGTTGTCTTGTTTGAAGCCAGAGAAGTCGGCCGAAAAACGACAAGCGCTGCCGCGGGAATGCTGGGCGCTCATGCGGAATGTGAAAACCGGGATGCGTTTTTTGATTTTGCCATGCACAGTCAAAGGCTGTATGAAGCGGCGGGGCAAGAGCTTGAGGAAGCTTGCGGCATTGACATCAGGCGCCATAACGGCGGAATGCTTAAACTGGCGTATACCGAAGAAGATATCGCCCGTCTACGGAAGATGGATGATCTGCCTTCCGTCACCTGGCTTTCAGCGGAAGATGCCCTTGAAAAAGAGCCTTACGCTTCAAAAGACATTCTCGGCGCAAGTTTTATAAAAGACGATGTCCATGTCGAACCGTACTATGTCTGCAAAGCGTATGCAAAAGGAGCGCGGCGCTATGGCGCTGACATATATGAGCATACACAAGTCACCTCCGTAAAACGGGTGAACGGAGAATATTGCATCACAACGTCCGGCGGGGATGTCTATGCTGACAAAGTCGCAGTTGCAAGCGGTGTATGGAGCGGCCGGTTTTTCAGCCAGCTCGGCTTGGGACAGCCTTTTTTTCCTGTGAAGGGAGAATGCCTTTCCGTGTGGAATGACGATACCCCGCTGACCAAAACCCTTTACCATGATCATTGTTATGTCGTCCCGAGAAAAAGCGGCCGGCTTGTCATCGGCGCCACGATGAAACAGGGCGACTGGAGCGATACGCCTGACATCGGAGGAATTGAGGCCGTCATTGCAAAAGCGAAAACAATGCTTCCCGCCATCGAACATATGAAAATAGACCGGTTTTGGGCGGGACTCAGGCCGGGAACAAGAGACGGAAAGCCGTTTATCGGGCGGCATCCTGAAGACAGCGGCATCATCTTCGCCGCCGGCCATTTTCGGAACGGCATCCTGTTGGCGCCGGCAACGGCTGTAATGGTGCGGGATATGATCCTGGAAAGACAGATTAAACAGGAATGGGAAGAAGCGTTTCGAATTGATCGCAAGGAGGCTGTTCATATATGATCCTTCAGCTGAACGGAAAACAAATTGATTGGAATCGAAATGAGGGGACGGTTCAGGATTTGCTTGAATCGTACCAGCTTGATCAAAGAATCGTAGTTGTGGAGAGAAATAAAGAAATCATTGAAAAAAAGAATTATGAAAATACAAGTTTGTGTGACCGCGATGTCATAGAAATTGTCCATTTTGTAGGAGGCGGATGAGGATGTTAACAATAGGCGGAAAACAGTTTCAGTCAAGATTGCTGTTAGGAACGGGAAAATATCCGAGTTTTGAGATTCAGAAAGAGGCGGTGGCTGTCTCGGAATCGGATATTTTAACCTTTGCGGTGCGGCGGATGAACATCTTTGAAGAGTCTCAGCCTAACTTTCTCGAACAGCTTGATTTGTCTAAATACACGCTTCTGCCGAATACGGCCGGTGCCGCAACGGCTGAAGAGGCGGTCCGAATCGCAAGGCTTGCCAAAGCTTCAGGGCTTTGTGACATGATAAAAGTAGAAGTCATCGGATGCAGCCGGTCACTTTTGCCTGATCCGGTTGAAACGCTGAAAGCATCAGAACAGCTGCTCGAAGAGGGATTTATCGTGCTTCCGTATACGTCAGACGATGTCGTGCTCGCAAGACGTCTTGAGGAGCTCGGAGTGCATGCCATTATGCCGGGCGCTTCCCCGATCGGTTCCGGTCAGGGAATTTTAAATCCGCTGAATCTATCCTTTATCATTGAACAGGCGAAGGTGCCGGTCATTGTCGATGCCGGCGTCGGATCTTCAAAAGACGCCGCCTACGCGATGGAGCTCGGGGCAGACGGCGTGCTGTTAAATACCGCTGTGTCAGGCGCTGATGATCCGGTCAAGATGGCCCGGGCGATGAAGCTTGCCGTAGAAGCGGGGCGCCTTTCTTATGAAGCCGGGAGAATTCCGGTGAAAGATTACGGAACTGCAAGCAGTCCGCGAGACGGTCTTCCGGTATGACGGACAGATATTCCAGACAGGAGCTGTTTCAGCCGATCGGTCCCTCAGGCCAAGAGAAGCTCCGGTCGTCTCATGCCGTGATTATCGGCGCGGGTGCGCTTGGGACGGCAAGTGCGGAGATGCTTGTCAGAGCAGGGGTCGGGAAGGTAACGATCGCTGACAGAGATTATGTGGAGTGGAGTAATCTCCAGCGCCAGCAGCTTTATACCGAAGACGATGTCAGACAGGAAATGCCGAAAGCCGCGGCGGCTGAAAAACGGCTTCGATCTATAAATAGTGATGTAGAGGTCGAGGGATTTGTCATGGATGTCACTGCGGAAAACGCACCCGGATTGATTCGTGACGCCTCCCTCATCGTGGATGCCGCCGACAACTTTGAAACGAGGCTGATTGTGAATGATGCGGCTGTGCAGAAAGGGATTCCCTTTCTGTACGGCGCTTGTGTCGGCAGCTACGGGCTCTCTTTTACCGTCATTCCCGGTGTCACGCCGTGCCTTCACTGTCTGCTTGAGACATTGCCTTTAGGCGGTATGACATGCGATACGGCGGGAATCATCAGTCCGGCTGTATTGCAGACGGCCGTTTTTCAGGCAGCAGATGCGCTGAAGCTGTTAACGGGCGGATCTATCGAGCATGTTCTCCGTTCCTTTGATTTATGGAAAAATGAACGGTCAGAAATAAACGTCGCCCGTCTTAAGTCGGCTGATTGCCCAAGCTGCGGCACAAACGATTATCCGTTTTTATCCTATGAAAATCAGACAAAAGCGGCGGTTCTGTGTGGGCGGAACACGGTGCAGATCAGAACGGGGATCTCCGAACAGTTTGATCTGCAAAAACTTGCGGGACAGCTCAGACGGACAGGGCTTGATGTTTCAGCCAACCCGTATTTGATTTCGTTTTGCACAGACAATTTCAAGATGGTACTGTTTCGTGACGGCAGAGCATTAATACACGGCACAAGTGATATCAGCAGGGCGAAATCCTTTTATCATAAATGGATCGGATAATGCGAAAGGAGAGAAAAACATCATGAGCATATGCAAAGCATTGACGATTGCCGGATCAGATTCCGGAGGCGGCGCCGGTATACAGGCGGATCTCAAAACCTTTCAGGAGCTCGGCGTTTTCGGGATGTCAGCCATTACAGCGGTAACCGCCCAGAACACTTTGGGCGTTCACGGCATTTATCCGCTCACCCGGGAAGCGCTGGGCAGCCAGATTGACGCGGTGGCGGAAGATTTGCGGCCTGACGCTGTAAAAACGGGAATGCTGTGGAGCGCGGAAATGATTGCGGAAATTGCGGAAAAAACGGATCAGTACGGGCTTGATCATGTCATCACCGACCCCGTCATGATTGCCAAAGGAGGCGCTTCCCTGCTGCGTGAGGAATCTCAGGCCGCGTTAAAAGAGCTGTTAATTCCGCGCAGCTATGCGGTGACGCCGAATGTTCCGGAAGCTGAGGTATTGACGGGAATGGAAATCCGAACGTTTGAGGACCGGAAAAAAGCGGCCGAATGCCTTTGCAAGCTTGGTGCAAAGCATGTCATCATAAAAGGCGGACATCAGCCTGAACAGGGGAGAATCGTTGATTTATTATTTGACGGTTCGTCTTTTACCCAAATCAGCCACGCTTATATTGACACCAAACACACCCACGGAACAGGCTGCACGTTCGCAGCCGCGCTGACGGCGGAAACGGCAAAGGGGAAAAACATTCAGACCGCGTTTGAGACAGCCGTCAATTTTGTGCGGGAAGCCGTGGAACATACGCTCGGCATCGGAGAGGGACACGGCCCGACCAATCATTTTGCCTTTAAAAGGAACAGTCTGCAGACGAGATAAAAAAGAGACCGCTTCAACATCCGCGGTCTTTTTCCCATGCTTTCAATCTGGACAAGGTTATGATATGATAAAAATTAAGATCAGGTACTAAAACTATGTCTTTAAGACGATTACAGGAGGCTTTATACATATGAATTTCTCACTTGAAGGCCGCAACATCGTTGTGATGGGCGTTGCCAATAAACGCAGTATCGCATGGGGAATCGCCCGTTCGCTGCATGAAGCCGGAGCGCGCCTCATTTTCACTTACGCGGGAGAGCGCTTGGAAAAATCAGTTCATGACCTTGCGGCTACATTAGAAAGAAATGATTCCATCATCCTTCCGTGTGATGTGACAAATGACGCTGAGATCGAAACTTGCTTTGCGAGCATTAAAGAGCAGGTCGGCGTGATTCACGGCATCGCGCACTGCATCGCGTTCGCAAACAAAGAAGAGCTTGTCGGCGAATATTTAAATACGAACCGCGAAGGATTCCTGCTTGCGCATAACATCAGTTCTTACTCTCTGACAGCGGTCGCAAAAGCGGCGCGTCCGATTATGACTGAAGGCGGAAGCATCGTTACACTCACTTACCTCGGCGGAGAGCGCGTCGTTTCAAACTATAACGTAATGGGTGTGGCAAAAGCGTCTCTTGATGCGAGCGTCAGATATTTAGCCGCTGACTTAGGAAAAGAAAACATCCGCGTCAACAGCATTTCAGCAGGACCGATCCGTACGCTGTCTGCAAAAGGAATCAGTGATTTCAACTCTATCCTGAAAGAAATTGAAGAGCGCGCGCCGCTGCGCCGCACGACAACACCTGAAGAAGTGGGCGACACGGCTGCATTCTTGTTCAGCGACCTGTCAAGAGGCATCACGGGCGAAAATCTTCACGTTGATTCAGGATTCCATATTACCGCTCGTTAAATAACAAGCAGTCCCTTTCAGGGATTGCTTTTTTCTTTCTTCTGATTTTAATCATTCCGTCATATAAATAAAACATGACAGAATCGGAGGGATGAAGATGTCAAAACAAAACAGAAACGCGGAAAAAAAACCGCTCATGTATATTGTTCAGGCGGATTATTCAGACACGCAATCATCAATGCAGGACATATTAATCAAAAAAAGGAAAGCGCCTCAGCCGCCGGAAGAAGAGCCGATGCATGAAAAGCGGGAGGAAGAATGTAAAACTCAGCCTGAAGGAGCAGCGGCTGTCGAACCAGAAAAGCAAGTGCCTGAACAGCACAGCCGCGCAGAAGAAGCCGTTCAAGAAGTTCCGGCGCAAGCGGAGCAGGACACTGCCAAGCCTGACGCCGCTAAAAAAGAGCCTGATACCGCTGAAAAAGAGCCTGAAGCGGTTCACAATGCCGCCCCAGAGGAAAAGGTTCCGCCAAAGCGCGTGAAAAAGCCGATGAGCAGAATGTCCATTCTTGAAAAAATTGATTTCTTAACGAAGCTGCCGCATAATATGCCGCGGACCCTTTGTCTGATAGAAGCCAACGGGAAAACCTACAGAGGCGTAATCGTCGGCAGAAAAAATAATGCGATCTTCCTGCGGACGACAAGCAACGGAGCGCCGGCAGAACTCGCAATAGACGATATTACCTCGCTGCATCCGCTTGGATTTTAACCATACAAAAAGCTGCCTGAATTCTTAATCCGGCAGCTTATTTTTATGCTTTTTGATTTAAGAATGTGTGCGGTTGATCAGTCTCGGGTTCAGGCAATTGATGGCGCAGAAGCTATGGAGATCGACTTCAACGCAATAGTTCGTTTTTTCTAAACGGAATACATCGCAGAGAGAGTCTTTATCTGTAAAATCAAGAATGTGCTTATGCTCGTCAAAAGCAATAAGCAGGCTTAATGTGGCACAGCCGTCACAGACCCTTTCAACTCTGAAAAAAACGGTGTTAAAACACGGACCGTTATCCAGCTCGCCGACATTTCCGAATGCGGTAAACGGTGATGATTTAGAAGTGAAAAGCACAAACGGCACTGTATCGCCTAATGAAAAACCCGGCGATAAAAGGTTGGAATAGCATCCGGCCGGGCAATCTTCCTCAACCGCATTTTGCAGGTCTTCAATATTTTCTACCGCTTCACGCACACAGTATGTTGTATGCTTGCTCATAATATCCCTCCTGACTTCACGTTTTATATACCGGATTAAACGATATCGGAGAGTCAGCCGCCCGGAAGTCCGGGCGGGCTGATGATTGCATCTGTAATAGAAGGTTGGAAGGGGATTCTTCTTTAGGAAAGATGCGAATCAATGACTATCCGTGATGCTTTTTCTCTTTGTGCGGCTCAGGCCGGTCAACAAGCTCCGGTGAAAGGCATTGAATGGCGCTGAAGCAGCTCAGATCAACTTCAATGCAAAAATCTGTTTTTTCTAAACCGAAGAAATCCGGGTCACAAGGATGGCAGACGCTGAGGGTGTCGCCGTGCACATCTACGGGGCGCAATACTGAAAGCGTTGCGCAGCAATCACAAACTCTTTCTGCCCGGAAGAAAATAGACTCGAAGCACTGGCTGTCATCCGCAAATCCTCCGACGTTCCCGAATGTGGAGAACAAACCGCCTTTTTTATCAAACAAGAGAAACGGGATGGTATCTTTACCGGTAACCGTCGGGCTTAACAGATTGGTATAGCATCCAGTCGGGCATTGTTCTTCAACAGCCTCTTGTTCTGCTAAAATCTTCTCGACTGCATCGCATACACAACTTTCATCTCGGCCATGGTGTTTTCCGCAGCTCATGGATTTCAGCTCCTTCTTTTAGGGTATTTGACTTTTGTCTTTAACAACATATGTACGCGAGCCTCACTTGGTGTGGGTGAACGTCTATATATTCATCATATGCGGAGAAAATAAGAAAAAGCAGAGCATTTTTAGCTCTGCTTTTTCTTTTTAGAGGATCAGGGTGATGACTAAGATGGCAACCAGTGTATTTGTCGCTGTTGAGATCAACACTGCGATATCGGCATCTACTGTTGTCACGTTTACGCCGCGGGAGTTTTCGATGAGCAGTTTTTGACGGTTGATTTGTTTGTTAGCTGTTAGCTGCAATAAGTCTTGTGCGACCAATTCAGCGATGACTCCGTCAGCGATTGAAGTGAGAGTGGCCGTTACGACTGCTGCATTAAGAGCTGTCATGACTGAAGCGACTGCCTGAACGTCTGTTGACGTTACGTTAATATCACAAGAGTCTCTGATAATAATCGCTTCTTCAGAAACTTGTTTGTTGAGATTCGCTTGAGCCAGGTCCTGGTCGATGAAGGCATTATCTTCGCCGAATCCGTTTCCGTTACAGCAAACACTGCATCTTCTGCCTTCTTTTTCTTCTTTTTCTTCTCGCGGATGTTCGCATTCAGGATCAAGTGCAACCCAAGAGTATGGTCTGCTTTCCATATCTATTCCTCCTTTTCTTTTACTAATATTAAATGAGCCGGCCCCTTACTTTGACTCAGGCATCTATCCTGATAAAAATCACTATTTTTTAGTTATTGACCGGGATTTTGACGTCTTTGCCGGAGCTGTTCGATTAATTGTTCTCTGCGGGTTTGCGGATTTGTCTGCTGTTCTTGCGCTTTTTCCTGCTCTTTTTTCTGTTTCTGGCTTTCAAGAAAAGCTTCTGATTTCGCCTGCATGTCTTTGACTAATGCGATCAGCATTTCTTTTTCTTCATCAGGGATATCCCGCATTTTATCCTTTGTCACGCCGTGTTTTTTGAAGACATTGCTGACAAGCACTTTTAAAAGCGGATCCACTTCTGGTAGACTTTCGAGTTCTTTTTTTAATTTTTCGTTATCTGCCATTTGTTCTCACCTCTATTTAAATATTTGAAAAGAAAGGTTAAAGGATGTCTAGTTCAGCAAAAAGTATATTTAATAATTGAAATAAAGTTTGTACAAAGGCCATGATATCGTCTGCTGTCAGTGTGATTTTGACATTGCGGCTGTTAATGACTTGAATGAGGGTTCGCTTTTTTATTTGGCAATCATCGAGGATCAGCAGTTCGGTTGCCATTTGGTCGGCTGTGTCTTCATCTGCGATCGCGAGCTGTGTCGCAAGGATAATCGCCGCAGTAACTGAAGCTTGTATTGAAAGAGCGGCCGTTATAAGTGTTGTATCTATTGTGACATTTTCGCAATCAATCACTTCGATCTTCTGCTCGAATTCGTTGGATAATTGTTCGAATATTTGCGGCTGCAGTGTTTCGACTTTTTCTTCAAACGACATAACCTTCACTCCTTTCTCATTCATACTTTATATAATGCAAATGAAACGCCGAGCGGAATAAGAAAAACAACTAAATCGCACCTATTTTTTTATCGGACAAGGTGCGATTCATGAAGATCAGGGTTTTCGCATATGTATAAAGAGGTCAAGTTTTGAAAAGGAGTGAACAGGTGGTTATCAATTGGCTTTCATTTATTCTGTTATCGTTTGCCGTTTTCCGGCTGGCCAGGCTTTTCGTATTTGACACCATTATGGCGCCGCTTCGGAGCCTTTTTCACGAGGAAAAAACAGAAACCGCACCAGACGGCACGACAGAAACCTACATTGTCATAAAAGGAAAAGGCATCAGGGCATTTATCGGTGAACTTCTCAGCTGCTACTGGTGTACGGGCGTGTGGTGCGCCGCCTTTTTAATTGCGGCCCAGATTGTGGTACCCGAGGCTGCGCAATGGCTGATTTTGTTGTTAGCCATCGCCGGCGCGGCCGGGATCATTGAAGCTGCGGTTTCTCGTCTTCTGCAGGAATAAGGCGGTTCCACCAGCAACTTACCGTCACTTTCGGCATAAACTGGCATATATGACATAAGGAAAGGAAGGATCACCATGAATCAATCAAGCAAACCTTCCCAACATTCTCCATACAAGTCAACTGTGCATCAGCCTTACGAAAAAAAAATTAAGAAAAAAGGCTGCGGCTGCGGCCAAAAGAAAAAACCGAAATAGCCGTTTTCTAAAAAACCGGAACTTCCGGTTTTTTTGTTTTTTGCCGAACGCCGGCCTCTGTTCGGCATAGATCATAGGAGGAGGGGATGTTATGAACATATTTGAATCATTCATAAACGGTAAATACCGCCGGCACAATCAAAACCAGCGGGAGCATGACAAATATATCTTATCTATTGAAAAACAGCTGTCTGAGTTTGATGAAGCGGGATCGCGCTTTGAGGAATGGATAGATGTGTTTGCCGCCGAAACAGAAGCAAAACTGAAGAAAAATGAGCATTCTCATTAAAATGAATGAAATCCGCACCGGCCCTATGCATTTATCCAAGCCAAACAAGTCGGCTCACATAGAGTATAGAGAGTAAAGGAGGTGCTTAGATATGGGATTCGGATATGGCGGATTCGGCGGCGGCTACGGCGGTTATGGCGGCTGCGGCGGATACGGAGGCGGCTATGTCGGAGGCGGCTACGGCTCAACATTTGTTCTTGTTGTCGTATTGTTCATCCTTCTGATCATTGTCGGTGCATCCTTTTTTGGCTAAACCTTAGCAAGACCTTGGATAAGCGCGGGACCGTTCAGTCCCGTGCTTCCCTGATGTTTGAAGGAGTATAGAGACGGGGCACTCGGAATTTTTTCCTTGTCTTACGGGCACATGTTCCGCTCTTTATTCATACAATATCGTATTACTCCACAAAAGGAGGCACACCATGGATAATCAATTTTTCAAAAATATTGAGAAAAAAACAGGCGTCAGCATGAAGGATGTCATGAACCTTGCAGGATCATTGCAAAATGCCAATTTCAAAGATGAAAACACGGTGAGAGGCGTCATTCAGAAGGTGTCCCAGCTGGCTAACAAGCGTGTTCCGAAAGAATTGGAAGACAAAATCGTTCAATCTATTACAAGCGGTAAAGAGAAACTTGATTTTGGCACCATTTCTAAAATGCTGAACAATAAATAGGCATCAGCCGGCCTTGCTAAAAAGGCCTTTTTATGTGAGAAGAACCCGGCAGCGATCTGCCGGGTTCTTTATATCCTGAGTGCGCTCCGTCTGTCCGTCCGAAGAAGGGGCTCGAGAAATCTTGAGCTGCGCGCTGTTTTTCCCCGCCTGTACGCGGGACAAGATACATATAAATGCTGCATGGCCCTTGTCATTGCGACATACAGAAGCCGTCTTTCTTCTTCGAGCGGAGCGGGATCGCCCTGTCTCGCCGTCTCAAGCGCGAAGTCATGGGGGATCGAGCCGTCAGCCGCGCCTAAAATATAGACCGTATTGAATTCAAGACCTTTAGAGCGGTGAATGGTCAGCAGTTCGACGCCGTTTTCATCGGTTTTCAGATTCTCAGCGGCGCGCATATGATCGACATGCGCAAGAAAATCGGGAATCGTTTTGAATTTTTTGGCGGCCACTTTGACATCCCTGAGATCATCAGAGCCTTTTTCCAGTTTGTTCCCCTCATTGCCCCGTTTTTTTAAATACTCGGAAAAACCCATTTTGCTTTCTGCAAAGGTGATGGCTTCAACCGGCTTCATTGTCCGGATGCTTGCGAAAAACGGAACGATCTGCTTGATCTTCCCTATTTGAAAAGGCTTCAGGTCAGGCAGTTTCGTCAGTGCCTTAACCATCGTGCAATCTTCCGTGATTGACAGCGCCTTTAACGTTTGCAGGGCGGATTGCTTTAAAAATAAGGCGGGCAGCAGGTCTTTCACCGCATCCGGATCATCTTCATTCTGACTCGCATATAAGTAGGCGAGGATCTGGCGTACGATTCTGCGGCTGTAGAACGTCTGCACACCCCTGTCGGCATGATAAGGAATCGATGATTGGTGCAGTCTTTCATAAATGGCCCGTCCGGCGCTGTTTGTCCGGTAAAGCACGGCAAAATCGTCAGGGCTCGCCCCGTTTTGAATTTTCTCTTTCATATCCGAAACGATCATGGTCGCTTCTTCTTCTTCATCGTAAGGATAAAATATCACGGGATTGTGAACGCCGTCTTTGACGGCAGATAGTGTTTTTTCATACCGTTTTTTATTTTTCTTTACGACGGCATGAGCGCTTGAGACGATCGGATGCGGCGATCGGTAATTTGCCGTTAAGTAAATGGTCTTTGCTGCCGGATAATCCTTTTGGAAATCAAGAATGAAAGACGGGCTGCTGCCGCGGAACGCATAAATGGATTGGTCGTCATCACCCACGCAGCACAGGTTATTCTCTGGGCTTGCGATCATTTGCATAATGTTGTACTGGACAGGATTGATATCTTGAAACTCATCAATCAAAATATGAGAAAATCTGTTTTGGTACTGCGCGAGAATATCAGGCCGGCTTTGAAACAGTTCATAACAGCCTTGGGCCATGTCATCAAAATCAAATTGCCGTTTTTCCCGCTTTTGCCGTTCGTAATGTTCGTAGAGCCTGTACACTTTTTTCTCCCAGTCGTCCGCAAGCGGAATGGTCTCATGGGGGAGATACGTGTTTTTCCAGCAGCCGATAAGCTGAAGCGCCTGGTCGACGGGAAACTCTTTTTCATCCAAATTTTCTTCATAGAGCGCCTTTTTCACATATTGCTCTTTTTGCCACTCCATTTTTAAAAGCTGGCTGCCGTTCCATTTTGAAGAATCATAATGATAGAGTATTTTATAGAAAAAGCTGTGGAATGTTCCGGTCACGAGACGGGAGACTTTTCCGGCTGCCAGTCCGTACTCATTTGCCATTCGCTCTTTCATTTCGGCGACGGCTTTTGTCGTAAAGGTCACAAGCAGCATATTCTCAGGTGAAATGCCGAGGTGTTCAATCATATGGGCGGCGCGTGCTGTCAGCACTCTTGTTTTTCCGCTTCCCGCTCCGGCAAGCACTAACAAAGGCCCGTCCGTTTCAGTAACTGCCTTCATCTGTTCACGGTTCAGGCCGATGCCGGGGAACAAAGATGTGTCAGCCGCCTCGGATGTTGGTGAAAACGGTTCGGCCGCAGGCACTTTTTTCGGGCTTTTCCATTCTGAGACGATCGGTTTCTGATTCTCTGAAATCGCTTTTCCTTTCGGCAGGCGGAACATGCCGGCTTCCTTATACTCTTCTTTTTCTTTCTCCGCTTGCGGTTCCTCGGCCGCGCATGCTTTTTCACAGGCGGTGAAGTCTCCCTTTTGCCGGTGATAAAATGCCGGCTGCTCTAAAATCGAAAGCCGCATCAAGACGGGCTGGTCACAATGTGCGCAAAAAATATTTCCTTTCTGAGCTTCTTCAAAAAGGAATTGGTAATGTTCTCTAGAATATTTATGTAAATGTATCGTTCGGTTATTCAGTCGGGCGCATTTCAAAAAGGGGTCCTCCCATTAAAAGGTGTTCATCCATTTGATAGACAAAGAATATCATAACAAAAGAACCGCGTTTCAAAAAGTAAGATTAAGGGAAATGAAAAGCGAAGGGGAGGGGTACATATGATTTATGCGGGACGGATTCAAAACCAGCAGTATTCTCAATACGCAAACCGGGCAGCGGGTTATAAGCCTGATTACGCCGGCATTACGAAAGCAGCCGCCCTCGCCAATGACAGGGTGTACAGAGAGGTGGAACGCCGCCAGGAAAACACCGCAGCCGCAGAAAAGAAAGTACTTGAGGAAAAACGTAAGCGCTCTCTTTCCCGTCTGCCGCAAATCATGGGAAAAGGCCGGTTAATAAATCAATACGTGTGAAAAAGCCCGGATATATCCGGGTTTTTTTGAGTCGTATATATGAAAGATGCGGAAAGGAATGATTCAAATTTGAGAAAGCTTTCATTATTAATTGCGGGGTTATTTCTATTCGGCCTCTTTACTGCCGGAATGAAACCGGCACACGCGGCGGATGGCTCCGCAGCAAAAGATGTCACTCTCACACAGCTGGCGCCGCATGTTTGGATGCATACAAGCACCGGTACGGCAGACGGAAGTCCCGTCCCTGCGAACGGATTGCTTCTTGAGACTTCCAAAGGAATCGTACTGATTGATACTCCGTGGAATGACAGTCTCACAGAGCAATTAATGACACAAATAAAAAAGCGGTTTCCAGGAAAAAGGATGACCGATGCCATTGTGACACACGCCCATGACGATCGTATCGGCGGGCTGAACACCCTGTACAAATACGGTGTAAAGGTGCACAGCACGAAGCTGACCGCCGACTTCGCCCGACAGCAGGGATATGACCGGCCGCTCGGAGATTTGAAAAACGTGACAAAGCTGCAGTTTGGCGATATGAAAATTGAAACGTTTTATCCGGGAAAAGGGCATACGGAAGACAATATGACCGTCTGGCTGCCTGAGGATAAGCTCTTATTCGGCGGATGCTTAATCAAGGCTTTAGAAACAAAGGAAATCGTGCCTACTCCGGGCTTTTATCCGGATCAGTGGCCGCGCGCCGTCCGCAAAGTCATGAAAAGATATCAGGACATCAGCATTGTCGTCCCGGGCCATGGCAGTCCGGGGGATGACCGTCTGCTGCCGCATACGATAAGCCTTCTGAAAGAAACGTAATAAAGAAGACCGGCGCTCCCATTACGGAGTGCCGGCTTTTTTTATCTCTTCCTGATTTTCATAAAACTGAGGAAAGCAAGTGCAAGCGCCAAAACGGTATATCCCGCTATCGGCCAAATATGCTGATGAAATGAAGAATAATCTCCGGATATGACTTCCTGGGCCAGCTCGATCGAGTGAATAAACGGTAAGGCATAAGCGATATGTTTGAATGTGTCACCGAGCAGGCTCACCTCCATCCAAGCCCCGCCCAGAAATTGCACGAGTGTAATATAAATCGTTCCGATACCTGAAATTTGTTTGTCCGTAAACACAGCCCCTAAACATAAACCGAAGAAAACGGACATCATCGCAATCGGCAGCAAGACAGCGATACCTGCGAGAAGATTCATCCACTCGGCGGATAAACCGGCAGCCGCTGCTGCGATAAAACAAATGACGATTTGTAAAATGGCTAACGGCAGCATCGGCAGTGCATAACCGATGACATAATCGGCTGTTTTTAAAGGGGAAGCAAACAAACGGGTCAAAAGGGCGGTCTGTTTGTCTTTTGCGATCAGCAATGCAGAGAACATCGTAAGGAAAGCAAAACCGAAAACAATGAGTCCGGGTGCTAAATGCTGAATTTTAAAGGTATCAAGCGGCGCATTTTTTTCAATCGCCGTAAACAGAAACAATAGAATAACAGGCAGTGCGATTCCAAGGATAATAGACAGGGGGTCACGAAAAATTTCTTTGCGGTTGCGAATGGCGAAATCAAGCATAAAGACCCGCCTCCCCGTCACAAATCGCTAAAAAGGCATCTTCAAATGTGGCTGAATGAGTTTGCTTTTTCAGAGCCTCCGCCGTGCCCAGTGCTTTTAAAGTCCCATTTTCTAAAATGCAAATACGATCTGCCAGGGCTTCAGCCTCTTCTAAATAGTGTGTCGTTAAAATAATCGTCATGTCTCCCTTTAATGCCTCAAGATTTTTCCACAACTCGCGGCGTGAACGGACGTCCAGCCCTAATGTCGGTTCATCTAAGAAATAAATATCCGGCTTGGTGATCATTCCCATTGCGATGCTGAGGCGGCGCTGCATTCCTCCTGATAATGTTTTTGTTTTTGCTCTTTCTTTCTCTTTTAATTGAAACAATTCGAGCATCTCATCCGTTCTTTTTTTTGCTTCTTTTTTCGGAATTCCGTAGACTCCGGCTATAAACTCTAAGTTTTCCCGTACGGTTAGATGAGGAGCGATGGCTGTTTCCTGCGGGGACATATTCAATTTCGGTTTTATTTTATCCAAATCAGTCAAAATACTGTGTCCAAGCACTGATGCATCACCGTCATCCGGAGAAAGAAGTCCGCAAAGCATACTGATTAATGTCGTTTTTCCGGCTCCGTTCTCACCGAGTAAAGCGAAAAATTCCCCTTTCTCAACTGAGAACTTAAGACGGTCAACGGCGGCGGTTTCTTTATAATGTTTCGTTAATTGCTTCAGCTCAATCGCATGCATTTACTCATCCTCGCTATCTTCATCGATTTGCTTAGCGTTTAAAATATCTTTTGCAAACTCGAAAAAGAGTTCTTGTTTTACAAGTGCGATACCTTGCTGGTCATCCCCGAGCATAAGCAGTGAGTCCCCCGGATTTATATCGAAAACATCTCTTGCTTCTTTAGGAATGACAATCTGTCCTTTTGTCCCCACTTTAACAGTCCCGAATATGTGTTTTCCTTTTGGTGCCGTCATGTTTATCCCTCCGAAATATGAATTGTATTTTTTGTATGAATTGTAATACTTCGTATACTAAACATACATTAACCTTCCATAAAATTCAATAAAATTCATGAAATAGTATTATTTTCATAAAAAAAGCACTCCTGCCATATCAACAGGAGTGCTTTTGATTTTATCGTTTGTGTTCCTTTACCATTTCCAGATGGGGGATGCCCGCATCGAGAAATTCTTCGCCGGATGTGACGCGGTATCCTTGTTTTTCGTAAAACGGAACCGCCTGTGTCTGCGCATGTAAGAGAAAGCTGTCGGCGCCCTTGGCTGCCGCCGCTTTTTCAAGCGCCTGCATAATGATGGCTCCGACGCCTAAAGAACGATGGCTTTTCATCACGCAGATGCGTTCTAATTTTCCATGCCCGTCTTTCATGCGCCATCTGCCGGCTCCGACCGGCTGGCCGCCGTCATATATGACTATATGTTCTGACGTGTCCTCGAATTGATCAATCTCTTCTTCTTCCGGAACGTGCTGTTCTTTCACAAAGACCTCTTTTCTGACGAAAAAAGCGTCGTTCAGCTGTTTTTCAGTTTTTGCGATGATGGATTCCAAGCAGTTATTCTCCTCCGCCTAATAAAAATGTTTCGTACACAGTCCATGAGCCGTTATCCAGCTGATAGAGCAGGTGAAAACGGTCGATGACTTCTTCGTGGGAAATGTCCTGCATTTTCAGCTGTCCGAGTACGTCGGAATGTTCATCTGACGACAGCTTCTGGCCGACCGTGACATGCGGAACGAAGCTGTATTCCGGCTCGCCGGATAATGCTCCTGAGTAGCATTTCTCACTCAGAGATTTTAATTCCTCCGTCGGTTCTGCTTTCATATATATCACATTATTCACAGGAGAAAACGAGCTGTATTTTGTGATTTTCAGAACGAGCGGATGCGACTCTTTCGCCGTCTGTCTCAGCTGTGATACGACCTGCTCGATTTCCTGTTCTGTCGCTTCAAACGGATCTCTTACCGTCAGATGCGGCGGAATGAGCGCGTAGCTCGGGTCGTAGCGTTTCCGGTACGAATTTGCGAGATCCTGTAATTTTTTTGATGGAAATAAAACAATACCGTATTTCATGAAAGTTCCCTCCTTAAATGAATGGTTACAGCATTTTTTTCAGCGCCGGCGTGATGAGCGGCTGCCAGTAGGTCCATTTATGATCCCCGTCGAAGGTTTCATACGTGTATTCGGACTGTTTGCTTTCCAGCAGCTGTTTGAGCTCTTCGTTCGGCGCGGTGAAATCAAGAACCTGGCCGTCCGTCGTGTGAACGCCGGTTTCTTTTTCTCCGATTTGATGATAAACGGAAATCTGTTTGAGATCCTCCGACTGCCGGACGGCATCCAGCACGTGCCCGTCAACATACGGAGACTGCATGATGACGTTTCCAAACATGTTCGGATAGTCAATCGCCGTCATGAGCGAAACGGTTCCGCCGAGGGAATCCCCGATCATGGTGCGGCCGTATCCGACTTGATAAGTCGGGTATTCTTTGTCGATAAAAGGAACGAGCTCATTGGCGATAAACCGCTTATATGAGGCGAACTTAGAGCCTTCTGGATGGTATGTGTTTCTTCGCTCCCGCACATTTTTATAAGGGACGCCGATAATGATGCAGCGGTCAATTTCCCCTTTTGACATAAGCTCTTCCGCCTGCCGCCCGATTCTCCCTAATCTGAAATAATCATGGCCGTCCTGAGCGATGACCGTATGATATTTATACAGGGGGGAGAAGGTGGCGGGCAGGTAGACCAAAACGGTCATTTCCTCTTCAAGCTCATGGGAGAAAAGTTTTTTCTCATGAATGATTCCGTTTTTTGATGCCACTTCGCATTCCTCCAGGCCGCTTCTTGTCTTGATGGTTTTTTCCTATTGTACCATGAATTATTAGAAATTTCTTTCTTCAGATGCACTTCTTGCGAGAGTTCAGATAAATAAAAAGTTGTTGAAATCCATTTTATTGTGCGTTAATATAGAACAATCAGAAAATACAAAACAATATTCTTATCACGAGAGGTGGAGGGACTGGCCCTTTGAAACCTCAGCAACCGGTTTGCTTTGCCGCGGGAAGGCAAAGTGCCAAGGTGCTAAATCCAGCAAGCGATTCACATGCTTGGAAGATAAGAGGAAGAGAAAAGCTCCTTCTTCTTATGAAGAGGGGGCTTTTTTATTTTTGAAAAAGGATGGTGCTTACTGATGACGCAGCATGTTGATACAAAATTAGCCCAAATCGGAAATAGAAGCGAAGAAGCAACGGGAACGGTCAGTCCGCCGATTTATCTGTCCACCGCTTATCGCCATAGAGGAATAGGAGAATCTACAGGTTTTGACTACGTGCGCACGAAAAACCCGACACGCCAGCTCGTCGAAGACTCCATCGCCGTGTTGGAAAACGGTGCGAGAGGATTTGCCTTCAGCTCGGGAATGGCAGCCATTCAAACCATTATGGCATTGTTTAAAAGCGGGGATGAATTGATTGTATCCTCCGATTTATACGGAGGCACGTACCGTTTGTTTGAAAACGAATGGAGAAAATACGGCTTAAGCTTTATTTACGATGATTTCAGCGATGAAGACTGTTTACGCTCCAAAATAACGGAAAACACGAAAGCGGTATTTGTTGAAACGCCGACAAACCCGTTAATGCAGGAGGCGGACATTGAAAAAATTGCCCGGATTACGAAAGAAGCCGGCCTGCTTTTAATTGTGGATAATACGTTTTATACCCCGGTGCTCCAGCGCCCGCTTGAACTGGGAGCGGACATCGTCATTCACAGCGCCACAAAATATTTAGCCGGGCACAATGATCTTCTTGCCGGTCTGGCTGTCGTTAAGGATGAAGAGCTCGGCGAGATCATGTTTAATCACCAAAATGCGATCGGCGCGGTTCTCCCGCCGTTTGATTCGTGGCTTTTAATGAGAGGGATGAAAACACTCGGACTCAGAATGCGCCGTCATGAAGAAAACGCCCGTGAACTTGCAGAATTTTTAGAACAGGAAGAAGAAATCGCCGACGTGTTATATCCCGGAAAAGGGGGGATGCTGTCTTTCCGGCTGCAAAAAGAGGAATGGGTCAATCCGTTTTTAAAGGCGCTGAAAACGATCTGTTTCGCAGAAAGTCTCGGCGGGGTGGAAAGCTTTATTACATATCCCGCGACGCAGACGCACATGGACATTCCGGAAGACATCCGTATCGCAAACGGCGTCTGCAACCGTCTGCTGCGTTTTTCAGTGGGCATTGAACATGCAGAAGATTTGAAGCGGGATGTCAAGCAGGCATTACAGCAAGTAAAAGAGGGGGCCGTGTCATATGAGTAATCAAAATTGGACGCTGGAAACCCAGCTCGTGCACAATCCATTTAAAACAGACGGAGCCACCGGAGCCGTCAGCGTCCCGATCCAGCATGCTTCCACATTCCATCAGTCTTCATTTGAAGAATTCGGGACATATGACTACAGCCGCTCAGGCACACCGACAAGAACAGCGCTTGAAGAAACGATCGCAGGTCTTGAAGGCGGAACGAGAGGTTTTGCTTTCAGCTCCGGTATGGCGGCGATTTCGACGGCATTTCTGCTCTTATCCCAAGGCGACCATGTCCTCGTCACGGAGGATGTGTACGGCGGAACATTCCGCATGGTGACTGAGGTTCTGTCCCGTTTCGGAATCGAACATACCTTTGTTGATATGACGGACACAGAAGCTGTCGCCCGCGCCATCCGGCCGAACACGAAAGCCATTTATATGGAAACACCGTCAAACCCGACGCTCGGCATCACGGATATTAAGGGCGTCGTCAAACTGGCAAAGGATCACGGCTGTCTGACATACCTTGACAATACTTTTATGACGCCTGCTCTGCAGCGTCCGCTTGATCTCGGCGTAGATATCGTGCTCCACAGCGCGACGAAATTTTTAAGCGGCCACAGTGACGTGCTGTCAGGCCTTGCCGCCGTAAAGGATGAAGAGCTCGGCAATCAGCTGTATAAGCTGCAAAATTCATTTGGAGCGGTGCTCGGCGTTCAGGACTGCTGGCTCGTATTGAGAGGCTTAAAAACATTGCAGGTCAGACTGGAAAAAGCGAGCCGGACGGCTGAGCGGCTGGCTGCCTATTTTAACAGGCATCCTGCCATCAAAAACGTTTACTATCCCGGCCTTGCCGGACACCCGGGAGCCGATACCCATAAACGTCAAGCGACCGGAGCGGGCGCCGTCCTGTCATTTGAATTGGAAAGCAAAGAAGCCGTCAAAAAGCTGGTCGAAAACGTATCGCTTCCGGTATTTGCCGTCAGCCTCGGCGCCGTCGAGTCCATTCTCTCATACCCTGCAGCCATGTCGCATGCCGCCATGCCGAAAGCAGAGAGGGAGAAACGCGGCATCACAGACGGCCTTCTGCGCCTGAGCGTCGGAGTCGAAAACGCCGAAGATTTAGAACGGGACTTCGAACAGGCATTGAAAAAAATAACCCCCGCCCAAGTGAGATCATAAACGAAAAGGGCGCCGTCAATTTTGCGACGCGCCCTTTTTTTTATTTTAGATAAAAAAAGTGTTGACGAATGAGAAATCAGGATATATAATTATAAATGTCAGAGAGACAACAACATACCCAGCAACACATACATATCATGATTCCGTAGCTCAGCTGGGAGAGCGCTACCTTGACAGGGTAGAGGTCGCTGGTTCGAGCCCAGTCGGAATCATCAAGGGTTTCAGCGTGTTGGACACTTACTCGTGTCACACTGGAGTCACAAAAAAGAGGAGTCACAATTTAATGTGATTCCTCTTTTTGTTTGCCTTGTAAGATGCCACTGATAAATGTGGAAGCATCCTTCTGCATGTTTGGCATTAAATGCGAATAGGTGTTAAGCGTGACCTGGATATCTTTATGTCCTAACCTTTCTTGAACAACTTTAGGATGAAACTTTGTTAACAGTAAGGATGCATGAGAGTGTCTAAGGTTATGGAATGGGATATCAGGTAAATCAAGCTGCTTTAAATAAGCTTTGAACTGTCTTAAAAGGTTTCTTGGATTGATTGCATTCCCTGTATCTGTACATACAACTAAATCTCGGTCTGTATAGAGCCCTCCGCATAAACTCTTCTCTTTCAATACACGACTTCTTTGTTTCTTCAGTATATGGATATCATGTTCTGATAAGTCGATGGTGCGTGTGCTTGTCGATGATTTTCCACCGTATTTTGTTTGGCCGCCAGAATGTTCTAGTGTTTGAACGATTCTCAAAACGCCATTATTGAAGTCTATATCCTTAAAACGTAAACCTAAAATTTCACCTTGTCTAAGTCCGAAAGAAATCGCTAACCAAAATGCAATATAGTAACGACTGTTTTTGGTGTGATCCAGGAATAATGACATCTGTTCGGCTGACCATACTTCAACTTCTTTACGCTTAACTGATGGCTTTCTAACCTTTTCAACTGGATTCTTTTTAATAAACTCATCTTGAACAGCTGTTTTCATTACGTTGTTGAGTACGTGATATATCTTCTTTATTGTGGCAGCCGATAAACCGGAATTAACTAACCTTGTTATAAATGCTTGTACCTTTTGAGTTGTTATATCGCTAAGTTTCATGCTTCCGAAGGTAGGGAGTATATGATTTTTTAGATTATAATGATAAACCTTTAGAGTTTGGTTGCTCACATCTGGAGTTTTGATATTCAGCCAATACTCAACCAATTCTTTGAAAGTTGAATCATTATCTTTGAGAAGATCCCCAGCATGGTATAACTGAAGATCTTCCCTTAATGCTTCTTCTGCATCTTTTTTTAGCTTGAACCCACTTCGTTTACGTTGCTTCCGTCTGCCGTTCTCATCTTTTCCTATATCAAACACATAGTACCAATTGCCGTTTCTTTTATCTTTTTTTACTGATGCCATTAATCGTTCTCCTTTTTATTTTTACCAGCTAGGGCGCTCTCCCCATCCGGTATTGCTTTTTTCGTAACCTTCTTTTAATGCACTGATAATATGTTCCTTAGCGTCTTTATTGAACTTTGTTATATCTTTACGGAATAAAGAAACTAGAAATCGGAAGTTATCAGGGGAATCTCCCATAGATACCATCAGCTTATGAAGGTTTTCAATGACTGTGCCGAACTCACTAGGGTTTATCGTATAGTACCAATCAAGATCTTTTCTGATCTCATCCATTTTTCTATTTATCATTTCATCATAATTGTCGTGTTGCTCTTGGATTCGCATAAATTCTGCTTGTTCAAGTAATTGTTTTTGGTAATCAGGATCGTTCATCAGCTCAATTTCCCGTTCAATCCAGGCTTCTTCTGCCGCCTTTTCAGCTGCTATTTTTTCAGGAGACATGAAACCAAGAGCTTCAAGGTACATTTCTAAATTCTCTTCTGCGATTCCAAGCTTTCTGAATAGCTCTAATAATGTGTTGTAATCCGGATTCTTGTTGTGTCCATTTTCAATTTGACTAATGTACGCTCCGGACTTACCTAACGATTTTGATAGCTCTTGAGAATTGATTTTCTTTTTCTTCCTATAGTATTTGACCACTGACCCTAACTTGTTTTCTTTATCAATCTTAATATTTTTATCCATGGTTATAATGTCACCTCGAAAATAATCATAACATATGGTGAATAAAAAGAATATATTTATTATTTTCTTATTGGTTGCGATAAAACTTTAATAAAAATAAAAAAACTTTCATGAAAAGTATTGAAATATTAATGAGTATGTTTTATGATTGGATTAACCCGAAAAGGAAAGGGTTAAACAGGAAACAGAAGAGAGGTGGACGGATGAACCAAGAGGTACTAAACCAAGAGCAACTGGAAGAACTCTTCAAAAAAGTTGCGCTTGATGTTCAAGATATTCGCAAAATTACTGGGGCTGGAAGAGATACAGCATATGCCCTTTGTAAGAGTGGAAAATTTCACGCAGTGCGGGTAGGGAAAAACAGAATCAAAGTACCAACAGAAGGTTTCAAAAAATGGTGGTACGGTGAGCAACAAATCGCTCAATAGGACATAACAGCAACACCGCAATACATAATCGCAATACATAACTTGTTCCATAAAACTGGAGGATGAACTATAATGAGATCATATGTTCTGTATGAACTAAAAGAGATCCTATATTCAGATTCGGGTTAGTGGTGACATCGCCACTGTCTGTTGCTCTGAATTAGTGACACACCACAGGGGGTTATTCGGATGATAGCAAAAGAGAGAGAAGCTAAGAAACCAAAAGTAGATGCAAAGGTACGTCTTGAAATGTCAGATATTAATGAACAGTATGAACAAACTGACGCATTAATTGATCAATTAATCAACAGTAGCTGTTCGATTGAACGTGAATGGGCAGCAATGTATCAGATCAAACGTAAGCAAGACAGAGGCGAAATAAACGCACATCAGGCGCTTAAAGCAATTGGGAAGCTTGATCCCAAGTCTCAAGAAATGCGTGTATTCACTTACATAATCCCGTTGTATTACTACCTTAGAATGGCTGAATACTCAAATCTTGCAGAAATGTCGACAGTCGTTGATCTTGATTTTATTGAAAACAATGAACAAATTAAAAGCTCCTTTTATAACCGTCTGATGGCTTTGTTGGGCGCTTCGGCATTCAGTCAGAATAATATGACTCAAGCCCGTTTTTATTGCTCATATGGCATTAATGTGACGAATATTGATAGGCTTGTCGCTTATAGCTATCTAACTTTGGGGAATACTTATTTGCTTGATGATTATGAAAAAGCAAAGGAATATTACCTGGCCGGTTTAAAACATACTGAGAATAACCCCTTGGCAAAATTACAGTTAACTAGAAGCCTTTGTTTCTTGGAAAACCATTGGAATCAAGAGAACTTTTGGTTAAACCCTGATTCAAATGAAGTTACAGATATCCAAGAAATTGCACACTATCACATCAAGAAAAACAACTTGCAACAGGCTAAAGAAATATTGGAGAACTTAGAGCAGCAACCGAATATTCATAATGACTTTGGCATTCACTTTTATCTAAAGGGACTAGCTTATGAAGATAAGAGATTCTTTTATGAGTCTATAAAACACTTTAAGCTGTCTGGTGATCTATACAGCGTACGCTTGCCTTTGGATAAATTAAGAGAAATGGGTGAGGACGAGCAGATTTTGGATTTACTTGCACTCTAAAACGCGCGACGTCGCGCGATATTACTTGAAAGGAGGTGAACATAATATGAAAAAAGTATTTATCGGTCTTACAATCGTAGCTTCATTGGCTGTTGGTTTCGTTGCGGGTCAACAAACTACAATTCACAGCGCATCAGGGGAAGAAACATTCCATGTAGCAGGTTTTGGACGTGGTGCGTAAGCATTACATATCCATTTGAAGGGGTGAGCGATTCGTTCACTCCTTCTCATTACATATTTTTAGGATAAAAATAAAATAAGTGGAGGATTAAATGTCGGCTAGAAGAAGCGTAAGAATTGATTTAGCAGCATTAGCTAATGGCTTTAAGCGGATCAATGAAGACAAGCCGGTTTATTACAGCCTAAAACATAATGCAATACTTAGCACAAATGGTTATACAGCAGAAATTATTAGCCCGAAGCCATATGATTCAGTGGTTATTGGGTTGCCTTACATAATGCGTGATGGGGTTTGCAAGAAAGTTACATATAGAAAATCATCGGAAAATTTAAAAAATGACATAAAAATAATGCTTGAGAACCTGGATAAATTCTCATCTAACGGTTTTCATCAAATGACGGTTACAGAGAGGTTTGACACCGGTTTAATTAAGCTATCTTCTTCATATTGTCCGGAAGCTTACGCTGATATATCGAAATTTAACGGTAGGTATGTGGAGAATGGGGAGCAACTGTGGTGCAAACTTGAAACAAATAAAAACAGAGCACCGATTGTTACAGCTATTGAGAACAGTAAGCCGTCAGAGTACTTGAATTTAATTTAAAGGGAGAGATTTTTAATGAAACAATCGAAGTATTTCTATTGCTACTCGGTAAACCTACACCGAAAGTTAAGAGCAGCTGGAGCGCCACTAATCTGTGAAGCATTAAGCACTCGAAATAAGCGGTTCTGGCTTTATGAGAAAGACGAAACTGTTCAAAGGATACTAAATGAAATGTGATTGCTAAAAGCTCTCACAAGGAAGTCTAAGCACCAGAATAATAAGCACAAAAGGAGAATGTTTATTGACAAATTTATTTGTTAAAGTACCTTCCAATATCATACGAAACGAGAATTTTTACATATCGAATCAAGAATTCAATTTGTACGCCAACCTTTGTTTTAAACACTTTAGGAACGGCGGCCAAGATGAAATAGTATTAGACCATAAGAAGCTGATGAATGAGCTTAAAATCAATGACACGAGGACATTAAAGAAGCGATTTAATGCATTACATAAGTACGGGTTAATTGACAACAAAATTGAGAAGCTCCCCACCAAAGGTTATCTATCAATATTCTTTAATTCAAAAGCAAAGAATGAGGGTAGATTCTGCAAAATGAATCCATCCATCTTTACATACTTCAAAAATGATCAAATAGATGAAAACGGGGTGCGATTGGCATTCTATTATAAGAGCCACATTAACCCAAAGGACAAAAGAGGGATTGATTATTGCTATGTTGGTTTTGATGTATTAAAAAGTCGGTTGAAAATAGGAAACACGACAATCATTGAAGCTAATAAGGCATTGAGGAAAGCAAAGCTATTGAAAATCGTAAAACATAAGCTTGAGGATACAGGAAATTACGATGAAAATGATGCTCTGATCTTTGATAAATGGAACAATCATTACCATATTTTAAGCCCGCTATATTAGGCTTTTCACCTAACTCCTGAACATGCAGAGATAGCTTCTGAACATGCAGAGCTAAACTCCTCAGTGTGCTGCACTGTGGGGAGTGTATATAGAAGAGTATTTAAGATATTAGATACATTGTAGATACAGTATATGCAAATCGCAAAAACAAGTTTTGCAATTTCCAGCCTCACTTTATCTTTCCTGTATTATTTTTAACTTTAATCAATTGGAGGATTACTTATTGAAAAATGAAAATTTAACTAAATCAGTGTTCGTTTACTCTTTAGATTCATCTGCTTTTTATAATGATAAAGAAGAAAAATTAAATCAGGATTTGCTTCAACTTCGCCTTTATAAAAAGTTTTTGCAGAAGTTGGCTAAAAAAGTGGCAAAATTGAATGATACAAATGTATCTGATATTCATTTAGATCTAACTGGTAAGCTCTTAGAGGAAGAAAGAAGCTTTAAGGAATTGGAACAATCGCTAATTACATATATCAAGAAAAAAGGTGAAAGTGAATCCAGGCTTTCAAATGATATGGATGAGCTAATGGCCTGCAAATACAACAAAGCGAAAATCAACCGTCTTAAAAAAATTACTAACTGTTGGATTAACGAAAAGAAAGATGAATTAATTGAAGAGCAGCAAAGTTTTAAAGGGACGAGAACCCTTAGAGGTGATTCGCTTAAAACAAAAGATGGAGAGGTTAGATCGCAAAGGGTTATCTCTTTATTTGATTCAGTGCTAATTAGAACACTTGGATTGGACTACGATCAGATCACTGAGGAGATTATGATAGTTGAATCCTTTTACCATAACGTTTTTAGAAGCTTGGTTCAGAATGGTTATTATTTTAATAATGAAAAATACGTTTACTATGCTTCATCAGCAGGACAAATTAGACAAAAGAAGGGTGTATTCATCAAAGAAAAGACATATCTGAAGAAGAAAAACACTCTGATGTGTGGGCTTAGTGAAGAGGTAATTAATTCTAAGGGTGGCATGAGTATTAACAAATGGATCGCTTACCTTGCCTTATCAAATAGCGCTAGTACATTATGGAAAGGGTTTAATATTGATGATTGTATAGTTGTAAATGATTTTGAGACGGATGTGTCCACTGAGGTTGATTACATAAACGATGAAACATACGAAATTAAAAGAGAGTACAAGTCTATTCCAATAAATCATACGGATGGCTGTGGAATGATTCTCCCTGAGCTTTCGGAGAGTGCATTCATGTTTAGAGCCCCTTTTATGAAAGGAATGTTAGTCCCATTTCCATTTGATGAGTATTCTAAATTATGCCGGAAGACCAAAATTAAAGATATATACGGCAAGGAATGGGATATTGTTAAAGACGGTATTAAAATTATCCTAACGAAGAGTCAGTTTAAGCTCTGGAAACATTATGATTCATGGGATGATTACAAATCCAAATTTAAGAAGTATGAGTGTCAGGCAGCCAAGTTGAATGAAGAAGAGGATGAATTTAAAAACAGTGAACTTAATTATCAAATGATCCAGACACTAACCGACACGACAGATGAAGAGTTAGATAAGCTTTCAGAAAACACAGTGAAGAGGATCCAAACTCTTTACAAAGATAAAGAATCAATGCTTGAGGTTATAGGAGCCGTTGAAAGCAATGCCCATAAAAATAACTTTCAGAAAGCACATTTGATTTATCCTGAGTTGCTTAATGATAACCATTCAAAGGAGATTATTAAGAAGAATAAAAAGCGTTTGGTGAAGGAAGCAAAAGCAGGGAAAATCCTGCTAGAAGGCTCTCATTATACTTTTATTATTCCAGATTTGTATGCTGCTTGCGGTTATTGGTTTTGTGGTGATTCTGATCCGAAGGTTTTACTAAATGACGGAGAGGTTAGCTGTAAGCTTTTTAATAATCAGCAAAAATTAGATGTGTTAAGGCCTCCTCATCTATCTAGGGAGCATGGTATTAGGATCAACAAGTTAAATGATGATCTTAAAGACTGGTTCATTACGAAAGGCGTGTATACGTCCACTAAGGATGCCTTGTCAAGACTTCTGCAGTTTGATGTGGACGGAGATAAAGCACTTTTAGTTAGCGACAGCACTTTTGTTGAGATAGCAGAAAGAAATATGAAAAATGATGATATTGTTCCTCTTTATTATGAAATGAAGACAGCAGAAAACCAAGAAATCAATAATGAGAACATCTATAAAAGCTTGGAACTGGCGTTTGAGGTAAACATTGGTGAGTATAGTAATAACATAACCAAGGTGTGGAATAGTGATAAGGTTGATTTAGACGTGATCAAATGGCTTACCATGGAAAATAACTTTGAGATTGATTATGCCAAGACCTTATACAAACCAACCCGTCCTGATCATGTTAGTCAAAGAATTAATGGTTTCCTGAAGGGGACTTATAACAGAAAAGTTCCTCACTTCTTTATTTACGCAAAAGACAAGAAAAGAAAGAACGTCAGACCAAGAAATGATTCTGTAGTTAATCGGTTGGGTGAAAAAATACCGAATAACAGGGTGAACTTTAAGAGGCTGGCGGGTAAATTTGATTACACAAAACTGAAGAATAAGAATACTAATCTTGAGCTTGATCAAGAAGTATCGACACGATTTAATGAACTCTACAAGTTGTATTCAAAACAGCAAAAGGAATTAGGTACAAAGGGAATTCTCCTGCAAATAAAAGACGAATTACTCAAAGACTTCAGCAGAAAGAAAGTTGAAGATGCAATGATCGTGAGAACTTACACACTGCTTGATAGGGGTAAGCATTGGAAAGCTAAACAGCAGAAAAAGCAAGACGTATCCCGACAAGATGCAGAATGGCATGTCACAAAAGAGATCAGAGAAACCTTGCTGAGTATTAAGAGAGACAGCAGTTACATAACAGATATATTGGTTGAATATCTATTCAATACTAAATGCTCTAAGCATAAGGATACTCTCTACAATTGTTTTGGGTATAACATTGTAAGGAATTTAAAAAAGAACATTCGCAGAGTTTTTAAATGTGTTGATTGTGAGCGGGAAATCGAAAAGGGAACAAGGTGCAAAGAGTGTGCAGAAGAGAGGAGGAGGGAACTAGGAAGACTGAGAACACGAAAATCACGTAAAAATAAAAAATGTAACGCTTAAATTATAAGGAAAAAAATGAAGATGGATAAGCCCTTGATATACAAGGGTTTTTCCAGTTGTATAGTGATATCTATAATCTTCTTCTAGGGAAGAAAAAAGAAGTATTGATTTATAGATAATTATTTATACGATTCCGTAATTATAATTTATCACAAAAATCCATACTATGCAATTTCGACCCAAACATTGTTTAATTCAACTTTGGACATCTATAGTCTTTTGGTTATTCCTCCTAAATAATCAAAGAATGCTGATCACTATGATCAGCCCCCCTTATTTTAGATAATTATTTCAAATAAAAATTTATTGATGGAAGGAGGACTATAAGTGGAAATTGATAGACATAAGCTATGGCTAGATATTCGTAAAAGAAGGTTAACTCAAACGGAAATTGCGAAAGAATGCGGTTGTGCTCAGTCAAAAATCAGCTCCTTTTTGAATTATGATTCAGATATGTCACCTGAGCTTATTCAAAGAATGAAAGACTTTGTCTACTCTAAGCCTGAGTATGAAAACGGAAAGCGCAGAGTAATCAAAGTGATCTAATTCTTTGTCGTTACTACATTAAACAGCATTGCGGAAACAGTGCTGAAGAGATGTACAGGCCGACTCCAGCGACGTTAAATAAATGGTTTCGGGGTTTCATTAGTTTTACTCCTTTGATTTTATTTTTGTTCTTATTCCGAGCCATTTTTGGTTCGGGGTTTCTCCTTTTAACATGACTATGTGCGGGGCATCCTCAGTGCCCCCGTAATCGTGTTTAAATGAGAAAAAACAATTGGAGGAATAATAAAAATGAAAGAAAATAAGGTTACTGATACGAAAATCCTCAAGTCAGGATATTACTGTAAGAAATGTGATTTGTTTTTTGAGAATACATGGGATATGGAATGCTACTGTCAAGGCGAAGGATGGTATAGAGCTAGTAAAGCGATTTTGATGTTAGAGAAGGTGCTCGGTAATGGAAAATAAAAAAGAACAGCCAAGATGGGGCGAGCCAAATGAGAAGTTTCAAGAGTTGGTTAAAAATATTGATCCAGAAGTATTAAGAAAAGCAAATGAAAAAATAAAAGAGATGGCCAATGGTAAGCCTCTTTATAGATTTTAATTAAACAATTTAGGAAGGAGGTGATGATATGAGCAAATTAGCAAATGACTTAATAGGCATTTTCAAGCTCGTTTCAAGAGACAGTGAGTTAATGAATCTTGCTTATTATAAAGAGTTGAGTAATCCCGCTAATATAGACGTGCAGCAAAGAGATGATTTTGATGACATCCTCAAAGGAATTATTGTTAGGGCTCCTAAATCTAACGATTTAAAAGAAGATGATCCTCAATGTCGGATCTGCATGTACTTTGGTAACGGCTATACTACACACAATAAGCGTATTACTTCCCAGGATGTAATGATTGACGTATACACCCATATTGATCATTTTGAAGACAATGATCCTAGAAGTCTCAAGATCATAGACCGGCTAATTGATATTGTTTACGATAAAAATGTTGCTGGTGTGGGTAAGGTTGCTAATATCAATAGAATGTTGATAGCTAATCCCCCTGATGGATACCTCGGCTATAAACTCATCTTTTCCTTTGGAGCTCCACAATAATGGAATATTCAAAGGACTTCTTTATTTTAGGTACTCCTATTTCAACAGATATAGGAGAGTGCCACTTCATTAGACTTAAAGATTATCCTCAGTTCGTAAATGATCTCTCTCAAATGGTTAAATCAAAATCTGAAATAATAGCTGAATTTCAAGAAAACAATAAATTTGGTCAATTGGATAGCTTGATCAATGATTTTAACGCTTCAACTTTGTTGGACATAGTTAATGTGATGGATCAGTTAAGAGCCTCTTACCAAAGAGTGTTTGCGAAAGTGTTTAATAACCCTGATGCGTTCCAATCTGTAGACGAGAAGAACTTTCACGATATCCGCAAGTTAATTCTTGATATGCATTGCTTAAAAGAAAAAAAGGTTAGCAAAAACTCTGAACTTGAAAAATTCAACAAGAAAAGTAGAGCGTTGAAACAGTCTGAGAACAATTATGATTTCTCCGATATTGTTAGTTGTGTTGTTCAATTTACTGGGTATTCATCCGCTGAAGTTCTTGAATTAACGCTTCCCCAACTTCACTCTCATTTTTTCAGAGGCGCTGCTTTTTTAAATAGCTCTGCTGCGATTGTACTCTCTACTGTAAGTCCGGAAGCTGCCAAAAACATTGGTTCTTGGAGTCAACATATAGATTTATTTGAAGAAGAGAAAAATTACATAACTAAGAAAGAAGCAAGAAACTTAGAGAAATTATTCTCAAATTAAAAAACAAGGTGGAATTTTAATAAATGAGTAAAAAGACAGTAATTCATGATGTATGTAACGTTGTTATGAAAAGAAAATCTGACGGGAAAGTTATTGCAACTGCTGAAGCACAAACAACTAGCCTGTCTCAAAGTATCCAGGAAGACTATTTGAAAGGCGGATGGGGAAACCAAAACCTTTATCAAATTAAGTCCGACAAGAATATTACAGGAACAATCAAAAATGCTTTCTTCAGCTTGGATTGGTTGGCCATGCAACAAGGAGTCAAGGTTGAAAATGGGACGGTGCAAGTATGGGAGGATGAGACGCTTACTGTTGAGTCAGATGGAAAAGTAACTCTTAGCAAGACTCCAGTTGATGCAGTTTCTTTCGAGAATAGCGAAGGAGAGTCTTATCTTATGGAAACTGAATCCACAGAAGGTCAACTCCCTACAACTTTTGCAAAAGAGGGTGCGAAAGTTAAAGCACGATATAAAATTGATGCCGAAGGCGAAATTGTTGAAATTAAGGCTGATACATTCTCTGAAGCTTATGAGATGGAATATCACACTTTAGAGTACGATCCAGAAACTGAAACAATCCATAGTGATCTTTATATTCAGTTCGATAAAATCTCTCCTTCTGGTGAAGCAGAGCTAAACTTTGAAGCCGGCAACGCAATTACACCTGAAATCAAATTTACAGCGCTAGCAGTTGATAATTCTCTTGGGCGTTTCATTCGGGTTAAACGTAAAGCAGACGGATCAAAAGGTGAGAAACCTACTGAGTCTCCAAAGCAAAGCGTTGATCTTGGCGGCGCAAGTGCATAAGGGAGGCGTTGAAGATTCCTTTCTTAAATAAAGATGGAACTACGCTTACCTCTGCAAAAGATGATGGTACTGGCAACCCTATAACGCCTGTATCAATTGAAAATTCAACTATTCCATTAGAGGTTGATCTTAAAACTGATCAGCCTCTTGATGTTAATGTTGCAAACAAATCATCTATTCCAGTTCTTGTGAGAAACACAGTTCCTATTAAAACTCAGATCCAAAAGTCATACGAGGAATCTGTGTTAACAGATAATGATACTGTGGCAGTTGGTGCAACAAAGTCGTACACATTAGATCTTGTTGAGAATTTAGGAGTGTTTAGAGCTTATGGCGTTGCTCTGTATACAACACAGACTGACAGCGCAAATAGCAAAGTTACAGTCAGTGCTTATTCTGTGCCGAAGAGTATTCCTTTTTATTCATCAACATCCGCAAGTGACAGCACAACTTTAATCAGTAATGCTGCATTTGTTTCAAACTATCCAATTCAAAAACAGTTGCCCTTCGTTTGTCCAAAAGTGCTATTGACAGTTAAGGCATCTGGAACTGTTGATATTACTGGTTTTAAAATGATTGTTTGGGGGATGGAATAATGACTTTTCATGATGTATGCGGAAAGTTTAAAAAGGTTGATGGTATTGAAGATGCATATTTACTGCTTTCAGAGGAGGACAATTATTACATAAGCCTGAGTGATTTTGAAAAGCTCTTTGAAGAGGATTTTGACGAAGAGCATCCATATGAATCACTTTCAGCAGCTTCTGATAATTCTCCAGCCTGGAAAGACATTTGGGACGATATTTGGACGGAAGACCTTTAATAAGGTCTTCTTTATTTAGGAGAAATAATCAATGTCTAATTCACAATTTATAGGTCAGCTTAAACAAAACAATATACAAATCAATAATCTTAAAGATCAATTTTACAGAACTGAAGCTCATATGTCTGCTCATGAAAAGCGTTTATCTGAAAAAGTTGATGATTTCATGGAGAAGCAGAATTTCGATTTAAAAATGCACACTCTGAACACTGAGAATCCCCATCATGTCACAAAAGAGCAAGTCGGATTATCAAATGTAATCAATGAAGAGCAAGCCGCAAAAGTTGCTTTTGATGCTCATTTAGAAGATAAAGACAACCCACATGGTGTAACAAAAGCACAAATAGGGTTATCGGCCGTCACTAACGACGTGCAAGCAAAGAAAGCGGATTTTGACAAACACACCTCAGATACCTCAAATCCTCACAAGGTAACTGCTGCACAGCTGGGACTTGATAAAGTTGATAACGTTCAGCAAGCCGCTAAAAGTGATTTTGATAATCACCTGAATGACACTAATGTTCATGTTACGGCTGAAGACCAAGCTTATTGGAATGATATGACCCAGCAGTTCAAAGATCATAATGAAAACCCAGAGCGGCACATCTCGGTAGATGAACGGAAGACGTGGAACGGTGCTATTACATATGCCAACATCATGCTAAAGAATGGAGCTACAGTAGGCACACGAACGCCCATTTACGCAAAATGGGGAGCGCTGTTAGTTTTAAGAGGTCATGTTAGAACTGATCCAGAGATCATATTTGGTTCAATTCCATCTTCAATGGTTCCAGCAGGCGGTACTGTAGCAACAGTATCATTGAGTGGTACGGGTGGAACAGCCAATCTGATAATTTACGATAATGGTGATTTGAAAATAAAATACCCAGACCCCGCTGATTCAAGTAAATTGGGCGGTTACTATATTGATGTAGTCGTGGGTTTTCAAAAAGGAGACACAGCGTGATTCAGGTTTATGAGTATGATGAAAATTTCATTCTAACCAAACCCGTTATTATTGAACCGGATGAAGAAGGAGACTATACAATCCCTAAGAATTGTACAACCGTCCAGCCTCCGTCTTTCATAAAGGCAATGTATCATCCCTCAGATAAGTCATGGACAGAGGCCGCAACGCAAGAAGAAAAAGAGGAACTAGAAAAACAAATTGAAAATGGGCGGGTATCTTCACCGGTTGATCTTTTGAAAATGCAGAATGCTAAATTATCGTTTCAAGTGGCTGCTGCTGAAAAGGAAAATGCTCAACGAAGACAACGAGAAGCTGATACAGCTCTATTAATCGCACAACTACAAAAAGATATTACTGACTTGAAGGAAGGTAAGTAAATGGCTTCATACCCCGAATTTGCAGATATTAAGCAGTTCTATGACTGGAAGTGTTATACGGACGCCGACATAAGGACGTATGTTGAAATAGACTGGATTACGCCCGAACAGTATGAAGGAATTGTAGGAAAGCCATACGAAAACAATGAAAGCAAAGGAGAAATTAAATGATTAATTTAAACGAAATAAAAAAAATGATTATTGAAAATGAGAAACTGAAGAAAAGTGAAGAAGAGTGGAAAGAAAAACGCGATTGTATTGAGGATGAATTAATTACTGTAGGTAACTTATTCAAAGATTATCTAATTGAAAAAGGGCAGAAATCAGACTTTTTACAATTTGTTGAAGGACAGGCTGTGAAAAACAAAATTCACCCCGATTACATTCTTCATGCAGAAGGCATGTTAGCTGATTAGGAGGAAATGAAATGGCATCGAAAAAATTAAGCGTATCAGGTGTAAAGACACTATCAAAAAGTGTTGATAAGAAACAAAAGGTTCAGATCAATGATGAGTATCATGTATACATCTATCCTCAGTTTGGTATGTTCAAGTTACAAAAGATGTTTGAGAATTTTGTGAAAGCCCTATTAGAAGCTGAAGAGCAAGGTATTGATTTGAGTAAGATCAGCATGAATGATTGGTTAAGTTTTAATGTCGTGAAGGAGTTCAGTGACTTGGATATTCCTGATGATACTAAGAAACAGTTTGAGTTTTATTACGAGTTAATGAACACTGATCTCCTTTATCCAATCTTTAATAAGTTTCCTATAGAATCACTTGAAAAAATAAACATCATAGCTAATAGACTTCGATCCAATTTTGAAAAATTAGGATCTGCTAAGTCTGAAGAGTTTGAACAGATGATTATTAATACAGTAGCTGAACTAGAAGAAAAATAAAAAATAACCATTCAATTTAAACAAAGTCGATTCGCGAACGACTATAAATGTCTAAACAAGGACAGAAAACAACATGCAGGATATATTAGTACCCTCCTTTTATGCTAGAAAAAAGTGAAAAATAAGGATAAAAATAAAATAAATAGATTGACGATAGTAAACGTAAGTGTTATAATTAAGTTAAGAAAGGAGGGGAAATGAGTATGGAAAAGTTAGAGCTTATCCTTCGGGACTTGGCTTGGGTGGTTGCAATCCTAGCAGGAATAACAACCATGATCAAGAACATCAAGGACTTGAAGGCAAGCAAAAACAAAAAACGACGCTCTCCCGCCAAGAAGAAACGTCGCTCATAAGCTAGAGGGGATTTATTCCCCTTCTCTTATTATTATAACACTTTTCATTCCATACTCAAAACACATGAAAAAATTGGTTGATGTCACAACAATATTCTTTTTTATTCTGTTCATTATGCTGTTTTCGAATTTTGATTATGCTCATCTCAGCACCTTAGATATACTAACAATGGTATTAGCGTTAATATGGTTGATACTCACAATAATAAACATTATTCTTAGGTGGAGGAATCATCGAAATGACTAAGATTGTTTTTGACAGCATTGATGACTTGAAGGATTTTATAGCAAAAGAAATTTTAACTACGTCTGAAGCGATTGAGATAATCGGCTGTAGTCGTCAAAACTTAAAACAGTTGGTCGATCGTGAAACATTAGTACCCATTAAAACAACAAGTCGTGACCGTTTGTTTTTAAGAGAAGATATTGAAAGTTATAAAAGGAAAAGGTAAAGGCATCCGCAGCAACGGGTGCTTTTTTATTTGTGTTATGAAGCGGGACAAGTAAATAAAACAACATACAACGGAGGAATTTAAAAATGAGTACAGCTAAAAAAATAGGTCGAATTAAAACAACTTTAGATGTGGACATGTATCTGGAGGTTTGTGATTACAATGTGTACTTGGGGAATTCAGATGAAGGTGAAAAAGTGTATTATGGCGTTAAAATTGCACTTCACTTGCTTCATCCGGAATCCAGAGAAACCGTCGATGTCATTAGGCAAAATAAGCTGATTGATTCAGAAAAGATCAGTTTTAAGGATGATGAGACTAAACTGGCTACATTTGAAAGGTATTTTAAAGACAAAGCATTAGAAGTATACAAGAACGCCTTTGTAGAAAATGAATTGGCTTGCTGTAAAAGCTGTGGGGAACCTGAAGGATTACACGAAATTGAATCTGGGGTTGTATATGCCAAATGTAAATGCGATCTTAAAGCGTTCTTATCATGAGAAAAATGTAAAAAATAAAGTAGGTGTAAAATATATTATGCTTGATGAAAGAAAGTTAAAAGCAATTGAATTATTAGTGGAAGGAAAGCTGAATAGGACTGAGATTGCTAAGGAAGTAGGAGTGACCAGACCGACTCTGTACAACTGGGAAAAGGAAGAAGAATACTCGCAGGAGTACGACAGACTTTTACATTACAAAAAACTTTCAGTTAGACGTGAAGTAAGTCGAGATACAAAAGCCTTCTTTGAAAATCTAAAAAAGATTAGCGAATCATCCACAAATGATAATGCAAGGGTGAAGGCTACACAGCTATTACTTGCATACACTGAGGGAAATCCAGAGAATATTCTAAATATCAAAGATGATCGAAACAATGACAATGTATCAAAAGATGTATTGGAAAAGGAAGAAGAAGAGTGGACGGCTTCAAAGCTATCTGAAGACGAATAAAAAGACCCTTAGCTTTTATTAATTGGCTAGGGTCAGCTGTGCTTCATATTCTTTTATCACTTTATAGAAAGTATTCTTAGTAAGCTGTAAGTCTTTAGCGAATTGAACACCTGTAATCTCTTTGCTTTTCCATTTAGAGTAGCCTGATTCAAGGGTGGATCGTTGCTCTTTTGTTAATGTGTCAAACCCCTTTTTAGGTCGTCCTAAGTGCTTTCCTTTTTCTTTGGCATCTTTGATCCCTTCTGCTTGTCTCTCTCTTATGTCCTCCCTTTCCTTCTCTGCAAAGGCTGTAAGGATAGTCAATACAATCTTCTGTATAGCTTCTTTAAGAATATCGTCTTGATCTTCAGTTGAGTTGATCATTGGTTCTTTAATGAATTTAAGCTTAATGCCATTATCAATGAACCAATCGTATTCTTTTTGAGTCTCTTTCATGTTACGACCCATACGAGTGATTGAATCAAACACAACAGTATCACCTGTTCTTACAACTTGCTTAAGTGTTTTATATGCAGGTCTTTCGAAGTCTTTACCACTTTGTTTATCAATGAATAGATCACGTTCAGCAATGCCTTCTTTAAGCATATTGGTGATCTGCCTGCTTTCGTTTTGATCCTTTGAACTTACTCTTATGTAACCAAACATTTTAGAAGTCATCACTTGTCATCCTCTCATTTATTGTACCTTTATTATACCACTTTCGTTTAAAAAGGTCTATTATATATTATAAACGTTTATTAAAATAAAATAACACCTTTTTAAACGTGATGTTGTTGAGATAGACAGCGTTTATAAACGTATGCCTTTACAAACTATGGTTATGGTATTAGTAAGTCATTTTGTGAGTATAAAACCACCCGATAGAATCCTCTCTAAAAGGCATTTACAGGCTAAATAAGCATTGATGCATAATCTGATACCTATAGGGCTAAATGTGTTTGAAACGCACCAGAAAGGATGCTAGTTATCAATAATAGGGGGCATTCTAAATGATTGAACACCCTCTCATCCGATAGCAACCCACACAATTTTTATTATAATTTTAAAACTCGGAGGTGATTCGGATATCCGATTTAATCAACACAAGAGAAAACAGGAATTTGCTTAGAGAGTATCTTTATAGAGATTACTTGAAAAATGGTTCAACTCATGATGAAGCAGTAATGAGGACAAACAGAATGATGAAGGGGAAGAATCTCTTCGGTAAAAATGGAGTAGCTCATTCACTTGGGGCTCGTAGTTTTGAATTCTTTTGTCTATATTACCTACAGGATACTTTCCAAGCAAAACCCACTAATACAGCTCGTAAACTTGGTGATTTCCATTTTGAAATATGGAATACGCTTGATGATATGTTCATTAAAGATGAATTCGATAAGCTTTCCCTTTGTATGCCTCGTGGTAGCTCTAAGACAACAACTGTTAACTTTGCCTTATCAACATATTTAGCAGCATACGGTATATCCTACTTTACGCTTGTAGCTGGGAAGAAAGAGGATGATGCGGTTGAATTTATCAATGATACTCGAAAGGCATTTGTTGAGAACCCCTACATAATCAATACATTTGGACATATGCTCACACGTTCAATTAAGTTGAAAATGTATTTCTCAAACGGTTGCAAAATCCAAGCTATAAGTTCTGGGACATCTATTCGTGGATTAAAACACAATGGAGTGCGCCCTACATGCATTATTGGCGATGACTATCAATCATCAGCTGATGTTATTACTCAAGAAGCAAGAGATAAGAAATACAATACATGGACACAAGATGCTGAATATGCTGGAGATGATCCTGTTTACAGGGATGGCAAGAAGGTCAAGATGGCAACAAAGTTTATTATGCTCGGTACAATTCTACATAGGGACTGTCTTATCTCAAGAATATTAAAAGATAGCCAGTATAAACGGATCGTGAAGAAAGCCGTCCTTGTTGACGATATTGATGAATTATTCAATAGTGGCAAATGGGCTGAATTGAAGAAAATTCGATATGACGCAACCAATCCCAATGCAGAAGAGGATGCTAAAAAGTTCTACTTAGAGCATGAAGAAGAAATGAAATTCCCAGTTCTTTGGGAAGATAAGTATGATTGCTACGATCTTGCCGTTGGAAAGTATTATCCTAATCCTTCAGCATTTAAACAAGAAATGATGAATGATGCTTCTAAGCTAGGGCAGAAAGCTTTCCATGATATCAAGACATTACCTAGAAAAGAAATTGAAAAGGAAAAAGACAATTTCATAAAAACAATACTTTGTTGTGATCCAGCCGTTGAGGTACAGGATAGTCACGATTATTCTGCTTTTATTGTCGGTTCTAAGACTCCTAATAACTTTAGATGGGTTAGGAAAGCGTGTATTGAGAGGCTTGAATACGATGACTATATTGCAAAGGTTATTTCCTTATTGAAAGAATACCCAGATATCACGCATTTATGGATTGAAAAGAACGTGTTTAGTGGTGCAGATGTACGTGATATTCAAAGAGAAATTAATAAAGATCGTACACTAACAGCAAGAGATATTCAAATCATTAATGAACATCAAACGAAAAACAAAGAAGCTAAGATTAGAGCCATTGGTGGAAAGGTAGACAGTGGTTTTATTGTATTTCCTCAAGAGGATAAAGAGTTTACTGATCAGATAATGGCTTATGAAGGTGAAAAGTTTACACGCTTTGATGATGCTCCTGATATTACAGCTGAGTTTGACAGGCTTATTGATGAGCTACAAGAAGTGCAATACATTAGCTTTTTAGATAGGTCAGCATTATTTTAAAGGAGGTGAGTAATTGAGAAACATTGTTGATACAGTTTTAAAGCGAAAAAGAAATGGACAAATTCAAATAACTCCTGAATTAGAAACTTTGTTAATGAAGTGTCTTAGAAAGCTAAGAGAAAACCAGGAGACTTATAAAACATACGAAGAATACTACAATGGACATCATAGCATAATGAGGAACTACGCTATGAATGAGAGTAGAAGTAATATGAAAGTAGTCGTGAATTTCTTTAAAAAATTTATTCATGACGAAATTGCGTATGCTTTAGGGAATCCAGTGACCTATATTAGTTTAGATGGAAATAATCAATTGATTGATGTGATTGATTATAACTTCTCTCATTGGTCTAAAATTCACGATCAAAAACTTATGCTAGAAGCAACTAAATTTGGTGAAGCATATGAAATCCAATACACAACCAGAGACAATGAATTTAAGTGTGCTGTATTAACGCCAATGAACTGCTTTGTAATCGAAGAAGGCGATGTTGAGAAAGACGTTATTTTAGCATTGCATATATACAAAAATGATTTGTTTTCTGATAACGAAAAAGTAGATGTTTACATAAGTAATTCAATCTTACACTTTGATGTTGATGGAAGCGATAATCTAATTTATGTGGGGCAGCGTACACATATCTTCGATACACCTCCAATTGAAGTGACCTCCGCAAATCACGAAAGAACAAGTATGTTAGATGATATCAAATCAGAAAATGATGCCTATAATAACACTTTATCTGATTTGGTGAATGAGGTATCTGATTTCAGACAGGCTTTCTTGAAAATAACCGGAGCAAAAATCACTGATGAAGACGCAGCGAAGTTTAAGAAAACGGGTATTCTTCAAGTGCCTACACAAGCAAGTGTTGATTATCTTATTAAGAAGATTGATGATAAATTTGTACAAAATTTGCTGAAAGAGCTTGAAGAGAAAATGTACAAGCTGGCCAGTCATGTAGACACAAATGAAAAGCTTCAATCTAATTTATCTTCTGCAGCCCTCAGATCAAGATTAATCTCCTTGGAAAATAAATGTTCCCTTAAACAAGCGATGCTGGAAACAGCAATTAAGAAGAGGTTAAAGAACTTCTTTAAGTTTATCAAGATCCAAAAAGGCGAGGAATACGATCATCGCAAGGTTAAGCTTAAATTAACAATGAACATCCCTTCTGATATTACTGCTTTAGCTGATTCATTAAGCAAGTTATCTGAAGTATGTTCATGGGAAACGATACTAGCCCAAATACCATATGTTGAAAATCCTGCTGTAGAGATGCAGAAGAGAAGACAGGAACAAGAATATGCAAGAGAACAAGAGATTGAGCACCAAAGAAAACTTAAATCATTAGAGATAAGTAATACTACAGGCTCTCTATAAATAGAGCCTTTTTCTTATGTAAAAATATGCACTTTTTAGGGTCACTGACACTAGAAAGGGCGAATGGAGTGATTTGAAATGAATTTAGAAGATGTTAAAAAGTTTTTTGAAGAACAACAAGATAATGACGAGGTAAAACAATATCTTCAAGGGTTGCAGCCTGTAACACTTGATGGTGTTAAACAGTTCGTTGAAACAGATGAAGATGCTAAAAAGTGGATGCAGTCGCAAAAAGATAGATTCTTCTCCACAAGTTTAAACTCATGGATGGAAAGCACATTTCCTCAGAAGCTTGAAGAGGAAATTAAGAAGCGGTATCCAGATGAAACTCCTGAACAAAAAAGAATTCGGGAACTTGAACTCAAAAATGAAGAATTTGAACGCAATGCAAGAATTGAGAAAATGAAATCCATTGCACTAAAAACAGCATCAGATAAAAAGATTCCTGCAGACTTAATTGATTTGCTTGTTTCTGATAATGAAGAGGTAACTCTAGGAAACTTAACAAAATTTGAAGAGTCTATGAAGCCGTATATTCAAGAACAGGTTGAAGACCGATTGAAGAATAGCAGCTATACTCCTCCTGCTTCTGTAAATAACAACAAAGCTGGATCCTCTTCAGACTTTATGGCAGCTATTTATGAGAATCAATCAAGACTATAAAACTATTAGAAATAATAAAATAAAGAATAAAGGTGGAAATTATAAATGGCATTTTTAAAAGATCAATTAGAAGGTTTTGTACCTACACAAATTCAAAAAGAAATCATCAAAGGCATTACCAAGGGTTCGACATTACTCAAATTATCTAAGGTTCAGCCTATGGAATCCGATAAAAAGAAAATTCCTGTTTTGGTTGATGGGCCTGGAGCATACTGGGTAGGTGAATCTGAACGGATTAATACGTCCGAAGTGAGATATATCCATCCTGAACTTGAAGCTAAAAAGATCGGTGTAATCATTCCAGTAACTAAAGAGAAATTAAATGACACCACTATCAACGTTTTCTCAGAACTGCGAACAGAAATTGAAAAAGCATTTTACACTACTATTGATGGAGCGGGTCTTTTTGGTATCAACTCTCCGTTCAAGAAAAGCTTGTTTGGCTCTGCTGAGGCTTCTGGAAATCTTATTGCAAACGGAACCGGCGGCACATTTGATATTGACGTTTCAAATGCTATGGCTCTTGTTGAAGATGCAGGATTAGATGTAACTGGATTTGCAGGGCATCGAGGTATTAAAAATACTCTACGTACTCTAAGAGACACAAACGGAAATCAAATTTATGTTTCTGGTGTATCACAAAATGAATTGTACGGATTCCCTGTTGAATTTTCTTCAAATGGTGGATTTGACAAAACAAAGGCTGATCTAATCTTAGGTAACTTTGATTACTCATTGGTTGGTATTCGAGAAGGATTGAAATATGAAATCCTGAAGGAAGCTACACTACAAGGTCATGTAATGGGCGATGGTAAACCTCTTTCACTTGCAGAAAACGATATGATTGCAATTAAGGCAACTATGAGACTTGGTTTCTTACCTATTAAGGAAGATGCTTTTGCAGCAATCACTCCTAAGGTTGATAAACAAGATTAATCGGAGAGAGGTTATCCTCTCTCTTTTTTTATCATAAAAAATCTAAATAAAATATGAGGTGCTTAATATGAAGGATTACATTGATCCAAATGGTAATGAAGTGAAATTGACAGAAAAGGCCTTTAAATTAATTTATAAGGAACAAGGCTATAAGGAAAAGAAAAAAACAGTAAAAAAGCAGAAGAAAACTGAGAAATCAGGTGAATAGAATGGATCAATTGGCTAATTTGAAGTTGTTTTTAGATATTGCTGATGACTCTGAAGATGCTCTTTTGGAACTTTATTTAAAGAAAGCTCGGCGTTTTGTAATTAATTACTGTGAGATTAATGAAAATGAAATTCCAGATAATTTGCTAGGTGTCATTGAGGATATAGCTGTATTTAAGTATAGATTAAAGGGTGTTGAGGCTACAAAAGCGGAAACAAGAGGGGGTATTTCAGAAAGCTATTACGACAAACTCCCTGATGATATTAAGCTTGAATTGGATAGCTTTAAAACCCCTTACATTACTGCTGGAGGGTGACTCACATTGAAGTTCAATGATCTATATTTTTTAATTCAGGTTAAAAGGGTGAAGACAGGTAAAAAGACTGATTGGGGAACAGATATATATGAGGATCAAGAAACTCTAGTTCCATACAAATGTTCTTTTCAGCCTTATGTTGAATCAATTAGTTCTCCAACTGCGGTAGGAAGAATAACTGACATAACCAATATGATCTTCTGCCCGCCTAATGAAAAGCTAGAGAAAGGCGTTAAAGTCGTTCATAAAGGAAAAGAATACGAGGTTCTTTACCCACCCAGAGACTGGGGAAGACATTATGAGGTGTTCGTTAACTATATAGGCGCACACAAGCCCACTAAGTAAACAAACGAAGTGCTTTAAATTTTGAGGCACTTCTTTTTTTTATTTGTAGAAAAATTACTAAGGAAGTGAAAGAACAAGTGTCTCAAAATTTAAAAATTGTATTAACTCCTGTGGCTGACACATCAACTAAGACAGTTCAGCAATTAAATAAAGATATATCCACACTTCAAAATAAAATCAATCCATTGAATCTCAAAGTAAGCTTTGATGACAAAGTTCTTAGAACTCTTGAAAGGTTTTCAAGTGCTTTTAAGCAAAGTGAAGAGGCATTAAAACACCTTAATCAGACAGTCAAAGAAAATATTACTGAGACTAAAAATGCAGATGGTTCTATCACTAGGCTTACACAGCAGTATAAGCGGAGTGGTGAAATCCATGAGAAAACTCGGACAATCATAGACAACTCAACAAAGAGTTTGGAACGGGAATCAAAAGCAGCAAGTAAGCTCGTGCAACAAATGGAGCGTCTTGGCCAAGCTCAAAAGAAAGTAACGAAACAAGATGCAACTGGTCGTGTCACCGGAACAGTGACTAAATATAGAGATGAGTTTAAAGATGTCACCCATAGCACAGATAGGCACGGGGCAACTTTAGCTGTTAAAACCACAGAAAACTTTGACCAGCAACAAAAGGCAATAGATAAACTAAACCAAAAATTAGAGCAGCTTAGACAAAAAGGCCAACTATCCTCAACAGTCCTCAATAGACTATCCAGTTCAATTAACGCCGCAAGAACAACCTCTCAAATAGATCAGATCGCTAACAGAATGAAACGCTTGGATGACTCTGCAGCATTAAAAGCTAGAACTAAAGAGTTAGAACATCAATTAAGCCTGTATCAAAGACAAGCTAAATTAAATGTTAAATCTTTGACGGATAGGTATGGAACATCTATCAGTCCTGAGAACTCCAGAGCATTGCAAAACTATATTAATTCTGTGAATCAGCTCAATGTAAAGACACCAAATATTACTAGACAGATGCAAAGTCTTAGTATGCAGTTTAGAGAGATTCAATCTAATGCAAGCTCATCTTCAAGACAAGTATCTAGTTTTGGTGAGAAATTAAAGCAAGCTTTTACTGGAATGCCTGCTTACATGCTAGCCGGTTCTGCTTTATTTGGTGGGGTTACTGCTCTTAAATCAATAGTTTCTCAGGTTGTTGAAATTGATACGCTCATGACAAACATTCGTCGTGTAATGGATGAACCAGACTACAAGTTTAATGAGCTTCTACAAACGTCTATTGAATTAGGGGATTCCCTATCAAACAAAATCACCGATATTCTCCAAATGACTGGCGATTTTGGACGTATGGGTTTTGATGAAAGTGAACTGTCCACTCTAACAAAAACTGCACAAGTCCTTCAGAACGTCTCCGATCTCACCCCTGACGACACAGTTAACACTTTAACTGCCGCAATGTTAAACTTCAATATTGCTGCGAATGATTCTATTTCAATTGCGGATAAGCTTAATGAAGTCGATAACAACTATGCTGTAACTACAATGGATCTAGCTAACAGTATTAGAAAAGCTGGTTCAACAGCTTCAACTTTTGGTGTTGAATTGAATGATCTAATCGGATACACCACGGCCATCGCAAGTACCACTCGTGAATCTGGGAATGTGGTCGGTAACTCATTAAAGACGATATTTGCACGTATCGGAAATAATGAAAGCTCAATTAAAGCTTTAGATCAGATCGGAATTTCTGTAAAGACTGCGGGTGGAGAAGCTAAGTCAGCAAGTGAGCTGATTAATGAGGTAGCAGCCAAATGGGATACGTTAACTGATGCCCAAAAACAAAACACCTCTATTGGTGTTGCAAACATCCATCAATTATCTCGATTTAATGCAATGATGAACAACTTCTCCATTGCTCAGAATGCAGCCACCACTGCGGCTAATTCCACAGGTAGCGCTTGGAGTGAACAACAGAAATATGCAGACAGCTTACAGGCAAGATTAAATAAACTTCAAAATAAGTTCACTGAATTAGCTGTAGCATCAGGAGATGCATTTATTAGTGATGGTTTAATTAATGCTGTATCTGTAGTTGGGGATCTTCTGAAAGCTGTCACTTCAGCTGTAAAGGGTGTCGGATTCCTTCCAATTGCTTTTATGACAGCAAACTTTGCTGTAGTTGGCTTTAATAAGAATATGCGTTTGCTTCAAACAGCAATGATTTTTGGGGCGAATTCTTTAACTGAAGCCCAAAGAGCAACAATTGGGATAGAAGCGGGAATGACAAGAGCTACAATTGCTACAAGGTCATTTACTGTTGCCTGGAGAGGTATGTTGGCATCTACAGTAGTAGGCGTTGCCTTCGCTGGTATTGGTTTTGCTTTAGAAAAAATAATTACAGCATTCGCTGATGCAAAGAAAGCAAAAGAAGACTTTGAACAAAATCAGCAAACCAACATTGAAGCTATTACAACCAACAAAGACTCCACAGATAAACTGATCAAACAGTATAAGGAGCTTCAAAAAGCTAAAGATTCCAGAACCCTTACTTCTGATGAAGAACAGGAATACCTTCAGGTTACACAACAATTAGCACAATCGTTTCCGGCTTTAATTAAAGGCTATGATTCTCAAGGTAATGCAATTCTAAAGAGTAATAAGGCTTTAGAAGAGGCTATTAAGAATACCAAAGAATATCTTGAGCTCAAAAAGACAGAGGCAAAAGACGGTGCTAAAAAGACGTTCGAAGACGCTTCAAAAGGAATCGAAAAGTCTAAGGAAGAACTGAAGCAGTATGAGAAGATGGCCAAGGAATATTCAAAAGGCAAGAATTTCTGGTCTTTCTTTGAAAGTCCTTTTTCAGATGAAAATGATTATAAGTTGGAAGCTGATAAAGCACAGCTGAATATAAATCGGGTACAAAAGGATATCTCTAGTGGTAATGCAAAAGTTAGGGACAGCGTACTATCCATTGCTGAAGCTTACAGTAAAATTGATATTAGTAATACGTTAAAGGCAAGTCTCACTGACATTGTTGATAAGCTCACTCTAAAAGATGACTTGGATCCAGAGGATCTTGAAAAATTCTCTTCTGCATTGGGTAAACTCCAAGAGAAAATGCAAACAGCATTGAACTCAAACGATGAAAAAGCATTTGATAACGCAAAAAAAGACCTACAAACTCTTTTAGAGACCTATGCTGACTCTGGTTCATCAATTGATGTCTTTAAGTTGAGTTTTGATAAGGCACAAAAGAACATTAAAGATGGAGACAAAGCCGTTTCATCTGTTAAATCTGAAGTTGGTGATTTAGGAGAAACTCTTGCTGAGGCAGGTAATGAAGCTGAAGATTTTAGTCAAAAGCTAAAAAAAGCGCTTGATGCAAATGATGTCAGTCAGATTAAGGATCTTATTAAAGAACTCTCAGAAGGAATAAAATTTGGCTCTGTTCAAGATGTCCTTAACGGAGATGTTTTTAATAACACCAAAGAACAAGTTGCCCCTTTAAATGAACTTTTAGAAAAGATGGCTGAAGGAAAGAGCATTTCTGCCAATGAAGCTAATGCTCTAATCCAAAAAGATAAAGAATTAGCCAAAGCAATAAGTTATGAAAATGGTGTTATAAAGGTTAACCGAGATGAAGTAATTCGTCAGAGAAAAGTTAAACTTGATGCGTATGATGACATGGTTCGGTATAGCAATCACCTAATGAAAACCGAGGTTAACAACGCTATTAAGACCTTAAACGCTGATACGTTAAGGATTGACAGCCTTAGAAAGCTTCGCAGAGAGCGTAAGCTCGATATATCTGAAGCTGAATTGTCTCAGCTTGAAGTTAAATCAATTAATAATGTAGCTGATGCGAAGAAAGAATTACATAAGATCGAAAAACAAATGTTACAACCTGGTGGGTACTCGGATAGTGAAAGATCCCAGATGGATAGTGTAAGATCAGCTATCCAGGCCTATATCTCAGCATCAGAAGAAGCTGCATCTACCCAGGAAACAAATAAACAAGCGTTAATAGAATCAGGCACTTCCCTTGAAAAATGGACAGACGAGCAAGAGAAAGCTAATGAAGAAACCAAAACATCTACTTATGTAACTGATAAGTATAAAGAGGCTTTAGAAAAGGTATCATCTGTAATTGACGAACAAAACAAGAAGTTAAACGACTATGCAAAATGGTCTCAAAAATACAGAAATAACCTAAAGAAAGAAATCAAAGAACTCCAACAAAAGAAAAAGCTTATGCAGGAGCAAGCCAAACTCCTCAAGGATCAAATTAAGTCAGGGAACATTGCACAATACGGTATAGTTACCTCTTCCCTTTCCTCTGGTTCATCTTCTGGTGGTTCTTATTCTTCGGGTGGCGGGTCTTACTCCGGTAAATACTCCAGTTACATTAATTCTGCCGCAAGCAAATACGGTGTTGATCCAGCTCTAATTGCAGCTGTAATCCAACAAGAATCAGGATTCAATGCAAGGGCTCGTTCTGGAGCCGGGGCTGCTGGTTTGATGCAGTTGATGCCTTCCACTGCTAAAAGCTTAGGTGTGAACAATGTTTATGATCCTTATCAGAGCATCATGGGTGGCACGAAATATTTAGCCCAACAACTAAGCAAATTTGGTGGCAATGTTGAGAAAGCACTTGCTGCTTATAACGCAGGGCCTGGGAATGTAATCAAATATGGTGGCATCCCTCCTTTCAAGGAAACGCAGAATTATGTTCAGAAGATCATGTCAAATTACACTAAGTCAATGACTTCTGCTAATTCCTCCATTGCAAGCTACTACACGAAGAACAGTGCGTTTAAAATAAGTTCTAAATATAATGCGAAAGATGGCGCTTACCGATCAACTCCACATAAAGGTATCGACTTCGCAGCAAAAGCTGGAACCGCAATTAAATCCGTTCAGAGTGGAAAAGTTCAAATTGCTGGCTATAGTAAAACTGCCGGTAACTGGGTTGTCATTCAACAGGATGATGGAAAAGTTGCTAAGTATATGCATATGCTTGATACCCCTTCTGTTAAAGCCGGTCAAACTGTTAAAGCTGGCCAGACCATTGGTAAAGTTGGCAGTACGGGTAATTCAACAGGAAATCACCTTCACCTGCAAATTGAGGAAAACGGAAAGACGATTGACCCTGAGAAGTATTTAAAAGGTGTCGGCACGTCTATTTCGGATGCATCTCAAGCTGAAGCAGAACGACAACAAGCAATAGCACAAGCCAAATCCGATCTTCTCTCCCTCCAAGGTGATATCAGTTCTGTTGGAGAACAAATAGAAGAGCTTCAATACGAAATTGTACAGTCAAAGCTTGATGAGTTTGATAAGCGTATTGGTGACTATGATTTGGCAATTGCCAAGAACCAAGCCTTAGCAAGTCATTATCTGTCAGACAGTAAACAGTTTAGAAAGTATACTGCAGAACAGAAAAAAGCAATGGCTGAACAGCAAAAGATTCAGAGTCAAAAGGTTTCATGGATACAAAAAGAAATTTCAGCTAATAAGAATTTGAATTCTGCCCAAAAAGCTCAACTTAAAGAAGAGCTGAAGCAAGCTAAAATAGACCTTATCAACTTTCAAGAGCAAGTAAGGGAATTGCAAGGGCAAATAGTTCAATCTAAAGTAGATGAAACTTTAAAGTCAATTCAAAAATCATCAAACAAGACTGAATCCAAGATCAAAGACGTTGACAATAAAATATCAATGACTGAAAAAGACAAGGATAAGGTCAAATATTATAGTCAGCAAGTCAAATTAGTACAGCAACAACAGGCTGAGGCCAAAAAATACATCAAGCAATTAGAGGAACAAAAAAAGGCAGCTAAAGGATTTCCAGAAATACAAGAGCAAATTACAACTGAGATCGAAAACTGGAAGGATAAACAGAAAGATTTTAATCTGGAGCTTTATAACACCAAAAAGTCGATCAAGGACATCTATAAATCTCTTGCTGATGAAGTTGTCTCCATCTATAAAGAGATGTACGAAAAGATGCGTGATATTGAATTAAAAGCGCACCAAAAAGCTACGCAAGACTTGATTGATGAGATTGATAAAACTGATGATGAAGCTAAATACCAAAAAGAGCTCAAAGAAAAGAATCAGGCTATTCAGGAAACCAAAGAAAAGATCAGTAAATTATCACTTGATGACTCAGATGAAGCTAAATCACAGGTTAAAGACTTAGAAAAGCAGCTTCAAGAACAGCAAGAAGCATTAGATGAGTTTCTTAAAGATCGTAGCAATACGAAACGTAAGGAAGCACTTCAAGACCAACTTGAAAAAGATCAGGATGCCATAAATGACAAATATGATAACCTGACAAATGATGAGAGAGAATTCAAGAAAATTGAAGACAAACTCATGAACGGGAAAATCACTGACATCTCTAAGCAGCTTAATGAATTCTCTAAGTTCATTAACAGCAATATGGAGTCCATCGGTAAGAGTATTTCTAATAACCTCATTGATAAGCTTAAAGAAGCTTCTAATGCCTTAAATACCGTTGTCAAAGGCAATACCACTGGTCAAAAGGTTGCCAGGTTTAAAACTGGAGGGCATGTAGGTAAGCTACCAGCGGCGGGTGCTCTCGCAGTAGTGGATAGTGGAGAACTCATCTTAAATGAGTCAGACACCAAAAACATGCTTAAAGCAGTAGACACTGTACGTGAATTGTCGGAAAAAGATTTAAATGGTGCCCCTTCTGCAAAGCCCGATTTAAGTAAGTATAAAGATTTCCTTAGTGATGTTTCGTTTGTTGGTGGTAAGTTTGGAATACCAAGTTTAAGTGCAAACGTTAAAACTAATGTTCCAGATTCTCTTGTTAGCAACAAAACAGAGACTTCTACAGTAAACAACGACTTTAACTTTACAGTAACCATTAAAGAAACTGGGAATCCTCAGAAGGCTGTTGATTTAATGTACAAACAATTTACAAATGGCCTCAAAAACAAGGGGTTAAATTTCAATAACTCGTGAGTCGGCTAAAACGCCGGCTCTTTTTTTAATTTGAATGGAGGTTTTTTAATTGAGAATAAGCAAACACACTGAAGTGAAAGATCTTCGATTAGCATTAATGAAACCCAATAGGAAGAAGATAGGGAACATAGTCGATAAATTCAATGAGACAATCACAATGAACTATGGGAAAACCCATGAGTTGTCTTTCTCTGTTCCTTTGAAGTGGGGATATTTCCACAGATACAAAGATAATCCTTTATTAGAATTATTGAAACCATGGTATCTTATTAAAGCTGAATTTTATGGGATGACAGAGTGGTTTGTGATAACAAAACGAACAAAATCAATGAACGAGGATGGAGCTTCTTACATATACGAATGCAAGTCTTTGCCTTTTTTGCTTACCAAATACAAAGTGCGGAGATTTGAAGAAACGTCGATTAATTTAAAAGAAGCAGCTAATTCTTGCCTTAAAAACACTGGATGGAAAGTAGATCATATTGATTCAGAATTGAATACTAAGTATAGACAATTTGATGTTACATCTTCGACTAAATTAGATTTATTGTATACCATATGTGAAAAGTTTGGTGCAACACCTCTTTTTAATACAGAAAATATGACAGTGAGTTTTTATAAAGATACTGATAAGGGTACGTACAAAGGATTATGGTTTAAAACAGGCCAGTATATAGTTGACATAAATGATATAGAAGACACAGAGGAAGTTACCACAAGACTATATCCAACAGGGAAAGACGGAATAGGCATTAACTCGGTAAATCCGACTGGGCAAGCATATATAGATGATTTCTCATACTTCCTTTACCCATTTAATCGTGATGAAAACAGAAACGTAATCCAAAAAAGTAATTACATGTCGAATGAGCTTTGTCATGCTATCCTGGATTACAATTTGATTGTGAATGAACAAGGGAATAAATTTCACCTGTTACTTGAACAACAAAAACAAGTCGAAGAAAAGAAAACAGTGCTCAAAAATGAACAGTACACCCTAGAACTAGAAAAACAAAAGATATTAGACCATATTGAAGTAGCTAAAAAAGCAGGGGATGACACTAAAGAATTAAAAGCCCAATTACAAATGAAAATTCAGGAACTTGATGCCAAGATTAATCAGATTGCTATCTTAGATAAAGATAAGGAAACAATCCAAAATTCTATTTCTGAGCTTAAAGAAACACTTAAATTTGAAAAATATCTTACAGACGATCTTAAAGAAGAACTTTCAGTTTTTATTCTGGAAGGAGAATGGTCGAATGATAGCCTATTTGATGAAACTGAACTTTATGAAAAGAGCATAGAGGAGATGGAAAAGAGAAATGCGCCACCAATTAACATTACCTTAGATGTAGTTAACTTTTTCAGTTGTATTTCTGAATCTCATAACTGGGATAGGTGTTCACTTGGCGATACTGTCAGAATCAGGTCAGAAGAACTGAAGACTGATGTGAAAGCTCGACTTGTTACATTTAATTTTGATTTTGCTCAAAAGACAATGGATGTAACAATATCAAATGGAAAGAAGATTAAAAGCGATTTTGAAACCATCAGTAATATGATGTATACATCTATAAAAACAAACACGGATTATAACAAAAGAAAAATTGACTGGGAGAATGCAACTGAAAATTTCAACATTAGGAATGACAGAATAGCTGTAAAACCTGACCCTCCAATTATTAAAGGTGACGGCACGGCTATATCCCATACAAACAATGATGACGGATCAGTAGATATCACAATAGAATGGGATTATCCAACTTCTGATGAAGACAAGTATAATATTGATGGATTTGAATTGTATCTATATTCTAGCAACGATAAGGATGAATATGTTTTCGGCTCAAAAATGGCAAGTGAAGACCTGAAGAATGTAAAGTATGACAAACGAGCTGCAGCGTTCACAGGGTTGCCCTCCAATAAATACTACACCATTGGTATTCAAGCCTATCGAAGAGTTGATGCAGATATAGAGATAACTCAATTCATTGGATCTGACATCGTAAAATCCCTTCATCCAAACGAAAACCCTTACCTCCCTTCTTCTACTGTAGAGGTGAGTGGAAACCTTAATGGAAAAGTAAACAATTTGTATACTATATCATCAGTAGCGAAGCCTGAAACTCCAGAAGCGGGAACGATTTGGATCGATCCAAAGACTAATAAACAAGAGCTTTTTAATGGCGAAGAGTGGATTGTGTCTTCTGCGGGATCGGCTGATTCATTAAATGGTTACACGACTTCAACGCTATCCACGCCTAATTCAATACCTGTACGTAATGACCAAGGAATCATTATAGGTTCCATAGATGGCAACGCTGAGTTTCTTGGGGGTAAACTACACTCAGAATATGCGCTATCCTCTGATGTTCCTCAGATGGCTAAAGGAACGTATGTGGGTGATGGAACAATTAGTAAACAGATATTGCTGCCTTTCACTCCAACACATATGAAAGTGTGGCCAGTGTCTCCTAATGATTCTATGCTATTAATTGATGAGACAGGGGGTTATACGTATCAGATAAATGAAATAGGAATATCCCTGGTTGGGGGAAACTCTACATACGGAAGCATAAATGAACTAGGATTTATAACAGGCTCAGACAGCAATCAAAGAGGGAATAAATTAAATACAAAGTACATCTGGGAAGCATATAGGCATGTAAACTAAACAGGCGTATCCTTATCGGATACGTCTTTTTTTTGTTGGAATAGTGAGTGAAATAACCGATAATAAGTAAAGATGGGAAGGAGAGGTTAATTTGTCAAAAAAGAAAATCATACTTCTAATATCAACACTTAGTGTTGTGGTAGTTGGTATTATTCTAGCTATAACAATTCCGATGTACCTAAACAGATTAGACACCAGTAATTTAGACGCAATTGCCGAGAAAGTGGGAAATGATAAGGGAGTAAAGAAAAACTTTAATCAAGTGTGGATGTCTAAAACCGATAAATCCAATGATAAAGTATACGACTTATCTTTAGCAGCTAAACCATCTTTCACATCGCTATCAGATAAAGAAAAGTTGCTTAAAGTGGGTGAAGCAATGGAAGTAGCTCAAAAAAACTCTAATTTTAATAAAATAAACTGTGGAAAAGATAAGGTTTGCTCGATCAGTCGTATCTATATTTTGCCGGCTAAAAATGATAAAGCGGTCAGTTATGAAGTTGCTTATGATCTATTAAACAACCCTGAAGAAAACACTTTACTAATAAAAGATCGTGTAGACGATAATCCTGAATCAACTGGTTTCCAAAGAAGAGAAGTTACATACAGCGAAAATGATGATGAACAGTCTGAAGATGAAGAATATCAGGAAAAGAAAATTGCTATTGGCATGACTAAGCAGGAAGTTATTCAACTTAAAGATTGGGGAAGACCTATGTCTATTAATAAGACAACGACAGCATCAGGAATAAACGAACAATGGGTTTACGGCAGCAGATACCTATATTTCGACAATGGAGTATTAACAACAATACAAGAATAAAACAGCTCTATCCTTAATCGGATAGGGCTTTTTCTTTCGGACATTTGAGTCTAATCTAAACATAGACCACACAATAAATAAACCCCTCACAAATAACTGTGAAGGGTTTATTTAATACTCGCATACTTTATCTTCGCATTCCGGTTTTCGGGTAGCATTTACTTTGAATACTCCAACTTCATCATTTGCCTTATCGTATATACCCCAAATTTTTTTGTCTTTGTTTCCGTTTAAATAGCCATTTATTGAAATACCACCCATTGGATTTATTTCATAATCATTGGTGTAATCAATTGACTGGATATCTTTATAGTTTGTTTCAATAAAATCCTTCATTCTTTTTTTAGCCAAAGAGTACAACTCTTCCTTTTGCTGAGTTTCTTGGGCTTCCATTTTTTTGTCGTGTTGTTCCTTCATAAATATCCCTCCAAGTGTTATAATAACCAGAGCTATAAGGATAATTATGTATTTTTTCATAAAACCATCCTTTCTGTCTTACATTTTACATGAAGGAAGGGGTATTGTACATGAATACAAAGACTGACATACCTAATTTAACAGATAAAGAATACTATTTCCTGAGTCAATATACGTATGATGATAAGAGTCTAAAAGAGAGTTATGTAAATAAAGATCCTATTGAGACCACATCTAATAAAGCATTTTATGTAGATAAAATCAAAAAAGATCCAGATACAGGGCTAGATGTATACGTCTTTGTCCAAGCCAAGAAAAAAGAAGGTAAATGGGTAAAACCAAAAGAACCAGAAAATGTCGTTGTAGGTTTTCAAGGAACAAATCAGGAACAAATTAAAGCTGATGTTATAAGTGCTGATGGCGGCAACGTAGTCATGGGTAAAGACCCGAAAAAGAAAGTCCAATACATAATGAAAAAAGATGCATCTGAAAACTCTAAAGCTATTGCCAAGTATAACGGCAGTATGGAACAAGCAATGATGATTAAGAGTGGAGAATACAAAATTGTCACTAAGACATCTCAATTTGATCAAGGTGATAAGCTCGTTGCCAATGAAGTGAAAAAGTATGCTGGCACTAACACAGTGATTTCGACAACAGGTCACTCACTTGGAGGGGCAGATGCGGAATACGCTGGTGTAAACAATAGCGTTTACAGTGTAGCTTTTAACAACCCTTCCATTGTTAAGCTGCATGATGATGAAACACAAAAGAAAATCAGAAATGGCGAATTTGATTTGTATCATAAAGCAATCATTAATCCTGATGATATGGTGGGTTCAGGTTGGTTTTTAGAATACGACAGACACAACGGAACAACTATATACACGAAAGACCCAAGCATCGCACGTCAAGATCGCGCTAACCGGCTCAATACATCTTTGGGTATTACTGGTATTTTAGGGAGTCTTATTACTTCATTCTATGGCCAAGCATTCGCTAAAAATCCTGATACTCATAGTATGATTGACGCTAACTTTAAATTTGATAAGAATGGTAATATCCAGAGTGTCGATGGCAGCAACGGTGTTTATAACCAGAATATCGAATCGTTCTCATCTTATTCAGGTATGAATGGGCAAACCATTAAAGTGGATGCTAAGTATGCAAAAGAACTGGCTAAACGATTACAGGCAGCTATCGAAGACTTAAAAACAAAGAAACAAGCAATTGAACGATTCCCTCATGATCACAGCAAAATGGTTTATGACGTAAAATCTATTTGCGGAAAGAGATTAGGAGAATTTAAGGATCTAGATCCAAGCGATGTTGATAAAGCTGTATTGTTTCACGCACCTTATGTGAAAGATGGGGCAACATTTTATGACTCAGAAGAACATTATCAGACTGAGGCTTCTCTTCATTATTTAATTAGAGATTTAGAGGATATTAGTGAGTTCATTGTTAAAATGGCTGAAGATCTAAAAGATAAGGATGATGAATTAGCAAGCTGGTTACGGTTGTAAGGGGGGATTTAAATTGCCATATGGAGTTAATATGGATGCAGATGAGTTTTACAGACGGTTACAACAGAATGAGGAATTAAAAAAAATTGTGGGTTCAAGTTTAAAATCCCATTGTCAGAGCCTAAAAGAAGACATAAAAAACGCATCAGATTTTTCTTCAGCACAACAGGTTATAGCTGAAGTGTATATTGCTTTACTCTCTTCATTTGAAGGTAAAGCTAAAGAAGCATTAGTACAAAGGCTTAATGAAAATGCAACAATGCTTACCAATGCCACTGAGAACAGAAGTGCTTTTCTGAGAAGTATTAAGACTAAATAGTTAAAATAACCCTTCACAAATTGTGAGGGGCTTTTTTATTGTCATTTGTGGCAATCAGTTTTTCAATCGACTTTCAACATCAAATAATCGCTTATTCAATAGCTCTGTTTTATTATCTACGTTCTGTATGTGTTTAAGGTGAGCCGTAATATCTTTTGGCTGGTTCTCTTCAAGGCGGTCTAACTTAACGTTAATCTGATTGAATTCCTTCTTTGTATCTTCTCTGAATTCATTCATTTCCTCTTTAAATTCGTGCATCTCTTTTTTAAATGACTTCAAATCAGAAGCCACACCATCAATTTTGTTATCAATTTTCTTAATCTCATCTAATATTGCTTGAAGCATATTGTTTTCCATCCCATTCACCTCTCCGTACAGTATAACAGCAATCGCAATACTTTTGATTGTCCACATTATGGACAATTGAATATTTCAATGGTTTTGTTTAACGAATTTTAAAAAAATAAAAGCAATACTTTTGCTTAAGACTCTTCGGAATCATCCTCAATAAATTCAATGATATCTTCAATTTTACAATTTAACACTTTGCAAATTTTATTTAAAGCATCAACGTTTATAGACTTTACCTTTTCATCTTCTTGTAATTGTTCGTTGTTTACCCATTTGCTAATTGTATTTGGTCTGATTTCTGTTTTTCTAGAAAGCCAGTACATTGTTTTATCTTGTTCATTCAAAAGCTTATCTAATTTAAATTTGATCAAGAGTATTCACCTCAAAATAATAATACCACAATTCAATGCAAAAAATAATGAGTTTAACGCTTGACGTTAAACAAATGGTGATATATTATTAACTCGTAGGGTTAAACAAATAGTGATTAACCAGAGGTGATAACATTTGAAACGAATAACCATTCGTAGAAGTGATTTGGGTGACTTTCCAGCAATGTTGTTTTACAAGCAATTCGCAATTTCTGGCGAAGATGGTCAAGTACATCTGTATCAAGTCCTTAAAAGGAAGGATGGGAAATACGACAGCATCCATTCAGTATTCTTGGCTGAAGACATCAAATACAAAAACCTCAGAAGCTTAACCAATGCAGTAATTGATAAGTTGCTCAGCACACGATTATGGGATGCTCTCATTGACAATAGGGAGCTTGTTACACCGGAAGGCTATCAGATTCTTGATAAAAACAAAACTTACTAAAGGGGATAACGACAATGCAAATTAACCGTCACACTGTAGGAACTAATGTAGCAAGCTTAGGGACAATCACAAACGAACAGCGTATTGAGGACATGACGAATCATTTCAATTACTTCAGAGGGAAGATGTTTGAAGAAGAAAACAACTTCATTGAAACATACGACGATGGAAAGCCTAAAAAGCGTTTCAAAATCTTCACAACTATGACAATACCGGTTTGTGTTGAACTTGATGCGAAGGATGAACAAGATGCAATTGAAGCGTTAGAACAGACTGGAGAAATGGGCGTTGATTTCCCTCATATCATGTTGGATATGGGGGGAGGTAAAACAGTTATTCCAACTGTAACAAACAATGTTTTTTACATAGATGAAGATTCATACGCAGAAGAAGTGGAAGACCATGAATAAAACAGAATTACATAATGAACGTTTCTGTCAGGTTGTATTTGGAGGATTGATCGTAGTTGTACCAGCGTTAAGTATATTGGGTATAGCGTGGTTTGGGTGATTAGGAAGAGTGTCACCAGCACTCTCCTAATCTGATAGCAAGTACTATGCCATTCCATTGTATTCAAAAGTAAGTGAATAATCAATATTTAAGGGGGTGATATTTCATAAGAAAACCTCATGTAAATATGTAGGGAGGGTTAGCATTGGGACGCGCCGCCTCCTCTACATGCGTCGTATCACTACAATAGATCGGATTATTATCAAAGGGGGTAGCGTTTTGCGAGCCCCTTAAAACTGAATACAGTCAGTCTATACTCCTGAATTAAGGTGTTGTCTTTAGTGATGCCTTTTTTCGAAGGCTCCAATATGGCGCCATCGCCACAAGTGGCGAAAGAGACTGCCGTGGAATGCTCTAACACACGTAAAACTTGACAGGGTAGTGACTCAGCCGACGCAATAAATGAGGATAGGATGCCTTCTGTGTTTCCCTATTTACACATGCATCTGAAAGGCGAAAGCTGCCATTAAGTGCTGACGAAGGAAGGGTGTATCGTTTCTGACGATGCAGGACAAGCCATAAGTAGGAGAGTCCAATTTTGGACTTCCAAACCTGTTAGGGACACTTGACACAGTAGGCTTGTTTGGGGAATAACCAACGGCAAATAGGGTGAACACACGGATACCACAAGTTGATATACAATCAAGTTTCAGTCGCCTGCCTGAGTTTGTTTATTTTTTTACAAGCAAATTCAGGCAGACAACTTGCCCAGCCGTTGTCCACAGTCTCAACCAATCAAGCAAAAAATCAAAAGAAAAGTCAAGACAAATAACAAAGAAATTTGTGAGGTTCATAGTGAACCTGGCAAGGTGTAGTTCATGATGAACCAGACCCTTAACCCTTTGGTTAAGTATATATGGTTATTATCTATATACTTAAATGCCCATCGGCTCCCCAGAATTGGGGAACGAAACAAGTGAAGAGGTCGTCACAATTTGTGACGAGACTCAATTCACATCATAAGGGAGGTCGTACCCAAAACGTATACGACCTTGTATCACTCGTTGACAAATTAGCAACGACTCAATCCACGACCACAATAAGGTCGTAGACAAAACAACCACGACCTGAGCGAAGTAATGTTTTGATCAGCTGAAACGAACAATGTTCAGTGCAGGTTAAAGCTGAAAAACTAATAAATAGGTATGAATTGATTGTGACAAATTGTCACAATCAAGAATTAATAGAAGACCTAAAGAATGTTTAGGGCTAGTCAAAGCTAATCGGAACATTATTCCTATCGAAATCAACCAATCCATTTTTGGAGGCGTCAAAGGATCGGAACATTATTCCGAACCTAGTGTGCTGCTGTCCACTCTATATATTCTAAAAATGCGACGATTAACTTTAAAAAGAATTCGGAAATTCGGAAAGATGAGTAGATAAGAATTGATTGCCGATAATTTCGGTGAACAGCAGATATCGAATCGTCAAATTGCCGAATTGTGCAGCAAGTGTTTTTGTGTCACCATGGAGTCACACGAACATTTTAAACTACTTAGAAACAACAAATATTAATCAGGAAACTAAATACTATGAACCCTTATGTGACAGGGGTTTAGGCGATTTTTTAGGATTGTTAAAGATTAGTCAGAATACGTGTCTCGTCCTTGACAGGGTAGAGGTCGCTGGTTCGAGCCCAGTCGGAATCATAGCCAAAACCCTTGCGTAGCAAGGGTTTTTTACTTTGCTTAATTATTAATTTTGTCATCATTCATCGAGTTGGGGACGAATTGGGGACGAAATTATTTTTTTGAGCTGATTTTGAAGGGGAATTCAAAATCAACTCTGTTTTTGTGCTAGGTTTCTAGGATCGAACTGGTTAAAGTGTTTTACTGTGCTATTTTCGAGTTTCTCGGTAACATGACCATAAATATCACTAGTTGTTCGAGCACTGGCATGTCCAGCTCTTCGTTGAATAGCACTGAGACTTTCGCCAGCTTCCATAAGGAGAGCAACCATAGTATGCCGCAAGTCATGAAGACGAACATCTTTTAGACCGTACTTCTTTTTTATTTTAGTCCATTTTGCGGTAGGGGTTGTATAGTAGTAAGGTTTTCCTTTACCACTGTGAAACACATATTGATGTTCTCCGCCTTCCCATGCGTCGCCAAGCAACAATTTTTCTTTTTTCCATATGCGATAAAATTTAGCCAATTCATTCATATAAAAATCAGGCATTTTGACGAATCGTTGAGAACTTTTTGACTTTGGGCTTTTGACATGAGGCTCTCCGTTAATTGTTTTAGAAATTGATCTATTTACGTATATTCCACCTTTGTCCCAATCTATATCCAAGTGCCATTCACAGGCAAGAGCTTCCCCTCTACGAAGCCCCCCGATCAGAGCTGCAAGATAATATAAGCGCCATTTAATATCTATTTCATACAACACTTTAATACATTCAGCTGCTTCGTCAGATTCAAGAAAGTTCATTTCTTTATTCTCAGCTTCTGGCGAACTCAATCCCTCAATAGGATCGTCTTTTATCAATTTCCATTCCTCTGTGGCAGTTTTAAATAATGCTTGTAAGATTTTAAAAATATCTTTGATTGTTTGATCACCTAATCCGCCAGGCTTTCCATCTTTTCTAGCCCCATCTTTAGATAAATCATCTATAAAATCAACAATATGAAGGCTTTTTATTTTGTCTATTTTTTTATGACCTAATGCTGGAAGAATGTGATTTTTTAAGTGATTTGAATATTTAACAGATGTTGTAAAAGAGTAAGGCTTACCATTCTTATTAAAGAGTTTCTTTTCAACCCATTTTTCTGCAAATGAATCAAAAGTGGATTTTTCCGGAGCAATATACTCGCCGGCCTCTACTTCAATTCTGAAACGGTGCAGCTGGTCCTCGAGATAATCTTGTAATTTCCGTTTAGTCTTTAATAGCTTTGGATCTTCTATACGAATTGTTTTCTTTCTCCTATCCCTTTTACCTTTGGCATCGTAACCATTCTCAACAATTAATCTAAAAGAGTTTTTTCCACGGGGCTCTATACTGGCCATTTGGCTACCTCCTAACATTCAATTTACTTATTTGATGAAGATTTTTATGCCAGAGAGTTGAAAACTGTTTTCTGTTGAATATTTCTAGCCGTTTAGCGGCCAAGGAATATGTCACATTGAATGTATCTCCTATTAATTTAATGGCCTCTGATTTAAGACGGGGCAGTTTCAATTTTATGAGCATGAACGTTGGTACGCAGAAGTGATACATGAAACTGTTCGCCTGGTATTCCTGAAGCTGCCTGAACATTCTATTCATGTGAAATTGGTTTCCAGTATGTTTTAAGACATGGCATAGCTCATGAACAAAGTCTTGCCACTGTTCTTGTGGAGAGGCACGAGCATCAAGGACGACGCTATATTCACCGTTAATCTGAAACATGCAGCTTTCTCTTTGCTCATAATGCAACCAGATACGAAATGCTGCGGCAATCCTTTCTAAATCAATGTCTTCAGGAGTCTCAATATTTAATTTGTAATAGATTTTTTTCACTTCTTCTTCAAGATACGATAACTGGATTGACATTAAAAACACCACCATGCAGGGAATGTATGTTCTGTTTTTGGTGTGAAAGAAAAGCCCATAGGGCCACTATAATTTTAAAAGCTGCTTTTTTTTCGCTGTAAACTCTTCTTCTGTCAAAAGACCTTCTTCTTTTAACTCAGCATATTTTCTAATTTCTGAAGCTATCATGTCAAAATCAGATAAATGCTGGTGAGTAGACTGGGCAGGGGACGGATCATTATTTTTTTGAGCAGTTTGTATTTCTTTTCTCACGTAGTTGACAAACTTATCATGATCCCCTTCTTGAATTCCCTTAATCAAGAATTCCTCTTTATGGGTTTTGAGATCTATCTGAAACCCTGTAAATGTTTCCTTTAAGATGGTGATGCTCGTAATTTCGTTATATGACCAGCTGATTATTCTATGGGCACCAGCTTTATCTGCAATATGATATAAGTTTTCTTTGGTAGCAATAAGTAAACCTTGAGTGCCGAATTTTTTGTCATTTAACACACCGAATATAGCTTCCATTATTACTTGGTTTTTCTTCCCCAATAATGGCTGGGCTGCATAATAAGTTTTCCTGAAAGCCCCTGAAGCTCTGCGTTTTTTTCCAAAGGCACTGTTATATACTTCCTCATTAGTGAACAAAAACGCCAAATTAATTTCCCCTTTATATGTAGTCACGGCTGAGTTTGTCTTTCTTTTTTTCTGATCCATTCCAGTTTGAATACTGAAGCAATCCAGAAGAGGACGATTGCTGAATCCCTTGATATAACTGGCTTCAACCTACTAATGAAAAATGCTTTCCCGTTCCAGTTCGGTTCTAATCCCGATCCAATCCCGATCTTATTAGTAAACAGAAATAACATAATAAATAATATAAATAAAGGTTTCGGCAGTTGTTACTTTTTAGGCTTGCGGCCTTCGCGTTCTTCTTTCTCTTTAAGGTACTTAATAAAATCAATTGCTTGTTTTTGACTTTCTTCTGAGAAATCACGAGCTTGTCTAAAGGCGAGTTGTAAATCAGGATCATCAAAAAGGTCAGTATTAAAAGCATTAGGTTCTTTGCCGGTTAGGAGATAGTCAGTAGTTACACCATACAGCTTTGCAATTCTCACAAGCATCTCGCCATCCGGTTTCCTTAAGCCGTACTCCCAATTCGCATATGTAGACATTGTTTTAATGCCCAATTTTTTTGCGACAAAAGATTTGCTCCAACCTTTTTTTTCTCTTAATTCAGTTAGAATTTTCCCTGTTATATTATCCATTATTATACACCTTTTTTCATTTGGTGTGTAAATTTTAACACGGTTTACACACAACAGATAATAACTTACACAAAAAGAATAAAAATATATTGACTTACCCTTATTGTGTATATTATTATGAGTTTAACGAGTTACACAAAAAGAGTAAGGTGGTGAATTAAATAATGTTAGAAAATTTACGGGCGACTAGAATTTCTCAAGGAAAGACCCAAACCTTTATGGCTAAAAAACTCGGATACAGATCTGTAAGTGGGTATGCGAATATAGAAATGGGTCGTACAAAACCAAGTCTTGAAAAAGCACATCAAATATCCAAGTTGTTGAATAAAGATGTAGATGAACTTTTTTTTGATCAAAAGTTACACGTAACGAGTAAAGAGCACACTGCTTAGGAGGCCGAGTATGACACGCAATACATTAACTGTGCAGGAAACAGCTGATTACCTGGGTGTTCACCATGACACAATTTACACAATGGTTCGAGAAAAACAAATTCCTCACTTTCGTGTGCGAAATCGGATTTTCTTTACCAAACACAATATTGATGCATGGATCGAAGCACAAGAACAAGCAATCATGAAAGAGGCTCTATAGAGTAAATATTTGTTTTTATTGTGGCCACAAAGCGAAATTTAGAGCCATGAGGCCGGATATTCGAAAAATCATAAGCCAATACAATAAAACATCTTTTGACCCTAATTAAATTTTAACAGCAAACAGCTGAATATATCAGGAGGCAAACATATGGAGAACAATCCGTACAACTTGCGGAATTTACCGAAGATCATGCGCTGTGTTCGTAAAGCGGCCGGGTTTACACAATATCAGATCGGCAGTTTGATAGGCGGGAAGGATCAACGTTACGTTTCCGATGTTGAAAATGGTTTTAGTAAGCTGACCCCTGAATTATGCATCAGGTGGTTTGAGGCGTGCGAGGCATACGAACATATTGATCTGGTACATTACCTTTTCAAACTGCACCCGACAACGGCAGCTCCAATAGACCCAGCTCTTAATGAGAGCGCAAGCACAGCGGTAATCAACATGATTCACCAGCTTGAAGAAGCATTGCAGGCAACAAAGCATTTAGCGCGCTGGCTGGCAAATGATAGGCCAGGCCGACAGGCGGAAGAACTGCCCATGGCCGATATTAAACAGATTTTTGATCTGATCCCAGCAAACAAAACGCTGATATATTCGCTGGCCCGCAGTCATGGCCTGAACATGAAGGAACTGGCTGAAAGATGGACGCGGAAAGCGCTAATGAGTCAAGTTGCAATGGCAAAAACAGAGGAAAGGCAGGCGGTGCTGGTATGAAAATCAATCAGTTTCTTAAAGCAGATGCAGATTCAGCAAAAAGGAAAATCGAGTCGGCGGAAAGGCTCTCTATCATGCTTTCGGAGGCGTTACGGGATGGCGATTATGAAGAAGCTATCAGTCTTGCAGGGAGCATCAAGGTTCTTACAGAGGATATTAACCGGCTGGCGAATAAAGGACGCTTACACCAAACCGTTTTAAATATGGCAGCTCGCGGGATTCACCTGAGTGTTGTAGGTAGGTGTTCACAATGAATATTGAAAATCCAATGGTTCTGAACAACTGGCATGACAAGCTGACTGAGCCGGAAACGCAAAAGGATTTCTTTGGGGATGAAGTAACGGCTTTCGATGATTACGTGATAGATAGTGCTGAAGGTGAAGTCATATTGAGGGAAAACCTTGAGCGGTATCTGAAGGAGCATCTTGGTTTTGAATTTAAAAATGAGCAATAAAAAAAGCCCACTTGGCAGAGTGGACTTCAAAAGGTCTTTTGGTAAAGATTAGTTCCTTTATTATACCAAATTACCTCATAAAAGACAATGGAGGTTTTACACATGGCAAAACGAATAACAGCATCTTTCAGTGACCGGGCGGACGATCAGAAGCGTTTAAGAGAAGTCGGCGGCTCAATCATGTTCAGTAAAGGCAAACCCGTATTTTCCTTTCCGTCAATGGATGCATACCGAGAATGGCAGCGGCTCGGCACAGAAGCTTATTTGAGAAAGGTGGCAGAAGCACAATGAACGGACTATCTCAGGTAGATTACTCAGATTACATGCCAGCACCCCAACAGGCCACAGGCGTGACTACGGAAGCGATGGTAAGCCGACAGGCTCAAGAAGTACAGGCGGCTATGGTTATTGCAAAGAAATTTCCACGGGACGTATATGCGGCGTTTGATCGGATTAAAAAAGCATGCGAACGGAGATTGCTGGCCGAGAATGCGGTGTATGAGTTTCCCCGCGGTGGCACAAAGGTATCTGGTCCATCTATCCGGCTGGCGGAGGCCTTGGCACAGAACTGGGGGAACATTGATTACGGAATTATGGAGTTGGAACAAAAAGCTGGTGAATCATCTGTCATGGCTTACGCTTGGGATCTTGAAACGAATACCCGGCAAACCAAAATTTTCACTGTGAAGCATGAACGGAAGGCACGGGGCGCCATTACAAAACTGGATGATCCGAGGGATATTTACGAAATGGTTGCCAATCAAGGAGCCCGCCGGGTTCGCGCCTGCATACTTGGAGTGATCCCGGGAGACATCGTTGATGCGGCGGTAGATATGTGTCAAAAAACATTGATTAGCGGTCATAAGGAACCACTGGAAGACCGGCTCAGAAGCGCCTTCTCCCTATTTAAAAAAGAGTTTGGCATCACTAAGGAAATGATTCAGGAGTACATCGGAAGTAATGTTGATGCCTTTACTGAGCAAGATTTCCTGAAAATTGGCCGTATTTACACGTCACTGCGAGATGGGATGGCGAAGAAAGAGGATTACTTCAATGTGAAGGCCACTGGCGCGACTAAATCAAAGGCTGAGGAAGAATTTAAAAAGCAGAAAGAGCAAGCTGACAAGCCTGCTGATAGTAAAGAAAAGGCGGGTGATCCTGCTAATGCGGATACCGGCACTGAACAAGGAGAATTATTACTCTAACGAGATTGATAGATACTACATGTCAAATTCTCAATATAAAAGCTTTTTGCAATGCGAGGCTGCTACTATGGCAAAGTTGAACGGAGAATGGACGCCGCCCACTTCGGAGGCGCTCCTCTTCGGCCAATATGTTCATGCCTGGCTTGAAGGTGAACAGGCTTTTGATGAATTTAAAAAGAACACCCCATCACTTTTTACACAAAAGGGCCAGCTGTACAAGCAGTATCAGTTAGCTGATCTGATGATTGAGGCGATTCAACATGACGAACTCTGTATGTTCGTTTTGCAAGGAGAAAAGGAAGTCATCGTAACTGCTGAATTGTTCGGTGTTCCGTGGAAAGGAAAGCTGGACGTATACAACCCAGCTGGCGGCCGTTTCTCCGATCTGAAAACAGCGCGGTCATTGCGGGAGAAAGTTTGGGACCCGGAAATAGGATATTGCTCTTTTGTTGAGGCATACGGATACATCGCTCAGATGGCGCTTTACGCAGAGATTGAAAAACGGATGACTGGGCGTAACGAATGGCTTGAGCCCCTGATTGTAGGGGTTTCAAAAGAAGATCCACCTGATAAAGCTGTCATCAATATTGATGAAGGCAGGATGGAAGTAGAGCTTGAAGAGATTGAGCAGCGGATGGATCGGATTTTGCAAGTGAAACACGGCGGAGAGAAGCCGGAGCGATGCGAAAAATGCAAGTATTGCCGGGCCACTAATCAACTGAACAGCATCATCCATTTTTCGGAGTTGGTGAGCTGATGGAAAGGGAGTTGATCAGGATTCCCATCCCACATTGTTATCTCTGGCTGGTCAAAACGGTTCAGCGCGACATGAGAAAGGACTTGTATACCCGGTACACGACTGACTACTTAAAGACAAATGAGCCGTCTCTGAGATTAGTAGAAATAGATTTCAAGGCTCTGACAGCACTGTGTGAAAGGAAGTAGGTGAGCGGCATGGATATGCAAGGTTTGGGGTATGTGGTCCTACCTCGGCTGCCATTTAAGGATTCACGTGATGAGACAATATACGATTATTTATTCAAACGGGCGGAGTACAGGGCAGATCAAGAACTAAAGGTCGGGCAGACAATCGTTAAGCTTGTGGATTTAGCCAAGCGCTTCAACTGGTCTTCTGATCAGATCAAATACTCGTTAGATCGGATGGTAAAGCAAGAGTATTTGAAGCTGGACCGGCTGCCGCAAAAACGTGGTTTCATTGTGACGGTGTTGAATTATGCCGAGTACATACAGCTTGGAAATTACAACAAGAAGATAGACCCGGCTCCAATACCTTTAGGACAGCAGGAGGTTGACGAAAAAATGAAAAATGCATTTGAACTATTCGAAAACAAAACAGCCCGCACCATTGGCACGATGGAGGTTCAGCGGCTCGGGTATATGGTGGATGATTACGGTGAAGAGAAAGTCATGGAGGCAATGAAACAGGCTTTCAGAAGCAAGGGCAACAACGTCAATCTGAATTACATTGAAGCAATCCTCTCAAACCCATTCAGCCAGAGACGAAAGGAGAAACAGCAGTATGGAAGCTCGCAAAACGCAAGAAATGGACGCAGCAATGAAGGCCATTCTAACCAAGCTCCGGGATCGGTCAGCAGCATCTTCAACGGGACAGGCCGTCTCAGAAGAAAAGGCTGAATATGAGTGCTCTGACTGCAAGGATAAGGGCATTATCGTTTACCGGATTCACCAAGACACAGAGCGCCAGCTGAGGAAAGATCATAAGACAATGGAGAGCCTGGCCCCCGATCAAATGGTCAGAGAAGAGGATTATCTTGCGGGGAAAGTATGCTTGCCGGATAAGGCCCGGGAATGGAAAACTACATTTTCAAAGCAATGCGAGTGTGTAAAACGGAAAAAGATCGCCCGGCTTATGAAGGCCAGCGGCATCACGGAGGAATTCGAAAAGCTCCTTTTTGGAACCTTCATTAAGGACGGGAAGCCAGACATGATCAAGGACGCTTATGAGTGCGCGGTGGAATACTATAAGGATTTTCAGAGCATCAAGGGAAAACGTTCAAACAGTATCGCTTTGCTCGGGCAGCCGGGGAGCGGTAAAACGCACCTGTTAACGGCGATCATGAACAATCTAATCAAGAAAAAATCAATTTACTGCATGTATTTCCCATACGTAGAGGGAATGGGTGATCTGCGAAATGACTTTGACCAGCTGGAAACAAAGCTCGACGCCATGCGGAAAGCTGAAGTTCTGTTCATTGATGACTTATTCAAGCCAGTAAAGGGGGAGCCGCGGGCGACAGATTGGCAAGTGGAACAAATTCAATCGGTTGTGAATTACCGGTACCTGAACCATAAGCCTCTGCTAATCTCTTCCGAGCTTGATATGGGCGAAATTTTGGATATCGACGAGGCGTTGGGCTCCCGGATTCATCAAATGTGCAGAGATTACACGGTGATCATTAAGGGCGACCGGATGCAATTAAATCATAGGTTAGGAGATTGGGAATGACGGAAAAAGCGAACTTCATAGCAACCGGCGGCATGTATCTGTTCGGGCCCGCCGAGCAAACGGCCGGCCAGGACCTTTCCCCGGCGATCCGGGTGCTTGAGGAAAAAATCAAACAAATGGAGCTGGTGCACAGTGCTTAAAGCGTTTATCCTGCTGCCAGCCATCATCCTCACAGCGCCGTACAAGGAAAAGCAGATTCAGCACTGGGAACAAATTGACGGGAGGTAATGACGGTTGGATTCCATTCAGTTTATAGTTTACGGCGAGCCTGTTGCACAGGGGAGGCCGAGGGGATCTGTTATAAATGGCAAGGTTAAAATGCGTGATCCTTTGAAATCAAAGAATTTTAAACAATATGTTGCGCTGGTGGCGTCACAGTATCGGCCAAAACAAGTTATTACGGGACCTGTGGCAATGGATGTCAGAGTATTCAGACCTATGCCGAAAGCTGTATCCGGATCCAAGAGGAAAAAGGAGAACGCTGAGAGAGGACTTTTACGCCCTGTAACAAAGCCGGACGTCGATAACTACGTAAAAGGTGTCAAAGACGCTTTAAATCATTTGATATACAAGGATGATAGTCAGGTAGTCGATTTGAAGGTCAGTAAGTTTTACAGTGAAGAACCCCGAGTGGAAGTCATTATAACGGAAATCCTGCCATAACGCTTTGCGGCAAAAGTTTGGTGCTTGAATACTAAATCAATTCAGGAGGTTATGTGCTATGCAAGAAAAAATCGATCCATACAAGCCTGGTCCAGTTAAGGAGTGGAAAATGACGCCGGAGCAGTTGGCGGCATACGTCGAAAAGCATCCAATCATCTACCGTGAGGAATTAAAGCCATCTGCCGGCTTAACGATGCGGCTTCCGTCGTAAAACGTAAAAAAGCACCGAAGCCGAAGCCCCGATGCTTGTATGAACTGGTACTTCTATCATAGCACAGGGGGCGGCCAGAGTGAACAAGCCAACAGAAATAAAAAATCATGAAACAACTATTCAGCAAAGCATCGAGCCGGGGAAAGTCCGCATCATCGTTTTAGATGGCACTGAAGGGACTGCTCATCTAATGGACGCCCCGGAACACGGTAAAACAATCATTCAAACAATAAAAGGCGGCCTGGCTCGTTGTGATTACGAGATCGGTCATAAATTCAAATAGCAGGGGTTTCCCCTGCGGGGGAGGAACGGGCATGAAAGAAAGAATTGAACGTCTGAAAAAACTGACATACATTCCTCAGAAGGAAATTGCTTGGCTTATTGAGCAAGCTGAACAGACTGTTAAGCAGCAGGAAATCATCGAGGAAAACAAGCGTCAGCAGGAAGTAACAGTTCATCAATTTCGACAGGCACAAAAGGACATTCAGCGTCTAAGCGGGGATAGAAAACGATACAAACAGGCATTAGAAAAGATCATTACTAATCTGAGTTTCGCGATAACAGTTGCCAAAAACGAATTGGAGGGTGCAGCAGAATGATGCCATTACAAGTGGAACTGCAACGGAACGTGAAGGCCACGAAGGACGAAGCAATGACCGTCGAGCAGGCGGCCGAGCTTTTAAAGGTTCACCCGGACTACATCCCGACGCTTGTCGCTCGTTCTGACGATCTGAAAATGATCGGCGATACCATTATCGCTAAACGAGATAAAACAAATATCTGGCTGGTCGGGGCATGCGTGGGGCTTTTCTTCTTCGCAGTCTCCGTGCTTCCAAATTTGATCGGGGGTTAAGGAATGGGATTTCCGCGGATTTTACACTATCCGGGCAGTAAATGGTCAATGACAGACTGGATCATCAGCCATATGCCCGAGCATAAAACATACGTTGAACCTTTCTTTGGATCCGGAGCATTGTTTTTTAATAAACAGCCCTCGACCATCGAAACAATCAATGATCTGGATAGCAGCGTGGTCAATCTATTCAAAGTCATTCGGGATCATCCGGAAGAGCTTGCGAGATTAATTGAATGGACGCCGTTATCCAGAGACGAATATTACGCCTCCTATGATTCTGAATCAGGCGATGAAATAGAGGACGCCCGACGTTTTCTCATTCGTTGCTGGCAGGCCATAGGAGCGAAAACAAGTGACCGGACAGGCTGGCGGAGCTTGATCAGTAGTAACGGGCCTGACACAGCAAAAGAGTGGGGTAAACTGCCTGCAAAGGTATTGTTAGTAGCCAAGCGACTGAAAGAGGCTCAGATTGAACATCAGCCCGCAGTCCAGCTGCTTGAAAGGTATAAGCGAAAAGAGGTTCTTGTTTACGCGGACCCGCCTTACATCATCGAAACGCGGACAAAGCGGCATTACAAACACGAAATGACAATAGAAGATCATGTTGAACTGCTTGAGACGCTGGATGAACACCCTGGTCCTGTTCTTCTCTCAGGGTATGCACATCCAATATACGATGAACGACTCAGGCATTGGAAAAGAGAAATACGAGAAGTATCAGCGGAAGCCGGGGCCAAACGCCAAGAAGTGTTATGGATCAACCCGGTTGCTGCTGAACAAAGTTACTTTCAGCAATCATTGTTCAGTTTGGAGGCCCGGTCATGATCGAATACCATTGCCCGGACTGCGATTACACCAAATTTGATTTAGAAATCCGCGCAGATGCCCGCTGCCCGCATTGTGGGCGCTGCATAGGTGGTGAAGTGGAAAAATAGAAGAGCATATTAGAATGCTCTTCTATTAGAAAATTAATAGACAAATACGTGTAACTGACCGTATACTGATCCATTTTTGAATATAGTTAAATATGCATTTCCAGCTTTATTGCCACGGACAAGTCCATTGGTATCTACTGTGAAAACAGCGCTATTATCTGAATGATAAGCGAATCCTGATCCTAAATATTTTGCATCTAATTGTTTAGAACCCCCAGCTCTCACTTCAAAAGTATCGTAATAGGCTTTAATTGGACCAGGAGATATAGTTGTTTGCATTTCATTTTTTTGAGGAGTTATCTCCTTAGCTGAAGCCATACCACTAATTGAAAAAGCTAATACAGGAATCGATAGTGCAGTCACAGCAATCTTTTTGAAATTCATTTTAAACACTCCTTTGGTTTTTTATGGAACACAGTAAGAATTCGAGCAAAATAACGATTATCCTTGTAAATAGATGTTAATTATTTGTGAATTAGGAAGGGGAAAATAATGAAAAAACTATTCAAATCAATCATTTTATCAGCTGCATTACTTACGGGAGCGGCGGCCGTTGCGCCGTCTGCTTCCGCAGTATGGTCCGGCTGGCAAAACGAATCCGGGTACAGCGGCCGGGTGTTTACGGATGCCGCGACCTACACGGCCAGTGCCTCAACGGTGGACTGGAAAACCGAGAAAAAAGGATCAAGAACACTTTATTACACGGCTGGCGTATACAAGAAGCGCAGCGGCGGCGGGCTGACTGATACGAATTTAGTACAGCGGGGCAGCTTCAAAACGGCAACGCCTCTGAAATCATTCAACGTGAAAACGATCCGGAATAAGATCGGAAAGGGAACCTATGTCATCCAGCTTGACTGCTACTCTGATTCCGGCAAGAGGAACTATATCGGAACGTTTGAATCAGCTAAATTTCAAATCAAATAAGGGGGATTCGATGGCGCTGAGAATAGTTTTTCTGCTAATGGGGTTAGGATTCTGGTTTTATTTTCAGTACGAATATAGGCCTGACATGAAAGCGAACATCACATTAATAGGCGCAATCATTGCATTCACGGCCGCGGCGTTTTTTCAAGATATTGATAAGTATGCTAAATTTGAAAAAGAATAGAATAATATGAATTTATTAGAATTTCTTTTTACTGTATAATTTGTGTAAAAAATAGGAGTGAAAAGTCATTGATATAAATTTCTTTTTGAAAACTGAAGGTATAGGAACAAATATCATTAGTGATTTCCTGTTAAACCCTAGCCTGTGGGGATCATTAATCGGATCTGGAATATCTGCTTTGGTAGCTATAACAATTATGCAACACAATATCAAACACGAAAGGCGGGTTTATAAAAGGACACAATTAGAAAGCTCTTTAAAAGAAGCAAGGTTCCTTGAGCATTCAACTAACCTTTTGATTAGAGCTGTTGGATCCTATACGTCCCTAGAGGCGAGACATTATAATATTGATGAAAGAATAATGCACTACGAAGAGTTCTCTGATATAAAAGAAGAAGATCAACAGGAATTAGATAATATACTTAAGTCAAAAGAACATATTAAAAGAAACCTTTTTATATATTTAAACAGGATAAAATCAATAGATAGACAAAATCTCAGTGTAGATAATTATCAAATATATTTAGAAATTTTAGGTTTGTGTGAAAATCAAATAGAAGATTTATTGGTGAAAAGTTATAAGTTAGCACAGGGTGGGTATGCAGATACTTTTTCAGTTTATTTAAGAGATTTAAACGGAATGAATTTTAGATTAAAAGACATAATCAACTCAAGCATTAAGGAGCTTGAAGAACTTAAATAAGTCCAAGATGGAAAGCCTGCGGACACTAATCATTGCACAGAATTACTGTGCTTTGGTTGGTGTCCGTTTTTTATTTGAGCGGAGGGATGACATGAAGCAGAAAAAGAAAAAGCCCAATAATAACACGCAGGAGCGCTCAGATCGTTTCTGGCAACAAATGATGAACACGAACATGCAAACTCTTAAACGAGGTAAGGGCGGCGCATTTAAGCGCAATTAAGGGGAGGAATCAGAATGCAAGATTTAATCATTGAATACAAACGGGCTTTAAGAGAAACAAGAAAGATGTACCGGCTCTACAAAGATACAGCTGAAGTCAATCTGACGGCCGAACAGATTAACGACAAAAAGATTATTAGTAGCATGATCAGCGATATTGAATTCACTCTCGAATGGCTGCAGAACGGAAGACAGCCCGGCGCCCGCCGAGGTGCTGACAGAAGAGACGCATACCAAAGGACGATTCTTGCTGATCCGCGCTTAATTGATGCGCTCCCGGAAGAATACGCAATCGTTCAAGAGGCTGAGGGAGAGGTAAGTGATTGGGATAAGGAAAGAATCGCTGATGCCCTATCCGTGCTTACTGAAAGAGAAAAAGACATTTTCATGATGCATGCTGTGCAAAACATGTCATTCGAAGAAATCGCGCAGTTATTGGGGATTAAAAAAGGAACTGTGCAGAAGAACATCGAGCGTTCCCGCCTGAAAATGAAAAATAGAGCAGATCACAGCCTATTCTGTTTAGCGTGAATAGGCTCTTTTTTATTGGAGAAATAATGAAAAAAGCCCACTAAATTACTTGACGTAAGTAAAGTATTGAGGTATAATTAAAGTATAGAAAGGAGGGAAAGAAAGTGGCTGAAATCGCATTGATACTGGGGATTATCCTCACAACTCTCACAGTTGTTGAAAAAGTCCTCATCATCAGGGAAAAGCTTAAAACAAAAAAGCCCAAAATCAAAAAACGCAGACGTCCAAGAAAGCGCAGATGATTTTGAGCCGAGGGAGAAGGTAGCGCTTCTCCCTTGCTCCAAGTATAACAAATGCGGCGACTAAAGAAAAATACCTGAAAGCCAGCCACTTTCAAAAAAATGAAAAGTGTACAGTCCACCACCGATATTGTTGTTCTTCTCGCCCTGGCGTATATGCTGTTTTTCCGTCAGGATGTGGCAGCGGGACCATTGAAAACGGCTCTCGACATTAGTCTGATCATTTTATTTGTTGTTTCGATCATTGAGAAAGCATTTTCCCTTTACTTGAAATATCGCGAGAAAAAAGGATGAATAAAAATGTACAAGCCTAAAGAGCGTGACGCAATCAAGAAATTTCTGAATGAAGAGATACTCAATACAAGTGAGGCGCTTGAGATATTGGGGTTCACCCGTCAGTATCTGAATCAGTTAGTAAAGACCGGGGAATTAGAGCCGATGAAAGAAATGCCCCGGGACAGGCTTTTTCTGAAAGAGGATATTTTGGATTTTCAAAAACATAGAAGGAAATGAGCAAATATGAAAAAATTAATCGATGGTTCAACGATCTTATTCTTTATTCTGTTTGTGATATTGTTCACTAATTTTAATTATGGTGATCTCAGCACTTTCGATATTATTACTATGATTTTGGCACTGATCTGGTTTGTATTGACTATAATTAATATAACCCTAAAATGGAGAAACCTCCGAAATGGCTAAGTTTATTTTTGAGAGTATAGACGAGCTGAGAGATTTTATGGATAAAGAAGTCATAACGACATCTGAAGCCATTGAGATAATCGGATGCAGCCGGCAGAACCTCAAGCAGCTGGTGGATTATAAAACATTGGTTCCGATTAAAACTACGAACAGAGATCGCCTATTCTTGAGAAAAGATATTGAAGGCTATAAAAAGAAACGTTGATTGCACCCTGTCAAAAGGGTGTTTTTTCGTCTTACGGTTGCCACCTATTTATGAAAGACACTTTCGTTCGACAAATTCTGCGAATGGTTCCTTTCTCCTACTCCTTAACCGATAATAAGGTGGGAGGTGAATGCAATGGATATTGATCAATTAATTAAAGAAGGCGAGAAAGTCATAGGCACAGCGATTAAACATGAAATGACTGGGAAAATGATTCTTAAAGGTGCAGAATTAGAAACCTGGGCTATGAAAAGTGTAATTTACGCTGAACAAAACCTCGAAAGTATTTATTTAATTGAAAGGTTAAGAGAAGACGCTAAAGACTTAAAAAAAGACGGCTATGACAAAGCCAATGCTATTCTTGGTGTATTAAAGGCCTCAAAAGAAGGTTAAAATTAAGCATCCTGCGGGGTGCTTTTTTATATTCTCTGTAAACCGGGTCCAGTGAATCTCAGATAAAACAATTGGCGGCTGACAGCCTCTGAGTGTGGGCGCGGTTTAGAGAGAATATATAGTTTAAATGGAAGATGTTTGATATATTGTTTTTAGATAGAGAAAGAGGTGATAAAAAATGGCGACCTATAAAATTACTTTTATAAATGGTGAGGTAGTACACCATCAAGGGCGTTTTAAAGCTGATCTTGACGACATTAGAAAAGGTAAAATCAAATTTTATGAATTTGAAGGAACCTTGTATAATGTAGATCACATTTTTTCCATTGAGATAGTTGGGTAATCATAATCAAGAGCCTTAGGGCTCTTTTTTATTTTTTCCAAAACAAACACGAATCAGAAGGGGGCGGCGGTGAATGTAGATGGCTGAAAAGCACATTCAGGCGTATAAGGATTACGTCAAAGGCATGAAATACAAGGACCTTGCCGAAAAATACGGGGTGTCAGTGAACACGATCAAATCGTGGAAGCAGCGGCATGGATGGGAAAGGAAAAAGGGTGCACCCCCTGAAAAAAGTGTGCACACAAAAATAGGCGGGCAACCCGGCAACAAAAACGCATTAGGAAATAGCGGAGGGGCGGCTCCGGCAAGAAATCAAAACGCTGTATCACATGGGTTCTTTTCAAAGTATCTGCCGGAAGAAACGCTTGAAATCATGGAAGAGATTCAGGAACGTTCCCCTGCTGATATGATATGGGATCAGATTCAAATACAATATGCAGCCATTCTACGGGCGCAACGCATTATGTTTGTGCAGGATCAGGATGATGTAACCAAAGTTATGAAAAAGGAGAAGCCAGGTATGTTTGGTGATGAGCGAGAATGGGAGTTTCAATTCGCATGGGATCGTCATGCAACATTCCTGAACGCTCAATCTCGGGCAATGGGCGAGCTCCGGAGCTTGATCAAGCAATTTGACCAGCTGGCGCATGAGCAAGATGAGCGGCGCCTTAAATTGGAGCAAATGCGCTTGAATATCGAGAAGACGAAGAAGGCTGTTAACGGCGGCGACGGAAACACCCAAGAAAATGATATTGCCGCAATGTTGAGGAAAATGGTGAATGCCGATGGAACTGAATAAAAAGCAAAAGGAAGTTTGGGACAGCTTTATTAAAGAGCAACCCAAAATTCTAATTTGTAGCGGTGCAAAGAGGGCAGGAAAAACATTCGTGCTCCTTTTGACGTTCCTTGCTCACGTCAGCAAGTATCAAAACATGGGTTTATCCTTCATCATCGGCGGGGCTACTCAGGCAGCCATAAAACGAAATGTCTTGAACGATATGGAATTGATTCTGGGTAAAGAATTGAGGCTCGACAAGTCGAATGCCGTTGAAATATTCGGCAACCGTGTTTATTGCTTTGACGGCGCCAATGCTGATTCATGGAAAAAAGCGCGGGGGTTCACATCAGCCGGCGCATTCCTGAATGAAGCGACTGCCCTGCATGATTCTTTCATGAAAGAAGTCATTTCCCGGTGCTCCTACAAAGGCGCTGTGGTCATGATGGATACAAACCCCGAAAACCCGATGCACACCGTCAAAACGGATTATATCGACAAAGACGGGCAGGTATTGAAAAGCGGCCGGCTGAACATCCGGTCATTTCATTTCTCGCTGTTCGATAACAATTTTCTCGATCCGGAATATGTGGAGAGCATCGTGGCATCGACGCCGAGTGGCATGTTTACAGATCGGGATATACACGGTTATTGGGTGGCGCCTGAAGGAGTCATATACAAGGATTTCAATAAGGACATTCACTATATCAGCTCTGAGGAATTGGAAAACAGGCGCGTCAATTTCAAGAAGTATTTTGCGGGCGTCGACTGGGGATATGAGCACCCGGGTTCTATTGTTGTAATCGGACAAGATGACCAGGGGTGTTTTTATTTGCTCGAAGAACATGCCAAGCAACATGAGGAAATTGATTACTGGGTGAAGGTAGCGAAGGACATCAAAGAGCGATACGGCAACATCAATTTCTACTGCGATACTGCGCGGCCGGAACACGTTCAGCGATTTCGCAGGGAGAAACTACGTGCATTGAACGCTGATAAGGCGGTCATATCCGGTATCGAAGAAGTGGCGCGGCTGTTTAAGCGAAATGAATTGTTTATTGTGAAAGATAAGGTTGCTCTCTTCGAAAAGGAAATTTTTATGTATGTTTGGAATCAAAAGACTGGCGATCCTGTGAAGGAATGGGACGACGTGCTGGACTCACTCCGGTACGCTCTGTATTCGCATAATAAACCGAAAAGACGGAGAGGGGTGAGTTGATGAATCATTTTATAGACATGATTGAACAGTCCGGCATAACACCTGAATTGATTGACAAGATCATTCAGGAGCATAAGCCGGATCATGACAGAATGAAAAAACTATATGATAGGTACCAGGCTGAGGTTCAGGGCGTTCCGATCTTATCCAGAGAAGCCATTGAATACGAGGATTTTGAAACAGGGAAATTAAAACGTATTGATCACAAAGTAAACAATAGGCTAAACAACTCGTTTGATTCTGAAATCATTGATACAAAGGTGGGCTATCTGTTTGGTCATCCAATTGCGTATGAGTTTGATGAGAGCGGTGAAGCAAGTAATGCAAAACTTGTGAAACAGCTGATTGAAGGTTTCAATACGGAAAACAACATTGCTGATGAAGACAGCGAGTGGGGGAAAATGGCCTCTATTTGCGGTTACGGTGCCCGCCTCGCTTACGTTGACCGTTCTGGAAACGAACGTATAAAAAATATTGATCCATGGGAATGCGCCTTTATTACTGATGGAAGCATCCATGAACCTACTTACGCTTTGCGATACTACACGGTGTACGGCGGCAAGATTAAAGCAGAATTCTATGATCAGAAATATGTTTATTATTTCAGTACGAAAGACAGCTCGGCCTTCACTCTTGATAAAAAAACTTTGCATCTTTTTGACGGCTGCCCCTTATTCGGTTTAGCGAATAACAAGGAACTAAAGGGAGATGCCGAAAAGGTTCTTTCGTTAATTGATGCGTATGACCGCACGTTGTCCGATGCATCGAATGAGATTGAGCAATATCGACTGGCTTATCTAATTTTAAAAGGGCTTGGCGCGGATGAAGAGACGCTTGATCAGCTCAAAAAGACCGGAATCCTTGAATTGTATGACGAAAAAGACGACGTAAGCTATCTGACAAAGGATATAAACGATGCCATTATAGAAAACCATCTTGATAGGTTGGAAGAGAATATTCTCCGTTTTGCGAAATCGGTCAATTTCTCCGATGAATCTTTTGGTGGGAATGTTTCAGGGGTTGCGATGAAATATAAATTGATGTCGCTTGAAAACAAATGCATCACAATGGAACGGAAGATGACGGCTGCTCTGCGTTATCAATATAAATTGATTTTTTCCGCATGGGACACTAAAAGGCAAGCGGCAGCGGAAGATTATAAAAAAGTTTGGTTTGGATTTAAGAGAAACCTTCCGGCAAATGTACTGGAAGAAGCAAACACGACGGGACAGCTTAAAGGAATGGTAAGCGAAGAAACCCGCCTGTCTCTGCTGTCGTTTGTTGATGATGTCCAGTATGAACTGAAGAAGATGGAAGAGGAAGAAGAGGAATACAGGCTCAACATGCCACCGTTAACGGATGTGGAAACAGACGCGGGCGGTGATGAAGATGAACCAGAATGATATTGATAAGTACCTGGACGACATGATCACTGAGGATGCTCAAAAGATTGATGTCGTTTTTGCATCTCGCTTAAAGGAGATCAATGCACAAATTGCCCGGCTGTATGCGAAGTACAGCAAGGACGGCCAGCTTACTTTTGCCAATGCCAACAAATACAATCGTCTGAACAAGGAAATGGAGAGGATGGTCGAGGAATCTCACAAGGCTTTCAAAACCATTCTGACTATTGTTGAGGCATTAGCAGCAAAGCAGTTTTTAGAGAATTATATGCGTTCTGCTTATCTATTTGAAATGGAATCCGTGGTTAACTTGGGTTTTAGCATCCCGACAGCTGAAGTGATCCGGCAGGCCATTCTAAATCCCATAGCTGAATTGACTTTGTCAGCGATATACAGGCGGCATCGAGATGATTATGTCCGGCAGATTCAAATTTCCGTCGCACAGGGCCTACAAGCGGGGGAGGATTATTCAAAGATCGCCCGCCGCATTGAAAGAGCAACCGAATTTGCCCGCAGGAAAGCCCGTGACGTTGCGAGAACAGAAGCTCATCGGGTACAAGTCTCGGCAAGGATGGAAAGCGCTGAGAAGGCCTCAAAACGGAGCAACCTTAAAAAGATGTGGAACGCTACCCTGGATCTTAAAACACGATCTGGCCACAGGAAGCTGGACGGGAAGACAATAGAACGCAATGGGCTGTTCAAATCAATTTACGGCGGCGTCGGCCCGGCTCCGGGGCACATGAATAATGCGAAAGATGACATAAACTGCCGTTGTACGATTGCTTTTAAAGTAAACGGCGTCTTGCCGGATACGAGAAGGGCGAGGGAAGGCGGCAGCGGGGCAGGTCAAACAATCCCATACCAAACCTATGAAGAGTGGTACAAATCCATTGAGGAAAAGGGAAGCCGTTAAACAGCGGCTTTTTATTTTGTCCTGAGCATGACGTTAAAAGGCTTATTTTTCATGCACTCATAACAGGCGCGCACTGTAGAGGGCGAAGGAGGAAGAAACGTAATGCCAACTTTAGAAGATGTGAAAAAATTTCTCGAAGAAAATAAAGAGAACGAAGAAGTACAGTCGTATCTAAATGAACTTTCTGCCGTGTCTGCTGACAAGGTGAATGGGTTTTTAGATACAGAAGAAGGAAAACGTCTCATTCAGCCTCGGTTGGATTCTCATTTTACAAAAGGGCTTGATACGTGGAAGGCGAACAACCTCGATGCTCTGGTTGATGCAAAGGTAAAAGAGCTTTATCCAGAAGAAACAGAAGAGCAGAAGCGGATCAGGAAGCTCGAAAAGGAGCTGAAAGATCAAAAGACAGCAGCGCAACGTGAAAAGCTTTTAAACAAAGCTGTTTCTTATGCTTCCGAAAAGCAACTGCCGTCAGATGTAGATGTAGTGGGATTCTTTGTCGGTGAGGATGAAGAATCAACGATGAAGAACCTCGGAGCATTCGAAGAGAAGTACAATGCTGCACTTCAAAAGGCTATTGAATCCAAGTTTCAAGAGAATGGCCGTGATGTCCAGTCCGGCAGCAACGAACCGACAAATCAAGATTTAGACATTAGCTCGCTTGCAGCTGAAGCAAGTATTAGAAAATAAGGAGGGCTATCTTTAATGCCAACATTTAACCCAAACAATGCATTAATGCAAGACTCAGTAAATGGGAAGGTTCCAACTGAACAAGGGACGCTAGTTTTAAAAGAGTTTATGACCCAATCTGCTGTCACGAAACTAGCAAAATTTGAAGAAATGACTAAGCCGGAGAAAGAATTCACGTACTTGGCTTCTGGGCCGGGGGCATACTGGGTTGGAGAGGGCGATAGAATTCAAACATCTAAGGCCCAATGGTTAACAGCAAAAATGATTTCAAAGAAATTGGGTGTCATCATCCCTGTTTCTAAAGAATTCTTGCGCTACTCTGTAACAGATTTCTTCACACAAATGCGCCCGGCTATCGCTGAAGCCTTTGCGATCAAATTTGATCAGGCTGCGTTATTCGGTGTAGATTCACCGTTTGGAAAAGGCGTATCTGTATTTGAAAAAATCAAGGAATCTGGTAACGCTATTGCGTTAAACTCACTTGGCAATCTATATGATGAGTTAAGCGGGGTCATGGCTCTGGTCGAAGACGCTGACAAAGATGTAAACGGCTTTACAACAACACGCCGATTCCGTCAAAAGCTCCGCGGCACAAAGGATGGTAATGGTCTTCCGATCTTCAACGATGCGACAGGTGGTGCCACACAGCAAGCACTTGGCCTTCCGATCGGATATGTGGATTCTAAGTCATGGGATTACGAAAAAGCGGCATTACTTGCGGCTGACTGGAATTACACACGTTACGGAATCCCTCAAGGCATGGAATACAAAATCTCAGAGGATGCAACATTGACAACGATTGTCGATGCAGACGGAAACCCGATCAACTTGTATGAGCGTGATATGGTTGCTCTCCGTGTAACTCAGCAAGTCGGATTCATGACATTGACCGATGATGCTTTTGCTGCTATTACACCAGCAACGGAGGCGTAAGCTTATGGGGTACACATCTAAAAACTATAACACTAATAACGGCGACAAATTGGTGATCGGCGGCGAGCTTGAAATAAAAGAAGGCGCGAAGGTTACCGGGTTATCGGGTTCTGCGCCTGCTCCTGCTCCTAAAACTATCACTTCGGAAATGATCGGCGACGGAGAAGTGAAAAACATCAATATCGGTGATGGGTCCGTCCAAAACCGTAATATTGGCACCGGGAGCGTTCAAACAAAAAATGTGGGAGATAAGGCAGTTACTTTAGCAAAACTCGGTGACGATGTGACAGCAAAACTATCTGATTTAGAGAATCGGATAAAAGCACTGGAAGGAGGCGGCGCATGATATGAAAGCATCTAACGGTTCCAAAACCATTGAATGCACTGAAAAGGCTTTTGAGGTGGTTTATTCTCACATTGGTTTTAAGAGAGTGGAAGAGGCCAAGAAGCCAGCTGCCGATCTTCTTGATATGACTGAGGCTCAACTGCAGAAGGTAAACAAAGATGAGATTATTGCTTTCTTGAAAGAGAATGAATATGATTTTGACCCTAAAGCGCCTAAAGACGAACTGATCAAGTTTGTCTTAGGTGAAGAGTAGGTGATTCAGTGGACATCGCACAAGTAAAGCGAATGACAGAGATTAAGACAGATAGGCATGACGAATATTTATCTGAAATAGTCCCTATTTTGATTGAGTCTGCCAGTGATTTTTGTAGCAACACTTTCGACCCGGAGGCTTTGCCAGCTGGCGTGAAGCTTTTTGTTGCGAAGGCTGCAGAATATAACATGAATCCTTCTGGACTTTCGGGAAGAAGCATGGGGGATGTGTCATATTCGTACAATACAGAATTTCCTCGGTACATCACTAAACACCTTACGCCATATCGAAGGCTGAGAGTTAAATGATTTATGAGGAATTCCCCCACGAAATCACGTTTCAGCGGATGGAAAAGGTGCCGGACGGCGGCGGGGGCTATGTTGAAAAATTCACTGATTATCTCACAACAGAGGCCTTTGTCGGTGGGATTACGTCCCGGGAATATTATCAGGCTCAACAGCTTCAGAATCCGGTTGATTGCAATGTGTATTTCCCGTATCGCAATGATATTGAGAAGACAATGCGGATCATCTACGAAAACAAGGTGCTGACTCTCAAATCAGATCCGATCGACCAGGGCGGCATGCATGAGATTATGAATTTGAAATGTCAGGTTACGGGGGTGCTGAAGGGCAATGGCTGAGGTGAGCGGTAGATGGGTCAGGCAGATGCAAGGAGCCACAAGCGAGTTCAGAAGCCGGGTCATAGATGATATTAAGCAACTGGTCACAGACACGGCCGAGCTGATTTACAGCCATGCTGTTCTGAATGCTCCGACCGCCGCAATAGACGGGGGAAACCTGAAAAATTCAATTGAAATCGACTACCAAGAGGGCGGCTTACGGGCCGTTATTTCTGTTGGTGCCGATTATGCTGTATATGTGGAATACGGAACAGGGATTTACGCAGAGGAAGGCGGCGGCCGGCAAACGCCGTGGGTTTATTACGACACCAAGCTAAATAGATGGGTAGTCACCCGGGGAATGCGGGCGCAGCCGTTCTGGAATCCAGCTGTGGACGAAGGCATGCGGTATTTTGCCAGTCAAATGTGATAGAAAGGAGCTGTCATCATGCGATCTGCCCTGTGGCCGTTGCAGGCTGCTCTATTTAAGAGGTTATCAACAGACGAAGAGCTGAACGGGCGCGTCACAGGCGTCTTTGATGCAGTCCCGAAAGATCAGGAAAAGCCTTATGTGACAATGGGGGATGATGATGTTTCCCCATTTAAAACCAAGACATCCAGCGGTGAAGAAATTAATGTCGTTCTGCATTGCTGGTCAGGTTACAACGGAAAAAAAGAAGCTATGGAGATTTTGAGCCTTATGCTTCAAGCATTGACAAACAGGCCCCTAACAATAGAGGGCTTTTCTTTATGCCGTTCTGAGATGCGCAGCATGCAGGTGATCACCGATATTGACGGGTACACGCGTCACGGCATTCTCAGAATGCGCTTCACAATAAACAATTGAGAGGATGAACAAAATGGCAGATTTATTGAATGGTATTGATGAGGTTTACTTTGTTCAACCGATGAATGCTACTTCGACTGAAGGTCTGTTTATCGCATTCCAAACAGAAGGCAGTCATACGAAAGAACAAGATACAAAAGATGAATCAACAAAGTCTGGCCGAATTGTTGGGTACGGCCCTAAATCTGAGAGCATCGAACTGACATATTATGCTGCTGTCTCTGATCCGGGTCAAACGGCGATTGAAGATGCTTATGACAACGAAGAGACAGTTCAGGTATGGAAAGTAAACCTGAATAAAAACAAAAACGATAAGCATGATTCTGAATATGGACATGCAATCATCGAGAACTTAGAAAAAAGTGCACCGCAAGATGGGTTTATTGAGGTTTCAACAACATTGCCTGTTCTCGGTAAGACCCGTAAAGGTGAACTTGATCCTCTGCCTCAAGAATTAATTGACGAGATCAGATCTTCTGCCGGTGCCAAAGAGTTCATGCAGTTTGGCGAGAATGCCAAAAAAACAACTACGCCCTAAGGCGCCCCAAAATCTATCGTTCACGGCTACAGCTGACAGCGTGACCGTGAAATGGGATGCGGTAGATGGGGCAACTTCATATAAGGTATACAGGGGAGCGAGCAAGCAGCTGGACGCAACTGTCACTGGCACATCCCACACCTTGACAGGAATTGCGGCCGATACGAAACTCACGGTCAACGTCTCTGCTGTGAACGATGCGGGTGAGTCCTCAATGACTGAGATTGTTACGCAAACACAAGCGGTTACGCCCTAACGTTCCCCGCAATATAACTGCGAAAAGCGCCACTTCAAATCAGGTGAGTTTTTCATGGGATGCGGTGAAAGGGGCGACATCTTACAATATTTACAGGTTTTATGCAAAAATAGCGACTGTCTCAAAGAATTCGTACACGTCGAATCCTAATCTAAAGCCGGACACCGCCTACATTTTTAACGTGTCGGCAGTGAACTCGGCCGGGGAATCGGAACGATCGGCTAATTTTACGATACGAACAGAAAAGGAATCATAGGGTCCGGGCTTCCCGGGCTCTTTTTTAACATACAACAATAATCGGAGGTTTTATAAATGGCTTACTTAACTATCGGAGATAAAGAATACAAATCACGTTGCGACTTTGCTTTTGACAGATTAGCAAACGAAAAATATTCCACTGCGGACGAAAAGGGCAAAGGCGGCACAATGAATATTTACATGAGCTTGCTCAACGAAGAGGCTTCCTATCTTTCTGCTTTTTGGGATTGCGCACTTGCTTACTTGAAGAAAGAAAAGCCATCAACTGAGGCTATTGAGGAAGCAATCATAAAAATCATTGATGAAGACGAAACAGGCGACGCAATTGACAAGATGATCAATGAAGCATTTACGACATTGGACTCAGCGGGTTTTTTCAGAGGCGTGATCCGTCAGCGGTGGAAGATGATGGAGAAGATGAACAAAGGGAAGAAACCGGCTCCGAACGAAACACCGGAAATGGAAGCGAAACGGCTGGAGGACGAAGAGAACGGCAAGGAAGTCTTGAAGATGATGAAAGAGGCATACAAAGAGAGAACGGGATCGACTACGACCAAATAATTACGAACTCCGCACATTGGCTCGGGGTTTATGATGTGGATTTAATCATGTCATGGACTCCTAACGAGTACAAGCTTCTGCTCAAAGGGGCCAAGTTGCGAGAAATAGATGAATTGGAGCTTATGGCAAGAAACGCCATGTTTCATCGTTACGCCATGAATGAGAAGCGCCCCAAAGAAACGAAAATGTTTGATGCGAAGAAGGCCAGACGCCAATTGGAGCGCAATATCACTGGCGATAACGACAAATGGCGCAAGTCAGATGTAAACGAGCTCGGCAAACGAGCCAAAGGGGTTCAGCGGTTTAATGATGCAATCCGCAACCACTTTGCAAAATTCGGACAAGGAATGGGGTGAGGGAATGATCGAAAGACTGACAGCAATAGTTGAAGCACAGACAAGAAAATTTAATCGCAGTATGGATCGCGTCAACGATATAATGCGCCGGATGGCTGATCATCACACAGTCGAGGTTGACGCCGAGATTGCCAGCTTTCAGGCAAGAGTACGGCAGGCGGCGCAACAAATAGATAACTTTGTTCATCGACATCAACGCACGCGAGTTGATTTAGATGCGGATTCAGACCCTTTAACTCGGGCCATCAATTGGGCGAAGCAAAGATTAAGACAGATTCCCCAAACTGTCACCACGCAATTAATGGGGAATGTGCGGCCGTTATCTTCCGCATTGGCACGCGCTAAAGCAGGGCTATCGGCGGTGGCGAACAGAATCACAACGACGATAGACGGAAATCCCACTCCTTTAGGGCGTGCTGTCGCTGTTGCGCGGTCAGCCATAGCATCAGTATCTCATAACGTAACTACCACTTTTAATGCGGCCACGTCGCCTATCATGCGCGGGGTTTCGGCAGTCCGTTCAGCTTTGGCTTCACTGCCAAACAGAATTACCACGGTCATAAACGGAAACACGGCTGCGCTTATGCGCTCTGTGGCAACGGCTCGCGCTGCTCTGGCGTCCCTGCCGAGAAGAGTTTGGATTAGTATAGAAGCTCGAATTGATCGGTTTGAAACGTCAATGAACAGGCTTGCCAAGATTACAAACTCAGTTTCAACGGTCATCGGTCATTCAATTGCCGGGGCATTAACGTCCCTACTTCCTGCAATCTCGCCAGCCCTTGCAAGTATTGTCGGGGTAATCGGCTCATTGGGTCCTATGCTCGGGGTGGCAGCCGGCGGAGTAATGGGGTTAACCAGTGCATTTGCAACAGCGGGAACAGGCGCGGCGGCATTCGGCGCCCTTGCTATTACTTCGATAAGCGGTGTATTCAAAGCATCCGAAGACCTTTCCAAGCTGCAGGAGAAGCTGGACAATGCAACAAGCGCGAAAGAGCGCGCTAAAATCATGAAACAGATCAATAATCTGCAAAAATCTCTTGGAAAAGAAGAGAGAGAGGCATTAAAGAACCTCGAAGACTTTAGAGACAACTGGCGGGACATCGGTACGATGGTTCAAAAGCCGATCTTAAAAACATTCGGTATGTCTCTTAATACGTTTAAACTCGCGCTTAACTCACTGATTCCAATGTTTGACGGGCTGGCGAAAGAGGGCGTGAGACTGGCAAAAAGCATGGACAAGGCTTTCAAGGCTCCGGACATGCAGAGATTCATTTCCTATCTGAACAAAGAAGCTCCGAAGGCGTTTGCTTCATTCGGCCGATCTGCCGGGAATGTCTTGCGGACAGTTTTCAATCTCATCGTAGCATTCGGACCGACCGGAAAGAGCATGACAAAATCCATCGAAGGAATGACCCAATCATGGGTGAAATGGTCAGCGAACTTGGGTTCTTCAAAGAAATTTCAGGCTTTCGTGGAGTATACAAAAACCAACGGCCCAAAATTGTTGCAGATTATCAGAAACTTTTCGGGCGGCCTGACAAAGCTGTTTACTGGATTCGCTCCTATGTCACAAGACATGATGACATCACTCGTAGATCTGACCAAGCGGTTCAATGAGTGGGCAGGCAGCGTTACGAAAACAAAAGAATTTCAATCGTTCATTGACTATATCAAAACCAACGGCCCTACAGTATGGAGCACATTGGGGCAGATCGCGAAGACTATCATCAACTTGCTTGTTGGCATGGCTCCACTAGGCAAAACGATTTTGGAGAATGTAAATGGGTTTTTGAAATTTACTAATGCGGCGATGGAAGCAAACCCGGCAATCGGGAAGTTCATTGCGGCGGGCATTTCATTAATCGGTGCTTTAAGAGCTATTGTTCCGGCGATAGTAGCAGTCAGTGCTGTTACCAACGGTCTTAAAGATTTTAAAGAAGCAGCTGAATATCTACGGACCTTTAAAACCACAGCTGCGGGTATAAAACTGACTGGCATGATTGGCCAATTAAAATCAGCGATAGCTACTATGGGGCAATTCATTGCGAAGTATACAGCGATGGCAGCAAGCGCAACAGCTAATGCTGTGAAAATGGCGGCATCGTGGACAGCCATGAAAATATCAGCGTTTGTTTCTGCTCTGAAGCGCGGCATTGTTCAAATGGGTTTATGGATCAAGAATATGACTGTAATGGCTGCTCAATCAATCGCAAGTGCTGCCCGTACAGCAACCGCATGGACAGCAATGAAGATCACCTCTTTTATCACAATGCTGACAAACGGGATTAAGCAGATGGGTCTTTTCATTGCCAAAATGACCGTGCTTGCAGCGCAATCCATAGCGCAGGCAACCCGCATGGCAGCGGCTTGGACGGCGGCGCAGATCAGCAATTTTATATCTTTGTTGGTTGCAGGCGGTAAGCAAATGGTTTTATTCGGTCGGCAACTTGTGGTGCTTGCGGCACAAGCGGCAGCACAGGCGGCACGTATGGCGGCATCATGGGTAATCGCAATGGGGCCTATCGGATGGATTACGGCGGCTGTCGTCGGTCTGGTTGCCTTGATCATCGCGAATTGGGACACGGTGAAATCGGCTACAATTGCGGTATGGGGTGCTATTTCCAGTTGGTTGTCTACTGTCTGGACAGGTATAAAGACGATAGCAACATCAACATGGAACGGGCTAAAGTCGTTCTTCTCTAATGTCTGGAACGGTATTAAGAAGACTGCGACTTCAGTATGGAACGGCATTAAGAACACTATTACCTCAATTTGGTCAGGTCTTAAATCGGCGGCTGTCACAGCCTTTACGTATATGCGGGCCCAGATCGTTAACAGGATCATTGCGACGAGAGATAAAATGATCAGCATCTGGAATGCAATTAAGAGTAAAGTATCGTCCATATGGAATGCCCTGAAAAGTGCTGCAGTGACTGCTTTTACCTATATGCGCGCACAAATTGTGAATCGGATTATTGCAACCAGAGACAAAATGGTCAGTTTGTGGAACGCGATAAAAAGCAAAGTGACATCTGTCTGGAATGCTTTAAAAAGTGCAGCTGTCACAGCTTTCAACTACATGCGGGCGCAAATCGTCAATAGAATTGTAGCAACGAGAGACAGAGTAATAAGCCTATGGAATACAGTGAAAAGCAAAGTAATGTCCATTTGGAACGGCATTAAAAGCGCGGCTTCTACAGCATTCAGCTATATGAAAGCGCAAATCGTAAACCGTATCCAAGCAACAAAAGAACGTATCGTCAGCATTTGGAATGGTGTCATGAAGTTTTTTAGAGGCATCAACCTCAAGTCCATTGGCCGCAACATCATCCAAGGCTTAATAAATGGTATCAGCGGCATGGCAGGGGCTTTAGCGAGCAAAGTGAAATCAATGGCAAATGCAATTCCTAACGGCATGAAAAAACTTCTGGGAATCCATTCTCCGTCAAGGGTAATGCGTGACCAGGTCGGTTATCACGTCGGCACCGGTATGGCGGCTGGTATTGATAAGTCACAGGCCAAAGTAAAAGCGGCCGCGGCAAAAGCAGCAAAAGCAGCTCAGAAGGCGGCTGAGGTAAAGGTATCCAACAAAATCAAGAACGCTGAAGTGAAGTATGACACCAAGAAAATGGGCGCGGATACGTATATCAAAACATTGCAGAAGATTCAGAAGCAAAACAAGCTTACCAGCGAGCAAAACCGAAAAATACAGCGCGAGATATATCAGGCATCCAAAAACGCCTCTGATAAACAGAAGAAGCTTTTGAAAGAGCAGCAGCGCAAGGAAGCGAAGGCGAAGCTGGCGTATACCAAGAAAGTATCAGATCAGATTAAGAAAGCTGAGGCAAAATACGATACAGGAAAAATCAGCGGGAATACCTATATCAAAACGCTTGAGAAAATCAAGAAGAAGAACAAGCTGAATTCTGACCAGCAAATAAAGGTTCAACGGGAAATCTATCAGACTCAAAAAGCTATGACTGATAAGGCCAGAAAGCAGAAGGAAGCCGAAAAGAAAGCGGCTGACAAACTTAACAAGGGCATTCTTTCTGCAAACAATACTTATCTCTCAAAATTCAAAAAAGTGAATGATAAACTGACTGCCGATATTAAGGCGGCCAACGATGCCTATAAAAAGGAGTTGCAAGACCGAACTGACGCGATTTATAACGCCATCGGTCTATTTGACGATGTCTCAAGTCAAAATGTGAACGGCTCCAAGCTGACTTCAAATCTTAAAAAGCAGCTGGACAAGATCAAAACGTTCAACACTGACATCACAAAAATAGCAAGCCGGGCACCGAAGGCATTCACAGACGAATTGAAAGAAATGGGTGTCGGGTCAGCTGATCAGATTAATGCAATAGCCCGCATGACAGATTCGGAGCTAAATGAGTATGTAAGTCTGTGGAAAGAAAAGCACAAGCTGGCCAGTGACCAGGCTACCCAAGAATTAACCGGGTTGAAGAACGCGACGACCAAGAAAATAAATGAATTACGGTCGGCCGCAAATAAAGAACTGGCACTTCTGAAAAATGACTATCTCCGCAAAATTGGGGAGCTTACAGTGGATGTAAAACAGCTTGGTTCTCTCAAGAAAAGCGGAAAAGCCATCGGGTCAAATACAATGGCCGGCATTATTTCTGGAATGAAGAATATGAAGGGCGAGCTGGCGAAAGAAGCAAATTCCATCGCCTCGACAATTGAAAAAACGATTAAGAAAAAATTGAAAATCCACTCCCCATCCAGATTGATGCGGGATCAGGTCGGGATCATGGTTCCTGCCGGTATCGCTGTGGGGATTCAGAATGGTATCGGCACCGTTCAGAAAGCTATGGGCGCCGTCAGTGATGCCATGACTATTCAGCAGGAGGATCTGAATTTTGCATATGACACATCCATTTCCAGCAGCGAACTCGGCACGGTTAGAAAAGAATTGAGCGCGGACATCCGGAATCTTGAATTGCCTGACAGGATGATTGTTGTTGAGATGGACAGCAAGAAGGTCGGTCAAGGAGTAGAAAAGCCTGTAACATACGCACAAAAACGGTCAAACGCAAGGAGGGATAGATTTAATTGATCAATTATCAGGAACTGCTGCCTAATCAATGGAAAATCACATTTGATGGCATTGATATATCACCCTTCTTTTATGTAAAGTCCACGGGCGGCCGAGGCGTGACAGGGAGGGAAGTGAATACAGCCACTATCGGGAATCGCCCCGGCGGTTTCCTGCGGGACACAAGAATTCCTGTAAGAGTCATAACCGTTGAGGTTCTTTTTGCCTTCCGTAGTGAAGAAGAGCTGAAGAAAAAGCAGGAGGAACTGACTTTTATTCTTCACACTGAAGAGCCTAAACCGTTAATTTTTCACGATGAGCCTGACAGAGTCTATAATGCTGTCTTTGAAAGCATTTCAGAAGGCGAAGAACAGGGAGGCTTTCAGACTGCAACATTGACTTTTATCTGTCCTGACCCAAAAAAATACGGCCCGGCGAAGGATTTTGAATTTAATTCAGGTATTCAGACTATCATTAATCCGGGATATGCGGCCGTAGACCCGACAATCGAATGCGTCTTTGAAGAGAAAGCCACTTCATATGAGGTGGCTCTTCTTAATGATGATGGGTCTGTATCGAAAACGATCAAGCTGCTGTACGATTTTATCGCTGGTGACACTCTTGTAATTGATTCAGCAAAAAGAAAGGTCACTTGCAGCGGTAATTTAATCATGACAGCACTTCAAATTCAATCAGATTGGTTTCTACTGCCGCCCAGGACGCCAGTTAAAATCAAGTTCAGTCATAATAGCAGCATCAAATTTAATGAGGCATATTTGTAAGGAGGTCCGGTCATGGCTGACATTTATATACTTTCACCAGATGATAAATTATTGACAGTGCTGTCCAGCCACGGACGAGAAACCTGTACGTTCTGGGATGCGAAATACAAGGAAGAGCTGAACAAGGGCTCTTCTTTTTCTTTTGTAGCGGACGCCTCCCATCCTGACGCACGCTTCTTATTTGAAGAGAATCAAGTGGTGTTCAGAGATAAGGACGGTGTACTGCGTCTGTTTGTCATCAAGGAATTGGATGATGCAGACGAAGAAGGAGAGGTTAACACCCAGGTTACCTGTGAGGCTGCCATGATGGAGCTTGCCGAAACATTTGTAAAAGATTTCCGCCCAACTAACAAAACTGCTCAGTTTGTACTGGACAACGTCCTTTCTCGGTCAAGATGGGTGGCGGAAGTAACGGCGGAGCTTGGAGTGAATTCGACTACCTTCTATAAAAAAACAGCGTTGGATTGTATCGCTGACGTGATCAATATATGGGGCGGAGAGCTTCAGGACACTATAGAATTTGATGGAAATAAGGTCGTCAAACGAATCATAAAAATACTTCCCCGTCGCGGTAAAGACAGCGGGAAGCGCTTTGAGAGTTATAAGGATACAACGAATATCCGGCGGACCGTTATCAGTTACCCGGTGACAGCCCTTTGGGGTTACGGGGCATCCATAGCATCTACGGATGAGGAAGGAGAGGAAACGGGCGGCTATTCCCGTTTTATTGATTTCTCTGAAGTAGAATGGAAAAAATCAAAAGGCGACCCGGTCGATAAGCCTTTAGGCCAGGAATGGGTTGGCGATCCGGATTTATTAGAAAGATTGGGGCGCCTTAAAGATGGAAAGTTGATCCATCGGGAAGGCCAGTTCAATAATGAAGACATAACGGATCCGGAAGAGCTCTTAAAGGCCACATATAATCATTTGATAACGACTGCATGTAAGACAGAAATCAATTACGAACTGTCCGTGCAACTGCTCGAGAGCGTGCCGGGACACGAACACGAACATGTGGAATTGGGAGATACAACGATCGCAATTGATCGAAACTTCGCTATCCCAATTGAGACATCGCAGCGCGTTATTTCAATGGAATACGATATTACCGACCCTGAAAATACTTGCGTCGTTGAGATCGGCCAATTTTTATCAGCATTACAAAAAGATGGCCGGATTGATCAAATTGAAAGCGTAATTGAAAAAAATCGCGGCACTTGGGAAAGTAAACCGGATGCCGGAGAGGTTACGGATGGCAGCTTCCCCGACAAAGCGCCGCCCATTCCGACGAATGTAGTGATCAAGCCAATGTTTCAGAATGTGGCTCTGACATGGGACTATGATCCGTCCAGTTATATTGCAGCCTATGAGGTATATGCTTCACAAGTAAATGGATTCACCCCATTAAAAGAGAATCGTATTTTCAGAGGCAAAACAGGCGGATATGAGCATTTTACGGGAGTAAATGAAGTTTGGTATTATCGCTTGCGCTCAATCAACACACGGGGCACAGCGAGCGAATTCACAGATCAGTTTTCCGCGACCACCCAGCGCATTCTGACTGATGATATTGTTTTTGGTGCGATCACAAAAGAAAAACTGGCCCAGCTGGCCGTTGACGCTGATAAACTTTCAAGAAACTTTGATGATGCTAATATCTTACCTGGCTCTCTTTTAAAATCTAAATGGTTCTATGATTACCTGGACACAAGCCACAGTGTTGAGGAAAAAGAATTTAACGAAATGACTGTTTCTCAAGTCATCAATGGAACAACTAGAATAGCTTTCGGAATATGTGGTAACAGGTCCTCGCCTGTTAATGTTCAAAGAATGGCATTGGTCAAAGATCAACAATATACACTGTCTTTTGAAATAAAGAGGAATAATACCACAGACATAAATTATATTCATTTGAAAAAAGGAAGTACTTTCATACAAATTAGCAGCAATGAACAGAAAGATATTTCTGCTTTTCCGTCTGATCAATTTATAAGGGTTAATATCAAATTTACTGCTCCGGAAACCGGCTCTGATTACACAATTGGAATCGGCGGATATAATCGAAACGGAAACACTGAGCCCTGTAGCTTTGTTATTCGTAAGGTACAGGTACGCAAAGGCGATGTCATTTCTGATTATGGTTATAGCCCGTTTGATACTCAGCTGGTTGATGGGGTTATTGATGGCGACCACATCCAAAAGGCGGTAATAGAAGCAGCTCATATAAAAAATGCAGCCATAACAAGTGCGAAAATAGCTGAGGCGGCAATCGGGACAGCGGCTATTCAAAATGCGGCTATCGCAAAGGCACATCTAAAAGAAGCAATAATTGATTCGGTACACATCATTGATGGTTCAATAACAAACGCCAAGATCAAAGACCTTTCAGCGGACAAAATAAATGTCGGGACGTTAAAAGGTATCACGATTGAGGGGGTGACCATAAAAGGGGCCCGTTTCGAGGCGCTGACACAATCAGAAGATGCCGAATACTATATCGAAGGCGATAAGATTTACCAGTACACCAGAGACTCTCATTATGTTTACAACAAATTGATTGTTAGTTCTGGGAAAATAATGCAGGAACAAGGAAAGTTTTTTGATCCTGGTGATTCCTATAATGAAATCTATAGAACAGTTTCAATTGGTGATGGCAAAATAGAGCTCCGTGGCGCAGGCGAGCAAACCGCATATGAAACGGTTCCAACTATTTCAATGTATTCAGAAATAGGAGATGTTGGACAAGTTATAAGCCATTTTAATATGAAAATGGAAAGACAGGCAGCTGTTGAAGAAGACGCTTTTCTTCTTACTGCTACTACCAATCCTAAAAATATAGGAGAGCCGTTCACATATAACCGTTATCAGGCCCTTTTTGAAGGATCAGCTACTATTTATCGCTTTAAACCGAATAATTTAGATATTGATGTCCCAGGGGTCATTCGACTGAAATCAGGCCAAAAAACGATTGTTGATGCATCAGATTTAACGCTACCATTGGGAACCAAAGTTGTAGCAGGGAATGCAAAAAATTGCGAATTCAAATTGATGGGTGGCAATGTTTCTACAGAATTAGAAGACGAGCATGGAGGCCTACAATACGGTTTGATGGTTTACTGCTTTACTTGGGACATTAAACTGCCGCCTGACGGAGGGGCAACTGCGTACGCACGCTACAATCGCATTCCTTTTGTTGATAGTTTTGATTATGCGCCTGAGAACGTTTTTGCGGCGGTAGGTACAGCGATTGGCGCATATTCTAATGCGGTTACGGTAGGATTAGAAAATATAAGCGCTAGTTCTGTTGATATTGGAGTGAGAGGGACCGGGACTACTGCCGGAGTTGCGGGAAAAACGATAAAGGTTCAAATAGTTATTTTTTACGAATCACAATAAGGGAGTAATTTTTATGATTGAAAAAAGGGATTTTAACATGAGTCTTTATTATGCGGATGGCATTGAAATAGAAGAAACCAGCACGGGAATTGATATAACTGCCGGCTCTATAAAAAAAGGAGACAAGACATATCCCATGGAGGCTGTTTCGTTCGATCTGCAGCCGGACGATACAACAAAAGTAGCGTATCAATTATATGTTCTTCATGATATAAAGTCGGATGAAATAAGCTATTTGCTTACAAAAACCTATGTAGAGCCTGACGGTTATTATCAAGGGTACAGTGGGAGCAAAAAGCTTATTATGATTCCAGTTCAAATTGTCGTTGATCCACAAGGCAACCGAGAGGGGCTTATAACAATCTACGTTCAAAATAAGGAGGGTGACAAAGATGAAGCTTGAGCCCGTGGTATTAAATATTGAAGCAAAAGATAGAGAAAAGGAAAAGACTACAGAGGAAAAGTTGCAGGAACAAGTCCTTGACCTTCAGAGGGTTTGCAATCTCTTAATGAATCAATAAAAGGAAACGGGGGGAGCCCATTGGAGAACCGAAGTGCTCTTTTCGGGTTTTTTGAGGATTGCTGGAAAAATGGAACTGTTTTGACCATTGAAATGAGAAAAGCCGTTGAGAAAGGCCGCATCACACAAGCGGAATATGATGAAATTACAGAAAGCGAACGCGGTAATGCGTATCCCGATCAAGAGTAAGGAGTGAAAGGAATGCAAGAAATGACAAAAGAGCAACTTCAGGACCAGTTACAAATTGCAGCATATAAAGCTGCTTCCCTACAGCAGGAATTGAATCTGAAGAATAATGAGCTGGCCGAATATAAAGCGCTATACACGTTTGCAGATAATAAACGCGAGGAACTCGAAAAGCAATTAAACGCGACAGCAGCGTCGAAAGAAAATAATAGTGAACCAGCACCTGTAACTGAATAGGTGTTTTTATTTTGCCTCGAAGGAGGTGATCAAAATGGAGGGAATACATGTGTGGATGAATTTTGAAAGCTTACAGATCGCAAGAACATATCTTTTCGGGGAGGTGAAATACCTTGACTTGCTTCTGATCCTCAGCATCTTGGATGTCATCACCGGCATTATCAAAGCGTGGAAAATGAAGCAGCTGCGGAGCCGCAGCGCGTGGTTTGGGTATGTGCGGAAGATGCTCAGTTTTATGGTGGTCATCGTCGCAAACATTATTGATACGATAACAAATTTGAACGGTGTTCTGACCTTTGGAACCGTTCTTTTTTATATCGCAAATGAGGGCCTGTCCATCACGGAAAATTTGGCACAGATCGGCGTTAAAATTCCGGCCGTCATCACTGACCGGCTTCACGTAATTGAAAGCGACAACGATCAGACAAAAGAAAAAGACGAACAGGCAGCTGGTTAATCCGGCTGCTGTTTTTTTAATTCAAAAACAGAATAGGAGAGATTTTTCATGACAATTGCAGTCAAAAAAAGATTAGTTCCAAGTGAAAATTACGCACTGAAATGCCCGAATCCAATGACGCCGGAGTATATCACCATCCATAACACAGCAAACGACGCATCAGCCGCCAATGAAATCAGTTATATGACGGGAAACAGCGAATCGACAAGCTATCATTTTGCTGTAGATGATAAAGAAGTAATTCAGGGGATTCCGCTGGACCGGAACGCTTGGCATTCTGGCGACGGTACAAACGGAACCGGGAACCGTAAGTCTATCGGTGTAGAAATCTGCTACAGCAAGTCAGGCGGAGCGCGATACCAAGCAGCGGAGGCACTGGCTATCAAATTTGTGGCGCAGCTTCTTAAAGAATACGGGTGGGGCATTGATCGTGTAAGGAAGCATCAAGACTGGAGCGGAAAGTATTGCCCGCACCGTATTTTAGCAGAGGGACGCTGGAATGAAGTCAAAGCAGCGATTGATGCTGAATTAAAAGCGCTTGGCAGCAAAACATCAAGCAAGAAAACAACTTCATCCAAAACGGTGAAAAAATCAAGCTCAAGCAAAAAGAAAACATCTTTTAATCTACCTTCTGGCATTTTCAAAGTGAAAAGTCCATTAATGCACAGCGATGCTGTTAAACAGATTCAAACAGCACTGGCGGCATTGCATTTCTATCCAGATAAGAAAGCCAAAAACTTTGGGATTGATAGCTATTATGGACCGAAAACAGCCGATGCCGTAAGACGGTTCCAGCTGATGAATGGACTAACTCCTGATGGCATTTATGGACCAAAAACAAAGGCAAAACTGAAAGCATTATTAAAACAGCAATAAGAATAAAACCCCTTCCTATGTGGAAGGGGTTTTTAAACATGTTCGAATATTCTATATCGAGCTTTTTTGACTAATTCTTTTCGTTTGTTCTTTTGTTTATCTATGAAGTTTGCTTCTTTTTCAAGTCTCGCTAATATCTGTTCCAACTCTTCTTTTGAAATTTTGTTGTCATTAAATAGCTTTTTTATTGCTGTTTTTTGGAGTGTATATTTGCTGTTCAATCTCATCAACTCCTTAGGCTAAGATTCAACATTAGCAGCAACTTCATCAACAAAATCATCGAAATCTCTGTCCGGGTTTTGCTCGCGAATATCTTCATCCTGTACAAGTTCGTAATATTCACCTAAAATGCCACTTATAATAGAACAATAAAGTTGTCCTATTTGTAACGTATTATTACTCATTTCTCTTTTTGCGTCAATGGTAACGACTCCCCATTCACTTATTGGAATACATATTAGTGAACTATATGTGTTTGAAGAATCTGAGTCTTTCCAGTCAACATCTTTAGTTACATCAGCAATATTTATTGATTCTGATTTTCTAAAACATCGTCCAGCTATAGAATTATTTATATCTAAAACTCTATTACCGGGATAATCAAGAGGAAAGCCCGAACTTCCACAAAGTAACCTAAGACCTGTGTCATCACTTATCCAAAAACCACACCTGTGCATTTCGCCAATGTCAGTTTTAATGACAGCGGTAAGTCCCTCCAAAATTGTATTGATGGCATCTAGTACAGCATCACCAGTTGAACCTGATCGGTTTTTTTGTATTAATACTAACAAATCGACAAAGGTTTTAGCATTGGAGATAACGACTGTTAGTTGTTCTGTTAGTAGTTTATTGTGCAGATTTTCATTTTTAAGTGTTTCTCTTTCTTCTAAAAGTTTGATAATCTTATTTTCTTTATTTGCGTTATCAGCAAATCGTTTTACAGCAACATATACAAAAAAACCAATAATTAGGAGTATGACAATAAGAATAAAACTAGAAATGATAAAAAACCAAGGTGGACTCTTGTCCAAAAAAGCTGAAACAATATCTCCCATAATTTGCTTACCCTTCTTTTTTCTCCATTATAACATTATTTGGACAAATTCTTGGGAGAAATTTTCACTTGATCTTATTTCAAATTAACGTCAAGTACACTAGGCAGGTCAATTAAATTAATATCCCCTTTTAAATCCTTCAAGGGATGCAGTGAGAAGGTTCCAGCTTATACATGGGCTTACTCCTAAAATCCTGAGCGGCCCGAAACAAAAGTGAAACAATAAGTTATTGAAATAAAAAAGAGCCCTTTTCCACAAAGAGGAAGGGCAATGAGCTTATTTATTTTTGGTCGTTTTCTTTATCCGTTCATTCCTCGTATAGTTTATTAATCAACTCGGTAAATGAATCACATATATGACTCAAAGCCCCATCAGGATCTTCATATGCAATTTCATGATCCCAGAATACCACGGTGGGATTCTCTTTATTCTGACGATAATCGAAACAGATTTCATTACCGAAAGGATCAGAGGCGAAAGGGACTATCCCTGAAAGCATTCTTCCATCCTGATAATCTTCTAAGATCTCTAAAATAAAACTTGAACTATCCTCAGTTAGGCCATGTAATCGATTAAAAACCGCGCCTTTTGTATTTTCATAGTCAAAAATCTTTTTACTTGGGCGTGCTCCATTGTTGTTTAATATAGTTGAAATGTAGTCGTTTGGAAACTTAATATCTAAAGCCTTTTCGATTTTTTTAACAGTTGTTTCCCCGATGGGTTCTTCGGCAAATCTCCACTCTGTCATATTGACCAACTCCTATCTGTTCTTACTTCCACCACCCCAAAGGTGCCGACCTCCTGTATGGCCTGTTTGCCGATGCACCTTTTGGTCAACTAATTGCATTCTCCCTGAATCTTGGTGATGATGCCAAGTATATCCGTCTGGTGTTTCACCAGCTTTTATCATTTCGATTTGAAGGTCATTGAATTGATTTCTAAGTAAAGGATCTCTTTCAATTTCTTCTTTTAATTTTAAGGTTGCATCTTTAAATTGTAAATAATCGCTTTCCTTATAAAGTTTAGAATCAATCTTCGTATCAAATTTTGCTTTGAAAATTGGGAAACCGTCTTTATTATATGGAACTCCAGTTTTAGGATGTTTTTGGTTTTTAAGATGGCCCATTTTTAAGTTAACTGTTTTGAGGTTTCCGTATTCATCTCTGTAAGTATAAGGTGCGGCTTTAGTAAACAAATCATCCTTTGATTGAACTAATCTCTTTAAAAGCGGCGTATTTTTAACATTAATAGTATTCCCGGCGTCTTGTAAAATCCCTTCTAATGCCGGGGTATATCTATTGGCATAAGGCTTGACAGATGGATTGCCATTTTTAATCTTTTCGCTAGCCGCCTTCCCAACTTTAGCAAGATCTTTTGAACCTGTTGAGACAGAGGACTTTCCGCCTTTCAATAACAGAAGACTTCCGCCCAAGTAAGTAACATAGTGCATCCGTGTATATGCATCCCCGTGAATCATCTTTTTATCCCAATCATCCTTCAATGTGTCAACCATACTTTGATAGACACCTAGATAATCGTATTCCAGAACAGTATCCAGAACTTTTTGAGGATCTTTGTTTAAGTTGTCAATTGTCCAACCGATATTCCGTCCGAGTTGAAGTGCTCCTTCACCGGTATCCTTGGCAAGATCGTATACACCAACAAGCAGACCTTTGGCGCCATCACCTATGATTTGCAATGCTTCTTTTCCGTTATCTATGAAAGCTTTACGCTGTTCCAGAAATGAAACAAATTCAAGCTGTTCAGGGGTAAGATTCTCATAGCCAACCTTTTTGGCGATTTCTAAGTATTCATCCGGGTCGGTTACGCCATCAGCCAGCTTTTTCTTCAGGTCCTTGATTTCGCGCTCTTTCGCTTCTTCCTTTTTAATCGTCAAATAAGCATCCGAATGTCTTGCGATATCGCCTTTTTTCTTATGGATGTCGCTTTCACGGTACGCTTTGGCGTTGTAGTGAAGCGGCATGGCGCTTTTTCCTTTGCCCGTGGCATTTTGAAGCTGCTGGAAGTCAGCTTGGATGAACTGTTCGTTCGCTTCGGTTTCTGCGTATTCATTCATTAGATCGTGATCGAGCTTGCCGAGCTTATGTATTGTTTCGCTTCTTTTTTTGTCTGCTGAAGAGAGCTTCTGATCCGTGTTTTCGGTTGAAAACAATTCGAGCGAGATGATGTCTTCGATCTCACCGAGGATGGAGCGCATGTCTTTTTTCTGCTCTTCCATAATCGCCTTTGATTTACTGAGGGCGTGGGTGAGCTCTTGCTCCAGAAATGATTCCTCCACATGCGAATTGGAAAGTCCGGCATCTTCGACCTTGCCGGGAAGACTTGTGAGAAATGCGATTTTCATGTCGATCAGATCAAGCCAGCTGTCTGTGACGCCGGCGTGGTCCTGGAAAAAGGCTTTGATGTTGTCGGCGCCCCGGCCTGAAAAGTCGCTGTCACCGAGGTCAGCCATACCTTGAAACGCTTTTTTTAGATTGACCATCTGGCCGCGCAGTTCTTTGTATTCACTCGCACGCTGTTTGGCAGCGGTCAACAAGCTGTTTGCTTCAAAAACTTTCATGACCATATCCTTTCTTTTAAAAAGCTTCAACAAGATATTACCATGGAAGAATGAAGAAAAAGATTAATGTGCGATCCAAAGAGGAAAAATGAATAATTTGACCTGTATCTTTGTTCCTATCTTGTATGAAATGTGTCAGAGTTAAGGGGGAAAACTTAAAGTCGGTTGTAAGAGTACTGGCTTTATGATGAGCGAAGCTTTTCTTGAAATGAGAAGGAATTTTCTGATTAAATTTGTAATACGTTTGCTACCTAATAATAGAGATTATAAAGATTATGGAGAATTTTCACTAAGTTATTTCCATTTATTCTTAGAAAGTTTATAATTTAAGTTGTTCTCCATTGTAATCTCTTCCAAATGTCGAAAGGTGTCGACAAAAAATATTCCTGTCAGGAATATTTTCGTGTCAAAACGGTATCAATTGATACCGGTATTGTATATACTCGGTATATACCCTTTATATATTCAATATTATAAAATAAATAAAATAACAAATGTCACTGGGGGAGAAAGCTTCTGCATAATAAAGATTCAAAATCCTTTTTGAAAGAAGCTAAACGACTAATCTCCAGCGGCAAAAGAGATTTCATACCACGAACTTATAATCATCCATCAGGAAAAAAGGTTAAGTGGAAAGAAGCGCTATTGGATATTGGACTGACAACAGTTAGTCAGGTCTGGAATGAAACCTTAACTTTAACACCAAGTCATTATGTAGACGGACCGATTATTGATGTTGACCGTAAGCATGAGGGAAAAGTAATCTGGGTGTTCAAAAAAGTTGTAAACGGTGATCAAGTATACATCAAAATGAAAATTCATAAGCGTCGTGGATGTGTCTGTTTATCCTTTCATAAGGATTGGTAAGTGCAACAATTGGGTAAATGATGAAAAACAGGGAGATTTGACAATGGAGGACACTATGGTGAAGACAAAAATTCAATATTGTGATGTCTGTGATAAAGATGTTGAAACCATAATTGTAGAACGTCCCACTAAGTATACTTTCAAAGGTGAGACATTCGATCTTACAGAGAGAGTTTTGCAATGCAAAACGTGTAATGAAGATTTATACAATGAAACTTTAGATAATGAAACAATGAATATGTTGGTTAAGCTTTATACAGAGCGAGTTGGTCTGCCTCTTGATGAGATAAAAAATATTAGAAATCAATATGGTTTGTCTATGGATTTATTTTCTCGGATTTTAGGATGGAGTAAGTCTACAATAGTACGGTATGAATCAGGTAAGTATATTCCTGATTCATCACATATGAATATATACTTGCAACTAAACAAAAATCCAGAGAAATTAGATGATTTTTTTAAGCAAAGAATGTACAAATTTAATGATAAAGAGCAAGAGAAAATAAAGAGTAAACTCAGTTGTGTAGAGCAACGCGAAGTAGAGCAGAGCCTGTTGGATACTATTCAAATGAATTATAAAATACACGAAAAAACAATTGACTCAGGTTATAGTCCTTTTAATATAGAGAAATTAATAAATATGGTTTTGTACTTTGCTCAACTCGGAGTACAGAAAACCAAACTAATGAAGTTATTATTTTATTCAGATTTTCTAAATTTCAAGCAAAACACTTTATCCATAACAGGGATGCCCTACGTTCGTTTTAAATTTGGACCAGTACCTAAAGATTATGAATTGCTATTATCAACGTTAGAAAAAAATAAGCTTATTAAAATACAGTACGAAATGCAAGGTAATTATGTTGCAAACCAAATTAAATCTTTAGAGAACTTCAATGAGAGTATCTTTGATGAACATGAATTTGAGATATTGCAAAAAGTAGATAAATTCTTTATTGATTACGGCTCTGGAGATATAAGTGATTTTTCACATGAGGAAAACGCTTGGAAAGAAACAGACGAACTTCAGATAATTTCTTATGATCATGCAGAAACGCTTCTAATTGATTAAAGCTCGCCATTATTATGGTGAGCTTTTTTTGCAGTTTCCTCTTTTTAGATTATTTCAATTCACCTATGAACACTATCAACTGTTAAAAGAGCATCAAGTGCAATAAACCATGTAACCCCTTTTAAATCCTTTGTTTAACTTTATTGTAATGAGTCAAAACATCCACTTCTCTTTTTTCTTATCCCACTTCAAAATGCGTTGCCTCATCAAATTTTTCACAGCAGCACGTATCGTCTGCTCATCTTTCCCGGTTTTCCTTTTCAATTGTTCCATGGAGGGATTTTTCCCGAAGCGAGTCATATTAAAAATAATCCGATACACTTTCCGTTCAAAATCGGTCATTGCAATTCAACTCCTGCAAAGATGATATACGAACGTTAGTTCTGTTGTCAATAAATCTGATTTGGGGACAGTTGGGGACGAATTGGGGACCAACTTGTTCATTTTTAGCCAAAACAGAAGATTTTTTATCAGAAAGACTGGTCAGCAAACCTTATAAAATAAGGTTTCAAAATAAAACATCTGTTCGTATCAGAAGCTAATCACTACCTTGACAGGGTAGAGGTCGCTGGTTCGAGCCCAGTCGGAATCATAGCCAAAACCCTTGCGTAGCAAGGGTTTTTTACTTTTTATTGAAACAGCTCTAGAGGCTTACATTATTCCAGTAAGAAGGGCAAGGATATGGTATTGATAGCTATTATGCACTGAAAACCAAAAAATTGGTCAGACGGTTCCTAATGAGTTCTTCAGATAGTAACTGTGGATCGAAAACAAAGTGAAACTTGGAGCGGTATTAAAGTAAAAGGTCCCTTGAATTTCAAGGGACCTAAAGTTTCAATCATCACTCTTATACCTTTGGGGGATCTTGTCTCTCCAGTCGAGTATAAGTTTTTTGAATTTTTCTGTTTCCATGGAGCTTCTATCGTTTTCATTTTCTGTATAAAGGTGTTCTATGACTGTTTGATCTTCTTTTATATATGCAATGGTTGTATTTAGTTGAATCTCATATTCTTCAGAAGAACCATCCAATACATCTTGAATCATTTTCAAGTATTCATCAGCTTCATCTACCGAAACAATGTCTTCAATGAAATCAGAAAAGTATTCTAACTCTGCGGGGAGAACTACTCGTAAGTACCCTAAACGGGCTCTTTTACATTCAAATGAATATTTCATAATAAAATCAATCATTCCCTTGGTTTTTTATATAAAGGATATGCAGTAGCTATTGAGCCATCTTTATTAATATACATCTCTACATCTAATACAGCCGATATGGTTTAGCGACTTTTTGTTCATCAGAGAGATGGGGAAAATCCCATAAAATGAGATTAGAAGAATATAAATTAAGTCCATTATTATGGTTTTTTTTATTACCCTCTTTTTCTGCAGTTTATACCACTTCAATTTATCTGTCATCAAAAATGCGGTCGAACGATTCAGTCCATGTTTGTTTTGAAGACATACGGCATTTACGGACTAAAAACGAAAGCGAAGCTAGAAGTGAAATTGAAATTATAAAAGAAGCCCTTCTTATAAGAGGGCTCTTTTTCTAACTATGTTGTTTTAAGGTGTTTTTTAATTTGTTCAGTGACTTGCTTAAGCCATTCTAATGGAGTTATATCATCTTCAGGAAAGTATATACCATCCGCTGCTTCCTCTATAAATTCATTCTTGTCTTCTTCTGAATAATCACTATTTACAAACTCAGTTAGTGCTATTAAATCTCTTTCTTTTAGTTTTTGTGATGCTTCATTTAAATATTCATCAAGTGCATTTTCCGGAGACTCTATATCTTGGTGAAAATGTCCACCGAGAAATCTAAATACAGGATCAGAAACTTTAATTTCAATCATTGCTTACCACCACCAAGAATCGTTATCTTCAAATATAAGAGGTGGTAAGTATATTATTCTATATAACTTTCTGCTATATCAATATCATTTGTCATTTCTAGGCCAGGGTATTTTTCATCTAATTTTCTTAAACAATCAATAAGTTCTTTACTTTGCAAACTTTCAGCTAAATCTTCAAATACCTCACTGACCCAATATAAATCTGCTTTTATTACAATTTTCTAGATAGCTGATTGTATTTTCTTCGTTTTCTGAGAGCACTTCAATTATTTCATCCCAACTTTTTTGAATGCCATAGTCATCATTAAGATTAAGTTTTTTTCTTTTAATTAATATATCTTTCATTTTTTTCTCTAAATTCATATTGATTCTCTTAACTAAAAAGGGCTAATATTTTCATATTGCTTTTCCTATTGTTACATCTCCATCATGGAAAAATTCAATAACATAACCAGATTCGCTGAACATGAAGGTATCTGAACCTACAGCAGTTACATCATCAATTACGTTTAAGGCGTTGTCTAAGCTGGTTTTTACAGCTGGATAATCACCGTAAGCCCAAAGGAGAATAACAGTTTTATTATCTATTTTATTCTCAACTAACCATTCATCAATATCTTCAGCGTAATCAATAGATCTGTGATAAGTTACTTCATCCCATTTAATTCTTCCCCATGATGTGAAGGGGAAACTTTCGCCAAGTTGCTCATGATATTTACGTGTCTCAGAAATAGTGAGGACTTCTTTGTTATCTCCAAGAGCTTCTAGACATTCTTCGTATAAGGTCATATTAACACTTCCTATTTATTTAAATGTTTTAAAAGGGATTTATAAGTATCTTCGTTTCCGTTAAAAGGTATATAATATTTCTTTGCCTTATCTCCTTTTCCATTTCTATAATCCTCAACATTTATATGAGGTCCCTTTTCGGGGTCATAATCTAATCTCCAAAGGACTTTATTATCTCCAGACATTCGGCCAGTAACTTTACCAAAGCCTGCGCTTTTAGATAAAGTACCTATAAAAGGTTTTGAATCTATTCCTAAATCACCAATTAGATTTAGCGCCTCATTTCTAGCTTGTTCATATGTGTCTACCTTTGGAAGCGCAACTTCTCTTGATTTTTTGGAAAGGCCTTTTTTAACTGTCTTGTTTTTTGATGACTTACCATTGATTGATTTAAAGAGTACACTATCTTTAGTGGAATCGGCTATTCTTTTTAGGAGTGGTGTATTCTTCACATTAATAGTATTCTCAGCATCTTGAAGGATTCCTTCTAATGCAGGAGTATACCGATTGACAGGAGATTTGTAAAACTGTTTTACAGACTTTCCGCCTTTTTTAATTTTGCCACCAGCTTTAGCAAGATCTTTTGAGCCTGTTGAGACAGAGGACTTTCCGCCTTTCAATAACAGAAGACTTCCGCCCAAGTAAGTAACATAGTGCATCCGTGTATATGCATCCCCGTGAATCATCTTTTTATCCCAATCATCCTTCAATGTGTCAACCATACTTTGAAAGACACCTAGATAGTCGTATTCCAGAACAGTATCCAGAACTTTTTGAGGGTCTTTGTTTAAGTTGTCAATTGTCCAACCTATATTCCGTCCGAGTTGAAGTGCTCCTTCACCGGTATCCTTGGCAAGATCGTATACACCAACAAGCAGACCTTTGGCGCCATCACCTATGATTTGCAATGCTTCTTTTCCGTTATCCATGAAAGCTTTACGCTGTTCCAGAAATGAAACAAATTCAAGCTGTTCAGGGGTGAGATTCTCATAGCCAACCTTTTTGGCGATTTCTAAGTATTCATCCGGGTCGGTTACACCATCAGCCAGCTTTTTCTTCAGATCCTTGATTTCTCGCTCTTTCGCTTCTTCCTTTTTAATCGTCAAATAAGCATCCGAATGTCTTGCAATCTCGCCTTTCTTCTTATGGATGTCGCTTTCACGGTACGCCTTGGCGTTGTAGTGAAGCGGCGTGGCGCTTTTTCCTTTGCCCGTGGCGTTTTGGAGCTGCTGAAAGTCGGCTTGGATGAACTGTTCGTTTGCTTCGGTTTCTGCGTATTCTTTCGTTAGATCGTGATCAAGCTTGCCGAGCTTATGTATCGTTTCGCTTCTTTTTTTGTCAGCTGAAGAAAGCTTCTGATCCGTGCTTTCGGTTGAAAACAATTCGAGCGAGATGATGTCTTCGATCTCTCCGAGGATGGAGCGCATGTCCTTTTTCTGCTCTTCCATAATCGCCTTTGATTTACTGAGAGCGTGGGTGAGCTCGTGCTCCAGAAATGATTCCTCCACATGCGAATTGGAAAGTCCGGCGTCTTCGACCTTGCCGGGAAGGCTTGTGAGAAATGCGATTTTCATATCGATCAGATCAAGCCAGCTGTCTGTGACGCCGGCGTGGTCCTTGAAAAAAGCTTTGATGTTATTTGCGCCCCGGCCTGAGAAATCATTGTCACCAAAATCAGCCATACCTTGAAACGCTTTTTTTAGATTAACCATCTGGCCGCGCAGTTTTTTGTATTCACCCGCGCGCTGTTTGGCAGCGGCGAGGAGGGTGGTTGCTTCGAAAACTTTCATGACCATATCCTTTCATACGAAATACTTCAACAAGATATTATTATGGAAGAATAAAGAAAAATATTACTGAGTGATTCAAAGACAAAAATGGTAATTTGATTTGTGTCATTTTTCCTATTTTTGTTTTATAGTGAATTATTAAGTAGGAGGTAGGATTTTATCTAAGATCGTAATGAAAAAAATCGTTATTGAACATTTTTATTAGGAGTGCACTTAAGAGTAGAGTTTATTTTTGAAAATGTATAGACCTTGGTCTATACATCAACTATAATGAAATTATATCATAAGACTAATGTTAAGAAAAATGAATTCATATTCTTTATTGATGACTTGAAATTCTAAAGAGAAACAAACATTTTTTCTTCCAGATTAACAGTTATTGTAGCTCAAAAGATGAACGTGTCATATATTGACCTTATCGAATGAACTGTATTGAGAATTAATAAATGGGATGGGGAAAATATGGAGTACCATTTAAAGTGTCGTCAGGACGTTGAGGATTTTGTAGTAAGGGAAATCTTAAGTACTCCTGAAGTGGCAAAGATTTTAGATGTAAATAAGCAGCGAATGAGTAAACTAATTAAAGACGGAAGAATCGCGATGGTCAAAAAAGTAGGTACGTCAAGTTTATTTTTACGACAAGATGTTGAAAATTTAAAAAAAGAGCTTGAAGCTAACAAGAAATTTCGCCCGTTTGAGGTTAAATAAAAGTTATATGTTTAAGGTCTAATAATAATTGTAATGAATAGTCTATATATAGTTTCCACTAAAGGTGTGTTGTAAATTGATTACTTACGTAAAGCAGAATATTTTTGAAAGCCCAGCCCAAGTTTTGGTTAATACGGTAAACACTGTTGGGGTGATGGGGAAAGGGATAGCTAAACAATTTAAACAAATTTACCCCGAAATGTTTGAACAATATCAAATTTTTTGCGAAAATAAAGCCCTAGACATAGGTAAACTTTGGATATACAAATCTGATCATAAATGGATATTAAATTTTCCAACAAAAAAACATTGGCGTTCGCCATCGAAACTTGAATATATAGAAGCTGGATTGAAAAAGTTTGTTGCTACTTATGAAGAAAAGGGTATAACATCAATTTCATTTCCATTATTAGGATGCGGCAATGGAGGTCTTGATTGGGAAACACAAGTTCAACCACTTATGGAGCATTATTTAAGACCTTTGCCGATAGAGGTATATATTCATCTTACTGACAGTAAAAAGTCAAAACCTGAGCATAAAGAAATATTGGCTACAAAAAATTGGTTGAAGGCAATGCCAAAATTTTTAAGCTTCAATGAAGTCTGGGAAGACTTACAATACAGTATCAATTTTGAATCCAATCTAACAGTTAAAGGTGAGAACTGGCGAATTTACCTTGAGGAAATTAATGTAATTGATGAATTCGATCAGTTAGAAAAATCACCATGTATTCTTTTTGAAAATAATGATAATAGACATGTTCTTTCTCTATACCAACTTAAAGAACTATGGAGATTACTTAGAAAAGTTGGTTTTTGCACAAAAAAAGATTTACCTGAAGGTTTGCATGAATATGGTGGTTTAGTTTTAAATTTATTAAATAGATTGGATTATATAGAGCCAGTCGAAATTGCGTATAAGTTTAATGACGATGAAGATTTTGTAAATGGAATAAGAGTAGTACCTTACAAAATGAACACTGGTTTTCAAAATAAGGAGGGGGAAACCACAGTTGAACCAAGGGACAAAAAATAAATATGAATTTAAACAAGTAATAGATGAGTTAACTACAGGTAAATTAAAAACTGGTTTACCACCTCTCAAAATGACACGTTTTCCGAAATACGTTTATCATTTCACAGATTTATTGAACGCAAAAAACATCCTTACAGAAGGATATATTTATTGTCGCAATCAAGCATTAGAAAAAGGCATAATGAAAGTCGATAATGCAAGTAAGACAGTAATAGAAAATACATGGAAAGACCGTAAAAATTACGTTAGATTTTATTTCAGGCCTAAAACACCAACTCAGTATCGTAATGAAGGGATACGCTCACACAGCCAAATAAATCCCGACCTAAAAGCACATTGTCCAGTGCCAGTCTTTTTTCTTTTTGATAGTCTATCAATGCTCGCTATGGATAATTCTAGTTTTACATACGGTAATTTGGCCTCTGATTCGACTACTATTTATAACGACGCAGAATCTTTCAGAAAAATGCCATTTGAGTTTGTATATCATGAAGGTTACTACGATCCTATTAATGAATCTTATATTAAATATCATAAACATGCAGAGTTGATAATACCTAATAAATGTGATCTTAGGTTTTTGAAGAGAATTGTATGTAGAAGCCAAGCTGAGAAAGAAACCTTTATTAATCTTTTAGATGAGTCTACTAAACGGAATTTTAGAGATATAATAATAGTTGATCCTAAAAACTGGTTTTTTTATTCTGCGTGGACTTTCGTAGAATCAGTGAATCTTACTAAAGAAAAAGTAACTTTCACATTTAATGTTAACAAAGATGAACCAACATTCAATGCTAAATTAATTATGAAGGATCTTACATCAAACGGAATATATGAAACATGGTGTGATAAGATGTATCAATGTCCTGATGTAGGTCAATCTATTACATATTCGAAACCTTACAATCATTATTCTATCGTCTTTTATCTAGATGAACACTTGGTATATAAGGGTACATTTAACTCAATGGATTCAGGGCCTTTTTAATTTATTTTTATGTGGAGACAGTTGGGGACGAATTGGGGACCAACTTGTTCATTTTTAGCCAAAACAGAAGATTTTTTATCAGAAAGACTGGTCAGCAAACCTTATAAAATAAGGTTTCGAAATAAAACGTCTGTTCGTATCAGAAGATAATCATTACCTTGACAGGGTAGAGGTCGCTGGTTCGAGCCCAGTCGGAATCATAGCCGAAACCCTTGCGTAGCAAGGGTTTTTTAATTTCCCTTAATAAAGCCGGTTTATCAAATTCGCAAGTTGTTGGCGAACTTGATTTTTCGGCTCGAAATTTATGGTCCGTATCTCTTTTTAGGGTCAAACTTGTTGAAAAGTTCAGCTAGTGATGCCGTCAAGTAGATCCAAACCGCACTGTCGGTGTTGCATTTCTATCCGGATAAGAAAGCCAAAAACTTCGGTATCAATATAAAAAGACCCTCCATAAAATGGGGGCCTTTCAGTGTTTCTTTTAAATAGCCTCTTTTAGTTGTTCTATTACACTTTTTAACCATTCTATAGGCGGTAAGCCAATTGTCGGAAAATATATTTCTGCATTACACTTTATAATGTCTTCCTTTTCTTCTTTAGTTAGATCGCTATTTAGAAACTCTTCGCAATACTTTACTGTAAATAGCAAACCTTCTTTACTAATTTCCTCAATAAATT
>NZ_JAWCWR010000039.1:0-273 GCF_032461585.1 Bacillus sp. IS1 | reverse complement strand
CTGATTACAAGTCAGTTGCTCTACCAATTGAGCTAGGCCGGCAAATATGGTGGAGGATGACGGGCTCGAACCGCCGACCCTCTGCTTGTAAGGCAGATGCTCTCCCAGCTGAGCTAATCCTCCATATATTACACTTACGTGTAATGGCTTGGCGGCGTCCTACTCTCACAGGGGGAAACCCCCGACTACCATCGGCGCTGAAGAGCTTAACTTCCGTGTTCGGCATGGGAACGGGTGTGACCTCTTCGCTATCGCCACCAAACCATTGAGAGT
>NZ_JAWCWR010000038.1:0-284 GCF_032461585.1 Bacillus sp. IS1 | reverse complement strand
GGCGCCTAGCTGGTTCCGGAATCCGGCTACCCCCGCAGCTTCAATGAGCCGCGGAGAGTCCACCGCAGAGGCGCTACCGGTATACTCCCGATCGCCCCGTAAACGCGGGGCGCTTTCGCCTTCAGATGCTCTTCTGCCGGTGCCGATCGGACCAACAGCCGCGGATCTCCTTCAGCAGCCAGGACGGCCCGTTGCCTGCCCTGGCCACAAAAAAGCCGGCGCCTAGCTGGTTCCGGAATCCGGCTACCCCCGCAGCTTCAATGAGCCGCGGAGAGTCCACCGCA
>NZ_JAWCWR010000037.1:0-286 GCF_032461585.1 Bacillus sp. IS1 | reverse complement strand
GGCGCCTAGCTGGTTCCGGAATCCGGCTACCCCCGCAGCTTCAATGAGCCGCGGAGAGTCCACCGCAGAGGCGCTACCGGTATACTCCCGATCGCCCCGTAAACGCGGGGCGCTTTCGCCTTCAGATACTCTCCTGCCGGCGCCGCATCGGGGCCGGCGGCCGCGGATCTCCTTCAGCAGCCAGGACGGCCCGTTGCCTGCCCTGGCCACAAAAAAGCCGGCGCCTAGCTGGTTCCGGAATCCGGCTACCCCCGCAGCTTCAATGAGCCGCGGAGAGTCCACCGCA
>NZ_JAWCWR010000036.1:0-325 GCF_032461585.1 Bacillus sp. IS1 | reverse complement strand
GTAACAAGGTAGCCGTATCGGAAGGTGCGGCTGGATCACCTCCTTTCTAAGGATTTTAACGGAATATAAGACCTTGGGTCTTATAAACAGAACGTTCCCTGTCTTGTTTAGTTTTGAAGGATCATTCCTTCAAAACATAGGAACACCTGCTAAATGCGCCACTTCCTGTGGCAACGCATGTGTTAGCATGTCCTATGCGTTGTTCTTTGAAAACTAGATAACAGAAGTAATTCACATTCAATTAGTAATGCAAGATATCACGTAGTGATTCTTTTTAACGGTTAAGTTAGAAAGGGCGCACGGTGGATGCCTTGGCACTAGGAGC
>NZ_JAWCWR010000035.1:0-344 GCF_032461585.1 Bacillus sp. IS1 | reverse complement strand
GTCATCAAGATAGCTTCTTTTTTACCTTCAACAGCCAGGGCGGCCCGTAGCCTACCCTGGCCGGTTCCGGAATCCGGCTACCCCCACAGCTTCAATGAGCCGCGGAGAGTCCACCGCAGAGGCGCTATCGGTACACTCCCGATCGCCCCGTAAACGCGGGGCGTTTTCCCCTTCAGATGCTCTTCTGCCGGTGCCGATCGGACCAACAGCCGCGGATCTCCTTCAGCAGCCAGGACGGCCCGTTGCCTGCCCTGGCCACAAAAAAGCCGGCGCCTAGCTGGTTCCGGAATCCGGCTACCCCCGCAGCTTCAATGAGCCGCGGAGAGTCCACCGCAGAGGCGCTA
>NZ_JAWCWR010000034.1:0-372 GCF_032461585.1 Bacillus sp. IS1 | reverse complement strand
ACGACCTTGAATATACAATCGAATGGCTGCAGAATGGGAGACAACCCGGCGCCCGCCGTGGTGCTGATCGTAGGGATGTGTATAAAAGAACAATTCTGGCTGATCCGCGTTTAATTGATGCGCTGCCGGAAGAATACGCAATCGTTCAAGAAGCTGAAGGAGAAGTAAGTGAATGGGATAAGGAAAGAATCGCTGATGCCCTTTCCGTCCTCACAGAAAGAGAAAAAGACATATTCATGATGCATGCTGTGCAAAATATGTCTTTTGAAGAAATAGCCGCTTTACTCAATATAAAAAAAGGAACCGTCCAAAAGAATATTGAACGATCCCGCTTAAAAATGAAAAATAGAGCAAATGACAGCCTTTTTTGTT
>NZ_JAWCWR010000033.1:0-404 GCF_032461585.1 Bacillus sp. IS1 | reverse complement strand
ATCTATTGCATCGCTTACTGAGGACATGAACGTGCCCATCGAACCGCGCTTCGCGCACTCCTACGACCCCGACACCCGCGCCTACATGGGCAAGGTCCGTCTGCAGCCCTCCCCCGACGGCCGCTGGAACCTGCCCGACTACACCGTCGACCTGGCCCCCCGCCAGCCCGCCGGCGAGTACCAGACGCTGCGCCTGGCCGATGATGGCACGCGCTGGGAAGCGGTCGCCGACTTCCGCAACTGCATGCTGTGGGACACCCGCACAGCAATGGCGGTGCCCACTCGCCTCACGCTCGGCGAGCCCCTGCCCAAGGACGTGACGCTCTCCGAACCGTTCCGGCTGGACGGCACCACACCGCAGTACAACGCGTGGAACGCTGGGCGCCGCGAATGGACGCTGCTGC
>NZ_JAWCWR010000032.1:0-406 GCF_032461585.1 Bacillus sp. IS1 | reverse complement strand
TTCGTCCTGAGCCAGGATCAAACTCTCCGATAAAGTAGTTTGACTGACTACGCACATCGCTGTGCGATTTATTTAAAACTTTGAATTAACAGGTACGTTTTGTCTTGTTTAGTTTTCAAAGATCATTTTGTTCACTTTCTCAAGCAACTTTTTAAGTATATAATAAGTTTCTCTTAAAGTCAACATGTTTTTTTATAAATGGTGGAGCCTAGCGGGATCGAACCGCTGACCTCCTGCGTGCAAAGCAGGCGCTCTCCCAGCTGAGCTAAGGCCCCGAAGTGGTCGGGAAGACAGGATTCGAACCTGCGACCCCATGGTCCCAAACCATGTGCTCTACCAAGCTGAGCTACTTCCCGATTTTTAAAAATATTATGGCGCGCCCGAGAGGAGTCGAACCCCTAACCTT
>NZ_JAWCWR010000031.1:0-410 GCF_032461585.1 Bacillus sp. IS1 | reverse complement strand
AACTGCCGGTGGACACCACCCTGACCGAGCTGCAGGAGACGCTGCGCGCCACCCACAGCGGCAGTGCCGCCGGCAGCATCGCCGGTGGCGAAGGTGAAGCACCGGGCTGGAGTGCACCGGTGCTGCTGGGCAGCGGCGTGGCCGGCGTGCTGAGCCTGACCCCGGCCGACCAGGTCTGGGTGAGCGGCACCCACACCACGCTGGCCAGTGGCGTGGCACTGAACTGGATGACGCAGGGCTCGCTGACGATGGCGGTGGCCGGCGGTCTGGTGATGTACACCGCCGGCGTGCAGCCCAGCGGTGAAAGCCCGAACCAGGAGCGCGGCATCGCGTTGCACGCCGCGCAGGGCAAGGTGAGCGCGCGGGCGCACAAGAACCAGATGATCGTGGCGGCCAAGACCAAGGTACGC
>NZ_JAWCWR010000030.1:0-411 GCF_032461585.1 Bacillus sp. IS1 | reverse complement strand
CCCATGGGGCGACCGAAAGTGGCAAAAGAAAAAGAAACAAAAAAACGTATATGAAAAACCGATTTCCATCTACGAGCTTCATGTCGGTTCGTGGAAAAAGAAAGCGGATGGGCGTTTTTTCACATACCGGGAACTGAGCGAAACAGTCATTCCTTACGTTAAAGAACACGGATTCACACATATCGAGCTGATGCCGTTGACAGAGCACCCGTTTGACCGTTCATGGGGCTATCAAACAACGGGGTACTACAGTCCGACGAGCAGATATGGCGAACCGCATGACTTGATGTATTTTATCGATCAGTGCCATCAGCATGAGATCGGCGTTATTATGGATTGGGTTCCCGGCCATTTCTGCAAAGATGACCACGGCTTGTATTTGTTTGACGGTATGCCGCTGTATGAATATTC
>NZ_JAWCWR010000002.1:0-1021727 GCF_032461585.1 Bacillus sp. IS1 | reverse complement strand
CCAGCGTTCGTCCTGAGCCAGGATCAAACTCTCCGATAAAGTGTTTGACTGACTACGCACATCGCTGTGCGATTTATTTAAAACTTTGAATTAACAGGTACGTTTTGTCTTGTTTAGTTTTCAAAGATCATTACCGCTTGTTGAAGCAGCTTTATTATCTTACCACCCAGCTCCTTTTATGTCAACAACTTTTTTCAAGTTGTTTCCGAAGCTTTTCGTTGTTGTCTGCTGTTCATCAGCGACGTTTAATAATATAACACCCTTTTGAAAATATGACAATAGTTTTTTTAAAAAAATCATTAATTATTTTCTTTCATACTTATTTCAGTTTCTCTTCTATAGAAAGATAAGCTGTCTTGTGGTTTGGCATATTTTCTTGTATAGTAAGATTGAACTAAATACTTGATGACCACAAGGGGAGCATTAAAGCTGAGAGTGAACGTTTTGTTCTGACCCTTTGAACCTGTTAGTTAACGCTGGCGTAGGGATGTGGCAAAGCCAAATGATTTGCAGTTTATGTAAGCAGCGCGCGGACCTTTTCCCATCCTTCCCCGCGCTGCTTTTTTGTTTATCCTTGATACGGTTGTCTGACCAGGGGGAAAACTATGAATCATTCAACACAGCTTGTGCGCTTAATTGAAATAGCGATTATGACCGGGGCGGCTGTCATTCTGGACATTGTCTCAGGTATGTTTCTCCGGATGCCCCAAGGCGGTTCGGTCTCTATTATGATGATTCCGATTTTTTTGATTTCATTCCGCTGGGGAGTGAAGGCCGGGCTTACGACAGGCTTTTTAACAGGGATTGTCCAGATCGCCATCGGCAATTTGTTTTTGCAGCACCCGGTGCAGCTATTTCTTGATTACATCGCGGCATTTGCAGTCCTCGGTTTCAGCGGCTTGTTTGCTTCCGGTGTACGGGAATCGGCATTGAATAAAAAAAGAGGCGCTTTAACGATGTATGTTATAGGCGGTGTTTTCATCGGCAGTGTGCTGCGCTATGCGGCACATGTGGTCTCCGGAGCTGTCTTTTTCGGAAGCTATGCTCCGAAAGGCACGCCGGTATGGATTTATTCGTCCGTCTATAACGCGACTTATATGATTCCTTCTTTTATCCTTTCGGCCATTGTCCTTATCTTATTATTCATGACTGCGCCGCGGCTTCTTGAAGCTAAGCGGACGAACTGAAACAGCAGGCGGTTTACGCCTGCTGTTTTTTTATTCCGGGCTGTGCCGTTCGTTTGAATCACTCAGTTCTTTTGTAAGTTCATTTATACTTTGTTTTATGTTTCCTTTGCCTGAAAAATTCTCAATAAGCTCTTTTACATTGATTCCGGAAGATGCTTTTAAGCTTTCCTGAAGACCGGCCATTAAATTGGTTGCGTAGCCTGTGACTTTATTGGCCCCGCCGTTTTCACCGCTTCCTCCCGTATCAACGACGGTTATTTTATCAATGTTGGAAAGAGGCGCTGAGACTTGCTTCGCATATTCAGGCAGCATTTTCACAATCATATCAAGGATTGCAGCCTGCCCGTATTTTTCGAATGCTTCGGCGATTTTTTCTTTAGCTTCCGCTTCTGCGAGACCTTTCAGGCGGATGACTTCCGCTTCGGTTTCTCCTCTCGCCTTTTCAGCCTCCGCTTTAGCAAGACCGTCAATTCTCACGCGTTCCGCTTCCGCCTTGGCCATCGCTTCGATACTGTACTGCTCGGCATCCGCTTCGGCGAGCTGCTTCGCTTTTGCGGCCGCGGCCGCTTGTTCCACCGAGTAACGGTCAGCATCGGCTTTTTTCTTCACCTCAGAGTCATATTGGCGCTCACGGCGCAGGATTTCTTTTTCTTCCAATTCAATCTGCTTTTGCCGCTCAATAATTTTAATTTGCATTTCCTGCTCTGTCACCTGCTGGCGGGCTTTTGCTGTTTCAAGATCATATGCCTGGTCGGCATTGGCTTTTGCTGTATCCTGCTCTCTTCTGTATTCCGCCATTTTCAGCTGATTGATTTTTTCCGCTTCAGCTATTTCCGTCGCCCGCTCCAGCTCTGATTTTTTTGCGTCTTTATCAGCGGCCGCGCGTTTAATCCTCGTCTCTTTATCCGCTTCTGCCGTGGCAATGTCCGCATCCCGCTTGACTTGGGCGATTCTCGGCTTACCTAATGATTCAAGATAGCCGTTTTTATCGCGGACGTCTTTAATCGTAAAAGAAACGATCATCAGCCCCATTTTAGCAAGATCCTGAGACGCGACCCGCTGGACTTCCTGAGAAAACTTTTCCCTGTTTTTATAAATCTCTTCAACGGTCATAGAGCCGAGGATGGAGCGCAGATGGCCTTCCAGCACCTCCCGCGCCTCCTGCTCACGGTCTTCCTTAGATTTCCCCAAAAATTGTTCAGCTGCTGTTGCGATTTCACCGATGGAGCCTCCGATTTTAATAATGGCGGTTCCGTCGGCCATTACCGGCACGCCTTGTTCTGTATAGACTTCAGGTGTAGAGACATCAAGTTTGCTTGACAGTAAACTGAGAGGTTCTGCCTGCTGGAATACCGGGAGCACGAACGTTCCCCCGCCCCGGACGATTTTCAGACGATTTCCGCCTTCATCAATGTGGACGTTCTTATTTCCCAAATAACTTCCGGTCACGATAAGGGCTTCGTCCGGCCCCGCCGTCCGGTACTTCGTAATAAATACAGCAATAAGTGCGATGAGTAAAAAGAATACGATTCCGATAACGATGATAATCGGCATAGTCATAACAGTTCCCCCTTAGATATCAGATTGGTTCATGCGGCGTCACAAAAAGCACTCCGTCTTTCACGTCAATCACTAATACGGCCGTTCCGTACTTGATCTGTTCTTGATCAAAGCTGACGGCTGATTTAGAAATGGCGCCCCCTATTCCCTCTATGATCACTTCTCCATAGCCGTCTTTCGGGACGGAAGTAATGACCCTGCCGACTCTGCCCTTTAAATCCGTCTCCCGATATGCGAGCGATTCTTCCGCTGATGAAAGCGGGACAAGGACGAAGAAGTGAAGCAGGCTGACCAAAAGAACCGAAAGAACAAATGAAAGCAACGCAATGACAGGACTTGATAGCGGAGCGGCGATTTCGCCGATATAACCTGAGGCTGAAAAGATTGTTAAAAAAGACAGAATCAATGCAGGGTTTAAAAATGAAACAGGAATGGCTTCCGAGAGGCCGTGAAACACATCTTGAAAAAACAGAATCAAGAGCGTGAGACTTCCCGAAATAATCAATGTGTAAAGATAGACCGTTTCAAGCGGCAGATGAAATATGTTCATCTTCTATCCTCCTTTCGGCCGAGGTGTCGGAGTGTTACTTTATATACGGATGTAAAGATAAAAGGTTTCAATTTTCTGATAAGTGAGGCTGATTACATGATTATCCAATCCGGATATGATATGTTTACTCTAAAGGAGGAGATAGGATGAGCATTTTTAATGAAGCCAGACAGCAGACCTGGGAAGAACTGAAAGGACTCTCTGATGAGGAATTCAACCGAAAGCCCGCGGCTGATGAGTGGAGCGTGCGGGAAGTCCTTGACCATTTAAAGAAAATTGACGAAACAGCGCAGACCCTTTTATCAAAGCAGGCAAAAGACGCACCGTTTAAAAAAATCGAAGAAAAACCGATGGAGTTTATAGAGGACAGAACAAATAAACGGCCGGCGCCGTCACACCTCGAACCTGAGCAAAACCGAATATCAGTCATTGAAGCAAAACAAGAATTAGATACGGCAAGACAGCAGCTGACCGCAGTTATTTCATCATTAAACGAGGAAGACTTAGAACGTGTGCTTCCCCATCCTGTTTTTCAAGAACTGACGATCCGCCAGTGGATTGATTTTATCGGCCATCATGAAAAGCGTCACATCAATCAAATAGAAGAAATCAAACAAAAAATCGAGAAGGTCTGAGTCAGACCTTCTCGATTTTTTTCTTGGCGCGTTTCGGTTCATAAGAATGGATGGTGACCGCATCGCCCGTGCATATATCACCCGGGCGTTCAACAATACAGACAATTCCTCTTCTGCCCATCGCGTGCCTCACAAACGCCGCGGCGAGTTTTGACTGATCCGGATAAAAGGATTGAATGACTTCTCCCGGCTGAATGCACGGATCATTTTCTCCCTCGCACAACAGAGACGCACCGCTTGGAAATATTATTCTGCTTCCTTCTTTAAGCGGCGTCAGTGCAGAAAAACCGCTGATTGCGATGTTAGCGCCGAGCCATTCGGGAAAGATATGAGAAATCCCCATCTTCTCCGCAATGTCATCACATTCCTCCATGGACACGATTGAAATTTGTCTCCGGTTAAAAATTTCTGTTCCTCTTTCATACATCGGCTCACGCGCGCCGGCCTTTTTTGTCAGTCCGAAATGCAGGTCACCGGGGAACCCGCCGTATTCCGCACGAAGCTTGTCCATCTTTTTGGTAACAAGTTGTTCGGTATCCGCTATATATACGCCTTCCGTCTTTGCTGTTATGCGTTTCCACATCAGCCATCACCGCCTTTTTCTTGACATTATCCTTAAAAAACCCCGCTCTGTAAAGGAGCGGGGTTCATTTATTATACCGTTTTCGGCGTTAAGTCGAAGCAGCGTTTGTAAATCCAGTTGTATGCTTTCTCATTCAAATCTCTTGGATTTCCGAAAGTTTGCGGATCTTTCATAGCTTCTTTTGATAAACGTTCAATCATGTCCGGAGACACACCTTGTTCTTCTAAACTCGGCACCTCTAAATCTTTTACAAGATCATACATCCAGTTGACGGACGCTTTTGCCGCTTCATCGGTTGTCATGTTGCTTGTATCGATTCCGAATGCTTTGGCGATGCGGGCGAATTTTTCCGGATAGCCTTTCCAGTTGTATTCCATTACCGGCCCCATCATAGCTGCGACGCATTGTCCGTGAGCGACAGGGATGATGCCGCCGAGCGTCTGGCTCATTGCATGCGCCGCGCCTGCTGATTCACTGCCGTATGAAAGGCCGGCAAGCATCGCCGCCTGCGCCATGCCGTATCTTGCTTCCAAATCCTCCCCGTCCGCAAACGCGCGCTTAATATAATGCGCCGCATATTCAATGGCCATTAAAGCGACGGCATCAGTGATCGGCTGCGCGAATTTCATCGTATAGCACTCGATGGCGTGCGCAAGTGCGTCAATACCTGTCATAGCCGTCACATGCGGAGGCATGGACGTGTGCAGCTCAGGGTCAATGACCGTTAAATGCGCGGCGATAAGCGGTCCGCCCGTATTGAATTTAAATTCTCTTTCTTCATCTGTAATGACCGCCCATTGTGTAACCTCTGAACCTGTTCCCGCAGTCGTCGGGATCGTTGTCAGCGGAGGAATACGGTTTTCCAGCGGCTTTTTGCCTTCCGCGGCTTCATAATCAAGCACGCTTCCTTCGTGTGTCGCTTCTACCCCGATCGCTTTCGCTGTATCCATGGAGCTTCCGCCGCCGACAGCCACAAGGCCGTTGCAGTTTTCTTTTTTATACAGTTCTGATCCTTCGTTTACAAGACGTACAGGCGGGTTCGGCTCCACTTTGTTAAACAGGACGACTTCGATGCCCGCTTCCTGCAAAGATTCAATGACCGGGTTTGCCACTCCCGCGTTATAAATTCCCGGGTCTGTTACGAGCAGCGCTTTTGTGACGCCAAGCGCTCTGACTTCACTTCCCGCGTGCTGAATCGCACCGATTCCGTGTTTAATGACTGTCGGGATTTCGAATGTATGGAATTTATGCATGCTTTCTACTTTCATATTTAATGTCATATTGTATCTCCTCCTCGTTATGCTTGAAACCAGTTCACAGCCGCAGGTTTCGTGTTGCGGTAAATATGTTTGATTTCCGTGTATTCTTCCAGGCCGATTTTGCCGAGTTCGCGGCCGAAGCCCGATTGTTTGTACCCGCCCCATGGCGCTTGCGCGAAATACGGGTGGAAATCATTGATCCATACCGTTCCCATCCGCAGTTTGGCGGCTACGCGTTCGCATTTTTCAATATCCTTTGACCATACCGCTCCGGCCAGCCCGTAAATGGTATCGTTGGCAAGTCTGATCACTTCTTCTTCAGAAGAAAATGACTCAACTGTTAAAACGGGGCCGAAGATCTCCTCTTGGACTATCCGCATATCAGACTTGCAGTTTGAGAAAATAGTAGGTTCATAGAAGAAACCGTTTTGAAGGGCGGGATCATCAGGACGTTTGCCGCCTGTTTCCAGTTTTGCCCCTTCTTCGATGCCGATTTCTACGTATTTTTCGACTTTAGCCCGATGCTCGGCGGAAATCAGCGGACCGCTTTCCGTATCTTCATGAAAACCGTTTCCTAATTTGATGCGTTTCGTACGCTTGATCAGCTCGGCTAAAAATTCATCATGAATGGCTTCGTCCACCAATAGACGTGACCCTGCCGAACAAACTTGGCCGGCATGGAAAAACACGGCGTTCAGCGCTTGATCTGCAGCTGTTTCGAGATCTGCATCTTGAAATACGATATTCGGATTTTTGCCGCCAAGCTCCAGGGCAATCTTTTTCACGTTGCCGCTTGCCGCCTGCATGATTTTTTTGCCTGTTTCAATTCCGCCCGTAAAAGAGACCAAATCGACGTCGAGGTTTCTCGCCAGCTCGTCGCCGACAGAGGCGCCCGGCCCCAGCACGAGATTGGCGACCCCTTTCGGAATACCGGCTTCTTCTATTAATTGAAAGACTTTAATGGTTGTCAGCGGAGTAATCTCGCTCGGCTTTAAAACGATCGTATTTCCGGCCGCAAGAGCGGGAGCGATTTTCCAGCTCGCCTGAAGAAGCGGATAGTTCCACGGCGTAATTTGTCCGCATACGCCAATTGGCTCTCTGACGATTTTACTTACGGAATCGGGAATCGGAGATGAAATGACCTCGCCTCCGTCTTTATCCGCCAAACCGGCATAATATTGAAATACATTTGCGATATCATCCATATCGGCTTTACTTTCTTCAATCGTTTTTCCTGTATCGAGCGATTCCAGCTCAGCTAATTCGTTCAGATCGCGTCTGATTAATTCCGCAATTTTCAGAACAAATTGTCCGCGCTCGAGCCCGGAAAGCACCGGCCACTCCCCTTCATCAAATGCTTTTCTGGCTGCGGCGATGGCTTTCACCGCATCGTTCCGGTCTCCTTCGCATACCGTTGCAATTTCTTCTTGATTAAATGGATTAATGATACGGCGGGTCTGTTTTTTTTCTGCACTGATCCATTCGCCGCCGATATAAAGCGTTTTGCTCATAAGAGTCCTCCTTACCGAAAAGTAAGTTTGTTAAATAAAAATTTAATGTTTTTAACAATATTAATTTAACACATGTTTTTTTGCCTGTCAAAACCCGATCAGTCCGTTTAGATTTTGACATTTTGTCATGATTCGTTAAGATTAAGAACATAAAGAAATGACTTAACAAATTTAAACTTCAAGAGGAAAAGAGGGACAGTATGGATGAGAATCCAGAATTCGCAGCTATAGAACAAGCCAGGGATCTTGTCATTGATTCCATTGCAGAGACGATGGATCTTTACGGAATCACACGGAGTGTCGGGATTTTATACGGAACAATGTATATGAGGGATGAAATGACGCTTGACGAAATGCGTGAGGAACTGCAGATGAGCAAACCGAGTATGAGCACAGGCGTCAAAAAGCTGCAGGATTTAAATGTGGTCAAAAAAACCTTTCACCGCGGCACACGGAAGCATACGTTTGTAGCGGAAAAAGATTTCTTTACGTTTTTCACGAATTTCTTCCCACCGAAATGGGATCGTGAAGTTCAGGTGAATTTGTCCGCCATCGTACAGGCCCAGGCGGATTTGCAGTCCGTTTTGCTGGCCGAGGAAGGCAACGCGGAATTACAGGAAGAAGCGCGGCAGTTATATGATCAGCTTGAAAGTTCGAAAGCTTATTATGATTGGCTGAAGCGGCTCGCCGACTCGGTTCAGAGCGGGGAGATTTTTAAATTTATTCCGATAGAAACGGACGAAAAAAACGCCTGAATCAAAATCAGGCGTTTTTTGTCGTGATTTGATTATTTTTGAGAAAATATAGGAATATAACCCCATTTACTTCCATTAAAATTGATGGTAAATTTTTATAGGTATGGTCGTTCTTTTTTAAGAACAATCAGCAAATTTTTTTTAGGGGGATTTATGAAAATGAAACACAAGTTTTTCTCAACTGTCATGGCAAGTTTATTCGGCCTGGTTTTGCTTCTTTCTCTGCCGACAGCGTCATTCGCCGCTGAGTCAGGCTCAACCGTTCACGAGCCGGAAATGTCCACGAAAGCGACTGCTACCTTATTTGCAAAATATACAGGTGCCAGCCAGCAGGAATGGTCATTTTCTGATATCGAATTGACGTACCGTCCGAACACGATCCTGAGCTTAGGCGTTATGGAATTTACCCTTCCTAGCGGATTTGCGGCTACAACAAAAGATACAGTCAACGGACACGCTTTGCGTGAAAGACAAATTCTGAATAACGGCAAAACAGTCAGACTTCCGTTAAACATTGATTTGCTCGGCGCAGCGGAATTTAAGCTTTCTCTTAATAATAAAACATTGCCTGCTGCAGGTACATATAAGTTCCGTGCAGAAAATAAATCATTAAGCATCGGCTCTAAATTCTATGCTGAGGACACAATTGTTGTTCAAAAACGCAGCACACCGCCGACACAGCCTTGCGACTGCTAATAATTGCGAAAAAAGACCGGCACAAGCCCCTCGCTTGTCATCCGGTCTTTTTTTTGTGCTGTTTTCTTTCTTCCGGCCCTCGCATTGACAAACCCTTGAAACAGGAGTACATTCTTGTTTGTTGTATTTGGAGTGACGAAAACAGTTTCTTAAGGAGTTATGAGGATTGGGAAAAATCAAAAATAAACAATTTGCCGTCATCGGACTCGGCCGTTTCGGCGGAAGCATCTGTAAAGAGCTTTTTAAAATGGGGCATGAGGTGCTTGCGGTCGATATCAGCGAAGAGCGGGTCAACGCATACTCCTCTTATGCCACGCATGCTGTGCGGGCAAATTCAACGGAAGAAAGCGAGCTTCAGTCGCTCGGCATCAGAAATTTTGAATATGTCATCGTAGCAATCGGCGCCAACATTCAGGCAAGTACGCTGACGACGCTGTTATTGAAGGAGCTGAACATCCCTAATATTTGGGTGAAAGCGCAAAACTATTATCATCACAAAGTGCTTGAAAAGATCGGTGCTGATCGTATTATCCATCCCGAAAAGGATATGGGCGTGCGGATTGCGCAAAGCCTTTCAGATGAAAACGTCTTAAATTATATTGATTTGTCAGATGAATACAGCATCGTGGAGCTTTCAGCCACGAAAAAGCTGCATTTAAAATCCATTCTTGATCTCGGCGTCCGGGCCAGATTCGGCTGCACCATTCTCGCCGTGAAACATAACGGAGACATTCAGCTGTCCCCTTCTCCGGAGACTGTCATTCATGAATGTGACTGCCTTGTGCTGATGGGGCATAAACGTGATATTAAAAGGTTTGAAACTGAAGGGATGTAAAAAAAGCCGGCGGGCTGCCGGCTTTTTTTGATGCTTATGTTTCTTCACTTAACTGGACGGCGGTTTGGTCAACCCAGCCGATCAGCTCATCTTTCACTTGAATTTGGTACCAGACGGATTCTCCGTTTTGTTTTTCAGATACGACTTTAATATGCTGGCCGGTAAACTTTTGCGCCGATGCCAGTTTAATAGAATGCCGCTCTTTTGACGGCTTCGACCACACGTCTTCAATGGCGTGGTCTTTGATGGCGCCTTTCATATCAACTGCTTTAAGAGAGGCATTGATTTTGTCATATTCATTCAGGTTATAGGTTTCTATGACATCTTTAATTTTTTCAGCATAGCCGGGGTCTGTGGCGTAGCCGGATTTTTGAAGGGCAGCCGCCGCTGTTTTATAATTGTCCGCTTCAATGACGGGCTTGTACTTCTTTTTATTCCAAGACGTTCCGTTGACAAATAATTTTGCATGGTCATCCATTGATTCAAAAAACGTGCTGTATTTACGGAATTTTGCCCGAATCGTTTTTCGTTTTCCTTTTTCAAATTCATCCGTTTTCATCGTGACGTGTTTTCCTTTATAATCACCTTTTACACCGAACAGGTTGCGCGCTTTCCCCGCAAGCTCACTGTTCCCCCAGTCCGATTCGAGAATGGCCTGTGCGAGGGTGATGCTCGGAAGGACATGATATTTCTCATATAAAATTTGAGCATGCCCGGAAAGGCTGTCAATAAAGACCTGCTGCTCGTCCACCTCTTCAGGCGGTTTTTCTTCCGTCACTATGAATTTCGAAAACACCATTGATACCAGAAATAATCCGAATATAAGAGATACAGCAAAAAGGCACCCAAGCACCCTTTTGGTCTTTGCTTTCTTTTTCATATCAACCTTCCTTTAATTCCGGAATCACTAGATTTATAATTTTACTGGTCATTGATGAAAATTTCAATTAAATAGGGAAAAAGACGGAGAAAGAACACATTGTGCAAATAAAAAAGACTCCTCTTTGAGGAGTCTTTTTTGTTATGCCATGCTCAGCTGAGGGCCGAACAATTCATATTGAACGGAATCAGAGTCAAACCCGAGGGCAAGAACCATGTCTTTCATTTGTGTCATAAACTGCGCTGATCCGCACAAGTAAAATTCAGCATCTTGATTCAGATGAAGCTGCTCCAGGAAGGTTTGATCAATCCTGCCGCTGTAAAAAGGCTTGTCTCCTGAGCGGTCTTGTTCTGCCGGTTCACTGTATACATAAATGACGTTAATATTCGGATGATTCTCCGCAGCTTGTTCAGCCTCTTTGCGGAACGCGGCGTACTCTCCGTTTTTCGCGGCATGAATAAAAGTAACGGAACGCTCCGGCTGTTTTTCGGCGGCTGTTTTCAGCATGCTCATCATCGGCGTGATTCCGGAGCCGGCACTGATAAGAACAACCGGTTTTTCGGAAGAAGACAGCTTGAAATCCCCGGCGGGTGCGCTGACTTCAAGTTTATCTCCCTCTTGAACTTCATTGTGGAGATGAGAAGAAACCGCTCCGTCCTTTTTCACAGAAATCCGATATGCCCCTTTTTGAGAAGCATCAGACAGGCTGTACTGGCGAATGTGCGTATAAGGAGAATCCGCAATCCGCACTTTAATGCTGATATATTGTCCCGCTTCAAATCCAGGAAGCGAAGAGCCGTCACTCGGTTTGATATAAAATGATGTAATATCTTTGCTTTCTTTCGTTTTCTGTATAACCGTAAATTCTTTATACCCCTGCCATCCGGCTTCATTGTACATGTCTTTTTCAATGCCGATGAAAGCCTCCGCAATAACACCGTAAGCTTTTTCCCATGCCTGCATAATCTCGGGAGTTGCGGCATCCTGCAGCACATCCTTAATTGCCAGAAGCAGATACTTTCCGACAATCGGATAATGTTCCGGTTTTACACCGATGCTTGTGTGTTTATGGCCGATCTGTCTGACCGCCGGAATGATTTGTTCTAATTGATCAATATTCGCCGCAGCCGCAATGACTGCATTTGCCAATGCTGCGCGCTGAGTCTGTTTCTTTTGGTTCGTTTGGTTAAACATATTTAACAGTTCGGGATGATCTTGAAACATCAGGTTATAAAAGCGTCCGGTGATGTTTTCTCCATGTGTTTTCAATACGGGTACTGTGCTTTTGATGATGTCTATTGTTCTCTCATCCAGCATGTTAATCCTCAACCCTTCTAAAGATGTATTTTCAATATATCTTTATAGTAAGAGAAATTTCGAATAAAAGATATATTGAAAATGAATCTTTAAAAAAGTCGTCACAATATTGTGTTGGATTTGGAATTTATGGATTTCACCTCCTTTTTTTATCACCCGGTGAAACAGGGACACATATATTTGGGAATATACGTTTAAAGATGAAAGCGGGGGAGTGCATGGTTTCCGATATCGATTACACGTCTCCGAATACACAATTCACTTATGATGTGAATGAGAGCCGTTTTTTTACGAAAGATGCTCGGAACTTTATCAATGTATTGGGGATTAAACAGTTAAACACGCTTGAAAATATTTCATTATTAGATATCTTTCTGAGCAAAACAAATGTGATTGAACCGCATACCCATCAAAACGCCGCTGAATTGGTGTACTGTATTTCGGGTTCCGCGGTGGTGTCGATGCTGAATCCGTTCACCCAGAAAATACGGAATTATCCGATCTCTTCAGGACAAGTGGCGAATGTTCCGCAGGGGTGGTGGCATTATGAAGTCGCCACTTCAGACAAAACCCACCTTTTGGCCATATTTGACGCCCCTTCGCCTGAAGTGATATACGGCTCGGATATTCTCCGTCTGACGCCGCCTGAGATCATGGCGCATACGTACTGTCTGAATGAGCATGAGTGGGAAAAAGCCGTTTCACCGATCCGGCAATCAACTGTGATAGGTCCCGATAAATACTGCGGACAGTCTGAGAATACGGGTATTCATGATATGAATAAGCCTTATCAGCCAAATACGTATTATCCGAATGATCCGTATCGGCATTATGATACGCCGTTATATTGGGGATATTAAACGGAGAGCCGGAGCGGCATTCAGCTCGACAGAAAGAGCCCCTCATTGGAGAGGGGCTCTTGATCATTACGGTCCGGTTCCGCAGCTTACTTTGTACTCGCCTTCGGACGATTTTTTTGAATAACATACGTGCGGCGTCTGTCCGGTTTCATCTTTCCAATTGAACCAATTTACATAATAAAGGTTCCCGGCCTCTCCGCCGCCTTCTTCTTTTTGAAGAATCGCAAAGTAGCTTTGATACGGATATCCTTTTTTATAAATGTCATGCCTGATGGCTCCTTTTTCTGAAACAGACGTGAAGATGACAGGAGAAAGAGCCGGAAGCGCTGTCAAAAAAAGCGCCAGTGCCGCTGACAGAGATAATATAAGATAGATTTTCTTTTTCATTTTCTCTCTTTCCTTTATTTTGAGTTGTTAGAAATGAAGCAGAACACAGAGGCTGCCGCAGAAGATGAAAAAACAAAAAAACCCTTATTTATAGAATAAGGGTTTAAAGGTATGGAGCCAAGGGGGCTCGAACCCCTGACCTCTACGCTGCCAGCGTAGCGCTCTCCCAGCTGAGCTATGGCCCCGTGCTGTAACGTCATGTTTTATTATAGACGAGTCTTCTTTGAATTTCAAGCAGAAAATTCAGTTTGCTCATATTTTCCTGAGACGTTTTTCGAACATAAAAAGAAGACCCTCCGGGGGCCTCTTCGTTTATCGCACGAGCATGATTAAAATGATGCCGAGGATGACACGGTAAATGGCGAACGGGACAAGCTTAATCCGATTGATGAGCCGAAGAAAAAACTTGACGACTAAGAGGGCGACGACAAAGGCGCAGACAAAGCCGACAAGAAAAAACGGAATCATGTCATAAGAAAGACTGCTCCAGTATTTCACCAGCTTCAGAAGGCTTGCGCCCGCCATAATCGGAATAGCCATAATAAATGTGAAGTCTGCGGCTGCCCGGTGATTCAAGCCGACAATAACACCTCCGGCAATTGTTGAGCCTGAGCGGGAAAATCCGGGCCATAAGGCGAGACACTGGAATAATCCGACACAGAAAGCCTGTTTGTAGGTGATTCTGTCCACCGTATCGATCGTTTCTTTCCTTTTATTGATCCAGTCCGCTATAAGCATAAGCACGGCTCCGGCAATTAATCCGTAAGCGACCGTTCTGACAGAGAATAAATAGCGGTCAATGAAATCCTCAAATAAAAAGCCGAGCACCGCCGCCGGAACAAGACCGACGGCGATTTGCGCGATGGTCAGCCTGTATCCCTTCTGCTGATCGCGCGTGACGTTTTTTTTGAGGCCGAGTAAATGTAATATCCGATCCTTAAACACAATGGCCACCGCCAGAATCGAACCGAGCTGAATCACCACTTTGAAGGAATTGGCGGCTTCCGGATTCATCAGGCTTCCGGATTTCAGCCAGATGTCATCCGCTATGATCATATGTCCCGTGGAAGAAACCGGCGCGTACTCCGTCAGCCCTTCCACGATTCCCAAAACGGCTGCTGTGAACATCTCCCATAGTGTCATCCCATTCTTCCCTTCATTCATCATTTACAAAAGAGAAGCTCTCCTCTGAAGGAAAGCCTGTCTTATAATAAATATCATGTCCGCTCCGATTTTATGACTTCGATACAGCATCATTTTTTTCTTCTTCATATAAATGCGAACGCATTTTGAACCAATCAAACAGATGGGTCGTGACCACTTTGATGACCGCATACCCCGGGATGGCTAAAATAATGCCGACAACCCCGAACAGCTTTCCGGCGGTTAAAAGAACAAAGATGATGGTAATCGGGTGAATGTGAAGATTTTTCCCCATGATCTGCGGCGAAATTAATTTCCCTTCCACGAGCTGGACAACGGTCCATACAATCGCAAGCTTCAGCAGCATAAGGGGAGAAGTGACCAACGCGATAATAATCGCCGGCGTGATGGCAATGGTCGGCCCTAAATACGGAACAACGCTCGTACAAGCGGCAATGACCGCAAGCAGGGACGCATAATCAAGTCCGATAATCAGATAGCCGATAAATAATAAAAACCCGATGCAGAAGCTGACGATGACCTGTCCTCTGATATAGGAGCTTAATCTGTGGTTCATTTCACTAAGCATCGTATACGTTTGTTCTTTCAGACGGGTGGGCACAAACTTTAAGATATAGATTGGCAGTTTTTTGCCGTCTTTCAGCAAATAGAACAGAATAAACGGCACGGTCACAATTGAAATAATCACTTCCGTCAGCGCGCCGATAAAATTCCCGACTCCGGTAAATGTGCTGTTTGCAATTGTCGCCGCCTGCGCCGATACTTTATTAGCAAGATCGGAAATGTTGATATTCATCGTCTTTTGCGCCTGATTTACAAAATCGCTTCCGATCAGGCTTTTCGTCTGATCTTCAACAATATCCACATATTTCGGCAGGTTGTCGATCAGGCTCATGATCTGTTCCTTTAAAAACGGAATAATTGAAACGACCGTAATCGAAATCAGCCCTATAATAATAAGGTAAAGGAGCAGGATGGAATAGACTCTTTTCACTCTTATTTTTTCCAATATATCTACGATCGGATTAAGCAGATAATAAACAATTCCTGTCAAAATGACGGGGAGCGCAATCGTTTTGAGCAGGACGATAATAGGTGTGAAAATAAATGATGTCTTCATAAAGACAAGGATATTGAGACCGATGAGCAGCAATACAAGCAAAAACAAGACAAATTTATTGTCTAAGAAAAACTGTTTAAATCTGCCGCCCCATGTTTGCAATGTTTCCACTATTGTTCCTCCATCATATGTATTTTACTTAAATTGTACACTATCGTTCCTGTAATGAAAAATAATAACCGGTCTCTATGGGAATTTTTCCTATCCCTTTAGCTGGCAGCCTTTTTTCCATTTATGTTTCTCAGAAAAAAAGCTATAATGTAAGCCAATACATAGAAGGAGCGATAGCAATGATTCGATTTGCAACAGTCGGAACGAATTGGATTACAGAACGATTTCTGGAGGCGGCTTCTGCTATTGATGATTTTCAATTAACGGCGGTTTATTCCAGAACTGAGGAACGTGCGGCGGAATTCGCCGGCAAACACGGCGCTGCTCATTATTTCACCAGCCTGAAAGAAATGGCGGAAAGCGAAGCCTATGACGCGGTGTATCTCGCCAGCCCGAATGCATTTCACAAAGAGCAGGCGGTTCTTTTTATGGATCACGGCAAGCACGTACTGTGCGAAAAACCGTTTGCGTCTAACGCAAGGGAAACGGATGAAATGATTCACGCAGCCAAAACGAACGGCGTTCTCTTGATGGAAGCCATGAAAACAACGTTCCTGCCGAACTTCAGCATGCTTCAAAACCACTTACATAAAATCGGACCCGTCAGGAGATTCACGGCAAGCTACTGCCAATATTCATCACGATATGATGCATATAAAAACGGTACGGTGCTAAACGCGTTTAAGCCTGAATTATCGAACGGTTCGTTAATGGACATCGGCGTGTACTGCATTTATCCGGCCGTCGTCCTGTTCGGCAAACCGAAAAACGTCATTGCGACCGGTCATAAACTAGCATCCGGCGTTGACGGCGAAGGCACGGTAATTCTGTCATACGACGGATTTGAAGCGGTGCTGATGCATTCGAAAATCTCAAATTCGTTTGCCCCGGCGGAAATTCAGGGTGAGGACGGCACGATCGTGCTGGACAGCATTCACGGGCCGGAACGGGCGGAAATCCGCTATCGTGACGGACGGACGGAAGACATTTCAGTCCCTGATCTGAAACCGTCGATGTACTACGAAACGGCTGAATTCATCAATCTTCTTCGAAACGGACAGCGGGAGTCTTCCGAAAATACATTTGAACGTTCTTTCATTACGGCAAGCATTATGGAAGAAGCGAGAAAACAAATCGGAATTGTCTTTCCCGCCGATCAAAACTAAAAACATCCGCCCGGATTTGGGCGGATGTTTTTTATTTGGACGCTAACAGGTCAGCAAACGCTTTTGCATACTGCGGAAGGTCGGGCGGGCGGCGGCTTGATACAATGTGGCCGTCAGTTACGACAGCTTCATCCAGCCACTGTGCCCCTGCATTTGTCATGTCGTCTTTGATGCCGGGCGTGCTCGTTACTTTTTTTCCTGCGAGAATTCCGGCAGATATGAGCACCCAGCCCGCATGGCAGATCTGGCCGATCGGCTTTTTCTGCTCGTTCATCGTACGGATGATCTCCAAAACTTCGGGATATCTTCGCAGTTTGTCAGGAGCCCAGCCGCCAGGCACGAGCACGGCATCATACTCCTGAATAATCAGGCTCTTAAAATCGTAATCCACCGTCGCGGGCACACCGTATTTTCCTTTGTATGAACGGCCCGCTTCTTCTCCTATTAAATGAACGATCGCGCCTTCCTCTCTCAGCCGGTAGACGGGATACCAAAGCTCTAGGTCTTCAAAATCGTCACTGACAAGCGCTATGACTTTTTTGCCTTCTAATCTCATCACTGCCACTCCCTTCTTTTATATTAGTGTATCGCTTTTTTCAGATGAGGAAAAGAAACAGCTCGCTACAGCTGTTCTTCGTCTTCAGACTGAATCGTAAATTTCCGTGTGACCTGCTGCAGTTCTTCAGCCATATGCGCAAGCGTTTCGGCGGATGAACTGATTTCTTCCATGGAGGCCAGCTGCTCTTCAGCTGAGGCGGCGATGTCTTGAATGCCGGCGGACCCTTCTTTGGCGACTGAGGTAATGTCCTCCACCGCGTTTGTCACATTTTGCGACCCGGCTGCAAGCTTCTCAAGCGTTCCGTTCATATGCTGTAAGGCGCCTGAAATCTGAGTCGTCATTTCTGAGATTTTTTTGAAGCTTTCGGCCGTTTGATCCGTAATATCGAGGCCTTCCTTCACATCTTGATTCACCGCTTGGAATACGGAAAGCGATGTGGCGATTTCTTTGACGATTTCCTGAATCAGCGTTTCGATTTCCTTCGCGGAGCCGGCTGATTGTACGGCAAGCTTTCTCACTTCTTCCGCAACGACGGAGAAGCCCCGCCCGTATTCGCCTGCTCTGGCGGCTTCAATGGCAGCGTTTAAGGCAAGCAGATTTGTTTGATCGGCAATGCCGTTAATGACGTTCAGAATGCTCTTAATGTCGTGCGACTTCGTTTCCAGCCCTTTTACGACCGCTTCCGCCTGCTGTACGGAACGATCAATTGTTTTCATCTGGCCGACCGTTTTCGCCACTAATTCTTCTCCGCTTCCGGCCGTTTCAGAGGTTTGGATGGCGGATTCAGTGATTTCCGCCGATACATTCGCCGTCTCGGCAATGCCCGCATTCATTTGGGAAAGGTGATCAGCACTTTCTTCCAATTTCTCGCTTTGTGATTCGTTTCCGTTTGAGAATTGTTCAATCGCCAGTGTAATATGCTCTGTCGCCTTGCTTGTCTGTCCGGCAGATGCCGTCAGCTCTTCGGATGAAGAAGCGACATGTTCGACGGATGATTGAATGACGCCGATGACAGACCGGAGTGATGCCGACATCTCATTGAAGCTTTGGCTGAGCTGCCCGAATTCATTTTTTGACTTGATGTCAATGACTTCCGTTAAATCGCCGTCACTGATTTTAGCTGATGTCGAAACAAGTTTTTTGAGCGGTTTTGCAATCGAGCGAATGATAAAAAAGATTAAAACCCCGCCGACGATAAGAGAAACCGCCAGGATGATCAGCGCCATTTTCATGACAGGCGAGGCTGCGTCATGGATCTCACTGACAAAAAATGTGCCGGCGATTTTCCAGCCCGTCAGTTTGTTTGTCGTGAAGGCCATTTTCTTCTGCTGTCCTTCAAACATGTATTCAAACGAACCGCTCGATTTGGAAAACACTTCTTTCGTCCACTCTCCGGAGCCTTCCGTTCCCGCTTTTATAGTCGGATGAGCGATGTATTTTTTATCTCCCGTTGTAATGAAGGCAAATCCTTTATGACCGATCTGGACGCGTTCGGAAGCGTTCAGCAGGTCGCCAAGATTAATATCAAGCGCCACAACGCCTGATCCGTCTTTTGTCTGCTGGGCAATCGTAACGACCGTCTGTCCGGTTGCAGCGTCTTTATAAGGCTCGGTAAACACCGGCTGTCCGCTTTTTTCAACCGCTTTTGTATACCACTCGCGCGTGAGCGGATTATAATCGGACGGCATATCAGCGGACGGATATTTCACGAACGCTTTGTCGCGAGACGCGGCGTAAATTGACGCGACATCGTCATTTACGGTGACATACTGCTTCATATTGTCGAGCAGTACCGATTTATTTTTTGTGTTCAGTTTTTCCTTAGTGATTGATTCGCTGTAGTAGTCAATCGCTTTGAGCTTGCCTTCGAGCATGTTTTCCAGCACGCTGTTCAGTTCGCTGACATTTCCCTGGGCGCTGTGGGTCAGTTCGCTTTCTAATGTACTCCCCGCCGTTTGGTAGCTGAAGTAGGCGAGTATGCCGACCGGAAGCACCAATACGGCTAAAAATGCCGCGATCAGCGGTTTGCTGATGGATGGCTGTTTGATCCAATGTATCAGTTGTTTCATTTTTTCAGTCTCCTTCTTTGAAAAGCTAAATCTAATATCGTCAGATAGGACAAAAGATTTATTAAAAAAACTAAAAAAAACACCCAAACAGCACATTTGGGTGTTCTATGACCTATTAATCTATTTTAAATCGTTTCGTCATATCACGTAATTCTTCCGCCATTTGGGATAACGTTTCCGAAGACGAACTGATTTCTTCCATTGAAGCCAGCTGTTCTTCGGCGGAGGCCGCAATATCCTGAATGCTGGCGGAGCTTTCTTTTGCGATGGACGCGATTTGCTCAGAAGCTCCTGAAATCTGCTGAGATCCTGCTGTCAGCTGTTCTACCGTCGCATTCATATTTTGAATTTCTCCGGCGATCTGGTTCGTCATTTCAGAAATCCGTTTGAAGCTCGTTTCGGTCTGATTCGTAATATCCAGTCCGCTCTCCACCTCTTTGTTGACGGATTGGAACATGCCGAGAGATGTATTGATTTCGTTGACGATTTCTATAATTAAGCTTTCGATTTCTTTCGCTGAATCGGCAGACTGGACCGCAAGTTTTCTGACCTCTTCGGCGACGACTGAGAAGCCCCGGCCGTATTCACCCGCACGCGCGGCTTCAATTGCCGCGTTCAGCGCAAGAAGGTTTGTCTGATCAGCGATTCCGTTAATGACACGGAGAATGTTTGTAATGTCTTTTGATTTTGTTTCAAGTCCGCGCACCACTTGTTCAGCTTCTTTCACTGACCGGTCAATGACGTTCATTTGGCCGACCGTCTGGTGGACGAGCTTTCCGCCTGAATTGGCGACTTCCGCTGATGTGGCGGAGGATTCGGTAATGACGGCAGATGCTTTCGCCATATCTTTAAGCCCGCTGTTCATTTGGTAAATATGTTCCGCCGCGCTTTCAATATTTTCACTTTGGCTTTCATTTCCGTTAGAAAATTGTTCGATCGCCAATGTGATATGTTCGGTTGCCTTGCTTGTCTGCTCCGCTGAAGCCGTCAGCTCCTCTGAGGAAGATGCGACGTTATTCACGGAATCCTGGATGGCATGGATGAGAGACCTGAGCGAAGCGGCCATATTGTTAAAGCTTTTGCCAAGCTCGCCTAATTCATCTTTTGACTGGATCTCGATCGTTTCTGTTAAATCGCCTTCACTGATCTGTTTCGATGATGTCACAAGCTGCTTGAGCGGTTTTGTGATTGAACGGATAATCAGCACCATGACGATGGTTCCGATCACAATCGCTAATACGAGAACGAGCAGGGACAGATGAAGAATCGGCAGGGCCGCTTCATGAATTTCGTCCAGATACATCGTTCCGGTAATCTTCCAGCCTGTCAGCTTGTTCGTATCATAAACCATTTTCTTTTCCTGGCCGTCGTATTTGTATTGAAAATCACCTTTTTTGCTGGTGAACAGCCGTTCGGCCCACTCCCCGTTTAATACTGTGCCTGATGTGCGGTTCGGGTGGGCGACCACTTTTTTGTCTTTCGTCAGGATAAAAGCGTAGCCGGATTTTCCGATGTTCACTTTCTTTGTCGTTTTCAGAAGCTCATCGATTTTCATATTGATGGCGACGACTCCTGAGCCGTCTTTCGTCTGCTGAACGACCGTCACGACCATCGTATTGGTGGAAGCCGTGCGGTAAGGATCTGTTACAACAACTTTCCCCTTATTTTCCACGGCCTTTTTATACCAGTCTCTTTCAATCGGATTATATCCTTTAGGCATCTGCAGATCCGGATACCGTGTGAAATGTCCTTCCGTGTCACTCGTAAAAATGGATTCCACGTCTTTATTGATCTTCATGTACTCTGTGAATTTATCGGTAATTTGCGATTGGTTTTTCGGCTTGTACCGATCCTTTGTGAGCCAATCGCTGAAATATGCCGTTCCGTCTTCCTTTTGGCTGATGCTTGTGTTGATCATATCGTTAATCTGCTGCACATTATCTAATGCGCTTCCCATCATCTGCCTGTCAAGCGTGCTTACCGCCGATTGATAGGCGATAAAAGCCAGCGTTGAAATAGGAAGAATGAGAATGGCCAAAAAAGAAATGAGCAGTTTTCTTGTAAGCGATCTCTGCTTGATGATTTGCACAATTTTTTTCATCTGCTATAACTCCTCTTGTGTGTTTACCCTTCATATCGGCAATTATAGGTAAATATACACACCCAAAAAGAAGAAATATAACGAAACATACTTTTTACCTATTGTTAATTAGTCTTTTAGACTCAATTAAGAGTTTATCTTAAAACGCTTTGTCAGTTCGCGTAATTCTTCCGCCATTTTTTCCAGCGTGACGGCGGAGGAACTGATTTCCTCCATGGACGCAAGCTGCTCTTCAGCTGAAGCCGCGATGTCCTGAATGCCGGCCGCGCTTTGTCTGGAGACAGCCGCGATATCCTCTGAAGCGTTTGATACTTCCTGAGATCCGGCAGAAAGCTGTTCCACGGTTGCATTCATATTTTGCAGTTCACCGGCAATCTGATTTGTTTTAACGGAAATGTCCCGGAAGCTTTTTTCCGTTTCGTCCGTTAACTGAAGTCCGCTTTTCACCTCGTGATTGACGGATTCCAGCATTCCGAGCGAAGTATGAATTTCTTTGACGATTTCATGAATTAAGGATTCGATTTCTTTCGCTGAATCGGCGGATTGGACGGCAAGCTTTCTCACTTCTTCGGCAACGACTGAAAAACCGCGTCCGTATTCTCCCGCTCTTGCCGCTTCAATGGCTGCATTTAAAGCAAGGAGATTCGTTTGATCGGCAATGCCGTTAATGACGCGCAAAATGCTGTTGATGTCCTGCGATTTGAGTTCAAGCCCTTGTACGACTTGCTCCGCTTTGCTTACGGATTGGTCAATGGCGCCCATCTGGCCGGCTGTTTTCTTGACAAGCCGCTCACCGGCGCCGGATATCTCCGCCGATTCAATTGAAGTTTCCGTCACCACGGCTGCCGCTTCCGCCAGATCGCTGAGCCCGTCTTTCATCTCATTCACTTGGGCGGTCGCTTTATCAATACTCTCACTTTGGTCTTCCGTTCCATTAGAAAACTGTTCAATCGCAAGGGTGATATGTTCCGTTGCTTTGCTCGTCTGCTCAGCCGAAGCCGTCAGCTCCTCTGAGGAAGAAGCGACATGTTCAACAGAGTCCTGAATTCCTTGAATAAGCGAACGGAGTGAATCTGTCATATGATTAAAACTTTTACCGAGCACGCCGAGCTCATCTTGAGAGCTGACATCAATGGTTTCCGTCAGATCTCCGCTGCTGATTTTTTCCGCTGAAGCTACGAGATGTTTTAACGGTTTGGTAATTGAGCGGATGACAAAATAAATGAAAATCATCCCTGCGGCAATGGCTATCGCCAATATGATAACGGCCAGAGTCAGAACCGGTCTTGCCGCATCTTTGATTTCATCCACAGACATGGTTCCGCTGATCTTCCAGCCCGTCGCTTCATTGGTCACGTACGCCATTTTTTTCGCTTTCCCGTTCAGCGTATATTCATAGACGCCTTTTTGCCCGCTGTATAATGTATCAACCCATTTTCCCGATACCGCCGAGCCGGCTTTTTCATCACTGTAGGCAACGGCTTTTTTATTTTTGCTGAGGATAAAGGCGTATCCTTCTTTTCCGATGTTCACTTCTTTTGTCATCGTGATGAGATCGTCGATTTTTATATCAATGGCGACGACGCCTGATCCGTCTTGCGCCGCGCGGGCCATGGTGACGACCATCTTTTTGTTTGAGATGGACTCATAAGGGTCTGTGATGATGGTTTGGCCTTTATTCTCCATGGCTTCCTGATACCAGCTTCTTTCAAGCGGATTGAAATCGGCCGGCATATCGGCATGCGGATAACGGGTAAACGTTCCTTCCTTGCTGCTTGAAAATACGGCGGACGCTTTATCATTGCTTTCAATAAACTGCTTGAACCTTTCTTGCATTTCCGTTTGGTTTTTTTCTTTAAATTTAGCGCTTGTCGCCCATTCGCTGAAATATGCTGAGCTTTTTGTAAACATTCCGATCCGGTCATCAATCATATTGTTTAAGATTTGCACATTTCCTTCGGCGCTTTCCATCATTTGCTTTTCAACGGATGAAGCCGCCGAACGGTAGGCGCCGGCAGCCAATACTGCTACCGGAATAATTAAGATCAGTAAAAATGAAATGATAAGTTTTTTGGCTATTGATTTTCTGGCGATTTTTTTTGCTGTTTTTTTCAATTTTGTAAACCTCTTTCAATCATTTACTGTTTATATCGGCCGACTCCCTTTTTATTACATTGAAAATGAAGTCATAAATGAAAAATGGTTCTATGTACTCCTTTTGTATGCAAGACTTTTTATTTAATTATCCGGCTGTCACTATAAAAAAGGACGCCTTCCATCCGGAAAGCGTCCTTTTTTACTAGTTGATTTTAAATTGTTTCGTTAATTCCCGCAGTTCTTCGGCCATTTGCGCCAAAGTATCGGCTGATGTGCTGATTTCTTCCATTGATGCAAGCTGTTCTTCTGCGGATGCGGCAATATCCTGAATGCTTGCTGCGCTTTCCCTAGATACGTCCGCAATATCCGTCACCGCGGCTGAAACGTGCTGGGAGCTGTCTGACAGCTGTTCAACCGTACCGTTCATCGATTGAAGCTTCTCGGCGATATCGTTTGTCATGCCGAAGATATTCTGGAAGCTTTCTTTCGTGCGGTCCGTTACGGCAAGTCCTGATTGAACTTCTTCATTAACAGAGGTGAACATGTGAAGCGATGTATTAATCTCAGCCGTGATTTCCTGAATGAGTTTTTCTATCTCTTTGGCAGAACCGGCAGATTGGACGGCAAGCTTGCGCACTTCTTCGGCTACCACTGAGAAGCCCCGCCCGTATTCACCGGCTCTTGCCGCTTCAATGGCTGCATTTAACGCAAGCAGGTTTGTCTGATCGGCAATGCCGTTGATGACTCTTAAAATATTAGTGATGTCTTTTGATTTGGCCTCAAGGCCTTTTACAACCGCTTCCGCCTGCTGGACCGATTGATTGATGAGATTCATCTGCCCGACTGTTTGCTGCACATATTCTTCCCCGGTGCCGGCAGCTTCCTTCGATTGTTTAGATGCTTCCGTAATGGATGATGATGTGCGGGAAACGGCGGCGAGTCCGTCATTTATATGATTCAGCTTGGCTGAGCTTGAATCGACTTTTTCGCTTTGCTCTTCGTTTCCGTTTGAAAACTGCTCAATCGCCATTGTAATATGTTCCGTCGCTTTGCTTGTCTGCGAAGCTGAAGCGGTCAACTCTTCCGATGACGCGGCCACGTTGTCGACAGAGTTTTGGATCGCGCTGATCAGTCCGCGCAGAGATTCTCCCATTTCATTAAAGCTCGCGCCGAGTTCGCCCAATTCATCTTTCGAGCGGATATCAATGGTTTCGGTCAAGTCTCCGCCGCTGATTTGTTTAGAAGAGCGGACAAGCCGTTTCAGCGGTGACGTAATGGATCTGACAATCAACAGAATTAAAATGCCCCCGATGATAATGGATGCTGCAAGGACGATCATTCCCATCGTCAGCACCGGTTGTGAGGCGTCTTTAATTTCGTTGAGCTCCATGCTCCCTTCTATTTTCCATCCGGTCAGTTTATTTGTCGTAAACGCCATTTTTTTATTTTGATCATCGAGCTTGTATGAAATAATGCCGCTGTCTTTGCTGTATACCTCATTCAGCCACGGGGTTGAAACTTTATCGCCCGGTTTGTGGTCTTTATGCGCGACATAGGTTTTATTTTTGGACGTGATAAACACGAAGCCTTTTTGCCCGATTTTGATTCCCTGCATCTGCTTCAGCAGCTGGTCAATCGTAATATCCATGGCCACTACGCCTGTTCCGTCCTGCATCTGCTTTGCCACGGTGACGACCATGCTGCCGTCGCTTGCCGCGGTGTAAGGGTCGGTGACAACGAGCGTGCCGCCGGCCTTCACAGCGTCTTTATACCAAGTGCGTGTTCTCGGATCGTAATCGGCCGGAGTATTCTCCTTCGGCGCCTGTGCGTAGCTGCCGTCTTCCGTTCCTCCGTAAATACGGGCTACGTCTTTATGAATAGACGTGTATTGCCCGAACTTTTCTTCAAGAGCAGACATGTTTTTCTTTGAGAAAGATGATCCTTTTAACGTTTCACTGAAAAATTCAATCGCCTTTGCTTTTGCGCCGATATCATTTGTAATCGTTGTGTTAAAAGATTCGATGTTATTTTTCGCGTTGCCTGAAATCTGATCATCCAGCGAATTGCTCGCCGTATGGTATGAACTGAATTCTAACACGAGAATCGGTATGATTAAAATCACGATAAATGAAATGATTAATTTACGTGAAATCGATGCCTTTGTGCACCAATTGATGAATTTTTTCATATTAAGCTGCTCCCTCGAGTGTGATACCTTATATATCGGCTCAGTCTTCACATTTTGTTAACATTTCCTCCTTTTTTATGACTTGATTTTCATTGCCCAAGCTTCCTGCATATCTTATAAAAAAAGATAGGGGGCGCGCAGATGATTATCATATCCGGCCAAGTGCTTCGGCCTCAGGACATCGCGAACTGGCAGACGGAAGAAAGCCTTGTTCCGTATATAAATGAACTGCTCAATTCTCCCGTACAATTCGATTACGGGTCGATTGCTGAACTGATGTTCGAGGTGCGGCTGCGCCGCCATATTGTGGAAGCCGCAAGAGAACTGCACGGATCAGGTGTGAAATTTGCAACTTTCGCCAAAACATACGGAAATACGGCTTATTGGAGAGTGACGCCGGAAGGAGCCTTGGAGCTGAAGTACAGAATCCCCGCTTCAAAAGCGATTCGGGACATTATTGAAAACGGGGCGTTTTACGCATTTGAATGCGCTACCGCCATTGTTGTGATTTATTATCTGGCCGTCTTAAAGACAATGGGTGAAGAACGGTTTAACCGGCGTTTCCGGGATATCACTTTGTATGACTGGCACTACGAGCATCTGCCGATCTACACGGAAACCGGCAGCCACTTTTTACGGGGAGATTGTTTATATTTTAAAAATCCTGATTTTAATCCTGCAAAGGCTCAGTGGCGGGGAGAGAATGTCATTGTGATGGGGAATGATCAATATTTCGCCCACGGTCTCGGGATTCTGACGGCTGAACAAATCATCCAGAGATTGAATTCTTTAAGAAAAAAAAATGCCGTGCAGCCGGCTTATCTGCTTAACCAGGCAACAAGGCTTGATGCACCCGCGCTTTATCAGATCATGCATTAAAACAATCCCATCGTCTGTCATTTTGACGATGGGATGCGGAATGCTTTTCTTTTCCGGTAAAAAGCCGTCGTGCCGAGCGCTTGGTTTGCAGCCCATTCAAACTTCTCTAAATCATGTCGGGTGACGGCTCTGTCCCGTCGGCTCCATTTAATGGCGCGGACAAAGTAATACCCTTTAATCGGCGCCATGGTGACTTTGGAATGCGGAAAATCTTCAAAGACAAACTCAATAGTCCCTCTTTTTTTGTAGGACATTTGAAGAATCTTCATCATCCATCACCTCACGATTTCTGGATTATGATTCGCACAATCCGTCCAAAACGGTTTTCACGTCTGTCGGCCCTTCAAGTTTCGCGGCGGACTGGCCGGCCCATAAAGACATATACTCCGCGTCTCCTGATTGAGCCGCGTGCCCGCGCATCGGCTTTGTCAGCGTATTATGCAGCGGATAAGGCAGCGTATTTCCCTCGTCAGCCTCATATGTTTTCATGAACTGATTCACGATTCCCCGCGCCTGTTTTCCCGAAAACAGGGTGGTCAGCCGCGTGTCGGCTCCTTTTGATTCGGCAATGGCTTTTTGATATGCCGGTGAGGCGCTGCTTTCTTCACAAAGGAGAAACGGTGTTCCTACTTGAACGCCGTCCGCACCCAAACATCGGGCCGCCTGCACGCCGCGGCGGTCAAAAATGCCGCCTGCCGCAATGACCGGGATATTCAGCGCGTCTTTAGTCTGCGGAATCAGTGCCATAAGACCGAGAGCCGGTTCTCCTTTAACCGGCAGAAACGACCCGCGATGTCCGCCGGCTTCTATTCCCTGAAGGATAACGGCGTCCATCCCCCGTTCTTCAAAGGCCTTCGCTTCCTCCGGCGTTGTCGCCGTGCCTAAAAGGAAACAACCGCTTTTCTTCAGCTTTTCCGCCGTTTCTTCCGGCGGCAGGCCGAAGGTGAATGAACACGCTTTGACTCCGTAACGGATCAGAAGCTCCGCTTTTTCCTCGAAATCATTCCATTCTTCTTTCAGATCAGAGAACGGCTTGGCGTCTTTTGCCCTCGGGATGCGGGCTTTCCATTTTTCAACCAGTTCCGCCTCAGGCATCTGCCTTTCTTCCGGGACGAAAAGATTTACTTGAAAGGGGCGGTTCGTCAGCTCTTTCATCTCGATAAGCTGTTTTTCAAGCGCTTGCGGGCTGACGTATCCTGAAGCGAGGCTTCCGAGCGCCCCTTCATTTGATACCGCCGAAGCCAGACGCGGCGTGACCAGCCCGCCGGCCATCGGCGCCTGAATGACGGGCTTTGTTATTGATAATGCACTCATCCACTCACTCATTTGTGTTTTCCTCCGTTTCAGCCTGTATTTTGATATAACAGGTTCTGTTTCGCGGACCGTCAAATTCGCAAAAATAAACGCCCTGCCATGTTCCGAGTATCAGGCGCCCGTCTTCTATGATGACATGCTGGGAGGCGCCGGTCGTACTCGCTTTCATATGTGCCACCGTATTTCCCTCCATATGCCGGTCCAGTTCGTGCTCCCACGGATACATTTCATCAAACCTTCTGAGCATATCCCTCTTCACATCCGGATCGGCATTTTCATTTATGGTAATGCCGGCGGTTGTATGGGGACAGTATATGAGCGCCAAACCGTTTTTTACGCCTGTTTTGCGGAGAAACGCTTCAGCTTCATGTGTGATGTCGATCATTTCATCCCGTCTGTTTGTTTGAATCTGCAATTTTTTCAGCATATGAATGCCTCCTTTCTTTTTCTCTTCCTTTCCCATATTCGTTTCTGTATTTGTCTTTTCCTGTCGGATCGCGATGATAAACGCAGATCACAAAAAACTTCAGCCTCGGGACTGAAGTTTTTCACCATATATATACGCGGGCCTCATAAGGCTTTAAAAGAAAGGACGTCACATGGCGGTGCGCTTCTGTCTCCGCGTTTGCAAGCACGAGAGAATCGGAGTCAAGCGGATAACCGGGATGCCTGTATAAAGCGGGGGTTCGGGACAGATTTGTGATGATCAGGGCGGTTTTTGTTCCGTTTTTTCTTAGATAGGCATAAATCTGCCGGTCATTCGGAAGCAGCAATTCAAATGTGCCGCTGATCAATACGCCGTGTTCTTTTCTGAGGGCGAGCAGCCGTTTGTAGAAATGGTATACGGATGTTTCATCCTGCATTTGTGATGCAGCGTTCAGCCATGTGTGGTTCGGATTCACTCCGAGCCAAGGAGAAGCATCAGAAAACCCGCCGTTCGCCTCACCGCTCCATTGCATCGGTGTCCGTGAATTATCCCGGCCCTTCTTCCAGATGATCTTCATCACTTTTTCATGCGGAACGCCGCGGGACGTCTCTTTTTCATACAGATATTTCATTGCGGCGTCATCATAATCTTCAATGGATGGAAACGAAACATTGGTCATTCCGAGCTCCTGCCCCTGGTAAATAAACGGCGTGCCTTTCATCAGCATATACATCGCGGCGAGTGCCTTGGCGCTTTCTGTCAAAAACCGTTCGTCACCCCATACCGAGACGGAACGGGGCTGATCGTGGTTCTCCATAAACAACGCGTTCCAGCCCTTTCCTTCAAGACTGTTCTGCCAGCCGGACAAGACGCGCTTAAGCGCCGGAATGGAAATGCTTTGATCATCTTCCGTATCCCAGAGGCCGAGATGTTCAAATTGAAAAATCATTTGAAAGATGCCGTTTTCTTCACCGGCCCAATCAGCCGCCTCCCAAGCCGCCACTCCGTTCGCCTCGCCGACCGTCATGATCGGATAGCGCGAAAATGTTTCCCGTTTCAGCTCTTTTAAGAGATCCATTATGCCTTCCCCATTCATATGATACGGGAAAGACGGGACGTATGGGAGACCGTCCGGATTCGGCATGTCAGGGAGCCCTTCTTTTTTCTTAATGTGAGAAATGGCATCCACCCGGAAACCGTCTATGCCTTTATCAAGCCACCAGCGGACCATCTCATAAACGAACTGCCTCATCGCTTCGTTTTCCCAATTTAAATCAGGCTGTTTTTTGTCAAACAGGTGCAGGTAATACTGGCCGGTCTCTTGATCATATTCCCACGCCGATCCGCCGAAAATGCTTTCCCAATTGTTCGGCTCTTTGCCGTTTTTTCCGTCTCTCCAGATGTACCAGTCCCGTTTTTCGGAATCTTTCGCTGAGCGTGATTCGATAAACCAAGGGTGCTCATCGCTTGTATGGTTGATGACGAGGTCTATAATCAGCTTCATGCCGAGCGAATGGACATCCGCAAGGAGCCGGTCAAAATCCTCCATCGTCCCGAATTCGCCGGCAATTTGTTTATAATTCCGAATATCGTAGCCGTTGTCCGCGCCCGGCGAGTCAAAAACGGGACAAAGCCAGATCACATCCGCCCCCAACTCTTTTATGTAATGAAGCTTTGCTCTGATGCCGTTCATGTCGCCGATTCCGTCCCCGTTCGAATCCATAAAGCTTCGGGGATAAATTTGATAGACGGCCGCCGTTTTCCACCAATCCGTTTTCATACCGACACTCCTTTCTTTACAGCATATGAAGGAGCGGGACGAAGAAGCATTTTTCCCATAAAAAAAAGCCTCATTGCAAAAGCAGGAGGCTCAGAAATCAGTTTTTTTAATTTCAACGAAGCGGATATGATGGTCTTCCGCTTCCAGCACCTTAAATTCACACCCTTCGGCATGAAACACATCACCATTTTTCAGCTCCATTTTTTGTGTTAAGAGCCAGCCGGCAATCGTGTCAATGTCTTCATTTTCGATGGCGATATCAAGAAGATCATTCACCTCTTCTATGAGCGCCTTGCCGTCCATCACATAATGGTGTTCGCCTTTTTTGACGATGTGGGGCATTTCATCCTGGTCATATTCATCACGGATTTCCCCGACGATTTCCTCCAATATGTCTTCGACGGTCACAAGCCCCGCCGTGCCGCCGTATTCGTCAACGAGAATCGCCATATGAATCCGCTCCTTCTGCATGCGGATCAAAAGCTCCTGAACGGGGATGCTTTCAATGACTCTGATGACCGGACGCATAATTTCTTTTAATTCAATGGAGCGGCCGAGAAAATACGCTTTAAATAAATCCTTATTGTTAATAATGCCGAGAATGTGATCTTTGTCTTCCTTAATAACCGGATATCGCGTATACCGTTCGTTGATGATCAAATGTATGGCTTCGTCAACTGACTGTTCAAGCGAGATGGCGGCGATTTCGGTGCGCGGCACCATGATTTCTCTGGCGACCCGGTTATCGAATTCAAATATCTTATTGACGTAACGGAATTCAGATTGATTGATTTGACCTTTTTTATAGCTTTCGGACAAAATCAGCCGCAATTCTTCTTCACTGACCACGACCTCATGTTCTTTCACCGAATGAAAACCGAACAGCTTGACCAAAAATCCGGCTGAGCCGTTTAACAGCTTAATAAACGGATACATCACTTTATAAAACAGAATAAGCGGTTTCGCCGTCCACAGACTGACGGCTTCGGCTTTTTGAATGGATATCGTTTTCGGCGCAAGCTCTCCGATGACGACGTGCAGATACGTGACGGCGATAAACGCCGCAATAAACGTGACGACGTGCGTAATAGATGACGGCATTCCGATCAGGCTGAAAACAGGATGAAGAAGCCGCTGAATCGTCGGTTCACCGAGCCAGCCGAGTCCGAGCGCCGTAATCGTAATGCCAAGCTGGCACGCTGATAAATATTCATCGAGATTTGAAATCACCCTATGCGCCGCGAGCGCCCGGCTGTCTCCGGTTTCAACCAGCTCCGCAATTTTTGAACCGCGGATTTTGACAATCGCAAATTCCGCAGCGACAAAGATGGCCGTTAATCCGATTAACAGCATAATGAGAATCAGTTTTAATATAAGCAAAAAAACCCCTACCGCAAACGGTAAGGGGCCACCTCCTTCGTGTTAATTCTCATCACGACCATTTAAGAAAATCATCACAAAACGAAGCAGCTCGAATAATGAAACGAGCGCCGCAGCCACATACGTCAGCGCGGCGGCGTTCAGCACTTTATTCACGCCGTGTTCTTCACTGTTGCGAATGAATCCTTCCGACACGATAATCCGCTTCGCCCTCGCGCTGGCATTAAACTCTACAGGCAGTGTGACAAGCTGGAAAAAAACAGCGGCCGAAAACAAAATAATGCCGAGTCCGATTAAGTTCAAGCTGCCCAGGAGCATCCCGCCCAAGAAAAGCAGAGGGGCAACCCCGGAGGCAAAATTGACGACCGGAAAAATTTTGTGCCTCAGCACAAGCGCGCCGTATGATTCCTGATGCTGCAAAGCATGTCCGACTTCATGGGAAGCGACGGAAATGGCGGAAATGGAGCGGCCGTAATATACCGGCTCAGATAAACGCACCACCCGCTCCGTCGGGTCGTAATGGTCTGTTAAAGTGCCTCTTACCGGTTCTACCGGCACATCATATAAACCGTTAATATCAAGAATCCGTCTTGCCGTTTCCGCCCCCGTCCGCTGACTGGAAGCTTCTACGTCTGAGTATTTCTGAAAATTGCTTTTCACTTTAAATTGTGCCCAAAACGACAATCCCAATGCAGCAATTGTTAAAAAGATAAACAGCATATTATCCTCTTCCTTTTTCTCTTATATCGTACGATCTGCTTATATATTATTTTAATGATTGTCCGCTTTCCTGTACAGAAATCCGCTTCTTTTTTCTGACAGGAATCAATCCTCCGAGCATGATGAGGATACACCCGGCCATTCCGATGTAAAACGGAAACGTGCCTGCGGTCTCTTTTGCAAAAACAAGCCATGAAAATCCGCCGGACATATGATTGTGTCCATTCAAATCAAAAATAAGCAATACGGCCGCCGAAGCGAGCAGCTGCGCTCCGGCCAGCGCCGCCAGCAGTTTTTGAATGACTGTCATTCGACTCACCCTTTTTCGGTCCGCTTTCTTTATCATATGAAAAAATAAGGGTGAATATGTTTTCGTCGATTTTTGAAAGACATCAAACGAACTGGGACATACTGTATAAAAAAAGATACAGGTGTGATCGACATGAAAGTGACAAATGGCGAGAAAGAACAGCTGAGCAATGCGATAGACAGAATGAACGAAGGGCTTGACGCCTTCATCCAGCTCTATAATGAATCGGAAAACGACGAACCTCTCATTCAGTTTGAAGATGAGACGGCCGATTTAATCAGACATGCGCGTGACTCATACGGCCAGGAACAGCTGGACGAAAAACTAAATACCATTATTAAGCAGATTTTATCCATCTTTCTGTCGAAAGAAGAGCCGGACGAATGAAATCAAACCGTATATTTATTTCCTGGCTGAGATGGCCGTTATATGTTCGGATCGGACTGATCATTATCGCCTTGATCTTATTGTTCGGCCAACTCATTTACATGCTCGAACCGAAGCAATTCACGTCTGTGTTTGAAGGGGTTTGGTGGGCGGTTATTACGGTGGCCACAGTCGGCTACGGCGATTACGTTCCGCAGACGCCGCTCGGGCAGATTGCCGGCATGGTGCTTGTATTAAGCGGAGCGAGTTTTGTGACCGCCTATTTCGCCACGCTTTCTTCAGCCGTATTCAGCAAACAGCACCGCTATGTCGAAGGGAAGGTCGCTTTTAAAGGCAAGGGGCACGTCATTCTTATCGGATGGAATGAGAAATCGCATATGCTGCTGAAAGAACTGCAGCACATCGCGCCGTCAAAAACTGTCGTCCTGATTGATGATTCATTAAGGGAAGGGCCGCTTATTGAAAACGTCCATTTCATCCGCGGACATGCCGCTGATGACAGTACGCTCAATAAGGCGAATGTTACGGAAGCCGATACCGTCATTCTGACAGCGGATCAGCAGAAAAATGAATCCGAAGCTGATATGCTGTCGGTATTAACGCTTCTCGCCATCAAAGGGCTGCATCCGTCCGTTTATTGTATCGTAGAAATTTTAACGGAACGGTATGTCAAAAACGCCGAGCGCGCAGGAGCCAATAAGATTCTGTGCACATCACGGCTGTCGAGCCGGGTGATGTTTGAGCATTACCGGGTCAAGCTGCAGCTTGCCAAACCGCAAACGCTGTCAGATCTGACGCTGGAGAAAAAGGTTCGCATCATTCCCGTTCCCGGGGAATTAAAGGGCTCATCTTATCATGACTGTGCGCTCTATTATCTCAAACGGAATACCACGATCATCGGCATACAAAAAGAAGAGGGGCCGATGCTGACCCCTCCCCTGACATACAAGGTGCTCGATACTGATCTGTTTTTGGCTCTTTAATGCAGCAGGACGTCTTCCAGCTCTTTCACAAGCGAGATGCCGATATCTGTATATGAGCGGTCAATTGCCGCATCCCGCCGTTTCGGCTCGGAGAATTGGTTGAATAATGACTCAAAAACACCGCCGCCTGCGTGATCATCCGTTTCCTGCTGATAGACGTGCCTCAGCAAAAAGGGTGTGCCGATTGTAACGGCGGCCCCCCGTTCATCCAGGTGTCCCTTATTTGCTTCAACAGGGATGCGGAGAAATAAATAGCCGTCCTGATCGGAAATTTTGTAATCAAAGAACCCGCGGTCATACTCCCAGCCGCCTCCGATGGTATAACCGATCGGTTTCAGCACCTGTTCCAATTCGCGGAGTAAAAACGATTGCCCTTCAAGTGAAGATGGTATGCTGATCATGTGCATATGCTCCTTTTTGTCTTTAGCGTCCCCGCTCTGCGGCATCTTCATACGGCGCCCGGGAAGAATCGGGAGCGGCAGACAGACGCCGGAAAGAGATAACGGCGCATTCAATCAGAACATACGTCACAATTGCGGAGAGAACGGCTTCCGTTGAAATATAGAAAACGGCGGCATAGAGACAGCACTTCGTGATCAGCGACTGCATCCGGCCAATCTTCAGTTTCAGCCGGACCATGTCCGTAAACAAGCCGAGAGGGAAAGCGAAAAACAGGATGGTTTGTAAGAGGGATTCAGGAGACAGTTTTAGTGCCGAATAGACAATAGCGGCGGAACAGACGGAAATGACGGCATGCTTACATAAGAGTCGTATCATTCATCAACACACCTTTCACGGTTTAAAAAAGGCTGACCCGTCATGCTGAGGGCCAGCCCTTCTTTTTATTTTTCAAGGCGTTTTTCAAGCTCTGCTTTTTTCTCTTCAAAGCCCGGTTTGCCGAGAAGCGCGAACATATTCACCTTATAGGCTTCAACACCCGGCTGATCAAACGGGTTGACTCCGAGCAGATAACCGCTCATCGCCACCGCTTTTTCAAAGAAATAGACGAGATATCCAAATGTATATGCATTAAGCTCCGGAATGTTGACAATTAAGTTCGGCACTTTTCCGTCTGTATGGGCAAGCATCGTGCCTTCGAACGCTTTTTTGTTGACGAAATCGACCGTTTTTCCGGCTAAGTAATTTAAGCCGTCGAGATCATTTTCCGCTTCTTCAATTGTCAGCTCATGCTTCGGTTTTTCAACGTTTAATACAGTTTCAAACAGATCGCGTCTGCCTTCCTGCACGTATTGACCGAGAGAGTGAAGGTCTGTTGAGAAGTTAGCGGAAGAAGGATAGATGCCTTTTTCATCTTTTCCTTCACTTTCGCCGAAGAGCTGCTTCCACCATTCCGCAAAGTATTGCAGCGCAGGCTCATAGTTGATAAGCATTTCAATGGTTCTTCCTTTATTATACAGAACGTTGCGGACGACGGCGTATTGGTAAGCCGCGTTCTCTTCTAATTCCGAGCTGGAAAAGTCTTTGCTTGCATCAAGAGCGCCTTTCATCATTTCATCGATATCAGCCCCGCTTACCGCAATCGGCAGAAGGCCTACCGCAGTCAGAACGGAGAAACGTCCGCCGACATCATCAGGAATAACGAATGATTCGAAGCCTTCTTCATTAGAAAGCGTTTTTAAAGCGCCGCGCTCTTTATCTGTCGTCGCGTAAATCCGCGCTTTCGCTTCTTCTTTTCCGTATTTTTCTTCAAGAAGTTTGCGGAAAATCCGGAAAGCGATTGCAGGTTCCGTCGTCGTGCCTGATTTAGAAATGACATTGATAGAGAAATCAGCGTCTTCTAAAAGATCCATAACATCTTTCATATAAGTTGAGCTGATATTGTTGCCGATAAAGATAACTTGAGGGTTTTTGCGCTTGTCTTTCGGCAGAACATTATAGAAAGAATGATTGAGCGCTTCAATCGCCGCGCGGGCGCCTAAGTATGAACCGCCGATACCCACGACGAGAAGCACGTCTGAATCTGATTTGATTTTTTCAGCGCTTTTTTTAATGCGCGCGAATTCTTCTTTATCGTAGTTTTCAGGGAGGTCCACCCATCCTAAAAAGTCGCTTCCGGCGCCTGTTTTTTCATGGATATTATGGTGTGCCGTTTTTACGAAATCACGTGCATATGTAAGTTCATGTTCATTGAAAAAAGGTAACGCTCTTGAGTAATCAAAGCGTACATGCGTCATTTGCTTGTCCCTCCATCACGGTGAATTGTTTTCTCTTTCACTTTATATGAACTCACCCGCTAAATCAAGTCATGAAGAAGGCCGGATGAATACGGGATTTGCGCTAAAGATGCGTTCATTTTTTATACAATATCCCGGATTCGATATGGTTATATTTGTAATAATCGTGAGAGGGGTAACGAATCGAATGTTGATGATCCAGGAACGTATCACCTTTACTTTGGAGCAGGATGACATCCATCGCCAATCCCGATGGGACGGTTCTTTTTATATAGTACTCCTTTTGAGAGACTGCCGCGCAGTCATATTAAGGCATAAATGTCCATTTTTAAAAATAGTGTCTATATTTGGGGTATCGTGTTAAGATGAAAGTGATTTTAAACCGGGAGGTGATTTTATGACTAAAACCATTGGTCTTATTTGCGGAAGTTTACGAAAAAACTCGTATAATCGAGTGATTGCTCAATCACTGATTGACTTCGATAATGCGGCTCAATTTCGCTGGGTTGAAATAGACAATCTTCCTTTTTTTAACGAAGATTTAGAAATTGCCGGAGCACCAGACTCCGTAACATCCTTTAGAGCTGATATACAAAACGTTGACGGCGTCATCATTGTAAGTCCAGAGTACAATTCCGGAATTCCGGGGGTATTAAAAAATGCATTGGACTGGGCATCGAGACCGCGGACCTCTTCTGTTTTAAACAGAAAACCGGTTGGCTTAATCGGCGCAACCCCCGGAGGGTTCGGTACTGCCTTTGGTCAAACGCAAATGAGAGAAGTACTCGAAGCTATGCAAGTCAATGTTTTGCCATTTCAAAAAATGCTGATTTCGCAAGTCCATGAGAAAATTGATTCCGCTCAAAACATACTTACGGATGAACAAACAAAACGTTATCTTCAACGCTATTTACAACAGTTCATCCATTGGATTGATCATGCTCCGGTTCCCGTTCCAGATTAATTGAAGGATCATCACCCTCACGAAAAGTCACCTCAGAAATAACTTTCTATCTATACAGCATATGAATAGATTTTACCGTTTTCAATTCACAAACTTACTTGCCTTAATTCAAGGAGGATTATAAAATGTCTGATCTTTATTCCCGTCTTTCAAAAGATGATGCTGCCGTGCTTTTAGTTGACCATCAAACCGGCCTTATTTCCGGTCTCGTGCGTGACTATGGCGTTGATGAATTTAAGAACAATGTATTGGCTCTCGGTGATACGGCTAAATTCTTTGATTTACCGGTTATTTTAACAACCAGCTTTGAAAACGGACCCAACGGACCGCTCATGCAAGAACTCGTTGATCTCTTTCCTGATGCGCCAAAAATAGCCCGTCCCGGACAAATTAATGCATGGGACAATGAAGACTTTGTTAAAGCCATTGAAGCGACTGGCAAAAAACAGCTGATTATCGCGGGGGTGGTAACAGACGTCTGCGTTGCTTTTCCTGCGCTTTCTGCCATTAAAGCAGGCTACGAAGTGTTTGTTGTGACAGATGCTTCGGGGACGTTTAATAAGCAAGTAGCAGATGCATCATTAACCCGTATGGCTCATGGCGGCGCGCAGCTTATGAACTGGTTCAGCGTAGCATGCGAGCTTCAGCGTGATTGGCGCAACGATGTTGAAGGTTTTGGCGCATTAATCTCCAGTCATCTTCCCGGTTATCAAAACTTAATGGGAAGCTATATGGGGGCTCAGCGGGACCTTAGTACACAAAATGCATAAAAGGAGCGCTGATTGAATCAGCGCCCCTTTTTTAAATTCGAAGTATAGCAAGGCTCTTCATGATTTAGATTTTGTGTAAATAGATGATCGGCAATCGCAAAGTTAATTAATCCTTTTCTGCTAAATGTACAGAAACAGGGAGTCAAATCCGCAGCATGTGATTGCATCTGCAGCTTGAAAATCTATTTCATCTTCACTCCGGCCGGGAATGTATCTTACAGTGACGCCTTTAAGATGGCAAGTACGTCATCTTTGTTCAGTTTTTGGAAATTGCCGAATCCGCCGTATTCCATTTCTTTTGCGGCGATGTCTGCAATCAGCTCAAGCTTGTCTTCGCCGATGTCATAATCCGCAAGGCGGGACGGCGCGCCGAGGCTTGTCCAGAACGCAGATAATTTATCGATCCCTTCAAGCGCAATTTCTTTATCCGTTTTGCCTTCAGTATCAATGTCAAACATGTTGAGCATGAGGTTTTTAAAACGGTCTACATTTGTATCCAGCGTGTATCTCATCCAGTTCGGGAACAGAATCGCAAGTCCTCCCGCGTGAGGGATGTCATACACCGCTGATACGGCGTGCTCCATCGTATGGGAAGCCCAATCGCCGAAATAGCCCATTTGCAGCGTGCCGTTTAATGCGATCGTACCCGCGTATAAAATCGTTTCACGGTGCTTATAGTTCTCAAGGTCTTCCAAAAGTTTCGGCGCTGTTTCAATTACCGTCTGAAGGACCGCAAAACACATTCTGTCCTGAAGCGGCGTGTTTTCAACATTGTGGAAGTATTGTTCAAATACGTGGCTCATCATATCCACCATGCCGTATACGGTTTGGTTTTCCGGAACGCTGAAAGTATTCTCAGGATCTAAAATGGAGAAACGCGGATGAGTGACATTGCTGCCCCATACGAATTTTTCGTTTGTTTCCCAATTTGTGATAACGGAATCAGGGTTCATTTCAGAGCCTGTCGCCGCAAGCGTCAGCACCGTGCCGAATGGGAGTGCGTCCTGCGCCGTTACTTTTTTGCTGTAAATGTCCCATGCGTCGCCGTCATATTTCGCACCGGCCGCAATCGCTTTTGTACAGTCGATGACACTTCCGCCGCCGACTGCGAGAAGGAAATCAATCTCATGCTGTCTGCACAGCTCAATTCCTTTATTTACCGTTTCCAGACGCGGGTTCGGTTCAACGCCCGCAAGCTCATGAACGGTTGCGCCTTCTTCTTTTAAGATGCCTGTTACTTGGTCATACAGGCCGTTTCGCTTAATGCTGCCGCCTCCGTAAACAAGCAGCACGTTTTTCCCGTATTGCTTCAGCTCTTTTTTCAATTGGTCGATTTGACCTTTTCCGAAAATCAGTTTCGTCGGATTGTAGTAAGTAAAGTTCTCCATTTATCATGACCTCCAAAAAAATCGTAAGGGAATTACTATAACACAGAAAAAAAGGAGCTGCCAATCCGGCCGCCCCCTTTATGTTATTACAATGATGCTTTCAGTATCGCAAGCACGTCTTCTTTCTGCAGTGACTTGAACTGTCCGAATGCTCCGTTTGCCATCGCTTTATCTGCAATCGTATCCAGCTTCTCATCAGAAATATCATAATCAGCGAGTCTGTTCGGAGCGCCGAGGCTCGTCCAGAAATCAGACAGCTTGCTGATTCCTTCAAGTGCGATCTCTTCATCTGATTTGCCTGTCTCGTCAATATCGAAGACACGGACGGCAAGCTGTTTAAAGCGGACCGGATTTTCTTTGAGCACATGTCTCATCCAGTTCGGGAACAGAATCGCTAAACCTCCGGCGTGCGGTATATCGTAAACCGCTGATACCGCATGCTCGATGTTGTGTGTGGCCCAATCCCCTCTTGCGCCCATTGACAGCATTCCGTTTAATGCGATCGTGCCTGTATATAAAATCGTCTCACGAAGCTCGTAGTTCTCCAGATCATTGATCAGCTTCGGCGCTGTTTCAATCACCGTGCGCAGAAGCGATTCACACATCCGGTCCTGATACGGCGTGTTTGACGTGTGGTGGAAATATTGTTCAAACACATGGCTCATCATATCGACCATGCCGTAAATGGTGTGGTCTTTCGGAACGGTAAATGTGTTTACCGGATCGAGAATAGAGAATTTAGGGTAAACGAGCGGGCTCCCCCATCCGTATTTCTCTTGTGTCTCCCAGTTTGTGATGACTGATCCGGAGTTCATCTCTGAACCGGTTGCCGCAAGTGTCAGCACTGTTCCGAACGGCAGCGCTTCTTTCGGCTGGTGTTTTTTCGTGACGATATCCCACGCGTCGCCGTCATATTTAGCGCCAGCCGCGATGGCTTTCGTGCAGTCAATGACACTTCCGCCGCCGACGGCCAATAAGAAATCGATGCTGTTTTCTTTACAGAGCGCAACACCTTTGTTCACCGTTGAGACACGCGGATTCGGCTCTACGCCTGCCAATTCATGTACGGTAACTCCTGCTTTTTTCAGCAGTTCGGTTACTTGATCATAAAGACCGCTGCGCTTAATGCTGCCGCCTCCGTATACGAGCAGTACGTTCTTTCCGTACGGCTTGATTTCTTCAGGAAGTTTTTCGACCTCTCCCTTTCCGAAAATCAATTTGGTCGGATTCCAATATGTAAAGTTTTGCATGACATCTCCTCCTTTGGATTTATATTATGCAGAAAGATGACATTCAATGTAAAGCAATCCGCTTTTTTGACGGCACATCACACGGTTTACAGACAGCGGCTTCCCGGGAAAGGCACTTGTACAGCTTGAGACAGTGTGTGATTTACACGGCGGAGAATGTAGTATGCATAGATTCTTTGCTTTGTCACAATCTATAACTGTTTCACGAATTCATAGAGGAGGTTGTTTACATGAGTGTTATTCAGCGTATCTGTCTCGTATTAACGATTATCGGCGCTATTAACTGGGGACTGATCGGATTTTTCCAATTTGATTTAGTAGCAGCCATCTTCGGCGGCCAAGGATCAGCTCTGTCGCGGATTATTTACGGTCTTGTCGGCATCGCCGGTCTGATCAATCTCGGCCTGCTGTTTAAGCCGAACGAAGAAACATCCCGCGAGGAAGCGGCAAATCCGGAAGTCAGATAAACATAAAAAAAGCACCGAACATACATATCCGGTGCTTTTTTTGATGATTATTTTTTGATAAGGTCTTTGCGGTTGGACTGTTCAATCCACTCTTCAAGCTTATCTTTCAATGTGTTGAAACCTTGCGGAGCAGATGTTTCTTCAGAAGCTTGAGCCGCTTTCGGTTTTCTTGGTTTGCTTTCTTTTCTTTCAGGCGCCGCTTGAGTCGCACGGATAGAAAGGCTGATTTTGCCTTTTTCTTCGTCAACCGCAAGTACTTTTACTTGTACTTCGTCACCGATAGAAAGGTGTTCGTTAATGTCTTTTACGAAACCGTGAGTGACTTCAGAAATGTGAACAAGTCCTTGAGTTTCTTCATCTAATGCAACAAACGCACCATACGCTTGTAATCCTGTTACTTTACCAGTGTACACACTGCCCACTTCAAATTTTGCTGCCATTCATAACAACTCCTAAGTTAAATTAAATACAGATTATACGCAATTTAAAATTATATCATACAAGTTTGTTTTTCGCAAAGAGAACTTTTTCACATGATCATGTTTAAGCACAAAAAAATGGGGGTATACTATGATTACGAAGGCTTTCTAGTATTCCCCCCTTTTATTTGGATGCGAACCGGGTTCGTATCTTTTTTTATGCCCTTTTTTCAACAAACCGTTTGATTCTGACGAGCGCTTCCTGAATCTGCTCAATGGATGTCGCATAGGAACATCTGATGTAGCCTTCGCCGCTCGGGCCGAACACATTCCCCGGAACGACGGCTACTTTTTCTTCAATGAGCAGCTGTTCCGCGAATTCTTCTGAACTCATGCCGGTCGACTGAATGGAAGGAAAGGCGTAAAATGCTCCGCCGGGGTGGTGGCAGCCGAGTCCGATTTCGTTCAATGTCTCCACAATCAGGTTTCGGCGTCTCCGATAGCTTTTCTTCATTCTTTCGACGTCTTCCTGGCCGTTTTTCATCCCTTCAAGCGCCGCGTACTGAGCCATGGAAGGCGCGCACATCATCGCGTGCTGATGAATTTTGAGCATGGCATCCCTGATCACGGGAGGCGCCGCCGTAAATCCGAGTCTCCACCCCGTCATGGCAAATGCTTTGGAGAAGCCGGAAATAAGAATCGTGCGTTCCTTCATGCCGCGGATGGCCCCCATGCTCGTGAATGGCTCATCATACGTCAGCTCGGCATAAATTTCATCGGCAAGCACGATCAAGTCGTGTTTTTCAGCGAAAGCAGCGATGGATTCAAGCTCTTCTTTCGAATAGACAGAACCTGTCGGATTTGACGGCGAACATAGAAGCAGCGCTTTTGTTTTGTCCGTCAGGGCCGCTTCAAAATCGGCTGGGGATGCTTTGAAACCTTTTGCAGCGACAGTCTGAATCGGCACCGGCTTCGCCCCCGTCAGGGTCACGAGTGATTCATATGCGACAAAACACGGTTCGGGAATTAACATTTCCTCCCCGGGATTCATAATGGCGCGGACAGCGAGATCAAGCGCCTGGCTTGCCCCTACAGTAACGATCAGTTCACTGTCAGGCGAATAACTCAGGCCGAACCGCTGATCTAAGTAGCGGCTGATTTCTTCTCTCAGTTCATAAAGACCCGCATTTGCCGTATAAGCCGTATAACCCTGTTCTAAAGAAAGAATACTCGCTTCCCTCACGTTCCAGGCCGTCACAAAGTCAGGCTCTCCCACTCCCAGTGAAATGACACCTTCCATCGTAGCGGCCAGATCAAAGAATTTGCGGATGCCTGACGGTTTAATCTGCTGCACGTAGTCAGATAAATAAGAAGTCTTCGTTTCCATTTACGGAGACACCACGATTCTTTTGTCATCGTCTCCGCTTTCAAAGACTTTGCCGTCATGCTTATATTTTTTCAGGATAAAGTGCGTTGTCGTGGAAACGACAGACTCAAGGGTGGACAATTTTTCAGACACGAAGCTTGCCACGTCTGACATCGTGTTGCCGCGAATAACGACGGATAAGTCATACACCCCTGACATCAGGTACACTGATTCAACTTCCTGGAATCTGTATATCCGCTCAGCGACTTCATCAAAGCCGACATTTCGTTTCGGAGTGACTTTTACGTCAATCATCGCCGTGACGCCTTCCAAACCGTCGACTTTGCGCCAGTCGATCATCGCCGCATAATCAATGATGACTTTTTCCTTTTCAAGCTTTTCAATGATGCTTTTGACTTCTTCAGCGGGAATGTTTGCCATTTTCGCAATCGTTTCCGCATCAACGCGGCTGTTTTCGTCTAAAATTTCTAATATTTCTGTTTCTTTTTCGGTCAGCTTCATACGTTTCACACCTTTGCATTATCAAAAATCTTCATGACATTATATCACGATTTTCGACAAATGCTAAGAAAAACCCGAAAGAAACCGGAGCTAAAATCTGACAATTAAAAAAGCCTTTACATTACAACAAAGAAAGGAAGGCGAAGGCTCTCATGGAAGCTGTTTCACCGATTAAACGGGCCGCGATAGACGGAGTTGAGCTGTATTACGAGCATTATGAAAATCCCGGCAGACAGACACTCGTCTGCGTACACGGTTTTTTATCTTCGGCATTCAGCTTCAGAAAACTGATCCCGCTGCTCAGAAACCATTATGATATTATCGCCGTTGACCTGCCTCCTTTCGGGCAATCGGAAAAGTCACGGACTTTCGTATATACTTACGCAAACCTCGCCAAGCTTCTGATCGGACTTCTGGAAAAGCTCGGTATCAGCCGGGCCGCACTCATCGGCCATTCAATGGGCGGCCAGATTTCCTTATCCGCGTCTCTTCTCAGACCCGAGCTTTTTTCTAAAATCGTCCTGTTGTGCAGCTCGGGGTATTTAAAGCGCTCGCACCCGTCGATTATATTCGGGACGCATCTCCCTTGTTTTGACCTGTACCTTAAGTATTGGCTTTCAAAAGACGGCGTGCTGAACAACCTGTTAAATGTCGTTCACGACCGGACGCTTATCGATCAGGAAATGATTGACGGTTACGAAAAACCATTTACAGACCGCCAGATTTTCAAAGCGATGACAAGGTTTATCAGACACAGGGAGGGCGATTTAAAGCCCGAAGATTTGAAGAAAGTGCAAAACCCCGCTCTTTTAATCTGGGGAGAAGAAGACCGGGTCGTTCCGGTCTCAGTCGGAAAACGGCTTCATGACGACCTGCCGGATTCCATTCTGTATTCACTGAAGGATACGGGGCACCTCGTACCCGAAGAGCGCCCGGAGTTTGTTTCGGAGCGGATTTTTGAATTTATTCAATAAAAAAACCGGCGGAACCGCCGGTTTTTAAGGGGTGCAGGAGCTGCTTTCTTTTATGGACAGAAGCTGCTCGGCGGCCTTTTGGCAGCCTTCGATCGGAAGCTTTTGCTCAAATGAAGCTTCAAAGATATCCTGAATGGCTGCTGCCAGCTTGTCGGCACGGTCTTCACTGTAGACGGCCTGAACGATGTCGACGGCTTCTGTCTCATAAAAATCTTCTCCATATTTAAACGGGTCCCACTTGGCAATGATTTTCATCATTTCCATGACCGCTTGGCTTTCTTCCATTTTCATCACCGCTTATAATAAAGTTTGCAATTCTATTTTATCATAGATACGCTGTGCAAAATAATGATACTACAGGAGTGACATACATGAACTTTGATCTTCGAGAAAACCGTCTTGGCACACAATCGGTGAAATGGGACAAGGCGGAAGCGTTATTCGGCGTATCGGATGCGCTTCCGATGTGGGTTGCCGATATGGATTTCCGCGCTCCCGAAGCGGTCACTGACGCCTTAAAAGCCCGCCTTGACCACGGCATATTCGGTTATACGTCTCCTGACGAAAACACAAGAGAAGCCGTCGCTTCATGGCTTGAGACGCGGCACGGCTACCGGCCCGATCCCGCAAGCATCGCGTTCAGTCCCGGTGTTGTCACGGCAATCAGCATGGCCGTACAAGCCTTTACCGAACCGGGCGATCCGGTGTTGATTCAATCACCGGTGTATACGCCTTTTTATCAGATGATCAAGGAAAACAAACGGCAGGTTTTACATAACCCATTACGGGAAGAAAACGGCGTCTACTGTATGGATTTTGAGGATCTTGAGAAAAAGCTGAACGATTCTGAGGTCAAGCTGATGATTCTTTGTAACCCCCACAATCCGTCCGGCAGAGCGTGGAGCCGGGATGAGCTTATGAAGCTCGGATCGCTGTGCGCCGCCCATAACGTCACCGTCGTTTCTGACGAGATACATTCCGACTTGATGCTGTACGGAAAGCCGCATACGCCTTTCGCTTCTCTGTCTGAGGAGTTTGCGCGGATTTCCGTTACTTGTGTCGCGCCGAGCAAGACGTTTAATATTGCCGGCATTCAGGCATCCGCCATTATCATTCCCGATCGGTATAAGCGGGCGAAATTCTCCGCCGCATTGCATCAGAACGGGATTTCCAGCCTCAACACATTTGCGGTTGCAGCAATCGAAGCGGCTTATACAAAGGGAGGCCCTTGGCTTGACGCGCTGATTCCTTACATTGAAGGGAATATGAAATTGGCTGAGGACTTTTTAAGACAAGAATTGCCGAAAGTCCGTATGATGAAGCCTGACGCTTCCTATTTGATCTGGATGGATTTCAGCGAGTACGGATTTTCGGATGCCGAGCTCAAAGAAAGAATGCTCAAAAAAGGGAAAATCATATTAGAGCCGGGAACAAAATACGGACCGGGCGGCGAAGGATTTATGAGACTTAATGTCGGCTGTTCAGCCGCCGCCGTAAAAGAAGGGCTTGAGAGAATGAAAGCAGCGCTCGCTTAGCAGCGGAAAGAACGCCTTTATCAGATGAGATAAGGGCGTTCGCTTTAGAGAAATATATACTTTTTTTTCCGGTAAAGATGTTATAATAGATTCATATTTACATAGGAAAGGATTTCGCATAAATGGAGATTGTAAAGGATTACCTGCTTCACTTCTCTTTTATTTTATTCCCTATTTTTCTTTATCAAGTCTTCTGGCTCAGCAAGCCCGATTTGCTTGTGCCGAGAGCGAACCGCCTGCTGGTCGCCGTATTTGCAGCGTCATCTTCCTTATTATGTACGGCTTTTCCCATCCAGGAGCTTCATTCCGTCCGTTACGGTTTGCAGCTGATTCCCATTATCGTCTGCCTGCTTTATTCCGGTACCGGCGCAGGACTTGCCGCAGGGGCGGCATCCGTTTTTTTTCAGCTCATATGGTTTGAACCTTCCGCTCTTTTTTTCTTATCCTTAATTCCTTTTTTAATCATCATCCCTATCCAGCTCCAAACGAAATGGCCTTTTTTTTCAAAGCGGAAGAAACTGCTTTTCGCTCTTCTCATCGGCTGCACTGAAACCGCCTTATTAACCGCATCTGTCTTCATCTATTCCGCGACCAATATTTTCAATTTCCAAAATCTACCTTCCTTTTATTATGAGGCGGCAGTATCTGTTTTTTTTCAAGTCAGCGCCCTTTTGCTGTGCATTTATTTGATTGAGATCATTGATGAGAATGCGTCCATGCGGGCAAGGCTGATTCACTCAGAAAAAATGGCCGTCGTCAGCGAGCTTGCGGCAAGCGTCGCCCATGAAGTCCGCAATCCGCTTACGGTCGTCAGAGGTTTTGTGCAGCTGCTGTTCAGCGGCGAGCAGCTTCAGGACAAATCCCACTCCGGATATCAGAAACTTGTGCTGTCCGAACTCGACCGGGCTCAGACGATCATTACGAATTATCTCGATATGGCGAAGCAGGATGACTATGAAAAAGAAAAGTTTGATATTTCTCTGCTCGTAAAGGAAACAGGTTCCTTAATGGAGTCTTATGCCCATTTTAAATCGGTGACCGTTACGGTTCGAAGCGAGCCTGATTTATATGTGTTCGGCGATGTAAAAAAACTGAAACAGGCCTTCATTAATCTGATTAAAAACAGTATTGAAGCCGTGCCCTCTGAAAACGGCCGAATCGAGGTCTCCGTCCAAAAACAGGAAGAGATGATTCTCATTCAGATTACGGATAACGGAATCGGCATGTCCGATGAAGAACTGCAGAAACTCGGCAAGCCGTATTATACGCTGAAAACGAACGGCACCGGGCTCGGGCTTACCGTAACATTCTCGATTATTCAGCATCATGAAGGCTCCGTCTGTTTCACCAGCGGCGAGCACTCGGGCACAACGGCCTCAGTCAGGCTTCCGGCAGCTGTTCACTAGCCAACCGCGTTGATCTTTTATAGAATAACTAGAGAGAGGTGAACGCTATGAATACGTTTGAAATCGGCACAATCGTAAAAGGATTTTATAAAACAGGAGCATACATAGGGGAAGTGACAGACGTCAGGCCCAATCACTATTTAGTGAAAATTAAAGCCGTTCTGACGCATCCCGCTCAAGGAGATCTTCATCATCCGAAGCAGGCGGATGTTCCGTTTTTTCATGAAAGAAGAGCGCTTGCATTCGGGGAACAGACAAACATACCGCATCAGATGATCAAACCGTTTGATGGCGAGGTGCCTGATTATACGGCTTCCTTACAAGCGGCGTCTGCCCGGCTGAAAGATCAGCTTACAGCGGACGGCTCAGAATGGGCGGAACGTTCGCTCGCCAACTTGGCCGCGTTAGAGCGTGACTATTTTAAAAGAACTTGACCCAGTCGGCATGATTGGGTTTTTTTATGTGGCCCGGCGAAACAGTTCAGTCAGATCGACGCGATCACCGATCGTCGGAGGTTTCGGTTTTTCAAGATATTGTTTATCCCGCTCGACAAGCTTGAATAATTTGTATGTCGTCTGCGCATCATCCAGCGCTTTATGATGCGTGCCCGTCCCTTTATCGCCATACTCTTCTGCCGCTTTCCAAAGGCCGGTCAATGTTCTGTCGCCGAAGAAGTTTTTGTATTCAAGGGACAGATCCCGAAGTTCTCCTTTGAACGGAAAAGGGATGTGGTTAAACATGCAATTTTGCTTTAACACTTTCATATCCATATTGCCCCAGGTGACGATCGTGCAGTTTTTATCAGGATCAAGCTCATTTAATTTGCGGATGAATTCATTAAACGTGATTCCGCCGTCCACGTCTTTTTGGGTGATGTTCAGAAAGGTTTTGCATCGTTTCGTCAGCTTCGGAAATTTTTTCGGTTTGATATAACTCGAAAACGTTTCAGTCACTTCATCATTCACCGTCTTGACAATCCCCGCTTCAATAATCTCGGGAAAGAAATTTTGCGGGCTGTATTTTCCGTCAGGCATTGTAAATTCAAAATCAATAATGAGCAGACTGCGCTGATCCACTTTTTTTACACCTGCCTTTCCTCCGATCAAAAATGATATTTTATGATAGTATATCAGTTTCCCCTCTGAAACTTTCTTCATTTTCTAAAAATAATGAATTTTCCTATATCCGCATCGAAAATACAAATACCGGATTCATTCCTATATACTAATGATTAGATACACGAAAAGTAAAGAAGGTGATGTTATTTCTGTCCGTAAGAAGAACTTCGTCGTCATTTGGATTACAAATTTCTTTATTTCCGCCAGCATGACCATGATTGTTCCGTTTCTTTCGTTATATATCGAAACGATCAGCCCCCATTCGGGCGGGTATGTGCAGAGATGGAGCGGGTATGTGTTCGGCGTCACGTTTTTAATGGCATTTGTGATTTCCCCGTTTTGGGGAAGATTCGGCGATAAGCGCGGCTACAAAAAAATTCTCTTGATTACAGGAACCGGCATTGCCATCAGCATTTTATTGATGGGGTTTGTGACATCCGTTTATCAGCTGTTTGTCCTGCGGCTGCTTATGGGTCTAGTAACAGGCTTTGTTCCGACATCGCTTGCCATGATTTCGGCGCAGACGCCGAAAGAGACTGCCGGGAAGACGCTCGGCACGCTGCAGATGGGTCAGGTGTCAGGAACTTTATTCGGACCGATGCTGGGCGGGCTGCTCGCTGACAGCTTCGGGTTTACGTACACATTTTTTATTACGTCCTTTGTCATTTTCGCATCTGTGCTTCTCGTTTTATTTCAGGTCAATGAGCAGCCGCTCGGCGAGAAACAAAACAAGCGGAAAACCTATTCCAGAAAACAGGTGCTCTCCTATATTTTTCACCAGCCCGCGCTTTGGGCGATGATGGTGCTTACTATGATCGTGCAGACCGGCAATTTCAGCATCCAGCCGCTGCTCGCTTTATATGTCAATGAGCTGCACGGACCTGTTAATTTAGCCTTTTTCTCCGGAATGGCGTTTTCAGCGACCGGACTCGGAAGCTTATTGCTTGCCCGGAAATGGGGGGACTTCGGCGACCGCTTCGGCCACAGCCGGATCTTAATCGTGCTTTTGATTGCCTCAGCGGTGTTTTTCATTCCGCAGGCGCTCGCCTCCTCCCTCTCCATTCTGTTAGTCTTCAGATTTCTGTTCGGCATGGTCATGGGCGGCACGCTCCCCTGCATTACGGCCGCGATCCGCGTCAGGGCGCCGGGCAGCATCCAGGGAGAGGTGCTCGGCTATAACGTCAGCTTTCGTTTTCTCGGAAATGTGCTCGGCCCTCTGCTCGGAGGTGCGGTCTCGAGCGGTTTTTCCATTTCGGCTGCTTTCTACGTCACCGCCTTTCTCTTTTTAATAGGCGCGGGGCTTTTATGGATGGCGGGACATTTGCAAAAGGATACAGCGTCAAATGCGGGCTGACCGGCAGCGATCACGATTTCTTCTAAATTTAACCTTCTCGTATTCTTAAAAGAATGATACGATATGGCTAGAAATCAGGAGAAAAGAGAGTGACCATGGTACGTAAAATAATCGGATGGATTTTGCTGCTCGGCATTATCCCGTTGTTTGCATTTACAGTTATTGCTTCCGGCAAAGAGGTAAAACAAATCAAGCCTTTTGATCAGGTGCTCGATAAACATATTGATTTAAAAGCGATCAACCTGGTTCAAAACAGTTACATGTATGACAGGGACGGAAGCCTTGTTTCTGAGATTGTCAGCGATCATGAGAACCGCGTGATTGTGCCCTTTAATAAAATACCGAATGAGGTAAAACAGCTGTTTTTAACCTCTGAAGACCGTCATTTTTATGAGCATAAAGGGTTTGACTTTATGGGGATGGTCAGGGCGGCCGCCTCCAATTTCAAAGATCATAAAATTGATCAGGGCGCCAGCACCATCACCCAGCAGCTGGCAAGGAATGTGTATTTAAGCCATGAACGCACCTTCAGCCGAAAACTGACGGAGCTGGCCTATTCCTATCAGCTTGAGAAAAAATACAGCAAAGATGAGATTTTAGAAGGCTACTTAAATACGATTTATTTTAATAACGGCGTATACGGCGTCGGTTCGGCGGCACAATTTTATTTCAGCAAGCCGCTGAAATCTCTCACTTTGGGAGAGATGGCCTTTATCTGCGCTATCCCTAATAACCCTACATTATATGATCCTCTCAAGCATTTTGACTACACGAAAAAACGACAAGTCAGATTGCTCAATGGATTAAAAAAAGCAGGTGTTATATCCGGGAAACAGCTGAAAAAAGCCGAAAAGGAAAAAATCAAGCTTGATATAAACGAAAAAACAAATAAATATCCTGACTATGTTTCCTATGTAAATGATGAATTCACACAGCTTGTTTCCTCATCCGAAGGCTATGACAAACGTCTTGAAAAAGCTTCCGGAAAGGCGAAACAAAAAATACAGAGTGAGCTTTCCGACAGGGTCAGCACATTGTTAAAAGACGGCGTGAAGATTTATACGGCGCTGAATCCGTATATGCAAAACCAGGTCGTCGCCCAAGTGAATCAAAATCTGCCGTATGCAGGCGTTCAGGGCGGAGCGGCCGTGATTAATCATCAGACGCATCAGATTATCGCGCTTTCAGGCGGGAAAGATTATCATAAATATGATTTCAACCGCGCCTATCAAGCATACAGACAACCCGGTTCATCCATTAAGCCGCTGCTTGATTACGGACCTTACATTGAAAAGACCGGCGCAACGCCACACAGCAAGATTGACGCAAGCAAATTCTGCAGTGCGGATTACTGCCCGCAGAACTATAATAACCGCACGTACGGCACGGTCACGCTGGAAACGGCGTTTAAATACTCGTACAACACACCGGCCATCAGAATCATGGACCGCGTCGGCGTCAATAAGGCGTTCAGCTACCTTGAACCGTTTCATTTCGCGAAGCTGGTCAGCGCGGATTACCGTCTGCCTGCGGCGCTGGGCGGTTTTACAAACGGCATGACGCCGCTTGAAATGACCAATGCGTACACCACGTTCGGCAACAACGGCGTTTATACGCCGAGTCACGCGATTACAAAAGTGACTGATTTAAAAGGAAAAACGATATTAAAATGGAAAGATGAGCCGACGCAGGTATTCAGCGTGCGGACCAACATGCAGATCAAAGAAATGATGAAAGCCGTCGTCAAAAGCGGTACAGGAAAGAAAGCGAACTTTAAAGCTCCGTACGTCGGCGGAAAATCAGGAACGTCAAATGACTATCACGATATGTGGTTTGTCGGCCTGACGGACGCTTATACGATGGGGGTATGGGTCGGCAAGGATACACCGTCAAGCGTCGAATACCTTCATGACGCAAGCCCTCAGCTTTCGATCTGGAAAAACACGCTGCAGGCAGCTTACTAAAGATAACGGAGGGGATCCGCTTTGAAACCAGCTCAGCTTCCGGACCGCGTGCTTTTGTTTGACGGCGTCTGCAACTTATGCAGCGGCGCCGTTCAATTCATCATTAAACGCGATCCGGCCGGCAAAATCTCATTTGCTTCATTGCAATCAGATACCGCCCGGGAGCTTTTGGCATCAGAAGGACTTCCGACAGAACAATTTGACAGCATGATTTTTATCGAAAACGGGCGGATATACAAAAAATCCGCAGCCGTGTTAAAGGTTTCACGTCATCTCCGCGGAGCCTGGCGGCTGTCAGCGGTTTTTTTCGCAGTGCCCCGCCCCCTCAGGGACAGAGCCTATTCTTTCATCGCCCGGCGCCGTTACAAATGGTTCGGAAAAAGGGAAGCATGCATGCTCCCCTCCCCTGAGATCAAAAACAGATTTCTGTCTTAACAAAAATGGCTAGCTTACACAGGTAAGCTAGCCATTATGCTATTATAAAGCTTGATAAAGATGTACAAAATACCGATAACAAAAGTAAACCAAAACAGAATCTCAAGCAATATAAAACCGATCAGCGAAACGATAGAGAGTGTCGAATAGATTCTGTACACCATGAAAATCAAATAAACGAGCGTAACAACGGCAAATAACGCCGCAATCCAAAAACCATTCTGCACGAGCGCAAAGGAAAGAATTCCTCCGCCTACATAAATTAAAGAGCCTAATCTGATTTTTTTCAGATTGTCCCCCTCAGGGTCATTTGTGAAAAACAAAAGAGACAGCTCTGTCACTGTGTTTGCAATCAGCTTCAAAGCCGAAAAAAGCATAAAATACACAAGGGCGAACGCTGCAAAAAGCGCCAGTCTGATCCCTTTCTCAGAGAAATAATCCAGCATCCCCTGATACATGCCGAGCGTCTGAAGTATCTTCATGACATAAAGCGAGGTAGAAATGGATAATGACGAACTAAAAAGCAGAATCGCAACGAGCGGAAAATAACCCGTCCAATAAGTATTTTTCATATAAAAAGTCCCTTTCTGTAATCTACCTCACTTATTATGGAGGACTTAAAACACATTGACAAGATAAAAAATACCATTTTTCCTCACTTTTACGAAATAAGGGCCTGATCTTCACAAACCGGCTTTTTCGGAGTAAAGTAGAACGCGGGAATGATAAACGTAAGGAAGGCTGTTATGAAAAAAACATTAAAATTGCAAACCCGATTAACGATATTCGTCTGTATTGTCGTCCTTATCGCACTTTGTATCACCTTTTTCACGATCAGCGTCCAAACAGCAGACCGCGTGAAAGAAGAAGAACGGACAACCGCGCTGCGCACCGCAAAGCTGGTCGCGGAAACACCGAGTGTCACGCAGGCATTGCAAACAAGAAAAGGGCTGAAAGAGCTCCGGGATTATACATTAGACGTCCAGCATACGACAGGAACCGAATTTGTCGTGGTGATGGATATGAACAGCATCCGCCTCACCCACCCCGACGCAAATAAAATCGGGAAGAAATTCACCGGCGGAGACGAACAGCCGGCGATGCACGGCCATATCAAAACGAGCACATCAGCGGGAACCCTCGGGAAATCCATGAGAGCCTTCGTACCGATCTATGGAAAAGATAAAAAACAAGTGGGCGTCGTTTCGGTCGGAATTTCGCTTAACAAAATACAGGATGTCGTCAGCCACAGTTTGAGACCGCTTTATTTCATCATCTGCGTAAGTATTTTTGTCGGCGTCATCGGAGCCGTCATTGTCGCCCGCACCGTCAAAAACATTATGTACGGTCTTGAGCCTTATGAAATCGCCACCCTGCTGGAAGAGCGGAGCGCCATGCTCGAATCAACGAAGGAAGGCATCCTGGCGGTTGACGCGCGGGGAAAAATTAAGCTTGCCAATGCGGAAGCGAAACGGCTTTTTATTAAAATGGGTATTCCGACTAATCCGGTCGATCAAGATGTGAACGATATTCTCCCGAAAAGCCGGCTGAAACAGGTGATTGAAACGAAAAAACCGCTTCAGGACAGGGATATCCGCATTAACGGACTTGAGCTGGTCTTTAATGAGGTTCCGATTCATCTGAAAGGACAAACCGTCGGAGCGATCGCCACGTTCAGGGACAAAACGGAGGTCAAACATTTAGCAGAACAGCTGTCCGGTGTTAAAATGTACGCAAACGCATTAAGAGCCCAGTCTCATGAATTCATGAATAAGCTTCATGTCATTTTAGGGCTTGTCCAGTTAAAAGAATACGATGATCTCGGCACTTACATTAAAGACATTGCCATTCAGCAGAAGACGGAAACAAGCGAGATTATAAGTGATGTCAAAAGTCCGGTTCTCGCAGGGTTTCTTCTAGGAAAACAAAGCTACATACGCGAACAGGGTGCTGATCTGGACATTCAGCTCGGCAGCCTGATCCCGAATGCGGCGGATCCGGCCGTCATCCATGAGCTCATTACGATTATCGGAAACCTGTTAAACAACGCGCTCGACGCGGTGGCGCAGATGCCGAAAAAAAACATTACGTGCTCAATGCGGTTTCAGGATCGCCAGCTTGATATAGAGATTACGGACACGGGAGCCGGAATGTCTGCGGCAGACCAAGCCCGTATTTTTGAACAAGGTTATTCCACGAAAGGGACAAACCGGGGGTTCGGCCTCTATTTCACCCAGCAGGCAACAGAAAATTTAAAAGGCCATATGATTGTGACAAGTGAAAAGAATGAAGGAACGACTTTCAGTCTTCGCATTCCGTATGAACCGAAGGAGGAAAATGATGATTAATGTACTCATAGTTGAAGATGACCCCATGGTGGGTGAATTAAATAAACGCTATCTCAGCCAGATTGAAGGATTTCAGCTGAAAGGGATCGCATCATCCTTTCAAAGCGCGCTGCACGTGCTGAGCGAGCATCATATCGATCTCATCCTTCTTGACATTTACATGCCGGGAAAAAACGGGCTTGAGCTTTTAACGGAAATCCGCAAGCAAAATGAATCGGTTGATGTCATCGTCATTTCGGCCGCAAGCGAGCTGGACGTCATCAAAAAAACGCTTCGGTACGGCGCCGTCGATTATTTAATCAAACCATTTGAATTTGACCGCTTTCAAACCGCTCTTTCCGACTACAGACGCAAGCAGAAAGTTTATCAATCACACAGAAGCATGACACAGAAAGAATTGGATGCCGAGCTTTTTCAAAAGAAAGAAGCGGCGGAAAAGGTTCACCTTCCGAAGGGATTGACAAAAAGCACGCTTAAACTCATCTGGGCGAGCATTGAGTCTTTCGGTGACGGCTCTTTTACCACGGAAGATCTCGCCAAGCATACTGAAATCTCGCAAGTCTCCATCCGGAAATACCTTAAATTTCTGGAAGACATACAAGTGCTGAATGTAGAGATGGCGTACGGCACGATCGGCAGACCCGTCTTTCAATATCATATCAACACCGGCAATGTCAGCAGCATCAAACAATATTTATAATGTCAAAAAGCGCCGTTCCGCTGTGAACGGTGCTTTTTTACTGTCATATCCCGTGACAAAAGACTTGAGATTCCTTTTTGATATGCTATATAAGGATAATGACCCGGCTGATCCTCCTCTGTTTTATCCAGATGAGGAAGCCGATTCATAAAATTGATATTTTTTAAAAAATAAGCAAATTTCTATTTATTTATGGCGGGTAAAATGATAAATTATGATTGGTTAGCAGATCTTTTCAGATAAGTCATAAGTCCCGAACCCGGAAGAGACAGCCGCTCAAGGCGGGAAAAAGAGAGACGTCTCATCATTATTATCAGAAAGTTTTTTCGATTCTGCATCCGGTACGGGGACTCAAGTCTGAATTGAACGGCACAGCCATATTTTACAGGGGGGTTATATCTTTGAAAAAACGCAAAATCGGAATGGCGATGGCGCTCATCGCGGCGGCCGGAACCATATTAAGCGCATGCGGTTCAAGTGACAAAGCAAACGGCTCCGGCAGCAAAAACTTTACCGTCGGCATGGTAACGGATATCGGCGGTGTCGATGACAAATCATTTAACCAGTCCGCCTGGGAAGGTATTCAGGCATTCGGAAAAGACAACGGGCTTACAAAAGGCAAAAGCGGTTTTGACTATCTTCAATCAAAATCAGATGCGGATTATACAACGAACTTAAATAAATTAGCGCGGGAACACTTTGACCTGATTTACGGTGTCGGGTATCTGATGCAGGATTCCATCAGCGAAATCGCCGATCAGCGCAAAGACACAAATTTTGCGATCATTGACGCCGTTGTCAAAAAAGACAACGTGGCGAGCCTTACATTTAAAGAGCAGGAAGGTTCATTCCTCGTGGGAGCGGCCGCTGCGCTATCGAGCAAAACGGGAAAAGTCGGATTCGTGGGCGGAATGGAGTCTGAATTGATCAAAAAATTCGAAATCGGCTTCCGCGCGGGTGTACAAGCCGCAAATCCGAAAGCGACCGTCGAAGTGAAATATGCGGGCGGATTTGACAAAGCCGATGTCGGTAAGGCGACGGCTGAAAGCATGTACAAATCAGGCGTTGACGTCATTTATCACGCGGCCGGCGCAACGGGAACGGGCGTCTTCACAGAAGCGAAAAATCTGAAAAAAGAAGATCCGAAGCGGAACGTATGGGTTATCGGTGTTGATAAAGACCAGTACGCGGAAGGTCAAGTCAAAGGCACAAAAGACTATGTCACTCTCACATCAATGGTCAAAAAAGTGGATACAGCCGTAGAGGACTTAACGAAAAAAGCGAGTGACGGTAAATTCCCGGGCGGCAAAACATTAACATACGGTTTGGCGCAAGATGCAGTCGGCATCTCGGATCACAAGGAGAACCTTTCTGACGATGTCATCAAAGCAACAGACGATTGGAAGAAGAAAATCGCGGACGGGCTCGAGATCCCTTCAACTGAAAAAGAATTGAAATCCTTCAAGGCTGAGTAAGAACCAGGGGATAAGGAGACTTCCATGCTTATCCCCTCTCTTTTATGAAAAGAGCGGTGAAGGAAAAGCTGCATCTCTTGCAGCTTTTCTTTTGCCAAGCTCTTTCTCATCAAAATATCTCTGAAAAGGAGCGTCAAATCGGTGGATTATATCATTGAAATGCTTAATATACGCAAGGAGTTTCCCGGAATCGTCGCCAATGATGACGTCACGCTTCAAGTGAAAAAAGGCGAAATACACGCCCTTCTCGGTGAAAACGGCGCCGGAAAATCGACACTCATGAACGTTTTATTCGGCCTGTATCAGCCGGAAAAAGGCGAGATCCGGGTGCGGGGCGAACGCGTTCACATCAACAGCCCGAACAAAGCCAACGATCTTGGCATCGGGATGGTGCACCAGCATTTTATGCTTGTGGATACCTTTACCGTCTCAGAAAATATCATTCTCGGAAAAGAGCCGAAAACTTTCGGCCGGATTGACAGACAGCGCGCCGACCGGGACGTGCGCGATATTTCCGACCGTTACGGCCTGCACATTGATCCTGAAGCCAAAGTTGCCGATATTTCCGTCGGTATGCAGCAGCGGGCGGAAATATTAAAGACCCTCTACCGGGGCGCCGACATTCTCATTTTTGACGAGCCGACCGCGGTGCTGACTCCGCACGAAATTCAAGAACTGATTCAGATTATGAAAAATCTTGTCAATGAAGGAAAATCAATTATCCTCATCACCCACAAATTAAAAGAGATTATGGAAGTCTGCGATCGTGTCACCATCATCCGGAAAGGAAAAGGCATTACAACACTCGATGTCGCACATACGGATCAAGATGAACTGGCAAGCCTGATGGTCGGACGCGAAGTGTCATTCAAGACGGATAAACAAGCGGCCGATCCGAAACAAGAAGTGCTTTCACTTTCTGATGTAACGGTTAAAGACGCGCGCGGCGTTGAGGCGGTCAAGCAGCTCTCCCTCTCAGTCAGAGCCGGTGAAATCGTCGGCATTGCGGGCGTTGACGGAAACGGCCAGTCTGAATTAATTGAAGCCATTACAGGTCTCAGAAAAACAAATGCCGGCACGATCACGTTAAACGGCAAACAGCTGCAAAACATGCCGCCCAGGAAAGTCACTGAAGCCGGAATCGGGCATATACCGCAGGACAGGCATAAACACGGGCTCGTCCTTGATTTTCCGATCGGAGAAAATATCGTGCTGCAAAGTTATTACCAAAAGCCCTACTCTTCTTTCGGCATATTAAATAAACACACGATTTATGACAAAGCGCGAAGCCTGATTGAAGAATACGATGTCAGAACACCGGATGAATATACGCCTGCGCGCGCTCTCTCCGGGGGGAATCAGCAAAAGGCCATTATCGGCCGGGAAGTGGACAGAAATCCGGATCTTTTAATTGCGGCCCAGCCGACGCGGGGACTCGATGTCGGCGCGATTGAATTCGTCCATAAAAAGCTCATTGAGCAGCGTGATGCCGGTAAAGCGGTGCTTCTGTTATCTTTTGAACTTGATGAAATAATGAATCTCAGCGATCGCATCGCCGTCATCTTTGAAGGCAGCATCATCGCAAACGTCAATCCGCTTGAAACAAACGAGCAGGAGCTCGGACTTTTAATGGCGGGAAGTAAGCAAATGGAGGCGGGGAAAACACATGATTAATCGACTTTCTCATCTGGCTGTGCCGCTGATTGCGATCATCCTTGGGTTAGCTGCGGGTGCGGTCATCATGCTCGCCAGCGGCTACAATGTCGTAAGCGGGTATTCGGCTCTTTGGAGCGGCATTTTCGGTGAAGTGTATTACATCGGGGAATCGATCCGGCAGATTACGCCATATATTTTGTCCGGATTGGCCGTGGCATTCGCATTTCGGACCGGCCTGTTTAATATCGGGGTTGAAGGACAGCTCCTTGTCGGCTGGACCGCCGCGGTGTGGGTCGGCGCTTCCTTTGACGCCCCCGCTTATATCCACCTTCCGCTTTCGTTATTGGCGGCCGCGGCTGCGGGCGGCATTTGGGGCCTGATTCCCGGATTTTTAAAAGCCCGTTTTTTTGTCCACGAAGTGATTGTCACGATCATGATGAATTATATCGCTCTTCATTTAACCAATTATCTCATTTCCGATGTCATGACGGACCACCGGGACAAAACAGACAAAATTCATGAAAGCGCGTCGCTCCGCTCGCCGTTTTTAGAGCAGCTGACAGATTACTCCCGCCTTCACTGGGGCATTCTGATCGCTCTGTTTGCGGCAGTTCTCATGTGGTTTATCATTCATAAAACAAAAAGCGGATTTGAATTCCGGGCTGTCGGCTTTAACCAGCACGCCGCACAATACGCCGGAATGAGCGTCAGAAAAAATATGATGTACGCCATGATGATTTCCGGCGCCTTCGCGGGGCTTGCCGGCGCGATGGAAGGACTCGGAACCTTTCAATACGCGGCGGTTAAGGGCGCTTTTACCGGCGTCGGCTTCGACGGCATTGCGGTTGCGCTTCTCGGCGGCAGCACGGCAATCGGCGTTGTCCTGGCGGCATGTCTTCTCGGCGGCCTTAAAGTCGGGGCATTAAATATGCCGATTGAATCCGGGGTGCCTTCTGAAGTCGTTGACATCGTCATCGCCATTATTATTTTGTTTGTGGCATCAAGCTACGCCATCCGTCTCATCCTTGATAAATTGAAGAAAAAGGGGGCGAAGTAAGTGGACTTCCTGCAGATTTTATCCATTATTGTCCCGGCAACACTCGTATATGCGGCTCCGCTTATTTTAACCGCTCTCGGCGGCGTGTTTTCTGAAAGATCGGGAGTTGTCAACATCGGTCTTGAAGGACTGATGATTATCGGCGCCTTTACAAGCGTCATGTTCAACTTATTTTTCGGACGCGAGCTTGGCGCCGCCGCTCCGTGGCTCGCCTTGGCTGCGGCTATGATTGCCGGCGGACTGTTCTCACTGATCCACGCGGCTGCCTCGGTTTCTTTCCGCGCCGATCAGACGGTAACCGGTGTGGCGATCAATATGCTCGCGTTAGGAGCGACACTGTTTATCGTCAAGCTGATCTACGGAAAGGCCCAGACTGATAAAATCCCGGAGCCCTTTTACAAAACGAACATTCCCGGGTTAAGCGATATTCCGGTTTTAGGAAAGATTTTCTTTTCTGACGTATATTATACGTCGATTTTAGCCATCGTACTGGCCTTTGTTTCCTGGTTTATTCTATTCAAAACGCCGTTCGGCCTCCGCATCCGTTCTGTCGGGGAACATCCGATGGCGGCCGATACGATGGGAATCAATGTGTTCGGCATGCGCTATATCGGCGTTATGATCAGCGGGCTGTTCGGCGGGCTCGGCGGCGGTGTATATGCTTCCACGATCGCGCTTGATTTCACCCACTCCACCATTTCCGGGCAAGGCTTTATCGCTCTTGCCGCGCTGGTTTTCGGCAAATGGCATCCGATCGGCGCGCTCGGGGCGGCGCTGTTCTTCGGGTTTGCGCAGAGTTTGAGCATTATCGGCTCGCTTTTGCCCCTGTTCAAAGACATTCCGAATGTATACATGCTGATGGCTCCTTACATTCTGACCATTCTCGCGCTTGCCGGCTTCATCGGCCGCGCGGACGCGCCTAAAGCCAACGGCATCCCTTACATTAAAGGAAAACGCTGATTGCCACACAAAAAGAGTTCCGCACCCTGGTGCCGGAACTCTTTTTATCTATATACGATTCTGATATACTCACGCGGCTGAAACGGCGTTTGCATTGATTCAGCCGCACTCAGCTTGTCTTCTGCGTATTCCGCACCGAGAAAAAAACGCTCCCAATTATCCGCCTCCGTCTGCTGCCTCCCTTTGCAGAAATCGTCCGCTATGAATGTTCCTGCAATAATAGAACAAAATATTCCAATACAGGCCGCCGCCTTTCTCTTCATCTGACCAGCTCCTTTTTTAAAAGCTTGATCTGAAAGATAAATGTATATACAAAGATCAGGATATTTGATAAATTTATTTTGGGTTCAAAAGACCACAAAAACACAGAAAGGAATACATTATGCCGTAGCAGGGTAAAAAAAAGTGCGATATAATTTGTACTGGGTCCTATGACCGTGAATTGATTGATTCACTCTTACATAAAGCAGTTGCTTGATGAAAAACAAGCAAAGGAGGTCTTCTGTTGCAGCTGTTACATTTCGCGATTTTGGCGCCTTTTTTATTTGCATTTATCGTTCCCTTTCTTTATAAACGGGTAAAACAAGTCCATACAGGCTGGTTTGTGCTGATAGTGCCCGTTGTGCTGTTTGTTTACTTTATCAGCAAGCTCCCTGTCACAATGGCTGGGGAAACCGTCCGGTATGCGGCCGAATGGATTCCGTCCCTCGGTATTAACTATACCGTTTATATTGACGGACTCGGGCTGTTATTCGCTTTATTGATTACGGGCATCGGCTCTTTGGTGACGCTTTACAGTATTTTTTACTTATCGAAGGACAAAGAAAAGCTCGGCCCCTTTTATGTGTACCTGCTGATGTTTATGGGCGCGATGCTCGGCGTTGTGCTCGTCGATAACGTCATCGTGCTTTATATGTTCTGGGAGCTGACAAGCCTGTCATCCTTCTTATTAATCGGGTATTGGCATAAGCGGAAGAAATCACGCTACGGTGCGGAAAAGTCACTGCTGATTACCGTCGGCGGCGGACTGTGCATGCTTGGCGGCTTTATCCTGCTGTATCTGATGACGGATTCTTTCAGTATCAGGGAAATGGTCAACCAGGTGCATATTATCGCAGGCCATCCATTCTTTATTCCGGCGATGGTTCTCCTGTTATTGGGGGCCTTTACGAAATCAGCGCAGTTTCCGTTTTATATCTGGCTGCCTGATGCCATGGAGGCGCCGACTCCTGTCAGCGCCTATCTGCACTCGGCTACAATGGTGAAAGCGGGCATTTATGTGATTGCCAGATTCAGTCCGGTTTTTGCATTTTCACCCGTCTGGTTTTGGACGGTTGCCTCAGTCGGTCTGATCACGATGGTATGGGCTTCCTTCAATGCGATTAAACAAACCGATTTAAAAGCGATTCTGGCATTTTCCACAGTCAGTCAGCTCGGTATGATTGTATCGATGCTCGGCGCAGGAGCCGCCGCGCTTCATTACCAGCATTCAGAGTATTTTACGGCGGCTGTCACCGCGGCTGTGTTTCACTTAATTAACCATGCTACTTTTAAAGGAAGTTTATTTATGGCGGTCGGCATTATCGACCATGAAACGGGAACGCGGGATATCCGCAAGCTCGGCGGCCTGATGGCGCTCATGCCGGTAACGTTCACCATTTCATTGATCGGAACATTTTCCATGGCCGGCCTCCCTCCGTTTAACGGCTTTTTAAGTAAAGAAATGTTCTTTACAAGTATGCTGCGGATTGCTCATGCAGATATTTTCAGCTTGGATACGTGGGGCGTGCTGTTCCCCGTTCTCGCATGGATCGGGAGCGTCTTCACTTTCATCTACAGCATGAAGCTGTTTTTCAGAACGTTCAGCGGCGCGCGCAAACCTGATCAGCTTGAAAAGACGCCGCATGAAGCACCGCTCGGCATGCTGATTTCGCCGGTGATCCTTGCCGCTTGCGCCGTCAGTCTGTTTTTTGCACCGAACGTTTTGTCTTACAGCCTGATTGAACCGGCGATGAACTCCATTTATCCGGCTCTGTTAACCGGCGGAGATACATTCCATGTCCATATTTCCCAGTGGCACGGGGTGACGGCTGAGGTAATGATGACCATCGGCATCATCATTGTCGGCACGATCGGTTACGTAACGCTGTCTAAATGGGAGCGTTTGTACGGTCTGTTTCCGAAAAAACTGACGCTGAACAAGCTTTACGATGCGGTGACGGGCAGTATGGAAAAAAGATCTTACCAGCTGACGTCATCGTATATGACCGGATTTTTGCGGGATTATCTGCTGTATATTTTTGCGGCGTTTATCATTCTCATCGGAGCGGCGTTCGTCATGAAAGGCGGCTTTTCCATGACAACGAAAGGCATGGCTGAAATCGGCCTGTATGAAATCGTGCTGTCCCTCGTTATGGTGAGCGCAACGATTGCGACTGTGTTCGCCAAATCGCGGCTGACGGCCATTATCTCACTCGGTGTTGTCGGGTACACACTCGCGCTGTTTTTCGTGATTTTCAGAGCGCCCGATCTGGCGCTCACGCAGCTCGTCATTGAGACGATATCCGTCGCCTTGTTTCTTCTTTGTTTTTACCATCTGCCGAAAATGCGGCGGAAAAAGAAGACAAGAACATTCCGGATGACGAATTTTATCATTTCTCTCGGTGTCGGCGTCATCGTGACAATGCTCGGAATCGCATCTTCCAGCGAAAAAACAAAAGACAGCATCTCCTCCTTTTTCACCGCTTACAGCCATAAGCTCGGGGGAGGAAACAATATCGTCAACGTCATCCTCGTTGATTTCAGGGGATTTGATACGATGTTTGAAATCACGGTGCTGTCGATTGCCGCACTCGGGATTTACGGCATGATCAGAACAAAAGTAAAAGAGGAGGGAGAAGAGCGTTGAGACAGCAAAAAACAAACGACATCATCCTTCAGACGGCAACGAAGCTTGTATCTTTTATCATTCTGCTTTTCTCTTTCTATTTATTTTTATCGGGGCATAACGCTCCCGGCGGAGGATTTGTCGGCGGACTGATTACGTCTTCGGCCATCGTGCTGTTGCTTTTGGCCTTTGATTTAAAAACCGTCAAATCGATTTTGCCCGTCAATTTTATTTATGTGGCGGGCGCGGGTCTGCTTATCGCGATTGCAACGGGTGCAGGTTCGTTCTTATTCGGAGCACCCTTTCTCACCCATACATTCGGCCATTTTCATCTCCCGGTGCTTGGGAATACGGAGCTTGCAACGGCCACTTTGTTTGATTTAGGTGTGTATCTCGTTGTTGTCGGCGTGACGATGACCATTATTCAAACGATTGGAGAGGAAGAATAGTGGAAATCTTAATGTCTGTCATTGCCGGTATTTTGTTTATGGCGGCAACCTACCTGCTGCTTTCTAAAAGTCTGCTGCGCGTGATTATCGGCACCGCGCTTTTAAGCCACGGCGTCCATTTGCTGCTCCTGACCATGGGCGGACTGAAAAAAGGCGCTCCTCCCATACTGGGCGGAAAAAGCACGTCGTTTGTCGATCCGCTGCCGCAGGCACTCATACTGACGGCGATCGTTATTTCGTTCGGCGTCACGTCCTTCCTGCTTGTGATGGCGTTTCGCGCCTATCAGGAACTGAAAACGGACGATATGGATCGAATGAGGGGAAATGATCAACATGAATAACTTTGTGATATTATCTATTCTGGTGCCGCTGCTTGCCGCAGTGCTGCTGATTTTTATGAACAGGCACGTGATGCTGATGCGGATATTCAGCACTGCCGCTTCCTGTGTCTCCATCGCCATCAGCGCCGCTCTCGTTCAGACTGTTTTCACACACGGGATTCAGACGCTGACACTCGGCGGATGGAAAGCGCCGTACGGCATTGTGCTCGCCGCGGATCAGCTCGCCGCACTGCTTGTTTTGACAACCGCCATAATCGGGCTGCTCGTCACCCTGTACTCCTTCCGCTCCATCGGAGAAAAAAGGGAGCGCGCTTTCTATTATTCAGGGGTGCAGTTTCTTCTGGCCGGCGTAAGCGGAGCGTTTTTGACGGGTGACCTGTTCAACATGTATGTCTTTTTTGAGCTTCTGCTTATCGCGTCCTACATGCTGATCGTGCTTGGCGGAACGAAAATTCAATTAAGAGAATCATTGAAATATATCGTGTTTAACATTGTGTCATCAGCGTTTTTTGTCATCGGCGTCGGTTACTTATACGCGGTGACGGGCACGCTGAATATGGCTGATCTAAGCGTAAAAATAAGCGAATCGGGCCAGACCGGGCTGATCACCGTCATCGGCGTCCTTCTTCTCGTCGTTTTCGGTTTAAAGGGCGGGATATTCCCGCTGTATTTCTGGATGCCGGGCTCTTATTATGCCCCGCCGGCTGCAATTTCGGCTTTATTCGGGTCTCTTTTGACGAAAGTCGGCCTGTATGCCATTTTAAGAGTATTCACTCTGATCTTTATTCACGATACGGGCTTTACCCACCAATTGATGATGTGGCTTGCGATGCTGACGGTGCTATTCGGCGTAATCGGATCTATCGCCTTTTCGGATGTCATGAAAATCGTCATCTACAATATTATTACAGCCGTCGGCGTGATTTTGTTCGGCATTGCCATGAACACGCCTGCCTCCATTCAAGGAGCGGTTTATTACTTGATTCACGATATGCTGATTAAAGGAGCGCTGTTTATGCTTGCCGGCACGCTTATCGCATTGACAGGCACTGCCAGCCTGCATAAAATGGGCGGACTGATCACCCGTTATCCCGTTTTAGGATGGATGTTCTTTATTTCAGCCATATCTTTGGCCGGCATCCCGCCGTTCAGCGGATTTGTGGGCAAGCTGAAGATCGCGGAAGGCGGGTTCGATAAGGGGGAAACATTGTTTTCCGTATTGATTCTCTTATCAAGCCTGCTTGTGCTCTATTCCGTGCTGAAGGTTTTTACGACGGCTTTTTGGGGGGAAGAAAAAGAAATCCCCGGCGCAGGCGGTCGGTCCGCAAAAGGACTTCTTTATCCGGCAGCCGCTTTTCTCCTTTTGTCGCTTCTGTTCGGGCTCGGAACCGAATGGGTTTCACCGTATGTTAATCAGACGGCTGAGAATCTGCTGAATCCGGAAAAATACATTGAAGCTGTTTTGAAGGAGTAGATGGCATGGCTTTTCAACTATTATTAAATGTTCTTCTCGCTGTTTGCTGGATGTTTCTCACAAACAGCCTCAGCGCGGCGGGTTTTTTGACCGGATTTATCGCGGGCTTGGCGGCGCTGTTTTTTTTCCGGCGCTTCTTCTCGCGGCCGTTTTACATTTGGAAAATATGGTCGGTCATCAGACTGATGCTGATCTTTATAAAAGAATTATATTTGGCCAATGTCAGCGTGCTGAAAACCGTTATATCGCCGAAACTGAACATCCGCCCGGGCATTTTCGCATTTAAGACGGAATTGACGGAGGATTGGGAGATCACGCTGCTCTCGCTGTTAATCACTTTAACACCTGGTACGCTTGTAATGGATATCTCCGATGACCGGTCGATTCTCTATATACACGCCATGGACATTGAAGATGCGGAGAAAGCAATCCATGACATCCGCGTCTCTTTTGAGAAAGCCATTCAGGAGGTGAGCCGCTGATGTTTACGTTTATTCTGCAATTATCACTCGGCATTATGGCGGTTTCGACTCTTCTGTACGTCATTCGCGTCATAAAAGGGCCTACGGTACCGGACCGGGTTGTCGCGCTTGATGGGATCGGCATTAATCTGATTGCCATGACCGCGCTTGTATCCATTCTCTTAAACACATCGGCCTTTTTGGACATCATACTGCTGCTCGGCATTTTATCGTTTATCGGCACGATTGCCTTCGCTAAGTTTTTAGAGAAAGGAGAGATTATCGAAAATGATCGAAATCGTTAAATGGACCGTCGCCGTTTGTATTCTGATGGGATCGCTGATCTGCCTGGTCGCGTCTTTCGGCACACTCAGGCTTCCTGATGTGTATACGCGCGCCCACGCCTCTTCAAAAGGCTCGACACTCGGCGTTAATTTAGTATTGCTCGGGGTGTTAGGCTACTTGTGGATGCTGACCGGAGAAATTTCTGTAAAAATACTGCTCGGCATCATTTTTATCCTGCTGACGGCGCCGGTCGGAGCGCACCTCATATGCAGGGCCGCGTACAATTCGGGAGCGGCGCTTGATAAAAGAAGCGTTCAGGATGATTACAAAGGGATCAGAAACTTTGTGATCAAACGAAAAGAAGATTCATATTTGTAAAAACAAACAGCCGGACGATTCAGGGTTCCGGCTGTTTGTTTATTTTGTTATAACAGCCAGCGTGCAGCGGGAAACACAGATCAGCCTTTCCCGTTCATCGAAAATGTTAATCTCGTACACAATGGTTGCCCTGCCTGTGTGAACGGGTTTCGCAATCGCTGTGACCGTCCCGCCCTCTTTCACGGATTTTAAATGATTGGCATTAATCTCAAGCCCGACACACGCCTGTTTCGACCTGTCGATAAAATGCTGGGCCCCGACACTTGCAACAGTCTCTGCCAGCGCTGCTGACGCGCCACCATGCAGATATCCGAAAGGCTGCACCGTCCTCTTATCCACCGGCATCACCGCTACGCATCTCTCCGGCGTGTTTTCAGTGATTTCAATACCGAGTGCACCGAGCAATGTATTGTTCAGATTCATAGGTCATTCTCCCTTCAAGATTTATAGTACGTTATCTGACTTGGCGATCAGCACCGCTTCAGTTCGGGAGCCGACATTCAGCTTGTTAAAAATGGATGTCAGGCTGTATTCAATCGACCGCTTGCTTAAGTGAAGCGCATCTGCGATTTCCTGATTGGTCAAACCTTTTTCGACCTCTTGGAGAATATGGCGCTCTCTCTGTGTTAACCGATCCTGCTCACTTTGAGGGGAAGAAGACGTTTTTGTTTTTTGCTGGGTCATCAGCTGTTTGAAATAGGAGAAATCAACTAAAATCTGTCCGTTGAGCACGTGATATATGTATTGCATGATTTTCTCTTTAGATTCGGTTTTGCTGATGGCGCCATGCAGGCCCGCGCGGATGGATTCTTCAAAATAATCTTCAACCTCATAGCCTGTGTAGACAATGATTTTACAGAGAGGATTCTCTTTTAAGATTTTCTTGGAAAGCTCTATGCCGCTGATGTCATCACCCAGATTTAAATCCATTAATATGAGATCGTAAGCTGAAAAATCATGCCGGAGAACGAATTGTTCACTGGCATCAGGACTGAGGCAATCGACAGAAAGATTCGTGTCCGTTTCCAGAATCGTCTTGGTGCCCTCCATGACAGCCGGATGATCATCAATCACTAGTATCTTTTTCATGGTTTCCTCCCTTTTACTCACTCATTTCCATTTTATTAAAAAGACTTGGCTTCTGCCAAGTCGATTTGGTGATAAATTGGTTACAATTCCATTTCAATATCCGCTTTAAAACCGTTTCCTTCACTTGTGTCGATTTTCATCCGTCCGTCAAGCGCCCGGACACGCTCCTTAATACCCGAAAGACCCATGCTCATCGACTGCCCGCCGCCTTCTTCCTGATTGCATCCGACACCGTCGTCTTCATAATGCAGAATCACTTTATTTTGAATGCTGATCAGCATAATCAGCACCTCATTCGCCTGTGAATGCTTCATGGCGTTCGAAAGAAATTCCTGAATGATGCGGTACAAATTCAGCTGTGTATCCAAATCCAGCGCCGCCGTAAACCGGCCCGTATTCAGACGGATATGAAACGGCGCACGCTCCTGCTGCTGCGCGGCAAGCTTGGATACCGCCTTGACCAGACCCAAATCATACAGCAGCTGAGGACGCAGCTCATGGCACGTCTCCCGGGTCATCAAAATGACATCCGACATCTGCTCATTCATCTGATGAAGCTTGTCCTGCACCTCTAACTGGCAAGGCTCCTCTTTCTTAAAATCGGCCAGAAACAGCTCACACTGGCGCTTCAAAGAAATCAAGTCCTGCAGCACTGAATCATGCAGATCACGGGCCAAATCCGAACGCTGCTTTTCCTCGATCGTAAACATCAGCTTTTTGAGCCAGACCGGGTTTGAGCCTTGTTGTTTTAGATCTTGTAAATGGTTCATAAGTTCTTCGATCTGCAATATGTTTTCCATCGAAACACTTGTATAAAAAGACAATGTCTTTAACCAAGATATCTCATCTCTTGTCAGTCTCGGAGTATTAATGCTCGACAAACAAAGCAGAACGTATGAGTTTGCCCCTCTTTCTCCAATCTTCATCAGAAAACCTTGATTTACTTCAATAATCTTGCCAATCTCTGATGTGACTTTATCAAATTCTTTTTTATACGGCTGCCAGTTCGGTTCACTGTTCTGTTTATCAAAATACAGAATGTCTCCGTCAGAATTGATTTCAAATATATAAGCTTTACTAACAGGCAAGACGTCCAAAATAGTCTTTTTCAAATTCATAAACACTTGATTTAAAGCTGATACGCTTTTAAGAAGCTGTGTATATTTATAAATGCTGTCTTGATAATTATATTTTTCTGAAAAACGTTTCAGGCGGAATTTGTAGTCTAATACCTCTTTAGTGTAAAAGACTGCTAAAAAAATCAAAAACACATATAAAGTGATTTGAATGGTGTTAAAGTGATTCCCTTTACTTTCATATAAGATAGAAAGCCATACAACCCCTATTGTAGGAACAATAGACAAAAAACTATAGTATCTAATTCTTCCCAACAAAAAGTCTATATCATAAATCTTGTTGACAACAAATTGATAAACCAATGCCAACGGAATAATGAGCAGAAACGGAGCCGTTACTATAGCTGAATAAATATACTGTCCTAAAATAATTTCAGAAAGAAGATAAAGAACAGTAAATGGTAAAAAAGCTATTGTGTTAGAGATTAGTAACACTTTTAATAGATAAGCATGATCTCTCTTTCTATAAATAATGCCATAATAAATAATGTACATATACACTATTATTATCTCGATAAAAAATGTTAATAAATTCATATCTCTAACAAAGTATAAATCATATCGATATCTAAAAAGTTCTGTAACAACGTTAAGGACAGGTAAACTGTAAAGAATATATACTATACTCTTTGCGGAAAATTTTATTTTTAATTCTTTAAAATATTGATATAAAAAATGAAGGTATAGTACAGGCACATTTAAAAAAGTGAAAAGATTAACATATCTATTTATCTCATATCCTCTTGTTACACCGCCTGCACTTAAATAAGCTATCGATATAAAAATTAAGAAGCAGATTAAAATATAAGCAGAAACTGTATTTTTTATACGATTGACTTTGTATATATAGAAAATACATAATAAGCTTAGTGCAAATAATATACAAGGGACAATATAAATAAAGAAACTGACTGAACTGTTTAAAGACAAATCCTCTGAACCATGCAATTGAATTTCATGATTACCTCTCTCAACCTTTAAGTTATTAGCCTTTGCTAAATACCCATTTTTAACATTTTGAGAAGAAGGCATGTGTCCATTTATCTCTAGAATTTTGTCCCCTTCTTTTAAATTCAAGTATCTCCCATAAGAGGATTTTGTAATCTTAACAACTTTAAGCTCATGTTTTGATGTTTCAACAACATAGGTTCCGACTAAAATTCCATTCTGGGTAAAGTATATAATATGTGCAATATAGAAAAAACTAAATATCAACAGTGCGATTGAAAGGTGCTTATAAAAATAGCTCAATGGATCACAACTCTCTTAAAAATTATTGATCCCAAAATGTAAATTCAGGTTTTTTCTTATAAGTGCTGTTACTGAATATCTCTATAATTGCAGGAATAAGTGAATGCGGAATTCCGATCAAGCAAACTTCCCCCTCTTCCAATTGATGGATCACTCTTGGATTTTCTATAAGATAATTCACAATGTCTTGTTTCTTCATATTACTCCCCCATAATTCTCACCATAGATTAATTCTTATGTTCAACTTTTCTATTTCGTTATTAATTTCATTTTCATATATTTTAATTAACATTAAAACATATTGTCTGACTCCTGCTTTACAAAGCAATTCTTCAAAATAATCTCTGTCCGATATGAGAGAGTAATAGCTGTTTTTAGAATTCATCATATTTAAAACTTTTTTTGAGGCACTATTAAACTGACGATTTAAAAACAAGTTTATCAAAGTTCTTTTCTTCTTCTTTATATCACTGCGGCTTTTATCAAATAAACCATAATAGTCATTTTCGATTTGTTTAATCATGCCAATTTTATAAGAGTAATTCTCAATTGCTTCGTTAAATTCACCACTTGCAAGCATCGCCCCTAAAACAGCAGACATTGCAGTTAACGATCCTGATTTCTGTTTTATCATACGTAGACATTCTTCTTCAGTCTCCGGAAAATTTCTTAAATCATTATGCTGACCTTGCATTGCATTTAAGGCATATTTTATTGCATACTGTGAAAATTCGATGTTTGATTCAAGCTCACAAATGGTTTGCAGGCTTATTGAATACAGAGAAGTCGCCGCATTCAGAGATATAGCATGGTCAGTTTGCATCCATGCCTTATTAGAGTTGTCTTCATCTTCAATATCGTCAAAAATATCAAAAGCTAAAATTAAAAGTTCAATTCCAGCTGCCAGTAGTGTGATTTCCGAGGAATGTGTACCCTTAAAAGCAACATAATGCTGGAAAGCAAGGATACCGAATGAAAAATGCTTCTTTTCATTAATGAAGGTCAAAAGAGTCTCTTCTAAATGAAGATTATCGACTTTCTCCCCAACAATCTCCTTCATCTTCTCTTTAATCGTTTCGGCATCTAAACACATTTGCTCAATAATTGTCTTCACCCTCCCATTCTATTTTACTAAATGCAGGTGATGAAAGACAGCAGGTTTTTCGTTTTTTAACAATCGTATAATACTTTATCCATGAAATGGATAAAAAATGCACAAAAAAAAGACTTGTTTCCAAGTCTTTTTAAGAAATTTTCATTGCATATGAGAATTTATCGAGCTGATCAATGCTTTTGTTAATGTTTCGTAATGAGTCGGTTGTTTCTCTGATATCATTTTCAAGTCGGAATAATAATTGCTTTACTTCTTCTAATTTGTTTTCCACCGTTTCCACACTCCTTTTTTTGAAAGATCAATGAATTGTGTATGGTGAACGAGTCCTAGGTATTTGATCTGTTACTAATAGTGTAAACGTTTTTGCGGGATTTTTCACCGAAAAGTATGTGTAAAAGTATCTGCGTGACACCGCAAACCAGGGTAATCCCATAGTCCCGAACAGAGCATTTAGCGAACAGGACTATATAACTACCAGAAAGGCAGACGTTTAGGATGAAGCAGACCAATCTGGCGGTTCTGCTGTTTTTTTAACGGTTTTCCGACAAACCGGCAAGGACTATAGTCCCTGCCGTCGCAATTTCAAAACAGAATGGGCGAACAGCGTCGCATAACCACCGACAAACACCGAAAAGACCGCAACCCCCGCATTGTGGTCTTTTTGCATGTCATAACTCGTTATCACGCAGCCTATACTCATGTATAACGAATGTTTTCTCAGGAAGGAGGCCGCCGTATGCATTATGTGTATCCATGCTGTCCTGTTTTCGCCGCGCCATACCGGCATCCAGCGCCCAGTGCCCCGGTTCACGCAGATATTTTGACAGCGTCCGCAAAAGAAGCTGCGGGCATGCTGGAGGATGCGCGCCTGCTCCTTGCGCGGCTGTCGGCGTCAAAAGAGCTTGCGCGCCGCATCCTCACCGCAGCGCAATCATCTGACACCGCAGCGGTCAAGCGGCTCATTAAGCAGACCGGCATCAAAAATGACTTTGACGTGACGTATAATCCCGACGGCATCCGTGTCAGTCTGGTCAGAGAGCAAAGCCGGTTTATCATCGCCCTCAGGTGGTCGGCTTAAAGCGGCTCAATCCACGATCAGCTGCCGGCACCATTCGATCGCCTGTAGGTAACATTCATACGCTTCTTCTTTGTTCAGTTCTTTTCCCCACTCGTCACAGTCCCAGTTGTTGCATTCAATGGCTTTGACGAGCGCGAGCATCTTATAATAATCGTTTTCATAACCGAGCAGCGCCTGTCCGACTTCATCGATTAAAGGCAGTTCTTTGATGATATCCTCCAGCTCCCTGTGGAGAAGCGTATCGATGAGCGAAAACATGCCGATCAGCATGTAAGAAGAGGGCTGGGGTCTTCCGGTTCTTTTCGCCAGCAGTTCGCACAGTTTGGCCCTGATTAAGGAAATCTTAATGATTTCTTTTTGGCTTGAGTGGCTTTTCGCCGTTAAATCTCTGAATGAAAGAATGTAAATCAAGCGCTTAATCTCATTCAGCCCGAGCATCATGATGGCCTGCTGGATGCTGTCTATCTTTTTTTTCAGCCTTGTTTGCGATCCGTTTAAAAAACGCAGAATCTGATACGATAAGCTGACGTCCCGCTCTATGTATTCCGTCACGCGCTGTATATTGGGCTGGTCATTGTTTAATTCGCTTAAAAGCTGGTAGTAAGAATGAAAATGAAACGTCAGATCATTTCCGCTGATGACACGCGGTTCACTGAAAAAATATCCTTGAAACAGGTGAAAGCCGTCTATGGCCGCCTGTTTATAATCTTTTCTCGTCTCCACTTTCTCCGCTAAATAAATCAGACTTTTACAGCTGTACGTCTGAATGATTTTTTTGCGCTCCAGACGCGAGGATTGCAAAAAGTCGATTTTTAAAATATCAATATATTTCATCAGCTGTTCCACTAATTCTTCATTTTCCGGATTGATGGCGTAAAAATCATCAAGTGCTAATGTATATCCTAATTTCTTCAGCTGTCTGCATCTTGAGATGAGTGCCGGAGTGATCGGTATGTCCTCAAGAATTTCGATAATAAGCTGGTCAGGATCAAAGGAGGTAGGGAGATCTGAAAACATCAGGCTTTCTGTAAAATTCACAAAGCAGCGTTTCCCCTCAGTCAGCTTTTCGATTCCGATGTTGATAAAGCTGTTAATAATGAGATCCGTCGTAGCTTTATCTCCGTCAGCGGCCGAATAACGGTTCTCTTCGCTCTCCCGGTAAAGAAGTTCATAAGCAACAACCTGTTCGTTTCTGTTGAAGATAGGCTGTCTCGCAACAAACACCTTCATTCATTTACCCCCTTAGATGCGGCCTTCGAACATAAGTATATCAAATAACTTGACGAAATTTGTCTAAATGTGAAAAATATTATCACAACAAAAAGGCCTTTCCAGAGAAAGGAAAGGCCGCTTTGTCTTCTATTCAAGTTCCCGTTTCAGCTCGCTTTTGATTTCATGAATCCGCTGCATCTTGTTGCTCCAGCAGTCTTCGCTTAAATCGACCGGATATTCTTCCGGCTTGCTGATCCGTTTGTATTCCTCCCACAGAAGTTTGAGGTTATCCTGCACGTATTGCTGGATGTCGGTAATTTCGGGATTATCATAGCATAAAACGCCGTTTTCAAAGATCGGCTCATGCAAGTCTTTCGCATAGAAGTCAGTGACGAATTTGCTGACGAACGTGTGGACGGGATGGAACATTTTTAAGCGTTTCTGATCATTTACCCGCTCGTCATAAAGCGCGATATAATCACCTTCCGAGTGGTGATTCAGCTTGTTGATAATCCGGTATACTCTCTTTCTTCCCGGCGTTGTCACTTTTTCAGGGTTTGACGAAATTTTAATGGTGTCAGTCAGCTTGCCGTCCTCTTCAATGGCGACAAGCTTGTAAACCGCGCCGAGGGCCGGCTGATCGTATGCGGTAATCAGCTTCGTGCCGATGCCCCACGTATCGATTTTCGCTCCTTGGGATTTCAGATTTAATATCGTGTGCTCGTCAAGATCGCTTGAAGCAATGACCTTTGCGTCTGTGAAACCCGCTTCATCAAGCATTTCACGCGCTTTTTTTGACAGGTACGCCAAGTCCCCGCTGTCCAAGCGGATGCCGATGAAGTTGATCCGGTCGCCGAATTCCTTTGCGACTTTAATCGCATTCGGCATGCCCGAACGGATCGTATCGTACGTATCTACGAGAAATACGCAGTCTTTGTGGGTCTCCGCATATTTCTTAAATGCCGTATATTCATCGCGGTACGCTTGTACGAGCGCATGAGCGTGCGTGCCGGATACCGGTATATTAAAACGCTTTCCGGCTCTTACATTACTCGTTGCGCTGAAGCCGCCGATCAGAGCCGCTCTCGCTCCCCACATAGCCGCATCCATTTCATGGGCGCGCCGCGTTCCGAATTCGAGGGCGTCTTCGTCACCGACAACGCCTTTAATGCGGGCCGCTTTCGTGGCGATTAATGTTTGGTAATTCACAATGTTAAGCAGAGCCGTCTCAATCAGCTGGGCTTCGATCAGGGGCGCTTCGACCCGCATAATCGGTTCGTTGTTAAAAACGAGCTCGCCTTCTTTCATGCTGTAAAGAGATCCGGTAAAAGAAAGATCCCGTAAATAATCAATGAAATCATCAGCATAGTGCAATTCCGTTTTTAAATAATTCAGATCGCTGTCGGTAAATTTGAAGTTCTCCAAGTATTCGATTGCTTTTTCTAAGCCCGCAAATACCGCATAGCCGTTTTCAAAGGGAAGCTTTCTGAAAAAAAGCTCAAAAATCGCTTTTTTCTCATGAATGCCGTCTCTCCAGTACGTTTCGGCCATATTAATTTGATAAAGATCTGTATGTAAAGACAAACTGTCGTCTTTAAAACCATGCTCCACCAAAATTATTTTCCCCTTCCTTACTCTGCCACTTGCGCTCCGATGCTGTTCTTAAAATGGGACAGGGCCCATTCATGCCCTTCCGGATTAAAGCTGGCCACAGCGTTTTGATGAATGACGATCTGAAAGCCCTTGTTGTAGGCGTCAACCGCCGTGTGAAGAACGCAGATGTCCGTGCACAGGCCCGCAAGATGCAGCTCAGTGATCTGCCGTTCCCGCAGTTTCAGCTCTAAATCCGTTCCCGCAAAAGCAGAATATCTCGTTTTTTCCATATAATTTACGTTTTTTGCGTGTTTATGTTTCTCATAAAGAGGCGATAGCCTTCCGTACAGCTCTTTGCCCTCCGTGCCGTTGATATTATGCGGAGGAAACAGGCGTGTCTCGGGATGAAAGTCATCGTCTGCATCATGCGAATCTACCGCAAAGACAACGTAATCACCGTTTTCTATAAATGCTTGCGTCAAACTGACAATCGTATCTTCAATCTGTCTCGCGGGTTCTCCGCAGGTTAATGCCCCGTTCTCTGCTGCAAAATCATTCGTATAATCAATGCATATAAATGCTTTTTTCATAGCCGGCCTCCCCGCCATTCATATGAAAACCATTATATCCTATCTCCACTTGTAAGTGAATTGGCATTGTAAAATGACAAACGGTGTTTTGCCCTTTTAAGATTTCAGGAGTGAGCGCTGAAAAATGTCATCCTGTACGTAAATGCCGTCAAGGTTCACGGCATAATCGGCGGCAAAAACCAGGCCGAGCGGCGTTTCGAATTGAAGGTCCGATATGACGGAGCTTCGGACACCGGCAAGTGCGGCAAGCTTCATATATGGTGAATAAGCATGATACGGGAGCCTTCCGTTTATATAGAGCACCGCGTCTTTTCGGCTTTTCAGCGCCTGTTTCACTTCTTCATACGGCTGCTTTTGCAGCACCTGTCCCTTCGTCAGGGCAATGATGACTCTTTCACGGAGCGAGCCTAAAAATAAATGGCGTTCATCCGGTTTCGTCTGCAGAGGGCCGTACATCCCCTGCTGTAAATAAAGGTCAACCGTTTTGTCGCTCATCGGCCTGTCCCTCCTCAGCTTGTTTTACAATTATCGCCCCGGACGGGACGCGGTAAACCGCTTCGTTACATTTCAGCCACCCAATGGGAGATCTTTCCGGCGAGCTCTCCGGCGGGCTCTTCTTCAATCAGCTTGCTGAATGATTGTAAAAGCCGCTGCGCCAGCGCCTTTTTCTCTTCCTCATAGGAAATGATCGTGCTCCACTCAAGTTCCGGAACGGCTACAAGGGTATGCTGTTCTTTTTTATTTTCATGCAGATATACATCACCGATCATTCCGGACTGCACGGTAATATTCGCTTTTCTGATTTTCATAAAAATTCCCCTTTTATAAAGACTGATTCTATTATACTACAAAAAAGCGACAGCCTCCTAAAAGGAGGCTGTCACGCGTTAAACCAATCAGGTTCGTCAAACACATCGATGTCTTCAAAGCGCGTTTTGCTGAATTTATTAGTAACTTTGATAAAATCTCCGGAATGAAACGCCCCTGCCCCCGCGCCTGAGTGGTCAACGGCTTTGGGAGAAATGGCAAACACGTCACCGAAGCTCGCCGCAGCGTCTCCGGCTAAACTCATAATATAAATCGGTCCCACAATTGCAGGCATACCCACACCTCCGCTTTTCTTTACAGCATTTTATGCGCTGCATCGGGAGTTGTGCCCGTTTTTATTTCGGCTTGCGGCTGTCTTCGAGCTTTGACCGCTGACGAAGTTTGATAAGCCGGACGATATTTAAGACAAAAGCTTTTAAAACCGCGTAAACCGGCACGGCCAGAATCATTGCGAGAATGCCGCCGAAACTGCCCGCTCCGATAAGCAGAAGAATAATGGTGAGCGGGTGGGTATTCAGCCGTTTCCCGATGACAAGCGGAGAAAGCAGGTTCCCGTCAAGCTGCTGGACGACAACGACAACAATAACGGCAAACAGCGCCTTAGCCGGCGAATCCATAAACGCGATAATCACCGCGGGCGCCGCCCCGAGAAACGGCCCCAGGTACGGAATGATATTGGTGACGGCGATCACCATCCCGAGAATTAACGCATACTGCAGGCCGATGATCCAATATCCGATAAAGCATGCCGTTCCGACAAAGAGACAAATCAGCAGCTGGCCTTGGAAATAGGCGGCCAATGTGACATATAAGTCGTTAAATATTTTCCTGCCTTCCGCCCGGTAGGAAGAAGGCAGGATTTTGACTGCCAAGAGCGGAAACCGCCGGCCGTCCTTCAGCATATAAAACAAAATGAACGGAACGGTGATCACGACAAGCGTGATATTCGTAACGACGCCGAACACGGCCGACAGGCTTGCCGTAATATTTTGCGGAAGGCTTTGTAAAAATCCCGTCAGAGACTGCTGGATTTTTTCTATCGACACATAATCCTGCGTCATCATCCACGTAAACCATTTGGAATGGGATAATTGCGCCGTCAAGACTTGAATCTGATGAATGTAATCAGGGAAATTGTTAATCAGCCCCGTGACCTGGGAAGCCACAATCGGTCCGATGGCGGTGAACATAAAGGCAATCAGGCCGATGAAAACGAGATAAATGAGCAGGATCGCCAATGTCCGGGGGATTTTTTTCTCAAGCAGGCGCACGATCGGATTAAAAATGAAAAACAAAATGCCCGAGATCAAAATCGGAAAAAACAGAGTGGTGATAAAACCGAAAAACGGCTGAAAAATAAACGAGACTTTCGTTGATACGTAAATAATGAGCAAAACGAGCAAAATTTGCAGCGTCCAAAAATGGACCTTTGATTTCAACAAGCGGTTTCCTCCTATTGTCATGTGAACTTGTACTGTGATTGTACCAAAAAAAGCCGCCGTGCATCTATGTATCTCAAAAAGAAGACGCACCGGGGTTCTATAGAGCCGCCTCCGGTTTGCGCCTTATTCGGGCTGTTACACGCGTTCGGTATAATCAGGCATGACGGAAACCACATGGCGGTTTCTGATATAAAATATACGGTCATGCGTTTCTTCAATGGCGATGTGATCCGGAGTGGCATCAATCAGCCGTCCTCTGATAATGCGTCTGACGGTTTGAATAATAAACCTTGAGCCGATAAGCTTATGGATGGTCTGATAAACGTAAGGGTCCACTAACGAGACGATTTGCGGGCTTCCTTGATGGGCCATTTTCGCTGATCCCCTTTACTATGTTTTCCTTCAGCATATGCAGCGGACAAAGGCTTTGACACAGTACGTCTATCGGAGCGGAAAAGGTGTTAGTGAGCATGCGGAGTTATGTAAGCGGAAAAGGCCGCATGAGTGGCCTAGACTGAGCTTCTTATGGGATATTGGGCTTGGTCAATTAACTGATCAAGCTTTTGGATTTGTTTGAGCGCGGCCGTGTGATCCATTTGGCGGTAATGGTGATGTCCGCCGGGTTCTTCATCGAGTTCATCCGCTTGTTTCACGATTTGCTGGAGCGTATTCTTGTCCAGTTCGCCTTCAGGCAGATAGGAATCGGTGTGAAGCAGAATCGCCAGCGCAATGTCCTTCGCCGCTTTCGGTTCTTCACCGAGCCGGATGAGCAGCTTATGCGCCCGTTCCGCGCCTTTAATGGCATGGATATCGTTTCTTCTGTACTTTTCATAATCCCATTTGCCGTCTGTGTACCATTCATAATGGCCGACGTCATGCAGTAAAGCCGCTTTCGCCGCCAGATCCGGGCTGACACCTGCTTTTACGGCAAGACGGTATGCATGAAACGCGCAGGCGATCGCATGGGCGACACCGGAACGCTGTAAATACTTTTGTGCGATTGGATGGGTGAAGACATCCATTAACGTTACATTTCTCATGGAAACCCCTCCTTATTTATATTTTTAGAATCCTAACATAAATCGAGAAGAAACTCAATTCATCTGATACATTTCTTATACCCCTTATACGTTGTTTCATTCATCATATGCCGCCGGACTCCGAAGTGATTGTACAAACAAAAAAGAGCAGCGTGAACGCTGCTCTACAAAAATTCTTTGATATCGTATATCCGTCCGTTTTCCGGCTCGCCCGCGATCAGTGAGTGAATGACGCCGGCGATGTATTCAGGACTTCTGAGGTTTTTCGTTTCTTTCAGATTGCGGAACCGTTCGATGTCATGAAAATCTTCTTTTGACGAAGAACGGATGACAGCCTGCATGTCTGTATCCATCACTCCCGGCGAGAATGAGATCATGCGGACCGGCAGCTCTTCATCCTCCTGTTCAAACCCGAATGTTCTCGTAAACATATCAAGCCCCGCTTTTGAGCTGCAATACGCGCTCCAGCCTTTATAAGGATTTTTCGCCGCGCCCGATGTGATGTTGACAATTGTTTTGCTGCCGCTGAACGCTTCGAAACGCTTTGTGAACATTTGGCTGAGCAAAACGGGCGCCGTCAGATTAAGGGTGTAATGGCGGTTCAATTCTTCGGCGGAAGCCTCTTTCGCCCGCTTGATCGGTTCCACCATTCCGGCATTGTTGATCAGTGTGACGGCGGAGTATCCCTTCTCCTCTGCTTGATCAAGAATCGCCTTCATCTGCCGCCCGGTATCTGCCAGATCGGTTAAATCAACACTGTATTCTGTCAGTCCCTCGCGCTTTTCCCCGCTTATCGTTCTTGAAAGCGCGGCGACTTCGGCTCCTTCTTGAAGCGCCTGTTCCGTAAGCGCCCGGCCCAAGCCTTTTGACGCGCCTGTTATAAGAAAAAACTGCATGAAACTCCTCCTTTTTTTCTTATTTTACGGGCTGTCTTCCCGCAAACACAAGCGATCCGTTTACCGCTTTGCCTTTTCCTGCGCCGTGACTTTCGGGATCAGATAGATCATCGCCGCAATCCCGAGGAGGATCAAGACGGCATAAATGACAGGCAGCAGATAAGAAGTCTTTTTCTCTTCCGTTTCCATATCTGCCGAGGTACGCCTCACCGCCGGCTCGGCAAATGTGATACCCAGTTTTTTCGATTGCGCTTTGATCGTATTCGGCTCCGTGTCTGACGATGTAAACAAATTTGATATCAGTTTGTCATCCGGGTTTTCGGCCGGCTGATCAAACGTGATATCCTTCTGTTCTTTCGGAAGCGCCGTTTTTTCCTCAGAGTAGGCATCGTCGTGCAGGTAATCCGTACGAATTTCAATGTCTTTCTTTTCATATTCATTCGGCTTGACATCAGTATTTTCCTCATTCGCGGCTGCGGCTTGGGGAAGGAAAAGGAAAAAGGAGAGAGCAAACAGCAGCAATCCTTTTTCCATGAATGTGTTACGCCTCATAAGACTGATCACTTTCCTCCGTTTTTTCCGCAAACAGCCGAATGACGAGCGGAAGCGCCGCCGCAATCAGCGTAATGATCGCAAGAACCGTTACCCCCATCGCAAACAGATGGCCCGTTCCGTATTGAATATCGATATAGACTTTCGAAACCGGACTGTCAAAGGTGAAGTTCGGCATAATCAGGTCGATCAAAGGCGCCACATAAAAGAGAATGAGCGCTGATGATGCGATCCATCCGGTAATCGAGCTGAAGACAAAGGCTGCCCGGATAAAAGCTGAACTCGCCGCAAGCAAGAGAATCGTAAAGACTGACCATTTAATCGTCTGATCGTCCGGAAGCGAGTAGATATTCAGACCGAACAGACTGATCATCAATCCGACCATAATGTTTAAAATCCCAAAGAGCGCGCCTTTGACAAGAAGCGGCGCCTGCTGATAATACGAGCTGAAATAGCCGATCAGAAGACTGCTGATCAGGACGATCACCAAAATGACGACCGGCGGAACATTCTGAACCCGGTCTTCCGGCACCTCTCCGCTGATTTTAAGCGGGTTGGCGAGATAATCATAAACGTAGCCGTTTTCCTGTCCGTCAACGAGCGCGTTCCCTAAAATGCCGTACACGTCATTTCTGATCAATTTCGTGGAATCGACGTTTTTGCCCCAGTTGCTGTTCAGGGTGTCCGCTTTTTGCTGGACGTCATTTACGCTTTGCTGCATATTGTCGGTATAGCTGATGATGCCGGACTGGCGTTCTGACAGATGGCCCATCGTGTCAGACATTTGCAGGACTTCGCGGCCGACGGTATCCTGAGCGCCGAGCGCCATCGTTCCGGTTAATCCGTCTCCGCTGAACGCGGCCGCTTCCTGCACAGCGCCTTCAGCCAGCTGATCGGATGCTTTCGCCGCGCTGTCTGAAATGCTGGCGAGCTCATCGAGCACTCCGGCTTGTTCATCTCTGATATACGAGCTGTAGTTATCCGAGAATTCGGTCATGCCTTTAATGAAATTGCTGATGTCTTCATCTGTCTGCATCTTGTTGTTTTTCAGGTTTTCCCAGCTTGCCGTTTCCACCGGTTTGATGGCGAGAACGGTTTGAACTTCGCCTTGCTGGGCTTTCAGCACCCTGTTTTTCACATCAGGCAGCGAGCCCGCGTCAAGAGAGTGATAGAGTGTCGCCTCATACAGGGATAAATCATTATAGTAACTCATTAAATCGGATATTTCTTTTGTATTGATATCAGCGGCAAATATCTGTTCAAGAGCAGATTTGCGGCCGCTATCCAATGACGGGTAGTTCAGAATGTTCTGCTCTGTTCTTACAATCAATCTGTAAATGGTATTGAAGTCTTGTTTTCTTGTTTCCTCTAATTCTTCCAGATTTTTCTTTAATTTTTCTGCGCGTTTTTTGACGTCATCAATCTTGTCTTGAAGGCCTTGGATTTCTTCATCAAGAGCATCGAGACGTTTTTTCAGTTCTTCATTATGAGTCTGCTGTTTCTCTTCCAGCTCTTTTTCAATTTGCTGAATCCGCTCTGCGGCTTGGTTCAGCCTTTCTTTCGCCTCAGATATGTCTGTGCCTCCGTCCCCTTCAGAATCGTTCGGATCGTCCGCCGGCTCATCAGCAGGCGGAGTGACGTTTTTAGCGGCTGTCGCGGTTTGGACGGTTTTTGGCTCCTGATCGCCTGTGTTATCGGAAGCAGGCTGCTCTTCTTTTGTGCCGTCTTCCGTTTTTCCGTCTTCTCCGGGATTCGTTCCGTTATTCGGATCGGTATCGCCGGAGTTTTCACCGTCATCGCCTTGGCCCGGGTTTTCGGGTTCCGGTTTTTCTTTTTCCGGTTCTTTTAATCCGTCAGAAATGTGATTGATTTCAGCGGAGATGCGTTTTAACTCGTCACGCTGATCGTCAAGGTCAATTTTCAGATCGCCGGGTTTTTCTTCTTCCGGTTTTTCTTCTTCTTTCGGTTCATCCGAGCCGTCATCCCCCGGGTCCTTTTCCGGAACGGTTAATGCCTGCCGATCCCTTTTCATAAGGGTTTGGATGCTGTTCAATGTTTCAAATCTTGCTTGAGCTTTATATTGAGTCAAATAATTGTCCAGTAAATTGGATTGAATATTCGCCATCCCGTGTTCCTGATCAGGAACCTGCGCTTCTCTCACCTGTTGGGCGGCAAGAAGGGCCGATCCCGTCTGGTCAAGCTGTGTCTGCGCCCGGTTTATGCCGGAGGACAGCCCGCTCATCATCGTGCTGAACTGGTTGGCGGCCTGCTGCGCTTTAATGGCATTCAGTCCTGTTGTGATTTGCTTTTGATTTTGTTCCTGCGCGGCCATCAGCAGTTTTTTCTGATTTTCTTGATATTGTTTATAGCGCTCGACCGTATCGGCAAAGTCTTTGAGCGTGGTTTTGGCTTCATCTGCCGAGGTCAATTTTTCTTTTGCCGCGCCCTGCGCTTCATTCATTGATTTTTTCAGTTCGTCAATCAGATCTTTTTGCCGTTTGATTTCACCTGCCAAGTCATTGGAGCTCGGCTTGTAAAAGTTGTACATGACGTTTTGAAACTCTGATTCTTTATTGACGATCTTGTCAAAATCGCCTCGGACGTTGTTCACTTTTTGTGAGACGAAATTCCAATATAATGCTGACATTTTTTTATTCATTGATTTTTGGGCGTCTTCTAGCTCACGCTGCACCTTTTCTTTGTTGACGGCGTTCAGGTTGCTTTGAATATTGAATGTCAGCGTGGCTTTTTGCGGACGCTCCTTGTCATAGCTTAAGATGTCTTTTGAAAAATCGGATGGAATGTAAACGACGGCGTCATACTTCTTAGCCGCCAGACCGTTTTCAGCCGCGCTCCTGTTGACAACCGTCCATGAATAATCCGGACGGCCGCCGAGAGCGGCCGCTACTTCTTTGCCGAAATGGACGGATTCCTCTTCCTCATTTTCATCTGTTTGTAAGCCCATGTCTTCATTCACGACTGCGATTTGGCGGGTGGCGTTGATTTTTTGTTTTCCCGGGTCATCGCCGATAAACCGGAAAAACAGCACCGGCAGCAGCAGAATGATGACGACCGCGGCTATTAATTTGATCAGGCTTTTTCGTTGTTCAGTCATCTGACGGCCTCCCTTTCCGCTGAACATAAAGGTATTTGGATTTTTTGCTCCTTCCCGTTTTCAACCAAATAGCCGAAGCCCGGCTGAATGTCCGGTTCCTGCCTTTGGTAAGGCAGCGGAATGACATTTTGTTCGGATTTTTTCACAAGCAGCATTGCGTGGCGGATCTGTTTCATTTCCGTCGTTAAGGAATCATAGCCTTTTGAGAATTCGCTGTGATTGCCCGCCGGGATAAAACTGAAGCCCACATGCGCGTACGATTTCATAAACATCGCCAGTTTGTCCTGAATGGCGGTGTCGATCGTCTGCTGGAATCTTGTAATGCCGTCGGCCATTAACACGACCGGAGAGAAACTGAGTTTGTGCACATCGCCATTTTTGACGGCCTGCGCATACTGAGCTTCGCGCTCCGTGAAAATGGCTTCTGCCGTTTCGATCCACTGCCGGACGTCTTCTTTTGTGTCCAGATAGCTGACCTTTGTTTCCTGCGCATACTGCGACAGTCCGCGGTCAATCGAGTCAAACAGCCCGACCCGTTCCGTACCTTCACGCAGCAGGTGATTCAGCATCACTTTCAGGATGTTTGTTTTTCCACGCTGTGTCTGGCCCAAAATAAGACAATGTTTATTTTTGCCCAGATCAAAGTACACAGGGCTGACCTTTTCCTCATGAAGCCCGACAGGAATGCGGAACGGTTCTTGTTCCGGGCCGAGACGGAGTGAAAATTCGCCGGCCGTCAGCCTATCCGGAAGCATCGGAATCGGGTCTGGGCCGGCTGTTCCGGCGTGGCGTTCAGCTAATGCTTTGACATCGGCTTTCAGCGCCTGGAACATCTCGAGGTCATTTTCCGCTTCAGCCGGAAGAAACATTTGCGCGAAATACAGTTCTTCTTTTTGGATCATGACGCGGCCCGGGATCGGTTCGAGACTGAACGGCGGACGCCCGTAAATGGAGTATCCTTCTGACTGATCCATTAAATAATGGACGACTTTCGTTTTTATGTTGTTTAACAGCGACTGGCGGACGGCGTTTACCCTCGTTGCGGTCAGCAGGAAGTAAATGCCTAAGCTTTGCCCGTCGCGTGAAATCTGGATAAATTCCGTTTCTAATTCATGCATTTCATCTTTTACGATGTCGAAATTGTCAATTGTGATAAATATAAACGGCAGCTCTTCTTCACTGAGCGAATTGTACATTTTGATATGGCTGACTTCTTTTTCTCTGAACAGCCGTTTCCGCCGCTCGATTTCTTCCTTGATGCGGATCATGAATTTTTCGATCTTTCTCATTTGATCCATTAAGAAATAGTCTGCGGTGTGCGGAAGCTTTGCCAATGGCAGAAGCGTGCCGTTTCCGAAGTCAAAGATGTACATATGAAGCTCTTCCGGCGTGTATCCTTCCGCGAAGTTCATCAGGAAGGTGATGGCAGCCACTGACTTGCCGTAGCCGGATGAGCCGAAAATGCCGATGTTGCCGTCATCCATCATCGTATAAGCGAGAGGCGCCTGTCTTTGCTGATCAGGCTCATCCACGCAGGCGATGAAGAAGCGGTCTTTTTCCTGCGCAGGGTAAAGCGTGCGCGGGATACGTTCGGCAAGCGGCGGAAGCCACGGGCTCGGCAGCTTTTCAATGCCCATTTCATTTTGAATCCGCTCGATTTCTTCGACTACGGCTTCTATTTCTGCCGGGGCGTCTTTTTTCGCCGCATCATCCGCGTCCACCTCAGACAGCGGAATTAAGCCGGTGTCGGTAACGATGGCAATGTCATCCTCGGTGCCGTATACATCTTCCATGTAAGGGGCGCCGCTCCAGGCAGACTGGAACTGCTCATACACTTCGTTATTTCCGACTTGCAAGTAGCCGCGTCCGGTGACCGTAATATTCGCCGCATCACTGTTTTTCAGGATTTCTTTACTGTCACTTGCATCCTGCACTTTCAGCGCGACCTTAAAGCGTGAGTTGCTCCATATTTGGTCGTCAATGATGCCGCCCGGCTTTTGCGTGGCGAGAATTAAATGCACACCAAGGCTCCGTCCGATGCGGGCCGCGCTGACAAGCTCCCTGATAAAGTCAGGCTCTTCGCTTTTCAGCTCGGCGAATTCATCTGAAATCAAAAACAGGTGCGGCATCGGAATATCCGTTTCTCCCTGTTTATACAGCTTTGTATAGTCATTGATGTGATTGACGCGATATTGATCAAACAGCCGCTGCCGTTTTTTCAGCTCGCTCTTAATGGATGCAAGCGCCCTGATACTGAAGTTTCTGCTTCCTTCAATATTCGTGATGGTCCCGAGAAGGTGCGGCATCTTGCGAAACGGCTGGGCCATTCCTCCGCCCTTATAGTCAATCAGCAAAAACGCCGCTTCATGCGGGTGGAAGTGAACGGCCAATGACAGGATGTACGTTTGCAGAAATTCACTTTTCCCGGAGCCGGTCGTTCCCGCCAGCAATCCGTGCGGCCCGTGCGCTTTTTCATGCAGGTTTAAATAGACGATGTCGTCTTTTCCTTTATAGCCGATCGGAACAGCCAGCGATTTTGCAGACTCACTTGTCTCCCACTTCTGCCTGATGCCGATTTCTTTTACTTCCTTCGCATGAAACAGCTCCAGAAATGAGACCGTTTCAGGAATGGAATTCGTCATTCCGACCTGATGGTGCAATGTCCGAAGCGTCCGGGAAAACCGCTCGTTGTTTGTCCGTTCGTGCCTGTCCAGCTTAAACGGGATCTGTACCGCTTTTTTCTGCTGAATGAGAATGTCTCCCTCATCTTCATTAATGTAGCGGACGAGGGTGTGAATGTTTTCCGCCAGGCTTTCCTTCGTTTCCGCAGCGATGATTGCCGAGATGCCGAGATGCTCATGCCGGCCTTCGATATATTCTAAAATGACGTGCTCTGCGATCAGCTGCTGATTTGTGATGACAAAGACAAAATGCGGCTGGAAGATCTTCTTTTCTTTATCTTCTTCCAAATCCCGCTCACGCAGCAGCTCGTAAATGGACGATAACAATTGATCGCGGGTCTGTTCATTGTAAATAAATCCTTTCGCATACATATGAGGCAGCTGAAATTGCGGCAGCCACTTCATCCATTCCCATTCCTTATATTCGTCCTCATGAAAGATAAAGACAAACCGCAGGTCATGGTAGCTGTTGAAGAACGCGAGCTGGCCGATCAGCTGGTGAATTTCATTTTTGACGATCTGGGGTTTCCCGACAAGCCCCATCGGCCCTTCTTGTAAATCAACGGTCACGGGCGCATGGCGGATATCTTTATACACACGCTGCATGTGCTGCGACTGCTCCATCAAGTCATCCACATCACGGTTCGCCAGGTCTCCGCCGCTCATTGAAATCTCGTAGCTTGCCGGGACCGTGCCCGTTCCAAGCCGAAGCATCAGAAAATCCCTGCTTTCCAGCGATTTCTCCCAAATGCGGCCGCTGATTTCAGAAGTTAAATATTTCATTTTTTCAAACGGGGGAAAATGATGCGTCAGCACTTGCAGCTGTTTTTCCGACAGCGTCTGAAGCTCTTTTCGTTTGCTTTCCAAATACTGCTTGTACACACGCTCCCGTTTTTCCTCCCGTTTTTTCCGCTGGTTTTTTTCACGGAAATACTGCACGGTGGACGTAATGAGAGTCATCATAAACATCGCCAAAGAGACAAGGATGAATATGCCCCTCGGCTGTATAATGGCGACAACCCCCATTACAATCAGCATGACCAAAGGAGGCAGAATGACGAGCCACAGCCCCCGGTTATTCTGTTCGCTTTCCTGCGAGGGAAAGCTGAATGAAACGCGGTCTTCGGGAAGATCGTAGACCATGCGCGGCGTTCTTCGATATTGCGGGTATTTCTTTTTCATTTCGGTGCTTGGTTTTACCGTTTTGGTTAAACCGGTTTGAAGCTTTTCGTGATGAACGACTTCTAAAAGGTCGTCCTCCATCAGCCTCACACGCAGAAAATTCCACAGCAGCTCATCTCCCGTCCGGAGCCTTTCGGGAGCTTCTGCAAGCTTTCCGTTCACATAAACGTCTTGGCCATCAGGGACGACAGACCAGCATCCTCCCGACTTTCGCAGATAAAAAGCCCCTGTTTGAGCGGAAGACGGCTCTTTGTATATATCCGCTTCCTCTGTTTCTGATGAGAAAACGATCTCATCCTTCCCGCCGATAAAATAAACGGAGGATTCTTCTTTGTCAGGGGTGAGCAGAAGCCGCATCGTCTCTTCTTCAATCTGGCAGGGCATTTCATTTCCTATTGTCAATTCGCCGGCACAGTTATTTCCCAGGAAAACATCATAACGATCTGTTTCTTTTCGATAAAGGGTTGCGGCGTTTTGCCGTAACGGAAGTGTGCCGACCGTGATTGTATCTTTCATATCCGGACCGATCGTAATCGGCTGAGACGGCGGGAGTTCAGACAGCTGAATCTTTTGTACGTGCTCTCGGTAAAAGACCCATAACAGACTCATATGGCGAACCTCCTGACAGCCTGATCGTTACCTGCGGCCATTTGATGTGTGCTGTTATTTTTTTCATCTTTTTTCTCATCTTTCTTGTCGTTCTCTTTGTTATCTTTCGCTTTGTCTTGTTTGCTTTCATCCTGTCCGGCGGAAGCTTCGGCGGTGTCACCGTTTTCCTCCGCTTCTTTATGCTGCTCCTCCGCCTCTTTTTTCGCCTTCGCAAGCTCGCTTTCCACGGCGTCCAGTTCTTTCTGCTTTTCGTCGTCTTTCATACTGTCATCCGCTAATAATTGCTGTTTATATTTTGTAAGTCCGAGCCAGATGTACGGGTTGTACTCAAGATTGCGGCCGATTTTGATGGCTTCTTCATTTTCCCCTCTGCCGATATCAATCCAATAAAGGAAATGCTTCGGGTCTGATTGCAGCGTCACCAGATTCCCGATGTTTTTCCGCTGCTCTTCCCTCAGATTTTCAACTGCCACATAAGAGGAAGCAAGCTCGTACTGGACAGATTCCGGGAGGCTTTCCGCATCGTATTTAGCGAGTGTGTCAATGACTTTGCTGTACTGCTGATTTAAAAAATAGCGGTTGCTTTCCGTAATTGCCTCTTGCTTCGGCTGGGCGAAAAACAGAACGTATAAGGAGTAAAGAAGTGTCGGCACAAGGAGGACGGCAAGCGCCAGACCGGCGTATCTTTGGATTTTCCATTTCTTTTTCGGCAGTTTTATGTATGTCTTGTCCCTTTCTTCGAGGGAATCAATTGCGGTTTGAATGGTTTCTTCCAGTTCTTCAATCGTCTCCGCCTCTAGCACGCTTTTCACCTCAGGAGAGAAGTGAAGCGTCTCCTTGTACTTCAAATATTCATCGAAGGTGTACGCCCCGTCAGCTGCAAGCGCCGCACAGGCTTTGAGCTCTTTTAACACCCTTTCTCTATCTTCCTCATAAGGCGGAAGGCTCTCCTTTACGCCGTAATGAAGAAAGTAAGGCGTCAGCGCTTTATCAAACACGATATTTTCAGGGGCGGCAATCAGATTGAGACGTTTCAGCTTATGCTGTTTCACGGCTTGGACGAGACGGTAGGCAAATTGCCACCTGCTTTTTTTATCTTTTCCTTTTATATAGCGGAAAGCCTGATAAGAAGAAGGAGGTTTGATTGTGATGGTTACTTCGTCTTCTGAAACTGAGACCTCTTTTTGAAAAAAAGGATCAGCATCTTTAATCACATTTGCTTCCAGCCCGTCAAGAAGCTTGATTTTTTCCCGCTGGAAGGTGAACGTGAAGCCTGATTCGGTTTCTTCCCGGACGGCGTCTAATTCTGTTTCTAAATAAGATCTGTTATGACCTGTCATTCCACCATGTCCTTTCATAAAATTTCAAGGCGGTCTCCGTTCGTAATGCCGCAGTCAGATAGCTTTTGTTCTCCGGAAAAAACCGTTTCTTTATTGACCACTCTGATCCAATAGCCTTCACGCGGCGGAACGGATACATGCTGAGCCTGCCGGGCAATATCAATGACTTTTTTCACAGAATGGTAATCTGACAATCTGAGATCGAAGACGCTGCCGTTATAATGTGTTAAATCTATTGTAATATCGATATACATATTCATATCACCCTTACATAGAAAGAGCGCCGTCTTCTTGATTGAATCAGGCGCTCCGTTTCTTCATTCATCTTATTATCCGCGAATTTGGTTAGCGATATCTTGGTCAGTAGACTCAAGCGTATTTGCCGTTTGATCGAGCTGATGATTCACATCTTGCAGCAATTCAGACATTTTAATAAATGAAGGTTTCAGCTGCTCATATTGATCCGCAAATGCTTCACTTGAAGCACCTTCCCACATGCCTTTCAAATCAGAAATCATGCGGTTCAGGCGGTCAACCTGATTCATGACTTCCTGACTTTCAACGCCATATTGCTTAGCCATCGCTCTTAGCTCTTCGGGTGTGACACGAATTAATCCAGACATATTCCTTATACCCTCCTGTGTCATCAGCCTAAATATGGGCTAATTCACTTATTTTTTGAACGTCATTATTATAAAAACAACCATTCGGTACAGTCAAACAAATCTGTTTTAATTTTACAAAATGAGTCTTATGATATATTGGATTTTTCGGTACATTTACACATTTTGTAAATATAGTAGTATGATTTTCTTATTATTTTCGTTTTCATCGAATGATCTTATTGTCCTAGTCCATTTCCCTGCAAAGATGCCTTTCAGTCTGAAAAACAAGATGGTAAGATCAAGATATGAAGCTATGAAAAAGTAGGGATACAGATGACCAATCCAAAGGATCCATTTAAGTACAGTTTCGACAGGCTTGAAGATGTTGCCGACCATATCAGTGAAGTTCTTCAATGCCCCATTACAATAGAAGACGTTAATCATAAACTGCTTGCATACAGCACGCACAGCGATTGTACAGATCCGGCCCGGACGTCGACGATTATCGGGCGGAGGGTGCCGGAAAAAGTCATCAACAAACTGTGGAAAGACGGAACCATTCCGGCCCTTTTAAAAACGGACCAGCCGATCAAAGTGAAAGAAATTGACGAGGTGGGCCTGAGCAACCGCGTGGCGATTTCCATCTGGAAAAACAGTCAGGTTCTCGGATTTATTTGGGCGCTTGAGATCAAAAAAAAGCTCAATGACGAGGATCTGAAGACACTTCAGCTGGCAGCCAAAGCGGTGCGGAACAAACTTTTGCACCTGCAGATCCGCAAAACGAAAATCGAAGAGCGGGGCCAGGAGTTTTTTTGGAAAATGCTGACCGGCCATATTTATCAGGAAGCCGAAATGGCCGAAGGGTTTCATAAGCTCGGGATGGCGCTGCCGTCCGTGTTCAGCGTCATGATCATCCGTTTACATGATGAGCTGACTGAAAAGACAGAACAGCAGCTGCAATATTTGCAGGAAACGACACAGCAGATTCATGTCATGCTGGCGACTGTTGATTCAAATGAATTAATCTTATTAGCCGCGCCGAAAACCGATCAGCCTTTTAAAGATTTAAAGCACTTCGCCCTTCATATTCAAAAACAGCTGAAGGAACGATATAAAATTGAGGATGCGTCGATTGCGGTCGGCGGTATTTACGAATCGATTTCTTATGTTTACCGCTCCTATCAGGAAGCGCTTTCCGTATTAAAAGCGAAAGAGCGGTTTGTGAGAGAAACCAAACACCTTTTCAGCTTTTCGGAACTCGGCATTTATCAGTACCTGGATGTGTTGGATGAAAAACGCAAGCACAGCGGCTATATGAACTATTCCCTCTCAAAGCTTGAGCAGTATGACAGGGAGCACCAAGCCGATATGGTAAAAACGCTCGAACATTTTATTGATGCCGACAGCAACGTCAACACTGCCGCTAAAGCGCTTAACATCCATGTCAATACATTGAATTACAGGCTGAAAAGAATCAGCCAGATCGCAGAAATCGACTTAAAAAATGTGAATGAAAAGTTTACGATTTACCTTGATATCAAACTTCGCAGCATGGGTTCGTGAAATTTCACAAATCCGTGTTTTTTTATTTTCTGTTTCAAACAAAGAATTTTCGCAAAAATCGCGCTACACTTGAAGCATCACACAAACATTGGGGGAAACAGACATGATTATCGGGGTTCCAAAGGAAATCAAAAACAATGAAAATCGAGTGGCATTAACACCTGGAGGCGTTTCACAGCTTATCGGAAACGGCCATCGGGTTCTTGTGGAATCCGGAGCGGGACTCGGAAGCGGCTTTACAAATGAAGATTACGTATCAGCAGGGGCGGAAATTCTGGAGGACAGAAAGCAAGTATGGGATGCGGAAATGGTCATGAAGGTAAAAGAACCGCTGGCTGAAGAGTATGCGTATTTCCGTCAAGGTCTGGTCTTATTCACTTACCTTCATTTAGCTGCAGAGCCGGAATTAGCTAAAGCGCTTACAGAAAAAGGCGTGACAGCTATCGCGTACGAAACGGTAACGGACGGACGTTCCCTTCCGCTGCTTACGCCGATGTCCGAAGTGGCCGGCAGAATGGCCGCTCAAATCGGGGCTCAGTTTCTTGAAAAACCAAAGGGCGGAAAAGGAATTTTATTAGCCGGCGTACCGGGTGTATCCCGCGGAAAAGTCACGATCATCGGAGGGGGCGGCGTCGGAACAAATGCCGCGAAAATGGCTGTCGGACTCGGTGCCGATGTGACAATGATCGATTTGAACGCAGACCGACTGCGTCAGCTTGATGATATTTTCGGGCATCAGATTAAAACATTGATGTCAAACCCTGTAAATATTGCAGATTCCGTCGCGGAAGCGGATCTTCTGATCTGCGCCGTGCTCATCCCGGGAGCCAAAGCGCCGACTCTCGTTACGGAAGAAATGGTTAAACAAATGAAACCGGGTTCCGTCATTGTTGATGTTGCCATCGATCAGGGCGGCATTGTGGAAACCGTTGATCATATTACAACCCACGATAATCCGACTTACGAAAAACACGGCGTCGTTCACTACGCTGTCGCCAATATGCCGGGCGCCGTACCGCGTACGTCTACGCTCGCATTAACGAATGTAACCGTTCCTTACGCGCTTCAAATCGCCAATAAAGGCGCGGCACAAGCCATTGCAGACAGCCCTGCGCTTAAAGCGGGCTTAAATACGGCTAACGGACATGTCACATATGAAGCCGTAGCCAAAGACTTAGGCTATGACTACGTGCCTGCTGAAAAAGCAATGCAAGGTTCGGCTGCAAAAGCTTAATAGATATGAAGAGGACAGCCTGATCAGCGGGCTGTCCTTTTTTCTTTCTCATAAAAGGAAAAACGGCCCCCTGTCTCGAATATCAATTCATATCCCGGAAGAAAAAGGAGGATTCATATGGCTGTTCAGCACTATGGTGTATTAAAAGGCACTGTGTCAGATATGAAAAGGGAAACAGATGATGATTCTCCGCATTTTCAAGTCGAGGTGCTAGGCGAGCCTGATACGCGCTATCGCTGTGCGATCAATGTCATGTCAAGTTCAAAAGAATCAGAGGTTCTGTATGCGGCACGCGATCATTTTGACGCAAGCGCGATCACCCTGCTGCCCAACATTCCGTATGGATATACCCCAATTGATGAAACCAGCCGTGAGCTGGCGCTGGATTATGTCCGCGGCGGATTGTTTGATCCCCGGAACATGGTGCCCCTCCCGCATGAAGTCACCGGTCCGGATAATGACTTAAATGACTTTATTGAGACGCACATGCAAAAAGCCAAATCAGAAAAAGCCACCGTCTATATTTACGGCTCTAAATTCGGGCCGGAGCCGGGCGCTGATAAGATTTTCGGGTTCAAGCCGACAAACGGCATGCATAATATTCATATGAATCAGGGAAACCCAATTGATACACGCTGGAAGAAGGATAACGGAACGTGGCACGACGGCGGTATTTTAATCCAGTTTGCAGACCAGTGGGCCGCGGTCTTTTTGGCTTTTCTGTCTCAGTCATGGTGCACGAATGAAGAAGGCCACCCTTATACATTTTGTGATCATACACAGCTTAACGGCTGATGTCCGCATAAAAAGCCTGCCGAAATAACGGCAGGCTTTTCTTATTACATTTTAGCGGCTTCGGCCTGTTTCAGGCTTTCCGGCCTCATATCACGCCAGTTTGTTTCAATATATTCGAGACAAACGGGGCGGGTTTCATTCGTGAGGCGGGTTTCCCAGCCGTCCGGCACATCCAGATAGGCCGGCCACAGTGAGTACTGGCCTTCAGCATTGACGAGCACATGGTATGAGCCGTCTTCCCGTTCAAATGGATTTGTCATATCATCTCTTTCCTTTCTCTACCGGACTGTACGCCGTCCGTTTAATTTCTCTGCCAGAATCGCGCCGATGTCAGCAAGCGGGCCCGGCTGGCACATATCTTTATGGCGGCAGTCTAAGTCATACCGCTCGATCTTCCCCGTAATATACGGTTTCCAAGTATCCGGCTCAATCGGGTCAAACCACTCCGGAATAATCGTGGATCTGAAGAACAGCACATCTCCGTGGAACGGCTTCGGCTTGTATGTTCCTAACAGCCCGACAGAATTAATGTACGTGTCTTTCAGATTCATCATCACTGACTCGTCCAGGCTGGCTAATGCGCTTCCCTCACGGCGGAGAATGGTCAGCGCGGTGTCAAAATCAAGCGGCTGATCCCCGAGGCTGTCCGGGTCGTATCCTCCCAGGGCAAGCAGCGCAATAACGGCTTCCTCGTCATCAGGCGCATTTTTTATCGGCAGAAAATGATTCGGATACGCGTCAAGCATCACCAATAGCGAAACCTCTTCACCCCGGCTCTGTAATTGTGTCGCCATGGCCTGAATGACATTCCCTCCGAGAGACCAGCCGAGCAGACGGTACGGCCCTTTCGGCTGCACGGTGCGGATTTTTTCAATATAATCCGCCGCCATGTCATCTAAGCTTTGCGGAAGCGGTTCTTTTTTTCCGATGCCTCTCGCCTGTAAGCCGTATATCGGATAATCAGCCTCTAAAGAAGACATCAGCCCGGCATAACACCAGCTGAGACCGCCGGCCGGATGGACACAGAACAACGGTGTTTCTTCTCCTGCCGTTCTGAGCGGAAGAAGAACATCAAGCGCGCTTGTGCCCGTTCCTGACTCAAGTCTTTCAGCAAGGCTTGCCACCGTAGGAGCTTCAAATAATGTTCCGATACTCAGCTCGGCTCCCATCGCTTCCCGAATACGGCTCATTAAATGAACCGCAAGCAAAGAATGGCCGCCTAAATCAAAGAATCTGTCATCAATACCGACACGCGGCAGGTGAAGCACCTCTGCGAACAGCTCACACAGCATTTCTTCCTGCGGCGTTCTCGGTCCCCGGCCGGTGACCTCCGTTTGGAAGTCAGGCGCAGGGAGCGCTTTTCGGTCAAGCTTTCCATTCGGTGTCAGCGGCAGTTCATTCATTTTGACAAAAGCTGACGGAACCATGTAATCCGGCAGGCTTTCTTCGGCAAACCGGCGCATGTCCCCCGTGTCCAAGGTGCTGCCGGCAGATCGGACAAGGTAGGCGGCCAGCCGTTTATCTCCCGGCCGGTCTTCACGGACGACTACGGCAGCATCCTCGACATCCGGATGTTTGACGAGAACCGCTTCGATTTCTCCCAATTCAATCCGGAAGCCGCGGATTTTAATCTGGTGGTCCGCTCTGCCCATATAATCAAGAGAACCGTCCGTCCGCAGACGGGCTAAATCCCCTGTCCGGTACATTCTCGTTCCCGGCGGGCCGTACGGATCAGCCACAAAGCGTTCGGCGGTCAGGCTTTGCCGCCCTAAGTAGCCGCGTGCCACGCCTCCTCCGGCCACATACATTTCGCCCGTGATGCCCGGTGGCACAGGCTCCAGCCGGTCATCAAGCACATATACGTTCAGATCAGGAATGCCGCAGCCGATGAGGCTGTTTGCCTTCAGTTCGGCAATGTTTTTGTCTAATTCAAGGTAACTGACGTGCACCGTCGTTTCCGTAATGCCGTACATATTCACGAGCACCGGCTGATTGTCCGCGTGGCGGCTGTACCAATCCTCAAGCCGGCTCAGCTCAAGCGCCTCGCCGCCGAAGATGATATATCTGAGTGCGAGCTGACGCCCCAGCTCTTTGTGTTCTTTTTCCGCATGCATCAGCTGGTAAAACGCTGACGGCGTTTGGTTAAGTACGGTCACCCGCTCTTTCACGAGGAGATGTAAAAACGCTTCCGGCGATCTGCTGATGTCATGCGGCACGACGACGAGACGTCCGCCGTGAAGCAACGGCCCCCACATTTCCCAGACAGAGAAATCGAAAGCGTAGGAGTGAAACATCGTCCATACATCATCAGAATGAAAGTGATACCAATGCCGCGTCGACTCAAACAGCCTGATAACATTGCTGTGCGGAATGATGACACCTTTCGGCACACCTGTTGATCCCGACGTGTAAATGACATAGGCCGGGTGAAGCGGTGACAGCGGACGAATACGGTCGGCATTCTCAGGGTTCGTGACGGCATATTGCCGAAGTGTTTCCTTGTTCTGCGGATCATCCAAGATGAAGGCCGGCATGCCGCTTTCGATAGAGAGCTTACTTGCGCCTTCACGATTGGTGAGCATAAATACAGGCTTGGCATCATGTAACATAAAAGCGATGCGGTCCGCGGGATAATCAGGATCAAGCGGCAGATACGCTGCCCCCGTCTTCAGGACGGCTAACAGCCCGACAATCATATCTAAAGAACGCGGCAGCGCCAGTGCGACAAACTGCTCCGGGCCGACGCCGCGGGCAATCATCATGTGCGCGAGCTGATTGGCTCTTTCATTCAGCTCTTTATAAGTGAGTCCGCTCTCTTCACATACTGCCGCCGTTTCATCCGATTTTGCGGCGGCCTGTATTTCAAACAATTCAGGCAGTGTCTGCCGAGGCTGAATATGCTGTTTTGCCCGTTTAACCGGCAAAAGCTTCCGGCGCTCTTCATCAGAAAGAATGGTTAAGCTTCCGATCGGTTTATCCGGATGTGATACGGCATCTTCGAGCAGAAGAAGCAGGCGGCCGGCAAGTGCTTCAGCCGTTTCTTTTCTGAATAAGTCCGTACTGAACTCCAGCAGGCCTTCAATACCGGCAGGCGTGCCGTCGTCATGGCGCTGTTCAGCCAATTCCAGCGTCAAATCAAATTTGGACGATCCGACACTGCTGATTTGCAGACTTGTTTCCATATCAGGAAGACTGAGTACAGGATCAGGCGTATTTTGGAATGCGAGCATCACTTGGAACAGCGGATGTCTTGACCGGGAACGAACCGGATTCAATTCTTCCACGAGACGTTCAAACGGCACGTCCTGATGTTCATATGCTGCGAGATTCATTTCCCTGACCCTTTCAAGGAGCTCACAAAAGCTCGGATCGCCAGAGGTATCGGTTCTCAGTACGAGTGTATTAATGAACATACCCACAAGGTCTCCCAATGCGTCATCACTGCGGCCGGCTATCGGACTGCCGATCGGAATATCGGTCCCTGCACCGAGCCGGGTCAGTAACGCGGAAAGCCCTGATTGAAGCACCATAAACAGGCTTACGCGCTGATTTCTGGCAAGTGAGAGAAGACGGGCATGAAGCTCTTGGCCGATGTTGACCGGAATGACGCCGCCCCTGTAGCTTGATTCAGCAGGACGCGGAAAATCAGACGGCAGCTCCAGCTGATCCGGTACATTTTCAAGCGTTTTCTTCCAGAAATCCAGCTGGCGCGCAATTAAGCTCTCAGAATCAGACGCGCTGCCTAAAAGCTGCTGCTGCCAAAGCGCATAATCCGCATATTGAACCGCCAGCGGCGCCCATTCTGCTTTTTCACCTGTTTGCCGGGCGATATAGGCTATGGATAAGTCACGCATGAGCGGATTCAAGGACCAGCCGTCACCTGCGATGTGATGCAGGAGAATCATCAGCGTATACTCGCCGTCACCAAGATCAAACAGCTCAGCCCGGACGGCCGGCTCTTTAGCGAGATCAAACCGATATCGTGCCGCAGCGGCAAGCATGTCTTGGAGCTCGTTTTTGTCCGCACGTGTCACTGTAAACACAGGGCGGGCTTCTTCAGCAGATAAAATGAGCTGATGAGATGATCCCTTATTTTCCGGAAAAACGGTGCGCAGGCTTTCATGACGGCTGACAACATCGTAAAAGGCGTGTTTCAGCGCTGATTGGTCAAGCTTGCCTGACATGCGGACAATCACCGGAATGTTGTAAGTCGGGCTTGGCCCTTCAAGACAGTAGAGAAACCAAAGACGCAGCTGCGCAAATGACAGCGGGATGTGCTCCGGCCGGTCAAACGGCTTGAGCTTAGGCCGCGCACTCTTTGCGGTGTCAAGCTGTGCGGCGAGCCCAGCAACGGTCGGCGTATCAAACAGACGGCCGATGCCAAGCTCTGCGCCCATCGTCTCCCGGACCCGGCTCATCAGGCGTCCGGCTAAGAGCGAATGTCCGCCCAATTCAAAGAACCCGTCATCAATTCCGACCCGCGCGAGACCGAGAACCTCGGCAAACAGATCGCATAATATTTCCTCCTGCGGCGTCCGCGGCCCTCTGTCAGACAGGACAGCGGAAAAATCAGGTGCAGGCAGAGCGCTGCGATCGAGCTTCTTATTCGGCGTCAGCGGCAATTCTTTCAGCTGTACAAACGCGCCCGGCACCATATAATCCGGCAGGCTTTCGCCCATATATGCACGAAGTCCGCCGACATCAAGGGGCTGATCCGCAACAGCGTAAGCCGCCAGCCGCTTATCTCCCGGCTGGTCTTCACGGACAATGACGGCGGCCTGCGAAATACCCGGGTATTTCGACAGCACTGACTCAATTTCTCCTAATTCTATCCGGAACCCGCGGATTTTAATTTGGTGATCGGCTCTGCTGATATAATCAAGCGAGCCGTCCTCACGCCAGCGCACGAGATCTCCCGTCCGGTACATCCTCGCGCCCGCGGGCCCGTACGGATCGGCAATGAATCTTTCAGCTGTTAAATCAGGACGGTTATAATAACCTCTGGCAAGCCCCTCACCCGCGATATAAAGCTCGCCCGCGACTCCCGGCGGGACGGGCTGCAATGCGGCGTCCAGCACGTATACCCGCGTGTTCCAAATCGGCGTTCCGATCGGAGGCGCCCCCGTATGGTCTTTTGCAAGCGGCTGTGCGGCCGACCAGATTGTTGTTTCAGTCGGCCCGTACAGATTCGTCACCGTACAGCCTGATTCAAGCAGAGCATGCATAAGCGCGTTCGGAAGCGCCTCACCTCCGACAAGCACCCGCAGCGCCCGGAGAGAATCCGGTTCATTGGTGACTAATGAATGCCACAATGTCGGCGTTGCCTGCATGATTGAAATACCGTATGAGTGAATCATGTGCGCAAGCGCCCGCGGTTCCTGAATCGTCTCTTTACGTGCGATGACGCACCCCGCCCCGCTGATGAGCGGAAGGAAGAGCTCAAGTCCGGAAATATCAAACGCCGCAGTCGTAACGGCAAGCAGGCGGTCTTGTTCGCCGAGCGGGAACATTTCCCGCATGGATAAGAGGAAATTGCTTACGCTTTTTAATGTGACGACTACGCCTTTCGGTTTGCCCGTTGAGCCCGATGTATAAATGATATAAGCGGGGTGCAAAGGCGAACATTCCGCCTGAGCGGGACAGTCAGCATTTTGAGCGGCAACGGTTTTTACCGTATCCAGGTCATCGAGAATGATCCTTTTTGCATCACTGTCTTCCGGCATGCGGCCGGATAATTCCATCGTTGTAATCAGGCATGCAGGCTGTGCATCTTTGAGCATATATGTGATCCGCTCAGAAGGAAAATCAGGATCAAGCGGCAGGTATGCGGCTCCCGTTTTCAAAACGGCCAGCATGCTCACGGCCAACTCCTGTGACCGCGGAAGCAGCAAAGCGGCAAATTGTTCCGGTCCCAGCCCCTTTTCCTTTAGCATGCCGGCAAGCTGGTTCGCGCGCTTGTTCAATTCGGCATAGCTGAGCTCTTCGTTTTCGGTGATGATTGCCGGCCGGTCCGGTGTTTTTACGGCCTGTTCGTAAAACAGCTCCGGCAGACTTTTCTGCTTCTCGGCCTTGCGCGTGTCATTCCAGCTTTCCAGTACGCGGAGACGTTCACTTTCAAGCAGAAGGTTGAGTGTGCCGATTTTTTGTGTCTGGTCCTTCACAGCGGATTCCAACAGAAGCAGGAATCGTTTTTGATGGTTTTCAATATCTTCGGCGCTGTACACTTCCGGATTCGCATCAAAGTCCACACGCATTCCGCTTCCGTCCGCTCTGTCGTAAACGTTAATTGACAAATCATCAACGGGCCCGGCTGATAAGTTATGAACGGCGCCCGGCGCTCCGGCGAAATCAAGCGCGTAGTCAAACGGCATCACATTGACTTGCGGGCCGAACAGCCTGCGATTTTCTCCGAGCAATTTAAGGTCGCGGCGCATATCTTCATGGCGGTATTTCTGATGGCGCCGGATGTTTCGGATTTCTTTTGCCACTTGGCTGACGGCCTCATGAAAATTCATATCCGGGCGAAGAGAAAGCCGTAAAGGCAGAAGATTCATGACCATACTCGGAATATTCAGTGAAATCGAGCCGATCCGCCCCATCATCGGTAAGCCGAGCACGATATCCCCCGCGTTTGTCATCCGATGGACATATACCGCCGCTGCGGCCGTGACGGCTTCATGCCAGTTCGGAATCGCTTTTACATGCTGTAAAGCCGTTTCAGAAAGATAAGCCGTGCTTCTCCGAAAACGTGTTGACGTTCTCGGCGCTCTTTCCGCCAAACTGACGACATCAGGTTCATCCGCAAATTTCTCCATCCAAAATTCCCGATCTTTCAGGAATTGATCAGACGCGCGGTACTCTTGATCTTCTTTTACCAGATCCTCCAAAGAACCGAAGGAGCGCCCGTTATCCGGACGTCCCTCCCGTATTGCGGTGTACACTTGCGCCGTACGCCGTGCCAGCAGTGAAAAACCGTAGCCGTCTATCGCAATGTGGTGAATGCGCTGATACCAGAAAAAGCGTTCCGGTCCCGCCTGAAATAAAATGTCGCGGAACAGAGGCCCGGCCGCCATATCGACGGGCTCAGCCAAATCTGTCTGCATGAGTCTGAGTGCGGCCTGCTTCGGATCAGCTTCTGAACTCACATCTATGACATCGATCGCAGCCTCAAATGGAGGATTGATGATCTGCTTCGGCCCGTCTGCTCCCTCTTCGAAGCGGGCGTGTAATGACGCGGCTTCCGTCAGCACGCGTTCGAGAGCGGTTTTAAATATGTTCACATCGATCGCGCCGTTTATCTCAACGTACTCGCCTGTATTGTAAATCGGATTATCAGGATCAAGCTGCTGCGCAAACCAGATACCGGCCTGTGCGCCTGTCAGAGGCAGCTGTTGTGTATCATGCATTCTATTCTCTCCCTTTATAAATAATCTGCGTTCGGCAAGACTTTTTGAGATCGGGAAGAAAGAAGTCTCCACCACTCTTCCAGCGTCGGGTTCTCCGCCAGTTCCACAAACGTCACTTCAGCTCCGTCACGGCGCCATTGTTCGACAAGGCTCATGATTCTGACGGAGTCAAGACCTCTGTCCAGCAGGTCTTCATGATCCGGAATATCAGACGGTGATTCTTGAAGAATCGCCGCAATTTGTTCCCGCACCCGGTCTTTTGTCAATACGGCGGAAACCTTCTCTTCTCCTTCAGAAACCGGCGCGCCGCCCAGCAGCTCCAGTACTTCGTTTGTCAAAGCCGTGTAAGCGCAGCGCTGAGACGCATATTCGATGGCCATCTTATGTTTTTCTGAAGAAAAATCAGCAACGGCGTCTCCGATAAAGAAGCTTTGGATATCATCCATAAATGCTTCACAGGCTGTGACGAGACAGCCGATGTGTGCATAAATTCCCGTAATCATGAGCTGGTCTCTGCCGCTTTCACGCATGATCTCAAGGAGATTCGTCCGTTTAAACGCGCTGTATCTCCACTTTGTGAGGACAATGTCCTGATCATCCGGGGCAAGCTCCGGAATGACCTTTTCTTCATAAGGCCCGCTTTTTAGCCCCGGCCCCCAAAAATCCGTCAGCAGCGCGCGGTCCGCCGGGTCTTGGCTGCCCGGCTGCGCGGTATACACCACCGGAATGCCGAGTGCTTTGCATTGCTCTTTTATTTTTTTGATATTCTGAGCCGCCTCCGTGATCGGAGCCTCACCTTTCGCAAAAGCATCGACGAAATAATTCTGCATGTCATGGATCAGAAGCACCGCGCGTTTCGGATTCAGCGTCCACGATACTTTATTTTCAGGCATATCTGACGCTGTCGGCAGCGCATATGCGGGAATAGACGGTATAGCCAATGTAAACACTTCCTTTTTTTAAGATTGTTTGATTTCAGCCGGCTTTACTTTTTGGGCGATCGTTTCGCGAAGATCCTTTTTACTGACCTTGCCGACGCCGGTTTTCGGGAAAGAAGCGATAAATTCAATCCGGTCGGGGATTTTATATGCCGCCAATCCGCGCTCACGTAAAAATGCTTTCAGCTCTCCCGGTTTCGGCGCTTCTCCTTTCGGGATGACGAACACACAGGATCGCTCCCCGAGAAAATCATCCGGCATTGAAACCATGGCCGCATCATGAACGGCAGGATGCGCAAGAAGGTGATTTTCCACCTCCTCAGCGGCTATTTTTTCACCGCCCCGATTGATTTGATCTTTCGCACGTCCTTCGACGATGATATAGCCGTCCGCCGTCAGTTTAACGATATCGCCGGTCTGATAAAATCCGTCGGCTGTGAATGATCTTTCATTATGTTCTGGCGCTTTATAATATCCGCGAATCGTGTAAGGGCCGCGTGTAAACAAATGTCCTGCTTCACCAGGGGCGACATCCCGCCCGTCATCGTCTAAAACCCTGACCTCATCAAAAGGTGACATCGGTCTGCCTTGCGTATTGACTATGATCTCTTCAGGATCATCCAGTCTCGTATAATTCACCAATCCTTCCGCCATTCCGAAAACCTGCTGGAGGGTGCATCCGAAAGCGCTCTTTACACGGCGGGCCGCCTCAGCGCTGAATTTGGCGCCTCCCACCTGCAGCACTTGAAGGCTTGATAAATCATCACTTCGCGAACCGGATGCGTCCATCCACACCATCGCAAGCGGCGGGACGAGCGCTGTAATCGTGACACGTTCTTTTTCAATTAACGGGAAGCAGTCATCCGGACTCGGCGTCGGTGACAGAACGACCCGGCCTCCGGCATATAAAGTTCCCAGCACACCTGGCGAGCTGAGCGGATAATTATGCGCTGTCGGCAGAGCGGCCAAATAAACGCTGTGATGATCCAAGCCGCATATTTCCGCGCTGATGCGCAAACTGTATATGTAATCGTCGTGTGTTCGCGGAATCAGCTTGGACAGCCCCGTACTGCCTCCTGAAAGCTGTAAAAAGGCGACTTCCGCCGGGCTTACTTCTTCCAGCTGAACAGGCTCTCTATGCAGGCTGCTCAGTTCTTGAAACTCTTCAGCTTCGCCGGCCACAATGACATGCGCTAAATCCGGAAGTTTGTCTTTCACCTGTCTGGCAAGCGCTCTGTAATCAAAACCTGAATGCATATCAGGAATGATGTATGCTTTCGCCTCTGCAAACTCGCAGAAATACGTAATCTCACTGCTTCTATGAGAAGGCAGCGCGAAAACGGGCAGTGCTCCGAGGCGGAACAGCGCGAAAATCACTTCAAAAAACTCAGCGATATTCGGCAGCTGAACGACAACGCGGTCTTCCTTTTGAATTCCGAGCTTATGCAGTCCCGCCGCTAAACGATCGGCCCTTTCATCTAATTCTTTGTAGCTCCAATGTACATCTTTACACGTCACGGCAGTTTGATTTCCGTATAAAGCCGCGCGCTCTTTCAGCATTCCTCCGAACGTCTCACCCTTCCAGCAGCCGTCTTTTCGGTATTTGTCAGCCCATTCTTCCGGCCATGGCGTAAATCCAGTCAGCACGATCCGTTCCCTCCTTTTTTACAACTCATCTTGGTAAAGCCCCATCGCCCGGAGCATGGTGCGGAATTTGGCCGAGGTCTCGTCCAGTTCATCCTGCGGCTTTGATCCGGCGACAATCCCGGCACCCGCAAAGAGCCGGAGAGACCTTGTTTCCGCTTCGGCGCAGCGGAGTGCGATAATCCATTCTCCGTCACCCTCAGCATCACACCAGCCCGCCATTCCCGTGTAGAAATTGCGGTCAAACGGCTCAATATCCTGAATCGCTTCTCTCGCCGCATCCGTCGGCGTTCCGCATACCGCGGGTGTCGGATGCAGGGCGATGGCCAGCTCAAGTGATGTCGTTGACGGATCACGCAGCTCTCCCTTTACCTCGGTGGACAGGTGCCACATCGCCTCAGTTTTAATGAGTGACGGTTTTTCCGGCACATCAAGCACACGGCAGAACGGTTTAAGGGCGGCGGCCACGGCGGCCACGACTACGGCATGTTCATGCAGATCTTTTGCTGATTGCAGCAGTTCTTCCGCTCTTCTCTGATCCTCGGCGGGATCTGTGCTGCGAGGTCTGGAACCTGCCAGCGGATTGGACAGAATTGATGTTCCGTTTTTGGACAGCAGCAGTTCAGGACTTGCGCCGAAAAGCGTTTTTCTTGTTTCTGACGTTCCCGTCACATCCGCAGCGAATGTATAGCCGCGCGGGTTGTGCTGCGCCAAATGCTTGACGGCCTGAGGAATGTCGATATCCTTTTCAGCGGTCAGATGAAGCGTCCTTGACAGCACGATTTTGCTGAGCGGACCGTCCGTAATGTTGAATACGCCTTGTTCCACACCGCTCATAAAGCCCTCAGGCTCCGGAACGGGACAGATGTCATATGTATTGGATTGCGGCTTTTCTGCGGAAGATACCGCAAACGAAAGCGGGCCTGCCGTATGGACATTCTTCGGTACAAAAAGCCGGGAAGCTTTTCTGCTGTCAAAAGGAATGGCGCCGGCCGCAATCGGATGTTTGATACCGGCTTGCTTTGCCTCAAGAAGCGTCTGTCTCACGCGTTCAGGCAGTGAATCCAGCTGATTTTCCGCGTCTGTATCAGGCACTTCCGCAAACATTCCTTCCGCAAGCATCGTACTTTTCGGGGAAGCTAAAAAGAACGCCCCGGGCTTGTAAGCGTCCAGCACCTCTTTTGCTGACACTTCCGCCAATAAATGTTGATTTGTCATGTTTGTCCCTCCTTCTCGTTAAATCAAACGCCTAAAGTAGCGCCGCCATCAACGCATAAATCATGCATCGTAATATGGTTTGCCTGTTCAGAAGCCAGAAACAAAACGGCATTTGCAATATCAGAAGGCTTCGCCAGCTTTTGAAGCGGAATTCCCGTTTTATATGTATCAAGCGAACCTCTGATGACGTCCCGGGCTCCGTTCTCGTCCTGCCACAGCGCCCGCTGCATGTCGGTTTCCGTTGAACCCGGAGATACGATGTTGCAGCGGATATGATGGGCCGCAAGCTCCAGTCCGAGGCATTTCGTAAACATGACGGCAGCCGCTTTTGACGCCGCATAAGCCGCCATGGAAGCACGCGGAACGCCGGCTGCATTCGAACCGACCGTAACGATGGCGCCTTTTTGACGCTCAATCATGTACCGGCTTACAGCCCGCGATACATGAAAAACGCCGGTCGTATTAACAGAAAATGTTTGATCCCAATCTTCATCACTGAGGGATTGCACCGGACCCGGCCGCAGCACGCCCGCAACGTTCGCCAATATTTCAATAGGCCCCATGTCGCGTTCAACGGCGGCGATGATATCATTGACAGCCGCACTGTCAGATACATCTGCGGCAAACCCCTGCGCCTGCACTTCTTTTTTCCGAAGTCTGTCAGTAAGCCCGAGAAGCAGGTCTTCATTTGTATCTATAGCTGCCACATTTACGCCTTGTTCAGCAAGGGCAAGCGCTGTTGCTTCTCCGATGCCTTGAGCGGCGCCGGTGACAACGGCCGTTTTCCCTTTCATTCCCAATGCGTCCATATTATCATTCCCTTTCTATATTGATAATGATTATCATTATCAATTATGATTCAAGACAATCATATCCAAATCAAAACACGCAGTCAATTAGAAAATTAGAATCAGCCGCATTTAGTTCGAAGGGCCTGTTTTTTCTCATGCGGGAGAATACGGGGTATGCGGCCCTCCCGGATTCAGGCAGAAACGCAGGGCTCTGCTGATTAAAACGGGCAGGACAGAAATATGGCCTTCTCCTTCAAACTCGCTGTATTCAGCACGGACTCCTTCATCTTCAAACCCGGATAATAAAGAGTACAGCGCCTCTGCGTGCTGCGGGATTCTGCTTTTATGTGTTTTTTCAATTTCTCCCGCAGCCAGCAATACGCTGACTTGAAGATTTTCCGCAGAGAGCCGGTCTGACAAACGTTCCGCTTTTTCCTGAATAAAACGCTTGTTCCAGTGAATTGACGGACTCCCGGCAACATAGGTCTGAAACATGTCCGGCCTCGTCAAAAGCACTTGCAGCACAAAAAGACCGCCCAGCGAATGGCCGAAAATCGTCTGCCTGCCTCTGTCGATCGGATAATCCCGCTCCATCGCGGGCTTTACTTCATCTTCTATAAAACTCAGAAACGCTTCCGCCCCTCCCTGTTCGGGCCATGCCGCGCCGCGCGGATGCACCGGCAGTTCTGATTCAGAAAGCGGCATCGTAAAATCACTGTGACGTTCGGCGGAAAACGGCTGATCTGTCGGGTAGCCGATTCCGACAATCACCGCCGGAACAACGCCTGTTTTTTCAGGCCGTCGGCTTTGCACCCGCAAAGCTTCGGCCATTGTGCCGAACACGGAATTCGCATCGAGCAGGTATATGACGGGGAAGCCGGATGCAGGCGGTTCTTCCTGAGGAAAAGAGACAAAGATACGATACGTACGGCCTCCTTTTGAGCGCATTTCTCTTACTTCTGTGCCCGGAACCGCGTATCGGCCGGCCGGCGCGAAACCCCGCTTTATTTGTTTTCCGTCCATTATGTGTTCATCCCCTTTGCGGCAATTGCTTTATCTTTGCTTATTGATAATGATTTTCAATATCAAAAGACACCTCAAATAATAGGTTTTTTGCCAAACAAAGTCAATGGATTTTTGATATAAAAAAAGCACCTTATTTCAATAAGGTACCTAAGAACTATATAGTGATAGGAGGCTTAATCCCATGTAAAGCGCTCATTCTTCCATGGATCTCCCCTCATATGGTAGCCGTTTTTCTCCCAAAAGCCGGGGTGGTTTTCCTTTGTAAACTGAATGCCGCGCAGCCATTTTGCGCTTTTCCAAAAATAAAGATGGGGGAAAACGCCTCTGAGCGGATAGCCGTGCTCTGGCGTTAACGGCTCGCCGTTATGCGCATATGCCAGCAGGGATGTTTCCCGCGTAAAATCAGAAAGCGGCAGGTTGGCCGTCCAGCCCTCTTCAGCGTGCAGAATGACGAATCCCGCTTCTTTGTGCACGCCCGCTTTCTCAGCGATGTCTTTGGCGCATATTCCCTGCCAGATATTATCAAGACGGGACCAGCCCGTGACGCAATGAATATCATTTTTCACTTCGGCTTCCGGAAAGGCTTTGATATCTTCAAAGCTTAACAGCATAGGACGGTCAACAAGTCCGTACACTTGCAGATTCCATTTTGACATATCTTCATAATAAGGAACATTTCCGGCGTGAAGCACGGGAAACTTCGTTGTGACATTTTGGTTTGGCGGAATCCGTTCCGACTGTTTTGTTTGTTTCGTTTTCCCAAAAAACATATGGCTCCCTCCATTTAGTAAACCTGAATTAAATCTTTGTTGACAATCAATCACCCTTCGATTACGCTAATCTGGTACAAGTGTAAGGGGGAAAAACAAATGAAACAACGCAACCTTCGCGCGGGCGATATGGCGCTTATCGGCATGTTTGCCGCACTGATGGCCGTCGGCGCCAACATTACATCAATGGCTCCTTTTTTGCAAGTTGCGGGAATTCCGTTATCGCTGCAGCCTTTCTTTTGTCTGTTAGCCGCGATGCTTCTCGGCGCCAGACGGGCAGCCATTGCAATGACGGTATACGCATTGGCCGGACTCGCGGGTGCGCCTGTTTTCGCTCAATTCTCAGCAGGCTTTGCGCCGTTTATCGGAAAGAGCGGCGGATTTATTCTCGCTTACATCCCGGCGGCATTTGCAGCCGGATGGCTGCTGGAAAAAACAAAAAAACCCGGCCGCCTGCATTATGCATGGGCCTCTTTGATCGGTACCGCCGTCATTTATATCATTGGCACGACCTATACGTATATTGCGCTGAAATTATGGCTTCATGCTCCGATCAGCTACGGAATGGCCTGGTTTTACATGATATGGTTTTTCATAAAAGATATCGTTTTAGCACTGTTACTGGCATCAATCGCGCCTGCCGTTTACAGGTCTATTCATAAAGCGACGGGGTTCAGCAGAAATCCGGCGTAAGATGTTCTCAGCATACAAAAAGGCTCCCCTTTCCGGGAGCCTTTTTTTTACAGGACAAGCGCGGCAATCCAGCCGAATATCACAAGCGGAATGTTATAGAAAATAAATGTCGGTACGCACGTATCCCATATGTGGTGGTGCTGTCCGTCGGCGCTGAGGCCTGAAGTCGGTCCGAGCGTACTGTCACTTGCAGGAGAACCCGCATCACCGACCGCGGCGGCCGCTCCGATTACGGCGATCGTCGCCATCGGGCTGAATCCGAGCTGAGCGCACAGCGGAACGAATATGGTCGTAATGACGGGTACGGTTGCAAATGATGATCCGATTCCCATCGTGATTAATAAACCGACCACCAGCATCAGGAGCGCGCCTACTGATTGACTGTGACCGATAAAGCCTGTTGATGCTTTGACCAAGGAAGCCACATCGCCCGTTTTATTCAATACATTTGAAAAACCGGCCGCAACAAGCATGACAAACCCGATAAAAGCCATCAGAATCATACCGTCCGTGATCAGCTTATCCGCTTCATTGCGCTTCATGACTCCGCTGATAAACAGCGTAAACAAGCCGGCAAGCGCGCCCATGATCATACCTTCCACTCCGAGCACTTGTGACAGATAGAGCTGAACGGCAAGCGACACGGCAATGGAGATCAAGGCGATGGCAATGCTTTTTTTCGTATAAGGAGAAGACGATAGTCCGGCAATCTCCTTCGTCTCATATTTCTTCGGTTTCCGGAAGACGATGACGGCTAAAATTAAACCGACCGCCATCCCGGCCGTCGGGATGATTAAAGCATACGGGATATCACTGAGCGGCACCTTTAAACCGGCTGACGCCATATTATCTCTCAGCATCCCCTGGAAAATCTGTCCGAATCCGACAGGCAGAACGATATACGGCGCAGTCAGTCCGAATGTCATCACACACGCGATCAGCCTGCGGTCTATTTCAAGTTCATTAAATATTTTTAAAAGCGGCGGAATCAATACAGGAATAAACGCAATATGAACGGGCACCACGTTTTGCGAGAAACAGGATATGATTAAAATAATCAGTACGATTAATACTTTTGACAGTGCTTTTTTCCGCGAATCTTCCTTTTTTCCGATTAGTTTGACAGACGCTTCCACCATTGCATCGGGAAGCCCCGTCTTTGTCAGCGCCGCGGCAAATGCTCCGAGCAGCGCGTAGCTGACCGCGACGGTGGCATTTCCGCCGAGACCGTCCGTAAAAGCCTTCACCGTCTCTCCGAGGCCTAAGCCGCCGGTCAGCCCGCCGGCAAGCGCGCCGATCATTAAAGCTATAATAATATTGACACGCAGCAGGCTTAAGACGAGCATGAGCAATACTGCGACAACAACAGCATTCATTGATGAGTCCCTCCAAAAATCCTTTAGTTTGCTAATGTAGTAGATAATTAAAGTTACCATAGATTCTGCGCTTTAGTCAACTAAAGATTTTGGAAATCAAAAAACCCGCTGCATCAAGGCAGCGGGATGCTGTTATCTTTCGGGCGTAAACCGCTCAGTCAAAACAGCCAACGTCCTTGCCATGACGCCTGTTGCGCCGGCAGGGCCGAAGCATGTCGCTTTATTCGCCGTCGCGGTTCCCGCAATATCGAGATGAACCCACGGCGTGTTTTCCGCGAATTCACCAATGAATGCCCCCGCCATAATCGCGTGGCCTTCTCTTCCCGGAGAATTGTTCAAATCAGCCATCTGACTGTTTCTCACCCGTTTTTTATCCTTTTCTGTAATCGGAAGCTGCCAGATCGGCTCGCCGGATTCTTTCGCCGATTCCGCCACCTGTTCATAAAACGCGGCGTGATTAGTCATAGCGCCCGTCATTTCGTTCCCTAAGGCGACAATGACACCGCCCGTTAACGTTGCGACGTCTACGAGGACAGAGGCTCCGTGCTGCTTGGCGTATGTGATGCCGTCGGCAAGCACGAGACGCCCTTCCGCATCGGTGTTCAGGATCTCAATGGTTTTTCCGCTGAGCGAAACGATGACATCATCCGGCTTCATCGCATCGGACGAAATCATGTTGTCCGTAGACGGTATGACGGCGAGCACGTTTTGTTCAGGCCGCAGTTCGCCGATAATCTCCATCGCGCCCAATACCGAGGCGGCCCCTCCCATATCGCTTTTCATGCCGACAATGCCGGTTTTCGGCTTAATTGAATATCCGCCCGTATCAAAGGTAATTCCTTTACCGACCAGGCCGATGACGTCTTCCCACTGATCTTTGCCCTGATACTTCAGAACGATCATTTTCGGCGGTTCGGATGAGCCCTTGTTAACGGCAAGCAGCCCGCCCATGCCGAGCTCTTCCATTTCATCTTTTTCTAAAATTTCACACTCGAAATCGTATTTCGCCGCAAGCTCGGCGGCATATGACGCCAAATCAGTGGCCGTCAGCATATTACCCGGCATATTCACAAGCGTGCGGGCTGAATTCGTCCCTTGGCCGTATGCCGCTCCGACGTTCAGGCCGGCCTGCACTTCCCTCAGGTCTTCTTCGGTCACGGCGCAGACTGATTTCAGTTCCTGATCCGGCTCATTCGATTTATGTTTATAATCCTGCACTTCGTAAACCGCAAGCAGACAGCTTTCTGAAAGCGCATGAGCGGCATCGGCGGCAGGCACTTCACCGGAGACGAATGTATCGAGCAACACGGATACTTCCTGTTTTTTATCTTGATGAATCTGCTGAAATACTCGTGCAAAGCATTCTTTCGTATCTTCAAACGAATAATCCGCTTCTCTTCCCAGACCGATAAAATAAATACGTTTCATACCGGTCGCAGCCGGAGGGTATACTTTTGATACACGATTGCGTTTGGCGGACACATCACCATCCTTTAACAGCTGGGTCAGATGACCGTCCAATTTATCATCCAATTCCTTCGTAAATCCGTTCAGCGTGCTTTTTTGAAAAAGACCGATGACCAGTGTTTCGGGATGCCGCAGTTGATCAGATGCATAAAACATGAGTACACACTCCTTATGTGGGTATTTGTTATGTAAAGTGGTATAATGAAAAAACATTTTTCATTGATTTTATTTTACCAAACTAAGGGCGTTTTCTGCAGTTTTTCGATACGATCGGAATCAGCAGATACAGAAAGGATGTCGCATATGGATGTACTTATGAATTTTCCTTTACTGGCGAGTTTTGCCGCCATTATTTTTGCCCAAGTTGTAAAAGTGCCTATTCAATTTATCGTATCCAAAAAACTTGACTGGTCTCTTGTGACGAGCACCGGCGGCATGCCGAGCTCCCATTCCGCCGCCGTCACCGCGCTGTCAACCGGAGTCGCTTTGGAACAGGGACTGGACTCGCCCCTGTTTGCAGTCGCCGCGATTTTCGCCGTCATTACGATGTTCGACGCTACAGGTGTCAGGCGGCATGCGGGTGAACAGGCGACGGTCATTAATAAACTGGTCATCGACTTTAATCGGTTTGTCAGCGAAGCGAAGGACTTTCAGAAAGCGGAAGAGAAGGAAAAACAGAAGAAACTGAAAGAACTGCTCGGCCATCAGCCGATTGAAGTGTTCTTCGGCGGCGTCACCGGTATTGTGCTGACATTGATTTTAGATTATTTCTTTATGTAAAAAACGCTTCAGCGGACGCTGAAGCGTTTTTATTCTTTTACCGTTTTGTATTGATTTCTGAACACTTGCAGCGACTTGGTTTCGTTCAGCTTTACAAGTTCGTCCTCGGTCACTGTGCCGTTCCCTTTTTTAATAATGTAGACCTCAAGTGTTTTTTTGCCCCAATTGTTATAGACGTCCTTGACGGTGTCAAAGTAGAGGTCAAGGCGGCTGCCTTTAATTTTTGAGCCGGTATCGGCGACAACCCCGTAACCGTAATTCGGTATAAACAGAATCGTCCCGATCGGGAAAACAGACGGATCGGCCGCAACAGTTGAATATAAATCTCGTTTGACCTTCACGCCTGAATATGTAATTCCGTACTGCGGATGCCCGGGAGATTTTCCGGTAGATTCCGCTCCGGCGGTATAACCGGTGGCCGTCACCTTTTGTGACGGATAGCGTTCCCAGTCAAAAGCTTCTTCCAGCGGTTTTACCCTGCCTGATGCCTTCTGATCCGGCTGATTCTGTAAGGATTGAAACGGAGTGCCGATGTTTTTCAAAACGGCGCCGCGATGTTCTGTCATCCAATTAGTCAGATCCTTTGCTTCAACACCTGTTATGGAAAAGTATGTCGCATGGCATGCGCCCAAAAAGAGCACGATCATGAATACGCGTCTGATTATCGTCAATCTGAAATCACTCTCCTCCGAGTCATTGTTCCCAACTCGGTGAGGTGCTATACAAAAAGCGCCGCGACACAAAAAAAGCTTTCTCGAATAAGAAAGCGGCTTAAAACATTTGATATCCTCTTTTTCTGAGCGCCTTTATGGCAATGCCTGACATGATGGCTCCCGCCAGTCCGCCCGCCAAAATCACGACATCCGCAACCGCTAATGACATGATGCGCTGAAACAGGCTTTGAAAGGATTCCCCCGGCGCCTGCACGTAACTGATCATCTTTTTATTGCTGATAATGAAAAGGCATACAATCGGATAGACAACAGCCATAATCCACGACATTCTAAGCAGCATGTTCAACAGAAAGCCTATGCCGAAAAACAGTATAAAAAATAGTACGATTGAGATCAGGACAACCGGCAAACTAATCACAAACATCCACCCCCTACAGCACTTTCAGTGTACCTCGGGGGCGGTAAAAAAGTCAACGTCTGGAAAAATCAGCGTCTCTCTTTGCCGCTTCCCTGGCAGGAGGGACATGTTTCGGAGCCGCCAAGAAGCAATTGAAAATACCCTTTACCTGAGCAGAACGGACACGCCGCCGTGCTTTTTGCTGTCGTTTTCATGCGGATCACCCTTTTCTTAATTTTCTGATAATATATCATATTTACTTGTCAAGCACCAAGTCAGAATATGTAACAAATCAACTCATGTAAGCGGAAACATTCATTTTTTTCTCTTACATGCTTTTTATAGCGCTCTTTTCTAAAAAAAAGAGAAAACCCGCGGGCGCGGGTTTTCAGAAGAATTTAAACTTCCCTTTTTTCAGCGTCAGGCCCAGACCGCCGATCATAAAGAGCGAGCGGTTGTCAATGACCTTTTTCATAAAGGACGCCGGCATGCCTTTGAGCTTCCTGCCGTATACGACTCCGACAGCGTTATGCTCACCGAGGGAGGCGACGGTTCCTTTAATGTCAGGCTTGAACTCTTCAAGCTGGCCTCCTTTAATCAAACCGCCCAGATTTTTGGCGACCGTTTCTCCTTGCTGCATCGCGATCTGAGCAGTCGGCGGGTACGGCCGTTCCGTCTCTTCATTGATAAAGAGCGAGCTGTCGCCGAGAATAAAAACGTCATCATGTCCCGGCGCCCGAAGATCAGGGTTGACCTTGACACGGCCGCGCATATTTTCAAAACCCGCTTCCTCCACGATCGGATGTCCGCGCACGCCCGCGGCCCAGACAACAGTCTGCGATTTGATTTCTTCCGGCTCTTCATCTTTCTTGCCGACTGTGACACCGTCTGCGCGGCATTCTTGAACCGCGGTGCCGATTTTAAATTCAACGCCTTTGCTCTCAAGGTATTGAACGGCGTAATCGACAAGCTCCGGATCAAATCCCGGCAAAACCGTCGGGGCGGCCTCGACACAGACGATCCGGACGAGACTTTCATCTATATCATAATATCTGCATAACTCCGGCTTGCGGTTCGCAAGTTCACCGAGAAATTCAATTCCCGTAAAGCCCGCTCCGCCGACAACGATGGTTAAGCGGTCAGGGCGTTTTTCAGCCTCCGTATTGTATGTCGCAAATTGGAGCTCAATATGGTCTTTCAGCTGGCGCGACGTATTAATATTCGCGATCGGAAAAGCGAATTCTTTTAAGCCTTTAATCCCGAATGTTTCAGGGACGGCGCCAAGCCCGATGACAAGATAATCATAAGGGATGTCCCCTTGTGAAAGCGTCACCTTTTTATTTTGCACATCTATCGCTTTTACGGTATCCTGCACAAATTTGACCCGTGATTCATTGATTACATCTTTTATTTGATATCTGCAGCGGTCATGATGCAGCGTTCCTGCGCTCGCTTCATGCATCCATGTCGTTTCATAATGATAATTGTGTTTATTGACCAAAGTAATGTCAGCGTCATTTGCCCCGATATGCTTCGGAAGCCTTGTTACTGTCATTAATCCACCATAACCTGCACCTAAAACCACGATTTTGGGTTTATTCAATGCCATCACATCCACCTTCTTTTTTTTGCTGTTAGACGCATAATCAAATCAACATTTGTATTAGCTTCAGCTTATTGGCGGGATTTTATGAAATGAAATATAAAATTTTTTAGAAAACCGCACATGTCTGCATATCACCATACTATCCGGAAGAATCAGAAAACATTCAGGAAAAAACAGATTGGAATTTGTCCCCATATTAGCGCGGCCGCAATTTTTTTCAAGAATGAAGCGGCCGGGCGGTTTTCGGCACTCGTCATCCTTTTAAATTGTATGTTATAATTAATAACAATTTTCAATTAGGAGGCAATTTGGTATGCAAGAGGATTCAAAGGTTTATGATATTACGGTCATCGGCGGCGGCCCGGTCGGCCTGTTTACCGCTTTTTACGGGGGAATGAGACAGGCGAGCGTCAAAATCATCGAGAGCCTGCCTCAGCTTGGCGGCCAGCTCAGCGCGCTGTACCCTGAAAAATATATTTATGATGTAGCCGGATTCCCGAAAATCCGCGCCCAAGAACTTGTGAACAACTTAAAAGAGCAAATGGCAAAGTTCGATCAGACCATCTGCTTAGAGCAGGCCGTTGAATCTGTTGAAAAACAGGCGGACGGTGTGTTTAAGCTTGTCACGAATTCAGAAACGCATTATTCAAAAACGGTTATTATCACCGCGGGAAACGGCGCATTTAAGCCGAGAAAGCTTGAGCTGGAATCAGCGGAACAATATGAGGGCAAAAACCTGCACTACTTCATTGACGACCTCAATCAATTCGCAGGCAGACGCGTTGCCGTTCTGGGCGGCGGCGATTCTGCGGTGGACTGGGCGCTCATGCTTGAGCCGATCGCGAAAGAAGTCAGCATCATCCACCGCCGTGATAAATTCCGCGCGCATGAGCACAGTGTCGAAAACCTGCATAATTCTAAAGTCAACGTGCTGACACCGTTTGTTCCCGCTGAACTTGTCGGTGAAGACCGGATCGAACAGCTCGTTCTCGAAGAAGTGAAAGGCGACCGTAAAGAAATCATTGAAATTGATGACCTGATCGTAAACTACGGCTTTGTTTCTTCTCTCGGCCCGATTAAAAACTGGGGCCTTGAAATCGAGAAAAATTCCATCGTCGTCAAAAGCACAATGGAAACGAATATCGAAGGCTTCTTTGCCGCCGGAGATATCTGCACATATGAAGGCAAGGTCAAGCTGATCGCCAGCGGTTTCGGCGAAGCTCCGACAGCCGTGAACAACGCGAAGGCTTACATGGACCCGAAAGCGCGCGTCCAGCCTCTGCATTCTACAAGCATGTTTGAAAAATAATAAAAAAGAGTCTGTGTCATACCGGCACAGACTCTTTTTTATTTAAACATCCAAATATAATTCATGACGGTTCCGACAACAAGCGCAATGACAAGCGCCGACACGACCCAAATCGTGCCTAAAATAATCCGGTCCTGAATTTTCTGGGCTTTCGGGCTGTGCCCGGGCTGTTTTTGTTCCACACCGGCCCCTCCCTTCTTCTGCAAATCTATCTATCGTAACAAATGTCTTACAACACCCAATACTACTATGATAACCAAACTGCAAATGGATGACAAGCTGACCGCATATGAGGCGGCATGAAATCATTTGACATTCCTGACAAAACAAAGTACATTATAAAAAGACGAACATTTTAATTTTATTTAATTATATTATTCGCTTTTAGGGGTGTTATATATGGAAAATGTATTTGATTACGAAGATATTCAGCTGATTCCTGCAAAATGCATTGTTGAAAGCCGATCTGAATGTGATACATCAGTTACGTTGGGCGGACACACGTTTAAACTTCCGGTCGTACCGGCCAACATGCAGACGATTATAGATGAAAACATCGCGGCCTGGCTCGCGGAAAACGGGTATTTTTATATCATGCACCGCTTCGAGCCGGAAAAACGCCTGGCTTTTGTCCGGGATATGAAAGCGCGCGGACTGATTTCTTCCATCAGTGTCGGCGTGAAGGAAAATGACTATGAATTCATCCGGGAGCTGAAAGCACAGGAGCTTGTGCCGGATTATATTACCATTGATATCGCGCACGGCCATTCCAATGCCGTGATCAGCATGATTCAATTTATTAAAGAACATGTCCCGGAAAGCTTTGTCATCGCAGGGAATGTCGGGACGCCTGAAGCCGTAAGGGAGCTGGAACGCGCGGGCGCCGACGCGACAAAAGTGGGAATCGGCCCCGGGAAAGTCTGCATCACCAAAATTAAAACCGGCTTCGGAACCGGCGGGTGGCAATTAGCCGCGCTTCGCTGGTGCGCAAAAGCGGCGAGCAAACCGATCATTGCTGACGGCGGCATCCGCACGCACGGCGATATCGCGAAATCCATCCGTTTCGGCGCATCTATGGTCATGATCGGATCATTATTCGCCGGCCACGAAGAATCACCGGGACAAACGATCGAAATCGATGGAAAGCTGTACAAAGAATATTTCGGCTCCGCTTCTGAATTTCAAAAAGGCGAAAAGAAAAACGTCGAAGGCAAAAAAATGCATGTCGAACATAAAGGGTCTTTACAGGACACGCTGGTTGAAATGGAGCAGGATCTGCAATCTTCCATCTCTTACGCCGGCGGCAATACACTCGAAGCCATCCGCAATGTCGACTACGTGATCGTAAAAAACTCCATTTTCAACGGCGACAGATTTTAACACGCAGCAGAGCCGCAAAAAAGATAAAAAAATGACATTCAATATGAATGTCATTTTTTTTATTAGATACCGAAATAAAGAGCCGCACTGGCCAACAGATTAATCACAAAAATAAACAAAAAGATGTAACGAATGAATTTATTTTGCACCGGAGCAAATATAAAGAGATATAGTCCTGCCACCCCAAAAGTAAGAACAGGAAACAGCCACTCAAAGGATAAAGAAATGATATAACCGATAATCATAACAATCGGCACACCGATTAATGATAATTTACTTCTCATATGATTTCTGCCCCTTTTACTTAAAAATTGGTGTGATGTAAGCTTCAATAATGGCAGCGGCGATCAGCAGACAAATAATAAGCAGCACCAATATTCCAATATGCCTGAACATTGAAGCGATTATCTTTTTTTCCTTAGAAAAACACAGCCTGATGACCAATTCAACGCCCTTAAAACCAATGGCGCCACTTAATAATAACGCAGGAACTTCAAATATACCATGAGGAATTAGCAGTAAAAAAATCTGATAAAAAGGAACCCCGCTATGCAGATTTTCTATAATAGAGCCGCTTAAAATAAACCCGTTGGTGAATAAATAAAAGATTGAGGTCAACCCAAAGGTAAAAAAACCCGCGGCTAAAAACAGACAAGCTATTGCATTATTTTTCAGCAGTTCAACTGCGCCTGACGAGCCGTTGTAAGACGCTGATGAAACAAAGTGATCGGAAAAAAACGCAGCGATCACACCCCCTGAAAAAAACAGCAATGACGCGGTTAACGGAATGGCGGACGTCCTGATTGCCGGCAACAGGCGGTTCATCATGTATAGATACTCTCAGCCAATTCTTCAATCTCTTCTAATGAATGCTCGGATGACTGATACTCCGCCGCAAAAACGCCCTCATGTATAATACCGATCGTATCGCACAGCGAATGCGCCAGCTCCAGCAGGTGAGTCGATAACAGGACCGTATTTCCCTGCTTGACGTACTCCTTTAATAACGTCCGTATCGTTTTACCGCTGATTAAATCAATGCCCGTCAGCGGCTCGTCAAGAATTAATATCTTTGGCTGATGAATGAGCGCGGCCGCAATTGATAATTTTTGTTTCATTCCGTGTGAATATGTTTTAATCAGCTGATTTCCGTCTTGAGCAAGCTTCAGCGTCTCTAACATATTCTTTATATAATCATTTGTCCGCTGAGACGGCACTTGAAACATCTCCGCTGTAAAACGCAAGTATTCGACTCCCGTTAAATAATCATATAAAAAAGCATGGTCGGGCACAAAACCGATATCAGCCGATATTTGCCCCCCCTCTTCTGAATCCAGTTCCTTGCCGTCAATCATGACGCGGCCTGAAGTCGGTTTAAGCAGGCCCGAAATGATTTTCAAAGTCGTTGTTTTCCCGACTCCATTAGTCCCCAGCAAAGCATAGATTGAGCCTTTTTTCACCTCAAACGAAATATCTTTCAACACCTGTTTTTCACTATAGTTTTTTTGTATATTCACTAATTTAATCATTGTTCGCAAACCTTTCCGCCATATTGATTCTGCGAAGAAACAGAAACATGACTCCATAGTTTAATAGTGTGAACAGGACAAAAATACCTGATGCAGAATGAATAAGCATCGTTTCAAGTTCCGGCTTTTTATAGATAAAATAGGACGTGATCGCAGCGATTTGAAGCGACACAATGAAAATGAAAGAACTGTATAAGTTGTTATACGTCTTTGCTTTCCCCGCTTCTCCAATTTCGTACAGATGCTCCCAGTTTTTCTTAGGATACAGGGCGGTGCTTGAAATCTGGACAAGACTGTATAAAAAACCCGAACATAAAAACACAATAAACAAGTAAATCGTCAGCGCCGCGGAAGACGGAAAAAACACCGTAATCAAAATGGTGATGATGAACGAATAGATAAGAGCGGCGAGATTATAAATACATACTTTCGGAAACACCAGCTGCCACGCATGTTTGATATTCCGGTGAAACAAATGCTGATTTTTTATTTCCCCGTCTACTGATAATACTGTTTTGAGCGCATCTCCGACGAGCTGATACGAAAAGTTCGCAATGATAACCGCCGCAGACACGATGGCGGCTGCCGAATACCCGATAAAGTGATGCGATAAAAGCGGAATACAAAAACCTAAAAACAGCATGAACAAATACAGCATACTGCCGAAATTCCTGATAAAAAACCCGTCAATTCTCGATAAGAACAGGAGGTCCTTTTGAAAAACGGCATGAAATATTTTGTTATTTCTATATAATTTCAGCTTTGGCGCAAAATCTGCGTTTGTCAAAAACATATAAGGAATAAGGTCCATTTTCTTCAGGGTGGCCGACCACAGTTTAAACATCCCCGCCGTTAAAAGGACGGCGACCGCTAACACCGCAGCGAAAACGAGCACGGAATGTGAGCGGAATGCTAACCATACATACGGCGTATTCATGAGGATGTTCCGGAAAGCCGGTGACTCCGTAAAGCTAGAAATATCCTTTGCGGTATACTCCCCAAACACGAGAAGATAAACGGCATACCCGACTGCAAGCGGAACCAGCAGGCTGACGCTGAATAAAATGCCTTTCATGATTTTCAAGTAAAACAATTTGCTCCACATATTTGTAAGAAGATAAACAACATAAGAAAACAGCATAGATAAAAATAAATTGAGAAGAAAATAAACGAAGCCCAAGAAAAATACGATGATCGCCGCAGACCCGGTCATGCCTGCGCTTGATAAAAACAAAAAGACCGGAAAAACAAAAAGATACCATACGAAAATGGTTTTTTTGATCGCCTGGCCGGCAAAAACAGAAAACAGCTGTAGAAAACGCACCTTTTTTAATTGATGAATGACCTTACGCGTATCCAGCAGAAAGGCATTGTGATGTTCTTTAAAGAAGCCGGCAGCCCAAAAAAGCTGCTCAAGTGAAACGGCGATTAAAACAAATTGCCCCCATGCGCTGAGGGGCAGCTGAATCAGTTTTGTCCCGAATACTACACCGCATCCCAGGAAAACGAGATATAAACATAACAGAGAAATAATAATGGCAGACAGCAGTTTGCTGTTGAGTTGAGGAATGCCCCAATCTTCCTTTCTTTTTCGAAACGATGACAGGGTATTATATTTGATAAGAGCCGCAATTTGTTTGACTATCATACTTTCAATCCTTACATATGTATTTGGGAGAGAGGCTCTTTTTGCAGCTTGTACAAAAAGAGCAATTATTTATTGATCGATTTTACCAAGCAGCTGCGTATTTTTTGCCGTATTTCTTAATCATTGTTTTTGCTGTTGCAACGATTGCATAAGAAATCGCGCCTGCGCCTGTAACGATACCGATAAGAGAAATGATAGAAGCAATTGTTGATGCCGCATCAATAATATCAATTGCTTTTTTAGCTGCTGCTGTAGAGATGCCGAGAGTAGAAGCTAATTCAGCATTGGCTGAGAATGCATGAGCCGCCGCCACGTTTAATTCAGTTCCCGTTAATAATAGTGCATAAACCAATGTTGCTGCAGCAAGAGCCGCGCCAAACAAAATGAAAGACTTTTTATTAGATTTTACTAAGTTCATCATAACATCTCCCTACTCTGTTTTTTTAATTTATAATAAAATTCAGCTTAATTGACTCTCTCCCGAGCTAAATTTTATCCGCCATAAAATAGTTTAAGAAAATAGTAAAGAGTTTTAGTAAAACAAAACATCCAGTCAAAATGATTCTCTTGCCTTTACTGAGATCGGTCAGTTTTCCTGCGGCAGCATAAAGAGCCGCGATTGATATGAGCAGAAATGGGTCCAGCAGCTGCAGACTCAAGCTGGTGCCGCCGGCAGAATATATAAGCGAGGAATCAGCCGTTAAGTAGTTAACAACTGAAAGAATCAACATTTTAAATGCCGAGATTAAAGAAGTCAGCGTATATAGAAGCAAATATATTTTTTTCGGTTTTTTTGTACCGAGAATAAAAGCGGCAACGAATAACAGAAATCCGCCTATCAGAATTTCCACAAAAGTTGTGAAGATCATAAACCCTTGCAGAAACATGACAATCGTACGAACACTTTTCTCCCCGATATCGTAGGTACTTTCTCCGACGGAAGAATAATACGACTGCAGAACTTTATCTGAAATACTGAATTGGAAGAGTAATGAACAGATCAAAATGATGAAAAAAGAACTTAAAAATATTTTTTTATTGCTCAATTGACCTATCATATTATCATCCTTTTCTTACAAAATAAATTAACTATTCTATACTTTTACAATTTAGTTTAATCCTATCAAAAAATCAATATCCTTTCGAAAAATATGACTTTAGGACGTGTTGACAATGAGCACATCTTTCAGAGTTTTCAGTTCTATATACCCTTTATTTTTTTTTGAATTTGCAAATAGTATGATTTAGACAATTGATTTGAAGTTTTAGGAAGAACCTGTCGAAAGAGACGAAGGATATAAAAAAGGAGGATATCGTCATGTATCCTCCGGATGTATGATCGCCAGCACCTGATGATCTTCCCATTTTCCATTTATTTTTACATTTTTTCTCGCAATGCCTTCTTTATGAAAACCAGCTTTTTCGAGCACCCGGATTGACGACTTATTGTGCGGCATGACTCCGGCTTATATCCGATGCAGTTTCAGCTCATTGAATGCATAATCGACTGCCAGCTTGACAGCCTTCGTCGCATAGCCTTTCCCGTTATGTTTGCCATCTAAAAAATAACCGATAAAAGCGCTTTGGAGGGAACCCCGAACCACCTGAAAAAGGCTGATCGTGCCAATCAGGGTCTGATCTTGAAGAAAAATGCCGAAGCTGTATTCTGTGTCATTTTCCGCATTCTTCAGTGATTGTTCAATTCGTCTTTTCCGGCCTTCCAGCGTATAAAAATCCTCTTGTCTCGACATGGCAAACCGTTCAAAGAACATGCGGTTTTCCGTCTGCAAAACCAGTTCCTGCTCTGCATCATTCAGGCTGAGCGGCCTGATATCAACGCTGTTTCCTTCCTGCATATGCATCGCCGTCCTTTTGTTTTGATCAGAAACGTTTTTTAATTGCCTCTCACCCATGTGATACGGTACGCTTTATCGCATCAATAAAGATCCCAGAATTTTACCAAACAAGTTTTTTTGTTGACTTAAACCGTGCTTTAAGCCGTATCATCATATTGTGACAAGGAAAGAATAACTTTGGCGGTTTCCCGATCATCCAAAAAATATATTGATTGGATTGCAGCTGAAGGATAGAAGCGGGAGCTGAAATGTTATCTAAGAAGCATGAAACAATCGGAAAAGAGGAGTTAATATGAAACTGACGGGAAATACAATACTGATTACAGGCGGAAATGCCGGAATAGGATTGGCTTTCGCAGAACGGTTTTTAAAAGCGGGAAATAAAGTCATTGTGACCGGACGGCGTGAGCACGCTCTTCAAAAAGCAAAGGAAACATTCCCGGATCTTATTACATATGTCAGTGATTTGAGCATTCCATCTGAACGTATATCACTGTTTGATTGGGTGAAAGAAAATTATCCGGAAGTGAATGTGTTAGTAAACAACGCGGGGATTCAACAACGTTTTCACGTGCTGAAAGCGGATGCGAAGGACAATTGGGACTATTTCAATAAAGAAATCACAACGAACATTGAAGCTCCCTTCCACCTGTCTATGCTGTTCGCTCCGTTTTTTGCCGGAAAAAAAGATGCGGCTGTCATTAACGTCTCTTCGGGATTGGCTTTTACACCGCTTGCTATTGCACCGATCTATTCAGCAACGAAAGCAGCGCTTCATTCATTTACAATGAGTCTGAGACATCAGCTTTCTGATTCATCTGTAGAAGTGATTGAAGTTGCGCCTCCGGCGGTGAATACAGATTTAGGCGGAGCAGGGCTGCATACTCAAGGAGAACCGCTGGATGAATTCGCTGATGGGATTTTTAAAGGACTGAAAGAGGGCAAACAAGAAATCGGATATGGTTCTTCAGCGGAACGGCTGCGCATGTCACGGGATAAAGCCGATGAACATACGGCAAATATGTACAATGCAATGAAACATACAATTGAATAACATCTTTGAAAAAGCAAAACCCGCTTCTGTTGAGCGGGTTTTATTTTTATTAAACAGATAAACGCCTTTCTTAACAATGGTGCAAGCGCCATCGAAAAGAAAGACGTCATATTTTTTCATCCTAAGAATGGCGGGTTGACCCTTAGCACTCTTCCGGCGTACCGGCGTTTTTGGCCGTGCGGAAAGATGAACCGCAGCCGCAGGAAGCGATGGCATTCGGGTTGTCAATGGTGAAACCGCCGCCCATCATGGACTGTTTGAAGTCAATGATCGTGCCGGTCATGATATCGAGGCTTTCGCTGTCGACCAAGACGGTGATTCCGTGCTGTTCAAACATGCTGTCTTTTTCGCCTTTTTCATGCTCAAATCCCATTCCGTAAGACAGGCCGCTGCAGCCGCCGCCTTTTACGCCCACACGAAGGAACGCGTTTTCTTCTTCATGCTCTTTCATCATATCTTTTATATGCAAAGCCGCTGCTTCAGTGATGGTTACTGGAACACTCATAGGTAGACCTCCTTTTTTAAAAACAATGCTGATATCTATTATAAACCTTGAGGAGAGTATTTCTCAAACGAGCTGTTTACAAATAAAAGACGCCGCTGCATACGGTTTCGGCGGGTCCCGTCATCAGCACGTGCCCGTTGTCCTGCCAATTAATCACAAGGTCGCCTCCCGCTAAATGAACGGTGATATCCCGGTTTCGTTCGGAAACACCGTTCAATACGGATGCGACAGCCGCCGCACAGGCGCCTGTTCCGCAAGCCTGCGTAATGCCGGAGCCGCGTTCCCATACGCGGAAATGAAGTTCATCGGCGCTGACGGTTTCCACAAATTCGACATTGACGCCTTCCGGAAATCTCGGGTCTTTTTCAATGACGGGACCGAGCGTTGTAAGAGGCGCTTGATTGATATCCGCAACCGGAAAAACAATATGGGGGTTTCCCATTGATACGGCTGTTCCGGAAAGCTCCGTTTCTCCAAAAACAAAGGTTTCATCGATCGTCCGTCCATCTTCATTGCCGAGCATCGGCAGCTCTTTTTTGGTGAGGCGCGGTTCGCCCATATCGACGGCGACTTCACGCACAATCCCGTTGTCCTCTGTAATGTCTGCTTTCACAAGACCTGAAAGCGTCTCAATGAAAAAGGACGTTTCTTCTGTCAGCTTATGTTCGTATGCGTACTTTGCCACACAGCGAAGGCCGTTGCCGCAATTTTTCCCTTCTGAGCCGTCATTATTAAAAATCCGCATTTTGACGGGTGCTTTTTCTGACGGACAGATGAGGATCATTCCGTCAGAGCCGATGCCCGTGTGAATGCTGGACACTTTAACGGCAATCTCAGCCAGCCGTTCTTCCGGCAGCTGTTCTTCAAATTGATTTACATATATATAACTGTTTCCAAGACCGTGCATCTTGGTAAAACGGAATGAATTCATATCGGCCTCCAACTTTTTTTCTTTTACTTAGTATAAAAGCTCTTCTGCTCGGACACAATACAAATATCCCCCGTTTTTCATACATAAAAGCTCCCTGCATATGCAGGGAGCTTTTATCGTTTACTAAATAAACATGCCGGCAATCGCCGCGCTGAGAAGGTTTGCGAGTGTTCCCGCAATAACCGCTCTTAATCCGAGGCGCGCAATGTCCGAACGGCGGCTTGGGGCCAATCCGCCCAGTGTGCCGAGCATAATCGCAATCGAAGAGAAGTTGGCAAATCCGCACAGCGCAAAGCTGATAATCGTAGACGTTTTTTTAGAAAAGTCCGCAATATGCGGACCGAAGTTTGAATAAGCGACAAACTCATTCAGAACAAGTTTCTGTCCGATATAGCTTCCCGCTCCGAGCGCTTCATGCCAAGGAACGCCGATTACAAATGCGATCGGTGAAAACACGTAACCGAGAATGGATTCCAATGTAATATGTTTGAAACCGAACCAGCCGCCGATTCCGCCGAGAATTCCGTTCACTACGGCGATGAGCGCGACAAACGCAAGCAGCATGGCGCCGACATTTAGAGCAATCTGCAGGCCCGTTGACGCGCCTTTTGCCGCTGCATCAATCACATTAGCGGCGCCTTCGCCTTCTTCGTCCATATTAAAATCGCCTTTTATCGTCTGCGTTTTTTCCGTTTCAGGTATTAAAATTTTTCCGAACACGAGACCGGCGGGAGCCGCCATAAAGCTGGCCGCCAGCAGGTATTCGATCGGAATGCCTAACAGGGCGTAACCGAAAAGCGTCGAACCCGCTACAGCTGAAAGGCCGCTCGTCATAATCGTAAACAGCTCGGAACGGGTCAATCCCGCAATCAGCGGTTTAATGGCAAGCGGTGATTCAGACTGTCCGACAAAAATATTCGCAGCCGCCGCAAGCGATTCCGTTCTGCTTGTCCCAAGAAGTTTTGACAGTCCGCCTCCGATGACGCGAAAGATGAGCTGCATGATTTTCAAGTGATACAAAACGGCAATCAGCGCTGAGAAAAAGATAATGACCGGCAGAACGCTCAGCGCAAAAGCCGGGCTGCTGCCCACTTTTAACAGCGGGCCAAAAATAAAGCTGATGCCTTCGTTCGCATAATCAATGAGAAGCTGCACACGGCTTGAGAACCATAAAAATACGGCCCGGCCGGCGTCCCACTTTAATACGATGAATCCGAAGGCCATTTGTAAACACAAACCGACAATGACGGTTCGCAGGTTAATTTTGCTTTTCTTCTCTGATAACAAAAAAGCAATGGCTAATATAGCAACTGCCCCGAGCAGCCCCCAAACGATATTCAATGAATCCACCTCTAAAATTTTATTTAAAAAAAGTCTTTATTAAGATAACAATATTTATTTTTGCTGTCTACAAATTTTTTATTTTGCCAAAACCCGGGGCGCAATAAAAAAGAGACCCCGTTCGGAGCCTCTGATTAAAACATCGGATTTTCTTCTATGAATGTATATATGTTGTCAACCAGTTCAGCAGGCGTGCCTCCCGTGACCACTTCGCCGTTAACCAGGGCAAACAGGGACTCCATGCATTTTCCGCAATAGCTTAAACAGCCGTATTCAAGCACGTCCAAGTTCGGATCCTTCTCTAAGATCTCAAGTGCTTCCTGGGAACCGCGCGCTAAATTGCTGACACAGAATTCAATCATCGGATTCATGCGGTTTCACCTCACATATGTACCTTATCCTAACGGAATTTCCTCTATTCGTCAAAGATCCGGTTTCACACTCAATGTTATCGTAACATATCAATTCAGGTTAAAGGTTTTACTATTACGTGTTTTGTGGTCAATTTGTAGGTTATTTTAAAACTATTATTGTGGTTTTAGATCAAATTCGATATAATTCTAGATGTTATTTTACATAGTTCGTTATTTTGTAACAACATTGACTACCATATTTTTCGGGCAAAAGGGGAATCATTATGAAAAAATTGGTCTTGATCGGCGGGGGTTACGGAAACATGCGGGTGCTGCACCGCTTACTGCCGAACCAGCTTCCGTCAGATATATCCATCACGCTGATTGACAGAAACCCGTATCACTGCTTAAAAACAGAATATTATGCGCTCGCCGCCGGCACGATTTCTGATCATCATATCAGGGTGTCTTTTCCTGAGCATCCGAATCTGGATGTTCAATACGGTGAGGTGGCTTCCGTCGACACGAAAAACAAACAGGTTCTGTTTCATGACCGCGAACCGATTTCTTACGATGACGCGGTGATCGGACTGGGCTGCGAGGATAAGTATCATAACGTGCCCGGCGCGCCGGAACATACTTACAGCATTCAGACCATTGATCAGTCACGCGAGGCCTATCAAAAGCTGAACAACCTCGGCGCCAATGCATCTGTCGCTATCGTCGGAGCGGGATTAAGCGGCGTGGAGCTTGCCAGTGAATTAAGAGAGAGCCGTGACGATCTGAAGATTATGTTATTTGACCGGGGCGACCTGATTTTATCAAGCTTTCCGAAAAGACTCAGCAAGTACGTTCAGAAATGGTTTGAAGAACACGGCGTCACCATTATCAATAATGCGAATATTACAAAAGTGGAAGACGGCATCGTTTATAATCATGATGAAGGAATACCGGCCGATGCCATCGTGTGGACGGCGGGAATTCAGCCGAATAAAGCCGTCAGAGAAATGGACGCTGAAAAAGATCCGCAGGGCCGCATCGTTTTAACACCGCACCACAATCTTCCGGGCGATGAGCATGTTTACGTCGTCGGTGATTGCGCGAGCCTGCCGCATGCGCCGAGCGCCCAGCTGGCTGAAGCACAAGCGGAACAAATTGTGCAGATCCTCCTGAAACGCTGGAACAATGAAGAGCTGCCGGAAACAATGCCGCAATTTAAGCTGAAAGGCGTTCTCGGTTCACTCGGAAAAAAAGCGGGCTTCGGTCTTGTCAACGACCGTCCGCTCATCGGGCGTGTGCCCCGTTTATTAAAATCAGGCCTTTTATGGATGTACAAGCATCATAACGGCTGATAAGAAAAAAGCCGCTGATTGCGATCAGCGGCCATTTTTAAGAGCCTGCCACATAGCCGCGCTTTTCCATTTCTTCATATATATCTTTTAAATGCGGATTCCCTTCCCCCACAATGACATCCTCCACCAGCACGAGCGGATAGAAAAATTCATCGTTTCTGATGCGCTCCGCAAGCTCTTCTGTCTCCTTTTGCTGAGGCGGTGCGTCAATATCAATATACCGCATGTTAAAAGGCTGCTCCGGATATTTCCGTTTCAGCGCCGCCTCCAGCCACTCAAACGTATCTTTGGCGCTCGGCATATTCACGCAGCTTGCGCAGAGCGTTTCAGCGCCGTAAACACTGAGCGTAACCGGCTTTGTCATGTATATCATCCCCTTTACACCAGTATACAAAGGACGGGGCAGCTTTTGTATAAAAAACGGTTTTTATGTTCAAGTTTAAATATGCTATAATGGGGAAAGCAGCTTTGCAAACCAAACATTAGATTTTTACCGTTACTGTGAATATAATGGTTTTATGTATATGAAAGGAGCGAATCTCATGACTGAGGTTGAAATGAAAGAGCAAGTACAGGAAGTATTGGATAAATTACGTCCGTTTCTGCTTCGTGACGGCGGTGACTGTGAGCTTGTTGATGTAGACGAAGGCATTGTAAAGCTTCGCCTCCTTGGCGCATGCGGCAGCTGCCCAAGTTCAACGATTACGCTGAAAGCCGGAATCGAACGCGCCCTTCTTGAAGAAGTACCGGGTGTCGTTGAAGTAGAACAAGTATTTTAATCATAAAACCAGGCTGCATGACAGCCTGGTTTTTTATTTTTTACAAATAGTCATCAAACCATGAACAAATATAACGGATGCGTTTCATCCGCTGTTCCGGATGGCCGCTTCTCGACAGCTCATGCGTGGCTTTCGGAAATCGGATGAACGACGTCGTTTTGTTCAGTTTCTTCAACGCGGTAAAAAGCTGCTCGGCCTGCTCTATCGGACAGCGGTCATCGCGCTCACCGTGCAGAATCAAAAGCGGCGTCGAAACGCGGGACGCATATTTTACAGGAGAACGATCCCAAAGCTTATCCGCTTCCTCAAACAAATCATGTCCGAGCTGCCAGTCGGTAAAAAAGAAACCGATATCGCTGACACCGTGGAAGCTGAACCAATTTGAAATGGAGCGCTGCGTGACGGCTGCTTTAAAACGGTCTGTCTGCCCGACAATCCAATTCGTCATAAACCCTCCGTAGCTTCCGCCCGTCACACCGAGACGGCCGCTGTCAATAAACGGATACGCCTGAACGGCTTCATCCACCGCCTGCATGACATCACGGTAATCTCCGCCTCCGTAATCACCCCTGACACGATTGACAAAATCCTGTCCGTAGCCGTGGCTTCCTCTCGGGTTGACATACACGACAGCATATCCTTGTGCGGCCAGCACTTGGAATTCGTGAAAATACGTATGGCCGTACATCATGTGAGGCCCGCCGTGTATGTATAGAATGAGCGGATAAGTTTGATCCTCTTCAAAAACGGCGGGCTTTAAAAACCAGCCGTTTACCGTCAGCCCGTCCTTTGTTTCATATTGCAGCTTTTCCGGCACGGATATGATGCGCTCCTCAATAAACCGATCATTGTCGGATGTCAATTGCTTCTCTTCCCCATCTTCGAGCGAAATGCTGTAAAGCTCGGAAGGCTGTGCGGGTTTGGCAATGACAGCGATACAGCTTTTCTGATCAGGATGAAAAGCAAAACCGTTCACATACTCTTCTTCTAATCGGATCGGATATACGAGGCCGTCAATCGAGATATAATAAATACCGGTGCTTCCCTGCTCGCTCCCGAGAACGTAAAATCCCTGCCCGTCGTTTGTCCATACCGGCCGGGGCGTCACTCCTCCTATGATTGAATCCGCAATCAGCGCATCGCTCAAATGAACATCCAGCATGTCGGTCAGGCAGGTGAGCCGCTCAGTTTTCACGTCGTACAGCCACGCTTTTTCTAAAGTCGCATTGCGAAATTCATTTTCATGGCCCAGCATCGCGATATAAGAACCGTCCGGTGAAAACACGCAGGAACCGAAAGAACCGCGGTGCGGCGTAATCTGCTTCAGGCTTCCATCCGCCAGATTCATCAGATAGACATCGCTCGGCTTTCCGGCGTCACCCGGCTCGCATAAATTGGCGGTAAACGCAAGCTGCCTGCCATCCGGTGAAAAGGCCGCGTCATAATGATCCGCTTCATGATCCGTCAGCTGCTGAATCTCCCCCGTTTCAAGATGAATCAGCACAAGCTGGGCCCAGCTTCCGTTCAGCAGGCCTTTCCCGTCACGTTTATATGTTAATGACTGAATGTCAACCGGCTCATACTCGTCATGCTTCTTTTTTTCTTTCTCATCGGCGCGCTCCGCTGATGTCAGACTGACGGACACAAGCACGGATCTGCCGTCGGGCGCCCATATCGGATCTGATACGCCCCAAGGAATATCGGCCGCCTGTTCCGCCTCTCCGCCGGCAGCGTCGATGATGTACAGCTGAGGGACGCCGTTCTCCCTGTCAGAAACAAAGGCGAGGCGCCGTCCATCAGGCGACCACCGCGGACTTGTATTTCTATTGTCCCCGAAAGTCCACGGGTTTGAGATGCCGGATTCTGTGTCATATACCATAATGGCTGAGGAATAGGAATCACGCTTATGATTGACTGTTGTCCGGACGTAAGCGGCTCTTCTGCCGTCAGGGGCATATTGCGGGTCTGTCACGGATACGAGTGACGCAATGTCCTCCTCGGTTATGAGTTTTTTCAATCGTATCTCCTCCTTTTCTTTTTTATTTCGCTTCCCTAAATAAAAATCCTTCTCCAGAAAAAGAAAGCGTCCTTCTCTGATGGGAAGAACGCTTTTTTATCATTATACACTTTTCACCTGCTCTAAAGGATTCCGTTCAATTACGCTTCCTTCTGACGGGACGGTAAGCGCCGCAATCTCACAGTGAGGGAAATGCTCTGAAAGCTGTTTTCTCAGCTCTTCTCCCTTTCCTTTTTCAATCAGAACAAGAATCGTCGGTCCCGCTCCGCTCAGCGCCGTTCCGTAAGCGCCTTTCATTTCGGCCGCATGTTCCACCTTTGAAAGCTCAGGAACAAGCATGGCGCGGTACGGCTGATGGAGCATGTCTTTTCTCATCATTTTCCCGGCGAGCGCCCAGTCATTTGACATGATCGCAGCAACGAGAAGGTTGCTGACGGCGCTTGCTTTAACGGCGTGCCGGTACGGCAGCTCTTTCGGGAGCACGTCTCTTGCGTCCCTGGTCAGAACTTCGTAAAACGGAATCACTGCCACAACGTCGATATCCGCTTCGGCAACACGCACGATATGTGTTTCATCTTCTTCGTGAAGGCCGATCACAAGCCCTCCTGCAAGGGAAGCAGCGGCATTATCAGGGTGTCCCTCTTCAAGACTGGCTAAGTGCAGCTTGTCGCTTTCCGAAAGCTGCAGGCCGCATAACTCATCCGCAAGCTCAATGGCAGCGACGATAGCGGCCGCGCTGCTTCCGAGACCCCGCGCAAGGGGGATGTCACTCCATACTTTGACATGGGCGGGCGGCAGCTCTTTCTGATAGCGGTCAGCCGTCCGTTTGGCGACTTGGTAGATGAGGTTGTCCGTTCCTTGAGGGATGCCCGCGACAGTTTCGGTTTCCGCCGAGAACTGCCATTCATCGTTTCGGAAAACCGAAAGCTTCAAATATCTGCTGAGCGCCATCCCGACGGAATCAAACCCAGGCCCTAAGTTGGCGGTGCTTCCCGGAACCGTAATGGAAAACAGCATCTCCGCCTCATTCATACACGCGCCGCTCCATTTAAGTATTCCAGAATACTGTCCTCATCTGTCGGCAGCGTAATCGGTTTTATGTCAGATACGTCTACAGCCGTGTTCGGATCTTTCAGGCCGTTTCCGGTCAAAACTGCGACAACCTTGCTGCCTTTTGGAATTTCACCGGATTTCACCTGTTTCAAAACGCCGGCGATGGATGCACAGGAGCCCGGTTCGGCAAACACGCCTTCTTCACGGGCAATCAGCTGATAAGCGTGAAGAATGTCTTCATCTGTGACTTCATCAATTTTTCCGGCTGATTCTTCCGCAGCGAGCACCGCTTTGTCCCAGCTGGCGGGATTCCCGATTCGGATTGCCGTCGCAACGGTCTCTGGATTTTTAATGACTTCGCCGCGGACGATAGCCGCAGAACCTTCCGCCTCAAAACCGCGCATCTTCGGAAGTCCGGTGCCGTTTTTCTCATGGTATTCTTTGAACCCTTTCCAGTAGGCCGTGATATTCCCCGCGTTTCCTACCGGGATCGCCAGAATGTCCGGCGCTCCGCCAAGCTGTTCGCATACTTCAAAGGCCGCTGTTTTTTGCCCTTCAATCCGGTAAGGGTTTACTGAATTCACTAATGCAATCGGTGATTTTTCGCAAATTGACCGGACGATGGCCAGCGCGTCGTCAAAGTTTCCGTCAATCGCAATGATTTCCGCACCGTACATGACGGCCTGCGCAAGTTTTCCGAAGGCGATTTTTCCGTCCGGGATGATGACGATGCATTTCATGCCGGCTCTCGCCGCGTATGCCGCAGCCGCGGCGGATGTGTTGCCTGTAGAGGCGCACATGATGGTATCATTGCCTTCTTCTTTCGCTTTGGCGACCGCCATGACCATGCCGCGGTCTTTAAAGGATCCCGTCGGATTAACGCCCTCTGTTTTCACATGCAGTTCAATTCCGAGCTTTTCGGAAAGTTTCGGGAGGTGAATCAGCGGCGTATTGCCTTCATGTAATGTCAGGGCCGGCGTCCGATCCGTTACCGGCAGAAATTCTTTATATTGATGGATGAGTCCTTTCCACATTAGCTCCAACCGTTCCCTTCTACGCGATATGTGCTTTTTACTTCTTGTACGACTTCGAGGTCATTTAAGTTTTGCAGAATGTCACTGAAATCTTCTTCCGATGTATGATGCGTGACGATGACGATTTCCGCGAGGTCGTCATGGCCTTTGATCGGCAGCTGCAGAATTTTTTCAAAGCTGACGCCGCGCTCTGAGAAGGCGGATGTGATTTTTGAAAAAGAGCCGACCTGGTCTTTGACGTGAATTCTTAAAAACTGCTGGGCATAGATATCAGACGGCTGCTTCAGATTTCTTTCAAACTGCGGGGCGACAAAGCTGTTTCCGTTTACGCCGAGACGCATGTTTTTCATGACCGCGACCAGATCGGAAACGACCGATGTCGCAGTCGGCATGCTTCCGGCTCCGGGGCCGTAAAACATCGTTTCGCCGACGGCTTCTCCGTACACGTAAACGGCATTAAACTCGTTATGCACCGCAGAGAGCGGATGATGATCCGGAAGCAGTGTCGGCTGAACGCTGACTTCGATTTTATTGTCATCACGCTGGGCGATGCCGATCAGCTTCATCGTATAGCCGAGCCGTTTGCTGAAGCTTATATCTTCATCCGTGATCCGGGAAATTCCTTTTACTTTGACATCGTCCAGATCAACGTCCATAGAGAAGCCGAGACGGGCTAAAATCGCCATCTTGCGCGCGGCATCGAGCCCTTCTACATCGGCGGTCGGGTCAGCTTCCGCGAATCCGAGATCCTGCGCTTCTTTCAGCACTTCCTCATACGGGCTTTTTTCTTTAATCATTTTCGTTAAGATGAAGTTCGTCGTTCCGTTGACGATTCCCATCATTTTTGTGATCCGGTCAGAGGAAAGGCCTTCTTCGAGCGTGCGTAAAATCGGGATTCCGCCGGCGACACTCGCTTCATAATACAAGTCACAGCCATTTTCCTTTGCGGCGGCTAAAAGCTCTGAGCCATATACGGCGATCAGATCTTTATTTGCGGTCACAACATGTTTTTTCGCTTTCAAGGCATCAAGAAGATATTGCTTCGTCTGTTCGACACCGCCGATGACTTCAATAATCACGTCGACCTCAGGGTCATCGATTACATCATAGACTTCTGTCGTCAGCACTTCTTTCGGCAGGTCTGCGTCTCGTTTTTTATCAATATCTTTAACTAGCACTTTTTTGATCGTCACCGGACAGCCGACCTGGTGCATAAGCTTATCCTGATGATCTTGTATAATTTTGACGACACCGCTTCCCACGGTTCCCAGTCCTAACAGTCCAATACGAATCGCTTCCAAAGAGAAACTCCACCTTTCTTCCTTTTGTCCACTAGAAAAGGACAATTGTTAACCCTTCACAGACATTTAAGTTACAAATATTATATAAGCCCGCATTTGTTTTGACAAGCGGCTGAATATTGTTTCTGCGGCTATGAAAACGCTTAACACGCTGATATGACAAGATTCCCTATTTTCTAAATATTTTTACGTCATATTTTCTTACGAACTGATTCCTTTTCCGAGCCACGCCACAGGCGGGACAAAAACCTGTGCCGACCTGACATTCATCATGTCGTGACATGTCTGTAAAAACTGTTCATAGCGGGTGCAGTCGGCAAGAATGTAGTCAAGCTGCTCTTCGTAAAACTGTTTTTCAGAATCATGAGAAATGTAATAGCTCTCCACCGTCTCGAAGAAATGGAGCGGAAACAGCAGGCGGCTGTAAAACAGGCGCTTGGAAAAGGAGGATAACGGCGTAACTTGCTCATATTCCTGCAGAAACAAAAACCCATCTTTGAGCAGGTCGTCACGATGATACAAATATGTGCTGCGCATATATTCTGCAATATCACGGGCGGCATGGTCGAATACCCAATCGCCCGGAATGCGGATCAATGATTCCTCCGACCAGGTATCCCGTTCCATCCGCTGATGGCAGATTGTCCCCGAGTCTTCTGCGCCGGGATTGTCATCCAGCTCCGTATCCACTAAATATTGAATGGCGTTTTCCGCTAAGCCTGAATAATAAGGAAATGCTTCGATCATTTTCTTTTCGAACGGTTCAAGCGGAGACATATGAATTTTCTGCATCCAGAATGATTCCAGCTGATCCACCCGTTTTCCCCATAAGTCCTTCCATTGGCCGATCCTGCCCGCTTCTTTCACTTCGTACGGAAAACCCCGCCCTTTTCTGTGAAATTCGGCAAGCTCCCCTCCGACAGAAAACGACCGGTTTGAGACGGGAATCGGCGCTTTTAAGAGCGCATACGTTTTGCCTTCGTCCTCAAAGGTCAGTTCTCCTTCCTTCGTAAAGATAAACACTGAAACGTATGGGTCACTTTGTTCTTGTAAATACTGACTCATGTAGTAAAGCTCCGTCAGCTCTGATTGCGAAAACCCGGAGACGGGAATAATAAGAAAGAAGGAATTTGGCGTCTGGAAGCATTGGTATTTCTGATAAACGGAGAGCTGTCTGACGTGGATGCCGTACTTTTCTTTAATGATGCTTTTCATCATAATCACCTGCCTGAAAAATTAGAGCTATTCACATCGTAGTCATACGCCGGCGGAATTATGAATACATATTGTAATCCTTTGAATAAGTGGAGAAACATCGTACACATCGGAAGAGTGTTGTATAAACTAGTAAAAAAAGATTGGGTGAAGCAAATGTCAGAAAAGGAACAACTGAATCAGGTGGAAGCTGTCGCCAGGGCGCGTTTAAAAGAACGGGGGGTTGAGACGGACGATATTGCCGAGCTGGTGTATTTCCTTCAAAAAAAATATCATCCTGATTTGACGATGGAGATATGCAGGCTCAATGTGGACCGTGTCATCGCAAAACGCGAGGTGCAAAACGCCATTTTAACGGGAATAGAATTAGATGTGCTCGCCGAACAAAAAAAGCTGTCTGAACCGCTTCAGACTATTCTGGCGATTGATGAAAGCCTGTATGGGGTTGACGAGGTGCTCGCCTTCTCTATCGTGAATATATACGGCTCAATCGGCTTTACGAATTACGGCTACATTGACAAAGAAAAACCCGGCATTCTCGGGCGGTTAAATGATAAATCTACGGGCGAATGCCATACGTTTCTTGATGATATCGTCGGCGCAATCGCAGCAGCGGCTTCAAGCCGGCTTGCTCACAGCGCCAGAAATACAGAATAAGGACGGCCGTCATGGCCGTCCCTTTTTTATAGATGTTCAATCCATTCGGTTAAAGAGTCAATCGCATATGTCGGCTTCTGGTCGTAATCTGCCATATGCTCACGCTTTGTCACTCCGGTATGAACCAGCAGCGTATCCATGCCCGCATTGATGCCGGCCATAATATCCGTGGCATAGTTATCGCCGACCATGAGTGTTTCGGAAATATCCGTTCCGAGCACACGCATCGCCTGTTCCATAATAATGGATTCAGGCTTGCCGATAAAGACAGGCTCAACGCCCGTTGACACCGTCAAAACGGATGTGAGCGAACCGTTCCCTGGTAAAAGCCCTCTTTCAGTCGGAATGGCGACGTCGCCGTTTGTTGAAATGAACCGGGCGCCGTTTCTGATCGCAAGGCATCCCGTTGCCAACTTTTCATATGTAATGCCGCGGTCGATTCCCACAACGACAAAGTCCGCGTTTTCTTCTCCGAAGCTCAGCCCGTTTTCTTCAATGGCCTGACGGATGCCTTCTTCGCCGATCACATATACCGACGCGTCTTTTTTCTGCTGGGCGATATGCTGCGCAGTCGCCATGCTCGTCGTGAAGACCTGCTCTTCAGATGCCGGAATGTCAAAGCTCATCAGCTTGTCCGCCACCTGCTTCGGCGTCCGGGAAGAATTGTTCGTCACGAATAAATACGGAATGCCGCGCGCTTTAAGCGTTCTCACAAATTCACACGCTTCTTCGATTTTTTCCGTCCCGTTGTACATTGTGCCGTCTAAATCTATCAAATATCCTTTATAATCCTTCATACTCAACACTCCTGTGGATTTTCTCACTCGTTGTTATTTAAATGCGGAAACAGGCCCTAATTCTGTTTCCAGGTAGGTTCTTACACGGGCCGGAAAGGCTTTCAGCACATCTCTGTTTAACGTGATCAGCGTTAACAGCTCCTGATGGTCGGCGTGCTGATATTCCTGTACAAGCTGCTTTCTGGAAGAGATCAGTTGCTTCAGCTTATTTCCTTCATCCTCAGCTACCACCTTTTCATCCGTCAGAATATCCATGATGTCGTCATAACTCCCCGGATCGCGCATGATAAAGCCGTCAATCATATCATTTCCGACATCGAGAATGCATTCGATCATAAGATGGCTGATCCGCTCAAGCGCCCTTTTTTCGATATCGCTCTGCCATGCAGGCGTGCTGTCAAACAGCGCCAGCTGGGTCTCAAAAAAACGGAGTGTTTGTTCGATATTATTTCTGTCAACAAAATACACGTGACAGCATCCCCTTCTGCATCAATTATTTTCTGATTCGTTTTAAAACAAAATACGCGCAGCCGAAATTGCAGTATTCGTAAATGTATTCGTCCAATGTGCTGATTTTCGTTTCAAAGGTTGCTTTTTGATTCTGGTCATCAAAGAAGCCTTTGAGCCGCAGCTGACTGTATCCCCAGTCTCCCACAATGTAATCATATTTATTTAATATGTCCGAATAGCGGGCTTTGAACGCTTCTTCATTAAAGCCGTTTTTAAAATCGTGTACGAGTTCAAACTCGGCATTTTGAATAAGAATCATGTCTTCACCTCTTTTATCACTCTTTACTATCATAATTCATTGACTTCTGTCCATCAATTGCAAAATGAGACGGTTCGGACGGACGGAGAATTTTTCCTCTTTATATCCAGTGTAGCGGTTCAGACGATCCTTATTCAAGAATGACTTTTTCCCTGCAAAAACGGCTCCATCACAAAAAACCCAAAACCTGCGGCGTTTTGGGTTTTTTCGGCTTATCTTATGCTTGGGCCTGGCGTTTTTTAGACGCTTCGTTCACTTGTTCATCCGCATGGTAGGAAGAACGGACAAGCGGGCCTGCTTCACAGTGGCTGAAGCCTTTTTGCATCGCGATTTCTTTCAGTTCGGCAAATTCGTCCGGATGATAATATTTTTGAACTTTTAAATGTTTTTTCGACGGCTGCAGGTATTGGCCGATCGCCATGATGTCGACATTGTTCGCAAGCAGGTCGTCCATCACTTCAATAATTTCTTCCTTCGTTTCGCCGAGACCGATCATAATGCTTGATTTCGTCGGGATGTCAGGCTGCATTTCTTTCGCACGGCGCAAGAATTCCAAAGAACGGTCATATGTTGCGCGGGCCCGGACTCTCGGTGTCAGGCGGCGGACGGTTTCAATGTTGTGGTTCAGAATATCAGGACGGGTATCCATTAATGTTTTCAGGTTGTCGTAATTTCCGCCCATATCGGATGGCAGCACTTCAATTGTCGTGAACGGGCTTTTTCTGCGGATCGCCCGGACCGTTTCCGCAAAGACGCCTGCTCCGCCGTCTTTCTGATCATCACGCGCTACGGCCGTGATGACGGCGTGTTTTAAATTCATCAGCGCGACGGAATCAGCTACGCGTTCCGGTTCCTGCAGATCCAGCTCAGTCGGCAGACCCGTTTTTACAGCGCAGAAGCGGCATGCTCTCGTACAGACGGAACCGAGAATCATGAACGTCGCCGTACGTCTGACAGCCCAGCATTCATGGATGTTCGGGCATTTTGCTTCTTCACATACGGTATGCAGATTATTTTCACGCATTAATTTTTTCAGACCCGTATAGTTTTCATTCGTGTTCAGCTTTATTTTGAGCCATTCCGGCTTTCTCAGATGCTCGTCTTTCTTTGCCATTTCCCCATCATCTCCATTATCCCTTTATTCATGTTCGTGTGCGAAAAATTTCTATTTCACGATGGATATAAAACTTGCGGATTTCTATTCAATAGTCACTTTAACATAGGAAAAATTTCTCGACAAGGGAAGAGAATTACTTACATTTTCTCGGATTGTTGCCGCAAACTATTTGTATTCAATCCTGAAAGGAGATCATGTTGTGAAAGTTCTGTTATCTGCTCTTCTCCTTTTATCAGTTTTCTGTCCGGCTGCAAGCGGGAAAGAACAATCGGCTCCTGTTTACGGCGAACGGATGCAGTTGTACCGCAAAGCCGAAGCAGTCACGCAGATTCCTTGGTATGTGCTTGCGGCGGTTGACCAATATGAAGAAAATGTCCGCTCGAACCGAAAGGATCTGCCGGAAAAAGCGGGAATCATCAGCATTTATATTCCGGATCATTTGTGGAGCGGCCCTGAAAATCCAAATCCTAAGGACGATGCGCCCCTCAGCATTAAAGTATTTGACGGGATCGGCCTGGACGGCGACGGCGACGGAAAAGCCGAGGTAAGCAATGATGAGGACATTCTTTATACATTTGCACAGTATTTAGCGGGATTCGGAACGGATCTTGATCATATCCGCATCGGCCTCTGGAATTATTACCGCCGCGATCAGACGGTCGGCATTATCACCGAATTCATAACACTGTTTAAAACGTTCGGCCGCCTTGATCTCGGAGAGCACGCTTTTCCGCTTCCCGTGAAGACGGACTACAGCTACCGCAGCACATGGGGCGCCGCACGGGGTTTCGGCGGGCGCCGGATTCACGAAGGAACGGATCTGTTCGCTCATTACGGGCTCCCCGTCAGATCGACCTGCTACGGTATTGTTGAAATGAAGGGCTGGAACCGTTTCGGCGGCTGGAGAATCGGCATCAGGGATATCAATAACACATATCACTACTTCGCTCACCTGAATGGCTTTGCAAAAGGTGTGCATAAAGGCCAGATCGTCAAACCCGGAGAGGTGATCGGCTCTGTCGGCAGTTCCGGATACGGACCGCCGGGCACCGCGGGAAAATTTCCGCCGCATCTTCACTACGGGATGTATAAAGATAACGGCAGATCGGAATGGTCTTTTGACCCGTATCCCCATTTAAGGGCATGGGAACGAAAAGAAATCGGCAGGAAAAAGTAAACACACAGCCGCCAGGAAAGATTGCGGCTGTGTGTTTTTATTTATCTTTCTTCTGTTTTTCATTCGGCAGCTGGACGGAAGGCGTCACACCTGACCCGCCGCTTCCGTTATAAAACTGCGGCACCTCTCCTTGAATCGCTTTAATGGAGACCGGAATATTATTTGTCACGACTGATGTCTTACTGGCAAACGGAATAATGACCTTTACTTTTATTTCCACAAAGATGCTGATATCGATCAGGGCATTGTTAATGCCGTACGGCTTTATTTTTGTTTTCACATCAGTTAACGCATCGCCGATCAGGTTAAAGCGCACGGGGATTTTCGGCCCCAGATTTCCGAGAATGCTGTTTCCCGTGACCTGCCCTAAAGGGATGTTAATCATAATTTCATCGGCCGTTTTCGCGTTTTTTTCCGTTTCATGCTGCTTATTGTTCGACTCCGCTTCCTTCAGATGAGCCTGAAGCTGCTTTGTCACTTTCGCCTTCATACTGTTGACCATTTGTGTATTAAAATCCATCGTTGTGACTTTCCCGTTTTCATCCGTTTTCATATCGACCATATCTTTTACATTGTCGCTGTGAGACATGTATTCTTCAATGGATTCCGTAATGACCTCTGTTGCCACCCGTTTGGTTTCCATTTCTCCTATGTTCATCAGCACCGGTTTGATTGAGGAGTTGATCATCCAGAGGCTGATGACCGTCGATATGATAAAAAAAGCAAACGACAGAAGAAGCACATACCGAAAAGGCAAAGGCCCTCTCTTGCGAAGAGCGCTCCGGTATCTAGGCAAGAAAAATCCCCCCTTACATATCACAATGTATGCTTGTAAGGGGGGACATAGTATTTTATTTTCACTCTTAAAAAGTCCCGCTTACCTTTACTCGAATGAGATGGAACGGCGGGCAGCTATACGACATTACGGCTGCCGCGCGAGCTTCCAGGCGAGCAGATCCCTTAAAAACTCAGGCATAAAGTATTGTTTTTCTTTTGAATCGCGGATGTAAGGGAACAGCTTTCCGAGTGTAAACATGTCGAGAACGGCAACCGAGTATATCCGCTCCGGATCAATCTCTTCTCCGTTCACTTTCACATTGAGGAGATGCGTCACACCGTCTTCAAGAATGCCGGCCTCTGCCTCCGCTCCGGCATATACCATCCTGCCCATCACTTCCCCGCGGAAGCCGAGACCTTTTATCCGCAGCTGCTCCATTTGTTCCGAGGCGGCCTGGCTGATTGTTTCCTGGAGTTCCCTGCCTGAAAGACGAACGGCCACCGGATTGATCGGATGAGGGCAGATGCGGTGCAGGTCAAGCTTTGTGACAGGCCCCTTCTGTAAAGGCCCCAAAATGACGCCTGAATTCACCATGCTGACTTCACAGCCGCACCAGCTTTTCAGCGCTTCGGCTAATAGAAGCGGGAGCGGCGATTCCTCAAACCACTTCACGCCGGCTTCTTCATTCAGGTTGGCGACTTGTTCGGAGAGCAGGTTTTCCGCTTCCCGTTCTTTCTCTTTCAGAAAAGCCGCCGTATCTTCAGATTCCCCGTGCCAATCAGCCATTTTCTGTACAGATGCCTGTTTGCTGACAATGGTTCGTGATTCACTTTCTATCGTCAGCTCGACACAGCCGACATAGTTCCCGTATTTCTCCGCACATGCAAGCAATACACCGTTTATGTCCTGTCCGTCCTCAAGAAGGTGGTGCGTATGTGATTCAAGAATGACATCGATGTCGGGAAATTTTTCCGCTGCGGCCCGGTCATCGATCAGGCCTAAATGAGAAAGCAGAATGATGATATCCGCTTTGCCCTTGATATCGTCAAGTGATTCTTGAATGCTTTTTTCCGCATCCGTCACCGTCCAGCCTAGTTTTTGATAGACGGGATAATACGGCACCGTGACGCCCAGTATGCCGGCGGTCATCCCGTTTTTCAGCGTTTTGATCACGTAGGGCTCGGCCCATTCCGGCCGCTGTCCGTCCTTGTCAAACAGGTTGGACACAATGACGGGAAACGCGGCATGGGTATATAAATCCGCCAGCTCATCGTGAGGCAGCGTAATTCCTTCATTATTCCCGACGGCAGCCGCATCAATCTCAAGCCGATTTAACAAGTCGACATTCGCTTTGCCGAAGGTCGCTTCCGTTATCATTTGGAATCGGTCCATATGATCGCCGATGTCGAATACGAGTGTTTCCTCCCCGTCTTTTTCATGTTCATTTCTCTTCTGCTCAATATAATGTACGATTTTCGGCCAATTTTCGAAATGGCTGTGCAAATCATTCGTATGATATAAACGGAGCTTCTCTAACATACCATCTCTCCTACCTTTTAGCTGAATATCCCTTGATAAATCAATTCACAGCCGATCAAAATCAAGACGACCCGCATGAAAAGCACGATCGTTTTCGTCTGCACCCGCTTATTGACCCACGCGCCCATTTTGCCGCCGAACCACGCGCCCGGAACGAGGCACAGCGCATACAGCCAATTGACATGGCCCTCTGCGATATGTGACACGGAACCCGTCACGGAGGATAAGAAAATAATGAGCATTGACGTCGCCACAGCCACTTTCGGCGGGAACAAAAATAACAGCATCATGGCCGGAACCATAAGAGAGCCGCCGCCAATGCCGAAAAGACCGCCCAATAAACCGACGAAAAAGGCAATCACGATACCGGTGAAAATACGGTACGAATATGTATAAAGCTCACCTGATTCATCCTCATATGTCCGGATCATGCCTTTATGCGCTTTATTGACCGGTTTTGCTTTCGCCTTCAGCATTAATGTAATGGAAATCAAAATCATAAAAAGTCCGAACCAGACGGAAAACGTATGCGCATTAAAAAGTTTAGACAAATACGCGCCGATGATGCTTCCCGGGCCGGAACCGATAAAAAAGATCAGTCCGCTTTTGTAGTCAACGGTTTTATATTTCATATAGGCCAGAGTTGATGACAGGCCCGTAAAAATAATCACCAAAAGGGACGTGCCGATGGCAGTCTGCGGTGTTACGTCATGGAAAAACGGAGTCATCGTGCTTAAATAGAGCATCGCCGGCACGATGATAATTCCTCCCCCAAGCCCGATCAGGCTGCCGACCGTTCCCGCGATAAATCCTAATATGATCAATATAAGATAAGACATGTGTCTTGAAACCTCTTTTCTAGCTGAATAGGTCGAGCTGCTTCGGAGCAAGCCCGGTATATGAGATATCTAACATTTCAAGCATCTCAAGTCCGTTATCGGCGGCGTCTCCGCCTGAGTTATTGTTGAATAGCACATACAGATTGCGCGACTGTTTTTTCAGCTCCTGAAGATTGTTTTTCCAATCTTTGAGCTCCTGTTTGTTATAGCGGTATAAATATCTGACCTCACGCCAGTTTTGTCCGCCGTCTGGTTTGATCCAGCCCTGTTTGTTCCGTCCGTGAAAACGGACAAGCGTTTTTTCTTCATCCGTTGCTTTCAGGACGGTCGGAATGCTGCCCTCGCCGATTTGCGGCTCGTCACATATGCTGTGAATCCAGCCTTCCTCCTTCATAAAGGAAAGCGTCTGCTCGTAAAATGGCGGGGAAAACCAAGACCGGTTGCGGAATTCAAGCGCGCACGGAATATCGCCCATCTGCTGCCTGCACCATCTTAAATATGCGACGTTTTCTTTCTTGCAGTCAAACCACGGCGGGAATTGGAACAGCACCATGGCAAGCTTTCCATGCTCTATATACGGCGATAATGACAGCTTAAACGCCTCAAACATTTCTTCCTTCGATTCAAAGGGAATATCGCCGCGCTGATGGCCCGTCATTCCTTGATATGCCTTAATGACAAATTGAAAAGATTCCGGCGTCTCTTTGACCCATCTTTCGTTATTGCGGGCGGGCTGTATCGCGTAAAAGCTCGCGTCCAGCTCAACGATGGGAAAATGGGAGGAATACGCCTGCAGTTTTTGCGGGCCCGCCGTTTTAGGCGGATAGATGCTGTCATGATCCCCCCACCCCGTCAGTCCGATATAAATCACAATCCTTCACCTCTCACTCTAGTTTATCACAGGTGTTTTTCTCTTTCCGTTTCCATGTTTTTTCTGAATGCACTTTTCAGGAACCGGTATTGATGTTCATTGGTGTCCGAAAATGCCTCATCTCTGGAAGAAAGAATGTGCTGATAGACGATCGGCTCTGAAAATTGACCGCTCGTGAAATCATATATCTCCCCGTCTATTCGGTTATAAAAATGCCAGCTTGTGCCGGTTTTTGTTTTGAGAATGTCACCGCCGTAAACATCTTGGATGACTAAAGCCGTCACGCCGCACTGGCCTTTGGCCGGGCAATCTTCCGTCCATTTTGTACTAGTCTTGCGCGACCAGGATGCCGTTAATATGTTCAAGATTTGATCATACAATGTGTTTTACTCCTTTTTATAAAAAGATACCACGAGACCCGCTTTCCAAACGACAAAAAAAGCCGATTCTCATCAGAGAATCGGCTCTTTTATTAGAGAAGGCTTCAGGAATGTTCCGAATGCCCCGCTCTGCTTACGACCGCCATCCTGGTACACACAGCGCCCCTTGCTGTAGGTCGCAGCAATTCGGTATGGAAAGGTGCGGCCTTCATACAGGCTTTGCTTATGTTTGGAAAACATCGTTTCTTTTGTGACGGTAAAAGGTTCCGGCCGGACAATGGCAAAATCAGCGTCAAATCCTTCTTCAAGCCGGCCTTTATTCGTTAAACCGAAGCGCTCGGCCGGTGCTTCGGCCGTCCATCGGGCCACATGTTCAAACGGAATCCCATGATCGATCGCTAATTGAATCATGCCGAGAAGCGTAAATTGGCCTCCGCTGATCCCGCCCCACGACAGGAACATATTATCCTCGCGTTTCAAAGACGGATGACAGGGAGAATGATCCGAAGACACCATATCAATCAGGCCCTCAGCCAAAACCCCGATCAATTCCTCTTTATCAGCCTCTGAGCGGAGCGGCGGAGCGCATTTGGCGGCCGCCCCTTTTTTGAGGAAGTCTTCAAAGCTGAATAATAAGTAGTGCGGACACGTTTCAACGGTGACATCCAATCCGTCTTTTTTCGCCTGCTGAATGGAGAGCACGGCCCGTTTCGTGCTGATATGTACAAAATGAAGCGCGCATCCCGTCGCTCTTGCATACTCAATCGCCCGCTGCACAGCCTCGCATTCGGCCTCTTCCGGACGTGAGGAAGCGTAAGCGCGGGCATCAATTTTTCCTTGGAGCGCGTACTCGGCTTCAAGGAATCGGGTGAGGGCGTCGCTTTCTGCGTGCAGGGCCAAAACCTTGCCGCACGCCGCGATTTCCTTCATTCCCTTTAAAAGAGTCCGTTCATCGGCTGATTGAAATTCATCCGTTCCCGATTTAGACAGAAACGCTTTAAACCCGATTGCCCCCGCTTCTGCCATCGGCCGGATATGTTCGGTATATCCGGGCATCAAACCGCCCCAAAGCGCAAAATCAACCGCTGACTTCCGTTCGGCGATTTCCGCCTTTGCCAGCAGGTTTTCAGCAGTTACCGTCGAAGGGATGCAGTTAAGCGGCATATCAAAATAAGACGTACAGCCGCCGGCAGCCAGCATGTTTGAGCCGGTTTCAATGCCTTCCCATTCTTCGCGGCCGGGTTCATTGAAATGCACGTGACAATCGACCGCTCCCGGAAACACATACATGCCGTCCGCCTGCACCACTTGTTCCGCGTTTTCGTCAATGCCGGGCCCGATCAAGGCAATTTTCCCGTCCTTGACGGCGATATCAGCCCGCTCTGTTCCGCCTTTTCGCACAGCTTTCGCACCCTTTACAATTACGTCATAGGCCATTTTATCTTCCTCCCTGTAAGGATGACGATTTTCTGTCAGTTTTTATCACAACATGCGTCTATGATTGCCAGTTTACTGCTACTATGATCGTAATACATCAGCAAAACCGCTATAATTTTTGATGATTTTTATTCATATTAACCAATGGTTGTCTTTAGAACCTGAAAGGAGATTGACTGATGAACATTTATGATGTGATGAAGATTCCCGCTTATGAGCGGGCGGCATTAATCGCAGGCAAGTCCGGCGGCTGGAGGGAGGTGCAGCACGTCAACATGATGGATGCGCCGGACATCGCTGATTTTTTACATAAAAACGAATTGCTCGTCACCACGGCTTACCACTTGAAGGACCGCCCGCAGCTGTTGAAAGATTTGATCCGCCTCATGGCAAAACGGGGCTGCGCGGGACTGGGGATCAAAACGAAACGTTATCTTAATGTCATTCCGAAAGATGCCGCGGAGCTTGCCGACCGGTATGAATTTCCGATTATTGAGCTGCCGGAAGACATCAGGCTCGGAGATATCGTCAACGCCACACTGAGCCATATTCTTGATATGCGTTCAAATGAGCTCCAGCAGGCCATTTACGCCCATAAAAAATTCACAAACCACATCATGAGCGGCAAGGGGCTTCAATCCCTGCTCAAGAAGCTCTCAGACATTCTCCGGCATCCCGTGCTGCTTCTGGATCAGCATACAAAACTCTTATCATCGTCCCACCGCATATCCATTGACACGTCTTTATTGAAAAACATCTGTTATTCCCTTTCCGGGCCTTATTTCACCTGCTTTTCCATGCTGTCCGACAAAAAGGCGTATTCTGTCCTTCCGATTCTGAACGTTGAAAAAAACTGCGGTTATTTGGTGATTCCGGAGCTGGTGCAGACCGCTGATAAAGGCATGATTTTGACAATTGAACAGGCGGCCAACGTCATTTCCTTTGAACTGCTGAAAGAAAATGCCGTCAAACAATTCGGCAGACGGGCGCGCAATGAATTTTTCAGCAATTTCATCGACCGCTCGTTTACCGGCCATGAAGAAATCAAAAGCCGCGCCAAAGAATTCCGGCTCCGCTGGGATCAGAAATACATGTGCATTTGCGGAAAACTCGACCGAAATGAGAAAACGATCAGCTTTACCGAAAATCAGCTCGTTTCCGATCATGTATTTGATCTGCTTGAAGGGGAGCTGTCATCCTTTCCGTTTCCCCCTCATCTCTTTATTAAAGGAAATGTCGGTATTCTTTTAATTGAAGCGACAGACAGCTGGAATGAAATGCACGCGTCTGTCATCAGCTTTTTGGAGCAGTTTCAAAAGCAGGTCCGGACGCAGTTTAAACGGACTGTCTCCTTCGGCATCTCAAACATATGCCAAAAGCTGATCGACGTCCCTGACGCTTTTACCGAAGCTTCAGACGCCATTTCATCCGGGCATTTGTCCAGAAGCGCGGAGTTTATTCAAATCTATCATGCCAAAGACGTGCCGGAGCTGCTCCGCCTGCTTCCCGCGGAAGATGTGAAAAAGTTTTACGAAGCCACCCTCCAAAGCCTGGCCGACCGGCAAAAGGAGGACCAGAGCCTGCTTCATACGCTGTCTGTTTATCTGGAGACCCACTGCCAGATTTCAGAAACGGCTAAGCGCCTGTACGTCCATCGAAATACGGTGATCTATCGTTTAGAAAAATGCGAGGAACTGCTCGGCAAAAGCTTAAAAGATCCGGAAACGACGATGCGCCTGCGGCTCGCGCTGAGAATGCAGCGGCTGATCGGTTAAGGAATCGCCAGAGACAAGGATGCGGGTGTTCTCCCGCATCCTATTTAAGGGGGATTCATTCAGCTACATTCTCAAAATGCTGCTATCAAAATCTGCTTCCACTGATATCATCAGCCGTTAGTTATGATTTTCAGCAGACTCTAATCTAAACTAAAAAAGCCTTTCCGAAGAAAAGGCGTAAGTCGTTCAAGTTTGAAGGCGATCTGAAGCTACTTTGATTGTATCTTGTGCTTGTTTTTCTACTGAGTTCATACCCAACCCACATACTAAAGTCAATGACAGACCCAGGACGATGAAAATGCTTTTTTTAAAATTCATACTGGCACTCTCCTTCTTAGGTTTGATTACGATCAGACGAAACTTGATATGATCCATCAAGTGAAACAGCCGATGTTGCTAGACCGACCCCTGACATTAAAACGACAGCCGACACAATGATAAATACGCCTTTTCTAAAATTCATACAGGCATTCTCCCCTCTGAATTTGTTTTTGCGTTTGAATCATTTTTTGATGATAAAAATAAGATTTGTCATATTGCTTTGACTCTGCATAAACAGCAGCCGTATCAAGAGCAATATCTTCTACATACGAATAGTTTTTATTTTTCTCAAGGTAATCAATTGTTTTTTTAATTCCCATTTGGTCTATTGCATTAATATATAAAGCCTCCAAATATTTTTGCAGAGATTCAAACAGCTTATCTCCTTGAAATATCGCTGATGAAAGTCCCTTTTTGCTGATTTGAATCGCCTCGCTTGTTTTCCCTTGTTTAAATAGAAGCTTTGCGTATGTAAACAAGGAATGCGGAAGGTTACCCAATTTATACTTCTCAGATATCTCCGCTGCTTTTTTTAAGTAGATTTCAGCTTTATTGTATTCTTCTAAGTCTCCGTAATTCTTTCCTATGTTGTAATAAGCAGAACTGAGCAGCCTTTCATTATTGTTTACTTGTTTCGACAACTCTAAAGCTTTCTCTAAATGCGGCAAGCTTTTTTCATAACGTTTAAAGTCTACATAGTTCCCTGATATGACAAATAGACATTGAATTTTCCGGACCTTATACAACTCATACTGATCGTAAATATCGAGCGCTTGCTTTACGTGATGCATGGAGACGTGGCTTTGTTTCATACCGTAATATGCTTCAGCCAGTTTAAAATGAAACTCCGCTCTCTCAATTTCATCATGCACATGAACGAGTTGTTTTTCAGCCTCTTTATAAAAGCCGATCGCCTTTACATACTGCTTTTGATCAAATTCATACATGCCGCGGAAAAATAAAGAATAATAGAACAGCAGGCCGGAAATTCCTTTATTTGATGCTTCGATTTTTTCCAGCAGCTCGTCAATTGTCGGTCTCACGCGGGTAGTCACCGGTTCTAAATAATCCAGCATAAGCTGATGGCGGAATTTCATGAGGGTGTAGTAAATCAGTAGATACTCGTCTTCTTCCATCTCATTTATTTCTTGTTCCACTTCCGCTTTCAAAATCTCCGCATCCGGAACACTGAACTGACGTATCATTTTGTACCATTCATTAATCTTAACGCCAACCTCCGATGATGGTAAAACAGAACTCACAAGGCCACTCCTCCTTTTATATCATATTCTAACATTTCCAAAATTATGTATATCCGCAATAAAACCGCAAAATTTCATTCGTCTTGATCATAAATCTTAGTTTGAGTTTTAAGTCTACAACAAAAAAAGCAGGCCTTATGCAGCCTGCTTTTTTTTGAGAAATTTATCTAAGATGAACATAAATAATGTGAATAATAGAGACATCATCAACATGTCCAGTATAGTTGCATTAGAATTTTCTTTTACTAAGAAGAACCAGAGAAGCTGTAAAACGAAAGAAATCACAAAATACAATATGTACCTGATACTATTCATGTCAAACCATCCCTTCAATGATCCTTATTGTCCTATACAGCGTACACTGAACCATGCTGGAACCTCCTGGTAATGATGAGTAAATATATGCAGAATGAACTGGAGCTGATCTAATCACCTAAACTTATTTTAAAATTTCAAAACGTGCAATTTCCCACTCTTTGTTTGCTTTTAGCGGGATTGTTTTTACCTTTTTGCCTGATTTCCAATCATAAGACGTGATGTCTCCAAGCTTGTTATCGCGCTGGATATCAAAGTTTTTGATTAAAACATACATCTCTCTGTCAGTGAATTGAACATCATTCATTAATTTGTTATCATCCCCAGCATAAAAATCAAAAGATTTTTTCTTAACCATTTTTTTATCAAACACCTGCAGCTTCCCATCAAAAGAAACGGCTAGAACCTGATCTTTTACTATTTTCAATTTTGCAGGATGAAACCCTTTCTCCATCTCGACTTCTTTTTTCACCTTTAGCGTCTCTTTGTCTATTAATATGAGCTTAGAATTCTCTTTCTCATTCACGTTATCATTAACTGCCAGTACAAATGTATTTTCATCTAGAGCTTGGAATGCATCCTTTTCATCCATGAAGTATATCCCTTTATTCGGTATGGATGCCTTGTTCTCTTGCTTATTTGTCTCTGGGTTAATTGAAAGGATGGACATACTTTCTTCATCACTTGAAATGACATAAATTTTATTTTTAGCGACGATTGCTGATCCAAGTTCTCCGTCAAGCTTTATTTGTTTCTTGTTTTTTCGGCTGTTTTCCTTCCAATATACCAATTCACTCTCCAGCCCTTTGTCTGTATATCCAACGTTAATGTCATGGATGATATAACCGTCAGAACTTCTTATAAAGAAAGCACCTTCATCCTCAGTTGTTTTTGACAAACTCTTTTCATTTATTTTGTTTATTGTTCCGGTTTTATTGTCTATCATCAAGTGATTATTGCTTCTATTTGATGAGAAGTACGTATCGTTTTTGTTATGTGAAGATATCGTGAAATTTATGCCATCTTTCAATTCCAAGCTATCCATTTTAGTACCATCTTCACTGTAAACCCCAATCTCACTTCCCCTATCTAAAGTGTTGGAAAAACCAACAATAAAACTCGCATTGTCAATATCCTTTAATACAGTCTTTTGATTGCTGCTTCTTTCCTCTTTTTCATTCCCAGTTGGGATGAGACCGCAAGAGGTTGTGACGATCAGTATACACATGAAAATAAACAGGGTTTTAAGTCTATTCATTTTTTTCCTCCCTATGAGATAGTAAAAAGCCTCCGGATATCCGGAGGCTTTTGATTCTTATCCTTGCTGCGTGAACGGCCGGGTCTGTGTCTTTTTGCCCCAGCCAAGCGCGGCCAGAAAACTGATGGCGAGAATGGCCGCTCCCAGCATATACGGAAATTCCATATTTACATCAAAGAGAAAACCGGCGGCTGACGGTCCGGCGATATTCGCTAAGCTGATGAATGAGGTGTTCATCCCGCCGGCAAACCCCTGCTGGTCACCGGCGAGCTTCGACAGCATCGTATTAACCGCCGGCCGGAGCAGCGATGTCAGCGTAAGGAAAAAGATTGCCGCGGCAAAAACAGTCCAATATGAACCAGCAAACCGGCACCACACAAGTCCTGCAGCCGCCCCGATCAACGTCACGTTAATGACGCGTTTTTCCCCGAACTTGCGGACGAGATAACTGACGCCGACCGCCTGCACAAACACGCCGATGAGACCCGCAGCCGTAATAATAAAGGCAATATCAGAGGCTTTAAATCCGTGTTTATGGTCAACGTAAAGGCCGAAAACGGATTCAAAGTTCATAATTCCGAAGTTCAGCACAAAAACCAGAATCAGCATAAACGCGAACGGCGATTTGAGCGCGCGTGACATTTGCTTAAACAGATGCTCACGTTTTTCCGTTTTAGCCCGGGCTTCCAGCTGCTTTTCACGCCCCAGCGTTTCGGGCAGAAAGAAAAATGAAAGCACCGTTGAAAAGCAGGCGAGACTTGCGGACACGATGAACGGCACAGACATGCCGTAATGAACCAAATAGCCTCCGACACCGGGCCCGATGACAACACCGAGCGTCATCGCCGCGCTGAACAGCCCCATTCCTTTCCCGCGTTCTTCTTCGGTCGTAATATCCGCAATGTAAGCGAACATTGACGGCATTAAAAACGCCGCGCCCATTCCGCCCAAAAGGCGGGATGCGAACAATTGCCAGAGGCTTCCGGCAAAGGCGAAGATCAATTGTGACACGGCAAAGGCGGCGATGCCGAAAATAATCAGTTTCCGCCGTCCGTATTTGTCGGTTATTTCCCCGGCAATAGGCGCAAATAAAAGCTGTGTAAGCCCCGCCGCCGCAACAAGCAGACCCATCGTGCTCCCCGTCGCGCCGAATTCGGTAATATAGGTGGGCATAATCGGAATAATCAATCCGATTCCAAGCATCGCAATAAACATATTCAGCATTAAAATTGACAATCGGCCTATGTACGCCATGATTTCTTACCTTCTCCCCAGACAAACAGATGATCATTCCATATTTGTCATTTTTTATACCATCCAGTATAACGGGGAAAAGGGAAAAAAGTCCAGATGATTTCAATCTCGTTTTCATGTCTCATGACAGCACACCGGTTTCAGCCGGCAGATCATATATGTTAAGGGCCGCCTGCAGCGCTTCCCCGGCTTTAACGGCAACGCCGTGTCTGATCAGAACCGCTTCAAGTCCGGCCAGCACAAACAGTACATTTTCCTTTCTGCAGCTGTAGCCCATCGTTCCGATTCGCCAAATTTTCCCCTGCAGCGGACCGAACGAGCTGGCGATTTCAATTCCGAATTGAGACAAGAGCATCTTTCTGATCGATTCGCCGTCTGCTTCCGGCGGAATCTGCACACATGTGACGACAGGCAGCTTCGCCTCCGGATCGCCGAATAAATCAAGGCCCATCGCTGCAAGTCCCGCCGTAAGCGCTTTTTCATGACGCTGATGCCTGCGGAACCGTTCTTCAAGTCCTTCTTCCAGGACAAGACGCACACCTTCCCGCAGCGCATAAAGCATTGCTGTCGCTTCTGTATGGTGATTCAGCCTTCTTTCACTCCAATAATCTTCGAGCTGGCTCAGATCAAAATAGTTGCTCGTAATGGGCCGATGACCGGACAGCATGTTGCCGTCAGCCGCCGTTGCAATGCCCCGTTCTACCTTTTTACGCGCGGCAATGACAGCTGCCGTCCGGTCATTATAAGTAATCGGCGCCATTCCGGAAGGGACCGATAGGCATTTTTGCGTTCCCCCGATGACTGCGTCAATCTTCCATTCATCCGTTTTTACGGCGCAGCCTCCGATCGTGGCCACGGCATCCACGATAAAGAGTGCGTCTTGGGCGCGGCACGCTTCCCCGATTTCTTTCAGCGGGTGAATCCGCCCCGTTGATGTTTCTCCGTGCACCATAGCGACGATTTTCGGGGAAATCTTTTTCATCTCGCTGATAATCTCGTCAGGCCGGAAGACCGTTCCCCATTCACACTCGATCGTATGAACGTCCGCTCCGTATCGCTCGGCGATTTCAGTCAGCAGATATCCGAAACGTCCGTATATCGGAACGAGCACACTGTCGCCCGGTTCTATCACACTTGCGAGAACAGCCTCAATCCCCGCTCTTGATGTGCCGTCAATCGGATAGGCCCAGCGGTTTTCCGTTTGAAACAATTCACGGAGCATTTGCATCGTTTCGTTCATGATGCCGGTAAATGCCGGGTCAAACTGGCCGATGATCGGAGCGCCCATCGCCCTCAGCACTCTCGGTTCAGCTTCTGTCGGTCCCGGTGTCATAATGGTTCTTTGCGGAATGCACAATTCTTTTCTGGTCGGCACGCCGATTCCCCCTTTACGTTAATAGGCAAGTTTATGTAATACATTCGCCAGCGTAAGGACGCCGGTTTCAAGCTGATGTGCGGGTGTGAATTCAAGCGGCGAGTGGCTGATCCCGCCACGGCTCGGCACAAACAGCATGCAGGCCGGAAAGGTTTTGCCGAGCATCTGGGCGTCATGTCCCGCTCCGCTTACGATCTTCTCCGGGTCCGCCCCCTGCTCTTTTGCAGCCTCTGCTGCGGTTCGCGTCAGTTTCTGATTCATTTGAACCGGCTCTATCCTCATATATTCATCAATAACAGGTCTGACTCCTTTGCTGCGGCTGATGTTTTCAACAATCGATACCAGTTTCTGATGGAAGGCTGCCAGCACGTCTTCCTGCCGGTGGCGAATATCAACGGAAAACTGGATACGGCTCGGAATGACATTCGCCATATTCGGTTCAACCGTCATTTTCCCGCACGTCAGGCGGAGCTCTTCCGGCTGTCTTTCCGCTGAAAGCATCAGTTCGTGGATGATGCTGCTTCCCGCCGCGAGCGGGTCTTTCCGCCATTTCATCGAAGTGGTGCCGGCATGGTTGCATTCACCGTCAAGCGTAACGGTATAGCGTCTCTGTCCGGCAATCCCGGTGACAATCCCGATATCCTTTCCTGATCGTTCAAGCGTTTGCCCCTGTTCAATATGAATTTCCAGAAAGGCTTTGATATCAGTGCGCAGCGGTGCTGGATAACGGCCTGCACCGAAGCCGTTCTGCCTCATGGCTTCTTTCAGAGAAATGCCGGATACGTCTTTCGGCGTTTCCGCATCTGAAAGCGAGAAAGCACCGGTGATATTGCCTGAGCCCCAATAGGTGATGGGAAAACGGCTCCCTTCCTCTTCACAGAGCGACACAGCCTCCAGCGTTTTTTTCGGACGCCCGCACGTCTCATGCAAATGCCGGATCGCCAGCATGCCCGCCAGCACGCCGAACGCACCGTCATATTTGCCGCCGTCAATAACAGTGTCAATATGCGACCCGGTCAGAATCACCTCATCAGGCGATTCTGTGCCATTCAGCCGGCCGAATACGTTACCGACATCGTCAAATGCCGTTTCCAGCCCGAACGCCTCCATTTTCTTTTTGACGGCAAGCTGGGCGTCCATCCATTCTTTCGTATATAAAAGCCTCGTCACTCCGCCGGAAGCGGAAGCGCCGAATTGAGACAGCCATTGTATATCATCGGAAATCCCGATATTCGCCGCCGAAAGCTGCTGGTGTTCCATACACGCCCTCCTTTTTAAACTGCCGACAAGATGATCTTCATTATAGAAGGAGCGCATAACGAGTTCATTATCATATCTTCCAAAAAATCAATGATTTTCCGGATACTTTGACCAATAAGCCGAAGGAACCATTTTTCAAAAAAGATAGAATATTAGATTTATTTTTTGGATAATAGAGGTAAAGGAGGGCAAGTCATGACAAAAAAACTTTGGTTTCTGCCGATTGTCTGCCTGTTTTTCATTTTTGGATGGGCCGCGCCGTCAGCCTCTGCGGGCGCGCCGGCTGACACGAATCTGTACAGCCGAATGGCGGTTTCAACTGCCGGCGGCACAACTCTTTTTCCGCAAACTGCCTCAGCTGTCATCACTCCGTCTGCGGATACGGACACATATTACAAAGAAGCTTCCGGAAAAAGCGGAACGGCCTTAAAAAGCGCCCTGCACCGCATCATCAGCGGACATACAAAGCTGTCTTACAGCCAAGTATGGAATGCATTGAAGGAAACTGACGAAGATCCGGCAAATCCGAACAATGTCATCTTGCTCTACACCCAGGAATCACGGGCCAAAAGTAAAAACGGCGGCAGCGTCGGGGACTGGAACCGTGAACACGTATGGGCAAAGTCACACGGAAACTTCGGAACAGCTGCCGGCCCCGGGACGGACATTCATCATCTGCGCCCTGCAGACGTCCAGGTGAACAGCGCCAGAGGAAACATGGATTTTGATAACGGCGGCTCAGAATACCCGAAAGCGCCGGGCAATTATTACGACGGTGATTCCTGGGAACCGCGCGATGAGGTCAAAGGAGATGTCGCCCGCATGCTGTTTTACATGGCGGTGCGTTATGAAGGAGACGACGGGTATCCCGACCTTGAGCTGAATGATAAAACCGGAAACGGCTCAGCTCCTTACATGGGAAAACTGTCCGTTTTGCTCAAATGGAATCAACAAGACCCCGTCGACAGTAAGGAAAAACGGCGGAACGAAATCATTTACGAAGACTATCAGCATAACCGCAATCCGTTTATCGACCATCCGGAATGGGCGGACGAAATCTGGTAATCGTATCATAAGAAGTGATAAGGGAGCCCCGATCATCAGGCTCCCTTTTTCAATATACGGCGTTTTTAGTGTCGGCATCAAAAAAGACGGCCCGGTTCATATTGACCGCAAGCAGAATGGCATCGCCGGGTTTCACCTGTGAAGCGCCGTCAAGACGGATCGTCATGCGGTCACCTCCGCTCACCGCATGAACGTACATCTCCGCGCCTAAGTTTTCACATACTTCCGCCACAGCGCGGCACGCCGCTTCAGGCGGGTGCTCTGATTGTCCGGCAAGCGTCAAATGCTCCGGACGCAGCCCCGCAATCATCTCCTTACCGCTGTATCCTTTCTGCACAAGAACGGCCGCTTTTTCTTTCGGAATGGGCAGACGAACGGACGAACCGGCAAAATACCATTGCCCGTGACTTTCTTCAATGACGCCTTTTATAAAATTCATACTCGGAGAACCGATAAAACCCGCCACAAACATATTCGCCGGATAATGATAAATCTCATGGGGGCTTGCGGCCTGCTGAATATCTCCTTCATTCATCACGACAATCCGGTCGCCCATTGTCATCGCTTCCGTCTGATCATGCGTCACATAAACGATGGTCGCTTTCAAACGCTGATGGAGCTTGCTGATTTCGGCGCGCATCGTCACTCGCAATTTCGCATCTAAGTTGGAAAGCGGCTCGTCCATCAGAAACACTTTCGGCTCCCGCACGATCGACCGGCCGAGCGCAACCCGCTGCCGCTGCCCGCCTGAGAGAGCCTTCGGTTTCCGCTTGAGCAGATGCCCGATTTCCAAAATATCAGCGGCCGTCCGGACTCGCTCTGCGATTTCTTTTTTCGGCAGCTTTCTGAGCTTCAAACCGAACGCCATATTATCAAACACCGTCATGTGGGGATACAGCGCGTAATTCTGAAAAACCATCGCGATATCACGATCCTTCGGGGGCAGATCGTTTACCGCGTCTCCGTCGATATAAAGCTTCCCCTCAGAAATGCTCTCCAGTCCGGCAATCATTCTGAGTGTCGTAGATTTGCCGCAGCCGGAGGGACCGACAAGCACCAGCAGCTCCTCATCCTTTACATCTAAGTGAAAATCCTTCACTGCCGCCGATTGGGCGCCGTATGTTTTTTTGATATGGTCAAATGTTAATGATGCCATTCGAAACCTCCTCCAATACTGGAAACCGCCACATCTTTCTGTTATGTTAAAAATGTTCGGGGTTTCTGACAGATTCATAAATGAAAAGCAAATTTGTATTATAACGTCATAATACATATAATAGTACTACTACTTGACAAAGGAGGTCCGTCCCATTGTTAAATAACGGGAGCTCGAAACCTTTATATATTCAGCTGAAACAAATTATCGCGGACGATATCAAGAAGGGCGTTTATTCGCCGTCCGTAAAACTGCCGACTGAAAATGAGCTGTGCGAAACGTACAACGTGAGCCGCATAACGGTCAGGAAGGCCATCCTTGATCTTGTGGAAGAAGGCTGGCTCGTCCGGCAGCAGGGAAAGGGAACGTTCGTTAAAAGCCCTAAACTGAAGCGGGAGCTCATCGCGGTCAACGGCTACTCTGAATTTATGGAATCAACGGGGAAAAAACCGAAACACCAGATCCTTTCTCATGAAATCATTGAAGCGCCTAAATCCATCGCCCAAAAACTTCGCGTCGCTTCCGAAAGTCCCGTTCTTGAATTAAAACGCATTTTATTTCACGACGACCAGCCGCTCTCATTCGAAATCGCCCACTATCCGCTCAGTTTATTTCCCGACATCGGCAAGCATATTAAAGGCGGCGTGTCGATGCATGACATTTTGAAACAGCACTATCAGGTGGTGCCCACCCATAATACGAAGCTGTTAAATGTCGTATACGCCAAGCAGGAAGAAAGCCGCTATCTGGCTTGTGATATCGGGGATGCGCTTTTTGAAATTGACAAAACCGCTTTTATGTCAAAAGACCAGCCGATATACAGCTCGCTGTTTTTAATGCATACCGACCGCGTCACGTTTACCATTAACAGTCCCTATGCGTAACAAGTATAAAAAACGAGACAATGCTTATCGTATTCTCGTTTTTTCACTGCTTTTCCCGCCGCCCGGCCTGTAGGGATGCCCGTAACCGAACGCTCCGAACCCTCCGCATGTTTTGGCAGCCGTCCCGGCGGCCGCAGTAAGCGCTCGCCGAATATCCTGATGCTCGAAGAAATCGGTAAGAAACCCGGCGATAAATGAATCACCCGCGCCCAATGTATCTATTATATCAGCTCTTACCACCGGCTGATGATAGACGCGTTCCCCATCCGATAACACCGCGCCATATTCCCCCCTTGTCAGACAGACGATTTTCGCTCCGAAACCGCGGGCTTTTTCGGCAAGCCGCACACATTCACTTTCACTCAAATCACTCCCGGAAAAAAACGCATACGTCACGTACGGACAGACCGCTTCTAAATAGGCTTCGTCACGTTTTACAGAGAAGTCAAAGGAAATCGGCACATGGCCGCTCAGCATCGGAAGGTCACGTTCTATCCTGCTGTATACGCTCGTATGCAGCAGATCATGTCCGGCGATAAATGAGATGTCATTATCCTGAAAAGCGAGCGTCAGACGCGATTGCACGCCGCCTTTATTTGATCCGGCAAATATCCTGTCCCCTCTTTCATCAAGCGTGACGACCGCCATCCCGTTTTCTCCGTATGCCCGGCGGATCAGATCGGCATTCACCTTTTCCAATTTCAGCACATTCAATACGTGATCCGCCGCTTCATCACTGCCGAGAATCCCGATATAAGAAGTTTCGTGGCCTAAGCGCCGGGCAAGCACGGCTACGTTTAACGCATTTCCGCCCGGGTAAAACGTCTCCTGATCCTGATAATAATCTACTACATTATCTCCGGCCGCTATCAGTTTCATCTTTTCATCCTCCTTATCCTTTCACGCTTCCCGCTGCAATGCCGCGGATAAAATATCTCTGCATCAATAAAAACAGCGCGATGATCGGAGCAGCAGAAATCGTCAGCCCGGCCAGCAGCACGCCCCAATCCGTCTGCAGGGCATCTCTGAACTGCATCAGCCCGGCCGGAATCGTCCGTAAATTTTCATCATCGATAAAAATAATCGCAAACATAAACTCATTCCATGTATGGTAAGCCGTCAAAATGCCTGATGTCACAAGAATCGGCACACTCATAGGTAAGAATATTCTGAAAAATATTCCGAAACTTGTACATCCATCCAGATAGGCAGCTTCCTCAAGCTCTTTGGAAATCGACAAAAAATAGGAACGGATCAGAATCACGGTAAACGGAATACGATAGGCGGCGTACGGAAGAATCAATGCCCAATACGTATTGTACAGTCCCAATGACTGGATAATGGAGTACAGCGGCACAAGACTGACCTGCGGCGTCAGCATCAAGCCGCCAAGACAAATGATCAGCACAAACCCTTTTCCTTTAAATTGAAAACGGGCCAGCCCGTATGCCGCCCAGGCGCTCACAAATACGGTGATGAGACAAGTCAGCACGGTCACAATGACGCTGTTCATAAAATAAGCGGAAATCCCTTGGTTCCATGCGGATACGAAGTTTTCGGGATGCCAGACAGAGGGCAGCGACCAGCTGTGCTCAAAAATCTCATCCGAGCTTTTAAAGGCGCTGACCGCCATCCATAACAGCGGATAAGCAACGGCAATGAGGTAGATAAAGAGAAACAGCCACACAGACGTTTCCCCGACATACCATTTTCTTAGTTTTCCGCCTGTTCTGACGGCCTGACGGGCATGACGCAAGTCTGTCTTTTCAGGAAGCATCGGCTACTCCTCCTTTCCGGTCTTAAAGAATTTCATCTGAATAAGCGACAGAGCAAGCGTCAGCAAAAGCACCACCGTCGCGATCGCAGAAGCGTAGCCCATCATATCCTTTGTAAAAGCGCTCTTATACAAAAATGTGCTCAGCACTTCTGAAGCATTGCCCGGCCCCCCGCCGGTCAGAATATACGGTTCATTAAATACGGTAAATGCGCCGGTCAGCGTCATCACCACGGCAACAAACGACATTTCTTTCGTCTGTGGCACCGTAATGTGAAAAAACTGCTGGATTTTTCCGGCTCCGTCCAGCTGCGCCGATTCATATAATTCAGCGGGAATGCTCTGAATCGAGACAATATACAGCATGGCGATGTAACCGACAGACTGCCATTGAGACACAAAAATGACAGACAGCATAGCGGTGTTTTCATCGCCCAGCCACGCCCGGGTCAGTTCATCAAGTCCGACGGCTTCCAGCAGCTGATTCAAAAGCCCGATTTCCGGGTTATAAATAAAATCAAACAACAGCGCAATAACGGTCATGGAAATAACGACCGGAAGAAAAAAGACCGTGCGGAAAAACGGCGACCACTTTCTTACCAATCTGTCTTCCAGCACGGCCGCCAGAATTAAGCCGCCGCCAACCTGGCAAATCAGCGATATGACCGCATACAGCACATTGTTGCGGAGTGCTGTAAAAAACACGGGATCGTGAAACAGGTCAATATAATTTTTCAAACCGATAAACGTCTTTTCGGGTTGAAATGAGCTCCATTCAAACAGACTGAAAAACACATTCTCAATAATCGGAATGTAAACGAACAGCAGAAAAATCAGCGCGGGCGCGAGAAACAGATACGGAATGAAACGTTTTCGGCTGACCAAGGAAATCCTCATCTCCTTTCTCCAAAGAAATCTGTTCTATTCAGATGACGCTCTGACCTGACGCGCCGCTTTCTGCACGGAATTCATCACCTCGCGCGGTGTCATTGTGCCGCCGAGCATCTGCTGAACGCCTGCCGCATACACATCGGCGATTTCAACGTCAACATCCATATCAAACCAGGGCACCATTGATTCGGCGCGGACGATATCCTGCACGGCTTCGCGCTGGATCGGGGTGGAATTGTTTTCTGTCGCCGTTCCTTGAACCGCGCTGTATTTACCGACGTCTTTTATCAGCTTCTCTCCCATTTTTTTCGAGGTTAAAAACTGAAGAAATTCCATGGCTTCTTTCGGGTGCTTCGTTTTTGAGGAAATCATAAATCCTTCCGGAGATCCGGTCAGTGCACGGGGAGATCCCTTTTCGCCGCTGATTTTCGGGAAAGGAAACAAGCCCAGATTGACCGGTTCGACGAGCTTAATTTCTGCCGTTTCCGCATAAATCATCGCCGCTTTGCCGCTCGTAAACTGCTGGCGCACGTATTCGTGATCAACGGAGTTCACGTGCTTTGTAAAGTACGGCAGAAGTTCCTGAAGCTTTTCAAGCGCTTTGACATAGCCTTCGTCCGTAAACTCCCCGGTTTCCGGGCTGTAATCCTTCGCCCGCGTTTTTTCATCCACCATACGCTGGTTCAGCGTCCCGATATAATGAGAAATCGTCCAAGGCGCTTTTGTGCCGAAACTGATCGGAATATATCCGTTCTCTTTCAATTTCTCAGAGACTGTGATCAGTTCATCCCATGTCGCCGGGGGCTTCAAATGTAATGTATGAAAAATGTCCTTATTATAAAAGAATGATTTAGCGTCCATTTGCCACGGAACGCCGTACTGTTTTCCGTCATGCGTAAAGGGTTTGATTTGTGACTGCACAAGCTGTGAGGACCAATCTTTATCCTGCTGATAGTAAGACGACAGATCGAGGGCTTTATCTCCTTTGATGAATTTATAAGCAAACCGGTCGCTCCATGAAAAGAAAATATCAGGGGGGCTCGTTGTTCCGAGCATGACTTTCACCTTGTCTTTATAAGAATCGTTTAAGACCGCTTCCGTTTGGATATGAATATCCGGATGAGCGGCTTCAAATTCTTTGACCGCTTCTTCAAAATAGCTTTTTTCCGGCTCCTTCGGCCACCTGTGAAAAAACTTCAAGGTCACTTTTCCGTCAGAGGAACTGCTTTGGCTTGAACAGGCGGCGGCTGACAGACATACGGCTAACAGAACGAACAGGCAGATGAGCTTTTTCAGATGCTTTTCCTCCTTTGTCACCGGACTATAACGTTATATATCATTATAGTCCGGTGAAATATAATGCGCGTTCTTAATATTCGACTTTCCACATGTAACGCCGCTGGCTTAACGGATGGTTCCTTGCTTCCGCCAGCGCATCCGCATAGCTTCTGAGCACCCGGTTTAATACGAGAGGAGCCAGATAGCCTTTTACAGAATCGTCAATTCCGGAAAAATCATATGCTGCCGCATCAAGCACAGTCAGTTTTTTGCCGTATCTTTTTGAGAAGGAAAGCGCCCGCTCTTCAAGGGGTCTTGTTTCGTCTAAGCCGAGCAGGATAATAAATGGAACGGATTCATCAATGATTTCGAACGGGCCGTGAAAATATTCTCCGGCATGAATGGCGTGGGAATGAATCCATTGCATTTCCATGAGAATGCAGATGCTGTAGGAGTAAGCGACGCCGTAGTTCGCACCGCTTGCCATCGTGTAAATGATATCTTCTTTTTCGTGGGCTTTCGCGAATGCCTTTGCGTGATCCGCTTCTTGTTTAAGCGCTTTGTCATATACGGTCTGGAGCTTATTGAGTCCGTCGATCGCCTGCTCAAACGCGGGATGGTTTTCCAGCACGTGTAAAGCGCCGAACACGATTTGATACAGAACCCCGTAATTCGTATTTATCGCCTGTGCGTTCTCACCCCAGTCATAAACCGCGACATATTCGGCTTCTTTCGCTAACGGCGAATCAGGCTCATAGGTCATCGCAATCGTAAGCGCGCCTTTTTTTCTGGCGAAACCGGCGGCTTTCACCGTTTCCGGCGTATTGCCTGAATGAGAACATAAAATCACGAGAGAGTTCTCTCCGAGCTGAACGGGATTGCGCTGAATAAATTCATTTGAACTGTAGAGATCAGAGCTGATGGCTTTCGCCTCTCTGTCAAACACGTACTTGCTCGGATACATAATGGCTGAAGAACCCCCGCAAGCGACGAAAAAGACGTGGTCAATCGTTTTTCCTTTCAGATCATCCAAGAAAGCCTGAACCTTGTGATTCACTTGTGCGGCAGTTTGACTCAAATCCTTCACTCCTCAGTGTTTTATTATATAACGTTATATAACATTATATAACGTTATATTAATCGCAACAAAGGTGCGTTGTCAATCATATTTTCTGAAATTTCTAAAATATAAAATAAACCCGCCTTATTTCCCGCCCTCTCTTGACCTGACCCTTAGAGACACGTTTAGAATGAAAAGCAGGGAGTGATTCAGAATGAATATAAAAGAAGCCGCCAGGCAGACGGGTCTCACGAAAAAAGCCATCAAATATTATGAGCAGGAAGGTTTAATCACCGTCAGCAAAAACCCTGATAACGGATACCGTGAGTATTCCGCTCAGAACGTGAATACGCTGAAAATGATTGCCGCCCTCCGAATGCTGGCACTGTCTGTAAGCGATATTAAAGCGTTCCTCTTAGAGGGCAGCAGTCTGCATGATATACTGCGCCAGCAGCATCAAAAGCTCAGCCGGCAGATTGAAGAGCTTGAGCAGGAACGGAAACTGACTGAAATGCTGATCAAGCGCGTGGAAGATGCGGAAAATGTCGATTCCATTCTGCATGATATCGGCGAGGTCAAAATAGATGAACCGAAGTATATGGGACTTCAGCTGAAAAAACTGTTCCCGGGAGATTTCGGAGAATTTATCGCCGCGCTGTTTGAACCGTTCCTCGACTTTTCTATTGATACAGATGAGAAAAAAGCGATATGGGCGGAGCTTATTAAAGTATTGGATGATATGGAAGAAGTTCCGGCTGAACACCCGATGATGCAGCTGGTCGGCAAGGAGGATCCGGCTCAGCTCCAGCAGCACAAAGTCCAGCATGACCAATTTATCGAGCGGATTTTGGAGAGAGACCCTGCCACTTGGGACACTCATAAAAACATCATCATTCAGCTTGTGAAAAGAGTGCAGACAGATGAAGAATACAGAGAAAGCCTGATCAAGGTCGGAGAATCCGCTTCTGATCTGCCCGCGCTGAAGGCGGGATCGCCTTTCAGCAATCTTCTTCAAAAGCTCAGCCCGAAATATGACACGTACGTGCGACTTCAGCTTGAACTGAAAAAAGAAGCCGACGAGGAACTCGGCTTTGATTCAGAAGCATATTTAAAAGAGATGCTTCAATCAAAAAAACGCTAAGGTTCGTTTCCTTAGCGTTTTCTTTCTTCAGCCTCAGTGCTGCGCGTTAATGCGGTCAACGACATTAGCGATGAGCTGCTCTTTTCCTAAGTCGGAATCTTCGTCAACGCTTGCTACTGTCAAAATGATGGCCGCTACCGCAAGAGCGATCGTCTCAATGGCGGCCGCCGCGTTTAAAAATACCCATACAGCCGTTGCGCATTGGCCGATGGCCGTTGATTTTCCTTTGTCCATGCTCTTTTTGTCAAACTCTTCTTTCAGCACTTTCGCCATAATCTGCGAACCTTGATCAATGACGCTGTTCACTTTCTCATAATCGCCGCTGTAGACCGCCGCTTTCAACTCTTTAAAATAATCCGGCGATGACTTTTTAATATCAGTGATCACCTGATCGGAAACTTGCTTTAATTCATCCTGATCAATCTTTTTGACAGCCTTGGTATCCCATACTTCAGGAAGGAGCTTTGCGACCTCACCTTGTCCGAAAAAGATGCCGGAAAAAATGTCTTCACCCGAATAAGAGACGGATGGCTCAGTTTTCGCCGCGGCATGCGGGCCGACTAATGCAACCATTAAAACAAACACCAGCATCATGGCAGCTGCGGACTTCTTGCTTTTAACCATATAATTTCCTCCTTTTCCTTTTATTGAAAAAATTGTATCTGATAAAAAGGGGATTGTAATGGTTCAAAGCTACTGTTTTCTCTGCCGGCACCAAAAACAGGACCAAAATACCAGCCACCGTAATGGAAAACGAGGTAAGCCCCAGCATAACGGCAAAGATTTCGTGCATAAAAATGGATATAAACAATATCAGACGCCAATATGTTTTCGGAGCGAACAAAGCGCAGAACATAATGGTTTGCACAATAAGCGTGCCCCAAGTCGGGATGATGACAAGCTTGGACTGCAGGATAAAGTCAAACAGACCGTGAAGCGCATCCGGCAGACCCAGCATCGGATCGTTCAAATAGTAATAAACGGCAGTTCCGTTCTGCCACTCTTCTTCCATCAGTTTGGCAATGACGGAGTTAAAATACAGCATTGCGACCTGTATTCTGATGATTGTCAGCGTCGCCCAGCACAAGGAGCGGTAATAAGGCTCAAGCGGCCTTTTCTCAAAAGACGCCTCGTACGGAGACCAGTGCCATTTCCGCGGATCGGTTAATGTCAGCGGGAGCAGCAGCAGTGTAAAAACGGCAGCCACCTGATCTCCTCCGTCAAGGGTAACGGCGGAGTTTTGGAAGCTGTACGAAATCCACCAGTGAAAAAAACCGGTGATTCGCGGCCGCCAGCCAATGACGACAAGGATTAACATACAGATACAAACGGCTTTGACGATCTCAATGTAACGGAAATCGGGAAACAGCAGAAACAGGCTGAACGTGTCGGAAAAGCTGAGCATTTGATTTTGCGTTTTGAAGAAGACAGATGCCGGATTGAACAGCAATGTCAGCAGCGTGCCGAGCGCGATTAAGCTTCTGGCAAGCCCGTACACATTTGTCCAAGGCGGATTCTTCATCATCCATAAGGTGAGCTGCTTTTTTGCATCCTGAATCAATTGACATCCACTCCGATGTATTTTTTGATGGTTCTTTTCGTTTCGGTATGCTGGCTCCATGCCCACGGGGTAATGCGTTCATATGTAATGATCATTTTCCCTTTCAGCCTTGGGGAGGGGGACTCATTTTTCATTTTCAAAAATGTGGTATCCTTAAAGTCTTGGCCAGCCGCAAAGTCATTCCACTTCTCTTTGGAAGGCAGCTTTTCCAGCATAAGACCGAGCTCTATCCCTTGCGTCCGCCCGTAGCGGTTTAAGCCGATCACATTTTTCAGAGAATTATTCGGCCATCTGAGCTCCTCATCGGCATCAAGAAGATAGATGTTCAAGCTGTCTTCTCTCGGATCTTTACTGAAAAATCCCCAGCTTTGCGGATAAATCATGGAAACGGTTTTGGATTGATGCTTGGTTAATTGGATGGCAGAGCTTGGCAGTGCCGCGATGACGGTAAAAAACAAAACGATGATCCAGGCGGCCATGATAAAAAGAAAGAATGAAAACATGCTGGTTTGCTTCTTGTCAGTCAATTGAAACCCTCCTAGCGTATGGAAATTTCATTGACATGATTATACACCAATCAACAGGTAAAATATTGGTAAATTAGATTTTTCGAACTAATATACTATTATATGTAAAAAAGGAGTGTTCATATGTTTTTGATGAATGATAAAGTGCTGTGGGGAGCTGTGGTTCTCGCCTTTATTCTGTCGATTGTGTTTTATCCGTTTCTTCCTGCTGATATGGCCATTCACTATGACGTGTCAAACCGTCCGAATACATCAATCAATAAAACGGCCGGCGTCCTGATTTTTCCTGTGCTCATGATGATCTGCATGTTATTCAGAAAAAAGGTCGTCCAGCTATTCCTCGTCGTTTACTGTCTGCTGATCGTGCATATTGCCGTGATGTGGCTGGCACTGTAAACATAAAGAAAACCGGAGCCCTTAAGCTCCGGTTTTTCTTATTTATAAAATACTTTCTCAATGTTGTATTTCGACTGAAGGGTATTGATCGCGTACGTTTCGTAAATCTCCCTTTCCATCGGATCATTTACGACACATACTTCAATTTTATACACTTCGTCCCTGTGATGTTTAACAGGCGACACATTGTCTTCAAAATGCTTTTTGATTCTTTGTCTTAATTTACGGGCTTTCCCGACAAACAGCAGTTCATCATGAATGTTATAAAACATAAATATGCCGCCTTTGTCTCTCGGAATTTGGTGAAAATCAATGAAACCGTAAATCGCTTTAATCGCCGGTTCATTCTCCGACGGTGACTGATGCCGTTCCGTAATGGTTACATCAGGAGCAGGAAGGTTTATTTTTATCAAAATGGGTCACGTCCTCTTATTCATTAAAGCTCCATCCTATCATAAGAATGCGCCAAAAGCTATTTTTTATTCAAGCGCCCCGGCCGGATCATAAAGGCTTAAATCAATTTCCGTCTGCTGACCGAGCGCGAGTTTCGCCAGTTCAGCCCCCAGATACGGCCCGCTCGTCAGTCCTGAGGCGCCCAGCCCGTTGGCAACGAGGAGCCCGCTGATATTCGGCACTTTGCCGATGACGGGAAGAAAACCGGGAGTAAACGGCCTGAAACCGACTCTTGTCTCTATTACAGTACTGTCTGAAAGGCCCGGCGCCACGGTTAATGCTTTGTCAAAAATCTCGCGGAGACCGCCGGCCGTCACCCGCAAATCCATGCCGGTATCGTTTTCATGAGTCGCACCCGCTATGATTCTGCCGCTGTCAAAGGCGAGAATGTATTGATCGTTTGGGGGCATGACGACGGGCCAGCCGCCCGTCTCCTCTCCCTGAAGCTCTAAATGAACGATCTGCGCCTTTTGGTATGATACTGAAAAACGGATGCCGAGCGGCTCAAGCAGCTCTCTCGCCCAAGCGCCGGCCGTTACGAGAACCTGGCCGGCAGTAAGCGTGCGTTCTGCGGTTTTCACACCGATGACGGCACCGTCCTCTGTCAATATTGACGCTTCTTCATTGTAAACAGCCGCTCCGTGCTTAACGGCCGCATTTAACAGCGCCTTACGTAGCGCCCTCCCGTTCACCCGGGCCGCGCCGCTGACATGAACTGCCCCGTATTCCTCCGACAGCGCGGGGAACAGCGCCTTCGTTTCTTCCGGAGTCAGTCTTGTAATGTCACCGATTTCAGGGGCATCCTCTCTTCTTTTATAAGCTCTTTCCTCCATTTGGCTGAGCTTTTTTTCATCCGTATGGAGGCTGACGGCTCCGACCTTTTGATAACCGGTTTCTGTTTCTCCGTCAGCTTCAAGCTGCTGTATCAATCGTTCATAATAACGGGCGCCGCCTTTTGCGATCGCATACCATGCCTGATTGCGGCGCTGTGACAGCCACGGGCAGACGATCCCCGCCGCGGCGTCAGTCGCCTGCCCCGGGTGTTTCCGGTCAATGACCGTTACATCCGCCCCGGCCTTTGCGAGATGATAAGCCGCGGACGCACCGAGAATGCCGGCCCCGATAATCATATAAGACTTCATGTGTAACACCTTTTCTATCTGTTTTGTCTTATTTATTTTAACAAATGGAGCGCTTTGCTTCGACCTTTTGCCCCCATATGAAAAAGCAGAAGGTCGACCAATCTCTTCGCTCTCCTATCAAAGATTCCATCTATCAATAGAGAAAAGGTGATGTCTTAAACGTAAATCATCATGGATGTGAAGAAAACACAGACCCTAAATCGACAATCGCAAGCTTTCAAACAGCAGCCAGTATCAATTCAAAAGTCATAATCAACGTATATACAGATCAAGAACAAAAGAGAACATCAAAGAACGCGGCTAAGTATCAAGCCCCGTCCTTATTGAGAGGATAAAGGCATTATCACTATTATCCTTCCACTATATAAATTGATCTATCATACTATTTTTTAGTAAAAACAAAAGTATAGTATCCATCAGCTTCTCCAGTTTTCATCTTAATCGCTGATCTTCCATAGGCTGATTTACTGCTGATTTTACCATGCATTGTAGAATACTGCGTTAGGGTACCTGTAGACTTTCTTTTGTATGGTTTAAAGGCTATATATCCAGATTGGCCTTTTTTGAGCGTAAAGGAATATGTAGTAGAATAAGATTTTGCTGACGTAAAATTAAAACTAGCTCCATAGTTTATAGCTTGAATTTCTGATGAAGCATTAACACTGTAAGACTTAGATACAGTAGCTTGCGTCTGTTTATCTACTCTGCACGATGATGTAGTACACTTAATTGTTGCTGAAACTTTAATAGGGTCACCATAATATTTAGTGGCTGATTTTTCTTTATATCTCCAATATCTAAGATCAACGTCAGCATAGGGCTTAAATTCTAATTCGTCATTACTTTCCTCAGAAACAACAAACTCATTCTCTAAATCTTCGTTTTCTTTTATTTCAGTCGTTTTTTCATATTCATCTTTTGAAACAGGTACAAGCCCATGTTCTGACGCTTTGAATGGTGCGATTACTGCACCTTGTTCCTCATCATAAAATTTTTCTACATTTGAATCAGATAGATTAATAGTATATTGCTCGACAGCGAATCCTTTCGAGGGATTTCCAAAAATCATCAAAAATACCACGAAAACTGCAATCAAAAGCGTAACTTTCTTTTTCATATACACCCTCCTTATTTTTATGACACATTAAAATATTACCAGGGAAGTATATTTTTGTAAACTAGGTGTGATTAATTTATACTAGGAATTAACAAATAATATATTCCAGATTTCTTATCCACATGAGGGGTTACATTATTATCTGTCTGAGTTTCAATTTTCAGATTTTTCGTTTTGTTAAATCCAGCATATAACTTATATTTTTTACCTGAATAAGACTTTACATCAAATGAAATATCTGTCTTATTATTCTGATTTTTAAGCGCTACACCATTTCCATTCTTTACCCATATAACTTTTTTATCTTTCCATGCCAATGTTCCTGTTCCTATACCCATTTGTTTATTTTCTTCAAATTTGTATATCACAACTTTTTCATTGTCAATTTCCTTTGTTTCATATATAAAATCAGTGATATAAGGTGATTCTTGTTTAGCATACTGTAAAGCTTCCTGTTCAGTATTAAATTTTTTCGCTGAATCAGGAGTTTCATTATTCTTAATAAAAAACAAACTGATTATGAAAATAATACAGATGACCAATAAACAAATAATGATCTTTTTCCCCTTCATAACAATAGTCCTCCAATTTAGAAACATATTAGCTATTATTATAGCAATTTTACAGTAATAAAATAAAGCTCCTATGGATTTAATTTCAAAATAGTCAGTCATTAGTTATTCGATTTCCTCATTTTATTATGAAACGCGGCATTACTTTTAACATCCCAAATCAATTCGGACGGTTTGCGGCAGATATATTACAACCGTTCCCGATCTCTCCCTATACGTGGTTTATCGGTGATGGAGAGGCGTATATTGAGTTCAAAGAAGACACCGATACAGACCTGTTTCCGCAAAATCAGCGCATCATTCAGGGTCAAGAACTCCGTCAGCGTCTGGAAGGAAACCCTTATTATATGATTTTTGCTGAATTGAAAGCTTTCCCGGGCGGGATGGTAACGGAAATCAATACGTATGAGGAATATTTGGAGAGTTCCTGTGAGCTTGTGCTTCTCATTGCAGATTGCTCGTATGTAACGTTATATTGCAAAGATCCGGTTATGCTCGAAGCCCTTTATCAGCAGGCTGTACAATGCGGGTTTCACCGCGTTGACTATGTTACAGATGAGAATGACGCGAGAACGGGATTGTCTGTCTGATGAAGGTGCGTTCTTTTTATGAAGCGCCGGATAGGGCTTAGGATTCAAAATATTGACAAATTCGTGTGTTTTCAACAAAAAAACAACCCCCTCATGTATACTGAGTGCGTAACTTACATATGAAAGGGGTATGGCAATGAAAATCAGCTTGAAGAAAAAAGCAGGTTTTTGGAAGAAGACGGCGGTTTCATCTCTTATTTTCACCATGTTTTTTACCCTGATGATGAGCGGTACGGTTTTTGCGGCCGGGCTGAATAAGGATCAGAAGCGCCGGGCGGAACAGCTGACCAGCATCTTTGAAAACGGAAAGACGGAAATCCAATACGGATATGTTGAAGCGTTGGATGACGGAAGAGGTTACACTTGCGGGCGGGCCGGCTTTACGACGGCTACCGGAGATGCGCTGGAAGTAGTCGAAGTATACACGAAAGCGGTGCCGAATAACAAATTGAAAAAGTATTTGCCTGAATTGCGACGTCTTGCGAAGGACGAAAGCGATGACATTAGCAATCTGAAAGGATTCGCTTCTGCCTGGCGCTCACTTGGCAATGATAAAGCCTTCCGCGCTGCCCAAGATAAGGTAAATGACAGCTTGTATTATCAGCCGGCGATGAAACGTTCAGAAAATGCCGGACTGAAAACGGCCTTGGCAAAAGCAGTGATGTACGATACGGTGATTCAGCATGGCGACGGCGATGATCCGGACTCCTTTTATGCCCTGATTAAACGCACGAACAAAAAAATGGGCGGGTCACCGAAAGACGGAACTGATGAAAAGAAATGGCTCAATAAATTCTTGGATGTGCGCTATGACGATCTGATGAATCCGTCAGATGAGGACACTCAGGATGAATGGAGAGAATCGGTTGCCCGTGTCGACGTTTTCCGCGATATTGTCAAAGAGAAGAACTACAATTTAAACGGGCCGATTCATGTCCGGTCAAGCGAATACGGTAATTTCACTATTCAATAAACAAAAAAACCCCGCCATATGGCGGGGTTTTACTATTAACCGATGGAACCTTCCATTTCGAATTTAATCAAACGGTTCATTTCAACTGCGTATTCCATCGGAAGTTCTTTTGTGAACGGCTCGATGAAGCCCATAACGATCATTTCTGTTGCTTCTTCTTCAGAAATACCGCGGCTCATCAAGTAGAAAAGCTGTTCTTCAGATACTTTTGATACTTTCGCTTCGTGCTCCAATGAAATGTTGTCGTTCAGGATTTCATTGTAAGGGATTGTATCAGAAGTTGATTTGTTATCCATAATGAGCGTATCACACTCGATGTTTGAACGGGCGCCGTCCGCTTTTCGTCCGAAGTGGACGATACCGCGGTATGTTACTTTTCCGCCCTGTTTGGAAATCGATTTTGATACGATTGTGGATGACGTATTCGGTGCAAGGTGAATCATTTTCGCACCCGCGTCCTGATGCTGTCCTTTGCCCGCAAGAGCGATAGAAAGCGTCATGCCGCGCGCGCCTTCACCTTTCAGAATGACAGCCGGATATTTCATCGTCAATTTAGAACCGATGTTTCCGTCAACCCATTCCATCGTCGCGTTTTCTTCACAAACCGTACGTTTCGTTACTAGGTTGTAAACGTTGTTCGCCCAGTTTTGAATTGTTGTATAACGGCAGTAGCCGCCTTTTTTGACGATGATTTCAACAACCGCGCTGTGAAGCGAGTTTGTTGTGTACACAGGAGCCGTACAGCCCTCTACGTAATGAACGCTTGCTTCTTCGTCAACGATGATCAGTGTACGTTCGAACTGACCCATGTTTTCGGAGTTGATGCGGAAGTAAGCTTGAAGCGGTGTTTCAACCTTCACGCCTTTAGGCACGTAGATGAAAGATCCGCCGGACCAAACAGCTGAGTTCAGCGCCGCAAACTTGTTATCAGTCGGCGGGATAACTTTCGCCCAGTGCTCGCGGAAAATGTCTTCATTTTCTTTCAGCGCGCTGTCTGTGTCTTTGAAGACGATGCCTTGCTCTTCAAGATCTTCTTTCATATTGTGGTAAACAACTTCGGATTCGTACTGTGCAGAAACACCGGCAAGGTATTTTTGCTCAGCTTCAGGAATACCGAGTTTGTCGAATGTCTGTTTAATTTCCTCAGGCACTTCATCCCAAGAACGCTCTGAACGCTCAGACGGCTTTACGTAATACGTAATTTCGTCAAAGTTTAAAGAGTTTAAATCCCCGCCCCACTGCGGCATCGGCATGTTGTAGAAATGCTCAAGAGATTTCAGGCGGAAATCAAGCATCCATTGAGGCTCTTCTTTCATGCGTGAAATTTCTTCTACGATTTCTTTTGTCAATCCGCGCTCTGAACGGAAAATGGAAACGTCCTTATCGTGAAAACCGTACTTGTATTCACCAATTTCAGGCATTTTTTTAGCCATCCATTTTCACTCCAATCTTTTAATTGCCGCCTTTTTCGCCAGCGACTCCTTTTTCAAGTGCTTTCCATGAAAGGGTGGCACATTTAATCCGGGCCGGGAATTTCGAAACGCCTTGAAGGGCTTCAATATCCCCGAGATCTATTGAGTCGTCATACTCTTTCCCTTGCATCATGTCTGAGAAAATCTTAGACATGGAAAGGGCGGTATCAATATCTTTTCCTTTAATCGCCTGCGTCATCATGGAAGCTGAAGCCATGGAGATGGAGCAGCCTTCTCCTTCAAACTTCGCTTCCTGAACGGTATCGCCGTCAAGCTTCATTGTCAGTCTGATCCGGTCGCCGCAAGTCGGGTTGTTCATATCGACGACGATGCTGTCATCCAAAACCCCTTTGTTGCGCGGATTTTTGTAATGATCCATGATCACTTGTCTGTATAATGTATCTAAATTTGCATTAAAAGACATTTGTAAAGTACTCCTTTGTCTTTTGGAGGGCTTCCGCGAGCTTATCGATCTCTTCCTCTGTATTATACAGATAAAAACTCGCTCTCGCAGTAGCAGATACATCCAGCCATTTCATGAGCGGCTGGGCGCAATGATGGCCGGCTCTGACCGCAATGCCCTCAGCATCGAGGACAGTCGCGACATCATGAGGGTGAACCTCATCAAGATTAAATGTCACAAGTCCCGCCCGTTCTTTCGGACCGTATACCGTCACGCCGTCTAGCTGCTCGAAACGGTCAAGCGCATAGGCTGCAAGCTTATGCTCATGCCGGGAAATCTCGTCGAGTCCGATCTCTTCAAGAAAATCAATCGCGGCTCCCAATCCGATCGCGCCTGCGATAATCGGCGTGCCTGCTTCAAATTTCCACGGAAGCTCTTTCCAAGTTGATTCATAAAGCCCTACAAAGTCGATCATCTCGCCGCCAAATTCGGCCGGCTCCATATTCTCAAGCAGTTCTTTCTTGCCGTACAGCACGCCGATTCCCGTCGGGCCGCACATTTTATGGGAAGAAAGCGCGAAGAAGTCGCAATCCAAGTCCTGAACGTCGATTTTCATGTGCGGTGTGCTTTGCGCCCCGTCCACCACGATGACCGCGCCATTGTCATGAGCAATTTTGGCGATCTCTTTAATCGGGTTGATCGTGCCGAGCACGTTTGACACATGAGCGACTGCCACGATCTTCGTATGGCTTGTAACAGTCTGCCGGACGTCGTCCAACGATAGCGTGCCGTCTTCCTGCATCGGGATATATTTTAAAGTCGCGCCGGTTGCTTTGACAGCCTGCTGCCACGGAATGATATTCGCATGATGCTCCATTTGGGTGATGACCACTTCATCACCGGGTTTTAAGCTGGCGCGGGCATAGCTCAGCGCCACCATATTCAGTGAAGTTGTCGTGCCTTTTGTGAAAATGACCTCAGCCATTGACTTCGCATTGATAAACTTACGGACTTTTTCACGCGCACCTTCATAGCCGTCTGTCGCTCTCGTGCCAAGAGTATGAACGCCTCTGTGGACATTGGAGTTGTATTTGTTGTAATACTGATCCACTGCTTCAATGACAGCACGCGGCTTCTGGGAAGTCGCCGCGCTGTCAAGGTACACGAGGTCATGTCCGTTCACTTGCTGATGAAGGATCGGGAACTGTTCACGAATATCGGTGATATTCATTATTTTACTTTCCTTTCGATGACGGAGACGAGCTGTTTCTTAACTCCTTCAATCGGAAGCTCTTTTACCACCGGAGCAAGGAATCCGTAAATGACTAAGCGCTCCGCTTCTTCTTTCGGAATTCCGCGGCTCATTAAGTAGTAAAGCTGGATCGGGTCCACACGGCCGACAGATGCCGCATGTCCTGCAGTTACATCGTCTTCATCAATTAAAAGAATCGGGTTTGCATCTCCGCGTGCTTTTTCACTCAGCATCAGAACGCGGGATTCCTGTTCAGCGTTTGCTTTAGACGCGCCGTGCTCGATTTTGCCGATTCCGTTAAAGATGGAAGATGCGGCATCTTTCATGACTCCGTGCTTCAGGATATAGCCTTCAGAAGCCTTACCGAAGTGGATGATCTGCGTCGTAAAGTTTTCCGTCTGTTCTCCTCTTCCGACAACTACGGTTTTCGTATCGCCGTATGTGCCGTCTCCGTAGAGGTTTGTCGTGTTTTCAGAAATCGTGTCGCCGTCGTTCATCAGTCCGAGCGCCCACTCGATTTTGCTGTCGCGTCCGCGCGCGGCTCCGCGGCGGTTGACGTATGTTGTGACGCCTGCTGACAGGTTGTCAACGGCGCCGTACGTCACGCTGGCATTATCAGCTGTGACCACTTCACTGATAATGTTGAATACAGCTTCTTTCGGATTCACCGTGCTGATGTAGTTCTCAACGTAAGTGACGGAGCTGTGGTCTTCAGCGACGATCAGCACGTGGTTGAACAATGCCGTGTCATTGCTTTCATGAACGTAAACGGCCTGAACAGGCGTCTCCACCTGAACGTTTTTAGGAACATAAAGGAATGCCCCGCCGTTCATTAATGCTGCATGAAGCGCGGTCAGTTTATGCTCGTCGACCTTAACGCCGTCTTTCATGAAATACTTCTCAACGAGGTCGCTGTGCTCACGGGCAGCCGTTAAGATGTCCGTAAAGATGACGCCTTTGTCTTTCAGTTCTTTAGAAAGAGAAAGGAAAGCGGGCGTTTGGTCACGCTGCACATATAACGTTTTGTCTTCGTTTTCGATATCGATCAGCGCTTTTGCTTCATCAGCTAAATCTTCTAAAGAAGCAAGCGGCGCATTTTCTACTGTATGCTTGTTGAACTTTGTAAAGTTCCAATTTGTGATTTTTGTTTTATCAGGCTTAGGCAGCGGCAGATCTTCAGCTTTTTCAAGAGCCTGTAAGCGCAGGTTTTTCAGCCAGGCAGGTTCTTGATGCTTTTCGGAAAAGCCTTTGACATATTCCTGATCTACGGATAGTTTCGTTTCCAATGTCATGATTATCCCCCTAACGCTTACGCTTCTTGGCCTACAGTTTCGTCTTCAATGCCTAGTTCTTGTTTAATCCAGTCATAACCTTCCGCTTCAAGGCGCTGTGCAAGCTCCGCGCCGCCGGATTTCACTACGCGTCCCTGCATCATAACGTGAACGACATCAGGCGTGATGTAGTTCAGAAGGCGCTGGTAGTGAGTGATCATTAAGCAGCCGAAGTTTTCGCTGCGCATTCTGTTAATTCCTTTAGAAACGACTTTAAGCGCATCGATATCAAGACCTGAATCGATCTCGTCAAGAATGGCGATTTTCGGCTCGATCATCATAAGCTGAAGGATTTCGTTGCGTTTTTTCTCCCCGCCTGAGAAACCTTCGTTCAGGTAACGCTGCGCCATTTCAGGGTCCATTTCAAGGAACTCCATGTTTTCGTCCATTTTGCGGATGAATTTCATAAGAGAAATTTCATCGCCTTCTTCACGGCGGGCGTTAATCGCAGAGCGAAGGAAATCGGCATTTGTCACACCGCTGATTTCGCTTGGGTACTGCATCGCAAGGAAAAGACCCGCCTGAGCGCGCTCGTCCACTTCCATTTCCAGTACATCCTTGCCGTCAAGCGTGATGCTGCCTTTTGTAACTTCGTATTTCGGGTGTCCCATAATCGCTGCTGAGAGCGTGGATTTACCGGTACCGTTCGGCCCCATGACAGCGTGGAATTCGCCGCCTTTTATTTCAAGGTTTACACCTTTTAAGATCTCTTTTCCTTCGATTTCAACGTGAAGATCCTTGATCGTTAATGTTGAAGCAGCCATATCTATACCTCCAAAATATATAATCATTATTCTCAATTTATTCTCATTCTAATTTTATAACAAATGAAAAGTAAATACAACTTTTTATATTACCCGGAACATTCCTAAAGTTTATCAAAGATCAAGGCGTAATTAAAGCTGTTTGAAACAGAAAAAGGGCGGAAATCCACCCTTTTTTACTGACCGATTTTCTCATTAAGCTGCGCTGCGAGGAACTTGCTTTTTTGATATTCAAGCTCCCTCTGCCGTTCGACTTCCATCCTTTTTGAAAGACGCCGTCCGTATTCCTCGTAGCCGATGCCGTGTGACTTCTGCATCGCTTTTTCCATTTCAGGCGTATAGTCAAGGTCCAGTCTCTCGTGGCTGGTGCAGATAATGAATCAATCCCTTCATATATTTGTTTCTATTGTAACAATGATCCTCTGCTCCGGCCAAAGAGAGTGTGCCCCTGAATCCTTTCGAATGTGCCGAAAACCGGCGCTCGCTTTATCTGAAAAACGGTATTCACACGATTGCTCTTTCTAATGCGTCGTATGTCCGAATTCCTGAATGCACTGCTGCACGAGGGTCACTCCCTGACTGAGAGCCGCACCGCCCCCGAATGCCGCCGCGACGCCGATGACCTCAAGGATGTTTTCTTCTGTCGCCCCTTGGTCAAGGCAGCCCTTCGTATGATAAATCATGCAAAATTCATCTTGAGCGCTGATGCTGATGCCCAGAGCGATTAATTGTTTCTCTTTTTCAGTTAATGAATCCGCTGAGAAACACTGCTCAGTAAATTCATTAAACTTCCGCCCCATCATCGGCATTTTTTGCTCGAATATGCCTAAACCTTCTTTATATTGTTTCAATGCGTCATGCACGCTTTTCCCGTTATCCTGGTATTGGGCCACTGCCATTCCCTCCAATCGTTAACCTTCCTTTTTATTATGGACAGTTCTCCGATTAATACCCGAAAAAAACCCCGGATGATTCATCCGGGGTTTTCGCTTTATTCAGATACGGGAAGCACGGCTCCGTCGTATTTTTTCTCAATAAAGTCTTTGATTTTCTTAGAGTGAAGCACTTCCATAAGCGCTTTGATTTTCTCTGATTTTTCGTCACCTTTGCGTACGGCGATGATGTTTGCGTACGGGTTGTTTTTCGTTGATTCCACTTCAATCGCATCTTTTAACGGATTCAGTTTGTTTTGAATCGCATAGTTGACGTTAATGAAGACTGCATCGCCTTCTTCTTCATTATATGCTTTCGCTGTTAATTCAGGGGCGATTTTTTTGAATGTCAGGTTTTTCGGGTTTTTCGTAATGTTTTTCGTAGTGGCTTCAATCGTTTTTACCTTCGGATCAAGTGTGATCAGTCCGGCTTTTTCAAGCATCGCCAGCATACGGCCTTGTTCAGCGACATTGTTCGTCATGATGATGGTCGCGCCTTTAGGCAGGTCTTTCAGTGATTTGTATTTTTTCGTGTAAATTCCGAATGGCTCAAGGTGAACGGCTCCGGCATTCACGAGTTTGTAATCTTTATTTTCTTTCATTTCCTGTTCAAGGTAAGGAACGTGCTGGAAGAAGTTCGCATCCACTTCATTATCAGCTAACGCTTTGTTGTACATTTTGTAATCGTTCAGCACTTTTACTTTTAATGTGTAGCCTTTTTCCTTCAAGAGCGGTTCCGCTTCTTTTAAGATTTCAGCATGCGGTGTTTTTGTCGCGGCGACGACGATTTCCTTTTTATTTGAGCCGTTTGATCCGCAGGCGGCCAAAACTCCCGCGAACACAAGCAGCAGCGCACTTAATACAATCTTTTTCAATGTAAATCCTCCCTTACCTTTTGTCTATTATATTTGTAATTACATCACCGATAATCTGAATGATAAAGACGATGATGAGTATAAATACTGTCGCTACAAACGTTACATCCGTATTATTGGACTGGTAGCCTTCTACATATGCAAGGTTTCCGAGTCCGCCTGAACCGATGGCGCCGGCAATGGCGGTAGATCCGATCAGGGCGATGGCCGTAACGGTGATGCCTGAAATTAACGCAGGCATTGATTCAGGAATCAGCACTTTGAAGATAATCGTCGATGTCTTTGCTCCCATTGATCTGGCAGCTTCAATGACTCCTTTATCGACTTCCCGCAGCGCAATTTCCGCAAGACGGGCGTAAAACGGCGCGGAGCCGATAATCAGCGCCGGCAATGCGGCGTTCGGTCCTAAAATCGATCCGACCAAAATCTTAGTAAAGCCTAGAAGCAGAATAATTAAAATAAGAAACGGAATAGACCTGAAAATATTAACGACCGCCGCAATCACGGTGTTAATGATTTTATTTTCCCATAAGCTTCCCTTGCCCGTTAAAAAGAGCAGAAGACCGAGAATCGCTCCGATGACAAATGAAAAAACTAATGCGATGACCGTCATATAAAGGGTCTCGTATGTGGCCGTCCACAGCTCGGTTATATCAACGTTCGGGAACCATTTTTCAAACATTTGTGATCACCTCTGCTTCTACCTGTTTGTCTTTGATGAACCGGATCACGTTTTCTACTTCTTTTTCCTGACCGTCAATATGAATGAATAAAGAACCGTAGGCTCCGTCCTTCGTCTGTGAAATCTTCCCCTGCAGAATATTGACGTCCACATCAAAGTTTCGGATCATTTCCGTAATGAGGGGCTGCTCGGCGGCCTGCCCGACAAATGAAAGCTGAATCGTTTTTCCTGTCGCTGTTTCCTGCAGAAAATGCTGGATGGTTTCTTTCGTCTCCTCCGGTTCTGTCACCTGCTGAACGAAACGCTTGGTCATCGGTTCGCGCGGGTTTCTGAAAACTTGGAGTACTTCGCCTTCTTCAACGACTTTCCCGTTTTCCATGACGGCGACTCTGTTGCAGATTTTTCGGATGACGTGCATTTCATGGGTAATGAGCACGATCGTCAGACCGAGTCTGTCATTTATATCGGATAAAAGATCCAAAATTGAATCGGTCGTCTGCGGATCGAGCGCTGATGTCGCTTCATCGCACAGAAGGACTTTCGGATTATTGGCGAGCGCCCGGGCGATGCCGACACGCTGCTTTTGACCGCCGCTCAGCTGCGACGGATAAGATTTTTCTTTCCCCTCTAATCCGACCAGTTTAATCAATTCATCGGCGCGGCGGACCCGTTCGCTTTTTTTCACGCCGGCGATTTCCAGCGGGAACATAATGTTCTCCCGGACGGTGCGTGACCACAGAAGGTTAAAATGCTGGAAGATCATGCTGATTTCCTGGCGCGCTTTTCTCAGCCCGCGGCTGCTTACTTTATTTAATTCCGTCCCCGCGACTTCCACGGTTCCCGACGTCGGCTTTTCAAGGCCGTTCAGGAGACGGATTAAGGAACTTTTACCAGCTCCGCTATATCCTATAATTCCAAATATTTCGCCCTTTTTGATATCAAGAGTGACATCTTGGACAGCATTGACATCCCCATGCTTCGCTTTGTAAATTTTTGAAACATTTTGAAGATGGATCAAAGCAATCACCCGCCTTACACTATTCTAAGAAATCTTCCGGGTTTCTCCGCAAAAGAAAAGCCTTTCTGCAAAAATGAGCAGAAAGGCTTATTGAAAAAGGCCTTTCTCTCATCTTTCAAAGCAGACCGCTTCGAGTGAATTGGCACCATTTCAACATCGTTGATGGTTGCCGGGCTTCATAGGGCACTTCCCTCCACCTCTCTTGATAAGAGAAAACATATCGTATTTTCGTCCGGAAATTCTTACTGTAGAATAGCACGGCGAATGATAAAAAGTCAATAAAATAAATATTGGAAGCTATTGTCACATAGTAGATTGGCAGTTTAAGGCCGTTTACTGATCGCCTGAAAAAATCCGTTTGTCAGCCAGAGGATGGCCTCCAGCTTCAGCAGAGCTCTGAATGATCCTTTTACTTTGAGTTTTCCGCTTTGGATAAGCTTTTGCAAAGAGACATCACCATGAAGGAGATGGATGATTTCCGTCTGGTTTCCGTAGAAGGTCAAATTAGATTTTTCCTTTGAAACCGACGTTTTTCTCATTTCTCCCTGTCCGTTAATTGAGACCGTTAAGGCTTCTGTTTCTCCTTGGAATGTAATCAGCAGAGTTGAGGCGTTTAATAGCGGTTTCAAAAACAGATGCTGTCCGTCATTCTCTGAAACTTCTATTTTCTCCACTCGTATAACCTCCCGTTTTAATGGCCATACATACACTTTCTCTTTTTAACGGACAGAACCCTTTATAAACCGCACGACATTTTCCTGTAAATATTGTCACATCGGGAATGTTTGCGATGTTTTTTGTTTAATCAGCTCATATAAATAGGAAACGGAGCGGAAGGCGTATCCTTTCTCAACAAGCTCTCCGCCTTTAAACAGCAAAAAGCACGGAACGCTTTCAATCTGATAGGCTTTGGCGAATGCGGGGGAATAATTCACGTTGTTTTTATAGAAGGCGGCGCCGGGCAGCATTTCTTCAACGACAGTAAGCATTTTGGACGCCAGCTGGCATGTGCCGCAAAACGGGGTGTACAAATACAGGAGATAAACGTCATCCTGAATCGATTCGAGTTCATTTTCTTGGAGTTCTTTCATGATTACCACCTCAGGTCGTTCTTTTTCAAAAATACAGTGTCAGCATCAAAGCCGGCTCTGATCAGCACAGATGCGAGATGATGGCCCGGACACGACTCGACTTGCCTGTATGCTCTGTCTATATAAATATGGCGCGCTTCGGGAAGCTCCCGTTTCAGCTGTTTTCTTAATTTTTCTCCGGAGTCATCTGCGTCCGTTAAAATATAGACGTCTCTGTCAAACAGGCGGTCCGCCAAATCTTCCAGTTCGGTTTGGCCGATCGTTCCGTTAGTACAGACGATTTCCGCGGGTTCGATGAGCACTTCCCTAACTTTGATTTTATCAGATTTTCCTTCTACGATAATGACCTTTTCATCTCCGTTGTACATAAGCGCGTCACCTGCCGATTGTTTTAGCGTCAGATTGAAAAAGAAGGCAGTGAAATTCACCGCCAACTGTTAACACCAGCCATTCTCATAATCGCAATCGACATATTTCGGATCGCTGCCGTTTATGACATCGGCTGTTTTATAAAATTTTTGATTTTCAAATGAAAAGCCCTGTTTGAGCTCGTACTGGTCCATGCCTGTCATCTCGCCGATGGCTTCATTTTCATGAAACAAGGAAAACCGGCCGTTTTGAAAGCGGCCCGTAACGTTCTCCGTCACATCGACCTTTTGTTTATCAAAAGCCATTTTAGACACCTCCCGTTACAGATAGAATGTCCAAATGGCCCCTTTGCTATCCGATCAGTCTTCCTGTGTCATTTCGTCATATTGCTCGGAAGTCATGAGGTTTTCGATTTCTTCAGCATCAGCCGGTTCCACGACGATCATCCACGCTTTTTCATACGGAGACTCGTTTACGAATTCAGGACTGTCATCAAGGTCTTCGTTCACTTCCGTCACCGTTCCGTTAATCGGTGCGTACAGTTCGGATACGGTTTTGACGGATTCCACGCTGCCGAATGGCTCGTCCGCTTTAATTTCGGCGCCGACTTCCGGAAGCTCGACAAAGACGATGTCGCCAAGTTCGGCTTGCGCGAAATGTGTAATCCCGATGCGGGCTTTTCCGTCCTCAACTTTGACCCATTCGTGCTCTTTGGAATAACGCATATCTTTCGGTGTGCTCATCTAAATCCCTCCATTTTTTTCTTATAATAAGAAGATACCATAATTCTTTGAACCTGGCATTACATCCAATATTTTTCGAATTGGTCTTCTTTAAAGCCGACAGTGACTTTTTCGCCGTCTGTCGTAATCGGGCGTTTCAGGAGCATACCGTCTGATGCCAGGAGTTCAAGCTGTTCATCCTCTGACATGTGGTACAGTTTTTCCTTTAAGTTCAGCTCGCGGTATTTCATTCCGCTCGTGTTGAAAAACTTTTTGAGCTCAAGACCGCTCTTTTCATAGAGGTCTTTAATTTCTTCTTTCGACGGAGTTTCCTCCGCGATATGTATTTCGTTTATTTCCTTACCGCGGTCTTCCAGCCATTTTTTCGCATTACGGCACGTTCCGCATTTAGGGTACCAGTAAAAATTTAACGACATCTTCTTCACCCCTTGTAAATGATCGTCGTTATTTTAACACAATCACTTGTAAAAACCTATAACGTTGCTTCATGAAAAAGCGCCCCTGATGAAGGAGCGCTTTCAGCATGTGATCAGACCGTATATTTTTCTTCACGGAAGACGGCGGCTGCCGCTTCACGTTTTTTCTGAATGAGGTTTTTCGGCGTCAGGCGCGTCAGTTTGCGCAGCACGGAAAGCATCATGCGGAGGGAATCTCCTTCCTCCATGGCGATCAGTGATTCTTTGGCGTGCGCTTCAATGTTCTGAAGGGCTTCCTGGGCAAAGATTTCCGTATATAACAGCTTCTGCGCGGCTTTTTCGGCACCGTCCGCCGCAATTGCTTTTTCCGTTCTGAGGACGGCAGATTCCAAAGCGTACAGCGCGCTGACAATATCGGCAATGTTCACCATGATTTCCTGCTCGCCTTCGATCTCTTTGCCGTATTTCTGCGCCGCGAGACCCGCTGTCAAGAGGGCGATCTTTTTCGCCTGTCTGACAATGTATTTTTCCTGTTCAAGAGGTTCTGAGCCCGGCTCTTCAGGCATCAGCATCATGAGTTCTTCTTGGAGCGCTTTTGCTTTTTCAAAGAGCGGCAGCTGACCTTTTACGGCTTTTTTCAGGAACGTGCTCGTTACGATCAGGCGGTTGATTTCATTTGTGCCTTCAAAAATTCTGTTGATTCTTGAGTCGCGATAGGCGCGCTCCACTTCATATTCCTGCATAAATCCGTAACCGCCGTGAATTTGAACGCCTTCATCGGCAATGTAATCAAGCGTTTCAGAACCGCACATTTTGTTGAGCGAGCATTCAATCGCGTACTCGGCGATTGACTTCGCGACTTCGCGTCCGTCTTTTTGCTCCTCTTCCGTCAGTCTGCTCATATTATCTTCGAATAAGCCCACTGTTCTGTATACAGAGCTCTCCATGGCGTAAAGCCGAGCTGACATCGTCGCAAGCTTTTCCTGAGTGAGCGTGAAGCTTGAGATCGGCGTTTTAAATTGCCGGCGCTGGTTTGCATAAGAGGCAGACAGCTCAATCACCCGTTTTGAAGCGCCGATTGTGCCGACGGCAAGCTTGTAGCGCCCGATATTCAGAATATTAAAAGCGATGACATGGCCTTTTCCGATTTCGCCGAGAAGGTTTTCTTTCGGGACTTCCGCCTGATCTAAAATCAGCGTTCTTGTCGATGAACCCTTAATCCCCATTTTTTTCTCTTCCGGGCCCGTTGACACGCCCGGATAGTTCTTTTCTACGATAAATGCGGAAAATTTATCTCCGTCCACTTTAGCGTAGACGACAAAGACATCTGCAAAGGCGGAGTTTGTAATCCATTGCTTTTCTCCGTTAAGAATATAGTGTGTGCCTGCTTCATTCAAAACAGCTGTCGTTTTCGCGCCGAGGGCATCTGAACCTGAACCGGGCTCAGTTAAGGCGTATGCCGCGATTCTTTGTCCTGAAGCCAAGTCCGGCAAATAGGTTTTTTTCTGTTCTTCCGTTCCGAAGAACACGATCGGCAATGAGCCGATCCCGACGTGAGCGCCGTAAGACAGCGAAAAGCTGCCGGCACGTGAAAACTTTTCCGTAATGAAGGCTGAACTGATTTTATCCAGGCCGATGCCGCCGTACTCTTCAGGCACGTCTGCTCCGAGGAGGCCGAGATCTCCGGCTTTTCTCAGCAGTCTGACCGAATGCTCGAACTGATGGTTTTCAATTTCATCAATATAAGGAAGCACATCGTTTACGACGTAGTCTTCTGTCGTTTTGCCGATCATTTTATGTTCGTCTGTAAAGTCCTCCGGAGTGAATATTTGATCATATCCCGTCTCTTCAATCAGAAAGCTGCCGCCTTTTTTGACGTTGACCGTTTCCTGTTTCATGCTTCGTTTCCCCCTTGTTTTAAATGAGCTCAAATACGCCGGCAGCGCCCATGCCGCCTCCGATGCACATCGTCACCACGCCGAATTGCTCGTTTCTCCGTTTCATTTCATGAATGAGTGACAGGGTCAGCTTCGTTCCCGTGCATCCGAGCGGATGTCCGAGCGCGATGGCGCCTCCGTTGACGTTCACCTTTTCTTCATCTATCCCAAGCGATCTGATGACTTGAATGGCCTGTGAAGCAAAGGCCTCATTCAATTCAAAAAGTCCGATATCCTGTAATTCGAGTCCGGCAAGCTTGAGCGCCCGCGGAATGGCTTCAATCGGACCGATCCCCATTACCTCAGGCGGAACGCCGCCTACGGCAAAGGAACGGAATTTGACAAGCGGCGCCAACCCGAGCGACGATGCTTTTTCGCGATCCATCAGCATGACAGCCGCCGCACCGTCACTTGTTTGTGAAGAGTTCCCGGCCGTCACGGTTCCCGTTTTAGAAAAAGCCGGACGGAGCTTCGCCAAGACGTCAGCCGATGTGCCGGGACGAACGCCTTCATCTTGTGAAAAGGTAAATTGTTTTTTCCGCGGCTTATGGTCATCACCGACTTCTGTCAGCGATACTTCAACCGGCACGATTTCGTCATTGAATTTGCCTTCTTTAAGGGCTTTTGCGGCATTCTGATGGCTGCGGACGGCAAATGCATCCTGGTCTTCTCTGGATATGCCGTACGTTTCGGCGACCTGCTCCGCTGTGTGCCCCATGCTCATGTAATACTCAGGCGCATGCTCCGCCAAAGCGATATTCGGCCGTGTCACATGCCCCATCATCGGAACTTGCGACATGGATTCCGCACCGCCCGCAATGACGGTGTCACCCGCGCCGATCATGATTTTTTCAGCACCGTAAGCGATGGATTGGAGCCCGGAAGAGCAGTAGCGGTTCACCGTAATGGCCGGCACCGTATGAGGAAGCCCCGCCAGTGCACCGATATTCCGCGCCATATTTAATCCTTGTTCGGCTTCAGGTGTTGCACAGCCGATAATTAAGTCATCGATGTTTCCTTCATAGCCGCCTGCCCGTTTCAGCGTTTCTTTTACACAAAGCGCGCCTAAATCATCAGGACGAACGGCTGCAAGCGATCCTTTTTTCGCTTTACCGACCGGGGTTCTCGCACCGGCCACAATGACTGCTTCTCTCATAAACACCCTCCTAGTTCCGTAAAGGTTTGCCTTTGACAAGCATATGCTGCATTCTCGCTTGAGATTTCGCCTCGCCAGCGAGGCTTAAAAAGGCTTCTCTTTCAATCTCGAGTAAATATTCTTCTGAAACCTCCGTGCCGAACGGGACTCTTCCGCCGGCAATAACATGGGCCAGCTTCTTCGCAATCTTCATATCGTGATCGGATAAATAACCCGACCGTCTCATTTGGTCTGCTCCGAGCAGTAATGCCGCACAGCCGGTTTCTCCGGTGACTTTCACTTTTTTGCGGGCAGGCGGGCGGTATCCGCTGTCATATAAGGAAGCAGCCAGCTGTTTCGCATCGTGCAGCAGGTGATCCTGATTCATGCTGATACGGTCTGCCGCGGACAAAATCTTCATATCACGGGCTTCGTGTGCCGAACCGGACACTTTGGCAAGCGCGATTGTTTCAAAGGTTTTGATGGCCGCGTCCATCAGTTCACTTCCGCCGTCCAAATAATTCATGTACAGCTCTTTGTTTCCTCCGCCGCCCGGAATAAGGCCGACGCCGGTTTCAACAAGACCCATATACGATTCGCTCGCCGCCTGAACGCGTGCCGCCGGGAGACAGACTTCCGTGCCGCCGCCGAGTGTCATCCCGAATGGCGCCGCGACAACGGGTTTAGCGCTGTATTTGATGTTCAGCATCGTCTGCTGAAAACGGCGGATGACAAAATCGACTTCCATGAAGTTATCATCCTGAGCTTCCATCAAAATCATCGCAAGGTTTGCCCCCGCGCAGAAATGTCTGCCTTGGTTTCCGATGACAAGTCCTTTATAATTCCGCTCGGTTTCCTCAAGCGCATTGTCAATCATCTGAATAATGTCTAAGCCGATCGCGTTGCTTTTCGTATGAAATTCCAGCAGCGCGACATCATCGCCGAGATCAATCAGACTTGCGCCGCTGTTTTTAGTGATAACGCCTTTTGTTTCTTTTAACGTTTGCAGGCTGATCCGTTTCGGATTTTCTTTCACAGCCCTGTATTGGCCGTCTGAATAGTAAAATGGTGTTCCGTTTTCCTTCATATAAAATGTTTCATGGCCCTGATCAAGCATATCTTTCACCCAGCCGGGGATTTCTGCGCCTTCTTCTTCAAGCCGCTCCGCTGATTTTCTGACGCCGATGGCATCCCACATCTCAAACGGGCCGAGCTCCCATCCGAAGCCCCATTTCATGGCGTCGTCAATCGCTTTGATATCATCAGCGATCTCACCTAAAAGCCGGGCTGAGTATAAGAGTGTTTGCGATGTAATATTCCAAAGCAGGCGTCCGGCGCGGTCATCAGAGTATATAAGCGCTTTCATTTTGCCTTTGGCACCCTTTGCCTGTTTGGCGGCTTCTAACGCGGGCGTCTTCATTTTCGAGCGCTCACCGTATGTCATGGTCAGCGGATCAAGTTCATATATTGTTTTACCTTCTTTTTTGTAAAAACCTTGGCCTGATTTGCTGCCCAGCCAATTGTTTTTCAGCATGTCATTCATAAATTCAGGCAGCTTAAACATGTCTTTTTCAGCGCCGTCGGCTTTATCATACACATTTTTTGCCACATGAGCGAAAGTATCAAGCCCCACAACGTCAAGGGTTCTGAAGGTCGCGCTTTTCGGTCTGCCGATCAAAGGCCCGGTCACCGTGTCCACCTCGCCGATGCGGCAGCCGGAAGAAAGCATTTCTCTTACCGTGACCAGCAGGCCGTACGTACCGATGCGGTTGGCGATAAAATTAGGCGTATCTTTCGCGATGACGACACCCTTCCCGAGCGTGTTTTCTGCAAATGAAGTCATAAACTCCAGCACGTCAGGATCTGTTTCCTGAATCGGAATGATTTCCAGAAGCTTTAAGTAGCGGGCCGGATTAAAGAAATGGGTTCCTAAGAAATGAGCTTTAAAATCGGCAGATCGGCCTTCCGCCATTTTTGTGACGGAGATACCGGACGTATTGCTCGACACGATGCTTCCCGGTTTCCGGTATTCATCAACGAGTGAGAAAATCTGTTTTTTTACGTCAAGATTTTCGACGACGACTTCAATAATCCAATCAGCATCCTTCAATTGAGCTGCGTCATCTTCCAAATTCCCCGCCGTTATATAGTCGAGATTGGCAGCCGAAGTCAGCGGCGCCGGTTTTTGCTTCAGCAGCTTTTGCATGGCCGATCGGCTCAGCCTGCTGCGGACCTCCGGGCTTTCTAATGTCAGCCCTTTTTTCATCTCATCCTTTGTCAGCTCGTTTGGCACAATATCAAGCAGCAGGACGGGAATTCCGATGTTAGCCAAGTGCGCGGCAATTCCGGACCCCATGACGCCTGATCCGAGAACGGCTGCTTTCTTTATAAACTTGTGCATGAGTCATCCCCCTTGAACTTTGAATGAATAGTCATTCATTTTTTCGGCAAAAAAAATGAAACCCTTTTCTTCTTTCATCTTAAAAGATTTTCAGGATGACTTCAATAGCAAATATGGAATTTTTTTAAATTTTTCGGCTTCCGCATGTTCCATGGCGCGGGCGGGAAACTTAAACCCGGAGGTGAAGGGAATGGTGCGAGGGAGAAAAGATCCGTCTTCTGCCGCAGTGAGCGCGGCCAGCATGAAAGGAAATGCGGGACCGAAGCAAAAATACGGCGGCGGCAAACGGACGAGCCAAAATCAGCAATATAAAAAAGACAACATGGAATAACATGCTGCGGCTGCTTTTTGGAGCAGCCGTTATTTTTTGAAGATCCCTTTCAGCACAAACGCCGCGTTTGCCGGGCGCTCGGCAATTCTTCTCATCAGGTACCCGTACCAATCGGTTCCGTACGGGACATACACCCTCATCCTGTATCCTTCTTCGGCAAGCTCCTTCTGGCGCTCCGTTCTGATGCCGTACAGCATTTGGAATTCAAACTGCTCCCGGGGAATTTGATGTTCACTGATGAGTGTTTTCGTATAAGAAATGATGTCATCATCATGAGTCGCCACCGCCGTTTCATGGCCGCTCAAAAGCTGCAGCTTAATCAGCTGCTGAAAATGAAGATCGGTTGCTTTTTTATCAGGGAATGCAACGGCCGCCGATTCTTTATAAGCGCCTTTTACAAGCCTGAGCCGCGGCTTGTATGGCATCAGACCGCTGATGTCTTCAGCTGCCCGGTACAAATAAGCCTGAATGACGGTACCGAGCATCGGAAAATCCGGCTTGCACCGCTTATACAGCTCAAGTGTACGGCCGCATCTTGAATAGTCCTCCATATCAATCGTTACAGGCACACCGCGTTCTTTTGCCTCCGTCAATATGTCTCTGACATGCTGTTCCGCGAGTTTCTCGGAAATATCCAGACCGATGGAAGTTAATTTCAGCGACAGCTCACAATCCAGTTGATTCTCGGCAATCGCCCTGATTGCTTTTTTACATTCTTCCGCCGTCCTTTTCGCATCCTTCTCTGAACCCGCATATTCACCTAGATAATCAATCGAAGCCGACAGCCCTTTTTGGTTCAGCCGCTTTACCGTTTTCACAGCTTCTGTGAGTGTTTCCCCTGCAACGAACCTTCCCGCGCCGAAGCGGATTCCGTAAGCCTGGGCGAATTTTGTAAGCATTTTATTTTTCGACAAAAATAAACATATGCTCCGCAGCAAGGATGAACTCCCTCCTTTTTCTTTTATTCGTGTATGAAATCCCGATCGCAGAGAAAGCTAAAAAGAACAGAATTGAAGGAGGCGTTTATATGAACAACCAAGAGCAGCACGGAAACTTGCCGCCTGCCGTCATCTCAACGAAAGACCATTTGTATCTTGAGGACATGCTGAACTGGAATCTGCTTGCCATGAAAAAAGCGCATTTTATGGCGGAACACTGTCAGAATCAGACGTTAAAACAAGAGCTTGATCAGATCGGCCGGATGCATCAGAAGCATTATCAGCACATATTGGACCGCTTGAACCCTGATCAAGGCGGACAGACAACAACAGGCTATATGCAATAGGAGGACAATACATGGAACAGCAAAATCAAAAAATCACGAATCCGCAAACGCCCGTGCCCAATACGGCGCAAATGAATGACAGAGACTTGGTGAATGAGCTGCTGACGACGGAAAAATACATCACGGCTTCATATTGCACAGCCCTGCACGAGTTCAGCCACGAGTCTCTTTATCAAGATATTCAGGCGATTTTCGATGAGTCACAAAAAGCGCAAAGAAGATTATACGATGTGATGTTTCAAAATGGCTGGTATTCCATTGAAGCAGCCGATACCCAAAAGCTTCAGCAATCGTATCAGAAGTTCCGGCAGACCATTCAGCAGCAGTCTCCCTACCAGCAGTAAAACGAAGAAGGATTTGATGTTTTCGACAAGCATCAATCCTTTTTTTATTTTTGCACAAAAAGATTGACTTATCATTAATCCTTATTTATATTTAACTAATGTTAATTATTTTCTCAAGGAACAAGATGAGGAGGAGTTATGAAAAACGCGGATCAATATGTGTCTGACATCCAGAAATCTCTTCAGACGCTGCTGCAAAACATACAGCCTGAAATGGTGGAAAGCATGGCAAAACACGAGGTGACGCCTGCCCAATTATTTGTTTTAGCCAGCCTGAAAAAACACGGGAGCTGCAAAGTTTCCGAAATTGCGGAACGCATGGAGGTAAAACCGAGCGCAGTGACGCTGATGGCCGACCGCCTCGAGCAAAAAGGACTTATCGTCCGCAAACATAACCAGCAGGACAGACGCGTCATCGACATCAGCCTCACCAAAAAAGGCGAAACAAAATTCGAAGATGTTGTGGAAGGACGGAAAGCGATACTGGCGCGAAACCTATCCGTTCTGACTGACGATGAACTGATTCAGTCCGTGAACATCATCCGCAAAGTAGCGGAAGCCGCCGAGAAATACGCGGCTGATCAAAAAGAAAACGAATAGAATAGAGGAGCTGCCGAAACATGAGCATTGAAAAGAAAGATCCAAAACGCACATTATTAATAACCGGCTTAATCATCGCCATGTTTTTCTCAGCCCTTGACGGCACCATCGTAGGAACGGCGATTCCTAAAATCGTGGGTGACCTCGGGGGATTAAGCATGATGACGTGGCTGACCACGGCATATCTTTTAACTTCGACGACGATCGTTCCGATTGCGGGGAAACTTGCAGATTTATTGGGGCGCCGCGTCGTCTATGTGTCAGGTTTACTGATTTTTATGGGAGCTTCCGCACTGTGCGGAATGGCCAGCAACATGACGGAACTGATTATTTTCCGCGGACTTCAGGGAATCGGCGGCGGTGTCATGATGCCGATGGCTATGATCGTCATCGGGGATTTGTTCACAGGGAAACAGCGTGCCAAGTTCCAAGGGCTTTTCGGGGCGATTTACGGGCTTGCTTCCGTGATCGGCCCGCAAATCGGGGGCTGGATTGTTGACTCATTAAATTGGAAATGGGTTTTCTATATCAACCTGCCTGTCGGAATTTTAGCCGTCATCTTTATCGCAAGAGGACTTCAAGGCAGAAAACAGACTGGACCGATTAACTTTGACATCGCCGGCATTTTCACAATGATCGTCGGAATCGTCAGCCTTCTCCTCGCACTCAGCTTCGGAGGAAAGGATTACGCATGGGGCTCTTGGCAGATTCTCGGTCTCTTTGCGCTTGCGCTTGCCGGGATTGTCGGCTTCATTTTCGCTGAAATCAAAGCAAAAGAGCCGATTCTGCCGATGTACCTGTTTAAAAACAGAACGTTTACCGTACTGAATCTGATCGGCTTTTTCATGAGTATCGGCATGTTCGGCGCCGTTACGTTCGTTCCTTTCTTTATGCAGGGAATTATCGGAGTCAGCGCCACCGCGTCCGGCACGATTATGACGCCGATGATGGTATCTATGATTATCACAAGTATTATCGGAGGCCAGTTGGTTTATAAGATCGGTATTAAACCGCAAATCATGATCGGCATGCTGATCATGGCCGTCGGCTTCTTCTTATTAACGACATTGCAGCTGGATACAAGCAAGCTCGCGGCGACGTGCTATATGGCCGTGATCGGTCTGGGAATGGGGCTCGTCATGCCGCTTCTCACACTCGCTCTGCAAGAAACGTTTTCAAAAGAAGAGCTGGGTGTTGTGACCTCTTCAAGCCAATTTTTCCGGATGATCGGGGGAACGTTCGGCATTACGGTGCTCGGCGCTGTCATGAATGCCAGATCAGGAAGCCTTTTAACCGACAGACTGGTGCCTTACTTAGACTCACTCCCGAAACAGGCAAGTGCCTTTGCCGCCCAGTTTAAAGGTATGATTGACAAGAATCCTGAAGGGCTGCTTCAATCCTTGTTCAGCCAGGAATCGATTAAGCAAATCCCGGCCGCATTTTCTTCCCATATCGTGCCGGTTTTGAAAACGTCACTGATGGATTCGCTTCACAGCGTGTTTTTCACAGGCCTGGCCTTTATCGCTGCCGGATTGATCCTCACGCTGTTTGTTAAATCAATTAAACTGACAAACAAAAAGACAGGCAAACAAGAAGAAAAGGCGAAAGCCGTTTAACAAAGAAAAATCCCGCGGATGCCGCGGGATTTTTTTATATCATCTGGGAATGGCCAGTCTTCCGCCTCATTGGAATTGGGGGAAAAATTCAAAAAAATAATGATGAAACCCTTTAATAAACCTTAAACATTTCATAGTTATCTTTATAGTACGACATAATAAAGTCACGAAAATTTCTTACCGAAGAAGATAACAGCTTATGTCTTAACCAAGATAAGCCGACTGGATATGAAGCAGAGTGATCAGTCACTTTTATAAAATTCAGCCCCAATGTTCTGCAAACTGAAATAGGAAGCAACGCCACACCTTGATCCAGCTTTATAATCTCGACCAGTAAATGAGAATCCGCCTCAAATGCAATATTTGGGGTGAAACCGGCTTTCTCACAAAGCGAGGCTGTAAAACCGCTGTACTCTTCATTATTAGCAAGGGTAATAAATGGTTCATCGGCGGCAAGACGTAAAGAAATTTCTGTTTTACCCGTAAATCGGTGGTTTGAGGGCAAAGCCAGAACAATATCTTCATTTACCAGCACACAACTCTCTATCTCTTCATCTTGAATCGGATGACCTGTTATTCCTAAATCAATGTCCCCTTTTTTTAAACTTGTTATGATCTCGCTTTTAACTCCGATTGCTTGGAGAATTTTTGATTGAGGGGAGCGGTTGATATATTCACTCATCAGTCCTGCAAGGAATCTTGGATTGGAAATAGATATTCTGATGGTGTCAGACATTTGATGTTCCTCCAATTGAATTTCCGTTTGTGCATTTTCAATCTCAGTAAAAATCCTGTTTACATGTTTTAAAAGAATTTTCCCTGCTGAACTCAGCTTAATATTTCTGCCTTTTCTCTCAAACAAGGTTGTTCCCAGTTCATTCTCAAGTCTTTTTATAGTGAGACTTAAAGAAGGCTGGGCAATCTTTAATTGTTCTGCTGCTTTAGAAATATGTTCAGTATAGGCAACTGTCTGAAAGTATTTTAGCTGCAGCAATTCCATCTGTCTGCACCCCTCTCATTTATTTCAATAAATATATATATACCTTATTATGTATTAGATTAAATGTAAATGCGGATGTAAGATAATAGCATAGTTAAAGAAAAGGAAAGGGTGTCATTCAATGAAAATTGATGTGAAAGATATAGCAAAAAATTTAAATACGCCACTAACGGCTCCTGCTTATCCTATCCCAACCTATAAATTTGTTAACCGGGAATATCTTAATATTATTTACCGAACGGATGAAAAAGCTTTACGTGCGGCAGTGCCGGAACCTCTTGAAATTACTGAACCTTTAGTGAAATTCGAAGTGATGTGGATGCCCGATGTTTCCGGACTTGGTGCCTATACAGAGGCGGGACAAGTCATCCCTGTCAGCTTTAATGGTGAAGAAGGGGATTATGTACATTCTATGTATGTAGACAATTTCCCGGCTATTGCAAGCGGACGGGAACTTACTGCATATCCAAAGAAATTGGGTGCCCCTAAGCTGTATATAGACTCTGATACTCTTGTTGGCACACTGGATTATGGCAGTCTTCGTGTGGCAGCTGCGACTATGGGATATAAACATTTCGAAATGGACAAGGAAAAAGCGAAAAGGGAAATTTGCCGACCTAATTTTATGGTGAAGATTGCTACTGATTACAATGGTGATTTAAGGGTTTGTGATTTGGTGCGAACGCAAATAACGAATATAGAAGTTAAAGGTGCCTGGACTGGACCGGCGCGGCTTCAATTATTTGAACATGCTCTGGCACCGCTTGCAGATTTGCCTGTACTAGAAGTTGTTTCAGCATCTCATATTATTACGGATTTAACCTTAAATGCAGCACAGCCGGTTTATAACTACTTAGAGGAAAAATAAGGAGACGTTTACAATGAGAATTGCAGTTTTAGGAGCAGGTTCTTTAGGAACCATTGTTGGAGCATATCTGTCTGCTGGCGGAATGGATGTCGAATTGATTGATTCATACAAAGAACATGTAGATACTTTAAATCAAATAGGTGCTAAAGTAGTTGGTACAACGGAATTTCAAGCAAAGGTGAAAGCCATTACCCCTGAAAACAAGTCAGGCAAGTATGATTTCATATTACTTCTGACGAAACAATTATATAATGACTCCATTCTTAAGGAGTTACTGCCTTTTTTAAAGGATGACAGTGTAGTATGTTCCTTGCAAAACGGTATACCTGAACAGAAAGTCGCTTCGATCGTTGGTGATGAACGTGTTATTGCAGGTTCTGTTGAATTTGGTGCTACGTTTATTGAACCGGGTGTATCCAGACTTACAACTGAGTATACTCAATTTAAAGAGTACGCTTTTCAAATTGGAGAATTACATGGTGAAACAACAGAAAGAATCCAGCGTATTAAATCGGTTTTAGACCTTATCGGCGGAACACATATTTCCGATAATTTAGTTGGAACGAAGTGGTCAAAATTACTTATCAATAATGCATTCAGTGGTTTATCGGCAGCATTAAACGGAGAATACGGAGACATTCTTGACCATGAAATCGGCATTGTTAGTGCAGTCCATATCGCAGATGAGACGATTAAGGTTGGACACGCCAATGGTGTCAAATTTGCGAAAATGGGCGGCCTTGATTTAGAATCTTTGGAATTAAGAAGTGAAAATGATATTCCTGAACGTATCCAAACATTTAGGTCAGCCATGGAACCATCTAGGCTGCTAAGAGCAAGTATGCTCCAGGATCTTGAGAAAAAACGCAAAACTGAAATTGATTATATTAATGGAGTTATTCTCAAAATGGCAGAAGGTACTGGCATTTCAACACCTTTTCATGATTTGGTTGTAGCACAAGTCAAATGTGCCGAGGAATCTCAAACAGTGCCCAATTTTGATACAAATATAAAAGCATTTGAAGAGTTATTACGTATCCGAAAGGAAATGTGATATATAGGAAAGAGAGAAAGGGATTGCTGCGGCGGTCCTTTTTTCTTGGTTCAGCAAGCGGAAGAAATATACGTTAACAAACGGGTGCGTTACATTAAAGTTCTTCGCTATGAATTGAACGGCGCCTTTATTGATTCCTTTTCAGAAAAAAAAAGCTTCCGGCACCTCTCTTTGATGCCGAAAGCTTTTTTATTGTTTTTTTCTGTGTGCTTCATTGAGCTGTTTAATGTGCTGTATCGCAGCTTTGATGCCCTCTTTGGCGTCCGGGTAGGATTGATTCCAATGTTTGACGAGCGGAGGCATGCTTTTTGCGATATGTGTATACAAAATCCACTGCCTGACTTCTTCCTTTACATCCGGGTTTGTTTCGCCAAGCAATAGTTCCGTGTATTTTTCAAGCAGGCCGTCCAGCTGCTGCTGCAGTTTCTCTTCCATACCGTTCCCTTCCCTTTTTCATGATTATGACAATCGGGCGGTGAGGGCCGCTTCCTGCACGATACATCTGCCGCGTCCGTGCGGAATGCAAAGCGGCGTGCCGAACAGCGGGTCTTGCGTTACCTGGCAGTTCATCGCAAAGACCTGCTGTACAAGGTCGCAAGTGATGACTTCTTCGGGACGGCCCTCTGCGTAAATCTGTTTATCCTTAATGGCGACCAGATAATGGGCATAACGGCATGCCAGATTGAGGTCGTGCAGCACCATGACGATTGTGCGTTTTTCTTTTTCATTTAATTCAAACAGCAAATCAAGAATTTCAATTTGATGCGTCATGTCGAGATAAGTTGTCGGCTCGTCAAGCAGAATGATATCCGTATCCTGAGCGAGTGTCATCGCAATCCATGCGCGCTGGCGCTGTCCGCCTGACAAGGAATCCACAGGACGGTCGGCCATTTCCTCAAGCTTCGTCGCTTTAAGCGCTTTTGCGACTGCGTCTTCGTCCTCTTTGGACCATTGCTTCAGCCAGCTTTGATAAGGGTATCTTCCCTGCTTCACAAGCTGATGCACCGTCAGGCCTTCGGGAGCTGACGGACTCTGCGGCAAAATAGCGAGCTCTCTTGCCACTTCCTTCGTCGGAAGCTTAGCGATGGCTTTTCCTTCTAAAAGCACAGAACCGCCCCTCGGTTTCATAAGCCGGGCCAATGAACGTAAAAGCGTCGATTTTCCGCAGCCGTTGCTTCCGATCAATACAGTTATTTCGCCTTTTGGAATCGCGACATCCAATTCGTCAATGATAACAGTTTCTCCGTACCCTAAGCTCAGCGTCTCTGTAGAAATTGCACTCATACCGCTAACCGCTCCTTTTTTGAGTTTCCCAACACTATGTATATAAACAAATTGCCTAAACATTCAACGTGAGATCATGATTATATTGTAACAGAAATTAATGACTCTGAATATCATTATCAATTAGTTTTGGGCAAAAAAGCAGCGGACGGCGGTTATTTTTTTATTTCTGTCATTTCTCCGTCGTTCTTTTTCAGTTTCAGATAAAAATGGTCATAGCGGCTGTCCAAATTAAAAGCCGAGAGCACCTGCCGGACGACCTCGCTTTCCTGCATCCGGCTGTTTACGGCAAGTTCTCCGAGGATCATCTTCATTTCATCAAGCGCTTCCTCGCCCTCTCTGTGAACCCCTGAGAGCTTGTCCCGGATGTCCGCCTTTTCATGACCGCTTTTTCTCTCATACAAACCTTCATAGCGGTTATGCTCTCCGGGTCCGTAGCTGACGCGCAGAGCAAAGCTGCTGTAAGGAACCGGCTTCGCGGATGACACGGGTGTGCTGTCTTGTTCCGCTTCCCGTTTTTCTTCATTCAATCGGCAGCCGGCAATCAGCATCAGCGTAAGACATAAAACGCCCGCCGTCCTGAACCATTTCATGCGATTCACTCCCATTCCATTCCGATCGTTTTTAGGTATTTCCAAGGGAGGCGGCTGTCATTCATGGAACAAAAAAGAACCGGAGCGGTAACACTCCGGCCGGTTCATCTCCAGATTATCATTCAGTCAGCTCTAAAAATTCCTGCACATCCTGTACGGCAAGGCGGACCGCGTCTTCCCAAAACGACCGTTCCGTCAGATCCGCTCCAAGGTGCTTCATCGCCAAATCCTCAACGGTCATCGAAGCCGTGTCACACAAAAGCGCGATATATTTTTCTTCAAAATCCGCTTTTTCCCGAAGAGCTCTTGCATATATTCCAAGCGAAAATAAATAACCGAACGTATACGGAAAGTTGTAAAACGGCACTCCCGTAATATGAAAATGCAGTTTCGACGCCCAGAAATGAGGGTGGTATTCCCCTAATGAATCGCAAAATGCTTCTTTCTGCGCCGCTTCCATCAGTTCATTCAGTTTCTCAGCCGGAACGACGCCCTGCTTGCGCTCTTCATAAAAACGCGTTTCAAATAAAAATCTCGCATGAATATTCATAAACATGGCTACGCTTCTTTGAATTTTATCCTCAAGCAAGAACAGCTTTTCATCCTTTGTCTCCGCTTGTTTCAAAGCGGCGTCGGCGACGATCATTTCCGCAAAGGTCGAGGCTGTTTCAGCGACATTCATAGCGTAGGCTCTGTTCAGCTGCCGCACTTGAAGCATGGCCTCCTGATGGAACGCGTGACCGAGCTCATGCGCCAGCGTCGATACATTCGAAGCGCTTCCGGAAAACGTCATAAAAATCCGGGATTCCCCGCTGTCGGGAAAGCTGGTGCAGAAACCGCCGACCCGTTTGCCGCTGCGGTCTTCCGCTTCTATCCACCGATCGCGGAACGCTTTTTCCGTAAATGCGGACAGCTTTTTGCCAAACGTCGAAAATTGGCTGACGATCAGATTGGCCGCTTCATCAAATGTGTATTCTTTCGGAGCCTCGCCGATCGGCGCGTCCACATCATACCAGTTCAGCCGCTCAAGCCCTAAAAGAGACGCCTTTCGATTCAGGTATTCGGCAAAAGGCTTTTTATGATCGGTAATGACCTGCCACATGACATCCAGCGTTTCTTTTTTCATCCGGTTGATCGCAAGCGGCTCTTCCAAAGCGCTTTTCCAGCCCCGCGCTTTATAGATTTCCGTGCGGAAGCCGGCCAGATGGTTCAGCGTGCTGCCGAAAAGCTCCTCTTCTCCTTTCCACGCTTCATTAAGCTCTTTGAACACTTGATGTCTGATGCGGCGATCCGGATGCGCCATCATATTTTCCGCTTGGCCGACCGACAGCTCTTTATCCTCAAACGGAATCTTCATTCTGCCGACAGCCGCATTATACAGGTCGCCCCATGCGTGATAGCCGTCAACGGCCAGGCCTTCAATCAGCCTTTCTTCTGAAGCGCTGAGCTTCTCTTTGACACGGTCTCTTCTCTCATTTAAAACATATGTGAGATCCTGAAGTTCCGGTTTTTGCAGCAGCTCCTCCCAAACCCGCTCGTCAATCCGGGCAAGTGTATCGTCAAGGGTGACCAGAGCGGATTTAAAATCACTGCTCAGCTGATTAATCCGCGCCCTCCATTCATTCGCTTTCTGATCATGAGTGTTCTGAGCCTGAAGACAGCCGACGAACGCTCCCGCCTGCCTGATCATGATCGCTGACCGTTCAAACCTATCAATCAGATTTATCAGCTCCCGGCTTTCATCCGCATGCGCCGGAACTGTAAACGCTTCAACCGCATGTTGAAAAGCGCTTAGATGCTTTTTGAGCTCTTGTATGTATTGCTGAAACTCTTCCGACCGGCTCCCGCCCTCAAAAATGGAGTTTAAATCCCATGTTTCCTTCAATCCCTTTAATGCCATCTTTTCTTTACCCCTTTCTATCCGAAGCTGACTCCATTATAAAACAATTCTGACATATTTCCGAACGATTTCTCCTTCTTTCAGCGAGATGTTATACACTAGAGATAAGAACAAACGGGGAGGATTATAAGATGAACAGAAAAATTGCCATTGTAACTGGCGCGACGAGCGGATTCGGGCTGCTGACAGCGCTGAAGCTCGCCCGGTCTTATCACGTCATCGCAACAGCCAGACAGCCGGAGAAAGCTGAAATACTGAAAGAGGCCGCCGCTCAAGCGGGTGCATCCGAACATGTTACGGTCGTTTCTTTAGATGTGACAAATGAGCAGTCGGTGTCTGACTTCGGGAACACCATCAGCGGTTTCGGACCGATTGACCTGCTCGTCAATAACGCCGGCTCTGCGTACGGGGGGTTTATTGACGATGTGCTGATGGAACATTACAGACAGCAGTATGAAACGAATGTATTCGGTCTGATTCACGTCACAAAAACCGTGCTCCCGTATATGAGAAAACACGGCGGAGCGAAAATCATTAACATCAGCAGCATCAGCGGACTGACCGCCTCTCCGGCTCTTTCTCCGTACACTTCTTCCAAATTCGCGGTTGAAGGATTTACAGAGTGTCTGCGCCTCGAACTGCTGCCTTTAGGAATTGATGCAGCTTTAATAGAACCGGGCTCCTATAAAACGTCTATTTGGGAGACGTCTCTCTCCAATCATCTTACGGCACCCGCCAAAGATTCGCCCTATTACCGCTATTATCAGCAAATCGAAGCTTACTTCAAAGCCAACGCATCCAAAAGCGGCGATCCTGATGACGTAGCGGAGCTGATTTATCAATTGGCACAAAGGAAACGGCTGAAGAAACTGCGGTATCCGATCGGCAGGGGCGTTAAGCTGGCATTGGCTTTCCGCTCACTCTTCTCGTGGTCCGCCTGGGAATCTGTTGTGAAGAAAAAGCTGTTCACTTAAACCTAAATTATAATTATTATAATTTAGTATTGATTTTTATTTGATATGTGGTATAATTAAATTAACAGATCACAGGGAGGACGATGAATATGAATACACAAAACGCGAAAAAAACTGAAACTCTTGTTGAGAAATCAATGAACACACAATTATCAAACTGGTTTATCCTTTACTCTAAACTGCACCGCTTCCATTGGTATGTAAAAGGCCCTCATTTCTTTACGCTTCATGAAAAATTTGAAGAACTGTATAACGAAGCGGCGGAAACGGCGGATGCCATCGCAGAGCGTCTTCTGGCCATTGGCGGACAGCCTGCGGCGACTTTACACACTTATCTTGAACAAGCTTCCATTACGGATGAAGGCCAGGAAAAAACGGCTTCTGAAATGGTGGAATCACTGGTTCAAGACTATAAACAAATCAGCCGCGAATCAAAATTTGTCATCGGCATCGCCGAGGAACAAAATGACCCGTCAACTGCCGACCTGTTTGTCGGATTAGTTGAAGAAGCGGACAAGCACGTGTGGATGCTGTCAGCCTACTTGGGAGAATGACGAAAAAAGCTGAACCTCAGTTGAAGGTTCAGCTTTTTTTATGCGTTCAGCTTGCGCTTTCGGTTTGTTTCGTTAATGTGACGTTCAGCGTCTTTTTGCTTCCGCTTCTGAGAACTTGAACAGTCGTCTTATCGCCGATTTTCAGCTGGTTATATAAGATCTGTCTGATATCGGCGCTGCTGCCGACATCTTTGCCGTTCAATTGTACAATGACGTCATTTGATTTGATGCCCGCTTTCGCAGCCGGTGAGCCGGATTGCACTTCTTTTACGTAAACACCCTTAGACAGCTGGTCGCCGAACAGTCCGAGCGTGTTTTCCTGATAGGTTTCCGGCACTTGCGACATATCAATCATCTGCACACCTAAAAACGGGCGCTCGACTTTTCCTTTTGCAAGCAGCTGGTCGACTATCGGTTCTACATCATTGCTCGGAATGGCAAAGCCGAGTGACTCCACGCCGCTTTCACTGACTTTCATGCTGTTGATCCCGATAACCTGGCCGCTTGAGTTGATTAACGGGCCGCCGCTGTTTCCGGGGTTAATCGCCGCATCCGTCTGAATCACGTTCATTTCCACCGTGCCTTGAGATGTATCGGCGTCTACCGTTCTGTTCAGCCCGCTGATGACACCTTGTGTGACGGTGCCGGAAAACTGCTGGCCGAGCGGGTTGCCGATGGCAATTACTTTATCGGCAATGCGGAGCTTGGAGGAATCCCCGAAGCTGGCCGCTTTTTTGACATTGGACGAGCTGATTTCCAATACAGCCAAGTCACTGATAGCATCCTTTCCGACAAGCTTTGCCGTTTCGGTTTTCCCATTGTAAAGAGTGACCGACAGTTTGTTCGCACCTTCTACGACATGATTGTTTGTAATGATGTACGCTTTTTCGCCGTCTTTTTTGAAGATGACGCCTGACCCCGTGCCGCTCTCCGTTTCAGAGCTTGAACCGCCGTCAAGTCCGAACTGGCTGCTTTGCGAAGCTTGGTAGTTGGACACTCCCACAATCGCAGGCTCCAAATCTTCTACCATATCCGCTACGCTTGATGTATTTTTCAAAGGCGTTGACGTAAAATTCGAAGACTGAACTTGTTTCGTATCAGAAACGGCTTCTGTCTTATGCTGCTCACTCGGCAGGTTCGGCACAATGCCAAGCACGAGGCCTCCGCCGATAATACCGCCTAAAATCGGGCTCAGCCAAGCGGCTCTCCGTTTTTTTTCTTTTTTCACGGCAGCCGTTTTTTCAAATTCCGCGCCGGCGGCCGTCTCGTTTTCCGCTTCTTTCGAGACGGGCCCTTCGAGCAGCTCCGGCTCCTGATGGCTGATCCGCTGCTGTTCATTTCTGTTTTGTTCCGTATGTGAAAGATCTGACTGATCGCGGCTTCTGCCGTCATCTCGATGATCATTCATATTCACGCACACTCCTTTTAGCATGTTTTCATTCTATCGATTACATATTCATCGCATGTACAAGTTCTATTGTCCCAATAATAAGGAGAAAAGCAAAGCTCCAAAACAAAATGTGTTTGAACATGTTATCTTCCCCGCTTTTTTTCTTCCTTTCTTCCCTTATACACATCATAAACAAACATTGTGGGATAAAAATGAAAAGAATATGTGAAATTATGAAAATGCGGCTTGAGTGTGTTAAAACTAGTATAATGACGTTGAAAGGATGTGAAATGCCTTGTCATACACCATTTATCTAGTTGAAGATGAGGATAACCTGAATGAACTGCTCACAAAATATTTAGAGAATGAAGGCTGGAACATTACATCTTTCACAAAAGGCGAAGATGCCAGAAAGCAGATGCAGCCGTCTCCCCACTTGTGGATTCTCGACATCATGCTTCCGGATACGGACGGCTATACATTGATAAAAGAAATAAAAGAAAAAGATCCCGATGTGCCCGTCATTTTCATTTCCGCGCGGGATGCCGATATTGACAGAGTCCTCGGGTTAGAGCTTGGAAGCAATGATTATATCGCCAAGCCTTTTTTGCCGAGAGAGCTCATTATACGGGTTCAGAAGCTGCTGGAGCTCGTGTATAAAGAACAGCCCGCCGCAAAGAAAACCGGCATCACCGTTTCTTCCTACAATGTGATCGAAGATGCCCGAGAGGTTTATGATGAAACCGGCAGCCTGGTCAATTTGACGTCTAAGGAATTTGATCTGCTGCTTTTATTTCTTCACCATAAAGGACACCCCTTTTCCAGGGAAGATATTCTGCTGAAAATATGGGGCCATGATTATTTCGGCACTGACCGGGTGGTCGATGATCTTGTGCGGAGGCTGCGGAAAAAAATGCCGGAGTTAAAGGTTGAGACCATTTACGGATTCGGCTACAGGATGATGACGTCATGAAAAATAAGCCGCTTGCTTTTCAAATATGGGTGGTCATCTCAGGCATCCTCTTAGCCATTTCGATTCTGCTTCTCGTGCTGTTCTCAAATACGCTGCGTAACTTTTTCACGGATGAAACGTATACGACCATTGAAAATGAACAGCATGTACTGACGGAGTACCGGCTGCCCGGATCGATCGAGCGGGGATATTACAGCGAAGATGCGACCGCTCCGACGACTTTCCGATCCGTTCAGCACGTTCTTTTGCCTGAACGGGAGGAATCGGCCAGTGACAAAGACTTGAACTACTTTTCTTCTTCCTTTATCCATAAAGTGTACAAGCTCGCGGGCCGCCAGCACAGCGTCACGAAACGATACAGCGCGGACATCAGCGGTGAAAAAGTATTTTTCGTCATTAAAAAAGGCCTCACCATTAACGGCCAGGATGCGATGATGCTGTCTTACGCCCTTGATTCTTATCGTGATGATCTGGCATTCACCCTGTTCAAGCAGCTGCTCTTTATCATTGCCGGCGTGATTTTGTTAAGCTGGATTCCGGCGATTTGGCTTGCCAAATATCTCTCGCGCCCGCTCGTTTCCTTAGAGAAGCATGTCAAACGGATTTCAAAACAGGATTGGGATGATCCGGTCATCGTCGACAGGAAAGACGAAATCGGAAAATTAGGCCATACCATTGAAGACATGCGGAGCAAGCTGGTGCAAAAGGATGAAACGGAAAGAACACTCCTGCAAAATATCTCTCATGATTTAAAAACGCCTGTTATGGTGATAAGGGGCTATACTCAATCAATAAAGGACGGGATTTTTCCTAAGGGGGATCTGGAAACCACAATTGATGTCATTGAAGGCGAAGCAGAAAAACTTGAGAAGAAAATTAAGGATTTATTATATTTAACGAAGCTTGATTATTTAATGAAGCAGCGGGTGCACCATGAGACATTTGACATTGTGAAGGTCACGGAAGAAGTCATTGAACGGCTCAAATGGGCCCGGAAGGAATTATCGTGGACCGTTGATACAGAAGATGCATTAATGATGCCCGGTGATCCGGAACAATGGAGCAAACTTCTTGAAAACATTCTCGAAAATCAAATCCGCTATGCAGAAACGGCGATTCACATTCGGATCAGCCAAAATCAGCAGCAGATTGTCATGACGGTTAAAAATGACGGGCCTCCGATTGAGGATGAGATGCTATCCAGCTTGTACGAGCCTTTTAATAAAGGGAAGAAAGGCGAGTTCGGCATAGGACTCAGCATCGTAAAACGGATTTTAACCCTGCATAAAGCATCAATTTCAATTGAAAATGGCCAATCGGGTGTAATCTACCGAATTATCGTACCAAAGTAGACTGTAATGTTTCATTGCAGTCTTTTTTTATGTGAAGGAGTAGCCGTTAAAATCTCTGTAGTTTGTTTTCAGCGGTTTTTGGCATTGATGAACCCATTTCTTTTCACAAATTGTCTTTTTCGGATATTTCACCTTTTCGACTTTAATTCCTCTGTTTCGCAAGCGGCTGATCATTTCATCTAATTCTTTCATTTTCAGATTCACCCTTTCGCCAGAACTTTGACCATTCGGTCAGCTCACTTTATAATATAAATAAAACAAAACAAAAAAACAAGTTACAATCAGGTTAAATTTACGGAATATCAATATGACCATATAGTCATACATAAGAAGCACAAGCCAGCCTCCTGGCTCCGAAAGGGTGGAACCATTGAAGGAAAAAGAAAAGCTGATCATTGAAGCAGCAATTAAACTGTTTGCCCGAAAAGGGTACAAATCTACATCGGTTCAGGAAATCGCCGATGAATGCAAAATCTCAAAAGGCGCTTTTTATCTATACTTTCCTTCCAAAGAAGCACTGCTTCTATCCATGCTGAATTACTACTATGATAAAACGTTTACCCGAATCACGACGATCCAAACGGAGGGTGACAGCCCGAGAGCCGCTTATCAAAAACAGCTTGCGGTGTTTTACGAATCGATTCTCGCCCATCAGGATTTTATTACCATGCAGATGAAAGACGGTTCACTTCCTTATACCGAAGAAGCGGCGCAGTGCGGAAAGAGAATCCGCCGGTCGATCCTGCAGTTTCATATCGACAGTCTTCTTGCTATTTACGGAGAAAAAGCTGAACCATACACAGCCGAGCTTTGTTTTTTAATAGAAGGAATCAGTCAGATGTATCTTGAATATCTCATTCTGACCGGCCGGTCCGTACAGCCTTCGCTTTTGGCAAATACCGTGATTCACAGAATTGATGACATCGTAAACGGAATGGCGGACAGACATGATGAAGCGTTTATTTCTCTTGATGAGGCAAGCTCACTGTTTGGGCCCCTTCATAACGGGCAGCCCGATCCTTTAAGCCAATCGATCTTGCAGACCCTCCGCACGCGCATCGGCACGATGGACAAGGCGCAAGCATCTGAATTCACCGAGAGCTTGGATATTCTGGAAGCGGAAATGAAGAAAAAGTCGCCGAAACCGGCAATCATCAAAGGAATGATTTTGAATTTGAAGGAATCCGACCTGCTGGCTGAAGATGCAGAACAGCTCAGATTTTTACTGAAACAGCAGTTTATTTAGAAGAACGGCCGCAATGACTGCAGCCGTTCTTTCTTTTTATGCTTTCGGGTGCACCATATCTTCCGGACGCACCATTTCATTAAATTGTTCTTCTGTCAGAAGGTTCAGCTGTAATGCCGCTTCTTTCAGCGTCAGGCCTTCTTTGTGGGCAAGCTTGGCGATTTTCGCGGCGTTTTCATAACCGATGTGCGGGTTAAGCGCCGTAACAAGCATTAATGAGTTAGAGAGATTTTCCTGAATCGTCTCTTGGTTCGGCTCAATACCGACAGCGCATTTGTCATGGAAGGAATTCATTCCGTCACTGAGCAGCTGCACGGTCTGGAGGAAGTTATAAATAATAACCGGTTTGAAGACATTCAGCTCGAAGTTTCCTTGGCTGGCCGCAAATCCGATTGTCGCGTCATTTCCCATCACTTGCGCGGCGATCATTGTCAGCGCCTCACTTTGCGTCGGGTTGACTTTGCCCGGCATGATAGAGCTTCCCGGCTCATTTTCAGGAATGACGATTTCGCCGATTCCGCAGCGCGGGCCGCTGGCCAACCATCTGACATCGTTGGCAATCTTCATCAGGTCGGCAGCCAATGCTTTTAACGCGCCGTGAACGTGAGTGATTTCATCATGGCTTGTGAGCGCATGGAATTTGTTAGGCGAACTCTTGAATGTCTGCCCCGTTACTTTTGTGATTTCTTCCGCGACGAATTCACCGAACTGCGGATGGGCGTTGATTCCCGTGCCGACTGCCGTGCCTCCGATGGCAAGCGCGCGGATTTTTTCCGTTGACTCAAGAATCATTTCTTTCGAACGGTCAAGCATGTATACCCAGCCGCTGATTTCCTGTCCGAGCGTCAGCGGAGTGGCGTCCTGCAAATGCGTGCGTCCGATTTTCACAATATCCTGATAAGCTTTCGCTTTTTCATCAAGCGTCGCGCGCAGCTGATCAAGCGCCGGAACGAGCTGCTCATATACGGCAAGAACCGCCGCAACGTGCATCGCCGTCGGGAATGTATCGTTTGAGCTTTGGCTGCGGTTAACGTCATCATTCGGATGAATCTTCAGCTCGGAATTTTTTTCTTTCAATAAAGCAGTCGCGCGGTTGGCCACCACTTCATTCATGTTCATGTTGCTTTGCGTGCCGCTTCCCGTCTGCCAGACAACGAGCGGAAAGTTATCGTCGTATTTGCCGTTTAAAACATCGTCACATACAGCGGCAATCGCCTGTGCTTTTTCAGACTCTAAGTTGCCGAGGCGTTCGTTGGCGATCGCTGTGCTTCTTTTCAATATTGCAAACGCCTTCACAACACGCTGAGGCATTTTCTCTGAACCGATTTTGAAGTTCTCTTTGCTGCGCTGTGTCTGAGCGCCCCAAAATTTATCTGCCGGAACTTTAACTTCTCCCATGGTGTCTTTTTCAATTCTGTAGTCCATTTATGTATCCCTCCATAACAGTTGCTTCACCCTGAGTATTATTCGCCAGTAACAGATGAAACCCTTTTTATTTTTCGGCCTTGGCCGTTTTTAATTTCAGCTCAAGATAGACGCGCGAATCCTTTGAGTATTTATACTTCGGATTTGTTTTACGGTATTCTTTCGACGTGTAAGCCACTTCGTAATGCGCTTCAAATGATTTGATGAGCTGTTCAATTTCTTCGGCATTTCCTGCCAGTCTGACTTGTGCCACATCTCTCCTCCGCTTTCATAAAAAAACTTGTACCATTAAATACTTTATCATAGTATATCATTTTTTTAACAGGAAAAGATAACCTCAATTAAGGATTGGAAGGCGGGTGACTGTCGATGGCGCAATCGGAATTCAAGGAATACATACACGTTAATCTGGCACTGGTGCTTCCCCACGTAGAGCAGAATGATGACCTGGTTCAAAATAAAAAGATGCTTCCGAACGGGCTTGTTTTTTATTATATGTATCTGAGTGAAATGAACGACGAAGACAAAATAAAAGAGGCGATGGAAACGCTGCTTCGGGAGGAAGACACTCTGACGCTGGATACGGTGACGAAACGTCTTGATAAGATCGACGCCCGCCCCGTCTTTACGTCGAAGGAAGCAGTCATCTCCATTCTGCGTGGAAAATGCGCCGTGTTTATTAACGGACTTGACAGCGTTTACATTTTGTCCACGGGAAAAAGAGAAAAAAGAAGCGTGAATGAACCCACATCCGAAAAGGTCGTAAGAGGTCCGAAAATCGCCTTCATAGAAGATTCTGATACAAACGTCGCCATGATCAGGCAGCGCACGAACCATCCGAAGCTGAAAACGAAAAAGGTTCCGATCGGAGAAAATAAGTTAAAATACGCCACGGTCATGTACATAGATGATAAGGCGGACCCGTCTGTCGTCAGCGATGTTGTAAAGCGCCTCAGCGAAGTGAAGATGGACGATATCCAGGATTCCGGAACGCTTGAGGAGCTTATTGAGGATAATAAGTATTCGCCCTTTCCGCAAATACAAAATACGGAACGGCCTGATAAAGTCTCTTCCGCCTTGTTCAACGGCCGCGTCGCCATCCTTGTCGACAATTCGCCGTTTGCGCTGGTGGTCCCGGCTTCTTTAGGAATTTTAATGCAGTCTCCCGATGATTATTATGAACGGTGGATTTCCGCCTCGCTCATCCGGGTGCTGCGGTTTACGTCTATTTTTATTACGCTGTTTTTTTCGTCCATTTATATCGCCCTCGTTTCGTTTCACCAAGGGCTGCTGCCGACGTCGCTTGCAGTCACCATCGCGGCGAACAGAGAAAACGTTCCCTTCCCGCCTATCATTGAAGCGATGGTAATGGAAATTACGATAGAGCTGCTGAGAGAAGCGGGCTTGAGGCTTCCCAGCCCGCTCGGCCAGACGATCGGATTGGTGGGCGGAGTTGTCATCGGCCAGGCGGCCGTTGAAGCGAATATTGTCAGCTCCATCATGGTCATCGTGGTCAGCATTGTCGCGCTCGCTTCATTTACGGTGCCGCAGTACGGGATGGGTCTGTCGTTCCGTGTGCTCCGTTTCATTTCGATGTTTACCGCGGCAGCTTTCGGGCTGTACGGCATGATTTTATTTATGCTGGCGATCTACACTCATTTATCGAGACAGCGAAGCTTCGGTTCTCCGTATTTCTCGCCGAATGGATTTTTCAGCTTAAAAAACGCAAACGACTCTATTCTCCGTCTCCCTATTAAAAATCAACCAAAAGAGGCGAAAAACGTAAATGAGCCAGAAAACAACTCACAATAAGCTTACAAGCTATCAAGGGACAGCGTTGATTTCAAACACGATGCTCGGCGCGGGACTCCTCACCATGCCGCGGGCGCTGTCATCAAGGGCAAATTCGCCGGACGGCTGGATCGCGTTATGTCTGGAAGGCGTCATCTTTATCTTTTTGATTTATCTCAATACGCTCATTATGAAAAAGCATCAGTACGGATCATTATTTGATTATATGAATGAAGGACTCGGCAAATGGGCGGGAAATATCGTCAATCTTATGATCTGTCTCTATTTTATAGGAGTCGCCAGCTTCGAAGCCCGGGCGATGGCGGAAATGGTCAAGTTCTTTTTATTGGAAAGAACACCCGTGCCGGTCACGCTGTTTATCTTTATCGCCTGTTCCGTTTATTTAATTATCGGCGGCATGAGCGATATCGGCAGGCTCTTTCCTTTCTATTTAACGATTACGATCATTATTTTGCTGGTGGTGTTTTCTTTCAGCTTTAAAATATTTGATCTGGACAACCTGCGGCCGGTGCTCGGGCAGGGGTTTTCTCCCGTTATGGCTTCCTTGACCGTCGTTTCTGTTTCCTTCTTGGGAATTGAGATTATGCTGTTTCTCCCCGAGTACCTCAAAAATAAAAAGCACACATTCCGCGTATCGGCCATGGGCTTTGGCATCCCGATTATTTTATACATCATTACCTACGTACTCGTCGTCGGCGCCTTAACCACCCAAGATGTCAAAACAATGATCTGGCCTACGATCGCGCTCTTTCAATCATTTGAAATCAAAGGGCTTTTTATTGAAAGGTTCGAGTCCTTTTTGCTTGTTGTCTGGATCATCCAATTTTTCGCCACCTATGTCTCGTACGGGTATTTCGCGACATCAGCTCTTAATAAAATTTTCGGGCTGAAGCAGAAAAAAGGCATCATCTTCGTTGGGATCGCGACATTCTTCGGATCATTGATGCCAAAAGACGGCAACAAACTGTTGATGTTCAGTGATATTCTCGGTTATATCTTCTTGGTTTTCTTTTTGCTGCCTTTACTGATGTTTGGAGTCGTCGCTGTGAAAAGGAAGGTGAAAAAAGCGCAATGAAGAAATACATCGTAATCATGCTTTGCACATTGCTTTTGGCCGGGTGCTGGGACAGCCGCAATATAGAAGACTTGAGCCTCGTTATCGGGGTCGGGCTCGATAAACCCGAGGAAGAAAATGTGGAAGTGACACAGCAGATTCTGGTTCCGCAAAAAGCAAGTTCCCAGCAGTCGTCGTCAGGCGATACGACAAAAGTAACTTCCACTCCCGGGGAAACCGTCCATCAAGCATTAAGAACGGCATCGTTAAAAAATCACCCCGCATTCTCCCAGCACTTGCGTATCATGCTGTTTTCCGAAGCGCTGTTAAAGGATAACATTCCGCTTGACGCATTGATGAACCAATTTATCAGGGACAACGGTACGAGAAGAAGCTGCAATGTGATGACGGTGCCGGATAAAACGAAAGATATTTTCAAAATCAGTGACCAGGGAGAACCTGCGTCAAATACGATCTATGACTTAACGGAGAATAATTCGGTCACCATCCGGATGATGGAGCCCGTGACATTGGGGGAAATATCCGAGAAAATCGCCAAAGGCGAGACCTTTGCCCTTCCTCAAGTGCGCCAAGTGGGCAGCAGACTGGAAATCTGGGGCGCTACCATTATTAAAAATAAATTCTGGTATGCGAATTTAACGCCTTTACAAGTCCAGAATATGAACCTGTTCACAGGCACGGTAAAGGGGGGCGTCACGTTTGCAAAGCATGACAATCATTATTTATCCTTCGAAGTATTTTCCAGCAAATATAATGTGAAAACACAATATAAACACGGAAAATTCAAGTTTATCGTCACCCGGTTTGTTGAAGGCCGTCTGTCTGAGGATTGGAATCCGAAAGAAGATTCCTTCAAGGAGTCCTATATAAATGAAATCAAAAACGCGGTAAAACGCAGCATTCATTCAGATGTCATGGCATTCATTGATTACATGCAGCATGAGTTGAAAGTGGATATTACCGGGTTAGGCGATCAAGTCCGGATTCATTATCCCGATAAATGGAAAAAGATATCCTCTGACTGGGACCATCACTTCAGTGAATCGGATATTGAATACAAAGTCAAAGTCGCCATCAGGGATTTCGGAACAAAGGGAATGTCCCAATGACCCTGTCTTCGGGAGAGTGTGCTGGCGCCGCTCTCCTTTTCTTATGTCACGAGATGATTGCGGTGGGCATATACGGCTGCCTGCGTGCGGTCACTGACATCAAGCTTTGACAATATATTCGTAATGTGGGTTTTTACCGTTTTAATCGTAATGAACAGCTCTTCACCAATCTCTTTATTCGTCTTGCCTTCCGCGACGAGACAGAGGATTTCCAGTTCTCTTTTTGTCAGCGTTTCATGCGGAAGCTGATTCTCTGAATGGCGCAGCCTTGACAGCACTTTTCCCGCCACCTTCGATTCAAGCTTCGGTTCGCCCTTGGCAGCCGCTCTGATGGCTTCGGCTATTTCTGCCGCCTTGGACGTTTTCAGCAAATAGCTGAGCGCTCCCGCTTCGATCACCGGATACACTTTGTCGTCATCAATAAAGCTCGTCAGCACGATGATTTTCGGGTCATTGAGTTTCGCGCAGATCTGTTTTGTCGCTTCAATGCCGTCCATGCCGTCCATGACAAGGTCCATTAAAATCACATCCGGCAAAAGCTCTGCGGCCAGATCGACGCCCTGCTGCCCGTCTGATGCTTCACCGGCGACTTCAATGTCCGGCTGTGCTTCTAAAAATGCGGCCAGACCCATCCTGACCATTTCATGATCATCAATCAGTAACACTCGAATCACTGTCGTTCTCTCCTTTTGTTTTCTGATAAATCGGGACTTTCACGTCGATCTGCGTGCCTTTTCCCTTTACGGAGATAATTTCCGCTATGCCGCCGATTTCACTCGCTCTTTCCTTGATGGAATGCAGGCCGTATGAGGATGCTTTCACTTGATCCATCGTAAAACCCGCCCCATTATCAATGACTTTAAGCTGCAGCTTTTGATGTTTCGCGCCGAGCCTGACGGTGACCTTGGTCGCCTTTGAATGTCTGAAAACGTTGGAAAGCGCCTCCTGCACGATGCGGAACAGATGGTCTTCAACGCCTTTTGACACACCCGTATCGCTGATGTCCCACTCAATATCCAGCGGCTGCTTCGCTTTGAACTCTTTTAACAGCTCAATCAGCCCTTCTTTTAAGCCTTTTCCTTCTAAAGTGACGGGCCGCAAATGCAATAGCAGCGCTCTCATCTCGTTTTGCGCTTCCCCCGCCATATGTTCAACCATGCGAATCCGTTTGACGATTTTGTCATCCGCATCTTTCACCTGCTCTAAAACGGCGGATGTCATCATAGAAATGGCAAAGAGCTGCTGGCTGACGGCATCGTGCAGATCGCGCGCCAGCCGCTGGCGTTCTTCAGTGATGACCGATTTTTTCATTTGATCCTGCCATTCCGCCCGTTCGTTGGAGAGCTTTTGCAGCGATGTGACCTGGAGCTCGACCCGCTTGGCCATTTCGTTGAGCTGATCTGCCGCCAGACCGATTTCATCATCGCCGAGCGGCGGCACCCGATAAGCAAAATTGCCGTTTTCAAATTTCAAAACCGCTTCAATCAGGGTATCCATTCTTGTTTTCAGGCGGCCGCCGTATACATAACCGGAAATCAATCCCGCCGAAAGAGACGCCAAAAGCAGGATGACCACAAACGGAATACCGAACCAGCCGGAAGAAAACAGCAGCATCGGATCAAGCCCGTAATACAGCAGCATCAGCGTAATAAACACCGCGCAAAGGAGCAGACTGAGTCCCGCGGTCATCCGCATGGCGCGCCACTGAATATTGGCGAGTAATTTTTTCCTCATAAATACTTCACATCCACATCGCCGATGAATAACGAAATTGAAATTTTAATCCGCCGCGGCGAGTCGCCGTACTCAGACGATACTTTATACAGATTCGGGCTCATGCCGCTTTTCTTAGAGCCGAGCAGGTTCATATCGCCGATAAAAGCCGATGAACTGACGGACACTTCGATATCCGGCGGGACGTACACATCGACATTGCCGATGACACCGCTGATGGTCATCGTACTTTCTCCTTCGGGAATCATCGCTTTTGACAAATCAATTTTCACATCGCCGATGAATCCGGAAACATTTAAATCATTCAGCTCAAACGGGTCCTTCATCATCCGGAGCTCGCCGATAAAAAAGCTGCGGAGGTCCGGCTGTCTGCTTTCCGTCTGGGCGGAAGGCTTTGGCTGCTCTTCTTTTTCAAGATTGATTTTCTTCTCTTTATGTTCATACACGCGCTTTCCTTTCAGGAGCCTGTAGCCCGCGTAGATGAGAAAGGCGGCGAAGGCATAGCCGAACAGGTTAAAGGTGGCGCTGAACAGGTTTCTCAAAAATAAAAAAGCGGCGAAGATATACAGGACGGAGCCGAGCCAGCCGCGGGAATATTTATTGAAAATATAGCCTGTGATCAGAAAAAAGAGCGGCCAAAATAAGAAGTCGCCGATGCCGATAATACGCAAAAACATGCTGACGCCTAATAAGGCGATGATAAGTCCGAGAATCTGTTTTTTTGCCATCAGCTGCTTGCCCCTCCTTTCCTTGACTATTGCAGTGCAATATTGCCGCTCGTCACCTTTATATCAATCGGCCTGGCGCCGCTGCCTTTCATGCCGGTAAATGCCCCGCCTTCCTTCCTCGTTTTCTCAAAGGAATAAGACGGCTGAATCCTTCCGCTTGCCGTCTCGGCGTTCACCGTAAAACTTCCGTCTTTCGGCAGGGTGATCGCTGCGCTGCCGCTCGCAAGCCTGACGGATACGGGAGCATCCGCCGTCTCAAGCGAGGCGTCGACACTGCCGGAAGCGACCCGCACGTCAAGGGCCCCCGCCACATGTTGAAGCCCGACATGTCCCGAGGATAAGCGGACATCCCCCGTTTTTGCCGCAAGGCCTGCTGCTGTGAGATTGCCCGACAGCCCCTTCGCTTCAAACACATCCGTCTTCACGTGCTTCAGCGACATATTCCCGCTTACAGAACGGACGCCGAGGTGCGCAAGAGACAGCCCCTTGTTTCCGTCGACGGCAATGCTGCCGTTTGATGTATGGACGGTGATGTCCCGATGATAATCATACGGAATGCGGACAATCAGCAGAGGGCGCTGAAAGAGATTCAGAAATTGGAACCCTTTCTCCTTCGCTTTAAGATTGAGGGTCTTTCCCCTGTTTTGGACAAACATTTTCCCCGCCGGTCCCGTCATGTTTGCCGCGATATCATTCCGCGCTTCCGCGATGATTTTCACATCCGTCTGTTCCGATGAAACCGACAGGCTGTTGACGGCACGCGGCGGTATGCTTGCCGATTCCGCTTCTGTTTCGTACAGCGGAAAAAAACGCCCGGCAAACACTTCTTTCACCAAAAACAGACAGCAGATCAGAACGGACGCCGCCATCAGTCCTTTGGCAATCTTACGCTTCATTACGTTCCATCCTTTTTCATTCATTTTATTATAAAGGAAAAGCCGGAGAATTGATACGTGCGTATAGGGAAGAGGCGTAAACGCGCCGATCTTCCCTTGTGCACATTATTCATGAGCCGCTTTTTGACGCTCTGTTTTTTCCAGAGAAAGCGAGCGCATTTTTTCAATCTCAGCTTCCACCTCATCTGAATATTGGGAGCGGCTGTATTCTGTGTTCGCCTCAGCTGAAGTGCCGTATTTAACGCGGACTTCCATTTCTTCAATGCGGCTTTCCATTCGAAGGAACTCTCTGTAGGCGCTTTCGCTGTCAATTTTGTCGAAAGAAGCGTTCATATGTTCCTTCGCATTTGCCGCGTTCGCGCGGGCGATGAGCGCCTGTTTTTTATCCTTTACGTCGCGGAGGCGCGTTTCTAAAGTTTCCAGCTGCTCTTTCAGCTCTGCCAGCTGTGTTTTCGCCTGCTCATACGCTTTTTCATGTTCGGCCGCTTTTCCCTCAAGGTATTTCATTTCAGTCAGCGCCTTTTTCGCTAGCTCCTCTTCCCCGGCGTCAAAAGCAAGCTGAGCCTGTTTTTTCCGTTTTGCCGCCGTTTCGGAGGCGTCTTCCTGTTTTTTCTTAAACTGATGGACGATCGTGTGCTGTTTGACAATCGTTTGTTTCGCCTTGGCGATGTCACTTTCCATATCACGCACATATTGATTCAGCATGACTTTCGGATTTTCTAATTTATCAAGCCCTTCGTTAACAGATGCGACGAACATATTTCTTATTCTTTTTAAGACCATTTTGTCTTCCTCCTTATTTTTTCTTCAGAAATTCTTCCCACTCAGAGTCAAATCCGGATTGATAGCCCGGTGATGCCGCTTCCGGTTCATACTGGCGGGAAGCGGTGTCTGAGCCGCCCTGCTTCATCATCTTCCACCCGAAATACACCATGGCGCCGGCCAGTCCGATCGCAACGATAAATGGAAGAGAACCGACGAGAATCATAGCTCCGATGACGCCCGCGATGATACCCGATACCGCCCGGCCTTTTGAAAAACGTTTGATTCCCCAGTAAAGCATCAGGCCTCCGATCGCCAGCGGGATGATAAATGCGAAATGGCCTCCTCCGAAAAAGACAGAAAGTCCGAACACAATCAGCAGAAAGCCGCCTGCCGTTTTACCATTTATATTCATGCAGATCCTCCTTTCGTTTTCCTTGTCTTTACTATAAACAAATCCCGCGGCCGGCAAAACGAGTCAGAGATTGATTTTCATATCAGACCGGAGTCGTATAAGCCCCCGGACCTTCGCATAAAAAAACGCCGCTGCACCGGACGGCGCAGGGCGTTTTACGAAAAATCTATATTCTGATGCTCGCTTCTTTTTCCCTGATGAGATCTGAGCGTTCGGCTTTGGCCAGCTTCGTAAAGAACAATATTCCGAGACCGGACAGGACTTCAACGAGACCGCCGGCGGCAATGACTTTTCCGGGACCGAAGGCGTTAGCCGCGTACCCGCAAAGAACCGCGCCGAGCGGAATGGATATGTTTGAGATCATATGGATGACGGCATAGACTTGCGGCTGGTCATCATGGTCCACAGACGTCTGAATAATCGTATATTCCGGCACATTAATCGCGCTGACGGCAGATCCGAACGCAAACGCGGCGAGGAAGACGAGCGGCAGAAAAGTGTTGAGGCCGGTGATAAAAAATGCCGCCCCTTCTATGATTCCCGCTGACACAAACAGGAGACCGTATTTGTTCACCTTCACCTTAGCCAAAATAAAACCCATTAAAAAGGCTCCGCCCGTTCCTGTCGCTTTCAAAAGCGAGTAGATGATCGGCGGCATGTTTAAATCTTCGGCGACATAAACGGCAGAGAGCGCCTCCCACGGAGCGGCCGCAAAATTCATGAAGATACAATAGATGGCGAGCGGGTATAAAATCTGGTGTTTCCTGACCAGAACGAAACCCCGTTTGAGCCTTCCGAAGTACGTCCCGCGCTGTCTGACGGCGACTGTATCCTGTTTGGCATGCCGGACTTGGTATGACATAAAGAGTACGAGAAAACCTGATAGAAGATAGAATATAAGAGCGATAAACAAAGAATAAGCGGGACTGATAAATGTTAAGAACACCCCGCTCAGCGTAATGGCGGCAAGCCTGACGATCTGGCCTGATGACTGGATGACCGCATTCGCTTTCTGCAGGCTGTTTTCTCTGACAATATTGGGGATTAACGAGATGGATGCAGGATTATAAGCGGCTCCCGTGGCTGAATGCACAATCATGAGAAGCATGACAAACCATAAAGGAGAAAAACCGTTAAAATAACAGATCGGAATAATCAGCACGACCGCCGCGCGCGTGAGGTCGGAGAAATACATCCAGAATTTCAGCGTATGCTGCTTCATAAAAGGCCCGGTAATCGGCGCCAGCATCGCCTCCGGAAGGAACGTGACCGCAATGAGCAGGGACGTGCCGATCGCGCCTTCCCCGTCAAAAATCAAAAACCACAGAATGGAATTAAAGGCAAAACCGTCGCCCGACAATTTAACCAGCCTTGAGATAAACAGAAGGGTGAAATTTTTATTCCAGATGCTCTCGCTCTTATTATATGTATCCATCTATCAAATCCCCCATTATTTTACAATGTTTCTTATAATATCTCATTTTTTAATTTTTCAGTCAATAATTCATAAGATACATTTTCCTCCTGTCAATAAAGGTTCAATTGATGGATATCTCTATAAAAAAACAGCCGGCTTGCTGCTGCCGGCTGAACAAAACGTTATTCATCATCACGGAATACCGCGGCGCTTCTTTCATACTCTATATCCTGAACGCCCTGTCTTGCGTTAATCGCTCTTGCCGCCGCGAAAAAATAATCAGACAGGCGGTTCAAGTAACGCATCACCGTATCGTTTATCTCTTCTGTTTTGCCCAGTTTCACGACGAGACGCTCAGCCCGTCTCGTGACGGTCCGCGCGATGTGAAGCTGAGCAGCCGCCTTATGCCCGCCCGGAAGAATAAATTTCTCAAGCGGGGGCGCTTCAGCCGTGTAACGGTCTATGCAGTCTTCCAATGCGAAAATAGATGTCTCTCTTAATGTATAGCTTCTATGTTCAGAAACCGTCGCCAAGTCGCCGCCGCAGTCAAACAGCTCATGCTGAATGTTTCGGAGTTCGGCTTTCACATCACCGCAATTCTCACAATCATCAAGCTCTGCAAGCGCAAGCCCGATAAAGCTGTTCAGCTCATCAATCGTCCCGTAGCTTTCAACCCGCAGATTGTCTTTATCCGTTCTGCCGCCGATCAGGCTTGTCTGTCCTTTATCGCCGGTTTTCGTATACAGCTTCATCGTTGTATTCCTCCTTCTTCCGCCGCTTTTACACATGCCGCGGTTCCTCTTCTGACGGCTCTTTCCGCTTGAGGGACGTCCATCGCCTCTCCTGTCTGCAAGGCACAAATGACAATGTCGCCTTTTGCCTGTCTGCCGGAAAGAGCCTGCATTCTCGCTTCTGCCGCTGCCGTTAACAGCCGTACAAATCCCTGTTCTGATAAACGTCCGCTGATCAGCACCCAAACGGTATGCTGCGCAGTCACGGCAATTGTGACCGAATCAAACGTACGGCAGATCAAACCAGCGGCCGCTGAGCCGGAAAGCCGGCGGCTCCACGAAAATCCCGGGCCGTCAGATGCGGTTGTCAACATTCTGAACGGCCGTTCTGTATGAAGCGTTACGGTATTTCCGCTTTTGTTTATCAGAGAGGCGAACGGAACGTTGACAGGCTCTCTTTCCTCCCGCGCTTCCGGCATGAAAGCGATCAGCGGTTTCGGCGACGATTGCTGGGCAACAGCGCTGACAGTGATGCCGTAAATGTCTTCAATCGTCTCTTTTTTCAAAGCCTGATCCGGCGTCTGCTTCGGAAAAGCGCGTCCGTCTTTCATCATCAGGAGCTGATCACAATATTGGCCTGCGGCGTTTAGGTCGTGAAAAATACTGATGACCGTCAGGCCTCTTTCTCTCGTCAGCCGCTTCACCGTATCAAGCAGGTCTTTCTGATATTTGAGATCAAGAAAGGTCGTCGGCTCATCCAGACACAGTACCTCCGGCTGCTGAGCCAGCGCCTGCGCCAGATAGACGCGCTGCCGCTCCCCGCCGCTCAGATTGCGGACGGATTGCTGCGCATATCGGTCGATGCCCGTCATTTCCATCGCTTCCCGGACAATGTCTTCATCATGTTGATCCATCTGTCTGAAGAGTCCTTTTTGATACGGGTATCTGCCGAAGGACACTGTTTCCTTAACGGTAAATGTAAAAGCTTGCTCCGTATGCTGCGGCAAAACGGCCATGATTTTCGCAAGCTCCCGCGGCTTGTATCCGCCGACAGGCCTGCCTGCGACGAGCGCCTCGCCTTTTGACGGAGAGAGCATTCCCGTCAGCAATTTCATCAGCGTTGTTTTTCCCGAGCCGTTCGGACCGAGTATGCCGACAAATTCACCTTTTCCGGCGGTAAAACTGACATCTTCTACAATCATCCGGCCTCCGTACCCGCCGGACAGGCTGCTCACCCTGATCATAAGCGTTTCCCTCCATGATGCTGGCGAAGCAGAATCAAGGCAAATACAGGCGCTCCCGCCAAAGCCGTCATAATGCCGATCGGCAATTCGACAGGCTCAATGACGGTGCGGGAAAACAAATCCGCTAAAATGAGAAACCCGGCGCCCGTCAATGCTGACAGCGGCAGTAAATGGCGATGATCCGTTCCCCACAAAAGCCGTGTCACATGTGGAATGACAAGGCCGACAAATCCGATCGTCCCCGAGACGGCAACCGCTCCTCCCGTCAGCAGAGATCCGGCGGCGATCATCAGCAGTTTTCTTTTTCCCGTACTGACGCCTAACAGCCTTGCCTTTTCTTCTCCATAAGTCATAATGTTTAATTCTTTGCCATTGATAAGCAGAAGCGCCGTCCCGGCCAGAAAAAAAGGCAGAAACAGCGCGACATAGCCCCAGCCCCTCATTGACACGCTTCCTAACAGCCAGCGGACAATCGGGAGCAGATCATTGCCCGTTAAAGCGATCACAAGCGAAATGAGAGCTCCGAGAAAAGAATTCATGATGATGCCTGTCAAAATGAGTGTCGAAACCGACATCGACGCATGAACGAGGCGGCTGAAAAACAGAACCGCCGCCATGACCGCAATGGCTGCGGCGATGCTGACAACCGGTAGTGTGAACCGGCCGATGACGGGTATCTGAATGCCGAAAAACAAGGTGATAACGGCTCCCGCCGAGGCTCCCGAAGATACCCCGAGTGTATAAGGGTCGGCGAGCGGATTTTTCAGAAGTCCCTGAAACGCCGCTCCCGCAATGGATAACGCGGCTCCGACAAGGGCAGCCAGAACGACTCTCGGCAGGCGGATATTCATCATAATATTTACATTCATAGGGTCAGCCGAGGATGTCCGGCCGATCCCGATCCAAAAAACGTCGGATAAAGGAATATGCAGACTGCCGATTGAAATGCCGAGTGCCGTACAAACGGCTAAAAACAGCAGGCTGACCGTGTAGGCCAGCGGGCGGTTACTTTTTAAACGTTTCAGGATAAACGCTTTCTGCAAGCTTCTCGACCCCTTTGACAAGGCGCGGGCCTGAGCGTGTGACAAGGTCAGGATCAACAGAATAGACATTGTGGTGTTTGACCGCATTGACGGCACCCCAGCCGGCGCGTTTTTCCACTTCAGCGGCCTTTACGCCGTCTGTCGTAATGATGACATCCGGATTCATTTTGACAATCGCTTCATCCGTCAATTGCACCCAGCCGGTCTGGCTGCCGGCGGCGTTTTTCGCATGTATATCTTCAAGCATTTCGTTCATAAACGTACCTTTCCCCGTCGTGTAGCCGTCAGGAGACACTTCGACGAATACTTTCTTTTCGTCTTTTTCAGAAATGGCCGCCGCTTTCTTTTCTATGCCGGAAAGGTCGGATTTCATCGATTTGATCAGCTTATCCGCCTGCTTTTCTTTGCCGGCCGCTTTTCCGATCATACTGATTGATTTGTACACGTCTTGGAACGATTGCGCATCATTGACCGTTAAGACGGTGATGCCCGCATCTTTCAGTTGCTTCATCGCATCGGCGGAAGCGGACATAGAGGACGCGTGGGCAAGCACGAGATCCGGCTTCAGCGCGATGACTTTTTCAGCGTTCACATTCATATCTCCGACTTTCGGTTTTTTTACCGCTTCTTTCGGATATGTATCATTTGTCGTGACGCCTGCGACCTTATCTCCCAGTCCGAGCGCGTATGTAATTTCCGTATTGCTCGGCATGAGGGAAACGATTTTTTCCGGTGCCTGCTTTATGGTTACTTTTTCGTTCGCGGCATCCTTAATGGTTACCGGGAATGCTTCGGTTGAGACGGCTTTTTGTTTGGCCGCGCTTCCTTCTTCCTGTGCGCCGGAACAGCCGGCGATCACAAAGGCGGTGACCAAGAGCGCCGCCCAGACGGCAGTGATCTTCTTCATTCTTTTAACTCCCCCTGATTATGGTAAACGATTGTCTCTTTGACATTCGTATCCTTTTTTCGCAGTAATTATACTATAAGTCTTTAAAGCTTGTATATCCGGCCTTTTTGCATGAAAGCAAATTGTTCGTACACACTAAAATTCATCATGTATACTGTTACACAATGGTGTAAAAAGGAGGATTATCATGGAATTACAGCTTGAACGAAAGCTCGTGTTGATTACAGGATCGACTTCAGGGATCGGAAAAGCCGCGGCAAAAAGCTTTTTAGCCGAAGGCGCCGAGGTGATTGTAAACGGAAGAAAAAAAGAAACTGTGGAACGGACGGTTGAGGAGCTTTCCGCTTACGGAACGGTTCACGGCATCGCTGCGGATTTATCGCGTCAGGATGAGGCGGATGACTTGATCAAGCGCGCCGGCGGAATCGGGGAAGTCGATATTCTCGTCAATAATCTCGGCTTTTTTGAAGTAAAGGACTTCGCTGAGGTGTCTGATGACGAATGGACTCGGTATTTTGAAGTGAATGTTATGAGCGCCGTGCGCCTGTGCCGGCGTTTTCTGCCGCAAATGCTCGAAAGAAACAGCGGACGGATTCTGAACATCTCCAGTGAAGCCGGAGTCAAACCGCTTGCGCAAATGATTCCGTATTCAATGACGAAAACGGCGTTAATCAGCTTGTCCCGGGGAATGGCGGAAATGACGAAAGGCACAAATGTCACGGTCAACTCCGTGCTGCCGGGACCGACATGGACCGAAGGCGTCGCTTCTTACATGGAAGGAGCCGCAAAGGCTGCCGGAGAAGACACGGACAGCTTCGTCCGGGATTATTTTAAAGTGAATGAACCGACATCATTGATTCAGCGCTATGCAACCCCGGAAGAAGTTGCCAATACGATTGTATTTCTCGCTTCATCAGCGGCTTCTGCCATTAACGGCACCGCACAGCGGGTTGAAGGCGGCATCATCCGCTCCATTTAACACAAAAAAGCCCGGCACAATGGGAACTTCCCCATATGCCAGGGCTTTTTTTTACATCATGCCTGCAAACGGAACCGGCTCCCAGCCGCCCGTCTCAAGCTCTGCTGAAAACAGGCCGCCCGCATGCGGCTGCTCAAGTCTTTCGGCTTCCGTCAATTTTTCCGTCGCGGTCGTAATGTATAACGTGTTCAAGTCTCTGCCCCCGAACGCGCAGCAGGTGACGTATTTCGCCGGAACTTCGATAGATGCAATTTCCTTATGCAAAAACGGGTCAATCCGGACGGCACGGCCGCCTCCGAACAGAGCCACCCACAGCATTCCGTCACGGTCAATGGTCATTCCGTCGGGAGATCCTTGCGACTCCGGAAAGCGGTAGACCGTTTTCGGATCTGATACGGCTCCGGTTTCAGGATCGTATGCATAACAGACGATTTCCTGCGTCGGAGTGTCGATATAGTACATCAGGTTTCGGTCCCGATCCCAATCCAAACCGTTCGAGGTGGAGACCTGGTCTTTTATTTTGGCAAGGCTGCCGTCCGTATTCAGACGGTACAGCGAAGCCTCCTCTTCTTTGCCTTCCATGCTCGTCGTTCCCGCCCATAATCTGCCGGACGGGTCGCATTTTGCGTCATTGAAACGGATATCTTCCCGCATGTCTCTCGGCTGCTTCATCTTCGTCAATGTATCTTCCCGAAGATTGTACAGGTAAAAACCGTCTTTCATCGTCATCACCAGCTCTTCCTTTGAATACAAGGCCAGAGCCGTGACAAATGATTTGAATTTAACAGAACGGTTGATTCCGTCAGCCGGAGTGAAGATATGGAGCTGGCTGCCCAGTATATCCACCCAGTACAGGCATTGCTTGTCCTTGTCCCATAAAGGGCCTTCTCCGATAACCGCTCTCGTATCTGCTCGTAATGCTGCTTCCATGTGTGAACACCTCTTTTGCTTGTCAGTCTTCTATTGTTATTCCCGACAAAGCGGCGTCCAAACTCAATCTTTTTTAAAAAGAATCGTAATCACCGTTCCGGCGCTGATTCTGCTGTTGACATGGATGGTTCCGTTATGAAGGTGTACCAGCTCCTTGGCAATGGCGAGCCCGAGTCCCGTTCCTTCTGACGGGCCTTTCGTATTCGTTCCCCGGTAATAACGGTTAAACAGCTGGTGAATCGTTTCGTCGTCCATCCCTCTTCCGTTATCTTTCACCTTCAGAATGAGCTGTTCGGCTGATTCCTCAAGCATGACCCGAATGGCGGTCCCTTTCTTATTATGCTTAACCGCGTTTGCCAGCAGATTCTCCAGAATACGGCGGAACCACGCTTCATCAATGGCGAAAAGAATGTCTTCCTTTTTGGTTTCAAAGGCGATGTCATAGCCTTCCGAGAACGTGTTTTTCGTGAAATCGTTCGTGACGTTTCTGATAAACGGCACGACGTTGATCAGCCGCCGTTCGATCGGGAGGGCCGCGTTTTTGAGGCGGTATGTTAAGTTTAAGTCCTCAATCAGCTTGGACATATATTCTGATTTTTCCCGGACGATCTGCCCCATTTCTTTGACTTCTTCCGGGGTCCAGTCGTATTGCTTCGATTCAAGCATCATGCTGTAGCCGTAAATCGTGCTCAGCGGGGTTTTTAAGTCATGGCTCAGCCCGGCGATCCATTCTTCCCTTGTCGCCTGGATTTTTTCTCTGTTTTTCTTATCCCGCTTCAGCGTGTCGGTCAGCTGATCCATCGATTCGAAAATCTCGGCGAAAAAGCGGAACGGCTGCTTTGTTTTGCCTTTTTTGTTTTTGCTGACCGGCTGTCCTTTGCGGTTCTTCGGCTCTTCAAGCCGGCCCTTTGATAAATTGACGAGCCATTTGATGGTATGAAACAGCGGCCAGCCGAAACGGAAAGAGTACCAGATGGTCAGGATGCAGATCATAAATACCAGGATTCCGATCAAGAGGAAGAGGGTTTTCATCACATTTCTCAAAAATGATTTGTTAAACTCGTGATCGGGGATGTACACGGGGTTCGGCACCGACGCGACCATCCATTTCGTTTTATCGAGTCTTTTAAAAGAAATTTCCCGTTTGTAATTCCACGGCTTGGAATTGTATTTCAGCAATTCAAGCTCATTGACGGTGTTCCGTTCTTTTTTCGTGCTGTTGATATCCCCGAGCAGCCTGCCGCTGTCTTCGAGAAGGTAGACCGCCCCTTTTTCCCGTTTAATATAATCAATCGTGCTTTTTTTATATTGAGAAAGGGAAGCGAGGGATGGCTCCTGTGATTCGATGTAAGTGAGAAGCTGCTCACTGGCGGATTTCCAGCCGAACAGAATCAAATAGGTCTCATCATTTATCGTGACCGTCCAGTAATTCAGCTTGTAGTTGTCAAAATTCCGGTACTGGTAAATGGATAAGAGGTCTTTTCTGCTGTAATGGCTCGGGACGTCTTTCGGCACTCTGTACGCGTAGTCCGTTTTTTCATTGTCATTAATGATCTGCAGCCAGCCCTTCTGCTTTCTGACCGACATCTTTAAAAACTCATCGACATCCCATGTGCCGTCTTCGTTTTTATCAAGCCACGCTTCAAACGAGTCCGCCGTCGCTTTGGTCAGTCCCGCATTGGCCTCCGCTTCGCTGAAACGCCAATCCAAATAGAAGAAAGAAGCGACGGCCAAAACGGACATCAGCAGGATGACAAGCAGCAGCTGTCCGAAAAAGTGGAGCAGAAATTTTCCGCGCATTCTCATGAGCGGGTTCCTTTTTCTCCTTGATCGGGAATAAACCGATAACCGAGGCCGCGCACCGTTACAATATAGGACGGATTGCTGGGGTCTTTTTCAATCTTTTCTCTGAGCTTGCGGATATGCACCATGACGGTGTTGTTGTCGCCGTAAGACGGATATCCCCATACTTTTTCATAGATCTGATCTTTTGAGAGCACCACATCAGGGTGTTCACAGAAATATTGAAGCAGCTGCAGAAGCTGTGCGGAGCAGCTGACGGGCTCGCCCCCGACGATCAGCTCGGCGTTTTGCGGTGAATAGGAAAAATGGCTGTATGAATACGTCTTTACCGCCGTTTTCTCTTCGCGCTTATAGGTTCTCTTTAACGTCGCCCTGATCCGCGCCGCCAATTCGAGCGGATTAAACGGCTTTGTTATATAATCGTCAGCTCCCAATGCAAATCCTGACAGCTTATCCGCATCAGAAGAACGGGCAGTCAGAAAAAAGATCGGAGCGTCGGTATAGTTCCGGATTTCGGTGCATGCTTCAAAACCGGACATGCCTTCCATCATCACATCCAGCACGAGCAGATCCGCGGTTTCATGTTTAACAAACTCGATCGCTTCCTCAGCGCTTCCGGCTGTCTTAATGTTGTGATAGCCTTCTTTGACGAGAACGCGTTTGACCATATCAACGATCGCCTTCTCATCGTCTACAATTAAAATTGACGCATTTTCCACTTGGACGTTCCTTTCTCTTTGTTTTTTTCATCATATCATTATATGGATAAGATTTGGTACTTTTTTAGTGCGGAGGTCTTGCGGGGAAACAGAAAAGAAAAACGAGACCGGACATCTCTTCTCGTTTTTCTCACGTTGTCAGAGCGGAATATCCATCATTCCGCCGCTTTTGTCAGGAGCTTTCATTTATAAGATGAAGAATAAATTCCCAAAAACCCGGCACTTCCTGGCATAACAGCATGTCCGCTTTTTCAACTATTTTAATCTTCAATTCTTGTTCAAGATCTTCTCTTTCCTGGTATGATGTATTGCTCAGTTTTTTTTTTATCATTGGCGAAAAACGCGAAATCAAAAGTTCCATTTCGTCGGTATCTGTGTTCTCTTTGTTGAAGTCAAATGGCCCGTTCACTGCTTATTTTCCCCCTTTTTTTTGCTTGTCCAGCTGCTTTCTGAGATTGTCGAGCCCTTTTTTATGAATATTGGAAATGTTCTGCCGTGATTCACCCAGCGACTCGGCAATCTCCTTCATCGTCGCTCCGTGAAGATAAATATTCGTCAGCACGCTTTTTTGTTTATCGGTTAACGTCTGAAGCGCTTCGTATAAATCTCGGTTTTGGACATGCTGGCTCAAATCCCCCTGCTTCCGCAGAAACTCTTCATACGCGTCTTTTCCCATTTCACAGGAAAGCGCTTCACCTCCCTCCGGCTGATCCACCGTCAGCGGATAGCGCTTCTGATTTTTACGGATGCGCTTGTCAAAATCGATGGAGAAAATCCGGATCATAGAGTTCATATATTTGATGATCCGGATTTCCTTATAAAACTGTTTAAAATGGTCGTCCAGTGATTTTGCATCCTTCTCGTCTGAATGTTCCAGCACATTTTTAAATTTCTCGTAATGCTTTGGGTCACTTAAAAAATGTTTAACGATCGGATGTTTCATAATTTCCTTGCATTTTGACCGTAAAAGAACTTGATAGTCCATAAAACCGCCCCCTATTTAAATTAAATGAAAGAAAGCAAAAAAAAGTAAACTACTCCTTTCCGACTAAGATTCCGTATTCCTTATGTCCCGGTTTTGCCGGAACAAAAAAAAGACCCTCAACCGGGATATCAGGTTTACAGGAGCCGCTCTTTCTTTCACTTATATACATGACTGCAGGTCAAGTCAGGAGGTGGCTGATAATGGATCAGGTTTTTATAGAAGAAGCGGTCAGACAGATCGGCAATCTCGGCTTTCCGGCTCTGATTGCCATGTATCTTCTCACACGGTTTGAGAAGAAGTTTGACGCCCTGATCGAACTGATGACGGAACTGAAAGATCAGAAAATGAAAAATTAATTTTCACTCGAAGTTGACTTTTCATCGGAACGCATCACTTAACAAAGCAGAAGGGAAAACGAAAGGCCTTTCACATTCTCTTTCTGAAAAAACAAAGCTTGAGAGGAGACGATTTACATGTCAAAAGAAAACAACTGCAATATCCCGCAGCCGATCAGAGGAGACAAAGGGGCGACCGTCACGATTCCGCGCAACCTTGAAAGAGACCGCCAAAATCCGGATATGCTGACGCCGCCGGAAACGGATCACGGCACAGTGGATAATATGAAATTCTCTTTCTCAGATGTGCACAATCGGCTGGAAAAGGGCGGATACGCGCGTGAGGTGACCGTTCGCGAGCTGCCGATTTCTGAAAATCTGGCATCTGTCAACATGCGTTTAAAACCGGGCGCCATCCGTGAGCTGCACTGGCATAAAGAAGCGGAATGGGCATATATGCTGACGGGCAAAGCGCGGGTCACGATTGTTGATGAACAGGGACGCAGTTTTATCGATGACGTGAAGGAAGGAGATCTGTGGTACTTCCCGTCAGGCCTGCCGCACTCCATTCAGGCGCTGAAAGAAGGCTGTGAATTCCTCTTGGTTTTTGATGACGGTTCCTTCTCAGAAAACAGCACATTCCAAGTGACTGACTGGCTTGCCCACACACCGCTTGATGTCATCGCCAACAACTTCGGGGTTTCAGAAAAAGACCTCGCCGGCCTGCCCGGGAAAGAAAAATACATCTTTGAAGAGCCTGTTCCCGGGAAGCTGAAAGATGACATTGTGGAAGGCCCGAACGGTGAAGTGCCTTATCCGTTCACTTACCGACTGCTGGATGAAGGCCCGACTGCTGAGACGGATGGCGGCAAAGTATATATCGCGGATTCCACAAACTTCAAAGTGTCCAAAACAATCGCTTCAGCGCTTGTCGTGGTCGAACCGGGCGCAATGAGAGAGCTGCACTGGCATCCGAACACGCATGAATGGCAGTATTATATTTCCGGTAAAGGACGGATGACGGTTTTTGCATCGGACGGCCATGCAAGAACATTTAACTATCAGGCCGGGGATGTCGGTTACGTTCCGTTCGCAATGGGCCACTATGTGGAGAATTTGGGAGATGAGCCGCTCGTCTTCCTGGAAATCTTCAAGGATGACCACTATGCCGATGTGTCCCTGAACCAATGGCTTGCCATGCTCCCCGAGAAATTCGTCCAGCAGCATCTGGATCTGGGCAAAGACTTTACGGATATTCTTTCAAAAGAGAAACACCCTGTCGTCAAAAAGAAATGCTGAAGATACACACCGACTTGCAGAGTTCCGTCTCTGCAAGTCTCCTCTGTGTGAAAAGGAGCTGAACAGATGATCAATCAAAACGGGACGAAAATGTTATTTCTTCAGGTGCTCCGGTATGCCCTGGCAGCCGCTGCCGTATTATTCGGGTATTTTATCGTGATGATGGCTGTATTTTCATTAGCCGGGACGAGCTACGGATCGATGGCGTACGTCCTGCTTTTTTCCGTGCTTTTTATTCTTCTCGGTTTATGTTTTGAACCGCTTGAGCGGCTGATGATACATAGCTTTACCTTTTTTGGGACGGGCAGGCTGCCTTTTCTCCTTTTAGCCAGCACCGTTCAGCTGCTGTTCCTCTGGATGACCGCGTATACGACGGATAAACTGATTGAAAAGATTTGGCTGTCAACGACGGAGGAGCTGATTGTGGCGGGAGTTTTTTTCGTTTTGGATAAATGCGTCTCCGGACAAAATCAGCCCCGGGTGCAATAAAAAAACGCAGGCCGGAATGGCTCTGCGTTTTTTTTCATCATACCGTTGCGTTTTCATGCCGGATTAAATCGTAGGTTAAGCAGACCGGTTTGTTCGTGCGCGGATCTTTTACAATCTGTGCGTCAATCTGAAAAACGTCTTCCAATATGCCGGGAGTCATGACTTCCTCCGCCGTTCCTTCCTTGATGACGCGCCCTTTTTTCAGGGCGATCATGTAATGGGAAAAACGGGCGGCATGGTTCAGATCATGAATGACCATTAAAATGGTGCGGCCCTGCTCCTTGTTTAATTTGTCCAGCAGCTGCAAAATTTCAAGCTGATGGGCCAGATCTAAATAAGTGGTCGGTTCATCAAGAAGCAGCAGCTCCGTTTCTTGAGCGAGCGCCATGGCGATCCACACACGCTGCCGCTGCCCCCCGGAAAGCGCTTCGATCGGCCGGTCGTAAAATTCGGCCATCCCCGTCTCTTCAAGCGCCCATTTGATCATGTCACGGTCTTTATCACTCAAACGGCCCATTCCGGACTGATGCGGAAACCTGCCGTAAGAAACAAGTTCGTACACCGTCAGCCCGCTCGGCGCTTCAGGCGTCTGCGGAAGAATTGCCATTTCCTTGGCGATGTCCTTCGTGGATTTTTGCATGATCGCCTGTCCGTTTAAATAGACGGCGCCGGATTTCGGTTTCATGATTCTTGACATCGTTTTGAGAACCGTCGATTTTCCGCAGCCGTTCGGACCGATCAGCGTTGTAATTTTTCCTTTCGGGATGGCGATATCCAATTCTTTCGCTATCAAACGGTCGCCATAACCGACAGTAAGCTGTTCCGCCGATAATGAGTTCATCGCGGCAGTCTCCTTCCTCTATTTCGTTTTCATCAGCAAATATACAAAATACGGCGCTCCGAGTACGGAAATCACCAGGCCGACGGGAACTTCCGACGGTGCAAGCACATTTCTCGCCAGCGTATCGGCAAGCAGAAATAAAAATGCTCCGATTAAAGCCGAAACCGGGATAAGCGTCTGGTGGCGCGGCCCGGTAAGCCTTCTGGCCAAATGCGGCGCAATGAGTCCGAGAAAAGCGATTCCGCCGGCTGCCGCAACACATGACGCGGTCAGGGCAACGGCGGACATCAGCAGAACGCGCCGCTCCTTTTCAACCCGGGTGCCAAGCCCCGCCGCCAGCTGATCACCGAGCTGAAGCACATTTAAATACCTGGCTTTATAGAGGCTGAACGGTAAAAGAACCAGCAGCCACGGCAAAATAGACAGCACCATTTTCCAATTGGCGTTCCAAATCGAACCGGAAATCCATACAAGCGCCTGCATGAAATCCCGCGGGTCCATTTTCAGCTGAAAAATCAAGAGAAGCGCATTAAACCCCGCATTGACGCCGATCCCGACCAAAACGAGCCGGACAGGTGAAACGCCTTTTTTCCAAGCCAGCACATAGATGAGCAGCGCAGCCAGAAAAGCCCCCGCCAAAGCGCTCACCGGAAGCAGCCATGTACCGGCCATGCTTAAATCAACAACTGATCCTTGGAAAAAGAAGATAAACAGAACGACCGCCAAAGACGCTCCGGCGTTAATACCGAGAATGCCCGGCTCCGCCAAGTCATTTTGAGACACGCTTTGAAAAATCGCGCCTGAAACCGCGATTCCGGCGCCGACCAGCAATGACAGCACCATGCGCGGCAGTCTGAATTCAAATAAAACGAGCTGATCCCGGGCATCCCCCTGTCCGAAAAAGACACGCAGCGTATCAAGAGGCGCAATCCGGATCACCCCCATGTTTAAGCTGATAAAAAAGACGATGCATATGAGCAAAAACGTAACGGCCATGACCGCCAGCGGTTTTTTCGATTTTACATTCATTACAGCCCTCTCCTTTCCCTGCGCGCCAAATAAAAGAAAAAGGGAACGCCGATAAGGGCGGTTAAAGCGCCGACCGGTGTTTCAAACGGCGCATTGACGAGTCTTGCGGCAATATCACTGAAGACTAACAGAACGGCGCCGAATACCGCCGAACAGGGAATGATCCACCTGTAATCTACCCCGACTAAAAATCGGGTGATATGCGGAATTACCAAGCCGATAAAAGAAATGGCTCCGGCGACTGAGACTGAAGCCCCCGTCAAGAGGACAACGACAAACATTCCGATTACTTTCACAAGCGATGTGTACTGCCCGAGCCCTTTGGCCAGTTCCTCACCCAAGCTCAGCACCGTCACTGAGCGCGCAATCAGAAATGCCAGCAAAAGTCCGATAACCCCGACCGCCAAAAGCAGCTGCACGCCTTCCCATTTGACGGAAGCGACTCCTCCGGCATACCAGAACTTCACATCCTGGGCGACATCAAAACGGATCGCAATCGCGCTTGAAAGCCCCGTTAAGAAATAGCCGACTGCCGTACCGGCCAGCGCGAGCTTCACCGGTGTCAGACCGCCTTTTGAAAACAGGCCGATGCCAAACACAATAAGCGCTCCGATTCCCGCTCCCGCAAAGGACCACAAAACAAGTCCCGCCGCAGACAGCCCCGGAAAAAAAGCAAATGCCAATGCGATCGCAAATCCTGACCCCGACGTCACGCCCATAATGGAAGGCTCAGCAAGCGGGTTCCGCGTCAGCCCCTGCATAATCGCCCCGGACACAGCTAAAAAAGCCCCGACGAGCGCGGCGGCGGCAGTTCTCGGCAGCCTCAGATCGCGTATGATTTGATGAGATGTATTTTGCGGCTGAAAGTGAAAGAGAGCATCCCACACCGTCCGCAGATGAATATCGGCAGCTCCGATGGAAACAGACAGAGCCGCGCCGATCAATAAAACCGCAATACCGGCACACAGCAGCACAGCAGCCCGGAATGAACGCGCCGTCCACTGGATTTCACTCCCTGATGCCCCTTGAGCCGTCATTGTCTGTTTCTTTTTCAATAGACCCAACACTCGTTCTTCCTTTCTCAAAACAAGAATGGTAATGATAATGATTATCAATGACTTGTTTCAGTATAGCACTTTTATCTTCTCTTTTAATAGACCTAATTTCATATAAAAAAAGAAAGTTTTTCTTTAAAAAGAGCGTGCTTCTCTATGAAAGCAGTGATATAATCACACTGATAATGATTCTCTTTATCACTAATTTTTATGAAAGAAGGAATGTCAGATGTTCCATACATACAAGAAAATCGGCGCAGCGCTGATTGCCGTGCTGCTCATCGCCGCTTTGGCCGCATGCGGCAATTCTTCAGACACGAAAGGTTCTTCTGAAAAAGAAGAAACCATCACGTATAAAGCCGAAAACGGCAATATTAACATTCCGAAGCACCCGAAACGGGTCGTCGTCATGGCTGACGGCTACTACGGCGACTTTAAACAGCTCGGCATCAATGTTGTCGGCGCGCCGCAAAACGTATTTAAAAACCCTTATTACAAAGGGAAAACAAAAGGTGTGACAAACATCGGCGACGGCACGTCCGTTGAAAAAATCATTGACTTAAAGCCGGATTTAATCGTTGTCTGGACGACACAAGGCGCCGATATTGAAAAACTGGAAAAAATCGCGCCGACAATCGCCATTAAATATGACAAGCTCAGCAACATTGATCAATTCAAAGAGTTTGCGAAAATGACAGGCACTGAAGATAAAGCAGACAAATGGCTGGCTGAATGGGATAAGAAAACCGCTGCCGCTAAAACAAAGGTTCAAAAAGCGGTCGGCTCAAAAACCATCTCCATCATGCAGACAAACGGAAAAGACATCTATGTATTCGGTAAAGACTTCGGCCGCGGCGGAAGCATCATTTATGACAAACTCGGGCTGAAGGCCACAAAACTGACGCAGGAAAAAGCCATTAATCAAGGGCCGGGCTACGCCAGCATTTCACTCGAGAAACTGCCTGACTTCGCGGGAGACTACATCTTTATGGGGCCATGGCAGGCCGGCGGTGACGACAAAGGCGTGCTTGACAGCTCAATCTGGAAGAACCTCGATGCCGTCAAACAAAACCATGTCTACCGCATTGATCCGATCGGCTTCTATTTCTCAGACCCGATCTCACTTGAAGGCCAGCTCGACTACATCACAAAAAGCTTAACGAAGTAACCCCGAAGCCGCTGTCACAGCGGCTTTTTATTACGCTTAAAACTTGACAAAAAAATTCATTTATGCTATAATTTACATTTTTAGATTAACATGTATAATAAGATTCTCCCGGCCGGAGATTGATGTAAATAACGGAGGATCTTTATATGAAAGAAAACAAGGCGAGTATGACTTCCCTGCTGTCCGCTTTCGGAAGGGCGTACCACAGTAAATACGACACCCCGGTGATATTTGATGATTTTTTGGCACAAGATCTGATTTCTGAAAAAGAGCATTCGGACATCCGCGCTCATCTGATTCAAGGTATATCATTTTTCAGCAAAGACATGGCCCAGAGGCTTCAAGGCCAACCGGATGACATCTTAAAATGGGTGACTCAAGTCCAGCTGTCTCCTACACCGTTAGCCCGTGCCGCATATTGTGAAGAAGTGCTTTTCAATGAAGTGAAGCTCGGGGCCAAACAGTATGTCATCCTTGGCGCGGGGCTGGATACTTTTTGTTTCAGGCATCCTGAGGTGACAAACGCCTTAGACATATTTGAAATCGATCATCCCGCTTCACAGGAAGACAAAATAAACAGATTGAAACATCTGAAGCTCGGCATTTCCCATCATCTACATTTTGTACCGATGGACTTCGCCGCTTCGCTTTCTTTCAGCCGTCTGTATCAGGAAGGTTTTTCACGCCAAAAAACCTTTTTCAGCCTGCTCGGTGTGTCATACTATCTTACGAAAAAGCATCTCGCCCGCCTGCTCACACAATTATTTGCCGAAGTCCCGCCGGGAAGCTCTATCGTGTTTGATTATGCAGATGAGTCGCTCTTTGAAGAAAGAGGACTGTCAAACAGAGTGGAAAACATGGTGAAAATGGCTGCAGCAAGCGGAGAACCGATGTTATCGTGTTTCAGTTATAAAGAAATCGAAAAAATATTAGAATCATCAGGTCTGCTTATTTATGAACATTTATCTCCGGCGGACGTCAATGACCGTTTTTTCAGCGGACGCACTGACCATTTAACCGCATTCGAGACCATTCATTATATACACGCCGTCAAAAAGTAACCCGCTGCCCCAAACAAAAAAGACATCTCACAGACGTGAGATGTCTTTTTGTCATACTGATTGTCTGTTGTTTGCAAATTTCTTTGAGACGAAAGGATATAACAGCAAACCGACGAAAAACAGCCCGATACCGAGAATAAAGGTCGTTAAATCGGCCGTTCCGGTAATAATGACGTAAAAAGAATAAATGCAGGCAAGGATGGCGATGATACCGTCTCTTACTCTTGAACCCTTTATCTCGTCATACGTTTCACCCGTAAAAATGAGCTTCAGGCTGTAAAACGCTGATACGAGATACGGAATCAGATAAGCGAGCGTCGCCGCCGTTGTTAAAAACGTAAACGCGTCACTGATCGTCCGGGAAATAACTGAAAAGATAAAGATCTGTGACATCACGTTCGTTACGATTAACGACACAACCGGGCTTCCCTGTTTATTCGTTTTTGCAAAAGCAGCGGGAAAGTCTCCGGATTTCGCCGCTTGATACGGAACTTCAGAGCCGAGAAGAATCCAGCCGAGCATCGTTCCGAACAGACACAAAATCGCCAGTATTGCCATGATGACGCTTCCCGCGTTGCCGACGATCGCGTACAATACGTCAACAAACGGTTTTTCCGAGCCGACAAGCTTACCATGCGGAAGCACGCCCATCGTAATTAATGTCACGATGATATAGATGCCAAGCGCGATCAATAATCCGGTAATGGTGGCGCGTTTCACGTCGCGCTGCGAACGGGCGCGTCCGGATAAGATGACTGCCGATTCAATTCCGACGAACGCCCATAATGTTGAAATCGCCGCATTGTGGATCTGCCCGCCGATTCCCTCAACTGTGTGAGGACCTGTTTGAACCGGAAAATAAAAATGATCGAAAAACGACGTTTGAAACACAAATAAACCTGCAATGATAAAGAAGATAAATCCTAATACTTTTGAAAACGTCGTGACAAAATTTAATTTACTCGCACCGTTAATGCTGGTGACGAGAATCGTGTGAGTGCCCCATAATAAAACCGTACATACGGCAAACGTCAGCAGCTGGCCGAGCGTAACAGCCTGACCGCCGATCGAAAACATTTCACGCTTATCCGTTAAAATCGGGAAAAATGATGTTAAATATCCGGCAAGGCTCGTGATGATCGCCACGTTGCTGATCCAGCTCGCCACCCAGTAGCCCCACACCATCGTGAAGCCCGCTGCATTCCCTTTTTTCCGATCGCTGAACAGCGCACGCGCATAGCTTTGCGGTCCCGCCGTCAGCTCAGGCTTGCGGATGGATAAGTGGCCGAAGACCAGCGCGATCATTAACACACCGGCTCCCGTTAAAAGCCATGCCGATGTAGCGCCGAACGGGCTCGCGATTTTTGCGAGCGTACTCGGAAGCGAAAAGATGCCCGAGCCTACCATATTTCCTACGACAAACGCCGTTAATAACCAAAAACCCCATTTTTTCGTCTGTTCCATTCCTGTACCTCCTGGTTGTTCATTCGTACGGACCAGACCCCGAGACCATATTTACACGCAAAAAAAAGCCTGAACAAAAGTCCATGCTTAAAGAAACACACACACCCTTGATCTCCGGATAGCCCTCCGCGAAAAAGCACGCGGCAGTCCTGCACTTATTCAGATACAGTCCCAGCATAAAGAAGGATCGGCTTTCTTTACACTTCGGCGCTGATGCCTTTAACACATGTTTTGCGGCCCCTATCAGCCTGGCATGTGCGACTCATCATCAAGCGCAACCTCTACCTCACCGAGAAAGAGTGAGGATTTTTATCATTCAATTCTACTCAGAGGTTATCAGAGATAAAAAGATCTGTCAAAGGGAAAAATTAGATGGAAAACGGATAGAGCGTTCGCCCTACCCGTCTTATATGGTCAGCGGTTGTTTTTTTTCTTTTGAACAGCTTCTTGAAGCGGATCGTCTTTCAGAGCTGCACCGGCGTCGTCAAGCGCGCCTTGAATGACGTTTTTGTTTTTATCGCTGTTTTTTCCTTTTTCTTTGTTAAAGAAAGCCATCTGTATCACCTCTTTATCAAATATAGGTACACCTATAATGTGTCTTTTTCCGCGGCAGAATATGCGGAATCCGCGTCTCCTTCCTTTTGGCGGAACAGGTAAAGTTTGTTGATCAAACATGCATTCTCTTGATATATTTGTAATTCAGGGGATTTTGGCAAAAATAAAAAGGAGAAGCGAAAAATGACAGGAAAAACACACATCATGGGAGGCATCGCTTCTTGTTCCGCAATTGCGTATTATTACGGGTATGATCCGGTCCTTATGACCTCAGCGGGTGCCCTCGGGGCGCTGATTCCCGACATATGCCATACGAAAAGCAAAATCGGCAGGACGCTGCCCGTTCTGTCCAAAATCGTAAGCACGGTGTTCGGCCACAGAACGTTTACACACAGTCTGCTGTTTATGCTTATTATGTTTTTCATTACGGCAACCTATATTCCGAATCCGAGCATTTCCGCCGGACTGATGATCGGAATGGCGAGCCATCTTGTGCTTGACGCATGGACCGTCAACGGCATTAAACTGCTGTTTCCGTCCGCCATCCGCTTCCGTCTTCCCCTTTATATGAGAACGGGGAGCTTTTCGGAGCAGCTTGTGCTGGCCGGCTTAACGATTGTATCCTGCTATTATTTATACGAACTGGTTCACGGACGCATCTCTTAAACAAAAAGCGTCTTTTCGCTTTTAGGGTGAGGAGTCATACATATGAAGAAAACCTTTTTCAGCAATCATCGGTTTTTATGCCTGTCCATCCTGTTCATGTGGATGAAAACCTATGCCGTTTATAAGCTCGGTTTTGATCTGCAGAACAATTCGGTTCTTGAGGAATGTCTGCTTCTCATTAATCCGCTGAGCTTCATTGTGCCGCTGTTCGGCATCGCCCTGCTGCTGACGGAAAAAAAACAGCGGATCTTTCTGCTTTCGGCAAATGTGATGCTGACGGGGATTTTAATCGCAAATACGGTGTTTTACGGTTTTTATATTGATTTTATCACCATACCGGTTTTGTTTCAGGCGAGCAATATGGGTGATATGGGGAGCAGCGTCCAAGAGCTGTTTCACCCGCTTTATATCGCTTTATTTTTGGATATTGCGGTTTTGTTTTACCTTGGTAAAAGGTATAAAGCCGGTAAAGGAAAAACGGGCGCCCGTACCGTTAAAGCGTATGCGTGGGCATCAGCCGGCCTCATGCTGTGCAACCTTGCGCTGTCTGAGGCCGAGCAGCCGAAGCTGTTCAAGCACCCTTTTGATCGTGAAGCGCTCGTAAAAGGAATCGGCCTGTTCCACTTTCATTTGTATGACACCATTTCGCAGACGCTGAATGCAGGGGCAAAAGCGTTTGCCGACGAAGACAGCCTTGCCGCGGTCGCGAATTACACTCAAGCCGACTACAGCAGGCCGTCCGAATCAAAGTTCGGGCTGGCAAAGGGGCGCAATGTGATTTTTGTTACGCTCGAATCAACACAGCGTTTTGTAATGGATGAGCGGGTCAACGGGCGGGAGATTACCCCGTTTTTAAATAAACTGCGGAAAAAAAGTTATGACTTCACTCATTTTTATCAGCAGACTGAACAGGGAAAAACCTCAGATTCAGAATTCATTACTGCAAATTCGCTGTATCCGTCTTCAAGCGGCGCCGTTTTTTTTACAAAAAGCGGCCACCGGTTCAATACGATGTACCATATGTTAAAAGACCGTCAATACTATTCAGCCGTTCTGCATGCCAATCATAAGGCCTTTTGGAACCGGGATGAGATGTACGGGACATTCGGAATCGACCGTTTTTTCGACGCGGATGAATTTAAGGTGACACAGGAAAATTCAACAGGCTGGGGCCTGAAGGATAAGGAATTTCTCGAACAGTCAGCGGAAAAATTAAAGAAGCTTCCGCAGCCGTTTTACGCGAGCCTGCTGACTTTGACCAACCATTTTCCTTTTGAAATTGAAAAACAGGATCAGCTCATTGAGGAACCGGACACAAGCAGCGATTTATTAAACCGCTATGTGACGACGGTCCGCTATGAAGATGAGGCCCTGAAACACTTTTTCAAGAAGCTGAAAAAAGAAGGACTGTATGACAACGCGATGATCGTCCTGATGGGAGATCATTACGGTATATCCGAAGCCCATAATCAAGGACTTGCCGAATTCTTAGGGAAAGAGGAAATCACTCCGTTTGATACGGTTCAGCTTCAGCGCGTGCCGTTTATCATTCATATTCCCGGGGTGACCGACCGTGCGCCGGAAACGATTGCTTCCGCCGCGGGACAGGTTGATGTAAGACCGACGCTGCTTCACCTGCTCGGCATTGAAACGAAAGGCAGCATTCAGTTCGGCAATGATCTGTTTTCCGGAGAGCGGACCCCGTTTGCGGTGCTGAGAAACGGCAGCTTTATCACGGATGATCATATTTATACGAAAAATACGTGTTACAGCCGTAAAACGGGTGAACCGCTTTCTGACATGAGCGCGTGCAGCGATGAGAAAGAAAAAGCGGAACAAGAGCTGATGCTTTCCGATAAAATATTAAACGGCGACCTGCTGCGGTTTTACAAGCAATAAAAAAATCCCTCCGTTATATGGAGGGATTTTTCATGTTTCATATATGAGCCGTCCGGTCATTTTCGTATCATATCCGGATAATTGAGAAAGCTGAGACTTGAATTCCTCAGAATTGAGGATGTCCTGCACGCTTTGAACAAGCTCCCGGTTTTGTTTTAAGACGACCACATCGTACTGTTCACTGATCACCGGGATAAAGTCCGTGCCTGCCATATGCGCCGCATGCTGCGACCCGACTCCGATATCCGCCTTTCCGCTTGACACTTGTGAAGCCGCTGACAGATGATCCGTGACAATGTCATGGTAGCCGGCGACATCAGACGGCGTAATACCGAAAGATCTGAGCTGTTCATCCAGCAGCACCCTCGCGCCTGATCCTTTTTCGCGATTGACGATACGGACATCCTTTCGGCTCAAGTCCTGAAAGCCCTGAATGTTCAGCGGATTGCCCTTTTTCACATATAATCCGGCCTGCCGCAGCACGACATGAAAAAGCGCAAACGGCTCCCCTGAAAGAATGCGCTTCACGTACGGGATGTTATACTGCCCCGTCTCCCCATCGTACAAATGCAGACTGACGATGTCACAAGCCCCGCGGTACATCTCGATCAGGCTGTTCAAACTGCCGCTGTACTTGCGGAGCGGAGCCGCCTGTATTGTTTGTTCCAGCTGTTTGCTGAGGAGGTCCATCGACACATCCTGCCCGCTGATGATAACGGACTGCCTTTTTTCCGGCTCCCGCCCGCGGGACGGGTCAGCAGCTTCTGATACGGATGGCTTTTTTGACATTCTCATGTTTGTTTTATATTGTTTTAAGTCCTCTTCATCGACCCTCATCTGTCTTCCGACCCTGTACGCCGGAATGAGTCCTTTTTTTATCAAATCATATACTGTCAATTTGGAGACCTTCAAAAGGCCCGCAACTTCTTCTATTGTATAGGAAGTGGCTTCTGTCATATTATCACGCTCCATTTTTATTATAACTGTTCAGATATTGAAAAAAAACCGCACCATTACGTACAATTGCGTTATAATTAGTTTGATCTAATGATATTTAGCTATAAGGGGTGCACAATGTTGAAAAAGAAAGCGACACTACTCACAACTGCGGCTATGGCCGTTTTCCTCGCAACTGCGGGCTGCTCATCCGGACAATCCTCCAAAGGCGGACAAAACGAAAAAGTCACGCTGACCGTTTCTGCGGCAGCCAGCGCTCAGGATGCACTTGAAGAAATCCAGACCAACTACGAAAAATCACATTCAAACGTAACCATTCAAGACAACTTCGGATCATCAGGCACATTGCAGAAACAAATTTCACAAGGCGCGGGAGCTGATTTATTCTTCTCGGCAGCCGAAGATAAATTCGAAAAGCTCGTTCATGACGGAGATATCGATAAAAAGGACAGCACGGATCTTTTGAAAAATGATCTCGTCATGATCGTGCCTGAGAAAAACAGCGCACACCTGACACATCTGAATGACCTGAAAAAAGACAGCGCGGAAAAAATCGCGCTCGGCACGCCTGAATCCGTTCCGGCCGGACAATACGCCAAACAGTCATTGACGGCATTATCCCTGTGGGGCAAGGTAAAAGATAAAGTCGTCTATGCAAAAGACGTTCGCCAGGTGCTTTCTTATGTTGAAACCGGAAATGTCGATGCCGGGCTTGTCTATAAAACAGACGCGCTGATTTCGAAAAAGGTGAAAATCACCGATGAAGCGCCGGCGAAAACGCACGATCCGATCGTTTATCCGCTCGGCATCGTCAAGGATACAAAGCACCGTAAAGAAGCAGAAGCGTTTTATCAGTATCTGCAGTCTGATGAAGCGATGAAAGTGTTTAAGAAATATGGATTTACTGCCAAGTAACATTACGGCTTCGGAATTTTTCACTCCCGTCGTACTGTCGTTTGAGGTGGCTTTGGCATCGGGCCTCGCCGTCATCATTCTCGGGACGCTTGCCGGCGCTTGGATGGCGAAAGCGCGATTTCCCGGAAAAACGGCTGTGGAGACCCTGTTTATGCTCCCGCTCGTTCTTCCTCCTACCGTTGTCGGCTTCATTCTCATTATCATTTTCGGAAAACACAGCTTTATCGGCCGGGCGATTGAGCGGATTTTTCACCAGCCCGTCATTTTCACGTGGTCGGCCGCGGTGATCGCTTCGGCCATTGTCGCCTTCCCGCTTATGTATCAGTCCGCTAAAACCGGCTTCGCCGCGGTTGATGCCGACATCGAGGGAGCGGCGAAAGTAGACGGAGCCGGCAGGTGGCAGGTGTTCACCCGTATTTCCGTCCCGCTTGCCTTTCCCTCCCTCTTGACCGGAAGCATTCTCAGTATTGCAAGGGCGCTAGGTGAATTCGGAGCGACTTTAATGTTTGCGGGAAATATTCCCGGCGTCACCCAAACGCTGCCGACAGCGATTTACGTCGCGATGGACTCCGGCAATGAAACACTCGCCTGGGTGTGGGTGATCTGTATTGTGATCATTTCTTTTCTGATGCTGTTTTTCATCCAATTGAAAAAACCCGCTTGACCGATCCGCCTTCCGTGCACCTTTCGCCGGGAGGCTTTTTGATTTAAAATCGGATGGTATATAATGAAACAAAAAACACACAAAGGGTGCGGCCATGAAGATTAATGTCATTATCGCGGATGATAATTCTTTCATCAGAGAAGGAATGAAAATCATTTTGCATACATATGAGGAATTTACTGTATCGGCAACGTTGGAAAATGGCCTGGAGGCGGCAGAGTATTGTAAACACAATCCCGTCGATATCGCCTTGTTGGACGTCCGCATGCCGGTGATGAACGGCGTCGAAGCCGCAAAACGGATCGCGGAGGAAACGGATACGAAGCCGATGATCCTGACGACATTTGACGACGATGAGTATATTTTAGAAGCGATTAAAAACGGCGCGAAAGGATATTTATTAAAAAATACCGAACCGGAACGGATACGCGATGCGATCAAAAGCGTCTTCAACGGGCACAGCATTCTTCAGGACACCGTGCTGGATAAAATAAAAGACAGCCTTTTCCGGCCGGCGGAAGCCGCGCATCAGATTGATGAAAGCCAGTTTACTGAAAGAGAGCTCAGCATCATGTCGCTTATTGCGAAAGGACTGTCGAACAGGGAAATTTCAAAACAGCTTTTCATTTCTGAAGGGACGACGGCCAATTATATTTCATCTATTTTAGGGAAAACAGGGCTTGAGCACAGAACGCAGATCGCCATTTTTTATATCACCGGGAAGGTGGATAACGGGCGTTGAACGGTATGGATTTTTGGATGCTGATGAGCAGACTGATCGCCATTTTTTATACGGCTTTTTTGTTCGTATCGGCAGACCGCCCTTACACGCCGTACGCCGTCTTGTTTCTGCTGCTTTATCTGTCTTTGGGCATTGCGGTCTGCATGATCAGGCCGCCCGCTTGGAGGCGCGGGATCACCCTCATGACGCTTGCATTGACTGCTTGGCTTTCCGCCTTAGGCCATCCGGCGTTTCTATTTCTTTTGCCGCCCGCCATTTTTGCCGTTCTTGCCGAATATCCGGTTCACCGCTATGTGTTCTGCCTGCTCGTGTTTTTGCCGTTTTTATTTGTCCCGTACGGCGACCTTCCGACTTATATCGTCATGACCTTGTTCTGCTTGGCGATATTCGTTTTGGCCGCCCGGTCCAGCGACCGGCTGAAAAAATATGAAGAGCAGTCAGACAGCATGCGCTCAAGCATTGAAAAACTGACGAAACAGCTGCACAGCAGCACAGAATATATCAAACAATCGGAGTATACCGGCAAACTCGAAGAAAGAAACAGATTGTCCCAAGCCATCCATGACAAAATCGGCCATTCCATGACCGGCGCGCTCATTCAGATGGAAGCGGCGAAGCGGATGCTCGGCTCCCATCCGGACAAAGCGGCTGAACTGCTCCAAAACGCCATTACCATTTCCAAAGAAGGCATAGAGGATATCCGCATAACGCTGAAAAATATGAAACCGCCCGCTGAACAAATGGGCATTCACAGATTAAGAACGTTTATTGATGAATTTTCGGCCAAAAACGGCATGCCGGTTCCGTTTACGCATCAAGGCGATTTGGACAGGCTGACGCAAATGCATTGGAGAGTCATTCAGGAAAACGTAACCGAAGCCTTGACCAATGCAATGAAATACGCCGATGCCACGCAGATTTTCATTGATATCCATGTGCTGAACAAAGCCGTGAAAGCGGAAGTCAAAGATAACGGAAACGGCGCCGTCCGCTTTAAAAAAGGCCTCGGCATGCTCGGTATGGAAGAACGGGCGGCCGTCCTGCACGGAACCGTTATTTTTGACGGCACGGCCGGTTTTTCCGTTACGACATTGCTTCCGGTTGAATAAGTGAATGTTTTCATGTGAAAAATATGAAGATTCTCATGTCAAAAGGGTGAACAGCTGCACTAACGGCCGTTCATTCTTTTTTTTATAATAAGAGCATCATAAGACATAGAGGTGGAAACATGAACATTTTGGAGCTCAAACAGCTGAGTAAGAAATTCGGTGATTATGCCGCCGTTGACCAGATGTCGCTTGCCGTAAAAGAAGGTGAGATTTTCGGGTTTCTCGGCGCAAACGGAGCCGGAAAAAGCACGACGATCAATATGATCTCAGGTCTTTTAAAACCTTCAGGCGGAGACATTCTGTTTCTCGGAAAAGATATTTTCAAATATAGCAAAGCAACGAAAATGAATATCGGCATCGTCCCTCAGGACCTCGCGATTTACGAAGAATTAAACGCCTATGAAAATGTGAAGTTCTTCGCCGGGCTGTACGGCCTGAGAGGGGCGGCTCTGAGAGAACGGGTCGAGGAAGCCCTGACATTCGTGGGCTTGAGCGATAAACACAAATATTTGCCGAAGCATTTTTCCGGCGGAATGAAGCGCAGGCTCAATATCGCCTGCGCCCTTGCCCACCGGCCGAAACTGATCATCATGGATGAACCGACGGTCGGTATTGACCCGCAATCAAGAAATTATATTCTGCAGTCAGTGAAAAAGCTGAATGAAATGGGCTGCACGATCATCTACACGAGCCACTACATGGAGGAAGTTGAAGAAATATGCACGCGCATCGCCATCATTGACCACGGGAAAGTCATCGCAGAAGGCACAAAAGAACAGCTGACCTCCATCATTACCGACACGAAGGACGTCGTGATTGAGCTGTCATCCGGAAACGGCATCAGCCTCGGCGATATTCAGGAGCTGCCCGGCGTCAGAGCCGCCGCACTGGAAGAAAACAGCGTGAAAATCAGCTCTGACACAGGGGTCAACAATTTAAACCGCCTGATCCGGTACTTCATGGACAAAGGCATTGAAATCCGCTCCTTGCAGGAACAGGCCCCTGACTTAGAAACGGTATTTCTCACGCTGACAGGCAGAAGCCTGCGCGACTGACCCCATTGAAAGGAGGATTGCAAATGAATATTCTGCACATCGCCGTGAAAGAAATCAAAATCAGTTTCCGTGACAGACGGACTTTTATTTTCATGCTTGCTTTTCCGATCGTCTTCATGCTGATTTTTACTGCGGCATTATCAAACGCCTTTGATTCAGAGGTGACGGTCGGAAACATCAAGGTCGTATATACGGACCAGTCAAACGGCCCTCTTTCTCATTATTTTACTGAGTTTATGAAAGCCGCCAAAAAAGAGCATGTCTATTTTCAAAAAGCGGACACGGAGGCAAAAGGCAAAAACGAGGTTCGAGAAAATCAGGCGGATGCTTTCGTCACTGTAAAAAACACCGGTTTTCAAGTCTATACAAATGACCGGAGCGGCATAAACGGCACGATCGTCCAAGGCATGCTGACCGCTTTTACCAATCAATACAAAGCAGGCGCCGCCGCTTACAAGGCGCATAAGGCGCCTTCCGCCGGACAAATCAAAAGCGATTATATGAAGCAGACGTCTTTACACAAAGCGAAAGAACCGAAAGCGAAAGATTTTTACGCGATATCCATGACGACGATGATCGGGCTGTACGCCTCGATTTTTGCAAGCACCTTATTCCGCGGGGAAAGAATACGGCACACCGCGGATCGCCTGATCGCCGCTCCGCTCCGGAAAAGCGATATCTTTCTCGGAAAGATGCTCGGCATTTTGGCTGTGAATGTTCTGACGATTCTTGCCGTTGTCGCCTTCAGCAAATTTATCTTAAAAGCGAATTGGGGCAGCCACCTGGGACTTGTGCTTCTGATTCTCGTTTCTGAAATTCTTTTGGCCGTCAGCTTCGGGCTCAGCCTGAGCTATTTGACCAGAAAACCCGAAAGCGCCAGATTAATCACCGTCATCATCGTTCAGGTGATGTCCATTATCGGCGGCGCCTATTACAAATATGAAGGCGGAGGAATTTCCGTCCTGTCGCCCTTATCATGGATCAATAAGGCGATTAACAACATCATTTACGCAAATGATGTATCAGCGGCATGGCCTGCACTCGGTTTAAATACAGCATTGGCGGCACTCTTTTTGCTGATCGCCGCATTTACGTTTCAAAGACGGGAGGGACTGTAATATGAAAAACTTCTGGTGGCTGTTTGCACACACTCTCAAAGGGATTACAAAAAGTAAAAAACAGCTCATTCTTTATATCGGGGCTCCGCTGATCGGCGTCTTCCTCTCCTTCATGACCAATGCCAACGGCGGAGCCGAAACGCTCAATATCGGCATTCTCAATCAGGACGGCGGAGAAGTGGCACAGGATACGGTCACGTTTTTAAAAGGACTGGATCATGTGAAGATTTCGGAGGAAACGGCTGCGTCCGCCACATCCAAGATCGCTTCAGGAAAAATGGAGGCGCTCATTACGTTTGAAAAAGGCTTCTCCCAAAGCGTAAAAGACGGGAAACCGGCTCACATCGGCATGACCTCGCTGAAAGGCGCCCAGGTCACCGGATATGTCAGCTCTTATTTGTACAATTATATGAACAGCGCCGCCTCAATCGGCAAATCTTCCGGCGGAGACGCAAAGGCCTTTCAGGAGATGTACGCCGATTTCAAGCATTCTCCCATTCAAACGGAGTCCGCTGTTTTACAAGATACATCGAACCATAAAGAAATGACTTACTCAGTCATCGGGTATCTCATTATCATTATGCTCTATTCCGCCGGCAACCTGACGGAACTGATGATTAAAGAGCGGGAAAACAGGACGTACTACAGGCTTCTGTCAACGCCGATCACATCAAAGCAGTATGTACTGGCAAACGCGGCGGTGAATATCATTATCATGGCCGTCCAAATTCTATTCGCCGTTCTCTTTATGGGCGCCGCTTTTCATATTCATCCGTCATTCCCGCTGTGGCAGCTGTTCGTCCTGATGATGCTGTTTGCATTAAGCGCGATCGGGATCGCCTTTATTGCCGTCGGTTTTTCCAACAGCAGCGCTTCAACATCGGCGCTTTTGAATTTGATCGTCGTGCCGACATGCTTGCTCGCCGGCTGCTTCTTTCCGAGCAATATTATGCCGAAAACGGTGCAGACAATCGCCGAATTTCTGCCTCAGCGCTGGGTGCTCGATACGGTCGATCAATTGCAGCACGGCCGCACGCTCCAAAGCCTGATGCTGAACATCATCATTTTGGGAGCCTTCGCCGCCGCCCTGTTATTAATAGCCGCATACAGGTTCAGCGTAAAACGTCAGACACAGACATTTATGTAAAGAAAAACAGCCCCGTAAAGGGCTGTTTTTTCTTAGAACAGAAGCTCGTCCGGATTCGGGCCGACACGCTCGTCTTTGTTCAATGCGCTGATCTTTTCCATTTCTTCCTGTGACAGTTCGAAATCAAAAATATCGGCATTCTCTATGATGCGGTGCTCTTTAATCGATTTCGGAATGGTAACGACTTCGTTTTGAAGATCCCAGCGCAAAATCACTTGAGCAACTGATTTGTTATGTTTTTCCGCAATTTGTGACAGCACTTCGTTATCGAGGAGCTGTCCCTGCATCAATGGAGACCAAGCTTCCACTTGAATGCCCTGCGCTTTGCAGAAATCTCTTACTTCTTTTTGAGTCAGGCGCGGGTGGAATTCAATCTGGTTGACCATCGGCTTGATTTCAGCATCTTTCAGCAGCTCTTCTAAATGATGCACTTGGAAGTTGCTGACGCCGATGGCGCGGATTTTGCCGTCTTTGTACAGCTTTTCAAGAGCGCGCCATGTGTCTTTATATTTATCCTTGCCCGGCCAGTGAATCAGGTAAAGGTCGAGGTAATCGAGGCCGAGGCGCTCAAGGCTTTTCTCAAACGCGTCAAGTGTCGTTTCGTATCCTTGATCTTCATTCCACACTTTTGACGTGATGAACAGCTCTTCTCTGGCAACGCCCGCAGCTCTGATGCCTTCGCCGACACCCTCTTCATTTTTATAAATAGCCGCCGTATCAATGCTGCGGTAGCCGTTTCTGATTGCCGCTTCGACGGAGTCCGCCGCTACGCTTCCGTTTTCCACCTTGAAGACGCCAAGGCCGAACCACGGCATTTCAACGCCATTATGAAGCTTTACAGTATCTTTTAAGCTTTTTGCCACGTTGAACCATCCTTTCTAGTCATTATGTAAACGGTTATTATTATCTCACATTTCCGCCGTAAGAAACCAATTATACGCTCATCGTTATCACAAAAACCATCTTTAGTGCCCAAGCACCACTGCCGTTATTATTTTCCTATTTTTCAAAAATTACGGTTAACCGGGTAACTGTCCGGGTAAATCGCTACTGTAGCCACCACACAATTGAAGGAGGAAATCATATGAAACGTATGCGTATCCCGATGACCGTTGCCCTTGGCGCCGCTTTGTCTCTGACTCCTCTGTCCTTTGTATCCGCAAAAGAAACCCCGGTCCCTCAAAACATGGCACAGCAATCATCAGATGTCTCAGCAAAAGATGTCGGATTAAACATTGACGTTGACCTGCTCGGCATCGGCAATTCGATTGCTGACGCGATTAAGTCGGCGCAAAACCGTGACGGCTTCGTCAAAAACTTAATGGAATCTTCATTCTACGCTTCCGGACAAAAATATAACGTCATGGTGTTTAATTTAAGCCAGGAATATGAAGATCATTTTAACGGCGTTCAGTTTTACGGTTCCGCCGTTTATGACGGCATCACGTACGGCATTTGGGTGTTTGAAGACGGAAGCTTCACCAATAAAGGTGATGGCGGCTGGATCAACTGGGCCTTCAGAGGCTGGTTTGACCGCGACGGCGATCACGTCGAATTCCATCGTCCGTAATCAAAAAAAGTCCGGCGAACAGATGCCGGACTTTTTTTATTCACCTCCGTCAAGCATGGCCGCTTCCACATCATTGATGTATTGGCGAAGCTCATGTGACATATCGCGGGAAATTTCCCGCTCTTCGAATAATGTTTGGATTTCGTTGCGGATGGCCTGAACGGCCCGCAGTTTGATTTCAAGTTTTTGATTTTCAAAACGGCGGCTCGGACTCTGTTCGTGATACGAGTGCCCCAGCCTGAAAATCAAGTGATTGTAAAAGGAAATGACGGCAAGCGTCACATCTTTATTTTCTTCAGTCATGTGTTTTTTCAGGCTTTCAATGGCCGCTTTTGCCGTTTTAACCCTTGTGGTGCGGATGAGGCCTTCTTCATTTAAAATCGACATTTCCGGCTTTTTTTGTTCACCGAAAAAGATCCAGTACATCAGGCGTTTCAGCTTTTTCTTAGATAAGCCGACTTTAAACGGATTCGTATACAGCACTTCCAGTTCATCAAACCGTTCCTGAAGGCTGTCAGCCGTTTCTTCCGGTATGTCGCCCCGCTCAATCAGCCGCAGCAATTCTTCCTGTTCAGCCTGTATCCCTTGGGCGCGGACTTTCCGCTCATCTTTTTTCGTGCGGTTTTTGACGGTGAACTGCTGAAACCTGAGATTTTTCATTTTCTCATTGTATTCGGCAATGACCGCAAAAGAAGCCGTTTTGTTTGTCTCATTCATATTTTCTTTAATGGCGGTTAAGGCAGCTTTTATCAGCTTCCGTCTCGCTGTCAGCAATTTGACTTTCTTCTCTTTCACATTGTCTTCCGGCTTATCTGTCAAAATCGGCAGTACGATTGTCGCCAGCACCAATGTGCACATAATAACACCCGCGGCTAAAAAGAGAATCAAATTCCGTTCAGGAAACGGCGAGCCGTCAGAGAGCACGTACGGAATGGAAAAGGAACCCGCAAGCGTGACCGCTCCCCTGACGCCTGAAACCGAAATCAGCAGGGTCGAGCGCAGGCCGGGTTTATAAATGCTCTGATCCTTGTTAAAAAACCACTTGCCATTCCAAAAAAACAGCACCCACAAAAACCTGAGAATCATTAACGTCAGCGTAATGACGATAATGTACCCGATGACCATCATATTGTTAAACGCGGTATCATTAAAGATGACAGAAACCACATCCGGTATTTGCGCACCTAAAATAACGAAAACAAGACCGTTCAGAATGAATAAAATAATATTCCACGTACTTGAAGAGACGATTTGCAGTTTGACCATCGTTGATTCAAGACGGTCCTGCTCCACCGCATGCGTGATGCCGCCGGCCACAACCGCTAAAATGCCGGAAACGCCGATTTCTTCAGCCGCGAGATAGATGACGAACGGCGTCAGAATTTGAATCAGCATATGCATCGTGACATCCTGCATGCCGAGGCGGCGCAAAAACAGCCGGAAACGGATAATCAAAAAAGAAATGACAACACCGCTGAGTAAACCTCCGGCTGAAATCAGAACGAAACTGAAGGCGGCCTGCGCCAGCGAAAATGCGCCCGTCACGGCTGCCGCAATCGCAAATTTAAAAGCGACCAGGCCGGATGCGTCATTCATCAGTCCTTCTCCTTCAAGGAGACGCAGAATGCCTTTTGGCATCTTCACTCGCCCTGACAGCGCGCTGACCGCGACAACGTCAGTCGGTGACAGTATCGCCGCCAGCCCGAACGCGGCAGCCAGCGGAATGCTCGGAATCATCCAATGAATCGTGTAACCGCCGACAATCACCGTGGCAAACACGAGCCCGAGCGCAAGCAGCAAAATCGGCGCCCTTAAATTCCAAAGTTCCGCACGCGGCGTCCGTTTTCCATCGTTAAAAAGCAGCGGAGCGATAAACAAAACAAAAAACAATTCAGTATTCAGTTCAAAATGAAGCCCCTGCGGAAATGACGCCGCAATGATACCGAACGCCACCTGAATCAGAGGCACCGGGATAAAGGGGACAAACCGATTTACGATATTTGAGATCGCGATGATGGTTAAAAGTACGAGTACGACTAAAAATATGTCCAAAGCATGACCTCCTTCATCTGCTGCATCATATCATTATTGCCTGTTCTCTGCCTTTGCCAAAGGCCTGAGCCGATGATCGGGCAGATTCAATATATTTTCCGTACGCAACCATTCTTCTTTTATTTTACCCGTTTTTATTTAAAATTTCTCATAACGTGCTCACGGCGAACTTTTTTTGCCTTCAGCTACATTTTTTCCGGAAAAAGAAAAAGCCTGTTTTCTCTGAAAACAGGCTTTTTCGCAAGCTGCGTCATCTGTTTCATGACGCGGTGCAGCGCTTATGCTGCTTAGTAAAGGATAGAGAACGCACCGTCAGTGTGTCTCTATCCTTGGTTTTAAGTGCTCATCTTATTCGTGAAAATTCGTGCCGTCTGTCGTCGCTTTAATGATGCCCGCGCGGATGACGAAATCGCCGAAGTGTTCGCCTTCCTCACGCTCTTTCGCGTAGCGCGGGAGAATAGTGCGAAGCTCACTCAGGATTTCCTCTTCACCGATATTTTCCCGGTACATTTTGCTCAAACGGCTGCCGTCAAACGCCGCTCCTAAATACATATTATATTTTCCGGGCGCCTTTCCGATAAATCCGATTTCGCCGAGCGCATGGCGGGCGCAGCCATTCGGGCACCCGGTCATACGGATGGTGATTTCTTCATCCCGCAGCCCGTTTTCGTCAACAATGGCTTCAATCTTATCAATCAATTTCGGCAGATACCGCTCGGCTTCGGCCATGGCGAGCCCGCATGTCGGAAGCGCGACGCAAGCCATTGAACTGCGGCGGAGGGCGGAATGCTGCCGGCCGTCTGTCAGACCGTATTGTTCGATTAATGCGCTGATTTGTTTCTTTTTCTGGCTCGAGACATTGCCGATAATCAGGTTTTGATTAGAGGTGAGACGGAAATCTCCCGTATGGACTTTGGCGATTTCACGCAATCCCGTCATCAGCTTATAATTCTCATAGTCCGTGACGCGGCCGCCTTCGATAAACATTGTAAAGTGCCATTTACCTTTTACGCCCTTCACCCATCCGTAACGGTCGCCGTTATGGTCAAAATGATAAGGTTTCGCTTCATCCAGCTGCCAGCCGAGGCGGTTTTCCAGCTCGGCTTTTACGTTTTCCAGCCCGAGACGGTCAACGGTGTACTTGAATCTGGCATTCTTTCTGACGGAACGGTTTCCGTAATCGCGCTGAATCGTAATGGTTTTTTCCGCTACATCATACAGCTGCTCCGGTTTGCAGAAGCCGATGACTTTTGAAAGCTGCGGATAAGTGGCCGTATCGCCGTGCGTCATTCCCATACCGCCGCCGATTGCCACGTTGAATCCGATAAGTTTGCCTTCCTCCACGATGGCAATGAAGCCGAGATCTTGAGAAAAGACATCGATATCATTGGACGGAGGCACGGCGATTCCGATTTTGAATTTCCGCGGCAGGTACAGCGGCCCGTACATCGGTTCCGTTTCCGTGTCAGGAGTGCCCGCCACACGTTCCTCATCAAGCCAGATTTCATGATAGGCTCTCGTGCGCGGAAGAAGGTCATCGCTCAATTTCTTCGACCATTCGTATACTTCCGCATGAATTTCAGACTGGTGCGGATTTGAAGCGCACATGACGTTTCGGTTGACATCTCCGCAGGCCGCAATGGTATCAAGCAGCGCCGCATTGATTTTCTGAATCGTTTTTTTCATGTTCCATTTTAAAATTCCGTGCATTTGGAACGTTTCACGCGTTGTCAGCTTCAATGTATTGTTTCCGTATTTTTGCGCCAGTTCATCCATGACAAGCCATTGTTCCGGAGTTGACACGCCGCCCGGCATCCGGACGCGCAGCATGAACTGATAAGCCGGTTCAAGCTTTTGTTTTTGACGCTCATTACGGAGATCGCGGTCATCCTGCAAGTAGCTTCCGTGATGCTTCATCAGCCGGTTGTCTTCGTCCGGGATGCCGGCTGAAATCCGGTCGAGCATGACTTCTTTCAATGTGCCGCGCAAATAATCGCTTTTTTCTTTAATTTCCTCAACATCACTTGGAGGGCCTTCCGGCGCTTTTAAAATGTTGTTCACCATGCTGAATAAGCTCCTTTCAAACCAAAATCAATATACGTCACGCTGATAGCGTTTTTTCTGCTGCATGTCTGCCAGGAAGCTTTCCGCTTTTTCACGGCTCATGCCGCCTTCTTCCTGAATGATATCGAGAAGCGCCTGGTGCACGTCATGCGCCATATGCTGTTCATCACCGCAGATGTATACGGCGGCTCCCTGCTGCAGCCATTCATACAGCTCTTTGCTTTGTTCTTTCATGCGGTGCTGCACATATACCTTTTCCTCCGAATCCCGGGAAAAAGCGACGTCCATTTTTGTGAGAACACCGTTTTGCAGCCATTTTTGCCATTCCGTCTGGTACAGAAAATCAGTGACAAAGTGCTGATCCCCGAAGAACAGCCATGTTTTCCCTTCAGCTCCGGTTTCTTCACGCTCCTGCATAAAGGAACGGAACGGCGCGATGCCTGTCCCCGGCCCGACCATAATGACCGGTGTATCCGGATTTTCCGGCAGCTTGAAGTTTTGGTTGTGCTGAATGTAAATCGGAAGCGTATCTCCCGGCTGGAGTCTTTCCGCACACAGAATGCTGCAGACGCCTTTTCGTTCTCTGCCGTGCGCGTCATATCTGACCGCTCCGATTGTCAGATGCACCTCTTCCGGATTCGCTTCTAAACTGCTTGCGATCGAATAGAGCCGGGCCGGCATTTTACGCAGGATGGAAAGAAAGTCTTCCGCGGAAGCTTCCCACGGACCGAAATCCCGGACGAGATCAAGCAGATCACGGCCGTTGATGTATGCTTTCAACTGCTCTTCGTTTCCTTCGGCCAGAAGTTCACTCAGCTTTTGGTCAGCCGTAAACTGTGCGGCCTTTTGCAGGAACGGTTTTGTTAAGACGGTTATTTCAAAATGAGAAGTAAGCGCATCTTTCAGCGGGAGGCGCTCTCCTTGTTTATTCACCGCCACTTCCTGTTTTGGGTCCCATTTCAGCTCATTGATCAGCTCATCAACGAGCGCCGGATCATTTTCCGGATAGATGCCGAGGCTGTCTCCGGGCTGATACGCGAGGCCCGATCCTTCAAGCGAAAGCTCGAGATGGCGTGTTTCTTTATTCGAACCGCGTCCGTTCAGATTGATGTTCTCAAGAACCTCCGCCCGAAACGGGTTCGTTCTGGAATAAACGGATTCACCGAGAGCCGGCGTCTCGGCAGGCGCTTCGGCTGTTTGATTTCCCGCTCCTTCGTTCAAACCGCCGATGACCGCGTCAAGCCATTCCGCAAACGGCTCATCATAATCAAGATCGCAATCAACCCGCGGCGCAAGCTGGGTGCCGCCGAGCTCTTGAAGACGCTCGTCAAACTCTTTGCCGGTCTGGCAGAAAAATTCATACGAGCTGTCCCCGAGCGCCAAAACGGAGTAACGGAGCGCTTCAAGCTTCGGCGCGCGTCTGCCGTGAAGAAATTCATGAAAGGCCAGCGCGTTATCCGGCGGATCGCCTTCTCCGTGCGTGCTCACCACGATCAGTAAATTGTTTACTTTTTTCAGATTATTCGGCTTAAAATCGTTCATCGACGCGACGGTGACCTGGAATCCCCGTTCCTCAAGCGTCTTTACCGTCTGTTTCGCAAGACCTTCCGCATTTCCCGTTTGCGATCCGTATAATACGGTCACTTCTCTTGAGACTGCCGGGCTTTCTGCTGGAGCCGGGGCAGCGGGTGCGGCTGTTTCACCGGATTCGGACCGGGCCGCAGCCAAATAACCGCTCAGCCAGATTTTCTGTGATTCTGTCAAGGTCGGCAGAAGGCGGTTAAGGAGCTCTGCCTGCTCCTGATTAAACGGACTGTTCATGACCTGAAGTTGCAACGATATCCACCTCACAAGGAATTAAACGTAACGTACGTTATTTCTATAGGAATTGTCAAAATAATATTCTAATTGAAACTTTACCGAAAGTTTGTATGTAAGTAAAATATATAATCATGATGACAATGATTAAGATTACTAATGATAAAAAGCCCTTTGCACTTGGCAAAGGGCTTACACGAATAAGCCGGCGGGCACTTCTTTTATAAAAGGAGAGGGTTCTCCCGGAGACAATACGGTCAGATGATGCATCGCCCGCGTACAGGCCGTATATAACAACTTACGGTCATGTTCGCTTTTGTACTGGGCAGCAGAGGCGTCAGCGGCAATGACGGCGTCAAACTCAATGCCTTTTGCCAAATACACGGGAATGACGCATACCCCTTTTTGAAAAGGCTGGTTTTCTTTATTGATCAAGCGGACACCGCTCCCGTCGCTGACCGCCTGAAACACTTTTTTGGCTTCCGCGGCCGTTTTGCAGATGACGGCGACCGTCTCCCAGCCTTTTTGTCTGAGCTCCCGGATTGTATCCGCCAATTGTTCCCGCCGCGCATTTTCTGTATCCGTCCGCAAAACACGAGGTTTTTCCCCGTTCCGGTTAAAAGGCTCAATATCATCGCCGTCAGCCAGCAGCGCTTTCGTAAATTCAACAATCTGCCGCGTCGATCTGTAAGTCCGCTTCAGGCTGACATACTTTTCTGCACCATTGCGAAAGCAGCCGGCGAGGGAAGAAGGGCCCGTAATGGTGTGGGCATAAATCGACTGGCTGACATCACCGAGCACCGTCATCTTTGCCGCTGGGAAGATGCTTTGAATATACGTGAGCTGAAATGGGGAATAATCCTGCGCTTCATCAATGAAGACGTGCTTCATTTGTGTGTTTTTTCTTTTTCCTTCTAACAGATCCTGCAAATACAGATACGGGGCGGCATCTTCATACGGAAGTGACCGTTCTGCAAATGCGTTTCTGGTCAAAGCGCCGATGCTCTCCCAATGATCGGGCTTTTCATCAGCTCCCCAGTCTGAAAACAGCCCGAGATACATCCGTTTTATATCGAGAAAGCCGAGCCGTCTGACGGCCTGCTTAATCGGTTTAAAGGCTTTGCCGACAATAATGGCGCCAAGCAGCCGCTGTTCGCGCTGATGGTCGTCAAATGCAGGTTCATCATCTGCCGCCGGCTTCTTGAGTGTTTGATAAACTTCAGCATAGTCTTCCTTATCAAGCAGCTCGCTCTCCTGCAAGACCCATTCCTTCTTACGCTCCTTTTTTTCGAGAGCGCTGATTTCCGCGAGAAGCCATTCCGCTGTCAGCTCCGCTCTGTTCGGAATCGGCAGCTGCTGATCAAGCGAATAAAAATAGTCTTCAATCCGCTCTTTTGAAATCAGGATGTCTCCCCGGAAGCTGATCTGTTTACACATCAGGCCCGAGCCGGAAAGCGAGCCGGCATAGCGGTCAATCATGGCCTGGAAAGCTGATGACGCTTTGTAAGCAATGGCTGCGATCCTTACGGAAAGTGCGTCCTGGTTTTGTTCAGTCAGGCAATATTCAAGCTGCTCGTACGGGCTTTCACAATCAAACTTTCGTCCAAGCCGGCGGATGATATATTCCTGAAAGGTGGCCTGCTCCATATTCTCTTCTCCCAATTCCGGCAATACGGCGGACACATAACTGTTGAACAAAATGTTCGGGGAAAACAATACAATCTGACGGGCATCAAGCACCCCGCGCCCGCGGTACAGCAAGTAAGCGGCCCGCTGAAGCGCCGCGGATGTTTTCCCGCTTCCGGCGGCTCCCTGAACAATGAGATATTTGCTTTTTTCATCCCGGATGATTTCGTTCTGTTCTTTTTGGATGGTTGACACGATGTTTTTCATATGCTGTCCGGAATGACCGCTCAGCACCTCTTGCAGCATTTCGTCACCAATCGTCATATCCGTGTTAAACATCGCTTTAAGCGTCCCGTTTTTAATGATAAACTGCCGCTTCAGTGTGATGTCTCCCTCTATCGTTTCTTCCGGAACTTCATAGCGGGCTTTTCCCGGGGAATATTGATAGTAAAGAGATGAGATGGGCGCGCGCCAATCATAAATGAGAAATTGCTCGTTGTTTTCATCCATCAAAGAAGTCAGCCCGATATAAATCCGCTCGGAAGAGGACTCCCCTTTTTCCGTAAAATCGACACGGCCGAAGTAAGGAGAGGTTTTCAGCTTTTGGATTTTTTGAAGCTGCCGGTATTGAAGCCGATGAGTCCGTTCACGTTCAGAAAGCATTTCTGCCTGCTGTTTAATGCTTGAAAATGTCTCAGCCGCTTCGTGGGCATCATCCATATTCACGGTGACATCATCCCAAAACGTTTTTCTCAAGCCCACAATATCCTGCTTCAATCCGCCCGATGAGGCTTCAAGATGAGTTTGTTTCTGTTCCAGTTCCTTCATGACAAAATTGATTCTTTCCTGCTCTTCTTTCCACTCTTTATCACGTTTTGCCATCAGCGGCACCTCCGACATCAAGCTGACAAATCCGGCTTTCATCATACAAACATATATGCAACATATTATTCAGCATTATGGTCAAATACCCTTTTTCTTATCATATCGGGCGTCTTTTTTTATCAGAAGCCGTTATGAAAAAAAACCGATTTCGTTTGTGAAATCGGTTTTTTACTGATCTATATGATAGGAACGATTCGGCAGGCGCCACCTGAACACATAACTGCAGATGCGGCATGCCACAAGCACAAGAAACAGCACATACAAACCGGCGGCATCCCCGGCCCAGCCGAGGCCCACGATTAACCCTCCGAGCGCGGCCCAGACCGCATAAATTTCCGCCTTGAGCACAAGCGGCTTCCTGCCCGCGAGCAGATCCCGTATGATGCCGCCCCCGCTGCCGGTCAGGACCGCTGCCGCAATCACCGCACTGAGCGGATGGCCCATTTTCACGGCATATAAAGCGCCTTGGATGGCAAACGCCGAAAGCCCGATGGCATCGGATAGGTTGCCCCATTTACTCCAATGCCTTAACAGCAGCTTCGGAAACAAAAAGACAATCGTAACTGATGCGAGAGCGATTTGAAAAAACGCGCCTTGCTCCCACAAGGCGGAGACCGGAACACCGATCAGCAGATTTCGGATGGCTCCTCCGCCGAACGCCGTTACAATCCCCAAAATATACACGCCTAAAATATCATACTCCTCTTCCATCGCAACAATCGCTCCGCTGACCGCAAACGCAATGATGCCGATTACACTAAGCAGCTCCCAGGCCATTCCATATGCTCCTTTTTATTTGTTAAATTTTCTGACGACCATTAGATTTTATAATCGCTTTCTCTTAAAATCAACCTTATTTTTGAAAGATTCTGATTCCTAATCCGGGACAACCTCACCCGCAACGGCTGAGAGCGAGAGTATTTTCCTATTTTATACTTTAATGGAAGGTTTATTAGAAGTTTCATTGAATACTTTCTCTAACAAAAAGGGGGTTATGAGATGAAAATCAGTTCACTTGTTTTTCCTGTTTTATTGGCCGCCGGATTCATTCCCGGCCTGCCGTCAGCCGAAAGCCATACACATTCGCACACTCATGCGGAGCCGGCGAAAACGGTGTATACAGACCCGCTTCCGAAAGCCGATCATTTTAAAGATCTGAAGGGCCCGGTCCAAGTTGAACAGACGGTTGACACAAAAATTCTGGATGAAAACGGCAAGCAGGTCGGCACGAAACGATTTAATGCCAATGTCAGTCAGGATAAAGCCTCAACTAAAGCCAGTACGGGCAGCCAGAAGGTCAGAGTGCTGGCGGTGGCGGACGCTGAATACCGCGCCAAATACAGCGACTGGCAAACGCGAATCGTCCAGATCGTGGAGCAGGCGGATGTCGCTTTTAACCGTGATCACAACATTGATTTCGTCGTACAGGCCGTGCAGGCTTGGAATTCCTCCGGCTCAAACAGTTCTCAGATTTTATCGAATCTCCAAGGCAGCTTCAGAAATCAAAATTATCATTTTGTCGTCGGTTTTACCGCAAAATCAAGTTTTGACGCCGGCGGTATCGCGTATGTATATAACGGCAAACCGAGCGGCCCTGCTTTCAGCGTGAACCTTGATCAAGGAACGGCCAACACGGCGAAAGCGGCACAGCACGAGTTTTCCCATAACTTCGGACTTCAGCATGACGCCCAAGGCAGCGGCATCCGCTGCGTCATGAATTATGATTATGCCTATTCCGTGGATATTTGGGACAGCTCCCATAACAGACAGATTGAGACAAACAAAGCTTGGTACAAATAATAGAAAAAGAGCCGCTCCTATGGAGCAGGCTCTTTATTTTGCCGTGCGTTCCGTTTTGACAAAACACATGCAGATCATAATGAGAATAAATGCCGTCAATGCCAGGAAAGGAATGGTAATGAAACCGAACCAGTTAATATATTCAGAAGAGCAAGGCACGCCGTAGACACACGGCTTGATGCCGCTGAAACCGGGGACCTTCTGCTCAAGGTAATGCATGATCGATATAAACGCGCCGATGACGGCCATCGGCAGCACATATTTTTTCACGCGCGTGTCACCCTGGAAGGTGGCGATTCCTAAAATCAGGACAAGCGGGTACATGAGAATTCTTTGATACCAGCACAGCTCGCACGGTATGAATTTTCTGATCTCGCTGAAATATAGGCTGCCGAGCATGGCAGCAAGAGCTATCACCCAAGAAGCATATAAAAATACGATTCTATTTTTCATTTTTCAGCTCTTTCTTAATCGTTTTTGAAATCTCCTCATAATCAGAGAATTTTTTAATCACTTTGTTATTAACGTAAATCGTCGGTGTCGCCGTAATGTTTAATTTATCATTCAGGTCAGTGTCAGCTTTCAGCTCTTTTGCAAATGTCTCTTTATCAAGGTTTTCCTTCAGCTTGTCAGGATCAACCTTTTTCGCGGTGCTTTTGACCGTTTTTTCAAGCAATGCAGGCGTGACCCATTCCTGTTCGCTTGACGGCTGCTGTTCAAACAGCTTTTCATGGAATGCCCAGAATGATGCCGGGTCTTCTTTCCACACCTCTTCTGAAGCAAGAGCCGCCAGACGCGAGCCGCTTCCGTGGTACATGACGTTCACAAATGAAAATTTCACGTCGCCTTTATCGATAAAATCTTTTTTGATTTTCGGAAAGATATCGCTGTTAAATACTTTGCATGACGGACATTTGTAATCTCCGAATTCAACTACCGTAACAGGCGCGCTGTCTTTGCCGAGCACGGGCTGTCCTTTAATGGAAGGCTGTTCGGCGACTGTTTCGCCCGCTTTTTCCGTTTGGTTGTTAATAATTACGATGGCCGCAAATAAAACGACAACGATTAACGTCAGTATCACCGCAAATTTCGCAGACGATTGTTTCTTTTTCACTCAGACACCTCATTGTTTTTAAAATAAAAAAGAAGCGGATGCCGGATGGCCCGCTTCTCTATTTTACCAAGACAACCTTGTTTAAGAAAACCCTGAAAAACGAATTATCTTTGACAATTATTCCGCTTTCACTCTCATGACGCGCATCGCGTTGGCAACGGCGATCAGCGTGACGCCTACATCTGAAAAGACCGCTTCCCACATGGTGGCAAATCCGAATGCGCCAAGCAGGAGAAAAATGATTTTTACGCCTAAAGCAAATCCGATGTTCTGCCAGACGATCCGGCGTGTGCGGCGTGCAATCCGGATGGCTTCGGCTGCTTTTGACGGCTGGTCTGTCATCAGGACGACATCGGCCGCTTCGACGGCGGCATCAGAGCCGAGAGCCCCCATGGCAGCTCCGATGTCAGCTCTGGCAAGCACAGGCGTATCATTAATCCCGTCGCCGACAAACATCAGTTTTTCATTCGGTGCAAGCGCCGCTTCAAGTTCTTCGACGCGGTCTACCTTGTCACCCGGCAAAAGCTCTGTGTACACGTCATCAATACCGAGCTCTCGGCCGACAGCTTCTCCGGTCTGCTTTGAATCACCCGTCAGCATCACTGTCCGCTTCACGCCGAGCGCTTTTAAATTGGCAATGGCCTGTTTGGCGTCCTCTTTGATTTCGTCGGCGATCACGATCGCCCCCGCATACCGCTGATCAACGGCGACATAGACGACGGTTCCGTTGTTTTCAGCTGTGCCCGAAGCGATTTGTTCTTTTGCCATCAGTTTTTGATTTCCGGCCAAAATCGTTGATCCGCCGATTTTCACCCGAATGCCGTGTCCGGGTATTTCTTCATATTCTTCAATCTCGTCTGCCGCGAGCGGTTGATTGTAAGCTTCACGGATGGAAGAAGCAATCGGATGATTGGAATGGGCTTCTGCGAGCGCGGCCGCATGAAGCAGGCTGTCTTTCGTAAATCCCGCCGCCGGCTTGATATCAGTAACGGCGAAATTGCCTTTCGTTAAGGTTCCCGTTTTATCAAACACGGCGTATGCCACCTGATTGAGCGCTTCTAAATAGTTGCTGCCTTTCACGAGCACCCCTGCTTTAGACGCAGCCCCGATACCGCCGAAAAACCCGAGCGGAATGGAGACGACGAGTGCGCACGGACAAGAAATCACAAGGAAAATCAGCGCGCGGTACACCCAGTCGGATAGCGCCGCTGAAGGCACGAGAAGCGGCGGTAAAAAGGCGAGAAGCACCGCAACAATGACAACGGCCGGTGTATAATACTTGGCAAACTTCGTAATAAAGTTTTCCGTTTTCGCTTTACGTCCGGCCGCATTTTCGACCAGATCCAATATTTTTGACACGGCAGAGTCTTCATATCCTTTAGAGGTTTCAATATGAAGCACGCCGTTCTGATTCATAAATCCGGCCATCACATCTTGCCCCGGCTCCGCTTTTCTCGGCACGGATTCGCCCGTTAAAGCGGATGTATCAACCATCGAAGAACCGCTCAGCACCTTTCCGTCCAGCGGAATCCGTTCTCCGGGATTCACGACGATGACCTGTCCGACTTTGACGTCCTGCGGCGGAACGGCAGTCATGCCGTTTTCCGTTTTCACATTGGCGTACTCAGGACGGATGTCCAATAACGCGCTGATCGATTTTCTGGATCGGCTGACGGCCGCTCCCTGAAACAATTCACCGATTTGGTAGAACAGCATGACCGCGACGCCTTCCGGATACTGATGAATCACAAATGCGCCGATCGTGGCAAGCGCCATCAGAAAATGCTCATCAAATACCTGGCCGCGGACAATGTTTTTTCCCGCTCTGGCTACGATATCGCCGCCGATGATCAAATATGAAGCAAAAAAGAGCAGAAACTCAAGGACGGCGCCCGTGTGCGCGAAGTAAGCGATGACGGCCAAAACGGCTCCCGCTGCCAGCCTCACTAACATCAGCTGCAGCTTTTTGCGGTATTCATTCTCGCCGGGTTTATCTTCATGTTTCGCACGGACGGTCACATGAGGATCAATGGACTTTACTTTTTTCGCGACTTCGTCTTTCATCCATTGCTCGTTTTTGCCGCCGGCTGAGACCGTGATGGTGCTTGCCGCAAAATTGACAGCACAGCCGTCTATGCCGTCAATGGCTTTTACGCCGTTTTCTATTTTTTTTGCACAGTTGCTGCAATCAAGTCCGTCTAATACAAATTCACCTTTGGCTGCTTTCATTTTCGACTCACCCTACTTTCCGTAATAGGATTCCCATAACATCAATACAGCTAAACGAATTTATATATATGAACATATACTCATATATGTGTTTTCTCTATTATATGCAGGCTTTGAATAAAGTGTCAATAAAAAAGACAAAACAGGCATCAGCCCATTTTGTCTTTTTTCACCTTCTGTAAACGCAAAGCATTAAGCACGACCGATACTGAGCTGAACGCCATGGCAGCGCCTGCCACCCACGGGGCCAGAAAGCCGGACGCCGCAATCGGAATGCCGATGCTGTTGTATCCCAATGCCCAGCCTAAATTCTGCTTGATGTTTCTCATGGTCAGCCTGCTCATGCCGATGGCGTCGGCAATGCCGTTCAGGTCACCGCGGATCAGCGTAATATCCGCCGCTTCCATTGCGATATCTGTGCCGGTGCCGATGGCCATTCCGATATCGGCCACAGCCAGCGCCGGAGCATCATTGATGCCGTCACCGACCATCGCCACGCGCCGGCCTTCTTTTTGCAGCCGGGAAATTTCCGCCGCCTTTTGTTCGGGAAGCACTTCGGCGATCACGCTGCCGATGCCCGCGGCTTTTGCAATGGCTTCCGCGGTCTTTTTGTTGTCACCGGTCATCATGATGACGTCAAGCCCCATGTCCTTCAGGCGTTTCACCGCGGCCGGAGATGTTTCTTTGATTGTATCGGCGACTGCGATAAGCCCCGCCGCTTTGCCGTCTGCCGCAATAAGCATCACCGTTTTTCCTTCCGCCTCCAAGCGGGCCATGTGCGGAAGCAGCGCCTCATGTTCAATGTGTTCTGATTCCATCAGCCGTCTTGATCCGGCAAGAATCGTTCTGCCGTCAGCCTCGGCGTATATTCCGGAACCGATCCGGGCTTGGAACCGGGTGATTTTCGGGATGGCAATCCCCCGTTTTTCGGCTCCTGACACGATGGCTTCTCCAAGCGGGTGCTCTGATCCCGTTTCGGCGGCCGCCGCCAGCCGCAGGAGTTCCTCTTCGTTCATTCCCTCTGCCGGTACGGCATCTGTCAGAACAGGTCTGCCGTTTGTCACCGTTCCTGTTTTATCCAGTACGATTGTCGTCAGACGCTGTGTTTTTTCTAAATGCTCTCCGCCTTTAAAAAGAATGCCGAATTCAGCTGCGCGGCCGGAGCCCGCCATAATGCTCGTCGGAGTGGCGAGCCCGAGTGCGCACGGACAGGCAATGACAAGCACGGCGATGAATTTGCCGATCGCTTCAGAAAACTGTCCCGGCGCGGCCCATACATACCAAATGAGAAAAGTCAGCACGGCCAGCCCCAGCACAATCGGGACGAAAATGCCTGAAATGTGATCCGCGAGCCGCTGAATGGGGGCTTTTGATCCTTGGGCTTCTTCCACGATTTTAATAATGTGTGCAAGCGCAGTATCTTTCCCGACATTTACCGCTCTGATTTTGAGAAAGCCGTTTGCATTGATCGTCGCCCCGGTGACGGTGCTTCCGGGAGACTTATCGACAGGCATGCTCTCTCCCGTAATCATCGATTCATCAATTGCGGAATGGCCTTCAATCACTTCGCCATCGACAGGGACGCGTTCTCCCGGTTTCACGTATACGATGTCCCCCGTCCGGACCTCATCAATCGGAATCACCTGTACCTTCCCTTCCCGCTCAACCGCCGCCGTCTTCGCCTGAAGCTTCATTAACTTTTTAATCGCTTCTGATGAGCGGCCTTTCGCTTTCATCTCTAAAAGCTTTCCAAGCAAAATCAAAGTCAGCAGAATGGCGCTCGTTTCATAATAAAGCCCCTCAACATGTCCGTCTCGTCCGAGAGACGCAATCGTCATGTACAGGCTGTATGCGTAAGCGGCCGTCGTTCCGAGCGCAACGAGAACATCCATATTGGCGCTTTTGTTTCTCAGCGCCTTGTACGCCCCCGTATAAAAAGGCCAGCCGATGACGAGCTGCACCGGGGTGGCAAGCGCGAATTGCAGCCACGGATTCATCAGGATATCCGGCATCCAGATAAAAGAAGTAAAAGAAAAATGGCTGACCATCGACCATAGAAGCGGAAAGGAGAGAACGGCAGAAAATATCAGCCTGATCAGCTGTTTTCGCTGCTCTTTCTCCTTTTGGGATAATCCGCCGTCTCCATCAACCGCTTTCTTCTCGTCTAATCTGTAGCCAAGTTTTGCCACGGTCTCTTTCAGCTCTTTCGGTGTCACCTCTTTCGGATTGTATTCAACGGTGACTGTTTCCAGTGCGAAATTCACCGGTGCGCTGTCAACTCCCCCTATTTTGTTCAGGCGCTTTTCAATCCGGTTGGCGCAAGCGGCCCATGTCATGCCTTCAATCTGAAACTCGGCTTTTTCCGTCACGACGTGATAGCCGAGTTTTTCAATTTTTTCTTTTATGGCGCTTGCTTCGATTTTGTCAGGGTGATAGGAAATGTTTGAAGTCTCAAGCGCAAGATTGACGGAAGCGTCATTGACGCCGTCCATCCGTTTCAGCCCTTTTTCAATTCTTGAAGCGCAGGCAGCGCATGTCATGCCCCCCACTTGAATGGTCATTTCTTTCGGTTCACTCAATGTCCTCATCTCTCTTCATAAACCCCAGGGGGGTATAATTATGATAAAAGAAAACCGCGCCCGTTTCCGCAGCGCGATAAATCCTATACGACGTCATAACCTTGATCTTCAATCGCGTCTTTTATATCTGATACGGAGACTTTGTTCTCATCAAACGTCACATCCACCTGTCCGGCTTCCAATTTCACCTGAACCGCCGTCACTCCGTTCAGTTCTCCTACTCCGGTCTCTACTGCTTTGACGCAGTGCTGACAGGACATGCCTTCGACTTGCAGTGTTTTTTGTTCCATGATGATTCCCTCCACGTCTTGTTTTTTCTTCTTCATGTTACCATACCCCTGTAGGGTATTTCAAAACATTTTATTTTACGATTTTGCGATTTTTTTCACAACGTCAAGCAGCTCGGCAATCGCCTGCTCCCCGTTTCCGCTCTCAATGGCGCCGGCTACGCAGTGATGGGCGTGATCTTCCAGCAGATGAAACGCGACTTTCTGCATGGCTGCCTGTACGGCTGAAATCTGCACGAGAATATCCACGCAGTATCGTTCGTTATCCACCATATTCTGAATGCCCCTGACCTGGCCTTCAATCCGTTTCAGCCGGTTCAGGATCTGATCTTTTTCTTTGGCGCTTTTATGATTTAACGATTGATGCTCGGTATGTTTGTCCATTTTCCACCTCGGTTTTTTCTTCGTTATCTCCATTATACAGACTTGAAAATCCGGTGTAAAAAATTTTCAACACACAAGTTTTACCAGTACTCCCGCGGGGTATATAATGTTATCACATATCAAGAGGGGGAAATTCATTGAAAACGATACAGGTTGGCATATTGGGATATGGTTTGTCGGGTAAAGTTTTTCATGCGCCGCTTTTGGACGTCCTTGATGATTATCAGATCAAAAAAGTCATGACCTCCAGAACAGAGGAGGTCAAACGTGATCTGCCGGGGGTTGAAGCCGTACGCGCGATTGAAGACATTACCGGTGATCCTGACATTGATCTCGTCATTGTTACGACACCGAGCGGAATGCATTATGAATCAGCGATGAAATGCCTCCTGGCGGGAAAACACACCGTCGTGGAAAAACCGATGACGGCGACTTCAGCAGAAGCGGAGGAACTGAGAAGAACGGCTGAAGATAAAGGCGTCTTACTGAGCGTGTATCACAACCGGCGGTGGGACAATGACTTTTTAACGATACAAAAGCTGATTCGGGACGGGGCGCTTCAAGACATTCATACATATCAAGTCAGCTACGATCTATACAACCCGGTTGTACAGGAAAAATGGCGCGAAAAGAACGGACCCGCCACGGGAACGCTGTATGATCTCGGTTCACATATTATTGACCAGACACTTCTGCTTTTCGGAATGCCGGAATCCGTCACCGCACATATGATGAAGCAGCGGGACAACAGCGAAACCGTTGATAATTTTCTGGCCGCGCTCCATTACGGCAAACTTCAGGTCATCCTTCAATCCGGCTCCATGAATGCGGCAAGCGGCCCGCGCTATCAGATTCACGGACGGAATGCAAGCTTTATCAAATACGGAATGGATGGGCAGGAAGATGCGCTTTTAGCGGGCAAAAAGCCGGTTGACGACAGCTGGGGCGCCGATGATCCTGACAACTTCGGAGAGCTGACAACCGCAGCGGATGAGAAAAGGCATACAGAAACAATCCCCTCTGAGAACGGCTCTTACCTTACGTACTACAAACTGCTGGCAGACAGCATCTTAAACGGAAAACCGCTTCCCGTTACGGCAAAAGAAGGCATCGATGTCATCCGTGTTATTGAAGCGGCGATGAAAAGCAGCGAACAAAAACGGACGATTGCCCTTTAATATGAAAAACCTCCCAGCCGTGTCAGCTGGGAGGTTTTTTTACGATCAGAATGATTTTCCGGCTTCTTTCGCGCGGGCAATCGCATCTTCTTTAATTTGCTGTGCTTTATTCGGTTCAGCATTATGGCCTTCAACGATTAATCCGTCGAAAGAAGGAACGCCGAAGAAGTTCATCATGATGCCGATGTAACGGTGGCCCATTTCCATGTCAGCCGCCGGTCCTTCAGAGTAATAGCCTCCGCGCGCCTGAATGTGGAGCGCTTTTTTGTCAGTCAACAGACCGATCGGGCCTTGCTCTGTATATTTGAATGATTTTCCGGCTACAGCAACGGAATCAAGGTACGCTTTCATAACCGGCGGGAATGAGAAGTTCCAAAGCGGTGTGACGAATACGTATTTGTCAGCTGACGCGAATTGATCGCTCAGCTCGTTCAGACGGCCGACTTTCGCCTTTTCGTTTTCAGAAAGCTCTTCAAAACCTGTGCCGGATTGAAGTTTTCCCCAGCCGCTGAATACATCCGCGTCGATATGAGGAATGTTCTCTTTGTAAAGGTCGATATGTACAACCTCATCATTCGGGTTTGATTCTTTATAAGAATCGATAAACGCTTTTCCTGTCGCCATGCTGTAAGATGTCTTTTCATCATGAGGATGAGCAGTGATATAAAGTACTTTTGCCATTATAAACAGCCCTTTCGTTTTCAGATTACACACACATTTATTATGAAATATGAATGTTTTTTTATACTGATCAGTTCTGTAATAATTATAGTTACAAAAAAATCATTTAGCAACAATAATATCTCGAAATCAGTATATTTTTTTGAAAAGGCTGTAATGACGGGAATGGCAAGCAGCAGAAAAAGCAGAAACCTCAGTTTCTGCTCAAAATCGGATTGGGTCTGCAGGCCGGAATATCCAATCCGAGATTCCCCCGCAGTGTATCGGCCGGATAGCTTTTTCGGTACAGCCCCTTTTCCTGAAGGATCGGTATGACTTGATCCACAAAGGCTTCAAGCATGCCGGGGATGTCAGAGTGAATGATAAACCCGTCCGCCGCTTCCCGCTGAAACCATGTTTCAATTAATGATACCACACGTTCCGGTGTGCCGATAAAATGGGTTCGCGGAAACGCGGCTTCGCGCGCCACTTGACGCAGCGTAAGATTCCGGGCTTTCGCCTCTCTTTTGATACGGTCTGTCGTGCTTTGAAACGCGTTTTTCCCAACGTCGCCCAAATCAGGAAACGGCTCATCCAGCGGAAAACGGCTCAGATCATAATCGTCAAAGAATCTGGCCACATATTTAACAGCGTTCTCTATCGGAATGAGCTCGGCGAATTCTTGGTATTTCGCTTCCGCTTCTTCTTTTGAGCCGGCTATAATCGGACTGATTCCCGGAAAAATCCGCAGCTTGGAAGCGTCCCGGCCGTATTCCGCCGCCCGCTTCTTCACATCATCATAAAAAGCTTTCGTTTCCTCAAATGAATTGGAGTGCGTAAAGACTGCATCTGCATTCCTCGCGGCAAACGACCGGCCGGTTTCTGAAGACCCCGCTTGGAAAACAACCGGCTCTCCCTGTTTGGACCGGCCGATATTCAGCGGGCCCTCCACTTGAAAATACTCGCCTTTATGATACAGGCGATGCAGTTTGTCAGGGTCAAAAAACTGCCCGGTTTCTTTGTTGCGGACGAAGGCATCTTCTTCCCAGGAATTCCACAGGCCGCGCACCACGTCCACATGTTCCTGGGCGATGGCGTAGCGCCGGCTGTGGTCGGGAAGGCTTTCTTTGCTGTGATTGCGCGCGGCTCCCGCCTGCGGAGAGGTGACGAGATTCCAGCCCGCCCGGCCGCCGCTGATATGGTCAAGAGACATCAGCTGTCTTGCGATGGTGAACGGCTCAGTGAACGATGTGGAAAATGTGCCGATTAAACCAAGATGGGTTGTAGAGGCGGCAAGCGCCGATAAAATAGTGATCGGCTCAAACCGATTTAAGAAATGCGGGATGGACTTTTCAGAAATGAACAAGCCGTCCGCAATAAAAGCAAAGCTGAACAGCCCTCTTTCAGCAGTTTGCGCTTTTTGTCTGTAAAACGCCGCATTCGTGCTTGCTGTCGGATCGGCGTCGGGATGACGCCAGCCGTCCGTTGTGCCGCCGACACCGTGAATCATGGCTCCGAATTGAATAAGATCCGTCCGGTTCATTTTCTCTCCCCCTTTTTCCCCTCGTAATCGGCAAGCGCCCGTTCTACATGTTCAATGCCGACTTGAGTAACGGCCTGATACACACGGCTGTCACCGCTGCCGATTTCAACGACGGGGACATGACGGATGCCGTACTTCGTCTGCAGCACGTCACGCATTTCATCCCGCTCTGTCACATCAATTGTTTCGTATGCAACGGCTTTTTCCCGCAAATATCCTTTCACTTCATCGCAATAGGAGCAGCCCTGTTTGCTCCAGACCACTACGTTTACTTCATGACTCATGTTCATCCCTCCTATAATTGTGGGGCCGGCTGCACCGCTTCGCTTAACAGCCGGTAAGACAATCGTTTTTCCTCAGCGTTTTTGATAGGCGACAAAATCACAAAATCAGTAATGCTGTATTGAACGGATAATCGTCGCAGCTCGGCGGCGGCCTCTTCTTTTGTCCCGGCAATCACACCCGTCTTTTGTGTAATCAGCTTATATGGCTGCGTGACTTGTTCAAGAAACGCTTCCGCTTGTTCCCGGGAACCGACATTCACCTTTTTGCCGTCTTCGAGAATGATTTTGACCGACTCACGCGATACCACGTGTTTTTCCGCTTCTGCTTTTGTATGCGCGGTAAATACCATCGGCGCAAGGTGAAATTCTGCCTTCGACCCTTTCGGCAGATGCTCGTCAAAGGCGTGGCGCGCTTTTTCTAACGCAGCCTCTTCACCGTTTATGAAATAGGCGAAAACGAAGGAAATGCCGAGTTTGGCCGCGGATATCGCGCTTTCCGCGCTGCCGCCGAGCAAAAAGAGGTCAGGCGCATACTCAGTATGCGGCGCCGGCCGCAATGACGCGTAGCGATGCGAGTCCGGAAAATCATTTCGGATGAAATGAGTCAGCTCCTCAAGCTTTTCTTCAAATAAACGGGCGGGCTGGATAAGCTCCCGCTGCAGCGCATCGGTTGACAGCTGAAATCCGCCGGGCGCTTTGCCGACACCAAGCGCCACACGGCCGGGAGCAAGGGCGGACAGAACCCGGAACTGCTCCGCCACTTTATAGGGACTGTAATGCTGCAGCATCACCCCGCCGGATGCGAGACGGATTTTTTTCGTGCTTGCGGCAAGATACCCCAGAACAATTTCCGGCGCTGATCCCGCTATCTCTTCATTGTTATGATGCTCCGCCGCCCAGAAACGGTCATATCCGTATTGTTCGGCCTCCTGAGCCAATTTCACCGTTTGCCGCAAGGCTTCTTCTGCGGTTTGGTTTTCCGCGGTGACACTTTGGTCTAAAATGCTTAAACGAATCATACGACAGGCTCCTTTATGCGCTCTTTTATGTCATAAACGTAATCAGGCAGCACGCGGCGGAGGAACTTCTTCGTTCTTTCTTTTTTCGTCTTGTAAAAGACTTCCTCAGGCGTTCCTTGTTCCACGATTGCTCCTTCATCCATAAACACAATTTGGTCGGACACTCTTCTGGCGAATTCCATTTCATGTGTGACAATGATCATGGTGGCGCCGGTCCGCACAATGTTAAGCATCACCTCGAGCACCTCGCCGACAAGCTCCGGATCGAGGGCTGCGGTCGGTTCATCAAACAGCATGACATCAGGATGAATAGCAAGCGCCCGGGCAATCCCGACCCGCTGCTTTTGGCCTCCCGACAGTTGATTCGGATAGGCGTGCAATTTATCTTGAAGCCCCACCTTGGCCAGTTCCCGCTCGGCAATGGCGTACGCATCTGGTTTTTTCATTTTCCTTGCGACCGTCAGGCCTTCCATGACATTTTGAATCGCCGTTTTATGCGAAAACAAATGATATTGCTGAAAAACCATCGCCGTCTGTTTCCTCAGTCTGAGAATGTCTTTTTTGGCAGGCTTTTTGCAGTTAATGACTTCACCGTGCAGCGAAATGGCGCCCTCATCCGGCCGCTCAAGTAAATTAAGGCAGCGCAGAAAAGTGGTTTTCCCGGAACCGCTCGGGCCGATGATGGTCACGACTTCTCCTTTCCGGACACTTAAATTGATCCCCTTTAGCACGTGATGACTGCCAAAATGTTTCTGAATGTTTCGGATTTCGATCATAATGCGCCTCCTTGATATCTGGCTGCCCTTTTTTCCGCCAGACTGTTTACAGCTTCGAGAATCAGCGTTAATCCCCAATAAATCACGGCCGCCCCGATAAATGCTTCCAGAAACGCATAGTTATCGGATGCCGCAATCGTCGCCGTTCCTGTAATTTCAGGCACTGCAACAATTGCAGCGATGGAAGTGGTATGCAAAAAGCCGATGCCTATATTGGTGAAGTTCGGCAGCGATATCATGAACGCCTGCGGCAGAACCACGCGCCGAATCATCTGTCCCCGCGTCAGGCCGATTGAATATGCCGCCTCCGCCTGCCCTGTATCGACGGCCATGATCCCGGATCGGAGAATTTCCGTCATATAAGCGCCTGCCATTAATGACAGTGCCATGATGACAAACACGGCGACCGGAATCTGATTGGCCGACCAGCCGAGATGAAACGCGCGGCTGAATTGATCGGCAATCAGCGGAATCCCTAAATAAATCAGCATAATATGGAGAATCGCCGGGGTGCTGCGGAAAAAAGACACGTAAAACGATGAGCAGGCCAGCAGCCATTTGATGCGGAATATACGCACCGTGATATTGCCGAGAGCTATGAAAAATCCGGTGATAATCGGAATGACCGTCATCGCCAATGTAAGCGGAACGGTTTTCACCATTTGTTTTATCGCAGTGCCGATAAACGGAATGTCCAGCTCCACTGTTCTCCCTCCTTTTCAGCCGTGCGCGCTCATGTCAAAAACCGTCACAAGGCGCGTCTCATCTTTCTTGATTCGTTTTTCGGCCCATCTGAAGACACGTTCAAATAAAAGGGCGGCCGCATAATACAGAACAGAAAGCGAGATATACACTTCTAAAGAATGATTGCTCGATGTAATCAAGGTCTGTCCTCTGCCCGACATATCCATCACCCCGATCGAAAAAGCGAGTGATGTATCTTTTAAGAAACCAATCACCATATTTCCGATGTTGGGAAAGGCCTGCACGAGCGCCTGCGGCAGAATGATGCGCCGGAATGTCTGCCCCCCGTTCAGCCCGATGCTGAACGCCGCCTCCGCCTGCCCGCGGTCGACGCTGTTCACACCTCCCCTGATGATTTCGGCCGCTCTTGCCGCGCTGCTCAGCGCATACGTGGCGATGGCCGCATACAAAGGGTCCATTTTGGAGGTATCAATCCCGGCGAGCGCCGTGAGCGCCGGAATACCGTAAAATACAATGAACAGCTGCACCATGATAGGCGTTCCTCTGAAAAAAGAGATATACAGCTTCGCAAACTGATTCAAAACGGGAATGCGATAGATGCGGGGCAGCGCCAAAAGCAGCCCCAATAGAAAGCCGAACAGCAAAGACACCGCCAATATATACAGCGTGACGGGCAAATACCCGAGCAATGTCGGCACAAAGGACGCGATCATACTGATATCAAACGCTTTTTCCATTGCCGATCCCTCTCTTTTTCACTTAATATTGCTCCTTTGAATAATCCGCGCCGAGCCACTTTTCACTCAGCTTTTTAAGCGTGCCGTCATCAATGATTTCCTGCAGGGCTTTATCAATGTCATCGCTCAGCGTTTGTTCATTTTTGTTAAACATAAAGAACACTTTGGCATTTGACAGCACCCCGCCGACTGTTTTTTCTTTGATCGCGCTCGTTTTGTTTTGGAAATCGACGGCAAACGGCGTTGAAATCGTCGCATCGGCGCGGCCGGATTTCAGCTGATTGGCCGCATCGTTGGAGCCTTGGCCGGCATAAGCGATTTCAAACGGACTGTCGTGTTTTTCATTCCATTTCTTCAGCACAAGCGCGCCGTTTGACGTCGGACTCGTAATGACCCGCTTCCCTTTCAAGTCATCAATGCCGTGAATGTTCCCGTTTTCTTGAAGCACCGTGATTTTCAGCGGGAAGTTGTTATACGCGACTTGATTGAACAGAAATTTTTTCTCCCGTTCGGCGCTTTTTTCCATTTGATGGGCTATGATATCGACTTTATGCTGGCCGAGGCTGACAAGCAGGTTGGAGAAATCCATCGTTTTAAAGGTGAAACGATAGTCCGGCAGGCGCCTGTCAAGCTCTTTCACCAGCTCAACGTCGTAGCCCGTCAATTTGCCCTTATCATCAATAAAGCAAATATTCGGAAATTGAGTTCCCGTGCCGACCGTGATGTTGTTCACGTTTTTCTGATTGCCTGATGCCGCCTCCCCGCCCGCGCCGCAGGCTGATAACGCCGCCGTTGCGGCAATTGTTAATGACATGACCGCCAATCTTATTTTCATGTGATCGCCCCGTTTTCTGCTTCAATTATTTCGTGAAACTTGATTTTGAATAATCCGCGCCGAGCCATTTTTCACTCAGCCTTTTCAATGTGCCGTCCTTCTCAAGCTTTTGAATCGCCCGATCCGTATCGTCCGCCAGGGTTTGGCTGTTTTTATTGAACATAAAATACACCTCGGTATCCAGCAGCACATCACCGACCGTTTTTTGTTTGAACGCGTGCGTCTTATTTTGAAAATCGACGGCAAACGGCGTGGATACGGTGGCGTCAGCGCGTCCCGTCTCAATTTGGTTTGCTGTATCATTGCTGCCCTGCCCGGCGTATTTCAAATGTATCGGGCTGCCGTGGGTTTTGTTGTATGCCGTCATATAGTCCGCCGCGTTTGACGTCGCGCCGACGATGACGGTTTTCCCTTTTAAATCCCGGAGCGTGTGTATCGCGTCATTATCCGCCTTCACCGTGATGTACATCGGCGAGTAGTTATACGGGATCTTGTGATACAAAAAGCGTTTCTCCCGTTCCTTATTTTTCGCCATATTGTGCGCGATCACGTCAATTTTCCGGTTTCCGAGACTTGTGAGCAGATTCGAAAAATCCATCGTCTTAAAGACAAATTTGTATTGCGGCAGCTGTTTATCAATGGCTTTCATCACTTCAATGTCATAGCCGGTCAGCTCGCCTTTTTCATCCATAAAAGCAATGTTCGGAAAATCAGTTCCCGTGCCGACAATGACGGTCTGCACGCCGCTCCCCGCTTTTGTGCTTTCTCCTTGCCCGCACCCGGCCAGCACGCCGAGCAGCAGAAGCAGACAGCCGGCTCTGATCCGTTTTTTTATCATTGCGCCCAGCTCGGTGTGCCTAACAGCGACGCGTCAAACCGCTCCGGTATGAGCACCTTTCTCATCATGACTCCGATGTCTCCGTCTTTCTCCTGCTCAAAATACACTTCATACCCCCTCCGTCTGTACATATCTACAAGCCAGGGATGCTTGCGCGCCGAAGTGCCGAGCGTGATGGCCGGGGCCTTCAGCGTATCCCGCAGCACGTGTTCTTCCACATAAGTCAAAAGTTTGCTGCCGATGCCCTGCCCCTTCAGCTCAGGAAGCGTCGCAAACCACCAGACAAACGGATATTTTGACGGAGGCGTGTCACTCTCCCACGGAAAACGGATCGTAATTGTTGAAAGAAGCCGTCCGTCCCGTTCGAGCACGACGGCTGAATGATTTTCAATATTTTCTGTTACCATATCGATGTCGGCCCGCGCCGACGGCCAGTCAATCTCCAAATTGCGGATCGGCTGAAACGCGCTGTACAGCAGCTCTAAAAACTCCGGCGCATCCTTTTTCTCAGCCAATCGAAAAATGTCTTCACTCATTCAAGTCACTCTCCCCGCAAAAATATATAATTCCAATTTGTTTACTAAGCTTTGATTGTTTATACTATAAAGCAAACTGATTTATTTGACTAATCAAAAAAAGTAAAGGAAAGGTTCAAGAAAATTAATGAACAGCCGGGAGGGGATTTCGTTGGAATTACGCACCATTAAAACGTTTCATACCATCGTACAGTCAGGCAGCTTTTATAAGGCCGCCGAAATTCTGAACTACTCACAGCCGACGATTTCAATGCGGATTAAACAGCTGGAACAGGATGTAGGCGCGCAGCTGTTTGAACGGGGAAAGAAGCTGAAACTGACAAGGGCGGGGCGGCTGTTTCATGAGCGGGCCGGGCAGCTTCTCGCGCAATACGAGGTGCTTGACCATACTTTGGCCGACATCAGACAGGGCCAGGCCGGCCTTATTCAGATCGGCATATCCGAACCGACGGCAAGTCTGATCTTCCCTGCCGTACTGCGGGGTTTCTTACATGATTATCCTGACATGTCGGTCAATGTCAGCGTGGATGATGCCAATACATGCAGCCGCAAACTGCTGGAGGGCTCCATTGATTTTGCCGTATGCGGCGAGCCGGAGCTGATTCTGGAAAATTATTTCGATCCGTTTTTCCATGACTCGCTCAATGTCATCGTGTCAGACAGACATCCCCTTGCCGACAAAGCAAGCGTCAATCTCGAGGATTTAGAAAATGAATGCCTGATTTTCACGCCCGCCAATTGCCCGATCCGGATTCAAATTGAACAGCACCTGCAGCGTGCCATCGGGAGCCGCTATCGAAAAATGGAGCTGACCAGCAGCATGGCTCATCAATACTATGTCAGGGAAAATATCGGCGTCTCAATCTTTACGGCGACGGCGCACTCAGAACCGATCGAGGGCACGAAGGTCATTCCGATCAATAACTTAACAATTTCACCACCGGTCGGGCTGTTGACAAACCAAAAAGAAGAGCATTTTGACTGCGCCACAAAAGATTTAATCAGCAGGATCATCGGCCGGTTTCAGCGTGATCCGCATTAAAAAAACCCCCGCTTTACGGGGGTTTTTTTACGTTCATCTTATATAATGCTCCGCACCAAGCCGCCGTCGATCCGCAATGCAGATCCGTTAATGGCAGACGACAGCGGGCTGCTTAAAAAGGCGACAAAGTGGGCGATTTCTTCCGGACGGATCAATCGCTGAATGATCGACGTCGGACGATTTTCCTTCATAAATCGTCTCTCCGCCTCCACCGCGGTCAGGTTTTCACCGGGATAAAGCGACTCGAGCATTGTTTCGACGCCCTCTGTTTTCGTGGAGCCGGGCATGACCGTATTCACCGTCACATTCGTCCCTTCCGTGAGCTCGGCCAGACTGCGTGACAGCGACAGCTGCGTCGTTTTCGTAGCGCTGTAATGGGCCATTTCCTGAGAAGGCATGACGGCCGCTTCACTCGCGATAAAAATCACCCGCCCTTCCTTCCGTTCAATCATCCGCTTTGCATACCGGCGTGTCAGCCTCACGCCGCTCATGATATTCACCTCGAAAAACCGGAGCCACTCTTCGTCAGGAATATCAAAGTATTCCGCAGGTTCAAAGATTCCTAAATTGTTGACGAGAATATCCACATCCGGATACTGCTGAAAAATCGCGCCGCACCCTTCCGCCGTGCCTAAATCAAATGCGGCCGGATAGAGACGGGCATCCGGCGTCTGTTTCTCTAGTTCCCGGATCGTTTCGTTCACCTTTTCTTCACGGCGGCCGTTAATGATCACGGCCGCACCTTCTGCAATCAGCGAAGCCGCAATCGCCTTCCCGATGCCTGACGTAGATCCTGTCACAAGCGCCGTCTTCCCTTTCAACTGCAAATCCATCATCCATTCCTCCCTATCGCAAGTCTCTTCTTATATATGGACAGAAATCGAAAGCCTGAAACCTTCCGTCCCTATTATCGGATAGAAAAATAGATGAGGGGAAGTACGCACTTTTTAGTGCCTGTCCGTTGTCCCGGCTGACGGCTGATCGATTTGAATGAAAAATTCACCATCTAATTCTGCCTGAGCCTTTTTTAATATCCTTAATACATCATCAGCATCCGAACCCAATGCCTTTTGACTGGCCTCAAAATTCTTCCACACCAAAGTCAGCGGATATTCTATCCAGCCTGTCAGACAATCCCATAAGGCATTCAGATTTTCACCATAATAGTCCGGGAAATCTAATTGATCTTTTAAGATTCGGTGTAATGCTTCTGTGCTTGTAACATCTTTTTCGTCTATGATGACGATTTCCATTCACTTTCACTCCTTGATTTCGGCATGAAAAAACCGCAGTGCGTCATGTGACGGCACTGCGGTTCCTCTGTTATGTATGGAGACGGTGGGAGTCGAACCCACGTCCAGAAACATCGATTACTTAAGCGTCTACGAGCGTAGCCTGCATATATCGTGTTTCACTCGTCTTCGTGCCTGCGGGCGGGCCTTCCGAGAGCTAGTCTGTCAGTCTCTTCTTACGTTCTCAGACGGGAACGCAAGCGTAGCCTACTTGGATGTGCTCTTCACGGACACATAGGCAATGTCAGGAAGAGCTCGCTGCGTTTATTAGGCAGCTAGTGCTAAGTTTTGGTTAAAACTTTTAGTTTTGCCAGTTATATTTAGGTGCGTGTTAACGAGATCGCCTCTCGGCTCGCAGCTCAAGCTCGATCCATCCCTGTCGAATCCGTAACGTCCCCTTGTTAAGGGTATACGGGAGATCTATCAAGCTCTTGCTCAACTGGCTGTACTGTTATTATACCATGATCACAGGCAAATTCAATTGGGAATATCTTCAATAAACAGCCTGTGAATCTGATGTGTGAACAGTATAGCATACGGCAGTTATCACATCAAGGCTCATGCATCAGAAGCCTTTTTGTCTGTCTCTGAACGCTCTTTCGATTTCTCTTTTGGCGTCTTTTCGTTTTAAATCTTCGCGTTTATCGTATGTTTTCTTCCCTTTTCCGAGGCCGATTAACACTTTGGCGAAGCCGTTTTTCAAATACAGCTTCAGCGGCACGAGGGAATAGCCTTTCTCTTTCGTCAGGCCGATCAGCTTATTGATTTCTTTCCGGTGCATCAAAAGCTTTCTCGTCCGGAGCGGGTCGTGGTTATAGCGGTTTCCCTGCTCGTACGGGCTGATGTGCATGTTGTGGAGGAACACTTCGCCGCGCTCGATTTTCGCAAAGGAATCCTTCATGTTTACGCGGCCGGCGCGGATGGACTTAATCTCCGTCCCTTGCAGCACGATGCCTGTTTCATAGGTTTCTTCTATAAAGTAATCATGGTTTGCTTTTTTGTTTTGCGATAATACTTTGCCTGATCCTTTTGGCATGCCTTATCCTCCTCTCTCCGCAAAAACCGTTCATGTGTGCGATACGCTTTATTTTAGCAAATGGAGCGTTCCGCGACAATGAAAATGCGGCTTGCGAAAGAAAGCAAACAGAGCATTTTGCCCCATTTGCTTTTCGCATTTACTTCTTCTTTTTGCGTTTTTGTTTCGGCGCGTTTTGGAAACCGCGTTTTTTCTTTTTCTTCTTCGGTTTTGTAAACCATTCCCCTTTTTCCTCCGATTTCGGCGGTGAAGCCGGGGTATTGCTGTTTAACACGCGTTTCCGCGCCGGTCTGCCGCGTTTTCTGCGGTCGCCTGTCGTTTCTCTCGGACGGCGGGTGCCTTTCATGCCGACAATTTCAAAGTCGATGTTTCTCTCATCTTTATTGACGTCGACGACTTTGACCGTGATTTCGTCTCCGATGCGGTAAACGTTGCCCGTGCGTTCACCGATCATGGCGAAATGCTGCTCGTCAAAACGGTAATAATCATCCGTCATAAAGCTGACGTGCACAAGACCTTCAATCGTATTCGGCAGCTCGACAAACATTCCGAAATTCGTGACGGAACTGATCATGCCGTCAAATTCCTCGCCGATTTTATCAAGCATATATTCCGCTTTTTTCAGATCGTCCGTTTCCCGCTCGGCGTCAACGGCGCGACGTTCCATCGTTGACGTATGATCAGCGATTTCCGGAAGGCGTTCGGCCCACTTTTCTTGAGTCGCTTCGTCCGATTGTCCGTTGATCAAATACGTTCTGATCAGCCTGTGAACGATTAAGTCAGGATAACGGCGGATCGGCGATGTGAAGTGTGTATAAAACTCAGTCGCCAGCCCGAAATGGCCCAGGCTTTGCGGGTCGTATTTCGCCTGCTTCATGGAACGGAGCATGACGGTTGAAATCACCGTTTCTTCCGGGCGGTCCCGTACTTCGTCAAGAATGCTTTGCAGCGCGCGGGGGTGAATGTCTCCGGCTTTTCCTTTGACGATATAACCGAATGTCGTGACGAACTCCAGGAACTTTTGCAGTTTTTCGGCGTTCGGCTCTTCGTGAATCCGGTAAATAAACGGCACGTTCATCCAATGGAAGTGCTCGGCCACCGTTTCGTTTGCGACAAGCATGAATTCTTCAATCAGCTTTTCCGCTACTGAGCGCTCTCTGATGACGACGTCTTTTACGGCGCCTTCCTCATCGACGAGCACCTTCGCCTCTTTGAAATCAAAATCCACGGCGCCGCGGTCCATCCGTTTCGCCCGGAGAATTTCCGCCAGACGTTCCATGTCTTTAAACATCGGGACGAGCGGCTCATATCTTTCTTTCAGCTCGGCGTCGTCTTCTGTGAGGATCCGGTTGACATCTGAATAGGTCATTCTTTCCGTCGTTTTAATGACGCTTTGGAAGATCTCGTGCTCTGTTACCTGCCCCTGCTGGTTGATTGTCATTTCGCAGGAAAGCGTCAGCCGGTCGACCTTCGGATTTAAAGAACAGATTCCGTTAGACAGTCTGTGCGGAATCATCGGAATGACCCGGTCAACCAAGTACACGCTTGTCCCTCTTTCCAGCGCTTCTTTGTCAATCGGGGAATTCTCCGTGACGTAATGGCTGACGTCGGCAATATGAACGCCGAGCTTGTAGCTGCCGTTATCAAGCTTTGTCACGGTGACGGCGTCATCCAGATCCTTCGCATCCGCGCCGTCAATGGTGACAATGACCTGATCGCGGAGATCACGGCGGTCTTTGATGTCTTTTTCATCGATGGTATCGGGCGTGCTTGTTGCCTGCTCCATCACTTCAGCCGGAAAGTCCCCCGGCAGGCCGTGCTTATGGATAATTGATAAAATATCGATCCCCGGATCATTTTTATGGCCGAGTATTTCAACGATTTCTCCTTCGGCGTTCATTCTGCCTTCAGGGTAGCTTGTCAGTTTGACGACGACTTTATGGCCTTCCGCAGCGCCGTTATTGGCATGTTTCGGAATAAAAATATCACTCGTGATTTTCTTATCATCCGGGATGACAAAGCCGAAGCTTTTCGTTTCTGTGTATGTGCCCACGACGCGGTCGATGCTTCTTTCCAGGATGCGGATGACCGTGCCTTCCTGTCTCGATCCGCTTGACTGGGAATTGAGCCGCACCATAACGATATCGCCGTTCATGGCCGTATTCAGCTCATTCGGCGGAATAAACACGTCGCTTAAAGAGGTATCCTCCGGCAATAGAAACGCGAATCCCTTTGCATGCGCGGAAATTTTTCCTTTTACTAAATTCATTTTTTCCGGAAGCCCGTAGCGGTTGCTTCTGGTGCGGACGATCTGTCCCGTCTCCTCGAGCGCCACCAGCGCTTTTACCAGCTCTTTAAATTCATCTGCTTCCGTGATGTTCAGCATCTCCTCGAGTTCCTGAACGGTAAGGGGCTTGTACGCCTCTTCCTTCATAAACGCGAGAAGACGGTCCATAAACGCTTCTTTTTCCATTATTCGACCTCCTGTTTGTTACCAATCGAGTTTCTCTAAAAATTCGTACACATCCTGATGAACGAGGTCCCGTTCTTTATCGAGCGTGATGACATGGCCTGATTCTTCATACCATTTCAGCTGTTTGTCGTCCGTTTCCACCTCGTTGTAAATGATGTTCGCACTTTCTGTATTGATCATATGGTCATGCCGTGCCTGAACCACAAATGTCGGGGAATAGATCATGTCGACGTTTTTGCGCACATCGGCAATCAGCTCTTGAAGCGATTTGAGCGTATTCATCGGTGTTTTTTCAAACTCCTTCATTTCCTTTTCAATCTGCTCCGGCTGTTTTCCTTCGAATTTTTTATAATTGCGCGCGTAGGAAAGAACTCCTTCGTACATAACCTCTTCACTTTTAATGTGCATCGGCGCACACATAGGAACAATTCCCTTTATGGGTACAGTGTAACCCAATTTCAATGAAAAAACCCCGCCAAGCGACAGTCCGCAGGCCGCAATGTTTTCATAGCCTTCAGACCGTAAATATCCATAACCGTCCATGACGTCTTTCCACCAATCTTCAGGCCCCGTATGTACCAGCTCTTCCGGCGGAACGCCGTGCCCTTTATATTGAGGCGCGTGACAAGTGTAGCCGCGCTCATTCAAGTAGCGGCCGAGCATTCTGACGTCTGCCGTATTTCCCGTAAATCCGTGCAGCAGAAGCACCGCTTTGTCTCCGCCTTTAAATGTAAATGGTTTTGGTGTCACAATTTTCATGCTCATAACCCCTTTTTTGCACATTCAATTTAGTTTTCCACAGTTTTGCGAGAAACAAACGCCGTCTCTCAACAAGAAAAAGGCCTGATATTAAATCAGACCTTATACAAACATTGCCTTATACGATATACGCCAGCGAAATCGTCAACACGAAAAACAAGACTGCCAGCACAACGGTTGTGCGGTGAAGAATCAGATCAAGGCCCCTTGCTTTCTGTTTTCCGAAAAGCTGCTCCGCCCCGCCTGAAATTGCACCCGATAAACCGGCGCTTTTGCTGGTTTGAAGCAATACGACAATAATAAGTGCAATACTGACGATAACCAATAAGGTAATCAATAATGTGTGCATCCCATACACCTCCAGACTGACTGGCCTACATTGCTTCTATTTTACATGAAAAACAAAGGCATGTCACGCCGTATCGGTGCACATCATGTCAGAAAAACGGAAATGCGTTTGAATCTTCCATCATCATTGACTTTTGTCAACAAAGTCGTAGTAAAAAAGATCTTCAAATTTCATGTCAAAGTAATAGAGCATTTTTCCGATGACCAGCTGTCCCGGCCTCCGCTCTCCATTCAGTACACGGCTCAGTGTGGCGGGAGATATTCCGATCTCCAGGGCGAGCTGGTTTAACGAGTAGTCATTATTGACCATATACTGCAGCACATAATCTCTTCTGATCTGTATCTTTTCGACCACTTTCTTCACCTTCCGTTCTGTCAAATACTTTCTTTCTTATACATAAGATACGGCTTTTGTTAACTTTTGTCAATACTTTTCCAGCCTGGCTATTCCCTTTAGTCAATAAACATACTAGAATATAAATAGACCGCGGGAGGGGGAGAGACTGTGGAAAGCTTCGGGAAACAATTGCGGACATTGCGGGAAAAAAGGCATCTGACAGTGAACCAGCTGGCAACGTATTCAGGCGTCAGCGCCGCGGGAATCTCGCGGATTGAAAACGGCAAACGCGGGGTGCCGAAACCTGCAACCATTAAAAAGCTTGCAGATGCGTTAAAAATCCCGTATGAGGAACTGATGCAGACGGCGGGATACATAGAGACCGTCCAGGAAACGAGAGCCCCGTACGACACGGGCTGCACCTTGCTGGAAAAAGCCGAAACGTATGAGCTGCATGATTTATCCCTATTGGAGCGGGAGAACTGGCGGCACCTGTCGAAAGAAGACTTGGTTCTGCTTGATAAATACTTTGCGTTCTTATCGGCGGAAGCCAAAAAAAGAACAAACGAAGACTCATGACTTTGCACATGTGAGGCGATCTTATTGAACACATTCGGAAAGCAATTAAGAGAGCTGCGCCGCGCCCGGAAGCTTACCGTCAATCAGCTTGCCGTCTATTCCGGTGTCAGCTCGGCGACCATTTCCAGAATTGAAAACGGGCACCGCGGCATTCCTAAACCCGCGACCATCAGAAAATTGGCGGACACATTAAAAATTCCGTACGAGGAGTTAATGGCGCGGGCCGGACACATCAAGGCATTTCAGGAGGAAATCCGCGAAACATCCGAAAGCTATCAATCCATCTGCGCCATCTATCAGACCGCCGTTGACAGAGGCGCGGAGCATCTGCCGCTGTTTGACAGCAAAAAGTGGCAGCACTTCACAAAAGAAGATATTGAAAGCGTCAGCAAATACTTTGATTTTATCGCGGCTGAAGCGAAAAAGCGCTCCCCGGATTCCTCATCCTCTTTTTGATTCCCTCCCAACTTAACGAGCGCCAGACATACGTTCCCTCCGATTTTGCGGTATAATAGCAGAAGACGAGGTGAAAAAGCATGAACCAATCAGAAATGTGCCCCAGATTCGAAAAAGCGGTCGACATCCTAAGTAAACGCTGGGTGGCTCTAATCGTCTTTCAGTTATTGAACGGACAGCAGCGATTTAGCGAAATTGAAGCGGCGCTTCCGAATTTAAGCGGAAGAGTCTTGTCAGAACGTCTGAAAGAACTTGAAACAGAAGGTGTCATCAAACGGGATGTTATCCCCGAAACGCCTGTCCGCATTGAGTATTCATTAACGGAAAAAGGCTGCGCATTAGCCCCTATTTTAGAGGAAATTTCCAAGTGGTCTTCACAATGGATTGATCCTTCCTGATAAACTCTTTTCCGCATAAGCGGCTGATCTCTCAAACGGGCAGCCGTTTTTATTTTTGCCTTTCTCAAAGAAACATGGAAACAGAAAAAACAAGCCCTCATACGTGCAGGGCTTGTTTTTGTCTGACGCCTTCCAGCGGAATTCGAATCTCCGCCCGGGCTCCTCCAGACTCCTGATTTTCAAGTATTAATTCGCCGTGGTGAAGATGTACGACATGATGGGCGAATGTAAGCCCCATGCCGTGATGCCCCGCCGAATGTCTGCTTTTATCCTCCGTGTAAAAAAGCTGTGTCGCTCTTTTCAGCGCTTCCGGCGAGAACCCGCTTCCGCTGTCGGATACGGCAAGATGGAGGGCGGAATCGGTGCACAGGACGTCCACACGGATTTCTCCTCCTTCCGGCGTATAGTCGACGGCATTTGCCGCGATATTCATGACCGCCCTGTGGAGCAGCTCATGATCGATCGGCGCTTCTTTTCGGTCACTTCCCCGTTCGCTGAGGACGAGATCAATCTGCTTCGGCCCCGCAAGCGCCGCCGCGTCACGATATATGTTTTGAATCCACTCTTTGAGGTCAGTATATTCCACATGAACGGCAACTGCCTCCTCCGCTTTGGAAAGCTGGATCAGCTGTCCGACATAATGCTCGATTTTGTTTCCGGCATCCAGAATATACTGCGCATATTCCGCCTGCTCCTCATCAGGCTCTGTTAACTGAAGCAGCTCGGCATTTCCTTTAATGATCGTTGCCGGAATTTTAATATCATGCGCAAGCGCGCCGATCTGTTCTTTCTTTATCCGCTCCGCCTCCCACTGCGCCGCCAGAGATGCTTGAAGCGCGTCTTTCATTTTCAGCAGAGAGTCAATGACATCGTCAAATTCTTTTATACGCGACCTTTTTGGATTGATATTTAAATTCTGTTTTTGAATGCTTGCCGTAATGGAGCTGAGTGTGCTGAAATGCCGTCTCAGCTGATTGGCGAAACGCGTCGTCACGATAAAAACGGTCAAAAGAAGCAAAGTGATCAGAATCGTAAGACCCGTCCATTCATAATTCGGCAGATAGCGCCTTAACAGCGGCGACTGAAATTCCGACCTGAGTGAATATTGGAGAACGCCGTATTCATCTTTCCGATTTATCACCATGAATCCTTTTTGAGCATAATTAAAATACGGCTGATGCTGAATCTTTTTTCTGGCGTTGGCCGCATCTTGTTCCGTCATCGTTCCTTTCGTCATCCGCTTTGTTTTTTTATCAAAAACGGCGTATGTCATACCTGCGGGGATCATATCTTCTGTTATCTTTTCCGCTGATTTCAGGCGGGGTTTGATCTGTTCCGCCTCATGCTCGCTGTAGTTTGCGGGCAGGATCGCTCCGGCATTCATGGCAATGGCATTTAAGGCGACACATAATGCCGCCACCCCCATCGTGCTCAGACACAGCGTGATGGTAAATTTGACAAGCTCTTTGCGGATGCTGGATTTTCCTTTTGCTATTCCCATTTGTATCCGACACCCCACACCGTTTTGATCGGATCAGCCCCGTGTTCTTTACATTTTTTCCGGATGGTTCTGATAAACTCCGTAATGGTTGAATAGAGCGCATCGCCGTCCAAGCCGTACACTTCCTCGTAAATCTGCTCCCGTGAGAATGTTCTGTTTTTATGCTGTGCCAGAAATTCAACGATTTTATATTCGTTTTTCGTAAGAGGCAGTTTCCGGTCATCCATCCACACTTCTTTATTGTCAAAATCAAACATGAAGCCTGATATCAGCCGTTTCGTCTGATGCTTCTCACGCCGTTCCCTTCTGACATGCGCGTTTACCCTTGCCATCAATTCCTGTACGCCGAACGGCTTTGTGATGTAATCATCAGCGCCTGTCATGAGGCCTTTCACAATGGATTCTTCGTCAGACTTTGCCGTTAAAAACAGGATCGGGCTGTCCACCAGCGGCCGAATCCGCCGGCAGAGTTCAATCCCGTCCGTTCCGGGCATCATGACATCGAGAAGAATCAAATCATAGCCTTGAAAAAAATCCAATGACTGATCCTCCGCTTTTTCCAGAATCGTTACTGTATGCTGATCACGCTGTAAAATGTTTCTGATCAGAACGAGAATATCTTTTTCATCATCAATTGCTAAAATGTATGCCACCGGCTGAATCGCTCCTTGCCTTTATTCATATGAACGCCGCCCTTCCCATCTTCTGCACCAAAAGAGGCCGGCCAGACATAATATCACTATAGAAAAATATAACATTATTTCTCCGAATCTCATATCGTATCTTACATAAGGGAGGAACTCTTTTTTGACTTTGTCAAAATGCAGCAGTCCTGCAAGGCCTGAAAGCCGCACGCTCCATCCCCACGGGAAAAAACGCCAGATGATATCGCCAAGTCCCGTATTCATGAGCGCCGCCATTAATAATCCCGCACCCCCTAAAAGTCCGGACGGTCCCATGCCGTACTTTACGCCGACAAAAAAAGACATCATATAAAGCGGAATACTGCCGGCAATCAGCCACGCCCCTCCTTTTAAAAACGTAAGATAGGGGAGATCATTGATGTGAAGAACAAATTTCATCCCCGCCAAATAAAGACAGATGACAAGACCTATCGATAACACATTCAACAGCAGCAATAGAAGCAGCTTGCCCGCAAAACTGACGATTTTCGAATACGGAACCGCCAGCATCATCTGAAAATGGCCCGCCTGTTCCTCGACGGAGGCAGACATGCCGCAGACAATACTGATGATGAAAGGGTATAAAACGGCAATCGCGCTGAAGAAGACGCTGTACAGCACATAAGGCTCCTGAATCCTTCCATACATCATATATAACAGGAAAAATCCCGCGCATACGGCCGGCGCCGCAACATGCATCCATATGAGCGGCGTGCGCTTCATTTTTAATACATCGGCCCACATATATCGTAAAAGCACGGTCATGACCGGTTTCCCCCTTTTGAAAAAGACACTGCGGAAACAAAACTTATCGCGATAAAAGAAAGAATAGAAAGAATAATAGCCGGAATGATCACGTTTCCGTTTAATAAGCCGCTGTCTGCGGGAAGCGGAATTCCGTTCGGATGGATCCCAAGAATCGGTGACATCACCCGGACTGACCAGCTCCATGGGCTCAGCCACCACAATGAACCGGACGCCGGCACAATACCCAAAACAAAAGCGGCGATCATATTCACGAGAATGACTGCCGTAAATCCGAACTGTCTGGCAATCCATAAGCAGAACGGAATTTCCCAAAGCGTCGTCAGCCATAAAAGGGAGCCTGCTTCAACGCCTTTCAGCTGCAGCGCAGCAATTCCCGGAAATACAAGGCCAAGTAAAAACATGATGATGAAAAAAACGATTTGCGACAGGAGTGAATACAGCGCGATCAAGCTTATTTTTGAGAGCCATATGCTTTTTAAATCTGCCGGCAATGAGTACACCGCGCGGTCATTCGCAGATTTTTTCTCTTTTTTAACAGATAAACCGCACATTAGAGCAATCATGAGCGGCATGAAAATAACCGCCCACCAATTGAACGTGCCCGTCATAAAATAAGCCGTATTCAGCAGAAAAGAAAAAGCCGTGTTCAGAAGCGGAATCAGAATGATGAGCTTTCTGATAAATGTTCTTTTAGATGTAAGATGTTCCGCCTGCATGTACTGAATCATTTTCCTGTCCCCGCTTTCTCCCGTGTTGATTTGACTACCTCCAGAAACAACTGCTCCAGATCATCTTCCCGGCTGATTTCTCCCTGATATCCTAAAACGCCGTCACTGATGATCCCGATATGGTCTGCGATCTGCTCGACTTCTGATAACAGATGGCTTGATAAAATAACCGTCATGCCCTGTCCGGGGAGGGAGCGGATAAATTCCCGCAAATCCTGAATTCCCATCGGGTCCAATCCGTTTGTCGGCTCATCAAGAATTAAGAGCGACGGACGGCTTAATAATGCTAACGCAATGCCGAGACGCTGTTTCATTCCCATGGAAAATTGTCCGGCGCGCTTTTTTCCGGTTCCCGTTAATCCCGTGATTTCCAGCACTTCCGCAATTCTTGAATCAGGCAGTCCGAGCATCACGCAGCGGACTTTCAGATTTTCAGCGGCTGTCAGGTTGCTGTAAAGCGGCGGCGCTTCAATCAGGGAACCGATGCTTTTCAAGTCTTCGCGCTTCCATGTATGTCCGTCGAACAGGACCTCGCCGGATGTTTGCTGCAGCATGCCGGTCAATATTTTAAGTGTTGTTGATTTTCCCGCGCCGTTCGGACCGAGCAGGCCGTATATACTGTTGCGTTTTACTGATAGAGACACATCAGCCACTGCCTGTTGTCTGCCGAATGATTTTTGCAGCTGTCTCGTTTCTATGATGTTGCTCATTTGATTACCCCTCTGCTTTGTTATTTGATAAGTAAGACTTTACAGCGCAGTTATCAAAATTTAATCAAGAAATCAAAAAAAGCATCCTTCTCGCGGAAGAATGCTTTTTTTCATGAGGCTGAGCGTACGATCAGCTTTCTTTTTTGTTTTTTCACCGGGCTGAGGGCTCGTTCCAGCCACGCCATCAGCAGGTCTGCGGCTACCGCCATCAGCGCGGTCGGGATGGCGCCCGCCAGAATAATGGCGGTTCCGTTTGTCGCGTTCGACCCTCTGACGATCATATCGCCGAGGCCGCCAGCCCCGACGAAGGTGCCGATCGCCGTGATGCCTATGGCAATGACGAGCGCCGTTCGGAGACCCGCCATAATGACGGAAAGCGCAAGCGGCAGCTCCACCATACGAAGGATTTGGTATTTCGTCATGCCCATCGCTTTTCCCGACTCGAGATAAGCGTGCTCGATATTGATAATGCCCGTGTGCGTATTTCTGAGAATCGGCAGCAGGGAATACAAAAACAAAGCCGTGATGACCGTATTGGCGCCGAGTCCCATGACAAGCATCAGGACGGCGAGCATCGCCAGCGCCGGAACGGTTTGAATCACATTCGCCACAGCAAACACCCAGCCGGAGAGACGCCCGTGCCTTGCTGTCACAATTCCGGCCGGAATGGCGAAAACGGCGGCGAAAACGACGCCGTACGCCGACATGAGAAAGTGCCGCCAGCACTCATACAGAACATAGCTGCCGTTTTGAGCGTAATACGTAAACAGCTCCTTCATCGTGTCCATCCGCACATCTCCTTTCCGTTATTCAAAGTAATGATGTTTTTCTAAATATTCCTTGGCCACGACGGACGGCTCTTTTAATCGGCCGTCAACTTCGTAATTCATTTTCTGCATCATCTTTGTATCAATCGCGCCGATCATTTTATTGATCACGCCCTCCAGTTCGGGATGCTCTTTTAATACTTGATCCGGAACGACGGGTGAACAGTCATACGGAGGAAAGAACCGCTTATCATCCTTCAGCGTTTTCAGTCCGTAAGCGATGATTCTTCCGTCGGTGGAATAAGCGAGCGCGATATCCATCTTTCTGCTTTTCAGCGCGTCGTAAACGAGGCCGATCTGCATCGGATACGTGCCTTCAAATGACATTCCGTATGTGTTCATAAAATCCTGATATCCGTTGCCTCTCAGCTTCATCCAGTAGTTATCTACGCCGAATTTCAGATGAGACGCTTCTTTTTTGACATCGGATACCGATTCTAAATGGTACTTGCGGGCAAGCTGTCCGGAAACGGTAAAGACGTATGTATTATCAAAGCCGTAAGAATCAAACCATTTCATGTCATATCTGTTTTGAAATTCACGCTGAACGAGCCGCAGCGCTTTGTCCGGGTCTTTTTCCGGCTCCATGCGAAGCGTCCCGGTCAGCGCGTCACCTGTATAGCGCGTAGCGGCGATATCAATATCACCGTTGATCAAGGATTGCTGCTGTACGGCGTTGGAACCGAGATTTTTAATAACGGATGTTTTCAACCCGCTGTGATGTTCGATCATCTGTCCGAGCATGCTCGCGATAATTTCTGATTCGGTCATGCTTTGCGCGCCGATTTTAATGGTATCCTCCGATGCGGCGCTCAATCCCGGGAGCGAGCATCCGCCAAGGAGCAGCATGCCGATACAGGCGATTGCGAGCAGCCGTTTTTTGCATCTATTCCCCATGAGAGACCTCCTCCTTATGAAGCATCCTTTATGCTCTTCAGCCCGTCAGGCGTGACTTTCCGTTCTGTCATCCCCAGCATGTAATCGACGGCGGCCGCCAGCACTGTGACCGGAACGGCGCCTGCGATAATATACTCCGGCTGATAAAGGTTCAAGCCGATAAAAATGTAATCTCCCAGCCCGCCTCCGCCGATAAAGGAGGCGAGCGTCGCCCAGCCGATTAAATAAATCGAAGACGTTCTGATGCCCGCCATGATGACCGGAGCGGCAAGCGGGAGCTCTACAAGCCTGATCTGCTCCCATGCCGTCATGCCGATTCCTTTTCCCGATTCCAGAAGATGCCGATTGACGCCGAGAATCCCCGTATACGTGTTTCTGAGAATCGGCAGCATGGAATAGAAAAACAGCGCCGCAACGGCCGGGACCTTTCCTACGCCTAAAAGCGGAATAAAAAACGCAAGAATGGCAAGGCTCGGCAAGGTTTGAATGATGTTGACGATGCCGATGACGGCGCCGGCTCCTCTTTTCATCCTCGTCAGCAGGACGCCGAGCGGAACGGCGGCGAGAATGCCCGCCATGACGGCGATTAATGAGATGTACAGATGCTCCCATGTTTTATAAAGCATCTCTCCTCCATTTGCCTGTAAAAATTGCACGGTCTGATTCATATCAATTGAAGCCTCCTCATGACATCACCGCGAGCTGATTCTCTTCTCCCCAGATGGAGTCATAGACGATGTCAACGAGGCTTGCCCTTGTCACGATTCCCGTTAATCGGCCGGCTTCATCAAGGACCGGCACAAATTTCATGCCTCTTTTTAAAATTTTATGGACGGCGTCGCGGAGCAGAGTGCCGCTTCTGACCGTGTACAGATCCCGTTCAAGCACTTCCGCGACGGTTACCGCCTGTCTTCGTTTGCGGTCAATCATCTCCACATCGACATAACCTTGGAGAACGTTCTTTTCATCAATGACGAGCAGCGAATCCACCCGCTCGGCACGCATCAGCTGAATGGCGGCTGACAGTGTTTTCTCAGGTGTTACCGTCACGGGATCGGGATTCATGATCTGCTCCACCCGTTCAATATCAGGGCTGGATGATTGGATCAGCCGTTCCTTGCCGATAAACTCCTCAACAAATTCATTCGCCGGAAATCTGAGAATCTCATCAGGCGTTCCGGCCTGGACGATTTCTCCCGCTTTCAGAATGACGATTCTGTCCGCTAGCTTGATGGCTTCATCCATATCATGGGTAACAAATACGATGGTTTTATGTAAGGTTTTTTGCAGTTTTTTAAATTCTTCCTGAAGGGAATCTCTCGTAATCGGGTCAAGCGCCCCGAACGGTTCATCCATTAAGATGAGCGGCGGCTCTGCGGCAAGTGCCCGTAATACACCTATTCGCTGCTGCTGTCCTCCGCTCAGTTCATGAGGGTAACGGTCTAAATATTCAGGCCCCATATCAACGAGCTTTAAAAGCTCCCGCGCCCGTTCCTTCCGTTTTTCGGCAGGATGCTTTAAAAGCTTCGGAACGAGCGTAATGTTCTGCTGAATGGTCATATGCGGAAACAGCCCGATCTGCTGGATGACATAGCCGATGCTTCTTCTGAGTTCCACCGGGTCTTGTTCCATAATGTTTCGGCCTTCTATCAGGATTCTGCCTTCTGTCGGTTCAATTAAGCGGTTGATCATTTTCATCGTCGTCGTTTTACCGCAGCCGCTCGGTCCGATAAAACAAATAAATTCGCCTTTGGCGATATTCAGGTTGATGCTGTTGACGGCTTTTTTCCCGCCTTTATACATTTTCGAGACATTTTCTAATGTCAGCAAACACTCACACCTCCATGATTAAGTTTATTCAATTCGTTAAATTCAAATTTAACTTTTCAGACAATTGAACGTTTCCCATTATAAATTAAACTTTGTAAATTAAAAAGTTTACAATTTGTCCATATTATATATAAAGGTTGTGTAAGCACTGATTAACCCGTATTGACCGGCAAAGTTCTTCTTATTGCTCCGGATTACTGCCAAATTCTCTCGGAAGAGCATTTCCGCCGGTTTAAAAATGTGGTATATTGACATCGGAATTGCTGACTGAAAGGATTGAAACTGTTGGAGAAAGATCCGTTACACGTAATCGAACAAGCTGAAGATCATTTGATAGAACGAATCGCTGAAAATATGCATACATTCGGAATGCCCGCGACGGTGGGGCGCATTTTAGGCATTATTTATATGAACCGCAAGCCGATGACCTTAACTGAATTATCAGAAGCGACCGGCATGAGCAAGACGAGAATGAGCCAGGCGGTCCGTGAAATGCTTGACGTCAATCTGGCGGAAAAAGTGTTTGAAAAAGGCGTCCGCAAAGATTTATACGACGTCGAGCAGGATTATTACCAAACCTTTATTACGCTGTTTACGGCCACATGGAGCAAGGTCGTCAGCAAAAATAAAATGATGCATAAAAAGCTGAACCGCGAACTGACAGCCGTCCTTGAAAACGGCGTGCCGGAAGAAGCTGAGGAAAAAATCAACGAACTGCTGAAAGAATTAAAGGATTGGCTTGATTACTACAACTGGATCAGCCGCCTGATCGAGTTTTTTGAAAGCGAAGAAATTTTCAAGCATGTTCCGAAGCCATAAGAAAAAAACGCCCTGACCCGCAAGGCGTTTTTTTCATGCCGCATTCGGCGCTTTGGTTCGTTTTTTCTTTCTCACCGGACTCAGCGCCCGCTCCAGCCATGCCATCACAAGATCTGCGATAACGGCCATCAGCGCTGTCGGAATGGCGCCGGCCAAAATAATCGCGGTTCCGTTCGTGGCGTTTGAGCCCCTGACAATGATGTCACCGAGTCCGCCCGCGCCGACAAACGTACCGATTGCCGTAATGCCGATCGCGATGACGAGCGCCGTCCGCAGCCCCGCCATGATGACGGAAAGCGCAAGCGGCAGCTCCACCATGCGGAGCACCTGAAATTTGGTCATGCCCATCGCTTTTCCCGATTCAAGATAAGCGTGTTCAATGCTGGCGATTCCCGTGTACGTATTCCGGATGATCGGAAGAAGCGAATATAAAAACAGCGACAATATCACCGTATTGGCGCCGAGCCCCATGACGAGCATCAGCACCGCAAGCATCGCAAGCGCCGGCACGGTCTGAATCACGTTTGTCACCGCGAATACCCAGCCGCTTAATGTTCTGTGCCTGGCAATGAAGATGCCGAGCGGAACCCCGACGATCGCCGCAAATAAAACGCCGTATACCGACATGAGAAAATGGCGGTAAAACTCCTGAAGCACATAGGCGCCGTTTTGAGAATAATAAGTGCCGAGCTGCTGCAGCACTTCCATTTGCCCCACCTCATTTCTTATTCAAAATAATGATGTTTCTCTAAAAATTCTTTAGCGACGACGGACGGTTCTTTCAGCTTGCCGTCCACCTCGTAATTCAATCCCTGCATCGTTTCCGTATCAATTTTGCCGATCAGTTTATTCACAATGCCCTTCAGTTCAGGATGCTGCTTCAGCACGCTGTCGGGAATGACCGGCGAACAGTCATACGGCGGGAAAAACTGCTTGTCGTCTTTTAAAATTTTCAGATCGTACGCTTTGATCCGTCCGTCCGTTGAATAGGCGAGGACGGCATCCATTTTCCCGTTTTTCACGGCATCGTATACAAGTCCGATCTGCATCGGATAGGTTGTGCCGAATTCAAAGCCGTACGTGTCGGTAAAGCCTTTATAGCCGTCACCTTTTCTTTTCAGCCACGCATTGTCTACACCGAGCTTAAATTGATCGGCATGCTTCTTAATGTCGGACACTTTGTCTAAATGGTCTTTTTCCGCAAGCTCTTTCGTGACGGTAAAAGCGTATGTGTTCTCAAATCCGTAAGAATCAAACCATTTGTAATGGAAGCGTTTCTCAAATTCCTTCTGGACGATGGCTAATGCTTTTTTCGGGTCTTTTTCCGCTTCCATGCCGAGGGTGCTCGTTAAATCCGTTCCCGAGTAGCGCGTCGCGGCGATATCGATTTCACCGCCGAGCATCGCCTGCTGCTGGACATAGTTCGATCCGAGGTTTTTAATTAATGCCGTATTCAAGTCTGTATTGTGTTCAATCATCTGTGCGATCATATTGGCGATAATTTCTGATTCCGTCATGCTTTGCGCCCCGATTTTGATCGTATCATCGGAAGCCCCGCTCAGGCCGGGAAGGGAACAGCCGCCTAGAAGCAGAGCAGCCGACAGCGCCAGTGCGCACATCCATCTCTTTTGGTTTTTTTTCAAAACAGCCAACTCCTTATGATACTTCCTTCAGTCCTTTCAGCCCTTTCGGCGTCACCTTCCGTTCCGTCGCCGCCAGCAGATAATCAATGATAATGGCTAAAATGGTGACGGGCACGGCGCCGCCGATAATATATTCAGGCTGATAGAGATTCAGGCCGATAAAAATATAGTCTCCGAGCCCGCCGCCCCCGATAAAGGAAGCAAGCGTCGCCCAGCCGATCAGATAAATGGTGGATGTGCGGATGCCCGCCATGATCACCGGAACCGCAAGCGGCAGTTCCACAAGCCTGATCTGCTCCCAGACCGTCATCCCGATGCCTTTTCCCGATTCCAGCAGATTTTTATTTACGCCTTGAATGCCGATATACGTGTTCCGGAGAATCGGCAGCACCGAATAGAAAAACAGCGCGACGATCGCGGGCACCTTTCCCACGCCTAACAGCGGGATAAAAAACGCCAGTATCGCGAGACTCGGCAAGGTCTGCACAATGTTGACGGCACCGATGACGGCGCCTGCGCCCTTTTTCATTCTCGTCAGCGCCACTCCGAGCGGAACGGCGACGACAATGCCTAATATGACGGCGATGATCGAAATGTATAAATGCTCCCACGTTTTATATAACAGTTCTCCGCCGTTCGTCTGCAAAAACTTGATCATTTCATTCATTGTAAGCGCTCCTCCCCTTGTCAGCCTGTCACCAGCTGGTCTTCCTCGCCCCAGATTGAATCGTAAACGATGTCGACAAGGCTCGCTCTCGTGACAATTCCGACTAAATGCCTTTGTTCATCAACGACGGGTACATATTTCATTCCGCGCTTTAAAATTTTGCGTACGGTATCACGCAGCAGTGTCCCCTGCTCGACCGTATACAGATCAGAGCGGAGCACGTCGCCGACGAGGCTCGCTTTTTTCCGGTTCTGATCAATGATTTCGACATCCACATATCCTTGCAGCACATTCAGATCATCAACGACAAGCAGGGAATCGACACGGTGTTCCCGCATCACCTGTATCGCCTGCGAAAGCGTTTTGTCCGCCGTAACGGTGACAGGCTTTTTGTTCATCATCTGCTCGACGCGTTCAATATCCGGTCTTGATTGCAATAACCGTTCTTTGCCGATAAATTCTTCGACAAACTCATTAGCCGGATTCCGGAGAATGTCATCAGGAGTGCCGGCCTGAACGATCTCTCCCGCTTTTAAAATGACGATCCGGTCAGCCAGCTTAATAGCTTCATCCATATCGTGTGTTACAAACACAATCGTTTTATTCAATGTTCTTTGCAGTTTTTTGAATTCTTCTTGAAGGGAATCCCGCGTAATCGGATCAAGCGCTCCGAACGGTTCATCCATGAGAATAAGAGGCGGTTCCGCTGCAAGGGCGCGCAGCACGCCGATTCTCTGTTGCTGTCCGCCGCTCAGCTCGTGAGGATAGCGGTCTAAATATTCCGGGCCCATATCGACGAGCTTCAAAAGCTCCCGTGCCCGTTCCTTCCGCTTTTGTTCCGGCCATTTCAGCAGTTTCGGCACGAGGGAAATGTTCTGCTGAATGGTCATATGAGGGAAAAGTCCGATCTGCTGAATGACGTAGCCGATTTTCCGTCTCAGCTCCACCGGGTCCTGCTCCATAATGTTTTCGCCATCGATAAAAATCTTTCCGGATGACGGCTCAATCAGTCTGTTAATCATTTTCATCGTCGTCGTTTTTCCGCAGCCGCTCGGCCCGATAAAACAAATAAACTCGCCTTTTTCGATATTTAAATCAATGCTGTTGACAGCTTTTTTTCCGCCTTTATAGACTTTCGATACATTTTCTAATCTCAGCAATCCGTGCACCTCCGAAGGGTTCCGTTATTTTTCTGAAAAGTATAATCTTTATTATAAGATGAAATTTGTAAAATAAAAAGTTTACAATGTGTTGAAATTATATACAATATACGTATTTTTTCATGTTATCCCGCTGACAATGCGGATGTTCTTACAATCGCTCCCGATAGCTCGCATATCCTGCCGCATCATCTTTTTCATCAACTGTAAAAAATATGATATATTGTCAGCATGAAAAGCCAGTGAAGGGATGATCAGCCGTGGAAAAAAACGCTCTTGATATCATCGGGCATGCTGAAGAGCATCTCATTGAGAGAATCGCCGAGAATATGCATACATTCGGAATGCCGGCCACACTTGGACGTGTGCTCGGTATTATTTATATGAACCGCAAGCCGATGACGTTAAATGAGCTGTCAGAGGCGACCGGGATGAGCAAAACGAGGATGAGCCAGGTGGTCCGCGAAATGACCGATGCCAATCTGGCTGAAAAAGTGTTTGAAAAAGGCGTTCGGAAAGACCTTTACGACGTCGAGCGTGATTATTACCAGACGTTTATCTCCCTGTTTACGGCAAATTGGACAAAGGCGGTCAGCAAAAACAAAATGCTCTATAAAAAGCTGAACCGTGAGCTGACTGAGCTTCTGGAATCGGAAAATCTCAGTCCCGATATTGAAGAAAAAGCCCGCCAGCTTTTGGATGAACTGACGGATTGGCTCCATTATTATGACTGGCTGAGCCGTTTGATAGAATTTTTTGAGAGTGAAGAAGTGTTTCAGCATGTGCCGAAAATAGAAAAAAGCAGCACCCGAAGATAACCGGGCGCTGCTTTTTTAAGTCAGGAAACCAATATCGGGAACATGCCTTTCAGACCGGCGCCGATCATGCCGATCGCCACCACCGCCAAAATCAGCCCCATCAGTCGGGTAATGACGTTCATTTCGGTTTTCCCGAGCTTATTGCTGATGAAAGATGAATAGTGAAAGAAGATAAACGTCATCGCGATGACGGCCGCAATGCCGATAAGCACGCTGATGTAATGGATGATGCCGCCATGGCCGGCCGATAGACTCATCACCGTCGCGATCGTACCGGGACCGGCGATAATCGGAATCGACAAAGGCGTCACGGATATATCGGCTTTCTCCTTGCTCTCCCCTTTCTCTTCATGATGGAGAGACTGTACATGAGATTTCTTCGCGTTCAGAAGATTATAAGCGATGCCGAAAATAAAAATGCCGCCCGCGATACGTAAGGCATGAATGTTAATGTCAAACAGTTTAAAGATCAGATGGCCGAAGATTAAAAAAGCCGCCAAGATGATAAACGACAGCACGGAAGCCTTGCGCGCAATCGCTGTCCGTTCTTTCTCCGAGTACCCTTCCGTCAGTGAAAGAAAAATCGGCACGTTTCCGATGGGATTGGAGACTGCAAACAGTGAAATGAAGACATGAATGATGAATGAAAACATGCGTACCTCCTTATGGCTTGCCGTTATTGAGTTATGTTTTGTTCTCCGCTGTTTCTTATGCATGGTTTTTACCCCGGGGTCTGCTTTTTATAACCTCAGCCGGACGATCCGGAAACAGAAAAAAACCGTCCTAAGGACGGTTTTTTTGTTTGCTATCTCCATAAGCCTTTTCCGAATTTCAACAGCCGATAAAGCATTTTCAATTTTTTTAGCATGCGTTAATTTCCTTTTTCACTCTGAATCAATGCGCCGAGAGACATGATATCTATCAGCTCCATTAAAATTCTACCATAATGGGTACTTTTTCTCTATTATCAATTCATAGAGAAAGTGATTTGTATATCTTTAGAAAACTCCGTTACATCCGCCCTATTTTCTTTTATAATGTAAATATTGAACAAAATCCCTATATTACTTGTAAAAGGAGTTTTAGAATGTATTGTTCTCAATGCGGCCATCATACTGATGGCGGAAAGTTTTGTGAAAAGTGCGGTGCGCCCCAGCCCGGGCAGGGAGGCGCAGGCCAAACGCAGGGCCAGGCCGCTCAGGCCGGCGCCGCCGCTAAGCAGGCTTCAAAGCAATTTGCCTTATTCGTGCTTGATGTGTTAAAGAGACCGTACCAAACATGTAAAACGACAGGCGGCGAACAGCTTGTCAGCAGCATCATCAACATGGTGCTTTTCTGCCTGGTGACGCCGATTATGTTTTATATTCTTCTATCAGACGGCTTTCGTGACGTCAGTTTTACCGCGGTTGTGATCAAACCGGCGCTTACCTTTGCATTATGCGTTTTCTGCCTGTATCTCTTGATTTTTATCGCTTTGAAGGCCGGCGGCGCGCAGGTGTCATTTAAAGATTCGCTGTCCAGATTCGGGGCCTTTTTGATTCCGTTTACAGCTATTTTGCTTCTTGCCCTTATTTTTATGCTGCTTCATACAACCGTTTGCTTCACCATTCTGGCTGTCGGTCTTTTAGGAGCGGCATTTGCCGTGCCTCCGCTCATGCTGGCGAGCTATCAGCATCAGCTCACTACTAAGGCGGATATCATTTATTCTGTTATCGTCATCTATTTGATCATTTGCGTAACGTTTCAATTCACGATCAAGCATTATATAAAAGAACTCATGAATTATTTCTTCTTTTAAAAACGGAAACCCCCGCCGCCTGATTGGCGCGGGGGTTTTTTTATTGAATGGATGTTAAATAAATTCTTCCGTCTTTAACAACGCCGCCATACGTCCAATTGTATGTTCTGAGCTTCGGACTGCCGCCGGCTTTCGTAATATAAAACTCCTCGTACGTGTGAATCGTCAAATGGGAGCCTTTCTGTGAAAAGCTTTTGACATTCACTTCATTAAATACTTCGGTCGTCCCCTCGCTGTGCAGTTTTTTGACCAATTTCTGCTGATCAGCATACAAAGGGCTCCCCTCTTCTAAATTGCCCGCCATGATGGCAAAATTGTTAAGGCTGACGGCGCTTGATTGATTTGTCAGGTAATCAGTCATAAACGATGTGACTTGCTCGTTTGTCACGCTGCCTGAAGCTGTATTTCCTTTGGATGATGCCCATGCGGATGTATAGGTTTTCGGCTGGTCGTTTTTTATTTTTTTTACATTTGTCCCGGAAGAATCTGAGGCAGGGTCAGCTTTTTCGAAAACCCATTTTTTATGTTTTGTATCATATGAGAGTACATAGTGAAAACTCGGCTCAGCCTCTTCCATATCAGGCTTCGTATTCCCGTCAAAATAAGCAGACTCATGAAGCTCTTTACCCGTAACAGTTACTTGCCAGCGGCCGTTCTCTTGAGAAATCGCAAATGAATCCAGATCAAAGCTTGTCTCTTTATACTGATCCTTCAAAAAGGTGCCGGAACTCTTCATGCCGGATACCACTTCTTTCGTCTGCTCTTTCCAGGCGGAACCAGCCTCGGTCATCTGATCAGTATTTCCGTCTGCCATCGCTTTTGTATACTGCTTCGTTGTTTTGACAATCGTGTCCATGATTGTTTGTTGTGTATCTTGATCCGGGATAAGCGTTAAGTCCACATCAGTACTGTTGATCGGAACATCGGCAGTTTTCATTTTCCCCCAAGGAAAATCAGCCTCCACGGCGGCTGTCATGGAACCGTCAGTTAAGAGCGGACCGTATGTAACGGATGTAAACGGATCTTTATGGACGGACTTGCCGTTTATCAGCAGATCGCCTTTCGCGCTTTTGAAGCTGTCTGCCGGAGTGAATGTCACATCCTCGGCGTCTAACGGCAGGTCAAACTCAACATTCCGGCTGCCGGCCGCCTCTGCCTCTTGCTTTTTGACAACGTCAACCGTCTCATTTTTAAGCTTGGCTTCCGCCGTGTAGACACCGGGTGCATACGGGCCGAAGATTTGGGTTTCATCGGCTTTTTTGACCGTACCTGTTTTCTCGCTGTTAATATAAAGATCGGCGCCTTTATAATTGCTTGTGACGCGGAAATAAACCGGATCGACTTTCAGTTCGTAATGGTCAAACAAAAGAAGGGTTTTTCCCTCTTTTTTGACGTATACCGCATCTTTTTCTGATGAATTGCCGCGAAGCGATGCCAGCAGTTCATCGTGTTTCTTTGCGTATGCAAGGAGCGGTTTGACATTGGTCTCATTCAGCTTCAGTTTTTTGTCTGAAGGAGTGAGCAGGGCTGCGAGCTTTTTCGTGTCCCCGTCATGAACCGCCTGTTCGAATTGATCTGTGAGCCTTTTTTCAGATGTCAGCCAGGCTCCGGTTTTATATGCGGCAATCAATAAGATCAGCGCTGCGGCAATGCCGCCCCATAGGAAGAGCGTTTTTTTAGGGATCGGCTTTCTCGGCTGTGATGCGGATTCAGCCGCCTGCCGCTCCAGCCGGCTTCCTTTCCCGATCGGTTTTCCGCATTCTTTACAGAAATGCGCCTCTTCGTTGTTCTGCTGGCCGCAATACTTACAAAAAAACATGACTTTCCTCCTATTCAATCTGCAAAAACTTGTATAACTTTTCCTATGTTTCATATTTTATAATAAAGTAGAATGATTTTGGAGTTATTTTGAAAAATAGCTGTCGATCATAACGGAGGAGGAGAAACGGACATGCAAAAACTGAGCATCCGAAAAGCCGCGGAGCCGGATGAAGCGCTGTATGAACTATTGCTGCTGGCCGATCCGTCGAAAGAGATTGTCGATGATTATCTTGTAAGAGGAGAATGCTATACGGCCTGGACGTCAGACGAGCTTGCAGGGGTCTTCGTCCTTTTGAAAACAAGACCAAAAACAGTAGAAATCGTCAATATTGCGGTGAAAGAATCAATGCACAACAATGGCATCGGCAGAAAGCTCATAGAAGAGGCCGTGAATAAGGCAAAACAAATGGGAGCGGCGACTATTGAAATTGGAACGGCAAACTCCAGTATAGGCCAGCTTGCCCTTTACCAAAAATGCGGCTTCAGACTTCAAGCCATCGACCATGATTTTTTCATCAGGCATTATGAAGAGGAGATTTTCGAAAACGGGATACAGTGCCGGGATATGATACGGCTTTATTTGGACCTTTAATAAAAGAACTGCCAATGATGCGATTAAACCCCGTTTTCGAGACAGGGATAAAAACACTTTTAAACAGCCAATTGCCGCTCGTCTATCAATGATTGGCTGTTTAGTTCGTTTGAATACGAATATTGTTATTATAAATGTAATCGTTGACAGTGCATTCTACGATGACGGGCGTGGTTTTGTTTTAACAGCTTTTCTGACACTATGCAACACGCAGCTCTCAGGCAGAATTGGCAACTGATCAAGTGTGTGTCCCCGGATTAAGGATGCAAGAAAAATGAGCATATTTATGCCGTAGCTGATAATATGGAACTTTCAGTCTAATCTCCCTCTTGAAAAAATAGTAACGGACTTCCCGTATTTGCCTTATGGACAGAAAACTGCTACTGATTTTTCTGAATGATACGCTGAAACGTTTTATGGTTAACACGCATTTCCTTTTTTATTAGGGAAGTGATGATCCAATAGCCCTATCGATACCCATGCTTTCGGTATAATGCGCCAATGTGTTTTTCCAAATGCCCTTTGCACTGATTCTTCTTCACATTTTTCTTTCAGAGACAATAAGACGCTCGTGAGATACCTAAAAGATCACAGATATCCTGCAAAACCTTCTACAAGTCCGACTGAAGTTTGGCTTTTAACTTCCTTTCTAATTCGTTGTACTCTTTTAACACTTCATTCGGCTGTCGCAAATAACGATTCTCTGCCTGCAGTCTCTGGTTCGGAAGTAAACCCCAGACCATTCCGTAAGTATATTGCTTTTCAACAGGCTGTTCGGATGTATATCCCCAGCTTTATGCTATCTAATCCAAGTCTGCACGTCCGTGTATTCTTAATATTTAATTTCTGCATCATCTCTTTCATCGGCACGCCTGCCAATCTCATGTCTACACCTTCTGTTTGACTTCAACCGGATCACTTACTCTTATTCCATAGAAAAAACACCTCCAAGTCTAATACCGATAACAGTCATCCGTTTTCAAACTTGAAAGTGTTTTTTTTTTGGCTCATCTTATAGGTCAGTCCCTTTGTTTTTTCTAAAGACATAAAGTTGCAATCTTTTGTTGGTAGGAACATCAAGTAATAGATTAAAACTTAATAATCCATAAAACTCTTATGTTCTTTATACCATTCTAATTTTAAATTCATTAAAATAATTTTAAAGTTTAACACAAATTTCTCAGTTGCTGCCCAAAGGAATAAAATCTCCTCATTGATCTTGATGTTTAAGATATAATTATACTTATTTATTATTATTTTTGTATCTAGCATAAAAATAAAGGTCAATTAACGATCCAATCAATATTCCTATGGAAAGACCATACGGTAAAATATCAAAAACAACTCCTAAAAAAAGACCTAAACAAAAACCTATTACTAGAAATACCGCTCCATCTCCTTTATAGTTTTTCAAATCAAACAACTCCTTAATAGTGATTATGATGAATATGTTTTTTGTTTTTCGTTTGTGAACGATATAGATTACTATATACCCCTTCTAAAGCAATCAGTTCTTCATGTTTACCAACCTCCACCACTTCACCTTTATCTAGGACAATTATAAAATCCGAATCCATAATTGTTGACAATCTATGCGCGATAACCACTCTTGTGCATCCCATTTCACTTAAATATTTAGAAATCAATGTTTCATTCACCAAATCTAATGAACTTGTAGCCTCATCTAAAATTAAAATTTTAGGGTCATTTAAAAGTGCTCTGGCTAGTACAATCCTTTGTCGCTGGCCACCTGATAAATTCATACCCATTTCTGAAATAGGTGTATTATATTTCATTGGCATACTTTCAATTTCTTTATCTATTTGTGCTGCTTTCGCTACTTTTCTCACTTTTTCTATACTAATATTTTTATTATTCAAAGTGATATTTTTCAGTATAGAACTATTAAACAAGGTAATATCCTGGGGTACAATTCCCATTTGTTTGTATAACTGTTTTCTATCTAATTTTTCAAGAGGGATACTATCAAAACAAATTTGTCCTTCAGTCGGATCATAAAGCCCCATTATTAACTTACTAAGTGTACTTTTACCAGAACCAGATGAACCTACTATAGCAATTTTCTGCCCTTCTCTTATTTCCAAAGAAATATTCTTAAGCACCTTTGGAGAATGTTTAGTATAAGAAAAAGAGACGTTTTCAAGCTTTACATTTCCTCTTAATTTAAGGTTTACTGCATTTTCAATATTTTTTTCACATTCAGTCTCTGTAATATCTTTAACTCTTTCTAAGTAAGAAGTAGCTAAGATAAACTGAGTATAAGTACCAAATAAAGCAGTTGTTAATCCAAAAAAAGTAACAGATAAAGAATGATATGCGATAACCTCTCCCATTGTAAATTTATTATCAAAAAATAATAGCAGTTCTAATATTAAAATAACCAAGGGAGCAATTGTTTGAAAAACCTGAGTTACTGTATTAACTACATTTTGTAAAATGGATCTTTTTTTGAATCGCTTTATTACTTCATTAAAACTGTTATTCCAAGTTGAGAAAATTTCATTTTCCATTCCCGAAATTTTAATGGCTGCGATAGAAAAAATAGACTCGATTTGAATGGCTTGAGATTTACTTTGCTCAGCTACTTCATCATCGATGGCCTGCGCGACAGCAGGTCTAGTCAAAAACATGAATATAGTGTTAATTGCAAATATTAATATTGTTATCAAGGTTAATGGTATAGATTTAAAGAACATATACGCTAAAATAAAAACTACCGCTCCTAAATCAATTAGGCCAGAAATTAGTTGAGTTGATAAAAGCTCTCTGAATCCATTCATGCTATTTAACCTAAATAACAAGTCACCAGGTGATCTAAGATCAAAGAATTTAAAAGGAAGTTTTAGAAGATGAGCAAATGTATCAACAACAAGATTTTTACTAAGGAATATATTGAGGCTTATCATTTTGAGCCCTCTAAACAAAACAAACATTCCATACAATATTGATATTAAAAATGTTATCCAAACAATATTACTTATTGAATTTAAATTATTATACTCAATACTTGTATCTATAAGCTTCTGTACCAAAATAGGTACATACAACGTCAATAAATAACTTATTAGAGATAAAAATACTATAATAGAAAATAACAATTTATAGTTTGTAATATTTTTTAATACACCAAACCATACATTCTTATCTTTTCGTTTATTGGGAGTGAAACTTTCTGAAGGAACTGCATATAAAATATAGGACGAGAAACCTTTCTTAAACTCTTCTTCTGTTAATTTTCTTCGTCCATTAGCCGGATCTATAATATAATAATAATTTTCCTTTATTTTTTCAACGACTATAAAATGTTCATTATTCCAATATGCAATAAAAGGAACATTAATTTTTTTTAACCCTAGAATAGTGGATTTATATATATCCGCCTTAAATCCTTTATGAACTAATAAGTTTTTTAACTGCTTAATAGTAAGTCCGTCTCTTCCAGCCTCCAAAAATGACCTTAACTCAAAAAGAGTTTCGTTACTGTTATAAAAACGGATCAACATAGCACAACAGCAAAGTCCACATTCAGTTTGTTGCAATTGTTTTACAATAGGTACTCTCTTTTTTTTCTTCACTATCATTCATTGTAACTCCTTACTTCCATTGCTAACAATGAAGGATTGACAGGATTGTGTAACCTTAATAAGCTGTAGCCTACGCCTCCAAGTCCCAGCATAAATGTATTTAAATCAAAATGATCCTGTAAACCTGGAATAAAACCTTTATTTCTAATATAATTAATTGCATTTTGAGCTTCTTTAAATGCTACTTCCTGAAGATCAATATCATTGAGAAGTTCACTTAATTTCAATAATATATCTATATTACCAAAAATACCATGACATAAGCTATGATCAGTTGTTTTTTTAAATCCATCGGAAAGGAGCTTGCTTATAGCGCAATTTAAATCTTTATCAACTTCTTTATCAACTTCTTTATCAACTACGTTCTCTTTGTTCTTTAACAGATTTTTTAAAAAAGCTCTTGATAGAGCTATACCTCCCGCACCATGACACCAATATACTGGATCAGAGTTCCCCTCTCCTTCTCTTAAATCCTTCCAATTAGAGGTATTCAAATCAAAAAACTTATTTTCTCTTTTCAATAACTCTTTTCCTAAAGTTGTGTATTTTTCGTCTTTAGTAATGTGACCCAGATAACAAAGAGCCCACGTAAAACCAGAATATCCATGTGAAAGTCCTGTTAGATAATTATATTTACCATTCTTTTCTAAGCATTGATATAAAGTATTACCTAGTTTACAACACACGGAGTTTAAAATATCTAATTTAGTTTCCTTATATAGGTTTAATAAAAAAACAATAAGACTAGATACTCCCCCTACAATATCCAATGGTATATCTCCTGAAATATTCATTTCATTTATTTTATTAATATATTTTTTAAATTTTTCATAGTATTTATAATCATTTGTATAAGTGTATAGGTGGTAATATATATAGGCTAAGGAACCTATCCCTGTAAATAATGATAACCGGCCATCCATCTTATCATCACTCAAAAAAAGTTCTTCAATACCTCTCATTCCTGCAAAGGCTAAATCAAAGTACTCTTTATTACCAGTTTCTTTTCCAAGTAAAGCTAAGAATAATATTACTCCTCCACCTTCATATAAGTCAAAGTTCAATGGACCCAATTTTACTTTATTATTCTCAGATATTATAGGTGTTACCCAAGTACATTTGCTTCTATCATTATTCCATATTGCTGTTTCTAAAAATAAGTCTCCTATTTCTGTTGCACACTCTAAATAATTTTTATTATTATTTCCAAATAATTTAGGACGATATTTCTTATTGTGTTTGTTTGTTCTTTTCCAACTGTCTTTTATAGTTGTAGTAAGTGACATTCGAATATAATATTGCTGTTTTTTTAAACTTGTTTTACTTATACTTTTAATTTTGTTTAATACAACATCAAGTAAACACTCTCTAAAAAAATTTACTATACTTGTACTTTTATTACAAATCAAATCCAAAGAATTATACATTGTTGAAAAATACGGAACATCATTACACATTAAAGATTCCAACTCATTTAAATTCTTCTTGCTAAATTTATCTGTTACTCCTTCCGCAATATTTATTTTTTTAAATAATTCCTTTCTTTCCTCAAAACTAGATAAATAATTTGGATGAGTGGAAGCTTCTAAAAACCTTGCATATATACTGGTAGCTCTTAAAACTTGCCTTACTTCCAGGTTGCTGCTTCCTACTGTTTTTACCAAATCATAAAAACCACTTTTATTTTCTAAAACAAAATTATAACAATCTGTAAAACCTTTTAATATTTCTTCAATATAATCTTTAGGGTCTGCGGCTTTCCCATTATATGCAGCTCTGTTTTGAGTACTGTTCATTATTACTGATTTTTTAGTTAACTGAATTTCATCAGTTCCTTCGAAATCTATAATATACGATTTCCATATTTCTGATGTTTGATTTTCATCATTTGATATTCCGCCAAGGTCAAAATCAAATATAGAAGTTTGTAAATTTAATGGGAGAAGCATAGTGCCAAGAACTGAGTAATTAATATCCTCATGAAAATTATCAATTAAATTATTATTTCTTGGTTTATACATAGAATTATTTTTTATCAGAGTCTCCAAGTCAATAACAACAGGATATTCGCCATGTGCAATTAAGTTTTCATGATGCAAATCATCGCATCCTATAATGTGAAAAATAGATAAACTTACACCTACTCTATAAAAATAGAAGTTCAGTTTTTCGGAAGTCTCACATTCTTTATAATCAATAAACTCTTGATAGCCATAGTCTTTATAATTAAGCGTTCTAATTTTATAAATTTTTTTTAGAATTTTATCTGAATTATTAACATAGTCAACTATACTATTAAATAAGATATCAGGAGATAAACTATGCGGCTTATATACAATTTTCCCTTGGTTTGTTTCAATTATTAAGACATTTTTCCCTCCATTATGAGTGTCTCCGCTGCTAAAATAAATATTGGAGACTTCATCAAATTCAATTTTTAGTTCTCTATAAATGTCTTGACGATTTTTTCTTAAATTCTCTAGAACTTCTTTCAAGTACAAGATTTTATTTGATATTCTACTAGAAATTAAATAGGTTAAAACAGGATACTTATTCAAAATTCCAGCCACATATTCACTCTTAAAAATTAAATTATTATAATTCTTATAGCGTAACCTTGAATCTTTTCCTTCTAATAAACCATTTTCTTTTCTTTCATTAATATCAACGATTAAAGTTCTTATACATAACTGAATTAATTCCTGGCTAAAAGCCTCTAACGCACTACTTATAATTTTATGTTTGTTAAGTTTTAAATTATTTTCCTTACTTGCGTTTTCTAAAGTATTAACTAATTTTTGTTGATAAAAATCTAAAAAGAATGTATAAAAGTTGCCAAAGTAATCTTTGTTTTTTATTCTTAATTTTTCTACTTCGTTTGTCGGCGAACTGAAATTAATTACAGCATCTCTGATGAAATTATTGTTTTCATAGCTAATATCCATTTATAACCTCTCCAAAAGATTTAATAGAGAATTGTTTGTTAAAACAATTCTCTATTAACACATTATGTTTATTTGTTACACTGTTTTGTACACGCTGATGTTGGACATGATGCTGCACTTAAAGTAACTGTAAAAGTCGTTCCAGTGAGTCCAATAGTTGCAGTTAAAACGACTGTTGGAGTAGCTCCTCCAGTAGCATTATCACCATTAGCTAATGATATAAGTTCGTCTTCTTCAATAAAACCTGAAGCCTTTTTGACCATATCTTTCTTCATACTTCTCTCACCTCCTTTCAAGTATGACTTTGAATAAGAGTGTTAAAGCTTATTCTAGCCATAAAAAATTAGGAACAATTTCCGGAGCATAATTTTTGATCATTGAGTAACCTATTCCTGATAATCCGATCATTAAACTATATGATCTAGTACAGACTAAGTCTCTCTTTCTCCATTTCTTGGTCAAAACATTTTCAAATAGGTCTTGATAAGTTCTTAAACATCTATTCTTCAAATTAATATTGTTAGTTAAATCAGAAGCATAATTCAATATAGAAAGCACACCTAAATCTCCATGACAATATGTAGGGTTATTGCCAATGCCATTACGAATAGAAGAATCTATTGCAGTCGATATTTCTTTTTCAATGTACTCGTCTTCAAAACCATTATCTTTTAAAATCAATTTACTTAAAAGTATACCTGGAGCTCCGTGACACCATCCATTAGCTAACTTATCTTTATTTTCTGTGGTATACCAATTATTGTGGTCTTCAGAGTACAATCTCCTTTCAAATCTTAAGGCCCTTTGAATGACTTCCAATAATTTTTCATCATTTGTTAACTTAAAATATTTATATAAGTATGCGATAAAACCAGAATTACCATGGGAAAACCCTGAATATGCTGCTGAAAATTTCCCTGGCCACGATATTTGCTCCTCAAAATTTTTTGCTACACTTAATATATGTTCACAATGAGTATGTGAAATCTTTAAAATTTCCTTTTTGTTATTCTCTTCAGTAATATCTGGTATTATGGAAAGCATAACTGCTAAACTACCTAAAGACCCTCCTATTAAATCGTATACTTTATCGAATTTACCTAACTTCGATAAAACACCGATGTTTTCAAGCGAGGTCTTCCTTAATTCTGAATCTCCAAATAAATTAGATAACTTATTTAATGTATAAAAATATCCTGATATACCTTGAAATGCACCTATTAAATATGGGTGATCTTCTTTTATTTCAGAGATAAACTTCTGTATTGGTCTCATAGTTTCGATAGCTGCTTGCTTAAAATCCTTTCTGTTGAGGATTTCGCCCAAGTACCCTAAAAATAGAGCAATCCCTGAATTACCATTATATATATCGAATCCCAATACATTTGCATTCCAAATGTCTTCCTCAATACCCTCAAGACTAGGACCTATCCACATTCTATCTTTTTGTTTTTTATTTATACCACATACACTGTTTTCAACTATAAATTCGCCTATCTGGGTTGCTTCATCTATCCAATTTTCTGACTTAATTTTATTTAAGCTTGCAGCTTTAGAGAATTTTATATCAGTAACTTCTTTCAATCTTTTTTCATTACTAATGTAAGACATTTCAATAAAATCAATCTGTCTTTTCAAATCTTCTTTCGAAAGATTGAAAATCTTTTGCTTTACTGTTTTTATTGGAGGTTCTTCCAGAATGCTGTGAATTCTTTTCCCTCTAGAATCTATTAAATGTTCATGTTCAATAGAGGATCTAAAAAATGGAACGTCCCCAGTTAATAAATCTTTATATTCTGAGTTCAATATATCTTTATACTCTTGTATATAATCAATGCCGATTCTATGTAAAATAATCTTACGTCTATAGGTATCTCTCATAAAATCTGGATGACTTGAGATTCTTAAAAGCTGAGTGTATAAGTAAGTGGGTCTGAAGATAAACCTGCTATTTGTTTCTTTAAAAGTTTGAGAAATTTTATCCCAGAATTCATCTTTATTTAACATCACCCAACTATATAAACTTGCAAAACCATCTTTAATTTGTCCCGTATAATTTTCTGAATATAAGTAAGACCCTGTTTTAATGGAAGGGTTGTTTAATTGAGGTTTAATGAAAGTATTTTTTCTTAAAATTTTAATCGTATCTGTTCCTGCATTTTCAATTACTAATGATTTATGAGGAGAGAGTTGTTCCTTATAGGCAGCTAATCCCCCTATATCTAGACTTATGTCTTTGTCTCCTACTCTCTTAGAAATTTTTGTAGGCAATAAACTTATTGACTGTACAGAGTTATCAACTAATTCAGTTGCTTTAACAACAGCTGACTTTTTATCAATTTGGTCAACCTTTAGTCTTGCATGAAATAATGATTCTAAGTCAACTAATACTGGGAAAGAACCATGGGCTATTAAATTTTCATGATGAAAATCTACTGCATTTAGAAGATACAGTAAACAAAGAAGATTACCTGAACGAGTATAGAAATCATTTGCTTCGTTTTTATTAAAACAACTTTTATAATCTATGTGCTCCATCCAACCTGAATCATTTACTGTATGTATTTGAACTCTTTTGAAATTTAAAATTCCCGGTATGTTTTTCTCGCCCAACCAATATAATACTTCCTGGAAACCTTGTTCAAGCGTTAAATCTCTGGGTTTATAAATTATTTTCTTGCCACTTTTAAAATATATTGTTGAAACAGATTTTCCTTTTTGATGAGTATCTCCTAGACCGGTGGTTATATTTGTTATTGCACCTAAATCGTTATCAGAGTTGAATTTAGAGTTTAATGAACTAATTTCTCGTTTTGTGTTTTTTATTATTTCCATTACATATGTGAAATAATCATCAATCGTTACACATAATAAACTTGTTAATACTTCATATTCTTTATAAACACTTTTTAAAAATGATTCATCATTTAAAGATACAACTAAAAAATGATTTAGTCTTTCTTCCGGGGTAGTCCCCTCTAAATTCCCCTCTAATCTTGCAATATTCACTTCCAAAACAAGAACCCTAAAAGCTTTTTCAAACATTAAATCCATTATATGTTTAATTACCTTTTTCACAAATTCATCCTCATTATCTACTGCATCTTCAATTCTTACTTTTACTAAGAATTCTTCAATTTTGCAGTTAAGAAAAGGAGAAAAAAAATGAAAAAATGGATTATGCTCTAAAAATTCTTCAGAATTTCTCACTAAAAAATCACTTTTTTTATGATCTAAGACTCTATCAATATCTATAATACTTTTATTTTGCTCAATATTAGTATCGTCTCTAATTAATGATTGAATCGTCTTACCAGATACATTTAAAAAAATCTTTTGCAATTCATCTTTATTGTTAACCTCAGGAAACATTTTCATCCAGTATTGGAGATTATATTTGTTAGTTTTCAAAGTTAATGATCCTACCTTAATATATTTTTTGCAAAATAGGCAGTTAATTACACTGCCTATTTTATACTTATTTCAGCAAGTACCTTGACATTCTTTAGTACCTGTACAAACTTTGCCTTTATTTCCAAGAACCTCACTTACTAAAATCCCCCCCAGGCTAGTAGTTGTTGTATTCCAGGTATTGAAAGCTCCTGAAACTTCATGTTCTTTAATTTCTTCAAGAACATCTCCACATGGGTCTATCAAATTTAAATCTTTTGTCACTTTCAATTCTGGTGTTTTTAATATCTTTGTCTTCTTCATACTATCTACCTCCTCATTTTTTACTGGATAAAATCTCTATTAACCTGTTCAATAATAATCTACCATATTTTCCTATAGTAAACAATGGGTTTTATGTAATTTTTTTATTTTATGAGATTCTCGGGGGGGTATTTTATACTTTATTTTAACAGGGCAGTTTTTTATACTACCAAAAAGAAGTCCTTTGTTTTTAGGAATGTAATTTTTAAAATGCTTTAGGAAAGAAATAAAACGGTTTTCACATTACTGCATTACAAATTTTAAAATAAAAAATATCGTAATCCTGCCTTTTGCGCAAGTAAAAGAACAACAGTTATGTTACACAGGAACTCTTATTTAAAGGAGAGAATACTTTCTTTTGGAGTTGTCATCAAAATTATTTAGATTAATAAGGAATTAAGTAACTATTATTTTGTTCTGAGAGGGCGTCAACACAATCAGCTACTACCTTAACTTTTATAAGTATTATATGCAGCTAAATTCCGGGCAGCTGTAGACCATTGTTTTTTATCTAGGGCACAGCTAATGACTATCCGTTCTGTATCTGAGATGGCTGAATTAAGGATATAAGTATCTGTGATCACAAGATTGTTTACTTCTCGTTTTAGGAATATTGAAAGGGTCAGACCATGCTTTGTCATTAACTAAATACTAGTTATACTCACAACCTTACATTAATTGAATGTTTTCATTAAATTTGAAGAAGTGTCCGAGTTGGTGAGTTTTATTGAGCGGATACCATGATCCAATGTATACAGTTGTTCAAACATGGTTTATTTTTCAATACTTCTCTCGGGGTCTAAGAGAGTTTTCTCCTGATGCAGTAACCAGATTCCTACTAGATACCGGGAGTTCCATATCATAAAATGCAAATGTTATCATTTCTTGTATGTTTTCTTGATTCCAAGCGTCTGCTATTCGCTAAACCGACAGTTACTCCGTAAAATGTAATAACCATCCTCCTGTAAGCTTTAAAGCTTCACTGTCCTTTTTCAAGATCGGCTAGTGAAATTTTTAGCCTCAGATATTCGATCCGAGTAATATTAGTAGGTCTGTACTCTCGAACATCCATTCATCAAGGGAGATATCTGGTTTTATGCGCTAAGCTCGAGCGTAGTTATCATTTCTTTATTCACCCTATTGTCATGACTTTTAAAAGTGCGGCATCTTATTTGAAACTTTGCAAGTTCAGTTTGGTCTTAATTATCCATATTCCCAACCTAACATTGTAGGAAATGCGTAAAGATAAACTGATTTTGATCATTCAAACACTCCAACTCAAAAAAACCCTGACTGCTTTTGTCAGGGTAATAGAAATTCTAGAAATTCAGCTCTCCCACACTTAAAAGAGCTTGGCTGCAGATGCAGCCAAGCCCTTTTTATGCTTACTTATTCAAGTTATAGAAAGAGTTGATACCGTGGTATTGAGCAGTTTCAGCCAACTGATCTTCGATGCGAAGAAGCTGGTTGTATTTCGCAACACGGTCCGTACGGGACGGAGCACCTGTTTTGATTTGTCCTGCATTAGTTGCCACAGCGATATCAGCGATTGTGCTGTCTTCAGTTTCACCTGAACGGTGAGAGATAACGGCAGTGTAGCCCGCGCGTTTCGCCATTTCGATCGCATCGAATGTTTCAGTCAATGTACCGATTTGGTTTACTTTGATCAGGATAGAGTTGCCTACGCCGTTTTTGATACCTTCAGCAAGCTTTTTCGTGTTTGTAACGAAAAGGTCGTCACCGACAAGCTGAACTTTTTTGCCAAGACGCTCTGTAAGAAGTTTGTGGCCTTCCCAGTCGTTCTCGTCAAGTCCGTCTTCGATAGAGATGATTGGGTATTTAGAAACCATTTCTTCGTACCAGTCAACCATTTCAGCAGATGTTTTCACAACGCCTTCGCCAGACAGATGGTATTTGCCGTCTTCTTTGTTGTAGAACTCAGAAGATGCAGCATCCATAGCAAGTTTCACTTCTTCGCCAGGTTTGAAGCCGGCTTTTTCGATTGCTTCAACGATTGTTTGAAGCGCTTCTTCGTTAGAACCAAGGTTCGGAGCGAATCCGCCTTCGTCACCGACAGCTGTGTTCATTCCTTTAGCAGAAAGAACGGATTTCAGGCTGTGGAAGATTTGAGCGCCCATGCGAAGCGCTTCACGGAAGTTAGGCGCGCCTACAGGCATAATCATGAATTCTTGAATGTCTACGTTGTTGTCAGCATGCTCTCCGCCGTTTACGATGTTCATCATCGGTACAGGAAGCGTTTTTGAGTTGAATCCTCCAAGGTATTGGTAAAGAGGAATCTGTAAGAAATCAGCAGCTGCGCGCGCACAAGCCATAGATACGCCAAGGATTGCGTTCGCACCGAGTTTGCCTTTGTTTTCAGTTCCGTCAAGCTCGATTAAAAGCTGATCGATTGCGTTTTGTTCAGTTACGTCAAAGCCGAGAAGCTCTGGAGAAATGATTTCGTTTACGTTGTTAACAGCAGTTAACACGCCTTTTCCAAGGTAACGGTCTTTGTCGCCGTCACGAAGCTCAACCGCTTCGTATTCACCTGTAGAAGCTCCGCTTGGCACTAATGCGCGGCCGAAAGCTCCTGTTTCTGTATATACTTCAACTTCAACTGTTGGGTTGCCGCGGGAGTCAAGGACTTCGCGTGCATAAACATCAACAATGTATGGCATGAGTTTGTCTCTCCTTTTGATTTACGCTTATTTTTGAATTAAAGATGTTCCGGTCATTTCTTTCGGTTTTTCAACACCGAGAAGGTCTAATAACGTAGGTGCGAGGTCGCCTAGGATTCCGCCTTCGCGCAGCGTCACGCCTTCTTTCGTCACAATGACAGGGACTGGGTTTGTCGTATGGGCAGTGTGCGGTTCGCCTGTTTCTGTAATCAGAATGTCCGCATTACCGTGATCAGCGGTAATGATGGCATGTCCGCCTTTAGCGATGATGGCGTCAACCACTTCGCCTAAGCATTCGTCCACTGCTTCAATTGCTTTAATCGTCGGTTCGACCATTCCGGAGTGGCCGACCATGTCAGGGTTTGCAAAGTTCAGGATGATCGCGTCGTGCTTGTCAGCCGCGATTTCTTTTACAAGAGCATCCTTCACTTCATACGCGCTCATTTCAGGCTTCAGGTCATATGTCGCGACCTTCGGCGAGTTAATGAGGATGCGCTCTTCGCCCGGGAATTCTTCTTCGCGGCCGCCGCTCATAAAGAACGTAACGTGCGGATACTTTTCAGTTTCTGCAATGCGAAGCTGTTTTAACCCGTGCTGTGCTAATACTTCACCGACCGTATTGTCAAGGTTTACCGGTTTAAAAGCCACATATCCGTCAACAGATTCACTGAAGTGAGTCAGGCAGACGAAATACAGGTTTTTCGGATGATTTTCACCGCGGTCGAAATCGCGGAAATCTTTGTTGGTAAACGTGTTTGAAATCTGGATGGCGCGGTCCGGTCTGAAATTATAGAAAATCACAGAATCGCCGTCATGAATTTTCGCAACGGGTTCACCGTTTTCTTTTGTGATGACGGACGGAATGACGAATTCATCATGAATGCCGTTCGCATAAGAATCGTCGACTACATCCATCGCGCTGCGGTAAGACGGGCCTTCGCCGTAAGCCATTGCGCGGTACGCTTTTTCCACACGGTCCCAGCGTTTGTCGCGGTCCATGGAGTAGTAGCGTCCGGAAATGCTGGCGATTTCGCCGACACCGATTTCTTCGATCTGCTCATTCAGCTGCTGAATGTAAGTTTTCGCTGTTTGCGGACCTACATCGCGGCCGTCGAGGAAACCGTGAATATACACCTTCGTCAGTCCTTCACTTTTCGCAAGCTTCAGCAGCGCGAATAAATGATTGATATGACTGTGTACGCCTCCGTCAGAAAGAAGGCCGAACAGGTGCAGCGCTTTGTCGTTGTCTTTCGCGTTTTTGATGGCGTCAAGGAACGTTTGATTGCGTTCGAATTCGCCTTCGCGGATGGCAACGTTCACGCGTGTTAAGCTTTGGTACACAATACGTCCTGCGCCGATATTCAAATGACCGACTTCAGAGTTCCCCATCTGTCCTTCAGGCAGTCCGACTGCTTCGCCTGATGCCGTCAGCGTCTGATGAGGGTATTGGTTCCAATAACGGTCGAAATTCGGTTTTTTCGCTTGTGCGACTGCGTTTCCGACTGTTTCATTGCGTAATCCGAACCCATCAAGAATGATGAGTGCAGCTGGTTTTTTACTCATATTGACCTTCCTCCAATAATTGAACGAATGACTGCGGTTCAAGGCTTGCGCCGCCGACCAAAGCACCGTCAATATCGGACTCTGCCATATATTCTTTAATATTTGCAGGTTTTACGCTGCCGCCGTATTGAATGCGGAGCTTGTCAGCAGTTTCCTGGCTGAAGCTTTCAGCAACGACTTTACGGATATGCGCGCAGACGTCGTTAGCATCTTTCGCTGTAGAAGATTTGCCTGTTCCGATTGCCCAGATTGGCTCATACGCAATAACGGAAGCGGCAACTTGCTCTTCAGAAAGACCCGCAAGACCTTTTTTCACTTGATCGGCAACAAGATCATTTGTTTTTCCGGCTTCGCGCTCTTCAAGCGTTTCACCTACGCAAATGATCGGCACAATGCCGTGTTTGAAAGCGGCATGCGCTTTTTTGTTAACTGTTTCATCAGTTTCAGCGAACATTTCACGGCGCTCAGAGTGGCCGATGACGCAGTAATCCACGCCAAGGTCTTTCAGAGCGACCGGGCTGATTTCACCTGTGAACGCACCGTTTTCTTCAAAATGCATGTTTTGGGCGCCGACTTTCAGGTCAGTTCCTTTAACAGCAGAAGTCAGCTTTTCTAAGAAAAGAGCTGGTGCGCAAACAACGGCTTCCGCTTTGTCTGCTGCTGGAATGGAAGATTTCACTTCTTCAACGAAGCTGACAGCTTCGCCGAGTGTTTTGTTCATTTTCCAGTTACCGGCTATAATTGGTTTTCTCATCTGTTCCACTTCCTTATAGCAGTTTTTATTTATCGTTCAGCGCAGCTACACCCGGAAGCTCTTTGCCTTCCATGAATTCAAGGGATGCGCCGCCGCCTGTTGAGATATGGCTCATTTTGTCAGCAAGGCCGAATTTTTCAACGGCTGCCGCAGAGTCTCCTCCGCCGATGACAGAGTATGTATCGTTTGCCTCTGCCAATGCTTCAGCCACTGCTTTTGTGCCTTGAGCGAACAAGTCGATTTCGAATACGCCCATCGGTCCGTTCCATACGACAAGTTTGCTGTTTTTGATAACTTCAGCATACGTTTCGCGAGTTTTCGTTCCGATGTCGATCGCTTCTAAATCACTTGGAATCTCAGAGATCGGCACGATTTGAACGTTTGCATCGTTAGAGAAATCATCAGCAACGAGCACGTCTTCCGGCATATAGAATGTAACGCCTTTTTCTTTCGCGCGGTCCATGAATGATTTTGCAAGTTCGATTTTATCTTCTTCAAGCAAAGATTTACCGACTTCATAGCCAAGCGCTTTTACGAATGTGTAAGCAAGACCTCCGCCGATGATCAGGTTGTCCACTTTATCAAGCAGACTTTCGATTACGCCGATTTTGTCTTTTACTTTCGCGCCGCCGATGATTGCCGTAAACGGGCGCTCAGGATTTGTCACGGCTTTGCCGAGAACGTCAAGCTCTTTTTCCATCAGGAATCCTGCAACCGCCGGCAGATGCTCGGCAATTCCGGCTGTAGATGCGTGAGCACGGTGGGCAGCACCGAATGCGTCATTGACATATACATCCGCAAGCTCAGCAAATGCTTTAGCAAGCTCAGGATCGTTTTTCTCTTCACCAGGGTAGAAACGTACGTTTTCCAATACAAGAACGTCTCCGTCCTTCATATCAGAAATTTGTGCTTTTACAGCATCGCCGTAAGCTTCATCCGCTTTTTTCACTTCTTTGCCGAGCAGTTCGCCTAAGCGTGCAGCGACAGGAGTTAAACGAAGCTCCTCAACCGTTTCGCCTTTCGGGCGGCCTAAGTGGCTCGCAAGAAGGACTTTCGCGCCTTGGTCTGCAAGGTGTTTGATTGTTGGAAGCGCAGCTCGGATACGAGTATCGTCTGTTACTTCCCCGTCTTTCATTGGAACGTTAAAGTCAACGCGGCAGAATACGACTTTGCCTTTTACGTCGATGTCTTTTACTGTTTTTTTATTCATGCCTTAGGAGATCCTCCTTCAAAATGGTTTGCATAGCACGAAAAACGTGAAACGTGAAACCGCCTCATGATGCTTCCGCCGCGGGGCAGATTGCAGCTTCCGGGCACGGGGCAGATCGTCTTCTGAGCCAGGGCAGGCGGCTCAGAAAACGAAAGTGCCGCGGAAACTTCAAAACGCGGACGTTCTGCAGCAATCCGGCGCTTTCTGAAAGCCGGTTCTCATGGAAAAAGGGAAAGGGAGTCCGTCCCCTTCCCTTGTCCGCTTTCATTATAGCGTTTCTGTCCGAAAGAACCAAGTCCGGCCCTTTCCGGGAGCTATGAATTAAAGACCTTGTTTTGCGATGTAAGCTGCAAGGTCAACAACGCGGTTAGAGTAGCCGCTTTCGTTATCGTACCAAGAGATTACTTTTACCATGCTGCCTTCCATAACCATTGTAGAAAGAGCATCGATTGTAGAAGAGTTAGCATTGCCGTTGTAATCTCCGGATACTAATGGCTCTTCGCTGTAGCCGAGAATTCCTTTAAGATCGCCTTCAGCCGCTTCTTTAAGAGCTGCGTTTACGTCTTCAGCCGTTACGTCTTTGTTAAGTTCAGCAACTAGGTCAACAAGAGAAACGTTTGGAGTCGGCACACGCATAGCTCCGCCGTTCAGTTTGCCTTTCAGTTCAGGAAGAACAAGGGAAACTGCTTTAGCAGCACCAGTTGATGTAGGAATGATGTTTTCAGCTGCTGCACGCGCACGACGGTAGTCTTTGTGCGGAAGATCAAGAATTTGCTGATCGTTTGTGTAAGAGTGAACAGTTGTCATCATACCGCGTTTGATGCCGAATTTGTCGTTAAGTACTTTTGCAAACGGCGCAAGGCAGTTTGTTGTGCAAGATGCGTTAGAGATAACATGGTGGTTAGCCGCATCGTATTTGTCTTCGTTAACACCCATAACGATTGTGATATCTTCTTCGTTAGCAGGTGCAGAGATGATAACTTTTTTCGCGCCTGCTTCTAAGTGTTTCGCAGCGTCTGCGCGTTTTGTGAAGAAACCAGTAGATTCAACTACGATTTCAACGCCTTGTTTGCCCCAGCTGAGTTTCGCAGGATCGCGCTCAGCAGAAACTTCGATTGTTTTGCCGTTAACAACAAGGTTGCTGCCGTCAACTTTAACTTCTGCATCTAATTTTCCGTGTACGGAATCATATTGTAAAAGATGAGCAAGCATGTTAGCGTCTGTTAAATCGTTAACCGCTACTACCTCAACTTCAGGATTGTTTAATGCTGCGCGGAATACGTTACGTCCAATACGACCAAAACCGTTAATACCGACTTTTACTGCCATGATTATTTCCTCCTTTAAATAAGTGAGAGATATTTATATTGAGGGACTGTTATCCCTTAATAACTTCTTTGCGGCTCCTTCGTCCGTGACGAGAACCGTGTTTCGCTGCTTTTTAAAATAAGCTTCGATTGCTTCTGCTTTTGATGATCCGCCCGCTACCGCGATAATGTCGGGAATGGCATCGAGGTCATCAAGCTGCATTCCGACTGAATGCACCTTGTGAACGACTTCTCCGTCCGCATTAAAGTAGTAGCCGAATGCCTCTGTCACCGCATGATTGTCATCTATTTTCTTCAAATCTTCCAAAGGCGTGTTTCTTCGCTCCGCCATTGTTCTAGCTTCGCCGATTCCGTGAACGAGCATACTCGCTGATTTAATCGTGTGAAGCACCTCTTTTACGGAAGGCTCTTCAATAATAGATGAGTAGGCGCCTTGTGACAGCTGCCCGGGAACGAACAAAAGCCGGTAAGTGCCTGAAGCCTTTTCCGCCATATGCGCGCATATGGTGTTCGCCTGGTTTTTCACATCTTCGCCTAAACCGCCTCTTGCGGGCACAAACAGGAGCTCGCGGTTTTTTGAATCCGGCGTCATCATATCGGCGACGGCTTCAATTGTCGTACCGCCGGTTACAGCGACGATATTTTTGCCTGAAAATCTCTTTTTCATACATGCAACGGCCGCTCTCCCTAATTCTTTTTTGACCCAAGGAGATTGGTCGCTGTCTCCGGAAACGATAATGGCGTCTTTCAGATTAAGCCGCTCTTTTAATGTCTTTTCCAAAAGCGTCAATCCTAAAACATCCTTCATCGTATCTTCCAGAATCGAAAGCAGTGAGTAGCCCTCTTCCGTCATTGTCATGCCGTTTGTTTTAATATCGATGAGATTCTGTTCTTTCAAAAACTGAACCTCGCTTCTGAGAACGCGCTCGGTCAATCCGAGACTGGCTGCAAGACTTCTGCGGCCGATCGGTTCGGTAAGCCTGATATACTGCAAGATTTCAAATCTTTTCTGCATCACAAGCAAAAGATCAGGCAATAATTTTTTTTGAGCTTGTATTAACTGGTTCATGACTCAAACGTTCCTTCCTATTCATACTGGACAGAAAATGTCCCGCTATGACAAAAAACGTCCCATCATAGCCAAAAAAAATTATGTCTGCTTTCTTTAATTATTTTAACAGGATGACATTGTTAATTCAACTGTTAAAGGTCAATTCGTCGACATTCTTCGCAGGATTTCCCAGTATCTCCTTGATACAGTCATTATATACAGAAACGGAATGAAGGTGACAGACAAAAGCCCGCCGGAGCGGACTTTTGTCGTAAAACGCTTTCATTTTATCCAGAGTTTTTCTATTTCTTCTAATGATTTATTTTTCGTCTCAGGGCAGATCGTCACGACAAACAAGAAACAGAGAATATTAATGACGGCGAATATCCAGAAGGTGTACGCGAGCCCCAACCCGCTGATCATCATCGGCACGAACTGGCCGATCGCCCAGTTGGCCCCCCATAAGAATATCGTCGCAATACCGGCGGCGCGTGCGCGGAGGTGGTTCGGAAAGATTTCCGAAATCATGATCCACGTAATCGGCCCGACTGATACGCAGAAAGCGGCGACGAATCCCAATATGATGACGACTAAAGCCGGACCGCTCGCCAGCTGAAAATAAAAGGATGCCCCGATTAAGATCATGAACAGCGCCATAAAGGCTGATCCGACCCCCATCAGCTTTTTCCGGCCTACCTTATCGACTAAAAGAACCGCGATAATGGTGAAAATCACTTCAACGACACCGACGATGCATGTCGTGATAAACCCCGCATTCTGTCCGAAGCCCATCATTTTGAAAATTTCCGGCCCGTAATACGTAATTGCGTTCATGCCGATGACCTGATTGAATAAAGCCAGCAGAATCCCGATCACAAGCGCTTTTCTCAGCCCCGGTTTAAACAGCTGAGACAATGACCCCATTTTTTCTAATTGTAAAGACGTTTCGATTTGTTTGATTTCTTCTTTCGCGGTCTGCTCGCCGTTAATGCGCGTCAGCACGGCGAGGGCTTCATTCCGGCGCCCCGCTTTCGCAAGCCAGCGCGGGCTTTCAGGCACGATAAGCAGCACGATAAAAAAGATGACGGACGGAATCATGCCGTAAGCGAGCATCCAGCGCCAGCCGGTGTGCACTCCCCATTCATACGAGCCGGACTGCTGAACGGCGAGGTTAATAAAATAAGTGCCGGAGATCCCTAATATCGTAAACAGCTGATACAGTGAAGACAGACTGCCGCGTATGGCCGGCGGAGCGGCTTCGGTAATATACGTGACAGAAAGCGAGGAGCCCATGCCGATTCCCAGACCGCCGATGACTCTGGCGATCACTAAGGAAGACACACTTTGCGAAAGCGCAGAGACAACCGCTGACACCGCAAACAACAGCGCCGCTGCCATCAAAATCTTTCTCCGTCCGAAACGGTCGCTCAAAAATCCGGAAATCCCGACTCCGAAAACACCGCCGATCATTATGCTTGAAATCACGAGCCCTTCCATAAAAGGACTTAAGCGGTACAAATCTTTCAGGAAACCGATGGCGCCGGAAATCACCGCCGTGTCATAACCGTACAAAAGCCCTCCCAGTCCGGCCGCGCATGAGATGAGAATGACAAACCACTTGGAATGCTGCCGAGTGACAGGTACATTTGAGCCAATTGGTGCCGGGTGATTCTTCATGAATTTTACCCTCCCGCGAATAATAGAATAAAAACGCTTACAAATCTGAGTGCGGCGCTTGATGTTGCTTTGTTTTCTTCAGAACCGCCACATTTGTACGTACTTATAAAGAATTTTATCTAAAAATAAGGAAAATTAGTACGTACAAATAAAGAATAAGCAGTTTTTCATAATCTGTCAATTATTTTTACAGCTTGATGAAAGGGCTTACTATGTTATACTGGAATTTGTCCGTATACATTTTGGAGGAATTGATATGCTACCGAAATATGCTCAAGTAAAAGAAGAAATTTGTTCATGGCTGAATCAAGGAAAAATACAGCCGGACGAAAAGCTGCCTACGGAAAATGAGCTGATGCAGCAGTTCGGCGTCAGCCGCCATACCATCAGAAAGGCGATCGGAGATTTGGTCTCGCAGGGGCTGCTGTACAGCGTTCAGGGCGGAGGCACCTTTGTCGCTTCACGCACGGCGAAATCAGCCATGCATTCAAACAAAACGATCGGCGTCATTACAACGTACATATCAGACTATATTTTTCCGAGCATCATCAGGGGAATTGAATCTTATTTAAGCGAACAGGGCTATTCCATGCTGCTGACGAGCACCAACAACAATACAGAAAGTGAACGGCGCGGCCTTGAAAACCTGCTGTCCAAAAATATAGACGGGCTGATTGTCGAGCCTACAAAAAGCGCGCTGCAGACGCCCAACATCGGCTACTATCTCAATCTGGAGAAAAACGGCATTCCGTTTGCCATGATTAACGCCTCTTATGCGGAGCTGGCCGCACCAAGCTTTTCCGTCAATGATGTCAAAGGCGGCATGATGGCTTGCGAATACGTCATGTCCCTCGGCCACACGCACATTATGGGAATCTTTAAAGCGGATGACACGCAGGGCGTCAAACGGATGAACGGCTATCTTCAGGCGCATCGGGAGCGCGGGATTTTTCCGTCTCCGGACATGATCGTGACTTACACGACTGAGGAAAAAGAAACCGTGCTTCTCCAAAAAATTAAGCATACCCTTGAGCAAAACAGCGGGTCACATCCGACGGCCATTCTTTGCTACAATGACGAAATTGCGCTGAAGACGATTAATCTTCTCAGGGAATTCGGGTTAAAGGTGCCTGATGACGTATCGGTCATGGGCTATGATGATTCACATTTCGCCCAGATTTCCGAGGTGAAGCTCACCTCTGTCAAGCATCCGAAATCCATTATGGGGAAAGCGGCGGCAAAATACGTCATCGACTGCTTAGAACATAAAAAACCGAAGAAGGATGACGTCGTGTATGAACCGGAACTCATCATCCGGAATTCAGTCAGGCGGATCGGCGAATAAAAAAGCAATGTGCGCGGCACATTGCTTTTTTTGCTCAGCTGTTTTTTAATTCGGCGATGATTTCAAATGATCTCATTCTGTCGGCATGCTCAAAGCTTTCTGAATTCACCATGATTTCATCCGCCTGTGTTGTCCGGATGAAGCTTTCCAGCTTCTCCTTCACACGCTCCGGTCCGCCGACGATCGTTGAACTGAGCTGTTCATTGACCATCGCTTTTTCATACGGCGACCAGATTTGATCCATGTCTTCTACAGGAGGCTTCAGCTGGTTCGGCGTGCCGCGGACGAGGTCTAAAAATCTTTGATAATGCGATGTTGCCAGATGCTCCGCCTTTTCATCCGTATCGGCGGCAATGACGGTGACGCCGACCATCGCGTACGGTTTATCCAGTACATCTGACGGACGGAAGGAGCTGCGGTACAGCTCAAGGGCGGGCACGGTGTTTTTCGGTGAAAAGTGAGCCGCAAAGGCGAACGGAAGCCCGAGCTCTCCCGCAAGACGCGCGCTGAAGCCGCTTGAGCCCAGAAGCCAGATCGGCACGTCCAGCCCTTCGCCCGGAATGGCGCGGACTTGATTGCGCACATTGCCTGTCGGTTTGAAGTAATTTCTCAATTCTTCAAGCTGCTCCGGAAAATCTTCCCCGCTGTTTATGTTTCTTCGTAAGGCTCTCGCCGTTAATTGGTCGGTTCCCGGCGCGCGTCCGAGTCCGAGGTCAATCCGCCCCGGATATAACGTTTCAAGGGTTCCGAATTGCTCCGCGATCACAAGTGAAGAATGATTCGGCAGCATAATACCCCCAGAACCGACGCGGATTTTTTTCGTGCCGCCGGCGATGTGGCCGATCAGCACCGCTGTTGCCGAGCTGGCAACTCCTTCTATATTATGATGCTCCGCAAGCCAATAGCGGTTATAGCCCCACTCCTCGGCGCGGCGCGCTAAATCCATGCTGTTGCGGAACGATTCAGCAACCGTTCCTCCCTGTACGACCGGCGATAAATTCAATACGGAAAACGCAGTATCTTTCAATGTATGTTCAGCCATCGTTTTCTCCTTTGCGGTTTAGTGTAAGCAGATCTTAAACAAGGTCTCTACCACACACCTTACCACAGCTTTTCCCGTGAGTTAAACAATTTGATTCGATGATCTTCGAACAATCAGTCAGCGGCGGTTTTCTTACGGATGAACAGCTCCTCGGCGACATCAATAAAAAGCTTGGCGGCAAGTGATGCGTCTTTCATGGAAGGAACCGCCAGCTGCACCTCCCTGAATACATCCGGCGTAAACTCTTTAATCACCACTTCTTCCGGGAGGGGATTGCCGGCCATGGACATATCGGATAAGATTGCCATGCCCAACCCCTCCCGCACCATATTGATGGACGTACTGACATTAAACACGGTAAAGGCGGCGCAAAGTTCGGCACCGGCTTGTTTAAACAGGCCTGCAAAAGGTGACGTGTAACCGCCTTCGCAAACCACCATCGGTTCACCGTCCAGATCTTTTATCGTTACGGTTGAGCGTGCGGCGAGAGGATGATCTTTATGCATAACCGCTGCCATTTTGTCTTTTTTCAGCAGAAAGGAATCCATATCCTCTGTCGGGAACAGCAGAATGCCCGCGTCAATCATCCGGGATTGCAGCCATTCTTTTACTTCGTCCGCCGTTCCTTCATGAAGCACCAGTTCAAGCTTCGGATACCGTTTTTTAAACACGCTGATCAGCTTTGGAATGAAATAAGCGGAAGCGGCCGGAAATGTGCCGATGTGAATCGTTCCCTGTTCAAGACCTCTTTCCGCGGCCGCCAGCTGCTCGGCTTTTTCTATGCCTTTGAGCACCTCTCTGATATGGACGAGAATTTTTCCGCCCGTGTCCGTGAGCCTTACGCCGTTGCGGCGCTCGCGGATGATCAGCTTGATGCCGAGCTCTGACTCAAGCGCAGAGATGGCATGGCTGACGGCGGGCTGCGTCATATTCAGCGCCTGCCCCGCTTTTGTAAAGCTTCCCGTTTCAGCGATTTGAACAAAAACCCGCAGTTGTGTAATCGTCATAACGTTTTACTTATGCTCCTTATAAAAAAGATTCATTTTATTTATCTTACTGATTACCGTATCATATGATGGAATTGTTCTACAAGGAGTGAACGACGTGAAACAGCTTTCGAAAATACAGACGGCTCTTATGCTGGCGTTTCTAGTCACGGTATGGGGAATTAACTGGCCGCTGACAAAGGCCGCGCTTGCCTATTCGCCGCCTCTTCTGTTTGCCGGAATCCGCACGCTGATCGGCGGACTTCTATTATTAATGGTGGCGCTGCCCCGTTTTAAAAAGCTGCGTTTTAAAGAAACGTGGCCGATCTATCTTATTTCTGCCATTTTAAATATTACTTTATTTTACGGCCTGCAAACGGTCGGCTTGAATTACCTGCCTGCCGGCCTATTTTCAGCCATCGTGTTTTTCCAGCCGGTGTTAATGGGCGTTTTTTCTTGGCTGTGGCTCGGGGAATCGATGTATCCTTTAAAAATAGCCGGTCTTATTCTGGGCTTTGCCGGTGTCGCCGTCATCAGCGCAGCCGGTTTCGGAGGCCATATTTCCATCGCCGGCATTCTTTTGGCCTTAGGCTCTGCGGTCAGCTGGGCGCTCGGCACGGTATATGTGAAAAGAACGGGCGGACGCGCGGATTCTATCTGGATGGTCGCTCTTCAGCTTCTGATCGGCGGCGTGCTGCTTGTCAGCTCCGGCCATTTTTCAGAAAGCTTTTCAGCGATTCAATGGAAAGCTCCGTTCATTCTGAGCCTTCTGTTCATTTCAGTTTTTGTTATCGCGCTCGGCTGGCTCGCCTTTTTTACGCTTGTCGGTTCAGGGGAAGCAAGCAAGGTTGCCTCTTACACCTTCCTGATCCCGCTCATATCCATTGTCGTCAGCTCGATATTCCTGCATGAGCCGCTTACCGTCAGCCTTTTAGCCGGACTGCTTCTGATCGTCACAAGCATTTGTTTTGTGAATATAACACCGAAAAAACTGAAAACACCTGCTCTGGCCGCAGAAAAAAAGGCCGTTCATTAAAAAAACTCTTGCCGCGGGGCAAGAGTTTTTTTATTTATTGACGTCTCCCTTTCACAAGATACGCAGCCGTAATGAGGAGATAGATGGCCGCAGTGATGCATGTGATGACGATGGATGTCGTCGCAATTACGCCGATCAGGATGGCCAAAAGCGCAAGCACCGCGAACCATGTCGTGTATGGGAACCATTTGACGTAATAAGCCGGCTGTTCTGTTGAATGTTTTCTTGATTTCAAATGGGCGAAGCCGATAATCAGCCAGATGAACAGCACCGTATAGCCGAGTGAACCCATCAAATAATTAAACGTCCGGCTTCCTGCGAATAAAGAAATCAGGACGCCTACATATAAAAATGACGTACAAGTCAGAATCGCATAGACGGGAACCTTTTTCTTCGATAGTTTTGAAAAAATTTTCGGCACCCGGCCGTCAGAAGCCTGCGTAAACAAGACGCGGGATGATCCGTACAGTCCCGAGTTCATAGACGAGATAATCGCAAGAAGAATGACGGCATTCATAATATGGTCGGCACCCGGAATTCCGATCATCTTAAATACTATGACAAACGGGCTTTCGGGAACGCTGTTGACTTGATTCCAAGGAATCAGGCTGACGATGATGAAAAACGGCAGCAAGTAAAAAGCGACAATCCGCGTTAACGTGCTTCGGACAGCTTTCGGGATCACCTTTTCGGGGTTTTTTGTCTCCGCCAGCGTGACGCCGATGATTTCCGTTCCGCCGTATGAGTAGATCACGACGAGCATCGCCGTGATGACGCCCCCCGCTCCATGCGGGAAAAATCCTCCGTGATCCGTTAAATGAGACAGCCCCGGCGCCGTGTGATTGCCGAATGAGAAAAATAAAAGCAGAATACCGCATAAAATAAAGATGACAATCACTGTAATTTTAATAAGCGCGAGCCAGTACTCCGTCTCGGCAAACAGTTTCACAGAAAGCATGTTTACGACCGTCACCACGATGGAAATGATCAAAGCCAATATCCATATCGGACATTCCGGCAGCCAATATTGAATGAAAATGGCGGCTACGACCGCCTCCGCGGCAATATTGAGCACCCACATTTTCCAATAGATCCAGTCTAAAAAGTATGCAGCGTACGATCCGAGCGACTGCTGAACCAAATCACGGAACGTCCTTGCATGTTTGTTTCTGACTGCCATTTCGGCCAGCCCTTGCATAATAAACAGCAGAATGATTCCGCCGAGGAGGTAGGCCAACAGCACGGACGGCCCCGCCTCATCAATCGCCGTGCTGCTGCCTTTAAAGAGCCCGGCCCCGATCGCGCCTCCAAGCGCCATCATCATAATGTGTCTGGACGACATCGTCCGTTTTAACGTTTGCTTGTCCTTTTCCATCTATCACACGCCCTCTCGCAAAAAGTGTTCATCACATAAAAAAGCACGCCGCCTCTTTAGGAAAAGAGACGGCGTGCCTCAGGCAGCCGCGGTACCACTCTTGTTGATCCCGAATATCCGGAATCCAGCTTAAAAACCTTTTAACGAAGGTCAGCCGTTAGGACATAGGGAATATTCCGACAATTCCGTTCCGCCCTGCCACTTCCGGGCGAGTTCAAAGAACAATCAGTCCGCGTTGCACCAACCCGCGGCTCTCTTTTTCTGACTGGATTCTTTTACTGCTCCCGTTCACAGTGTTTTATGTTAAATGAATCTCTTGAGTTTTTATTTTCTGAATATAGTATCATAATATACAGTCTTCTATTTTCAAAGTCAATACTAATTTTTGCCGATGGTTTTCTTATCACCTATATAAGACATTTTGACTGACATAGTTATATTCATATGCGGGTTGAGCCGGCCCCTAATATGGCGTAATCAGCACTTTATATATATATTGTTCAAACAGAAATTCCGAAAAGTTTCTACGATTCCATGAAGCCCTTCAGTTTTATAGATGAAACGAAAAAAAGAGCTCATTTCAAAGCGCCTGCCCCAGAGCTGATTCTATGCTAAGCAAAAAAGACCACCGTAAAGTGGTCTTTTTAAGTTGACTTTCTTTTAATAAATTTTAGATCCAACTTATTTATGTTGGGGACATCTTTGTTATTCATTAAGTTATATAATAAATTTGCTGCTGTTTGTCCCAACTCTTTAATAGGTTGATGTATCGTTGAAAGTTCTATTACCTTAGATATCGGCTGATTATCAAATCCTATAACCGCCAGTTCTTCAGGTATTCGTATTCCCTGTCTTTTCGCTTCATAAATGATCCCCGCCGCAACATAATCACTTCCTACAACCATTGCCGTAGGACGAGGTGACTTATTTAGTAATAATTTTGCTATTTCTATACCATTCTCAATAGTGTACTGTTCCTCAAAGTACCAATTATCACTCCATTTCAATCCGTATTCATTTTGAAAGTGAAAAAATGATTTTTTTCTGCTTATGCCAACACCGCTCTTAGGATTTCCTATACATAGACCAATGGATTGATGTCCTTGATTTCGCAGATGATCAATTGCCATTTTGATTCCTGACTCATGATTAATAAATATATGTGCAACCTGTTTGCTTGCAGAAGCTTCACAGGAAACAATATTACCAAACCCAGATATCTCGTCGAGTACGTGATGGGGGCTTACACAGGATCCCAAAATAAGACCGTCAATAAGTTTGTATTTCAATCTGTTAAAAAACTCCATTTCTTGTTCAGGATCATTATTTGATTGGTGCACAAGTAAACTATAATTATGTTTATTACACTCTTCGCCTATTCCGGCAATCAGTTTACTGAAAAACGGATGGTTGATTTTAGGAACAATGACTCCGAATACATTCGTCTTCCCCCTGGATAGGTTAATCGCGTTGAAATTTGGTACATAATTTAATTCCTTCATAGCTTTTAACACAGCGTCCCGCTTCTCAGGTTTTACATAAGGATGATTATTGAGAACTCTAGAGACTGTTGTCCGAGAAACGTTCGCTTTCTTTGCTATCTCTGTAATGTTTGTCATTACTGTTACTCCTTTTTAGACAGCGTTATCAGGATTTCACACTGAATAACACAAGGGAAAATAAGCATTTAATTAATTGTTTTATCATGGCCTATATGATTATGTGCGCCTTCCTGTCCCACACTATAGAGAGAACGGGGCTGCCCCATCTTGTGTAATAGTTTGTCAAATAAACCTACTAATATCCCCAGACATAGCAACACAATGATGGTTCCTATCCCAATCGGCCCCTGAAGAATGATTGCAAGCACAAAAGCTAAAGCTTCCCCTATCGTCTTTGTAATATTAATACCCCAACCTGTACGTTCAGTAATAGCCAACATTAATTCATCATTCGGTATCGAAGGAAAAGATGCTCTTAAATAAATAGCGATTCCCATAGCCAATATACTCAACCCTATCAAAAATAAACTCCATTGAAGAATTACAGCATCTGTTTTTAAGAACGAAAGAACCTTTAAGTTTAAAAGGTCAACAAAACTTCCAATAATAAAAATCGGAATAAAACCGGCTAGATTAGGAAACCGCATTTTTATGAGGCTGTTTATAAAGATAAGGATTCCTCCGACAATGAAAACCCATGACCCGATTGTAAGGCCAATGAGTTCTGATAAAGCCACGTTCAGAGCATCCCAGGGGGCAATCCCGGTATTAGATTTAATCATACATACAACCCCTACGGATAAAATAAACAATCCGGCAATATAGATTAAACATCTTTTCACAAAATGGCTCATGGCTGTATACTCCGCGGTTTAGGGTCTTCTTCTTTCGTCAGAATGTAATGATCAAAAGCATAAGATACACCACACTCATCATTCGATAACGTTTTAAAAGCAGCCAATTGAATAAGCTTCTTATCTGCATTTCCCATGGCTATCCCTATTCCTGCTACATGAAACATAGGCAGATCATTTAAATTATCACCTATTGCGATTGCATTCCGCGCATCCGTTCCATAATGTTCACAAAGTTTATTTAATGACGCTCCTTTATCTACTCCTGCACTTGTGATTTCAAGATTGAATGCTCCTGAACTCGTTACGGCACACTCCTTTAGTTGTCCAAAATATTCTTTAGCTTTTTTTAATTTTCTTTGGTTTGGCGAAACGATCATACATTTTATGACATAACGATAATCGATAGGGTCAATTGTACCCGGTATTTCCTCTAACCCGTATTGATGTATCTGAGCTTTAATAGAATTCCAAAATACTTCTTGATTAAAATGAGGTTCTTCCGCTACTGTATTGTAAAGTTCTTTTTCAAGCTGCTGAATTCCTTGATTTGATACGGCAATTTTGTCAGATAAGTAAAGCTGATAATAGATTTCCTCTTTATTTAACCATGTTATGATAGGTTGGATTACATCTGAATCCATAAAATGTTCGAATATTACCTGATTTTCCACATCAATTTGAGCGCCGTTTGAAGCAATAATCGAAAAATCCAAATCATATTTATTGATGATGTGTTTTGCATCAAATAAAGCTCTCCCTGTAGCGATTGTTATAATATGACCTTGTTTTTGTCCAAGCTTTAAAGCTCTTACATCTTGTTCTTGGATAGTTAAGTTCTCTGATAACAGCGTGCCATCTAAGTCAATTGCAATTACTTTCATGTGAATTTCCTCCTCAGAGTTTAAAAATCATTGAAAGTATAATGTATGGTACGCGTTTCAGAGCAATTAGATTATTATATTAATTTGAAGTTTTTCTGAGAAGCTGATTAGAATTGTGTTTCTAAGGTATTCTCCGACTTAATGATCCTTCTCTTTCGATCAATCCAGTTAATAATAATGGCGGAACACTTATTTGAAGTAGAACTTCAAGCGCTGGCAACTCACTAGAAACTGGACTGTAGCAGGACAGCAGCTTACCATCATGAGTTTGGCTTATGGCCGGCGACTTGAGCACCGGCACTTTTTTAGAGAACGATCACTTTTTGTAAAAAATTAAGTTTCATTGAGGCGGTGTCCCCGATATACTATTCTCTTTTCTTTAATATGCGGTAAAGAAAGCAAAACCTGATTCCCTTATGACAGAACTTGCTTTATCATAAAAGTATGCGTTTACATTCGAGTAGGGAGGTTATAGCATGACCCCTGTGAATTCAAGCAGCATCGGGAAGATTCAGGCGGCCAGCAAAGGTTTGTCGCCAAAATTGAGAGCGATTGCAGACCATATCGTGAAGGAACCGAAAGACGTGGTTCACCTTTCCATCATTCAGCTGGCGGAAAAAACGAAAAGCTCTGAAGCGACGATTTTCAGGCTGTGCAAACGGCTCGGTTTTTCCGGCTATCAGGATTTAAAAATCGCGCTTGCTCAGGAGATCGTTCAGGAGCCGGTGCAGCACATTCATGAAGAAATGAGCCCCGACGACGATATCGAAGTCATCATCCAGAAAGTTTTCCGCACAAACATTTCCGGTCTGACCGATACCTTTCATTTATTAGATCCGGCCGACGTTGAAAAAGCGGTAGAAATGATCCACCGCGCAGACAGAATCGAATTTTACGGAAACGGCGGTTCCGGGCTGATCGCCACTGACGCGTATCACAAATTTATGCGTACGGGTATAAATTGCATCGCACACACGGATTCTCACTTTCAGGCGATGTCAGCGGGTCTTCTCGGTCCCGAAAGCGCAGTCATCGGCATTTCTCATTCGGGGAGCAATAAGGACGTGCTTGACGCGGTGAAAATGGCCAAATCGCTCGGCGCTGGCACGATCGGCATTACAAGCTACCAAAAGTCGCCGCTCACCCAGATTTCCGACGTGGTGCTGTATACGTCAACAAGGGAGACGGCTTTCAGAACGGAAGCAATGTCCGCAAGGCTTGCCCAGCTGTCGGTCATTGATACACTGTATTTCGCCACGGCCCGGCTGCGGCAGGAGAAAACGCTCGCCAACTTGCAGCAAATCAGAAAAATGATCGCGCACAAACGTTTGTAATCGCTTTCTGAATATTTATTTTTCAAAAGAGAGAATACCGATACAGCGGGAATTGAGGCAATTTTATGAAAAAAATTTTCTTCTTCATCGTTGATTTATAAAAAAATTATTCCTATAATTGACTTTGTAAGGGCATACATTATCAATCTATCTTATTATTCAATCAGATTAGGCGGGATATATTATGAAGGAAACCCAAGCTGTTATCGGTCTGGATATCGGCACGACCAGTACGAAAGCCGTTCTGTTCGGACCAAGAGGCAAAGTGTTAGCCAAGCATTCGGTTCACTATGATTTAATACAGCCAAAGCCGGCATGGGCCGAGCAGGATCCTGAGCACATTTTGGAAGCGGTTATCGGAAGCATCAGGGGCGCCGTCACAAAGGCCGGACTGAGTCCTGACAATCTGCTTGCAATCGGCATCAGCACCGCCATGCACTCATTGATAGCTGTCGATCAAAACGGCGGCCTGCTGACCAAAAGCATCATTTGGGCGGACAACCGCAGCGCCGAGCAATCAAAACGGATTTTAAAAGAGATGAACGGTTTTGATATTTATAAAAGAACGGGTACGCCGATTCACCCGATGTCTCCGCTTTCCAAAATTGTCTGGATGAAAGAACAGGACAAGGAGACATTCGCGAAAACCGCCAAATTCATCAGTATTAAAGAATATATTCTGCACGAGTTTTTCGGAACTTATGTCGTCGATTATTCGATCGCTTCGGCAACGGGGCTGTTCCGTTTAGATACGCTTTCCTGGGATGAAGAAGCGCTCCGGATTGCCGGAATCCGGGAAGATCAGCTGTCGGACATCGTGCCGACCACTCATCAGCTGCGCGGCCTTGCGCCGGAAATCGCTGCACGGATGGGCATTCATGCGGATACACCGTTTATTATCGGCGCAAATGACGGCGTGCTCGCCAACCTGGGAGTAGGCGCGATCGGCAAAGGCGAAGTGGCCGTTACGATCGGAACGAGCGGAGCCGTGCGTTCGGTGACGGATGCGCCGATTACGGATGAAAAAGCGCGGACATTCTGTTACGCGCTGACTGACAAGCATTGGGTCATCGGAGGCCCGACGAATAACGGAGGCATTATGCTGCGCTGGCTTCGAGACGAATTCGCTTCTCCGGAAGTCGAAACGGCGAAGCGGCTCGGCATTGATCCGTACGATTTAATGATTGATATCGCTGATAAAGTGCCCGCAGGCTCTGAGGGATTGCTGTTTCTGCCGTTTTTATCAGGGGAGCGCGCGCCGTTTTGGAATCCGAATGCCCGCGGAACGTTTTTCGGCATCAGCCTCCGCCATAAACGGGAGCATTTTATCAGAGCGGTGCTGGAAGGCGTCATCATGAGCGTCTTTTCAATCGGTGTCGCACTGAGAGATTTGGCGGGCCCCGCAAAAGACGTGCGGGCTTCAGGAGGATTTGCGAGATCACCGCTTTGGAGGCAGATTTTGTCCGATACGATGGGACGGGAAGTCCTCGTTCCGGAAAGTTACGAAGCCTCGGCGCTCGGAGCGGCCGTTCTCGCTTTGCACAGCCTTGGCGAAATGGAACGGATCGAGGATGTTCAGGACTGGATCAGAATTTCTCACCGTCATGAACCGAACGTCAAAAACAGCGAAACATATATTGAGCTGTTTTACTTATACGAGCGGCTGTATGACAAGCTCAAAGATGAATTTGACGTCATCAGTGAATTTCAGCTCAAACAAAGCCGTTAATTCTTCTTTGAAAGGGTGAAAAGGTCATGTTACTGTTTATTGTCATTGCCGCTATTATCGTTTTACTCTTATTGATTACGGTCGCTAAATTAAATCCGTTTATCAGTCTTTTGATTACATCCATCCTTGTCGGTTTCGCAACGGGCATGAATCTGCCGGACATTATCGCTTCGATGAAAACCGGGCTCGGCAATACGCTGTCGCTGCTTGCTATCGTGCTGGCCCTCGGTACGATGCTCGGAAAAATGATGGCTGAATCAGGCGGTGCGGAGCGTATCGCCCACACCCTGATCGGCCGCTTCGGAAAAAAGAAAGTGCATTGGGCGATGATGGCCGTCGCTTTTATCGTCGGCATCCCGGTCTTTTTCCAGGTCGGCTTCGTCCTGCTCGTGCCGCTTTTGTTTACGATTGCGATTGAAACCGGCGTTTCATTAGTGACGATCGGGATTCCGCTCCTTGCGGGACTTTCCGTCGTGCACGGATTGGTTCCGCCCCACCCGGCGGCGATGGCGGCTGTCGGCATTTATCACGCCAATGTCGGAAAAACGATTTTGTTTTCTTTAATCGTCGGCATTCCGACTGCCATCATCGCAGGGCCGCTTTACGGAAAATGGATTGGTAAGCGCATTCATAAACCCGTTCCCGAACTGTTGAAAAAACAATTTATTGAACGGAATGAAAAACGCAAGCTTCCGGGATTCGCAAATACATTGTTTACGATATTGGTACCGGTGATCCTGATGCTTATGGCAACGCTTGCCGAAATTGCGCTTCCGGAAAAAAGCGCGCTCTATGAAACTTTTAAATTTATCGGCGACCCTGTCACGGCGCTTTTGATCGCCACGGTGTACTCCTTTTTCAGCCTTGGTTTTTATCAGGGCTTTGACAGAGAAAGCATTTTAAAATTCAGCAATGACTGTCTCGGACCGATCGCTTCCATTCTGCTTGTGATCGGAGCCGGCGGCGCTTTTAACAACGTCCTGATTGATTCAGGCGTCGGCACGTATATTGCTGACATTGCGAAGCATTCAAGCTTCTCTCCCGTTCTTTTAAGCTGGACGATCGCGGCGGTCATCCGTGTCGCCACAGGTTCAGCGACTGTCGCCATGATGACGGCGGCCGGCATTGTTGCACCGATTGCATCTGTCATGCCGGGCGTCAGCAGTGAGCTTCTCGTTTTGGCAACGGGAGCGGGCTCTTTGATTCTGTCACATGTCAATGACTCCGGTTTCTGGCTCATTAAAGAGTATTTCGGAATGACGGTAAAAGAAACATTCCTGACATGGACGGCGATGGAAACGATTATTTCTGTCAGTGCGATCTGTTTTATCATGATCATTAACGCGTTTATATAAAAACAAACCCCGGCCGAATGAAGTGACCCCTGTCAAGTAGACAGTGTTAAAAAGACACGAAGCAGCCTGAGTCCTGTATTGATATGGGCTCAGGTTGTTTCACTTCTTTTGGAACCGTTGATGGTTGTAAAAATGAATATATTTACATACTGCTTCTTGAACTGCTTCAGCTGTTTTGACCCTTTCATCCCCTCTGTCTGAAAGTGGTTAATCCATTTCCTTACTTGGTTTTTATCAATGTTCATTTCTCTGGTCATTTAGGTGAAGATCAACAACTTTTTTCTTAAAGTGAATATTCATAAGTTTTACGTGTTTTCCCCATAAAAAATCCCCTCCATTGCAGACAGATCAGTATGCTTTCTTTTTTCTGTCTGCTATGAGGGGATCATATCAATATGAGCTGGGCTCCTCTTTCTTTAACGAAACAAAAGAACAGCTAATATCCCTAGATTAATTATTCCTAAAAGGAAGGAAACGACCGCTATCCCTTTGTTTTTCTGCATAAAATAAAGACCGTTTATAACCAAGATACAGCTGATCAAAGCATCAAATAATCGGAGAGCCATACCGTTAAAATCAACTTCCGACTCAAAAAAGCTAAATATCGATACTGCTATTAAAAAGATTACTGATACTGTAATATAAATCAACCAGTCCCTAGATGCATTGCTCTTTTCAGTTTCTTTTTGAATACTGTTCATGAGTTATTCAAAACCACCTTAAAACAATATTTCCTAAATCTTATAATATGCGCCTAATCATTTTCAATGGCGATTGTCTGATAACCCATCCCATCATTTAGGTGAAGATCAACAACCTTTTTCTTAAAGTGAATATCATAAGCTTTACGTGTTTTCCCCATATAAAATCCCCTCCATTGCAGACAGATCAGTATGCTTTCTTTTCTCTGTCTGCTATGAGGGGATCATATCAGAAAACCGGGGTTTGTTTTTTTATCGGTCATTCACAAGGATATAAGCGGCTTTAACGGGTCCGTGGACGCCGACAACCAAATCCATTTCGATATCGGCCGAGTTGCTCGGTCCAGTAATATAGTTGATGCAGGAAGGAACGGTGACGCCGTCTCTGATCTGCTGTTTCAGTATATCGCTGGCCTGTGTCATTCTCGGCACAATGGAAGATTTCGGGATGATTGCGATATAGGTGGTCGGAAGCAGGCTGACAGAACGGCCGGCATGCTCTGACGCATACAAAACGACGGTGGCTGATTCTGCAAGCGTAATCTCGCTGAATGTGATGCCCACATTCGCTTGTTCCGCTTTTTCAATATTTTTCGCTCCTTGTTCCGCGTCCCATTCCCAAACTGGAATCCCTTCATCCGGCCACTCTTCTGTCATAAGGGTCTGCAAGCCGTACGTTTCAAACCGGCTGTCCTTCGGAATGATGACAGGCCCTCCTTCAAAGCGGTTCACCTGCGTGCGCAAAGCGTCGTAAAGCCCGGCTGCATCCGTTTCGATCAGTTCCGTATGAATGTTGACGCAGTGGTCTTTCAGCATCGTGACAAGATCGTCTTCCGTACAGTCCGCATGCGTTTGATATTGAGGCTGATACTTCCATTCAGGCAGGGACACGCCTGATTTCCTGCGCTCTCTGCCCAGACTTTCGGCGATCCGGTTTAAAAAGGATTCCTGATGTGTAACCGTCCCTTTCATCATCATTCTTCCCCCTTTTGTTTTTCCCGGTCTTTAAACCAATCTCTGAATCTCGATTTATGCGGCGCCGGGAAATCCCGTATTGCCGTCCATTCTTTTAACGGCCCCGGCCCTTTTGATATTTTGTCATCTTCCGTAAACGGCGTCATGGCGGCAGGCGCCCATTTCGATCCCATTTTATAAAGGGACGGGGATGACGAGCCGAGCCCGAAGGCTTTCATCGCCAGTTTTTCGCTGATCGGCGCTTTGCCCTCTTTTTCCACGATGTTCTGCCGATGCTTGAGCAGCAGCTCGTGCAGCGGAATTTTAACGGGACATGCTTCCGTACAGGCCGCGCATAAGGAAGATGCGTACGGGAGCTCCTTGTATTCGTCATATCCGCCCAGAAGAGGCGATAAGACGGCGCCGATCGGACCCGAATAGATGGACCCGTACGAGTGTCCGCCGACATGCCGGTACACCGGACAGACGTTGATGCAGGCGGCGCAGCGGATACATTGCAGCACCGATTGGAATTCCGTGCCGAGTATGCGGGAACGCCCGTTGTCCACAACCACAAGGTGGAATTCCTCAGGCCCGTCAGCTTCTCCTTGCTGACGAGGTCCCGTCAGCGCCGTAATGTAACTTGTAAGCCGCTGGCCGACCGCGCTTCTCGTCAGCATGCTGACAAGCACTTCAAACTCAGAAAATGACGGAACGATCCGCTCCATTCCCATCACGGTGATCTGCGTCTTCGGCAGCGCGGAAACAAGGCGGCCGTTTCCTTCGTTCGTCACGAGACTGACCGATCCGGTATCCGCGATCGCAAAGTTGCAGCCTGTAATGCCGACATCCGCTTCGAGAAATTTTTTCCGGAGAACGCTGCGCGCGTGCATGACGAGCTCTTCCGGTTTTTCCGTCTGTTTGTATTCGAGTCTCTCTTTAAACACGTCACGGATCTGCTCTTTGTTTTTGTGAAGAGCGGGAGCAACGATATGTGACGGCGGATCGTGATCGTCAATCTGGAGAATGTATTCGCCGAGATCCGTTTCTGTGACTTCACAGCCCTCTTCCTCAAGCACTTCGTTCATATTGATTTCTTCTGTCACCATGGATTTGGATTTTACGATTTTTTTGGCGTTTTTCTGCCGGATGACATCGCGGATATAGGAGGACGCTTCTTCCGCCGTTTCGGCGAAAAAGACGTGTCCGCCTCTGTTGGCGACATTTTCGGCGAGCTGTTCCAAATAGAAATCAAGATTGTCCAGCACATGCTGTCTGATTTCTTCCGCATGGGAACGCCAATCCTCCCAGTTTCCCAATTCTTCGGCCGCCTGAAGCCTTCTTGTCCTGAGCCGTTCCTGCGCTCCGGAGACGGCTCCTCTCATAAACTCATTATCTATTCCTTCTGATACCCGCTCTTTAAAAGCGGCGGTACCGATTTTCATCGCCATGATTTTCCCCCCTTGTTGTTTCCCGTGTTATCTGCTGTTCAGCACTTCGGCGATGTGCATGACTCTGACGTTTTTATCCTTACGGTCAAGACGCCCGCCGATATTCATCAGACAGCCGCAATCCGCCCCGATCAGCACCTCGGCCTCCGTGTCTTCCACGCAGGCGACCTTCTCATCCACCATTTGTTCAGAGATTTGCGCCATTTTCACAGAAAACGTTCCTCCGAATCCGCAGCATTGGTGCTTTCCGGGAAGCGCGGTCAGCTCGAGCCCCTTGACATGGCGCAAAAGCTTCATCGGCTCCTCCGACACGCCGAGCAGCCTCGTCATGTGGCACGATGTATGGACTGTCGCTTTTTTTTGCAGCACCGCCCCGACATCCTCCACCCCGAGAACGTTGACGATAAAATCTGTTAACTCATATGTTTTGTCCGCAAGCTGCTGCGCTTTTGCCGCCCACTTCGGATCGTCCTGAAACAGATGCGGATATTCACGGAACATCGTCGTACAGGAACCTGACGGACTGACGACGTACTCCGCTTCTTCAAACGCGGCAATCATCCGCTTCATCGCTTTTTTCGCATCCGTCACATACCCGCTGTTGTATGCGGGCTGCCCGCAGCAAATCTGCCCCTCGGGAAAATCCACCTCACACCCGAGCCGTTCCAGCACCTCAACCGTCGCCTTTCCGACATTGGTCTGGAACATATCCACAAGGCACGTGACAAATAATGAGACTTTCATGATGAACCCCTCTTTCATCCTCAATATGTGATCCGGTCATCTGATGACCTGTTTTTAGGAAAGCTCTATGAATATCCTACACTATTCTGAATATGGATTGGAAGGTTTTTCTGAAAAATCCTTTCGTCCGATGCGCTGAAGGGGACAAAAAAAGAGAAGCCCGAAAGCTCCTCAAGCTTCTCTACATCCCGTTTTCCAGCAGGCGTCCCAGTTTTTGCACACCCTCTTTTATCGCGGCTTTACCGGCATAACTGAACGACAGGCGAAGATATTCCGCACCGTCTTCCTGATGCAGAAAAAAATATTTTCCGGGGACATAGGAAACGCCGTGAGACAGAGCCTGCGCCAGCAGTGCGGATGTATCCGCCCCAGGCGCTTTCACCCATACAAAGTAACCGCCTTCAGGCACGTGCCAGGATGCGGATTCCGGAAGATATCGCGCTGATGCGGCGAGCAAAACGTCACGTTTGCTTCGATATGCTTCCCGCAAGGCGGCGAGCCGTTCTTCCACATTCGTTTGTTCCAGATAGACGGCGGTCACCGCTTGGGAAAACGGGTGGCCTAAGTCTTTTTTTAACCATGACAATGCCGTGATGAATGCGGCGTCCCCTGCAATCCAGCCGATCCTCATACCCGGGGCGATGACTTTTGATAATGAACCGGCGTACAGCACCCGGCCGTTTTGATCCATAGCTTTCAAAGGCGGCGGAATATCAGTGAATCCGAGCTCACCGTATGCATCATCCTCCAAGATGAGAAAATCATACGCTTCGGCAAGTTGAAGCAGGCGGGTTCTCCGCTTCGCTGACATTACGGTTCCCGCAGGATTCTGAAAAGCGGGTATCGTGTAGAGAAGACGGGGAATCAGAAGCCCTTTTCGTTTTCTTTCCTCAAGCATGAACGCTAATGTTTCTGTTTGCAGGCCCTCTTGATCTGTCGGAATGCTCATGATATGCGGTGTGTAATTTTTAAAAATCTCGAGCGCTTCCATATAGACCGGAGCTTCAACGGCAGCGGCGGTTTGTTCATCGAGGAAAACCCGGGCTGCCAGATCTATCGCCTGACAGGCGCCTGACGTCACGAGCAGCTCATCGTCCCGACAGTGAATGCCGCGGGTGGCTAACCGTTCTTGAATCTGCTTTTTTAAAACGGCCGTCCTCGGGCTTCCCATATAATGCAGCGGCAGATCGCGCTCCTCATCCAGAAGGTGGGCGGCGGCTTCTTTCAGCTCCTTATCAGGAACGAGTGCGGGATCGGGATAGCCGGAATGCAGGGGGATGCACGCTTTCGGAACTGCCGGCATCCATTCCCCGGGAGGATCGTTTGTCAGAGCTTTCTTTACATGGTCAGAAAAAAAAGATTCGGCCTGCATGTGATGTTATCCCCTTTCACAAGTCAGCTTCTATACATTTTCTTCAAAATAAGCCCCCAGCACTTCTTCCACATTCGTCAGATGCGCCGTCATCGCCGCTTCCGCTTCATCCGCGTCTCCGGCGGCGACGGCGCTGTAAATGCGTTCATGCTCTTCATACAATCGCTGCACGCTCGTTCGTTTAGAAAACAGCCAAATTTTTCTCGTTTCTCTCATTGTTTCCAAAAGGAGCGCGGAGACATGATTCATGAGATGCTTGAGCAGCCCGTTTTGTGATGCTTCCGCCAGCGCCATGTGAAAGGAGAAATCCGCTTTTTCGCCCAATTCTTCGTCTCCGTCAATGCCTTTCATCTCCAGGAGAGCTTGGCGGATTTTTTGTAAATCGTCTTCGGTGCGTTTTTCAGCGGCCATGGCGGCGACGCCGAGTTCAAGCAGCTTTCTGACTTCGAGCAGCTGTTTGACGTCCTCTTTTTTCATCAAGAGGGCGGAAGAAAGCGGCTGGGAAACATGAGACGGCTCAAATTCTCTTATGTATGTGCCTTCTCCCTGCTTCATGTCGACGAGCCCCATCGCTTTCAAAGCCGACAGCGCTTCTCTGACCGCCGAGCGGCTGACCTGAAAACTCTCAGAAAGCGCCTGAACGGAATCAAGCTTTTCACCCGGCTTAAGCTCGCCCGCTTTTATCTTCTCCAGCAATGCGTCAGCGACTTCTTCGTAGATTTTTTTCGTTTTAATTTGTTTATATTTCAACGCGATCACCCCGTCACTTGTGAATCTTGATGTTTATCGTCTATTATACTTCTTTTTTCGCACCGCCGACAGGTTCAGACAATTTGTTCAAGAAAAGTATTGTACTTTCAAAACTTTCAAAATATAATGCTAATTAACCCGGTCATCAGATGACCTTATCATAAAAAGTAATCGCTTACATGACATAAGGAGGGGTTTTTTAGGGATGCAATGGACACAGGGGTACGCTCCTTTAGGGGGAAATTTGCTTTTATCGGCAGCTTGCGCGCTCGTGCCGATTATCTTCTTTTTTTGGGCGCTTGCGGTGAAACGGATGAAGGGGTACATCGCGGGGCTTTTCACGTTAGCCGTTTCACTTTTAATCGCTGTATTTGTTTACGGCATGCCGGCGGAAAAAGCGGTGATGTCCGCTTCTCAGGGAGCGGTGTACGGGCTGCTTCCGATCGGCTGGATTATCGTCACATCGGTCTTTCTGTATAAAATCACCGTGAAAACGGGACAGTTTGAGATTATCCGGAGTTCGGTGCTCTCAATTACAGATGATCGGCGTTTGCAGGCGCTGCTCATCGCCTTTTCATTCGGGGCGTTTTTAGAAGGCGCCGCCGGTTTCGGCGCTCCCGTCGCGATCTCGGCCGCTTTGCTCGTCGGACTTGGTTTTCAGCCGCTGTATGCGGCGGGGATTTGCCTGATTGCCAATACGGCGCCCGTTGCCTTCGGTGCGATCGGCATTCCGATTACCGCTGTCGAAGGTCCGACCGGGATACCGGCAATGGAAATTTCTCAAATGGTCGGCCGGCAGCTTCCGTTTTTATCCGTCTTTATTCCGCTTTACTTAATCATTTTGATGAGCGGGTTTAAAAAGGCTTTTGAGATATGGCCGGCCATTCTTGTTTCCGGCGTCTCCTTTGCGGCCGTGCAGTACGCAAGCTCGAATTTTTTAGGGCCTGAGCTGCCGGATGTGCTGTCGGCGCTTGTTTCCATGGCCGCGCTCGCTGTGTTTTTGAAATTTTGGAAACCGAAAACGGCCTTTCGTTTCGCGGCAGAACGGGAATCAGCAGCGGCCGCTGACCGGGCGCCGATCAAGTACGGGGGCGCCGCGGTGTTTAAAGCGTGGTCTCCTTTCCTTCTTCTGACGGCCATGATATCCGTCTGGGGGATTCCCGGCGTGAAGGCTGCCTTAACCGGTCATTACGAAGGAACGTCAATGTGGCTTTCCTGGCTGAATGCAGCCGGGCGTGCATTGACCTTCACGCCTCCCGTACCATTTGTAAATCAGCAGATTCTTCAGGCGGACGGCACGCCGATTGAAGCCGTGTACAAACTTGAGCTTTTCGGTTCAGCGGGAACGGCGATTCTGATTGCCGCCGTCATCTCCAAGTTCGCCCTCGGCATGTCGTGGAAGACATGGGGCGAAGCGTTTATAGAGACGGTGAAAGAGTTAACGCTTCCGGTCGTCACCATTGTTTCTGTTGTCGGCTTTGCTTATGTGACGAATGCTTCCGGCATGAGCACGACACTCGGTCTTGCGCTTGCCATGACAGGCGCGATGTTTACCTTTTTTTCGCCGGTGCTCGGCTGGCTCGGCGTATTTATTACCGGCTCTGATACGTCGGCCAACCTATTGTTCGGCGGATTGCAAAAGGTAACGGCGCTCTCTGTTGGGATGGACCCGGTTCTCTCCGTCGCCGCCAATTCATCGGGCGGTGTCACCGGAAAAATGATTTCTCCGCAATCCATTGCGGTTGCCTGTGCCGCTGTCGGTCTGGCGGGCAAGGAAGCCGATCTTTTCCGCTTTACGATTAAGCACAGTCTGTTTTTGCTTCTGCTCGTCTGTCTCATTACATTTTTACAGCATCATCTGTTTTCATGGATGATCCCGTAACACGGAGAACCTCCCCGGGGTTTGGCTCGGGGAGGTTTCAGCTGTACCGTTTTCTCGCCGATGACGGCGGAATATTTAATTGGTCACGGTATTTGGCGACGGTGCGCCTTGAGATTCGGATGTCATATTGTTCATGCAGCAGATCGGCAAGCTTTTGGTCTGAAAAAGGTTTCTTTTTATCTTCTTTATGGACCAATTCCTCCAGATGCGCTTTTACGGCATAATTGGAGGCGCCGCCGTCCCCCGATGATTCAGCTTTCGCCGAGAAAAATGTTTTCATTTCATACAGTCCGTACGGCGTCTGAACGTACTTCCCTTTGATGGCCCGGCTGATCGTTGATTCGTGGAGCTCCAGCGTTTCCGCCACCTCTCTTAAGGTCAGCGGCTGCATTCCGCTTTTTCCTGTGAGAAAAAAGGATTCCTGCCGTTCAGTCAGGACGCCGATAATTCTCGTGATCGTTTGTTTTCTTTGCGACAAAGCCCGGTTCAGCCAGCGCCATTCCTGATATTTTGCCGACAGATAATTTTTCGTGTCACGGCACCCGGCAGCTGACAAGAGCGGCTGATAATGGGTATGAAGCTGGATGTCAGGAAACGAACGGCTGTTGAGCCGCGCTTGAATGATGCCGTTTTTCACTGTGATGAAAATATCCGGTTCCACGTAAAAACCCGGCTCCTCATGCGCATAACGGAGCCCCGGCCTCGGATCAAGGGCGCTGATCATGTCAGCGATGTCCTGAATGTCTTTAAGCGGAATGCCCGTTTTTGTTGTAAGCGCTTTCCAGTTCTTTCTTGCAAATAGCTCAAAATAGGCTTCGGCAATCCATTCCGCCTGTTCGTTCCGCTCAGGAAGACGGCGGAGCTGAAGAAGGATGCATTCCTGCAAAGACCGGGCGCCGATTCCCGCGGGCTCAAGGGATTGAAGCTTTTTCAGAACCGCTTCCGTCTCCTCTTGTGAAGCGGATACATGGTCGGCGGCAGCTGGTATGTCCTCTTTTAAATATCCGTTTGAGTCCAATGAATGTATCAGATAATTGAAAATCTTTTTCTCATCATCGGACAGCTTCATGTCTAAGGCTTGCTGTTTGAGCGAATCCTGCAGCGTTTTGCGGGTATGTCTGATCTGCTGGCTTCCGTCCCGTTCTTTCATCCTGTTTTTATTTGTTTTATGGTAAGATAGTGGCGGCGTGTCTGTTTCCTTTCGTTCAATCAGAGGGTTTTCCAGTGAGAGCTCATCAATATATCCGGCCAGTTCCGCGGAATTGTATCCGAGTAATGTGATAGCCTGTTTAAGCTCTTGCGTTAATTGAGGCTTTAACATTTGTGTTTGCTGAAGTTTGATATCCATCATGCTCACTCCCCTTTTTTCATTGTACATGATTGGTTTCATACCGTATATACTTATTAAAAGGAGTTGCTTTATAGATGTCAGAACTTTTTTCTGTTCCTTATTTTATTGAAAACTTTACACAGCACATTGAAATGAATCCGAATGAAGACCGAATTCATGCGATGAACAGCTATTACCGCTCCGTCGTCTCAACCCTTGTTCAGGATCAGCTGACGAAAAACTCGGTTGTGCTCAAAAGAATTCAGCATTTGGATGAGGCGTACAACAAAGTAAAACGCGGAGAAACAAAATAAACCTTCCGCTTATTCAAAGCGGAAGGTTTTCCTTCGTGCCGGCGGTTTCCCCGATCAGACGGACGTCCGGCGCTTCGTGCATCCAGGTGTGATAATAGTTGGCGTTTTTCCCGTATGAATTATCAATGACGGTATTCGGTTTCCCGAGAAGCGAGGACAGAATGTGGCCGTGAAGCCTTGACGTTTCCACCGATTCGTACCTGCTGAAAAACAGAACCGCTTTTTTCGTCAAGAAATCGGAATAGCGTTTCCAAAACCGCGCAATCGGCAGCGGGTTTCCCGCTTTTTTATTCAAAACATTCAGTGTTTGGAAAAAAGCGATTCCCCTGCGGTCGCTTGCTGACAGCACATCCTGCCAGTCGCAGCTTTTAACGGAAGGATTGTTTTGCAGCTTCGGATTGATTTCCCCATCCGTGCGGCTAAAATGAAGCCTGCCGCGTGATGGAGCCGCTGACGCCGCGATCGGATACAGCTGATGGGCCATATCAGGCATAAGCCCGATATGATTCGCCGAAAAAAAGCGTTTCGCGGTCTCGTATGACACACGATCTCTCGTAAACAGGTGGAGATCCTTGTGCCCCGCAAAAAGCGCCGATGTCTTCCCAAGCCGTGTCTCATCCTGATAATAAATGGATTGCGGCAGGATGACGATCCTGTTTTCCGGAAAGGATTTGACGATTTTTTCCCTGAACGTCTGATAGTACGGATAGAGATCCCCGAAATTTCCGCCACCCTGACAGACGATGATCGTCTTTTTGTCCGCCCGGCGCCCGAATGGAAAATTGTCGGGATTCCAGCGCTGTTTCACGCGGATGCCGTGTGCTTTAAAAAACGCCTCCGTCCCTTTCATTATCAATAAATCCCCAACATTTCCATAGAGGGGATAGTCGGCATATATGATGTCAGATTGCGGCGGTATAACGCTGAGCAGACCCGTCAGCGTTTCTTTTAATCGGCTCATAACATGGCGGCTGTCCATGTTTTCTCCCCTTTCGTTTCAAACAGTTGCGCAAGTGCGTCAATGACACGCTGCTGATCCTCAGAACACAAGTCAGACCCGGACGGCAGACAGATGCCCCGGCTGAAAAGGTTCTCAGAGACACGCTCATGTTCGCTGTGAGGATAAAAGACGGAAGATGAGAAAAGCGGCTGCGTATGCAGCGGTTTCCACAGCGGCCGGGCCTCAATATTCTGTTCCGCAAGACAGGCGACGGCTTCTTCCGGCGTCACACCGTTATCAAGCGTCAGAGCCGTCAGCCAGCGGTTTGAAACCGTTCCTTCAAGCTCCGGCATCATGCGGATGCCCGGATACGTTTCCAGCGCTTCCCGATACCTGTGAAAGATTTCTCTCCTCGCCCGGACGCGATCTTCAAGCACTTCCAGCTGCGATATCCCCACGCCCGCGAGAATGTTGCTGAGCCTGTAGTTATAACCGAGCTCGCTGTGCTGGTAATGAACGGCGGCATCTCTCGCCTGTGACGCAAGAAACCTCGCTTTTTCAATCGCGGCTTCATCGTCAGACACGAGCATGCCGCCTCCCGATGTTGTAATGATTTTGTTGCCGTTAAAGGAATATATGCCGAAACGGCCGAACGTGCCGCTCTGCCTGCCTTTATATGTTGATCCTAAGGACTCGGCAGCGTCTTCAATCAGACAGACGCCGTATGCGTCACAAAGGCTCATTAATTCATCCATTTTCGCGCTTTGGCCGTAAAGATTGACGGCGATCACCGCTTTCGGGAGTCTGCCGCGCCGTTTTGCATCCCGCAGCGCCCGCTCAAGCGCATCAGGCGACATATTCCACGTCTCCCATTCCGAATCAATAAAAACGGGCTCAGCCTGCTCATACACAATCGGATTCGCCGTGGCGACAAACGTAAAGGAAGGACAAAATACAGCGTCTCCTTTTTTCACACCCGCAAGCCGCAGGGCAAGATGGATGGCGGCCGTTCCCGAGCTTACGGCCGCCGCGCTTTTCACTCCCGCATATTCCGCGAGCCGCGCTTCAAACGAATTGACGAGCGGACCGAGCGGGGCAATCCAATTGGATCGGAAGGCTTCTGCGATGTATTCCTGTTCTTTTCCGCTCATATGAGGCGGAGACAAATAAATCCGTTTGTTTGTTTGCATGAAATCATCCTTTTTCATTATGGATAGGGGAGATGACGCGGGCCGGAACGCCGACCGCCGTCACATGGCCGGGAATTCGGCTGATGACCGCAGCCCCTGCCCCGATAACGGACCAAGGGCCGATGTCAATCTGCGGTATGACGGACGCGCCGATTCCGATGTGCGTTCCTTCCCCGACTTTCACTCCGCCGGCAAGCGCCGCGCGCGGTGAAAGATGGACGTAATCTCCGATTGCATTGTCATGATCGGCAACCGCGCCCGTATTGATGATGCAATGGGCGCCGATGTCAGCGCCCGCCTGAATGACGGCGCCCGCCATCACAACCGTTCCGTGTCCGACGGAAGCCGTTTCACTGACGATCGCCCCGGGGTGAATGAGTGCGGCATAATCGTCATCTTCAAGCCCAAGCGTTTCAGCGAACTGCTTTCTGACGCCGTTGCGGCCGATGCATATCGTGAACACGGCCTCGGGGACGAGTTTCCGAAGCATGTGCACGTCTTTCGTCCGGCCCGTATATAAACCGTTCCGAACGGCAAAACCGCTGAATCCGTCATCCAATATGCCCGCAAGCTCCATATCGGAACGGGCCTGCACGATTTCCTTCACGACTTTTCCGTGTCCGCCGTTTCCGATCAGCACGACCTTTTTCACGATGACATATCTCCGCTGCCTGTGAAGCGCTTTGCCGTCACATGGCCGGCTTGATGTATGCCTTCTGACACGAGAACTTTTTTCACTGTTAAAAGCAGAATCTTTAAGTCGAGAAGAAATGTGCGGTTGTCGACGTACCACACGTCGAGCTTGAATTTTTCCTCCCATGAAATCGCGTTTCTCCCGTTAATCTGCGCCCAGCCCGTAATCCCCGGCTTCACCTCGTGCCGCCGCGCCTGCTCCGCCGTGTAAAGCGGCAGATAATCCATCAGCAAAGGGCGGGGGCCGACAAGACTGATATCTCCTTTGAGCACATTAAAAAGCTGGGGAAGCTCATCGATGCTCAGTTTTCTGATCAGCCTTCCCGTTTTGGTCAGACGGAGATGATCCGGAAGCAGTACACCGTTTTCATCACGCGCATCCGTCATCGTCCTGAGTTTATACAACGTAAACGGACGCCCGTTATGCCCCGGTCTCGTCTGTTTGAACAATACCGGAGACCCGATGGCGCATCTGACGGCGGCCATGGCGAAGAGAAGGATGACGCTTGCGCCGCACAATAACAACACCGCGGCCGCTATATCAAATACACGTTTCGCCTTCAAATCTGAACAGCTCCTTTCACTTTTCGGCATTTCTGTAAAGCAAGCCGCCTTTCTTCTTTCGTACAAATGAAGAAAAAAGCGAATGCGGCATAGCTCATGCATACGGCAAGCCCCATAGCGATCAGGCCGGCCCAGCTGTCAAGCGGTGAAAACAGCCGGATACCCCGGCAGACAGCCCAGGCAAATACGGCCGCCGCCAACGGGCCGAACATGCCTTTGTAAAACGCGGTTTTCTGAAAACCGGTAATATGCGAAACATACAGCGGCGTGAAGACGGCATTTTTCAAAATGAGCGAGACTGCACCGGCGATGGTGATGCCGTACAGCCCGAGATGTGCCGGTCCGCTGAGAACCACGGCCAATATGACATTCAGTCCGCCTAAACATAAAGTAACGACGGCGGGCGTTTTTTGTTTATTAAAAGCCGTCCATACGTAAAAAAGCGGCATGACAGAGAGACTGACCGCCAAGTACGCGGCGTGAATGTATAAAAGCGGCGCCGTCTGCACAAACGACGGGCCCAGCCAAATCGCCAGAAACGGTTCGGCAAGCCCTCCTAATAATGCGGCGGGAAGCGCGAGCAGAAGCCCGTTCAGCCGCACGGCCTTATTGGCGTAAGACAGGAGACCTTCCATATCGCCTTTTGAATAGTAGGAAGTCAAAACCGGCGCAAACAGTGAAGCAAGCGTCCCGGCAAGACTTCTGAGCAGGAGCGGGAATTGAATAATCGCCGCATAGACACCCGCTTCAGACGGCCCCAGCACGAGGTTGGCCGTCATGAGGTCAATCTGCAGAAACAGCAGCACGCCGATCTGGTTGACAGAACTCCAGGCACCGGCCGAAAACAGCACTTTGCTCGTCTGTAATGACAAGGTTTTACGGCTGAAAGAAAACCAAGGAATCAATTTCTTAAAGAAGAAAAAAGTCAGCACGGCCGCACAGACAGCTCCCGCTAATGCCGAAAGCTGGATCTGCCAGATTTTCGGAGGCAGGCACGTAAACAGAGCGAGCACACACAGCACCCTGACCAGCATTTGCACGGCCTGAATGGAACTTGTGATATAAAGCTTGTTGGCAAAAAACGGCCCCGTCGCGAACCCCGCCATAAAAAACGTCAGCATAAACAGCACGCTGCCGATTACGATAGAGAGCCTCACATCCGTTAAGAGCCCGGCCGGTACATTCATAATCTTGTCAATAAAAAAAGCCGTCCCGGCGAGCGGCACAGCGAGCAATAGAGATATCACGACAGACGCGGCTAAATAATTGCTTACATACGCATTGGCCTCGTCCCTGTTCCCCCTATGGGCGGCGACGGAGAAAAACCTCACAACGACAGAGCTCAGCGCAACGGTAATAATAGAGAAATAGTTAATGATATTCTGTGTCAGATGGACAAACCCAAAAGCCTCCACACCTAATGTTTTCACAATAAAGGGCGTCATCCACACTGATAAAAACACCGATAGTAAAAACGCCGTCACATTGGCGCCGAAATTAATGGCAAATTTCATGCTCCTTCCGCACTGCCTTTCTCTTTCGATTTCCGTTCGAAAAACGCATGCAGAAGAAGAGGAAGGCGCATTTTGCACAGGCCGAGCACCACGCGCTCCCCCGCCAGCAGCTGTTTATGGCGGCACGGCGTCCTGCGCACCGCCGTTTTTACCATGTCATACGTTAAGATTCTGCCGATATGCGCCGTAATCTGATGTGACGGCTGCGGGGCGGCGCATGCGTTGGCGATCAGCATCGGAATCTGATGCTTGCACAAATATGTATCAATATCGCTCCGGCAGGCGTCCGTCAGCCCGTTTTCCTCATAAAAAGCCATTTTCGCTGCATATTGCTTTTGCAGTTCTTGATCTAAGTGGGGCTTAAACAGTGTTTCTGTAAGACTTTGCGGATTTTCCCGGTAGATATACAGCCCTTCGTCTATCACTTTGACACGCGCGGCTTGGCGGAACGCTGCCAAGTTAAACGGAGAGTCCTCGGCAAACCGGATATCTTCATGGAACAACAGTCCTTGCAATGCTTCTCTCCGGTATATATAGCGCCACACATACCAAATAAACCGATGTTCGTGCGCACGTATCAGCAATGCAGTCATTTCATCCGCTGTGAAGACGCGGCCCGCCGGAATGGACGGCGGCATATATGTTCTTTCTTTAGACGGCGTTTCCTTATAATAACCGCAGCCGGCGATATCCAGCCGGTTCTTCTCTGCTTCTTCATAAAGCCGCTCGAACATCGTTTCCGTCACATAGTCATCGCCGTCCGCAAAACCGATATAACGGCCGCGGGCGGCTTTTATTCCGGCATTGCGGGCCGAGCTGAGGCCGCCGTTTTCTTTATGAATCACCCGGATTCTCGCATCTTCTGCGGCGAATTGTTCGGCAATCCGGCCTGACTGATCCGGTGAACCGTCATTGACGAAAATGATTTCGATGTCTCTCAGCGTCTGTTTTGTTAAAGAAACCGCGCATTCTTTAATAAAAGGCTCTGTCTTATACATCGGCACGATCACGCTCACAAGCGGCGCGGTCATCGGGCATCACCGCTGATTTTCGAGCGCAGCCCGGCAAAATAAACACTTCGCAATGAACCGCCTTCCTCATGCTTGCCGCTGAGCAGCCGGTTTACGGCGGACGTTACAGCTTCAGGGTCTGGACGTTCAAGCAATGTCATGTTCGGTATGTTTTTCAGCCATTGATAGCCTTCCATCACCTTATGATCAAACGAACGAATGACGACACAAGGCGTTTTCGTCAGCGCACAAAAAATCATCCCGTGAAGCCTGTCAGTGACGACGGCTTCCGCGCCTTTCAGCGTATTCCAAAGCGCTTCCAGCTCCTTTTCACGTGTATGGCGGCTGACCCTCCGGCCGACCGTCGTGGTAAAGGAATGCAGCTCTCCGTACTCTTTTGCCAAAGCTTCTTTTACCGTCGTTCTGTCCTCAGCCGTCAGCGCACTCTCCTTATCCTCCCGTAAACAGAGGTAGATCCCTTCCCGCGGGGTGCGCCGCTCGCTTTTATCCAAATATAAGACCATGTCAGGCTGTTTGAGCACTGTTTTTCCGGGAAAATGACGCTTCATCCATTGATACGTCGTCTCATCTCTCGCCATTAACAAAAGGTCGGGATGCGCATTGTACACTTTTCGGGCGCGCTTCAGTTCCTTCCGTCCCTTTTTTGATTCAGAAAAGTGAGCCGTCGCCGGAAGCTGAACGATCCGATATTCCCGGAATGTTTTGATAATAAAGCGGCGCGTCCATTCCTCATACCGGTACAAATCCCCCATGTTCCCGCCGCCGATGATGAATACCATATCATCGGGGTGGCGCTTTTTGATCAGCGCTTTTGCCGATCTGTATATATCCTTCATATCCACCTCGACAATGTCAAAATCGGGATACTCCCGTTCAAGAAACGTTTTGCTTGCGTAGGCGATGGCGTGATCGCCGAGATTATCGTGGGACGGGAGCAGCGTCAGAATGATCTTTTTTCTTGCCGCTGTAAGCCCCGTCCCATCCGCTGCCGTTCCGAAATGAAATTGGGACGGGTATTTGACCTTAAGCAACAGCCATTCCGCAAGATTGATTTTTAAAGATTGTATCGACATGTCTTCACCCTCTGATTTTCATTTTGTACTCGATTGCCCGCTGATACGCGGCTGATGCCAGCGACACGAACGGAATCAGCTTCAGCTTCGCCAAAAGCAGAAGGCATGAGCGTTTGGCGTCAAACGGCGCCGTTCCGGTTTTGGAAAGGCTCAGGCGAAACACGGGATCAGCGCATATCCGGCTGATATTCTTCCATTTCTCAGAAAACCGGCCGCCGTTATTCCGCTTCCATTCATTCAGCAGGCAGACTGTTCCGTGCTGAACGATGAAAAAATCCAGCTCCTGCCGGTATTCCTGTAAGCAGCCGTTTTCACGCAAAAAAGCCTCGTTCAGCCGATAGAGAACGAGACCTGAGTCAAACAGCTTTTTCTGATAGCTTTGCACAATGGAAGTCAAGTGAATCCGGTAATGATAGAGCGGCTGATCCACGTACGAGACCGCACCTGCGAAAACATGCGCCCTGAGGCTGTAGTACTGATCCTCCACATGCTCCAGCTCATCACGAAGCGGAAAGCGCAGCTGATGATGCTCGATCATGGTTCTTTTGTACAGCTTGTTCCATGAAAAACCGCTGACTCTTCCTTCAAATAAATCTTTCAGGTACCGTTGTTTCGGGCGGCCCGCGTACGCTGAAGCGATCGTTGAAACGGCGGTTTTCCCCGTATCCGCAAACTCGGCCGCATATTCGCAAATCACGAGATCAGCCTGATCAGCCTTCGCTTTTTTATACATGCGCAGGCAATAATCAGGTTCAACCCAGTCATCCGCATCAATAAAAGCGATAAATTCGCCGCGCGCCGCCTCAATGCCCCTGTTGCGGACCGCGCCGAGCCCCCGGTTTTGCTGATGAATGACCCTGATTCTCTCATCCCGCTTCTGATAGGTTTCAAGAATCGCCGGGCTTTGATCCGTTGACCCGTCATTAACGGCCACGATTTCGATATTGGCGAGCGACTGATTGAGCAATGAATCTAAGCATCTTTCTAAATAAGTTTCCGTATTATACACAGCAATTAATAAACTGACCGCGGGTGTTTCCATATAAACCTCCAGTGTCCATTACCGGGAAAAAATCGTTCTGTACGGAAGCACAGACGAATCGACCGGCATAAGCAAGTAACTGTAAAGAAAATAACAGACAATAATGGCGATATAAATCAGCGCATTTGATTTTTCATCAAAAATCCTCACAAAATAAGGGATCAAGATCATTTGGTACAGGCCGAAATATATATTAAACCGGGCAAAAATAACATCCTTTGTCGCCAAAAGACCGAAGAGCAGGCCGAGCAGACAGAAATTCACGATGACATCAATGTCAGGCCAGAGCTTCCGCAGCCGCTCCCGATAGCAGAAAGCCAAAAACAGCGGCAGAAGCAGCACCGCGATTTTTACGACGTTCATCCCGTTCGTATTGGTCATCAGCCATTTCTCATAATGGCCGTACGAGCTGTTTTCCAGCACGACGACAAACAGCGAAATGAACTTCTGATACAGAAACGTCATAAGAAGAAACAATGCCGACAGTCCGAAAATCGCGGGCGACCAGGCTCTTTTTCTGACGAGAAAATAAACCGGAATCATAATCAGCGCTGAGGAATGAAAAAGCGAACACAGCAGCACGATTGACATATAACGCTTCCAGCTTCCGCTGATCACGTAGCGGACGGCCCAAAACAAAACGGCCGCCACCATATACTGCCTGATCCCGTTAAAGGAAGCATAATAGTGATACGTGCCCAAAAACAAAAACACACTCAGCTCAAACGGACGGCCGAACTCAACGAGCCCCTTTAAAATAAAGCTGCACGTCACGACCGCCACGGTGAAATACATGATTTGCGGATCTTTCGTGATAAAATTCATGAGCCAGATGAGAGCCGTAAACCCCGGATCAACGGCTGCTTTTTTCGCTCCGAACCCGAAGATCTCCCAAATGCTGCCGTAATTTCCCGCCAGCTTGTACATCAGCGCGTACGTCTGAAAATCAGTCCCGACTCTGTAGCGCAAGCCGGAGACCAATACGAGCGATAGCAGCGGAACGATCATGACGAGCTGATTCGGCCGGTATCCGGTCGAAAGCGATTGATCACGCCCGCCGCACATTTTCGCGAACCATGACCAAATATACACAATTCCCATATTGACTACGTATACAATCATTCGTTACTGTTCCTTTTTCCAATTCATATTGTAAAGCTTCATAACAGCCCCCGCATTTTCTCCCGCGTCATATCCCTGCCGTCTGAGGGTTTCTTTAATGCGCGCCCCGTCAGGCTTTGCCGCCTCTGCTGCCCGTAAAACCGCGGATGCCCATTGTCGGGGCGGTTCTTTAAGGCTGAGCCTTTTGACCAGCCCGAGCCCGGCATCGGCTTCTTCCGTTATGCCGTCTGATATCACGCACGGCACCCCGGAGGCCTGCGCTTCAACGAGCGTGACGGGCAGCCCTTCATAAAGAGACGGCATGACAAATACATCCAGCGTTTTCAGCAGGGCATGAACGCGTTCTTCTATGCCGATAAAACGCACATCATCATCAAGCCCCAGCTTCGCCGCCAAATTTTCCATATCAGTGCGCAGCGGACCGTCTCCGGCGAGAATCAGCTGTAAACCGATGCCCCGCTCTTTCATATCAGCGGCCAGCCGGAGCAGAAATTCGTGGTTTTTTTCTTCTGTAAAGCGGCCGATATGGCCGATCACCAAACGGCCGCCTGCAATGCCCCGCTTCCTTTTTTCAGTTTCTGTGTCCGCGCACCCGCCGGCAAATAAGTCGAGATCAATGCCGTTCGGCAAAAGATGCACGTCTTTTTCTTTCCCGAATAAGAAACGGCCCGCGTCTTTTCCGCAGGCGCACAGTGCCGTGGCGTTTGCCGTAATCAGCCGTCTGAAAACAAACAGCTGCATCCCGGCAAGCCGCGACGCCCGCCCCCGCCACGACGTACTGTGCGAATGGCAGATCCGCACCGGGACGCCGGCTAAACGAGCGGCAAGCGCGATGAATCCCGACTGAAAATCGGTATGGGCGTGCACGGCGGCAAACGGGCCTTTTTCCTGAATCACCCGCTTGACCTGTTTTACAAATGTAATCGGGTTTGTGCTGCCGATGCTCGGCACATAAAAAAGCCGTCCGCCGAGAGCGAGAATTTCCTCATCATAAGCGCACGGATCGTTCCTATGGGTTAAAAAATCAAACTGCACCTTCGTTCTGTCCATCTTCCGGTACAAATTCATCATCATCGTTTCTGCGCCGCCCCTGTTCATCCCGCTGAAGATGTGCAGCACCCGTATCGGTTTGTCAGTCATGTTCGGCAAGCCCTTCTTTTTGGCGGATGTCCCTGTTTTTATGATAACGGTTCATGACCGCGGGCGGCGTAATGGCGCGGATGAGCGGTTTTGCGATATACGCGTAATGGGAAAGCGGCAGCTTCAGCCGTCTGCATGCCTGAAAAACGAGGACCGCGTTATCAATGGAATACGTAAACGATCTCCTTTTAAACGCATCACTGTCTTCTCTTACTTTATACAGCGTTTCTTGGAGATTGTACCCCCGGAAACCCGCTTCAAAAAAGCGCAGCCACAAATCGATATCCTCCATCCGCCGCGTCCGCCTGACTGACCGGTAGCCGCCAAGCGCTTTGTACGCTTCAGCCCGCATCATAATGGTGCCGTGGCAGAACGGTGTGCCTTTCGCCATAATTCCCGGTTTCGGCACGGGCGGCAAAAGGCGGGCGCCCCTTACACCGAATTCGTCAAATACGAGCATCCCCGTGCCTACGACTTGATAGTGGGCGTGCTTGTTTAAGAAAGCGGCCTGTTTTTCCAGTCTCCTCGGGTTGGAGATGTCATCACCGTCCTGCCTGGCGATATAATCCCCCGTTGCGTATGTCAGACAGCGGTTAAGCGAAGCGGCAAGCCGTTGATTTGTCTTATTTTGAATCAGCGTAATCCGGTCGCCGTAATGATCCGCGTAACGGCGCGCAATCTGATACGTTCCGTCAGTTGACGCGTCATCACACATGATCAGTTCCCAATTCTTATACGATTGGCTCAGGATGGATTCAATACTCTCCGCTAAAGTCTCTTCGCAATTATAAATTCCCATGATGACGGAAATTTTCGGTTGTGCTCCTGCATTCATACGCTTTTCTCCTTTTTATCCATATAACCGGCGTAAATGTGCGCCATTTCCTTTACCGTACGTGTTTCTGAAAAACATTCCGCCGTCCTGCGCCCTTTTTGCCCCATTGCTTTTCGCAGCCCCGGGGAGCGGTACAGCTTTTCAATCCGATCGGCAAACGCCGCGCTGTCCCCGGCCGGCACGAGAAAACCGTTCACGCCGTCTTCGATGATCTCGCGGTGCCCCCTGTTGTCCGCGGCAACGGCGGGCTTTTCGGCAGCCATTCCTTCAAGCAGATTCATGCCGAGTCCTTCGCGGATGCTTGAGGCGACAGACAGATCAGCAAGCTGAATCAGTTCATGAATATCGCGGCAAAAACCGTAAAACCGCACCATGTCGGATACACCGAGTGATTCAGCCTTTTTTCTGTACGGCTCTTCCATCGCGCCTTCTCCGGCAAATACGAGTTTCAGCTCCGGGATGCGGTTCTTCAGCAGTGCCGCAGTCTCAATGAGAAGTCCCTGGTTTTTATTGCCGTTTAATTCAGCGGGGTATACGAGAATAAATTCCCCGGCGCCGAAGCCGTGTTTTTCTCTCAGACGTTCACACTCTTCCCGGCTCACAGGGCGAAACCTGTCTGTATTCACCCCGATGCCGTGTATTTTTTTCGCGCCGCAATCTGTTTTTTTCATTTGCTTGGCCCGTTCGTAATCCTCTTCATTAATCGTAATCAGACAATCCGTATAAGAAGAAAGAAATTTTTCGATCGGGTAATAAAGAAGCCAGTTTTTCAGAGGCGCTCCGTCGCAGAAGTGAAAGCCGTGCGCGGTGTACAGCACCTTTGTCCCTTTTTGGCGCGCTTGTCTCGCCGCAAGGCGTGCAAGCACGCCGCCGACCGGCGTATGACAGTGAATCATGTCGTAGCCGTTGTCCTGTATGAGCCGTTTCAGACGCCTGTAAACAGAAAGATTTTCGGGATGAAACGGCGAGCGCCGGATCGGAATGGAAAACTTTTCATCAACGAACGGAAGATTCATATTGCCGCCTGCCGCGACGTGCACCTCCCAGCCCATATCCTGAAACCATTGAAAATACGGAAGATGAAAGGCTTTAAAATGATAATCGACTGTGGCGCAGAATAATACTTTTTTCGTCATCTTTCTGTCCTCCCATCACACGCCTGCGGCCGCTTCTTCATGTACTGATTCGATCGCCTCAAACAGCCTTTTTCTCAGCTCTTCTTCAGGCAGACGGCTGAATTCCTCCATAAAACGGATGAGCACGGCCCAATTCCCGTCCACCGCTTTCCCGATATGGATTTTCGGAAAAATCTGCTCCGTATGTACTTCATTATGATTCAGCAATTCTTCATACATCTTTTCTCCCGGACGGATGCCGGAGAATTCGATGGGAATCTGTTCTGTCGTATAGCCTGATAAATGAATCAGGTTTTTTGCCAGATCGACAATTTTGACGGGTTCTCCCATATCCAGAACGAAAATCTGCCGCCCTTTTGCAAGCGCCCCCGCCTGAATGACGAGTCTTGACGCTTCGGGAATCGTCATAAAATATCTTGTCATCGCCGGGTGCGTGACGGTGACGGGTCCGCCTTTTTCAATCTGCTTTTTGAAAATCGGAATGACGCTGCCGCGGCTTCCGAGCACATTTCCGAAACGGACGGCGGCGAATTTGGTGCGGCTGATCTTTCCGAGGTTCATGATGACCATTTCCGCAAACCGTTTCGTCGCGCCCATGACATTGGCCGGATTGACCGCTTTGTCAGAAGAAATCAGCACGAATGTTTCCGTTCCGCACATGTCGGCGGCTTCGGCGACATTTTTCGTGCCGATGATGTTGTTTTTAACGGCTTCTTCCGGATTATGTTCCATTAACGGCACATGTTTATGGGCAGCCGCATGATAGACGACGTGCGGCTCGTATTTTTTCATCAAAGTAAAGATTTTATCTCTGTCCTGAATATCGGCGATCTCCGCGTGAAAGAGCACCTCTTTGCCGAAGCGTGCGGACAGCTCGGTATGTACGGAATGAATGCTGTTCTCCCCGTGGCCGAGAAGGACGATTTCCCGCGGAAGAAACGCGCTGATCTGGCGGCAGATCTCAGAACCGATTGAGCCGCCGGCGCCCGTGACCAGAATCGTTTTTCCCTTGATGCTGTCAGAAATTTTGCTCGTATCAAGGGTGACCGGCTTTCTGCCGAGCAGATCTTCGGCTTTTACATCCCTGATGTGTCCGGCAGCCTGCGTTCCGAGCAGGATCTCATCAAATTGCGGCATGATTTTAATATGGGCGCCCGTCTGCACACATTCTTTGTATAACGTCTGAAGCTCATGGGTGCAAAGAGACGGAATGGCGATGATAATATGGTGAATTCTCAGCCTCTGCACCGCCGGCATAATGCTTTCTTTTCCGCCGATGACGGGCAGGCCCATGATTTCGAGCTTATGCTTCGTCTGATCATCATCAATAAAAGCCACAGGCATGATTCCGAGATCGTTTTTCTGGGTAAGCTGACGGACGAGCAGCGTCCCCCCCGCACCTGCGCCGATGATCAGCGCCCGGGAAGAGTCATTTTGCTTCCTGCCGATCGTTTCTTTCAGCACCCGTGAAATCATCCGGCTTCCTCCGATGAACAATAGCTGAACCATCCAGCTGACGGCCAACAGCCGGAACAAAATCGTGTGGAACACCCCGTATTGGACGGCGGCTGTCACAGCTGCGGACAGCGTGATCCCCTTCAGCAGATCAAGCAGCTCGCCTATTCCCGTGTACGTCCATACCTGCTTATACTGGTGAAACATAAAAGCGCATACATGATGGCTGATCAGCATGCTCACGGCAGTCAGCAGCAACGCTCCGGAGTCATAAAAGTGATAAGAATCCTCAAAAAATTGATATCCTATAACAACGGAAAGTAAAACGAGATACGTATCCAATGCAAAAATCATTGAAAGTCTTCTCCGGTAAGTCAATCTTTCCCCTCCTCATTTATCGGTTTAGCTGATACGGTTTTCGAAAAAAAACAGACATAACAGCTAAGCCGATAACAATGCATCATCTTAAGATAAATTGGGCATTTAACCCGTCCTCACACCCCGCCACCGACGACCAGCATCTAAGGCAGCGAAAACGCCGCCCACAGCAGAGCCGAGTGCCTCCGTTGATAAAGGTAAGGAGACATCACCTGCACCGCTCAATACGAGTAGTGCTCCGTTTTTTTGATTTTCTTTTTATTCAGCAGCGCCCCCAAAAGCTTTGCCTTTGACTGCTGGAGCGCGTCTCTCGCCTTTTGGACGGTATCCATTTTCGTTTTTCCGCTCAAGACGACGAGAACGCTTCCATCTGTCTGGTTCGCTAAAATCTGTCCGTCCGCCACCGCCAAAAGCGGAGGTGAATCGAAAATAACCAGACTGTACCGGCTGTACATCTCCTGAATCAGCTCTCCCATCGCCTTTGAAGATAAAAGCTCAGCCGGATTCGGCGGCGTCGGCCCGCTCGTTAAGACGTAAAGGTTATCAATCAGCGTTTTTTGCACCGTTTCGCCGAGGGAAGCGTTTCCGACTAACACATTCGTAAGGCCTTGTACATTTTCAAGCTGATAGGTCTCGTGTATCGTCGGTTTTCGTAAATCCGCATCGACGAGCAGCACCTTTTTTTCCTGCTGCGCAAATACCGCGGCAAGGTTGGCGGCGCTGAATGATTTTCCTTCTCCCGGAACGGAAGAAGTGACGAGAATAGAGCGCAAATGGGTCTGAACAGAGGAGAACTCAATATTTGTCCGAATGGTGCGGTATTGTTCAGCCACCAATGATTTGTGATGTAAAACGGATATTTGAGCCAGTCCCCTTCTTGATTTCTTTTTTCTGAATCCCAAACGCCTCACTCCCCGAAATATTTTTCATCAGACCGTGTCTGCTGATTTTTGATGTCATACACAACCCCTAAAACAGGCAAGTCTGTTTTTTCGCTGAGCTGCCGCTCGCTTTTAACGGTTTCATCAAGAAAATGGAGAAAAAACGCAAGCGTCACACCCGCCATGAGAGCCGCACCGAACGCCATCATGATATTCCTGATGCGCGAAGGCTTGACCATCGGGCTTTCCGATGCTTTTGCCTCAGACAAAACAATGACGCCTTTTATATTCATCCTGTCACGGACTTCTTTTTTAAATGTCTTCATCAGCGTGTTCGCTATAGCGGCGGCCTGTTTCGGGTTCTCGTCCTGCACCGCTACGGTAATGATCTCTGAATCGGTTTCGCTGCTTGTCATGATCTTTGCTTTTAAAGCGGATGCCGTCTCAGAAAGATGCAGCGTCTGCTTCACTTTCTCAAGCACAACCGGGCTTTTCATTATCGTTTGAAACGTATTGTTGTAATGAAGATTCAGCTGAACGTCGCTGAGATTCGAATTTTTTTCACCGCTTGTTTCATGAATGAGCACTTGGGTCGATGACTGATAAACGGGCGAAATCACCCGGAATTGGATGTATCCCGTCACCAGCGTTACAACTGCTGTCATGATAAAAATCAGTAAAAATCTGTGTTTAATAATGTCAAATAATTCTTTAAAACTCATATTCTCATTCATGTAATTACAGCCTCATCCTTATTGCATCAGGCTTAAACGCCCCCTTCTGTTAATGATTGGATTATAAAAGAAAAGGTCGAAATTTGAAAATTTCAAATTAAGCCATTTAGTTCTTTTTAGAGAACATTATCATGATTTTCCTCTTATTTACTGCACTTACCTTATAATTTTAAATTTTATAAAGAACGAAAAATTTCTTATAATGAACAAAAAAATGCCAGTATACAGGGGAGAATTCAGCACAATGATTGGAAGAATAATTCGTTTATACCGCAGAAGAAAAGGCTACTCTATTAATCAGCTAGCAGTTGAAGCAGGTGTCTCTAAATCTTATTTAAGCAAGATAGAACGGGGTGTTCACTCAAATCCGTCCATCCAATTTCTGAAAAAAGTATCCGCCACCCTGCAGGTCGATCTGACGGAGCTTTTTGATGCCGAAACGATGCTGCATCACATGGGAGACACGGAAGATGAGTGGCGCATCCACCTTGTACAGGCCGTGCAGTCAGGCATGCCGAAAGAAGAACTGTTCACCTTTACGAACAAACTGACTGAAAAACGCCCGGAGCCCGCACCCTACCGCAACAGAAAACTGACTGAATCCAACATTGAGGAATGGAAAGCGCTGATGCAGGAAGCCAAAGAACTCGGCTTGTCCGTTCAGGAAGTCAGATCATTTTTAGAACGGAAGCGTTACTAATGATATGCTGATGAAAAGGCTTTTATTCGCTTCATGTCTTCATCTCTGTTTATAATGAAAAGAAAAAAGGGGATGAAATGATGACAAAACTTACCGTTCAAACCCGCTGCGGCGCACTGAAAGGAACTGCCGGCCGCGGCGTCCGCACATGGAAGGGCATACCGTACGCGAAGCCGCCCGTCGGAGAGCTCAGATTTAAAGCGCCGGAGCCGCCCGCACCTTGGGACGGCGTAAAACATGCCGACTCGTTCGGGCCGATTTGTCCGCAGCCGGATGATATGCTGTCTATATCGTTTTCCGGAGATATACCGGCTCAATCTGAAGATTGCCTTTACCTCAATGTTTTCGCCCCCGATTCAGAGGGCGAAAAAAAGCCTGTCATGGTATGGATACACGGCGGGGCATTTTATTTAGGTGCCGGAAGCGAACCGCTTTACGACGGATCTGCCCTTGCCGCTGACGGAGATGTCATTGTAGTGACACTCAATTACAGGCTCGGACCGTTAGGCTTTTTACATTTGTCTTCTATTCATGACGCGTATTCCTCCAATATCGGGCTGCTCGATCAGATCGCCGCGCTGCGCTGGGTGAAGGACAATATCTCCGAATTTGGAGGAGACCCGGATAACGTCACGATATTTGGTGAATCGGCAGGCGGCATGAGCATCGCCTCCCTTATGGCAATGCCTGACGCAAAAGGCCTGTTTCATAAAGCCATTTTAGAAAGCGGCGCCTCCCATACGATCCCGGCGGACATGGCAAAAGACATCGCGGCTGCATTTATTCATGAAGCCGGCACTGATCAATTGCAGGAGCTTTCCGTTAATGACCTGCTTAAGACTGCGGATAAAGTGCGGCGCTCACTAGATCAAAACATTTTCCAGCTTTTGTTTCAGCCCGCCATCGATCCGGCCACATTGCCTGCGGAACCGGTGAAAGCCATAGCAGACGGGGCCGCAGAAGGCATACCTATGATCATCGGAACCAATCGTGATGAAGCATATTTGTTTTTCACCCCTGATACAGATATTCATTCCGAGAAAAAGCAGCAAGATTATTTGCATTATCACCTCGGAGAGAACTGCACCGAGCAAGCGGCAGATTTATATCCGCATTCATTAAAGGGACAAATCGATATGATGACGGATCTGATTTTCTGGCGGCCGGCTGTCGCTTTCGCACAAGGACAGTCGCAGCACGCACCGGTCTGGATGTACCGCTTTGATTGGCATGGCGAAACACCGCCGTTTCATAAAGCCGTTCACGCTCTGGAATTGCCGTTTGTGTTCGGAAACTTTGATTCTTTGAGAAAGACGCTGCAAGAACCGCTCGGTGACGACGCAGAACAGCTTTCCAAACAAATCCAATCCGCATGGCTCGCTTTTGCAAAAACCGGAAACCCGAACACCTCTCACTTCAATTGGCCTGAATATGAAACCGATTCACGCGAAACTTTGCTTTTCAACACGGATACCGCTGTCGAAAGTGATCCCGATGCAGCAAAACGCCGCATCCTGTTTCAAGCATAAAAAACGCCAAGGGAGCCGGCTCCCTTGGCGTTTCGTTTTCATCTTACTTCAGACATCGCAGAATATCCGTTTCCACATTACCCCTGATATGTTATATTCTAACCCAATAAGTTAAACAAACATTCATAAAGGAGTTTTTATATGGAGAAATCAAGTATTATCGGCACAGCTGCCGTTATAATCGGGGCGCTTATGACCTTAGTTTCATTTATCTTCCTGCGCGACACTGATTTCTATGCTGTGAGGTGGATAGGGGTTGTTATCATGGTTGCAGGGTTTTCATGCGGGCCGGCCCACACCATTTCAAAACATAAAAACAAACATGAAAAAGAAACCCGGTAACCTTTACTGGGTTTCTTTCATACACTTCATTTTATCTCACTTCATAATGCAACTCCGCAAATTGCTTATAGCGCCTGACATCAGTCAGCTTCAGCCCTGTCTCCCGGTCTCCGGGTTTGAACAAAGAAATTCCGCGGCCGAGCAGAACGGGGGCGATCTGAATGATAAACTCATCGACAAGTTTTTCCTCCAAAACCGGGTGCAGCAGATCGCTCCCGCCGACAATCCAAATCCGCTTGCCTTCTTGGCGTTTCAATGCTTTTATAAAATCGGCAGGCTCTTCATGAATAAACCGCACATGTTCAGTGCACCCGGTCAATGTCCGCGAAAACACATAGCATTCTTTACCTTTGTACGGAAATTCCTCAGGCAATAAAACCAATATGTCCTCGTATGTTTTTCTGCCCATGATAATCGTATCGACAGATTCATAGAAAGCTTCATAATCGGTGCCGTCTTCACCTTCAGTTCCGATTAACCAATCTAAAGAGTGATTTTCCCGCGCAAGATAGCCATCTGCGCTGACAGCTCCGTAAAAAACGAGCTTTCTTTGACCGCTCATAACAATCCCTCCCCCTTTTTTATTATACCTTGAACATGCGGATGAAATAAAAAATGATAGAACCGGATAAAAACCCCTGCTACCGGGTTTTCGTTTCTTCCTGCTTTGGAGATGCTGTTAATATGCCGTCTATCCATCTTCCGGTAATCGGCATAAAGAAATGAAGGATGATCCCGCCTAAACAAACGGTTAATAACGTTCCGATGCCTACCGGACCTTTTAGCATCACGGCCAGTATGAAAAATATGAAGTAAATGACCGTTCTTGAAAAAAAGATGCTTCTCCCGGTTAAATCGCGGACAATTAGCGTTAACCGATCAACCGGGATCGGGGCGAAATTTGTGTGCAGATAGGTTGCGGTTCCTATCCCTATCACAACTAAACCGATTGCAAAACAGCCCGCTTTTCCGTACCATAGTTCAGGCGTTATGACTCGATGCAGAAAAAAAAGCCACATATCAATCCCGATTCCCGTTATAAACGCCGTAATCATCCCTGAAAATTCCGGCCTTTGCCTTTTTAACATTGAATTACAGCAAATTAACAGGAAAGCGATGATGATTTCCCAGCTTCCCACGGTAAGCCCTGCATGGACGGACAATCCCACAATAAGCGCATCAAAAGGCGACGTTCCAAGATCTGATTGAATCGTGACAGAAATACCAAAGGTCAAGATCATGATTCCTAAAACATAAAAAACATATTTCACTTTATCGTCCTCATTTTCTTATTTTATGTTGCAAATACAACAAAATTACGGTATGTTTACTATACGGTATTTTCATTGCAAATACAACAAAAAATCAGCTGATATGATAAATGAAGAAAGGAGCTGTATGACCATGAGTATTCAATTAAAAAAGTGCAGCCTTAACGATATTACAGAGCTCCGGGAGATAAGCATTGAAACATTCAATGATACATTTAAGGATCAAAATTCACCTGAAAATATGAAAGCTTATTTGGAAAATGCATTCCGCTCTGAACAGCTGAAAAAGGAATTATCCAATCTGTCTTCTCAATTCTATTTTGTTTATTATCATGATGACCTTGCGGGGTATATAAAAGTCAACATGAACGAAGCACAGTCAGAAAAAATGGGGGAAGATTCTCTTGAGATTGAGAGAATTTATATAAGAAAAAACCACCAGAAACACGGACTCGGCAAATATCTGCTGAATGAAGCTGTGAAAATCGCAACAGCACACAATAAAAAGAACATCTGGCTGGGCGTATGGGAAAAAAACGAAAATGCAATCGCCTTTTATCAAAAAATGGGGTTTGTCCAAACCGGAGAACACTCTTTTTATATGGGGGATGATAAACAAGTCGACTTTATCATGACCAAAACCCTGTCGTAAAAGGATACAAAAAAACCCGGACAAGCTGCCGGGTTTTTTCTCTTATTTTAATTTTCCCGCGCGAATATCATCGGTCATTCCTTCGTACGGCGCTTCTGAAATCAATGTTTCGTTATTGATTCCCGCATTGTTGAGATACGTAATATCCGCAAACTCGGGAACGACATATTTCGGGTATGTTTCATATTTCTCACGTGACTCTTTCATCACGTCAATGTAATCATTTTGGTAGCACACCGTGATTTCCGGATGCTCATGCACCCATTTCGGGAAGAAAATAATTCCGTGCATCCGTTTTTCATTCGGCATAAAGTTTAAGGAAACGTCTGTGCCTGTCGGTTCAGTCCATGACACTTTGTATACGCCTTCTGTCAGCTTGACGATATTCACTTCCTGGTCGCGCACCCAGCGGCCGCCTACCATTCCGCTATGAATCCGATAGTCGATCGTATGATCATTTTTAATATAGATTTCATACTCCCAGCCGTTTTCATACGTGTAAATCATATGGCTTCCGATAAAGTTTTCCATGTTGACTCACTCTCCATATTATTATTGAACTTCATAAATATCTAACCGAATGTCATCCGGCAATCTGACCGCAGCCCCGATAAACAGCCGGTCCTGCAGATGCTGATATGCCTCACTGCTTGTTTCAAACACAGGCACAGTGCGGAAATACACGTGCTCGGGATCAATGATGCGCCCCTCTGCAGCCTGTTGGCGGAACGGTTCACTGACTTGGCGGATGCCGTTGTTCTCTACATAGATGACTTCATGCTCCTCCGTCTCCAGCGCATATCTGGCAGAAAGATCAACCCGGCCGTTCGGACGGATGATCTGGGCATCTGCCCCGCCCGGAAGAACACGTCCCTTTACGGCGCCGCTGACCGTTCCGCCCCGTATCGGAATCAACTGCCTTTTCCCTAATCCAGTCTGCCCCGCAACGATCGGTTCATCCACTTCAATCTGCAGAGACATCACTTTTTTTAAAGAAGGTTCATTCAAGACGTATCACCTCCCGAGTTATTATGTTTACTTAAACATGTAACTATTTACACGTTTAATTGTAACGCTGTTAAAACGGACTGTCAAATAATGAGCTGTTTCCGGTTATGTTTTACAGTGTTCAATAAAAAAAGACAAGGGCGGCACATGCCGAAACCCTTGTCTTTTTCATTATGCTCATATATAAAAAATGCCAGACGAGCGTCTTTATTAATAATCGCAATCTTTATCTCTGCATTCTTTCTTTCTTACAGCGTCTATTGAGTGCCCCATGATCTTGTCATTTGCCTTATCGTAAATACCATCGAATTTATTCGATGTATCACCGTTGTAATAGCCAAATACCTCTATCCCGCCCATTGGATCTATCTCGTATTTATCTTTAAATGTAACGTTATGTATGCCTTCATAATTCGCTTTGATAAATTTCTCCATTCGTTCCTGAGCAATCTTTATCTCTTCAGCCTGAACATTTTTATCATTCATACTCTTCATTATAAAACCTCCGGCTGCTATTAAGATAACCATAAAGATAATAATATATTTTTTCACAGAATCATCCGTTCCATGAGTTATGATGAAGTTCGCGGACTAGAAAAAATGACCGGTGACATCCGGTGCATTTAGGCGTGTTAAGATTTTTCTTCCGCATCCACAGAGGAGCTCCCTATTTTGTCTCCTACAGGATCATATAAGCCGTCAAATTCTTTAGTTTTATCGCCGTTTAGATATCCTTCAACTGTAATTCCGCCGGTTGGATCAATAAAATAATCATCATAAGAAATTTTCTCTATACCCTTGTACTCACTACGCAAGTACTCGGTCATTTTACTTTTGGCTTTTTCGAAAAGAGCATTTTCTTCCTTTTTCACATCATATTGATGCTTCATAACCAACCCTCCAACGGTTATAATTAACACTAGAACAATAATAAGGTATTTTTTCAAAAAAAATCATCCCTTTCCCTACCCTATTTTACATGACAAGAAAGGTGCTGTATATCTTGAGCAAGAAAATCAGGACTTCAAACCTGACAGATGAAACATATTACAGGATGAGTCAACGTGCTTATAACTATGACTATCTTAAAAAGGAAATTAGAGAAGAACGATTATATACGTATTAATTCTTCCATTTCAAAACCTACTTACTGGTACGTCGATCAAATAAAATCAGACGATAATACAGGACTTGATGCGGTTGTATTAGTACAAGCAGTGAAGAATAACGGAAAATGGATAAAATCAAAAAACCCCGAAAACGTGGTCGTCGCCTTTGCGGGAACCGATATCGCAAAAGACCCGATCAATGACGGCGTAAAAGCGGACGGCGGGAACATTGTTTTTGGAAGCGACCCCAAAAAAGAAGCTCATTATATCGTTGAAAAGGACGCGAAGGATACGTCTAAAACACTCGGAAAATATAACGGCACACCTTCTCAAGACGCGATGCTTACAACCGGAAACTATAAACTCATTACGAAAACATCGCAAATCGACCAAGCAGACCAACTCGTTAAAGAAGTTAAAAGAAAGTATAACGGAACATCGACGGTTGTTTCAACAACTGGCCATTCACTCGGAGGTGCAGAGGCCGAATACAGTGCAGTAAACAATGATATTTATGGGGTCGCGTTTAACAGCCCTTCTGTCGTCAAACTACATACTGATAATAAGCAAGAAGAAATAAACGATGGCTTGTACGACCCTTACGTGAGATCTATTATTAACCCGGATGATATGGTCGGAGCTGGTTATTGGAACGAATATGACCGCCACAACGGGACCACAATTTACACAAAAAACCCTGCACTTTCACAGATCAATCGCAAACAAAGACTGAGTGGAAGATGGGGTGACCAAATCGAAAAGAACCTCGTCTACTTTATAGATACTGTTATTCTTCGAAATCCTGATACACACGGTCTAAATGAAGCCAACTTTACGTTTGATGAAAACGGCAATATCACGAATGTAAACGGTGATGAGCTTGTGTACGATAAAAACCTAAACGCAATGCTTCCGGCTGGCGCAATCGGTGGCGGTGATGCCATTAAAGTAACTCCCAAAAGCGCCAAAAAACTTGCCGAAAAAGTTGACGCGATGGTCGAGGATCTCAGAACGATGAAAAAAGAAGCGCAGAATGCCTATCAAGAGCACGACGAAAAAGTTGCTGAACTAATAACGGAATTTTACGGTCAAGTTGGGCATGGCTTTTATGATCAGCTTAATTCACAGGACGTAACAAATACGTTAGAGGATATAGCCCAATCTTACGATAAAGGGCCGATATTTTACGACACACAAGCTGAACAATCATTCATAGATTCACTACAGGCAGCGATTACAGACCTTGAGGAAATAGGCGGTTTCTTGAATAAAATCGCCGACGACTTTGAGGAAAAAGATCAAATGCTTGCCAATTGGCTAAGATTATAGGAGTGACAAAGCAATGCCAACGTTAGATAACCTTTTAGAACATAAAGATGATCCAATGCGAAAACAGCTTCAGCGTCAAATGTTAAAAGCAGGTATGACGCAAGTGGCAAATACTAAACTTGAGACGGTTCGAAAAAACCTTAAACCAAAGTTCGAAATGAATTCGTTGCGGGAAGAATTAAACGATGTTTATTCAGTCCTTTTATACAGTTTCGAGGGAAAAGCGCAAAGAGCACTTGCTCAGCGTATCAGTGAAAGTGCCAAGCTTATTGTTAATGTGGAGAACGACGGAGAAACTTTCGTTAATAGCTTTAAAACTAGATAAAAAGCCCCTCTGCAAAGCAAGTTAAGTATGAAATGAACGAAAATAATAAAGATGCGATTATCGAGTCATTAAAGCGGAAAGTTAAGCGACTAGAGCATGAACAAAGATTTTAGAAACCAATTAAAAGTAGCGTAGCAGAAGTCTACAAAAAGTTCTAGTTGACAAGGTATTTATTATTTAACAATCAAGATTGTTTAGGAATCTTGTATATTAAACTCAAAAGTTATTTAACTAAAGATAAGAGGGTATAAAAATGGATAATGAAACAGCCAAAAATATTAGAGAAAGTTTAACGGCTGATTGTACGAAGTGCTTTGGACTTTGCTGCACAGCGCTTAATATTGTAGCATCAAGCGATTTTCCAATTAACAAGCCAGCAGGTGCACCTTGTGTTAATTTACAATCTGATTATGGTTGTCAAATTCACAGCAACTTACGAGAGAAAGGTTTTAAGGGCTGTACAGTGTTTGACTGTTTAGGTTCTGGACAAGTTGTTTCTCAAATTACTTTTAAAGGTCAAAGTTGGCGAGATAATCCTGAAATTAGAGAAAAAATGTTCCGAGTGTTTCCGATCATGGAACAAATACATGAAATGATTGCGTACACGGCAGAAGCCTTGTCGTATGACATTCCCCATGCTTTGTCTGATAAATTGAGTGTGCAGTTAAAAGAATTGCAGAACTTATCAAAACTCGATGCTGAAGAATTATTATCTCTTGATCTAGTGGTGTACAGATTTCCATTAAACAAATTGCTTTCGGAAACCAGCGAGTATATTCGGGAAAGCTTAATTTCAAAGTTACCTGACACTAAAAATGCCAAGAATTATAATTACGAAAGAGCCGATTGGATTGGCAAAAAATTAAGAGGTAAAGATTTAAGGGCGTTAGATTTAAGGGGAGCATATTTAATTGCTGCAGATATGAGGAATGCAGATTTAAGAGGTGTTGATTTTATTGGCGCTGATTTGCGTGATGCTGATTTAAGGGGAGCAGACTTATCTACGAGTATGTTTTTAACTCAAATGCAAATTAATTCGGCTAAAGGTGATGTAAAGACAACATTCCCCTCTCATATACAACGACCTTCCCATTGGATTAACTAATTTTGTTCAGTTTGTGTATTGAAGGAAACTTTTTGAAGATGGTCTTACTATCAGTCTTATTCCAGAAAAGGACGCTTTAATTGAATAAAAGGAAAGCACATATTAGTCATGTATAATATATGATTTATGCTTTCCTTTCCCGCGCTTAGTCATTCGGCTAAGGATCGACTTTATGCCGCCTAAACGGATATTTATCGTTACTGGCGAAAGGTCGCGTACGTTGAGCATCGTTGATATATAGGACCGCAGATGATCTTCCGTAATGTTCGTTACGTTATCCGTCGGCTGTATGCCGGCCACTTCCATAAATACCGCCCAATACTTCCGATAATCATTGATCGTTCTGTCGCGATAGTTCTCCGTTTCAAATAGCTCGAATACGATCCTTAACGCTTCGTGAACGGATTTCGCCGCTTTGAAGCTCTTTTCTATTCCGTCAGTCTCGCGCCGATTCCTGACGCCTTGCCTGCGTTTTAAAACCGCCATAACAAAAAACCTCCCGGATTTATTTATCCGCGAGGTTACGTTTGCTGAATCGGACTATTTCGTTTTAGGAGAAGCGAGCCGACCGATTAAAGCCGGGCCCGTTCTTTACCGGTTCGCGCCCTTCCGGACACTTTTCGTACACTTAACGCTTAACGGACCGTCGGAAAACGTTGATATGACGGGGTTATAACGTATTGGACGCGCTCGGAGGGATTCGAACCCCCGACAGACGTGGTACCGGAAACCACCGCTCTATCCAACTGAGCTACGAGCGCACGTTTTTTCAATCAGATACCTTTATATTATAATAAAGAAACGCACAGAAAGCAACTCTTTTTTGATAATGCACAACAGGATTATGCAGCGTCCTCATGCAGCATAATCCTGCATCGTATAACGGCATTGATTTTCACAAAAAAACCATTTCAGGCGGACTGCCCCCGGCTCAGTACATTTTCAGCCACTGCAGAAAAAGCGGTAATCACCCGTTTCAGCTTTTTTTCCAAATGTCCTTTAACATCCAATAGGTGAATTCCTCAACTTTTACGGCGCCTTTCTCAGAAAACAGCTCAATCCCCAATCTGCCTTCATTCGGATAGATACGGCTTGTCATCGTTGTTTCTCCATGATTGGCGAATACTTCAATCGAGGATCTGTCAATAAAGATACGCAGCGCCAGCTTGCCGTTTGTATCCGTCTGCACCCTTCTCACACCGTCTTTCGCTTTCCCCATCTTGGTGCAATCAAGTGTCAGCTTTTTATCCGTCAGATTGTATGTCAGCACAAGTTCTTCTTCGTCAAGGCCGCGAATCTTAAAACCTGCCGTTTCGGCATCAGAATCGTTTATATCAAACACGACTCGGACTTCAAGCAGTTCTTCGGACGTCTTTGCCAAGTAACTCCCTGAAACCGATCGTCCGGCACATTCCCGATATTCCATTTTCCGCAGCTGCTTGGTTTCTTCCACGGGATTCATCAAAAGTTTATGATCATCACGCAAAGTCAGTTCTCGCGGCAAAGTCAGTGCACCGCACCATCCGTCCGCTTTTGTCGGCATCTCAGATTCCCACATATCCATCCAGCCGATGGCAATTCTGCGTCCTTTATCATCTAATAATGTTTGCACGGCGTAAAAGTCATGGCCGTGATCCAGTTCTTTAAAAGCGCCGTGTGTAAATTTGTTTGTTTCATCATGATAGTCACCGATTAAATAACCGGTTTGATGTAAATTTTGATAGGAATCACCGTCCGCCTCGATCCCCTGGGGCGAAATCAGCAGGACATGTTTGCCGCCTAATTCAAAGAAATCAGGACATTCCCACATATAGCCGAGATTACCGTCACTTTGGGCGAGAACCCCCGCGTATTCCCAATCACGCAAATCAGGTGAACGGTATAAAACGACCCGTCCGACGTTTTCTTTTGAGGAGTTGCCGATGACCATATACCAAACATCGCGATGCTTCCATACTTTCGGATCGCGGAAATGACGGGCGCTGTCTTCCGGCGGTTCCGCAATAACAGGGTTTTCCTGAAGCTTTTCAAACACGGTTCCATCTTGGCTGACAGCGATATTTTGAGTTTGATAGAATAGGTCTTTCTCTTGATCAATTATATTATGTCCTGTATAGATGAGGGCCAATCTTCCATGATCATCGACCGCGCTTCCCGAAAAACAGCCGCTTTGATCGAATGCGTCCCCCGGAGCTAAGGCAACCGGCAGGTGCTCCCAATGAATGAGATCTTTACTTTTTACATGTCCCCAATGCATCGGCCCCCAATGCTCATCATACGGATGATGCTGAAAAAAGACGTGGTATTCTCCTTTAAACTGAATAAGTCCGTTCGGATCATTGATCCAATTCGCCCGGGGCATAATATGGTACCCCAATCGATATCTTTGTTTCACTTTACCCTCGGCTTCCTTCAAAGCTTCTTCCGCCTGCTGAATTCTATCCATTTGTAACATCCTCTCTATCCGATTTTTTGCAGACGCTGGACACGCCTGCTGTTTTGTTTCGGGCCCAATAAAGTAAATATGGAAATGACGGTAAAACCGAAGACGACGATTCCCATGATGAGATAGGTTTGACGGAACCCCGCACTGTCATATAATCCTCCCGCAAGCGGCGACAGAATCGACGCGCCTGCCTGAGATGCGAATTGAAAACCGACGAGATAAAGGACGGACGACAGACGCGTATCAAAATTGGCAGCCAAATATTTAAAAACGGCGATCAGCATAATCGGCAATTCCAGTGCGTGGATGAGTTTCATTGATGAAATGCCTACAGGTTCAACTGCAATTCCGGACCCGACGATGCGGAAAGCCATTAAAAACCCCGCTAAAATCAAACTGTTTTTCGCCCCGAACTTATTGACGATAAAAGGCGCAAGAAACATCATACCGGCCTCTAAAAAAACTTGGAATGAATTAAGATAGCCGAATACTTGGTTACCCGTCGACACCGAAGGAAACAAAGACGCATAGTAGATCGGGAACTGCTGATCATATACGCCGTAAATGCAAGTCACCCCGATAATGTACATCATAAAAAACCAGAAATCTCTTAGTAAAAAGAGCCGCCCCACATCTTTTAACCGGACCGAATCCGCTCTGTTTTTCTCATGATCGGTCATTTCTATTTTTACAGACATGATGATGGCCGTTAATATGACGGCTGAAACAGACGCGATCCAGAAGTTGATATTGGGATCGATATTGAAAAGCTGACCTGCAAAAAATGCAGCCGCCGCCCAGCCCAGCGAGCCCCACATTCTTGATTTTCCATACTCGAAATCATACTTACGGCTGACCTTTTCAATGTACGTTTCAATCGCGCCTATCCCCGCCAAAAAAGCGGCTCCCAAATATAAGCCTCCGACAACGGCGCCAAGAAAGACGTTGTATTGTAAAAGCGGCCCATAGACGAAGATATAAAACGGACCCGTGAATATGAGAAGACAGCTGATCATAAACAATATCTTTTTCTTCAGCCCCAATTTGTCAGAGATAAAACCGTAAAGAGGCTGCATGCACAGGGCAAATACGGCGTTTACAGAAAAGATAATGCCTGTCGCTGATCCGTTTAAATTGATTTCCTGCCCTAACCAAATCGCAAATAAAGAATAGCTGGAAGACCAAGTAAAAAAGAAAAAGAAGAAATAAGCACTCAGTTTCCAATACAGACTTTTTGAGCTTTTCATTTGCACCGCTCCTTTAATAGGGCCTTTTAATAGCCGTTTTAGAGCCGCATACTTTCTTCATATTCATCACATACATGCGAGCTCATAGTAAGCGCTTACTTTCCATCACTGTTTGATTCTTTCACTTTAATGCCGCCAGCCATCTCTCCATACCCGTCACTTCCCTTCACTCCATAAATAAAGCGCTTTCAAAAAGAATTGTATGTCAACCGGTTCCATATGTCAATCGGTTGACATAAAATTTTCTGATTATTTCAATCAAACCAAACACGCCCTCTTTATATGAAAACAGAAACATGGAATGTCCTTGCACATGTCAGCCTGATTCTCTAAAATAAGTGCGTGACGGAAATTGTAAGCCATTTCAGTAAGCAGGAGGGCACGGGAATGAAGCCTAACATTCATGATGTTGCGAAAATAGCGGGAGTTTCATCCACAACCGTTTCGCGGGTATTAAATAACCGCGGCTATATCAGCGAAAAAACAAAAGAAAAAGTGTACAAGGCGATGGAAGAAATCAATTACTTTCCAAACGATCTGGCCCGCTCTTTATTCCGAAAACGAACCAATTTAATAGGACTTATCATCCCAAACTCCAGCAACCCGTTTTTCGGCGAACTCGCCTTTCATATTGAAAGCATTTGTACGTCCATGGGCTACAAACTGCTGCTTTGCAACAGTTTACATCGAAAGGATAAGGAAGAAAAATATTTGGAGATGCTGATAAGAAACCAAGTGGACGGCGTGATCGCCGTGACTTACAACCGGGGAATTCTCAATGATCACAAGCAGAATCTGCCGATTGTCGCCATTGATCATTACTTATCGGACACGATTCCCGTCGTCGGCTCAGACAACTATGACGGCGGAAAAAAGGCGGCAGAACTGCTGATTGAAAAAGGGTGCCGGCACATCGTCCATATCAACGGCCCGATTGAACTCGAAACACCGGCAAACCTCAGAAGAAAAGCATACGAAGACGTCATGCATGAACACGGACGGAAGCCTATTACATATGAAGTACCCTTTTATCAGCATTACCATGACATTATTTCAACATTATTCGATGAACAGCCTGACACCGACGGAATTTTTGCCAGCGATGATATCATGGCCGCTGCCGTGATGACTGAGGCCAAAAAACGGGGAATAGACATCCCGAATCAATTAAAAGTGATCGGTTATGACGGCACTGAAACCGTTCAATCGGTTCTGCCGGACTTGGCAACCATCCAGCAGCCGATTGAATTGATTTCCAAAACAGCCATCGAGATTTTAGCAAAAGAAATTGAAGGCGAATTTGATGATTTGCCGCTGGAAACGTATTTGCCGGTACGGCTTTTGGAAGGGCGGACAACGTAGTCAGACCCTTCAGCCGTACGTAGCGACGCGATTGCGGTCTATTTTGAGCGCTCCGGCCATATCATTTTCTCAAGCGCCGGTGCTGATCATCCTCATTTCCACTTTGCTGTTTGAACTTTTTGTTTTATGGGAAAAATGGTGTTAGAAGAAAAGGTTGGCATTTTGGTCAGCGTTTTGTTTGACCTTTATTGACCAAAAATGTATCATGTAAATACATACTTACCTAAAAGGTGAAGGAGGAGCATTATGAATTTAATACCTACAGTCATTGAACAAACGAACCGCGGAGAAAGAGCTTATGACATTTACTCCCGTCTTTTGAAGGACCGTATTATCATGCTTGGATCTGCGATTGATGACAACGTTGCGAACTCCATCGTGTCACAGCTTTTATTCCTTGAAGCGGAAGACCCTGAAAAAGATATTTCCATTTACATTAACAGCCCTGGCGGATCAATCACTGCCGGTATGGCAATCTATGATACAATGCAGTTCATTAAACCGAAAGTATCCACGATCTGCATCGGTATGGCCGCTTCTATGGGAGCATTTTTACTTGCAGCCGGAGAAAAAGGCAAACGTTACGCGCTTCCTAACAGTGAAGTTATGATTCACCAGCCGCTTGGCGGAGCGCAAGGACAGGCGACAGAAATTGAAATCGCGGCAAAACGCATTCTCTTGCTTCGCGACAAATTAAACAAAGTGCTTGCTGAACGTACCGGCCAGCCGCTTGAAGTCATTGAGCGTGATACAGACCGCGACAACTTCAAATCAGCTGATGAAGCCTTAGAATACGGCTTAATCGATAAAGTGCTGACACGCAATACAGAAGACCAGAAGTAATGCCCAAAAAACCTGCAAGAGATGATGTCTCTTGCAGGTTTTTTTCACTCTCTGATGCTTTTTAAAACCTTTCCCCTATACTGCTTCCATTCTTCCTTCAACAGCTCAAACGACAATTCACCGGTTTGCCTCACAACCAGATCAGCACCAAGCATCGACTGTTCACGCCCGACACCGACCGCGAACATCCCGGCAGATTTAATTGCAGATATTCCTGCTTCAGCATCTTCTATTGCCGCGCAATCAGCCGTGGAAACACCGAGCAGCGCTGCAGCTGTTAAAAAGATTTCGGGATCAGGCTTCCCCTTCGCAAGAGCCGCCGGGTCAACAATGGCTTGAAAATCATCGATAATCGCCAAACGTTTTAAGATCGCGCGGGCATTGCGGCTTGAAGATGCTAACCCGATTTTTATATGTTCATTTTTTAATTCACAAAGAAGCCTGCCGATTCCCGGCAAGAGATCTTCCGGCGTCAATCTGCTGATCAACGTTTGATAATATTGGTTTTTTTGATGCAGCAGTTCTTGTTTCTCCACATGTGTAAACCTTTTTTCCGCTCCGCCAAAGATCAGTATGCTTTCCAGTGACTCTTCCCGGCTGATTCCTTTCAGGCCTTCATTCACATTCCTGTCAAAGGGAATATCAATTTGTTCTGCGATGTGCTTCCAAGCGAGAAAATGATATTCAGCCGTATCTGTTATCACTCCGTCTAAATCAAAAATAACCGCTTTCATATGCTGATGCCCATCACAGCTTCATAAGGTTTGAGGCTGATACGCTTCAAGTCAGCCCGCTCCTGCGGATAGTTCGAAATCAGGATTTTCCAACGCTCATGGATCAGTTCCGGAGGCGCTTCGAACTGGGCCTTGTCTTCCGACAAATTCACAACGACGAGAAGCTTTTTCCCTTGATATTTACGGATGTAACAATAGATTTGCGGATCATCTTCCAGCAGCAGCTGATAATCTCCGTATACCATGATCTTATGTTGCTTTCGTAATTGAATGAGCTTCTGATAGTAATAGAAAATTGAATCTTGATCTTCCAAGGATTCTTTCACATTGATTTCTTGATAGCGGGAATTGACCGCTAACCAAGGGTCTCCGGCTGTGAATCCGGCATGTTTTCCTGCATCCCATTGCATCGGCGTCCTCGCGTGATCCCTTCCTTTTATCATCACGGCTTTGACAAACTCTTTTTCTGTCATCGTCTTGTTTTCGATGACTAGTTCACGGTATGCATTTTTTATTTCAAGATCGTCATACATCTCCAGCGGCATATCACTGTTGACCATGCCGATTTCTTCTCCCTGGTAAATAAACGGTGTGCCTTTCATCCCGTGGAGAACCGTTGCGAATGCTTTCGCACACTGTTTTCGCAGCTCACCGTCATTGCCCCAGCGGGAAATCACCCGCGGCTGATCGTGGTTCTCAAAATACAAGGTATTCCAGCCGCTATTCATCAACCCGGTCTGCCACCTTGTCATCGTTTGTTTTAAAGCAATCACATCAAACGGCTTGATCTGCCATTTCCCATTTGGCGAGTTTTGTTCTGTATCGATATCCATATGTTCAAATGTAAAGATCATATTCAGCTCTTGCCTGCCTGCATCCGTATATTTTTTCGCCTCTTCAATATCAGAACCGTTTGCCTCTCCGACTGTCATGCAGTCGTAATGAGAAAGCACTTCCCTGTTCATCTCTTGAATAAATTCATGCAGGCGGGGGCCGTTAGAGTGGTAACGGCCGACAATAAAGTTTTTGCTGTTATCTGTTTCATAGTCCGGAAAATCAGTGTGCTTGGAAATGGAGCCGATCACATCCATCCGCCAGCCGTCAACGCCTTTATCCATCCAGAACTTCATCAGATCATACACTTCCCGGCGAACGGCTTCATTTTCCCAATTTAAATCAGGCTGTTTTTTCGAAAAGTAGTGCAAATAATACTGTCCTGTCCCTTCATCGAACGTCCACGCCGAGCCTGAAAAAATCGATCCCCAATTATTCGGCTCAGAACCGTCCGATTTCGGGTCTTTCCAAAAATAATAATCCCGGTAAGGATTGTCCTTCGACTTGCGGCTTTCAGCAAACCAGGCATGTTCATCCGACGTGTGGTTCACGACCAGATCCATGATGATTTTCATTCCGCGCTGATGCACTTCATCAATTAACTGAAACATATCTTCATTTGTTCCGAATTTTTCGTACATGTTTCTGTAGTCACTGATGTCATAGCCGTTGTCATCCTGCGGAGAATCAAACACGGGCGACAGCCAGATCACATCCGCGCCAAGTCTTTTGATATAATCAAGCTTTTTGATAATGCCTTGTAAATCCCCAAATCCATCTCCATTGGAATCATAAAAACTGCGCGGGTAAATTTGATACACGACAGCTTCTTTCCACCATTCACTCATCAGGCATTCTCCTTTCACATCGTTCATTCAGCACCATCGGCTCTCCATAAACTGTGATGGACACCGGTTCTCCTTTGACAAGCTCAAAAATGGCGCGCCTTTCTTCGACCGTCACCTTGATCAAGCGGTTTCGATAATTGATATGGAACGAGTAACCGTCCCATTCATTCGGCAAAAATGGGGTGAATGAGAGCGTTCCTTTTAAAGTACGCATGCCGGCAAACCCTTGGACGATCGCCAGCCAGCTTCCCGTCATTGAAGTAATGTGAAGGCCTTCCTCCGTATCGCGATTGTAATTGTCGAGATCAAGCCTTGCTGTACGCTTATATAATTCAAGCGCCTTCTTTTCCATCCTCAATTCGGCAGCGAGCACCGCGTGAATGGAGGGCGATAAGCTTGATTCATGAACCGTCATCGGTTCATAAAATTCATAGTTGCGGCGTTTTTCGTCTATAGAGAAACGGTCAGGAAATAAATAAATGCCTTGCAGCACATCGGCTTGTTTAATAAAGCTGGAGCGGAGGATTTTGTCCCATGACCAATTTTGATAAAGAGGCCGTTCAGCTGGATCTAATTCGTCAACTGATTGCAGGTCTTTGTCCAAAAATGTGTCATGCTGAACGAAAATTTGCAGTTCTTCACTATACGGATAGTACATGTGCCGGATGATTTCTCTCCAGACTTTCAATTCTTCTTCCTGCACATCCAGAAGGCGGCGTTTCTCCGCTGAGATCCTTTCGAGACTTTGCAGAGTATAATCCAACGTCCAAGCCGCAATGACATTCGTATACCAATTGTTGTTGACATTGTTTTCATATTCATTCGGCCCTGTGACGCCATGGATCATATACTTATTTTTTCGTTTCGAGAAGTGAACACGGCCGGCCCAAAACCTGCTGATCTCAACAAGAACATCTATACCGTATTCTTCCATATAGGCGCGGTCGCCTGTATATTGGACATAATTGCAGATCGCATAGCAAATCGCGCCGTTGCGGTGGATTTCTTCAAACGTAATCTCCCACTCATTGTGGCATTCATCTCCGGTAAACGTCACCATCGGATAAAGCGCCCCCTTCATCCCCAGCTTGGCGGCGTTCCGTTTGGCAGCCTCCAAATGATGATAGCGGTACAAAAGCAGGTTTTTCGTGACTTCCGGCTCGGCTGTCGCCAAATACATCGGAACGGCATACGCCTCGGTATCCCAATAGGCGGCACCGCCGTATTTTTCGCCTGTAAATCCTTTCGGTCCGATGTTCAAACGGGCATCTGCCCCGTAGTATGTCGAGAATAACTGAAAGATATTGTAGCGGATGCCTTGCTGAAGTTCCTTATCTCCCTTTATCTCTATATCCGCTTTTGCCCATCTTTCCTTCCACTTGGCAATATGCTGCTGTCTCGCTTCTTCATAACCTTGCTTAAGAATAGCCGCCAAAAGCTCCTCCCCTTTCGAAGTAAGCTCTGCTTCTTGAACATCGCGTGAAGTCGTGACAACAATAAACTTTTTCAATGAAGCTTTGTTTTGGTAGCTGAAGCGATTTTCAGCATACATGCGGGAAGTTTGAAAGCTTTGACTGACACAGCCTTCTGTCAAATTTCCCATTAAGGCTGAGACGGTGAAACGCGGCGTTCCGAACGGATTGTCGAGCGTTTTTGCCGTTATGTGCCCGCGGCGGTAATCCGCTCCTGTCTCTTTTTCCTGCCAAAACCGCTCTTGATAGTTTGAATCTTCGTTTACAACATTGCCATCAAGATAAGGAACAAGCGTAATAACGGCGTCCCCTGTCAGACACTCCGCTTCATAATGAATCGCACATAGCTCTTTTACGGCCAGGCTGAGAAATCGTTCTGATTTGATTCGCACGGTTTTATCCTGAATACGGACAACAGCGCTCCTCCTCAGAATTCCTTCTTTCATATGAAGCTCTAACTCAAATGATTCGAGTCGGTTTTGATAGAGATCGACTTTTTCACCGTCAACATACACATCTATTCCAATAAAATTCATCGCATTGATCACTTTTCCGAAATAGTCCGGATACCCGTTTTTCCACCAGCCTACCCGCGTTTTGTCAGGGAACCACACGCCCGCAATATATGTGCCTTGATGGCTGCCGCCTGAATACCCCTCTTCAAAATTCCCCCTGATGCCCATATAGCCGTTGGCAAGAGAAGTCAGGCTTTCCTGCAGCCGTATATACTCTTTTTGAAATGTATTGGTTTTGATTTTCCATTCATCAATCTCAAACAACCGCTGATTTATCATGTCTTCCTCCCGAATGAACATTTTCATTATGACGGCGGGTTTTGGCCATATATCTGAATAAAAAAGCAATCATCAACGTGACGCCGCATGTATGAACCATTAATACAGTAATCAAATCAAAGCGGATCAGCCCGATAGCAGCTGCCGCGAATGCAGGCAGAGCCGATGCGCATATCGCTGCAGAAGCTGCTTCCTTACATGACGCGATAACGATCATTTTTGATAATTTCGCCATCCAGATGCCTCCCGCAAGCACAGCTGTAAAAAATAGCTGGATCAAAAAAATCACTGCGCACCCCAGCATCATGATCATCGGCTTATACTGTGCCAGCCACAATTGACCGATAACAGCCTCCGTCTCATATACGCCCGGGTCCGTAAGACTGGCGTCCGCTTTCCCATAGCGAACTGAAAACCCCATTCCGTTTTGGTCGGTAATAATCAGCCGGTCAGGCTGGAATATGACCGCGTTGTCATATCCTTTTACACGCAAACGCCCATTTTCACCGTTTGGTTTCCATTCATGCTCCATATCGACTGCCAGCAGATGTTTGCCCTCTTCAATTTGATCAAAATGCTGTCCGCCTGTCAGTTTTCCGTTCCTGATTTGAATACCGTTTAATTGTTCGGCAAAACGATCATTCACTGCAGAAAGCGCCGCAGGCATAACCAATTTGAGGCTGAAGCGGTCCATTTTCAAAAACGACATCGTAAACGGCGCCATAAGGCAGGACGTTAAAAACATAAAGAGAAAGGAGAGCTGAAGCCAGCTGAATGTTTTCCCGTAACGGCAAATACCTGACGGAGACACCGACGCTTTAAGACTGCGGATCATAAAGCTTTCATTTTGCACATTCTTCATTGAACTACCCCTTTGTTCCGCCCGCCGCCAGCCCGGATACAAAGTTCTTTTGGAGAAAAAAGAACAAGATGCATATCGGCAGTGCGGCAAGTATAGCTCCCGCCGCAAACAGGGCGACTTTTTGCTGCTGCGGATTTGAAATGAACGACTGCAACCCTACTGCAATGGTCAGCCTTTCCGGCGAGCGAAGCAAAAACTTCGCCAGCAAATAGTCCCCGAACGGCGCCATAAACGCCCAAAGCGCTTGAACGGCAAGCATCGGCTTCACAAGCGGCAGCACAATGGAGGCAAATATCCTGAAATGCCCCGCTCCATCCATTCGCGCAGCCTCATCAATTTCTCTCGGAACTGTATCAAAATAACCTTTCATCAGCCACGTGTTCATCGGAATTCCGCCGCCGATATAGATCGCTGTCAAAAACCAGTATTGATCAAGAGCGCCTATCAGCATGGCCAATACATAAAAAGCAGTCAGCGCTGCCATTGTGGGCACCATTTGAATGATTAAAAAGAAGACAAGACTCTTTTTTCGCCCCGCAAACCGATAGCGGCTGTACGTATACCCGGCAAGCGTTACAATCGTGACCTGCAATACCATGACTGACAGCGCGATAATCAGCGTATTGCTGTACCAATGAAGATAGAGCGTCTCTTCAAACAGCCGCTTAAAATGATCAAAAGTCCAGGAACCTGAGAAATCGAGCTGAAAAGCCGTCACATTTCCCGCACGGAAAGCGGAGGAAGCCGTAATCAGCAGCGGATATAAAATGACAATGCTTAAAACCAGCAAAAATAAATAGGTGCAGATTTTCGTAAGCATTCCGGCCGTTCTGGAACCCATCTACATCACCTCCTCATTGCCGAAAGCATTTGACTTTTTAAAAGCAATCAGTGAAATTCCAATGACGACGAAAGAAATTAACAATGTCACGGCCGCTGCCACAGCATATTGCGGAGAAGTGCCGGTTGTCAGTTTATAGATCCAGGAAATTAAAATATCGGTCGACCCGGCACCGGCTCCCGCGCTTCCCGGACCGCCTTCATTAAACAAATAGATGATCGAAAAATTATTAAAGTTAAATGTGTACTGTGTAATCATCACCGGTGCCGTCGCAAATAAAATCATCGGTAATGTAATATTGCGAAAACGCTGCATAAAAGAAGCCCCGTCAATCTTTGCGGCTTCATACAATTCACCCGGAATCGACTGCAAGACTCCCGTTACCATGACATAAATATAAGGAAAGCCAAGCCAGGTCTGAATCATAATCAGAGCAGTCTTCGTCCAGAAAGCATCAGTCTTCCACGCGATCGCCGGCAGTTCCACAAACGGCAGGTGGTTAATTAATGGGATCACCTGCGTGTTCATCGCCCCAATACTGTCATTAAAAATATTGGAAAAGCTCATAATTGTGATAAAGGCCGGAACAGCCCATGGAAATAAGAAAATCATTCGGAATATCCGTCTGCCTTTAATAAAATCTTGATTCACAAAAAGTGCCGTCACGATCCCCAAAATGATTTGCAGCGTTGTTGCACAGATTGTCCATATCATGGTCCAGCCCAGTACATTCACAAATGTTTCCCGGTAGGAACCGACAAAAAAGATATTCAAGAAATTTTTAAAGCCGACCCAGTCAATCAGACTGTTAGGCGGTATATGATAAAAATCATAGTTTGTTAAGGCAACAAACAGAGTCACCAGAACAGGAAAAATAATCACAAACACCATCATGAGATATGCCGGCAGTGTAAATAAATAAGGAAACCCTTTATCTCCCGCATGGCGGATGATATCCTTGGCCGCTGTATTCACCTTCAAACCCGCCGCTTTCATAGTGGCGGTATGACGGAAATCATAAACTGAAAAGATATAGAACATGAGAAAAATCAACGTTAAGATCAATTGCAGCGTGCCTTCAATCAGCATAAATAATGAGTGATCTTCACCGGGAACACTTCCCAAGGTAACCAATCCGGTCAGCGCCTCAATACCGAAAACGCATAATTCAACAGCAAACAAACTCGTAATGACCAGAAATAAGATCCCCTTTGATATCTGCTGATTCGCGATCTGTCCAATTCCCGGAATGATCGATAAAAACCATGGCGCCTTCCGTTTTTGGTGTAAAAGTGTATCATCTTTATTCATTTTTCGCCCTCTATTCTTACGGACACTTCCCCTCCGATTTTATTTCACATACTTTTCTTTGATGTTTTCTTTTATGACGTTTACCGCATCATCCGCCGATTTTTTTGCTGTTTTTTTCCCCGAAGCCGCATCAAACATTAAACTTTCAGCGCCAGTCCATACCTCGGCCATTTCAGGAATATTCGGCGCAGGTGCCGCTGACTCATATTGTTTAATAACAGCTGACGCCAGCTCATTTTTTTGCTCCCCCGCTTTCTTCCTTGCGGCTGTGTTGGCCGGAACTTCATTTGTATCCTCATAAAAGGCGTAAGCATTGGCATCATTTGTTGCATACTCAAGCCATTTTTCAGCCAGCTCGGGTTCCTTTGTATATTTTGAAGCAACCCAGCCTTTTCCGCCCGCAAACGGAGCATATTCTTTTCCGTTTGGCAATGTCGGAATAGGAGCGGCTCCATAGTTCAGGCCGGCCTCTTGAAAATTGGCAGCCGACCAAGGCCCGCCGATGATTGCAGCCGCTTTCTTATCCAAAAACATTTGCTGAATAAAATCGTCTGCGCTCGAGTTATCCTGCATGCCTTTTGGCCAATACGTTTTAAACCATTTCTCCGCATATTTCACCGCTTCTGCAGCCCCTTTATTGTTCAGGCCGATATCCCCGGGATCTGTGCCGTTTTTCCCGAATACATATCCGCCGTAACCGGACAGCAAACCGTACGACATATAAAAGTCAGTCCACTTTGCCAAAAATCCCGTTGACTTTCCTTTTTCAGAAGCAAATGAAAACCGGGGATCCTCTGTTAATGTTTCAAGGTCTTTAAATGTTGCCGGCGCTTTTTTTATAAGATCTTTGTTGTAATACAGAACAAGCGTCTCAATCACCAGCGGCATTCCATACACCTTTCCGTTAACCGTTACCTGCTGCATCTCTTTATCTCCAAAGCTTTTTGTATCAGCAGGTTTTAGATCAAGCAAATGGCCTTGCTGCGCCAAACTGCCGATCCGGTCATATGCGGCAAGCATAACGTCAGGCGCATTGCCGGCCGGGCCGTCCAAAGGAAGCGCCTCCAGCTGATCGAACATTTGCTTTTCTGCAATGTTGATTGTGACGTGATTCTCTTTTTCAAACTCTCCTTTAATGCTTTCAATATATTTTTTATAGGTTTCTTCAACGGACACGGTCAGTACCTTTTTGCCGTCAGAGCCGGCCGATTCCTTTGAATTTGAACAGGCGCCGAGACAGAATGCCAAAACTGATGCCGTCAATAAAGCCAATCCCTTTTTGACGAACCCCGCCATATCTTTTCCCCCTTTTATTATGAATCTATTACAATTCTACTCTGTTAGAGAAAGCGGTTTCAAAGCCTTTCAGCCTGTTACCGATAACAGAATTCAGACAGGGGCGTCAGCGCTTAAAATCAAAAATTCTCTCGGCTGAACAGCAATAGCGGCATCATGTTGAAGGATCTGATCCGTCCACGCATCGTAAACTATTCTGCTTCTCTCCATATTAAAATCTTGCAAACGGATTTCCCCGGCCCGATTCCCCTGATTAAAATAGAAAATCAATTGCCTGCCATTGAAAACCCTCGAAAAACTGATACAATCGTTTTGATCATCAAGCAGATGCCACTCAAGACTTCCGTACGTCAATAAAGCGTTTTCTTTTTTGCGTAAGGTGATTAAGCGTTTCATAAAGCTGAGCATTTCCTGGTTTTGCTTTTCCTTTTCCCAAACCATACACTTCCGGCATAATGGATCTCTCCCGCCGTCCAGACCGATTTCCGTTCCGTAGTAGATGCAGGGCGCTCCTGTCTGGGCAAACATAAAGGCCAGCAGAGCGCGGGCTGTTTTCTCATCATTTCCGCACCTTGTCAGAAGACGTTCTGTATCATGGCTGTCCAGTAAATTGAACGTCACCTCGTTGGCCTGCCGCATCCCATTCATCAAGTGCGCGTTTAATCGATAGGCCATGGATGAAGCAGAAATCTCCCGGTCAGCAAAATAAGCAATCATCGGCTCTGTGAAAGGATAATTCATCACGGCATGAAACTCATCTCCTCTGAGCCAAGGTTCCGATGAATGCCATATCTCTCCCAAAATATAAAGATCGGGTTTCTCGGCCGTTACAGCCTGCCTGAATGCCTTCCAAAAAGCGTGATCCACTTCATTTGCCACATCTAAACGCCAGCCGTCAATGTCAAATTCACGAATCCAGTACAAAGCAATCTCAAACAAATACCTCTGTACTTCCGGATTAGCCGTATTCAGCTTCGGCATATCAGGCGTAAACGCAAACCTGTCATAATTGTCTTCTTTCACAGGAAAAGAGTGAACATGGAACCAGTCTTTGTAGCGGGACCGGGCCCCGTGTTTTACAACATCCTGCCACTGCGGAGAAGCGCTGCCTATATGATTAAAAACAGCATCAAGCATAATTTTCATTCCCCGCTGATGAAGCCGACTGACCAATGTCCGGAAAAGCTCCCGATCCCCAAAATGCGGATCGATGGAATAGTAATCCAGCGTGTCATATTTATGGTTGGATGGAGAGGAGAAGATCGGAGTTAAATAAATTCCGTTCACCCCTAATTCTTCTAAATAGTCGAGTTTGTCAATAATCCCCTGCAAATCTCCGCCAAAAAAATCATTAACGTCCGGGTCCTTGCTCCCCCAAGGCAGTGCAGCTTCCGGTGACAGGTCTTCTCTTCCATTCGCAAAACGTTCCGGAAAAATTTGATACCAAACCGTTGATTTCGCCCATTCAGGCGCTTGAAATGTATCCGCCTCATGAACAAACGGAAGCTTAAAATAATAATGAATCGTTTCCAGCGTTTTTTTATTTACAGGACAGACCCCTGACGCTCCGAAAAAGATGTTTTCATGCTGGTCTGAGACAATAAATGCATATTGCAAACGCCTGAATGGCGGCGTCACTTCAGCAAACCAATAATCATGATTTTGGGTTGCGGCTGTTTTTCTCATTGGCTGCTCGGCTGCCGACCACCTGCCGCCGCTGTATTCATAAGGATCGCCCCAAACCAATCGAATCTGATCAGCATCACCTTTTTTCGTCCGGATTTTGATATGCACCGTCCGCCCGTCATAAGAATAAGCATCAGCACTGAACGGCTGATGATGTATTGCGGCATATTCCATCATGTTTCCCCCTTTTTATAGGCTGGCTTATGCTTTGAAGGTAGCATGATGAAATCGGGAGAAGCAATCGTTTTTCTCTTGTTACCGATAACAGAATCAAGCTTTCACAAAGTTGATTCCCGCACAATTAACTCCGGTTCAAAAAACAAATGACCTTGAGCTGCGCCGCCTTCATTCATTTTTTTCAGCAGCATTTTCGCACAGGCCTCTCCCATTTCCACAACCGGCTGTCTGACCGTAGTCAGCCGCGGGGAGGAAATGCGGTCAAGAAAAACACCGTCATTTCCAGTAACGGCCACATCTTCGGGAATTCGTTTTCCGAGTGACTGCACCGCACGAATGACCCCGAGCGCGATTCGGTCGGTGGCGCAGACAAACGCGGCTTGCCGGCCGAGCGTTTTCAAAACTTCTCTTGCCAGGCTTTCGCTTTTTTTTGAACTGTTAGCGATCCGAAACAGCTTCGTTTCTCTGCAGCTCTCTTTCATCGCCCGAATATACCCCTGTTCTCTTGAGCGTTCGAATGGCTCATCCAAATCAATGCCGAAAAAGACAACCTCACGCTCCCCCAGCCCCATGACATGGCGGGTTGCCATAAAAGTCCCTTTTTCGTTATTCACATCGACGAAATCATAGCCCATTTCATTTTCTCCAAATACGACTAACGGCTTTTCAAAAGCTTTGATGACAAATTCAAAATCGGCCTTTCTCAAGCCGGTGGCAATAATGCCGTCGCATTGCCCGATATTGAGTGAATTTCTTGTCACAAGCTGCAAAGCATAATGATGGCGATCCAACTCCCGGCTGATTCCGGTCAGCAAGTTCATGTAATAGGGTTCGGTCGTATCCATTTCCTCAAGAATCAGCAATTTGACAACCTGTGTTCTGTTTTGCACAAGCGCTCTTGCCGCATAATTAGGGATGTAATTCAGCTCTTTCATTGCGGAATGAACGAGCTTTTTCAGTTCATCTGTTACCGTATCAGGGTGATTAATCACACGTGACACCGTCATTTTCGAAACATTCGCTCTCTTAGCCACATCTGACAACGTCGCCATTTTCCGTCTCCTTCCGCTTTTGCTTAGATAGCCAATCCGAATTAGTTAAATTATACTACGATGGTAATCCGGACATAAAAAAAGATTTCCCTAAGGAAATCTCACATTGTCAAATACACTCGATTTTCATGAAGTCCGCCCGGAACTCACACACATGTCAGATGGCTCTTTTTTTATATTTCCGTCCATTTTTTCTGAAGGATCGGGTACGAGTAATTGTTCATCTGCTCAATCAGCTCATCCGGCCGGGAGGAACTGTGTATCAGTTTTAAATGAGACTCATTCGAAAATCCTTCCTGAATGCTGTACTTGACCATCTTCATCATCGGCTCAAAATACCCGTTCACATTGTACAGTCCGATCGGTTTTTGATGAATGCCGATTTGCGCCCAGCACAGCACTTCAAATAACTCTTCATATGTTCCGAAACCGCCGGGCATGGCAATGTACCCATCGGCAAGTTCACTCATTTTCGCTTTCCGCTCATGCATGCCGCTGACTTCAATCAGCTCCGTCAGATTCTGATGAACAACCTCTCCGCTGAACAGCCCGCTCGGCATGACGCCGACAGCTTTTCCGCCGCCTGCCATTAACGCATCGGCGACGGTTCCCATCAGACCGACCCGTGAACCGCCGTAAACAAGGCCGATTCCCTGCTCCGCCATATATTCACCCAGTTCGGCCGCTTTGCGTTTGTACTCTTCATTTACCCCCGGGTTTGACCCCGCAAATACACAAATGGTTTTCATTTTTTCATCTCCACATCTATATATGTACATCAATAAATCAAAATACACTATATATTGTCCCATCTCTATATGATAATATCAATAAGAATCATACAGGACATAAGGAGTGTTTCACATGCAGATGGCTGAAGCAGAACGATGGACGAAAGATTTTTACGAAAAACGAGGATGGACGGCGTACGGGCCATTTATCAGAATCGGCTTTTTAATGGAAGAGGCGGGTGAGCTCGCCCGGGCGGTAAGAGCATATGAAATCGGCAGAGACCGGCCGGATGAAAAGGACGCGACCCAGGCTGAACGCAGGCAGGAGCTGATTGAAGAAATGGGTGACGTCCTCGGAAATCTGGCCATCCTTGCCGATAAGTACGGAATCACGTTAGAAGATGCGATGAAAGCCCATCAGGAAAAACTGATCCAGCGCTTTGAAACCGAATAAAAACACGGCCTGTCCGCTTTTTCATGGACAGGCCGTATCTGAATTTATCCCGTTATCTCGTCCTGATGCTCAAAGAAATGCTGCTTTCCGATTTTATGAAACAGCCCCGTCTTCCGGATCAGCTCTCTCGGCTGTGATTGCAATCCGACGATCATCAATCTCCCGTTATGCCGTTTGATCCGGTTCATCACATTCCCCAGCACCGCTTCTGCGGAGGTATCCATGTAATGTACATTATTCATCAGCAGAATAAGCGTCTTCGGCTTTTCCTGAAGCCTCTCCAGCAGCGATGATTCCAGTGAATCAATTGAACCGAAAAACAGCGGCCCTTCAATGGAATATGTGCTGACGGACGAATCATTTTTAACCGATTTGACAGCGGCATGCGGTGTTTTGATGCTTGTTGATTCGCTCATTTTTCTGATAAAGAAAACAAAAGCGAGCACGAGACCGGCAGAAACGCCGATGATTAAATCAAACAGAACCGTCAGTAAAAAGGTTGCCGCCAGTACGAATGAATCAGTGTTTTTCAGCCGCATCATATTGGCGACTTCCCTCCGCTCACTCATGTTCCAAGCCACAACCATCAATACCGGCGCCATGCTTGCAAGCGGTACATGAACGGCAAGCGGGGCGAAGACGAGCAGGACGAGGAGGACGGTGACTCCGTGGACAACACCGGAAATCGGAGAAACTGCGCCGTTTTTAATATTTGTTGCGGTCCGCGCAATCGCTCCCGTTGCCGGTATGCCGCCGAAAAGCGGCGCTGCCATATTGGCGATGCCCTGCCCGACAAGCTCCCTATTGCTGTCATGCCGTGATCCTTTCATATTGTCCGCGACCATCGCCGATAATATGGACTCAAGTCCGCCGAGAAGCGCAATGATCAAAGCAGACGGGAACATCATCACCATGTTATCGATTGAGAAATCCGGAAGCTGAAAAGCCGGGAGCTGCCGCGGAATCTCCCCGTAAGCAGAACCGATTGTCGCCATTTTGTCAGGAAAAAACATGACCGCCGCGGCTGTAGAGACAAGCAGCGCCACAAGCGCGCCCGGAATCTTCGGCATCAGCCTGGCTGATAACACCAAAATGGCCAAAGCAATTCCCGCGATGAGGATGCTGTACAAATTAAAGGTTCCGATCTTCTTGCCTATTTCCGCAATGTTGAGGATAAAGCTTTCATGCTTTTGGATATCGCGCAGACCGAGAAAATGGGCAATCTGCTCCGAGAAAATCAGCACCGCGATTCCGGCCGTAAATCCGACGATCACCGGCTTCGGCACGAATTTCATAATCTTTCCGAGCTTAAATACGCCAAACAGGACGAGCATGACGCCTGCCATAAAACCGGCTACAAGTAAATTCTCAAAACCATACTGCATCACAATGGCAAATAAAATGGGAACAAACGCCCCCGTAGGCCCGCCGATCTGATATTTAGAGCCGCCCAACAGCGAAATCAGAATTCCGGCCACAATAACGGTGTAAAGCCCGTATTCCGGACCGACCCCCGAAGCGATGGCAAAGGCCATTCCCAGTGGAATCGCTACAATTCCGACCACAATTCCTGCGATTAGGTCTTTCTGAAATTTCTGCAAATTGTATCCCTGATATCTGCCGGTAAATTGCATCGTCAGCTGCATCCTCCTTTGACTGTTTCATAACCGTCAACGACAACATCCAGCGTCCCCGTCCCCGGATCGATCACCAGCCCGTGCACCGGCACCTCTTCAGGCAAGAGCGGATGATGCCTGACCATATTCACGCTGTGGGCCACGCTTTCTTCGACGCTGTGAAAACCGGTCAGCCATGTTTCCAAATCGACTCCCGCATGCTGCAGAAGGCTGAGACATTTGTCCTCAACGCCGCGCTCTTTCGCTTTATTTAATATGGAAGCCGCATTTAATCCCGACATTCCGCACTCGCGGTGACCTATGATGCAGACTTCCTCTGCCTGCAGTTCATAAACGGCAACCAAAATGCTCCGCATGACACTTCCAAATGGGTGAGAAACAATGGCTCCCGCGTTTTTTATGATTTTGGCATCGCCGTTTCTGAGTCCCATCGCCTGCGGCAGAAGCTCCGTCAGCCTTGTATCCATACAGGATACGATGACAAGCTTTTTTTTCGGGAATTTTGTCGTTTGGTAAGGTTCATATTTCCTTTCTTGGACAAACTGCTGGTTGTGCTCCAAAATGCTTGATAAAGAAACCATTTTTCTATTCATCTCCCATCCGATTGTATTGCAAGCCTTCTTACCCAGCTTACAGTAAGGAATTATAGCACAGAAAAAGGCCTCAAAAGCGCTTTCAAAAAAAGACACGATAATTTGACTGTAAATTCAGATTATGTTCATTTATATCTTTCAAAAATAATAAAATTTATCTTTACACCAACCTATAAAGCTTTTAAAAACAGCGGTTCCGCTCATTTTGCCTTCAGAAATATAGGCGGATTCTGTTATTGTTTGGAGAAATCAAGCATGTACGTTTCTTTTTCTTTCATTTTAAGTTCAAAAGAACCAGAAATTTACCGTAATGCGTTTGAATATTTCTCACGTTACCGCTTCTCTTATATAATAAAATAGAGAAGAAAGACAAAGGAGGAGAAGCCCGTTGAAACCCTATGTATTCATCGCGAAACCGATACCGCCGGAAGTCGAACAAATGATAGGCGAGCATTGCCGCTATGACATCTGGAAAGAAGATACCATTCCAAAAGAAGAACTGTACGAAAAAATGAAAGATGCTGAAGGGCTGCTGACATCCGGAACGGCGATTGACAGTGATTTACTGGATCACGCGCCGAAGCTGAAGGTCGTCAGCAATAATTCAGTCGGCTATGATAATTTTAATATTGAAGAAATGAAAAGACGCGGGGTTGTCGGCACTCATACACCGTACACGTTAGATGACACTGTCGCTGATCTGGCTTTTTCATTAATTCTGTCTTCCGCCAGACGGGTTGCCGAATTGGATCGATTCGTCCGCGCCGGCAAATGGGGAACCGTTGAGGAAGAATCTCTTTTCGGTATGGATGTCCACCATCAGACATTAGGAATTATCGGCATGGGCAGAATCGGTGAACAAGCTGCCAAACGGGCAAAATTCGGCTTCGACATGGACGTGCTGTATTATAACCGCAGCAGAAAACCGGACGCTGAGAAGGAACTCGGGGTTACATATGCCGACTTAGATACACTGCTGAAAACATCAGACTTTGTGCTGTTAATTACGCCGCTTACTGACGAAACGTATCATATGATGGGAGAGCGGGAATTTAAATTGATGAAAGATACGGCATGTTTCGTCAATATTTCCCGGGGAAAGACGGTTGATGAGAAAGCGCTCATCCGCGCATTGCAGGAGGGCTGGATAAAAGGCGCCGGTTTAGATGTGTTTGAAAAAGAGCCGATCGCCGAAGACAATCCGCTCCTGCAGCTGGAAAACGTCACATTGCTTCCGCATATCGGGTCAGCAACGGCAAAAATCCGCTTGAATATGTTCAAGCAAGCCGCACAAAACATGATTGACGCCGTATACGGAAAAACGCCGAAAAACCTCACGAAGGAATTTCAATGAGATGAAAAATCCCGGCCGTTCAGCCGGGGTTTATTTTTTTGCTAGATCAAAAGTACTATTTTTAAATTCTTTCTATTCCTTTCTCTCGATGCTGATACAATGAAAAGGAATCAGCTTCACATGATAAAAATGGGAGGTATTGCTTTGAAAAAACGATTATCGTGGATTTCCGTTTGTTTGCTGGTGCTGTTCTCCGCGGCGGGGATGCTGTTTTCCACGGCTGCCAAGACGGATACATCTTCTCACAAGGCGCACACTGAAGCACAGGTTATCAACACGTTTGACGGGGTTGCGGATTATCTTCAGACCTATCATAAGCTTCCTGATAATTACATTACAAAGTCAGAAGCACAGGCCCTCGGCTGGGTTGCATCAAAGGGGAATCTGGCAGACGTCGCTCCGGGGAAAAGCATCGGCGGAGACATCTTCTCAAACAGGGAAGGCAAACTCCCTGCCAAAAGCGGACGGACGTGGCGTGAAGCGGATATTAACTATACATCAGGCTTCAGAAATTCAGACCGGATTCTTTACTCAAGCGACTGGCTGATTTATAAGACGACAGATCATTATAAAACCTTTACAAAAATGAGATAAACACATACAAAAAACGGCTTCCCTGCGGAGGCCGTTTTTTTTGCAGAGAACCTGCGAGCTTCATATAAAATGAGCAGTAAATTTTTCTTCAAACTCTGACCGGTCTATTCTGCTGTTTTCCGCCGTGCCATCGTGTTTTTTTATTGTTATATTGCGTTCAGACAGAACCATGTGCCCTTCCGGTGTCCGCTTAGAAGCAAGCAGGCGTTTGTTGAAAGGAGAGCGTTCATGTTCAAAGATTGTTTGTTTCATAGACTTGAGGTCCTTTTCATCGATTTCTTCAAGCGAAAATGCGTAACCTGTCTGCCAGCCGTCCCCTTTGTTCATTTCAAGCAGGTATGTCCCGAATTCCGTCTCTTCTATCCTCACGCGGAACGCTCCGGCCGCTGATACCGTCTCGTCTCCCGACATCGGCACAGGCTGCATGGCGAGATTGAGGCCGAAGCCTGCATCAGCGATGTACTCATTCCCTCCGGCGGAAAGAAGTACGGCCGCATGTGTGCCGGGCAGCGCCCAGCCGTTTTTCCAGACCGTTCCGCGGATCAATTTGACATCAAATCCGGCATCTTTCAGGATGAAATAAAGCAGTCCGTTCAAGTCATAACAAAGGCCGCCATGAGGTTCCTTCACCATGTGCCGCCACAGTCCTTCTTTCGTGACGTCATATTCTTTTTTGGACAAAACCGCGCGATTTTCAAACGGAAACCGATACGCGAGCGCCTTTAAAAACTCTGGCAGGTTGCTGAAATCGAGGGAATCCTTTTCCCAGCCTATCGTTTGATAACAATCTTTCAGAAACTCATTCATCGTTCCGTCCCCCTTACAAAGTGTTTACACTTCTTCCTGCACATAAGCGGACAACTTTTCCAGCGCTTCCTTTTCATCGTCGCCTTCAGCGATCAGAGTGACTTCCGTCCCTGTGCTGACCGCCAGACTCATTAATCCCATAATGCTTTTGGCATTCACTTTCTTGCCGTTTTTCTCAAGAAACACATCTGATGCAAAGCGATTTGCCTCCTGTACAAACAATGCAGCGGGACGCGCCTGCAAACCCGTCTTTAAACGCACTTCCACTTTCTCCTGAACCATAAGATCTCCCCTTTTCTGTACGGTTATTTCAAAGTGATGCTTTGTCCTGTACGCAGCTGTTCTGCGATTTCATCGAGCTTTCTCAGCCTGTGATTGATGCCGGATTTGCTGATTTTCCCGCTTGCAACCATTTCCCCCAGTTCTTTCAGCGTGACCTCCTGATAATCAATCCGCAGCTGCGCAATTTCGCGAAGCTTTTCCGGCAGCGCTTCAAGACCGATCCGTTCATCAATGTATTTAATATTTTCCACCTGTCTGAGCGAAGCACCGATGGTTTTGTTTAAGTTTGCTGTTTCACAATTGACGAGGCGGTTCACTGAGTTTCTCATATCTCTGACAATCCGCACATCTTCAAAGCGCAGCAGTGAATTGTGAGCGCCGATGACATTCAGAAATTCAGTGATTTTTTCCGCCTCTTTTAAATACGTAATATAGCCTTTTTTCCGTTCAAGCGTTTTGCTGTTCAGATGAAATTCATTCAGCAGCGCGCATAATGAATCGTTATGTTCCTTATAAAGCGAGAAGATTTCCAAGTGGTACGACGATGTTTCGGGATTATTCACAGATCCCCCCGCCAAAAACGCCCCTCTCATATAAGAACGTTTGCAGCACCGTTTCGCCACCAGTTCCTCAGAAATATTCCGTTCAAATACAAAGTTCTCTCCGAGGATTTTCAATTCCTCTAAAATCAGCTTTGCATTTTCAGAAAAGCGCACAATATAAACATTATTTTTTTTCAGCCGCATTTTTTTTCTGACTAACAGTTCGACCGATACATCATATTGTTTCTTCAGCAATGTATAAATGCGGCGGGCAATCGCCGCATTTTCGGTTTGAACGTCAAGCACGAGATGGCGGTTTGAAAATGACAGGGAACCGTTCATCCGAATCAGCGCGGACAGCTCCGCCTTGGCGCAGCAGTCCTTCACTTCCAGATTCGTCAGTTCTTTTTTTGTTTCCGATGCAAATGACATATTAGCCACCTCATTTCAAAAGGCCTCTAGTCCCTTAATAAATCGACAAGAAGAGAAGCCACTTTATGTGTATCGTGACGGATTACGCCATTTTTATACGTGATAATCTGATCCCTGATGACCTCAAGCCCCATGGATTTCAGCTTTTCAATATTGAAGTCGACGGGCCGGGCCAGCTCTTTCGCATATTTGCTTTTGATTTCGTCAGGGATCTCCTCATTGTTGATTAAGATCGTGTCGATAAACGGCTGCTCCATATGATCGTTCAGCGCCTTGACATGGTCGGCCGCGCTGTATTGCAGCGTCTCGCCGGGCTGTGTCATGACGTTGCATATATATACTTTTTTGGCCGCAGCCTTGACGACTTCTTCTCCGATTTTCGGCACGAGCAGATTCGGAAGAATACTTGTGTACAGGCTTCCCGGACCGATAATGATTAAATCGGCCTGACGGATGACGTCAATCGTTTCCGGGAGCGGATCAATTTTTTCAGGCGTAAGAAACACCCGTTTAATCCGCTGGCCGTAAGAAGGGATTGTCGATTCTCCGGAGACGACCTGCCCGTCCTCCATTTCAGCGTGAAGAACGACACTGGTGTTGGCAGCCGGCAGCACTCTGCCGCGCACATTCAGCACCTTGCTCATTTCGGTGACAGCGTGAAAGAAATCACCGGTTATATTTGTCATCGCTGCCAAAATCAAATTGCCGAGCGAATGTCCGGTTAAGTCGCTTCCTTTGTTGAAACGGTGCTGAAACAGATTTTCAACGAGCGGCTCAACATCTGACAAAGCGGCCAGTACGTTACGGATGTCACCCGGCGGCGGAATTTGAAGTTCATCCCGCAGACGGCCTGAACTTCCGCCGTCATCAGCAACTGTCACAATCGCCGTAATATCAACGGGCTTATGCTTTAACCCCCGAAGCAGCACGGACAGACCCGTTCCGCCGCCGAAGATTGCGATTTTCGGCTTCTTATTCATTTCCGGCTTCTCTTTTCAATGTCCCGGTGAGTGACATGAGTATAGAAATCTTTTTTAAAATAGTCAGCCAAATACTCAACGAGCGTGACGGAGCGGTGCTGGCCGCCCGTACAGCCGATCGCGATGACAAGCTGGCTTTTACCTTCCCGCTTATAAGACGGAAGCATAAAGCCGAGCAGATCAACAAGCTTTTCAATAAACTTTTGTGTTTCGTTCCACTTCATCACATAGGACGACACTTCCTCATCTTTCCCCGTAAGCGGCCTCATGCTTTCAATGTAGAACGGATTCGGCAGAAACCTTACATCAAACACGAGGTCGGCATCTATCGGAAGCCCGTATTTGAACCCGAATGACATTACGTTCACTGTAAATGTTTCACCTTGGTTCGTGGCGAAATGCGCCACGATTTTTTCACGCAGATCACGCGGTTTCATATCCGATGTGTCATAGATCAGCTGAGAGCGCCCTTTCAATTCTTCAAGCAGCTGGCGTTCCAGCGCGATTCCTTCGAGAGGAAGCCCGGTAGCGGCCAGCGGGTGAGAACGCCTCGTTTCTTTGTATCTCGTCACAAGAATGGAATCCTTAGCGTCTAAAAAGAGAATACGCGGTGTAATCCACGGATTTTCCGCCATTTCATCCAGCGCCTCAATCAGCCTGTCAAAAAATTCACGTCCCCGCAGATCCATGACAAGCGCGACCTTGCTCATTTTTGAACTTGATTCTTTCATCAGCTCCAAAAATTTCGGCAGCAAGGAAGGCGGCAGATTGTCGACGCAAAAATAGCCGAGATCCTCAAAGCTTTGAATGGCGACGGTTTTCCCCGCTCCAGACATTCCCGTAATGATGACGAGCTGAATATCATGGTTTTCATTCATACTCATCTTTCTCCCCCCTGCGGTCTTACTTTTATTTGATAAGCTGCGGATCTAAACGATAGCTGAGCAGCTCGAAGTCCGGCGTATACGTAAAGGTGCCGTGCAAAAGCCCTTGGCCCTTGATCATAAAATCAAGGATATGCCCGTCTCCGGGGGCCATCGGAAGGCTGTGGATATCTTTTACGTCATGCCACTTCAGAACGCCTTCCTCTGATTCAGCGACATTCCGCCCCGTGTAGGAATCGGCGACGAAAGTAAACATCATCCACTCTGACACGATTTGTTCCTGTTCCTTAATAATAAAGGTAAACACGCCTTTTAACTGCGGATTTAGTATATAAATGCCCGTCTCTTCTCTGTACTCTCTGATGACGGAATCTCTGACGGATTCGCCGCTTTCCATCTTCCCGCCGGGCGCGACCCACCAGCCCCGTCTCGGCTTTTGGAGAAGGAGAACCTGATCATCTGTCTGCAGCACACAATTTGTCACTCTTTGCACAAGTACGTCACCTAACCTTCTCAACAAATCATCGTCTCTTCATTATACCGTTTCGGCATGTCTCTCACAATGCAGAGACACCGACATCCTTTTCTTTTATTTGACAGAAAACAGAAAATCGCAAAAAAAGGGCACGGATACTGGAATCCGTGCCAAAGTGTATTCATTAAAAAGGGGGTCAATTACTACATTCATCTTAAAACATCAGTATTTCACCCGTGTTACAGCGTAATTAAAACACAGTAACGATTCAAAAACTGAACATTACAGTGATTATTTAACGGTTTTGAGCGTTTCCTCAAGCTCTTCCACATAATGCTGAACGCTTTGAGCCGCAATACTTCCGTCGCCTGTCGCCGTTACGATCTGGCGGAGCGTTTTTTCACGGATGTCTCCCGCGGCGAAAATGCCTGGAACTTTTGTCTCCATTTGAGCATTTGTTTCAATGTAGCCTTCTTCATTTGTGATGCCCAAGTTTTCGAACGGTTTAGAAAGCGGAAGCATACCGATATAAATAAAGACGCCGTCAGCTTTGAATTCTTCCTCTTCTCCCGTCACGGTATCCACAAGAGTAAGTCTGCCGACTTTTCCGTTTTCCTCATGGATTTCTTTTACGGTTTTGTTCCATTTGAAGTCAATTTTCTCATTGTCAAAAGCACGCGCCTGAAGAATGCTTTGCGCCCGCAATTTGTCACGTCTGTGAACGATGGTGACTTTTGAAGCGAAGCGTGTCAGATAGACGCCTTCTTCAACGGCGGAGTCTCCGCCGCCGACAACGACAAGCTCTTTATTCTTAAAGAACGCGCCGTCACAAACCGCGCAGTACGATACGCCGCGGCCGCCCAGTTCTTTTTCGCCGGGAACGCCGATCTTTTTGTATTCCGCTCCGGCAGAAATGACGATGGCGCGCGCTTTATATTCTTTTGAACCGGCTTTGAGCGTTTTATATTCTTTGCCGTCAACGATTTCTTTAATATCGCCGTACGCATATTCCGCACCGAATTTTTTCGCATGTTCAAACATTTTATTAGAAAGTTCAGGGCCGAGAATGCTTTCAAAACCCGGATAGTTTTCAACATCCTCCGTGTTGGCCATCTGGCCGCCCGGAATTCCTCTTTCGATCATTAATGTGGATAAGTTCGCTCGTGATGTGTAAACAGCAGCGGTCATCCCCGCCGGACCCGCGCCGATAATGATCACATCATAAATTTTTTCTTCTGACACCATGATTCACTCCTTTTCGAAATGGGGCGCACCCTATATGGATAAGAATCCCCATCAATCGTATTCCTTACCCATATCCTATTAAATCTGAGGGCAATTCGCTATTTTTTTGCTCATTTTTCTGAGAAACCATGATTAGTCGGCTCCTGAGCGGGTATACAAATAAAGAAAGAGCCTTCCGGGATAGAAGGCCCTTGTCTTATTCATTATTGCACGACACGTCTTACATTGCCGTTGAATGCTTTCTTCCAGTAAGGGTTGCTCATAGAATCAATGGATACACCGTGTGATGTATTATCGTTCAGGAACGTTCCGTTACCTAAGTAGATGCCGACGTGGCCGTTTGTTTTATACGTATTGAAGAATACTAAGTCTCCGCGTTTCATGTCAGACGCGCTTACTGCTTTACCTCTTCCGATTAATGTATCTGTGTTTGTGCCGCTTGCAGGTCCGAGGTTAACGCCTGCGTTAGCATAAGCCCAGCGTACGAATGAAGAGCAGTCAAAAATACGGTTGTTAATATCAGATTGAGTGCGTCCGCCGCCGAATTTGTACGGGGATTGACCCACAAGGCTTGAACCTACGCTGATCGCGCCTTCAATACCGCCTGAATTTGAAATAACAGATCCGCCGTCAGAATCATCTGAACCGCCGCTGTTATGAGATGATCCGCCTGAAGTGCTCTTCGGTTTGCTTGAGCTGTCAGATGAATCAGATGATGTTGAAACAGCCGCTTTTTTCACAGTTTTAACCGCCGGTGCCGGCTGGCTGTCATCTTTTTGGTTTTGGTCTTCAGAAGCTTTTTGCGCTTCTTCCTGTTTTTTGATCAGGGCAGCCGCTGCAGCCTGCTCAGCTTTAATGCGCTTCTGTTCTTTTTCAGTGTCAGCTTTTTCGTTTGCAAGCTTTGATGCTTCTTTTTTCAGATCAGAGATAGCGGAAGCCGCTTTTTTCTGACCGTTTTTCGCTTCGTCGAAAAGCTTGTCTTTCTGATCAAGCTGTTTATTCAGGTCTTTTTGCATAGACTCGAGTTTCGCAAGATCATCTTGAACTTTTTTCAGCTTCACGTTAAGTTCAGCTTCTGCGTCTTCGAGTTTCGCTTTATCCTGCTCCTGCTGTTTGATCAGCTCTTTATCCGCATCAACGATAGAAGATACCGCAGTCGCACGGGAAATGAAGTCTCCGAAGCTTGTCGCCCCTAAAAGAACATCTATGTATCCTTGAGAACCGCCGTTTTCCTGTAAAGAACGAACGCGTTTTTTCAGGATTTCATTGCGTTTTTCAATACGCGCTTCTGTTTCTTTGATTTCTTTTTTCAAATCAGCGATCTGCTTTTTCGTTTTTTCGTTTTCAGCTTTTTTATCTTCGATTTTATTGCTTGTATCCAACGCTTTAGCGTTAATGTCTTTCAGTTCTTTTTCAATCTTAGCCTGCTTGTCCTGAAGCTTAGACAATTCTCTTTCTTTTGCTTCAAGGCTTGAAGCCACCTCAGATTGCTTGCTTTCAATTTTCGCTTTTTTGCTGTCTAATGTTTCCGCCGATGCAGTTTTTGTAAACGGGATCAAAAAACTGCTTGTCCCGATGACGGAAGCCAAACCAAGTGTTAATAAACTCTTTTTCACTTTTTCTTTCCTCCCTTTTACTTTAAACCTGTTCTCATTTGGAATTCTATTATGAACATCAAAGTTACGCTCCCTCACATACCCGTGAGGCTGATGATTTTTATGTATGAATCTTTAAATCTTTTAAATTGGTATAGATTATACAGCACATGTAAAATAAACTAATCTCTTATGTACGAAACTCATTATACCATCATGTTTCGACAATTTTTATTACAGTTATATTTCAATGTGATTGCAAATCTCATATTTTGCAAAATAAACGGTGATTACAGCCCGATTTCGATTCAAAAAGCAAAAAAATACGTATGAATACCTCTTTTTTCGGCGGTAAAGTTCTGTTTTGCCCCTTTCTGATAAAAAAAAGAACCGACTCTTTATATAGAAAGAATCGGTTTTATTCTAATATATCATCTATTTGTCTGATGTATTTCGAAAGTGTTGCCGGCGTTATACCGTAAACGGCGGCCGTTTCTTTTTTCGTCGTTTTTTCGCCGTTTGCTTCTTTCCATACATATGCGATGGCTGCGGCCCATGCCCGCTCATTCTGTACGGCAGCGGCGGCGCGGATGTGCTGAATGACGTGAAAAACCCAGCAGCTCATGACGTCAGTTTTTAAACTGTCGGCTTCCGCTTTCTCCAGAAGCTTGACCGTCCGATACGTGAACAGCGCATCACCGGAAACGCCTGAAGCGCCTTTTTCACCGGAAAGCAGCAGTCTGACGAAATCTTGTTCAAACGGTGAAACGGCGCGTTTTGCCGTCAGAACTTTTTCAAGCTGGTCCCGCTCTCCTTCAGCGCTGCTGATATAATAGGCGGCAAGCCGCTGTTCAAGTGAAGCAGGCAGCGGTTCCTGCCGCTCCGCCCAAGGCGCGGGCCGGTCTGATTCGGGAAATTCGGCTTCTGCCTTTTTCCAAATGGTTTCCGCAAATTCTGTGCGGCCTGTCCCGTAGGCTGAGGCGGCAAGCCAGTAATAAAACGTGTCGTCGCCTTCGAACCCGCTTTTGTAAAGAGAACGGAGCCATTTATAACCGAGATCATGTCTGCCGACAAGCGCAAGCGTCGCCCCCAGCTTATAGCGCTGTTCGAATAAAATCGGATACACATTAGCGAGCCTTTCGCTCAATTCTCCGACTTTTTCATCTTCCCTCTCGTAATAGCAGAATACAAGGAGGTTGCACAGGGCATGGAGATTGCCTTCATTTTTCTCAAGCACTTCGAATACCGTTTGTTTCGCTTTTGTGACATTGCCTGAGTAAAAGTAAGCGAGCGCCAGGTTGTTGTATGCAGACCAAAGCTCGGGATAATCGGCCGTAATCTCTTCAAGCATGACAACCGCTTCATGAAGCTGGCCGCTCTCAAGAAGCGTTTTTGCCCGGTCCTGCCTGATCAGCAGCTCATCCTGGTCATAGAGCGATTCGTTTTCACCCGCTTCGCCGAAATCCAAAAGCTCCATCAGATTTTCAATCTCTTCGCTGAATTCCCCGTCCGGATCGGCATCTGAATAAGCCGCCGCTTCTTTGTATGCTTCCTGAAAGAGCCCCAAATGCGCGAAATTATTCGCTTTAAAGTAATGACACTCGGGCATTTCTTCTTTCAGGTTCACCAAAATAAAGTCGAACAGCTCATTTGACTGCTGGTAGTGGCCCATTTCAGAATAAATGACGGCCAGCCGGGACAGCATTTCGGAATCATTCGGCTCGAGGTGGACGGCCCGCTGAATCAGTTTGCTGGCCCGTTTTAAATTCCGCTCTTTATATGCTTTTAAGCCTTTATGAAAAAAATATTGTCCATCCTGAAGCAGCTGGACAATTTGCGCGTGCTTTTTCTGTTCAGAAGTGTGTTTTCCCACAAATATCCTCCGTTTTATACGTATTACCGTCAGTAGTATACCATAAAACGGTTCCGCCTCAATAGTTCAAAAGACAGGATCGGCTTCGTTTTTTACTGGCTGGTTCGACCAGATTTTAGCTGTTTTTTTCACGAGGCTCGGCTGGAAGAATGACGCGGAAAAGGGTTCCTTCGCCGCGCTTGCTCTCAACCTCTATCGAACCGCCGTGCAGATCTGCGATTTTTTGGGCGATGGACAGACCGAGCCCGCTTCCCCCTGCGTTTCTCGCCTTGTCCGCTTTATAAAACCGTTCAAATACACGCTCCGTCTGTTCAGGCTCCATTCCGATTCCGTCGTCGGCGATTTCGACAGCCGCCGCTCCCGGCAGATCTGTAATTTTAACGGAAATGCGGCCGCCCTCACCGGTAAATTTCACGGCATTGTGAATCAGATTCATCCACACTTGGCTGAGCAGCGCCTCATCTCCGTACACATACGACTCCTGTAAATCAATGAGAAACTCAATCTGTTTGGCGGACCACTCAGGCTCACAGGTCAATATGGTGCGCCGCAGCTGTTTGTCAATGCGGAACGGTTTTTTTTGTATCGGTTCGGTTTGGCGTTCGAGCGCAGTGAGCTTCAGCAGATTTTCACTGATTTTTGATAATCGTTCTGTTTCTGTTTCGATGATGTGTAAGTAGCGCCCCCGCTCCTCATATGATAAATCCGGTTTTTTCAGAAGATGCGCGTAGCCCTTTAATGAAGTGAGCGGGGTTTGGATTTCATGGGAAACGTTCGAAATAAATTCTTGTTTCAGTTTTTCCATTTCACTCAGTTCCGCGGCGAGTGTCGACAGTTCATCAGCCAATTTCGTCACGGGGTGGTTCCGCTCAATCTTCTCCATTTTCCGGGAAGCGGCCGCTGTGAAGTTGCCGCTCGACATTTGCTTGATCGTGGCGGTCAGCGAATCCCAGATCGCATGATGTCTTTCACGTGCTGACTTTGAAAAAATAAACATCGTTACAAACAGCAGGCCGAAAACAAGCCAAAGCGTCAGAATCTGCTCGGCGTACGGCACAAGCAAAATCGGCCATATGAGACCGAATCCCTGAACGATCAGGTGAGCCGCCAGCCATAAGAATGCGGTGACGGTGAGAAGGATGATGATTTTCCCAGCCGTTCTGAAGATCCGTTTCATCCTGTCACCACAAACCGATACCCGAGCCCCCGCACCGTATGGATGGCAAACGGATAGTCTTTTTCCGGAAACCGTTCTCTCAGCCTTTTAATATGCACATCAACGGTCCGTTCGTCACCTTCATAATCAAAGCCCCAAATATCTTCTATTAATTGTTCTCTTGAAAACGTCTTATTCGGATAACCGGCGAGCTTAAATAAAAGCTCAAATTCACGCCGGGGCAGTGTCAATCCCGCTCCGCCGCCGCGCGTTACGGTGCGGGATTGCTTATCTAATGTGACCGTTCCGATGGTCAGCAGTTTTTCAGCGGTGATGCGGTACCGTTTCAGCAATGCTTTGACCCTTGCTTCCAGCTCAAGCGGCTCAAACGGTTTGACGAGATAATCATCCGCTCCGGAAGTAAAACCTTGCACTTTGTCCAGCGTTTCGCCTTTTGCCGTCAGCATCAAAATCGGAATGTCCGTAAAGCTGCGGACGGCTTCACTGACTTCAAACCCGTCCATTTTCGGCATCATCACATCCAGTATGATGAGATCTATAGGTGCTGATTCGATCAGCCGCACCGCCGCTTCCCCGTCTTCCGCTTCTGCGACGTCAAAACCGCTCTGCTCCATCATAAGGCGGACAAGCTCACGGATATGGCGGTCGTCATCCGCAACCAATATGACAGCCATGAAAATCCCTCCTTCTGCTTTTTTCTTTTCATGAATCGACATGATGTCTATAAACGAAATTTTTTCATTGTCTCCTGTACCGGCATACACGCTTATGGCTTGGCTCTTCATCGTTACCGACCGTACACCCGTATGAACAGGACTCCGGCTGCAAAATAAAAAGCAGCTTTTTCAGCTGCTTTTTATTCATAAAGTCTTGCTTTACACAGCTTTGTTTTCTAAGTCGGCATTCAGCTTCAGCTGCTGCTCCGCAAAATCGCGGTACAGCGAATGGGATGCCATTAATTCATGGTGTGTGCCCCGTCCGGTGATTTCACCCTGTTCGACAAAGAGAAGCTGATCTGCATCCACAACCGTGGATAAACGGTGGGCGATCACAATCGTGGTGCGCCCTTCCATTAAGACTTCCAGCGCCTGCTGCACCCATTTTTCAGATTGGCTGTCCAGACTTGATGTCGCTTCATCAAGCATCAGAATGCTCGGGTTGCGAAGGAGCGCTCTGGCAATAGCTATGCGCTGGCGCTGTCCGCCTGACAGCATAATTCCCCGTTCACCGACCTCGGTTTCAAATTTCTTCGGTAAGTCTTCAATAAATTGCAGGGCGTAGGCCATGTCAGCCGCTTGCCTCAGTTCCTCATCAGTCACCTCGCGTTTTAATCCGTAGCAGATATTGTCGCGGATGGTGCCTGACATTAACGGGCTTTCTTGCGACACGTAGCCGATATGCTCCCGCCATGACTCAAGGGAATACGTATCAATCGGTTCATTTCCGAGCAGGATGCTGCCCGCAGTCGGATTGTAGAATCGTTCAAGCAGCTTAAATAACGTTGTTTTTCCGCCGCCGCTCGGTCCGACGATCGCGGTGACTTTGCCGGCCTCAATCGTAGCCGTAATGTCTTTTAAGATGGTTTGATCTGTTTTGTAGCCGAATGAGACTTGTTCAAGCTTAATCGGCTGATCCGCGTTTTCAATGGCTTTTCCGGTTTGGATATCTTCTTCTTTTTCTGCAAGAATATGAATCATCCGTTCCGTTGCGCCGACGGATTTTTGAAGCTGTGTGAAAAATGAAGTGATCTGGCCCATCGGCATAATGATCTGAAACAAATACAGGATAAAGGCAACGAGTGCGCCGGCTGTCAATTCACCGGATGACACCTGCATCCCGCCGTATCCGATGACAGCGACCAGCGCCGCCATTAATACAAGTGTAATAAGCGGGCCTACGAGCGACTGCACCTTCGCTTCACGCAGCCCGAGTTTAAAGAGCGCCATGATGCCTGCTTTTCCGCGTCCGTATTCCGCTTCTTCAGCGTTTGACGCTTTTACAAGCCTGATTTCCGGGAGGATGTGGTTTAATAATCCGGTGAATCTCGCCGTTTCATCCTGTGTTTCCCGAGAAATTTTAAACATTTTCCGGCCGATCGGCACTAAAATCACCGCAGCCAGCGGCACGACGATCAGCACGAGCAATGTGAGCTTCCAGTTCATGAAAAATAAGATCGTCAGTGACCCGATAACGGAAATGATTCCGGTAATAAATCCGCTGATATTGTTTGTGATCAGCTCTTTTACCACCATTGTGTCATTGGTGACACGGCTGATCGTTTCTCCCGTGGCGTTTTTGTCAAAATAAGAGACGGGCAGTTTAATTAATTTCTGCCACAACAAATCACGCAGTCCCGAGATGATTTTCTGGCCGCTGTAGTTCAGGGCGTAGGTGGCGTAGGCGCTTAATGCGGCCTGTACGATAAACACGGCTGCGATGATTCCGATTTGCACGCCTGACAGCGACGACATGGAAAAGCCGTCAACGAGCTGCTTTGTCAATAGCGGAATCAGCAGGCTGACGAGCGTTGTCACAATACTGAGAGACAGCGCGAAGGCCAGCATACCGTATGATGGTTTTGTTTTTTTGACTAATGAAAAAAATGAGCTGAATTTCCCTTTAGGTTTTGGTTGTTTATTCGGCATATGTTTTCCTCCTATATCACTGTTTATACTATAACGGATGTGCATGAACGGAATATGAACAAAACGTACATTTTTGATAAAAACCAAAATAAACTCTATTAGTCAATATTATCAAATTCATCAGCCTCCGGTTGCGGAAATAAGGAATATTTAATTGAATGTTTAAGTTTGACAGATTAAAAACCTCACGGATCTCTCCGTGAGGTTTGTTTTACTCAGATGCTGAATGGCGTTTCGCAAGGACGTCAAGCACGTCGTCCAAAGGAAGCGACTGCTCACGCAGAAGAACGAGCAAATGATACAGCAAATCCGCCGCTTCCCATTTTAATTCTTCATGGTCGCGGTTTTTCGCGGCGATAATAACCTCTGCGGCTTCTTCTCCGACTTTTTTGAGGATTTTATCGACGCCTTCCCGAAACAGATACGTTGTGTAGGCTCCGTCAGGCATCTCCGCCTGCCGTTTGGCGATTACGCTTTCCAGTTCGTTTAAGATGCCGAAACGATCCTGCACGTCCGCTTTTTCCGGAGAAAAGCAGCTGTAACTTCCCTTATGGCATGCGGGTCCTGAGGGCTCCGCAAGCACGATGAGGGTATCTTGATCGCAGTCATAACGAATGGCTTTCACCTTTTGGGTATTCCCCGACGTCGCTCCTTTATGCCACAGCTCCTGCCGTGAACGGCTGTAAAACCAGGTTTCTTTCGTTTCTATCGTTTTTTCATAGGATTCACGATTCATATAAGCCAGTGTCAGCACTTCTTTGCTTGCCGCATCCTGTACGATGGCGGGAATCAGTCCGGCCTCGTCAAACCGCAGTTCATCTGCCCGTTTCATCTCACATTCACCCCGTGTTTCTTCATATAATCTTTCACTTCTTTTATAGATGTCTCTTTGTAATGGAAAATGGAAGCTGCAAGCGCGGCGTCCGCTTCACCGATCGTGAAGGCTTCAAGCATATGGCGCGCGCTGCCGGCTCCCCCTGACGCAATGACGGGCACCGGGACGGCACGTGTGACAAGCTGTGTGAGCGTATGATTAAAGCCTGTTTTCTCACCGTCTGCGTCCATGCTTGTCAGCAGGATTTCGCCCGCTCCCCGGCTGACGGCTTCTTTTGCCCAGGCCGTGACTTCCCAGTCGGTTTTCTGTCTTCCGCCGTGTGTGTACACTTTATAGCAATCCGAATCTTCATCATACTTTGCGTCAATCGCCGCTACGATGCATTGCGAGCCGAAAAAATCCGCTCCTTCCGTAATCAGCTCGGGGCGGAGGACGGCCGCTGTATTAACGGATACTTTATCAGCGCCGGCGCGAAGCATTCGTTTCATATCGCTTAATTGATTAATTCCGCCGCCGACCGTAAACGGAATCGCCAGTTTTGCCGCAACCTGTTCTACGACGTCTGTCATCGTCTTGCGGCCTTCGTGAGAGGCGGAAATGTCGAGAAAAACAAGTTCGTCAGCGCCCTCCCTGTCGTAAGCTTCGGCCAGCTCGACAGGATCGCCCGCATCTTTCAGCCCGAGAAATTGAATGCCTTTGACGACGCGTCCTTCTTTCACATCGAGACACGGAATGATTCGTTTCGTGATCATGCGTCCTTCACCCCGCTGAGCGCTTCAGCCAATGTAAATTGTTTTGTATACAGCGCTTTTCCGATAATCGCTCCCGATACGCCGGCGTCTTTGAAGCGGGCCAGTGCTTTGAGGTCGGCGACTGAGCTGACTCCGCCTGAAGCGATGACGGTTTTTCCCGTTGCTTTTGCGAGCTGAACGGTGCTTTCGATGTTCGGTCCTGACAGCATGCCGTCAGTTGCAATATCCGTAAAAATGAAGGTTTCCGCTCCTTCGGCCGCCAATTCACGGCCCAGATCGGCCGCTCTTACCGAGGATGTTTCCAGCCAGCCTTCCGTCGAGACATATCCGTTCCTTGCATCAAGGCCGATCGCGATTTTGCCGCCGTATTGTTTCAGCATGCTCTTCACAAATGCCGGATCGGAAACGGCCGCGCTGCCGAGAATGACGCGATCAACGCCTTGTGATAAATAACCGTACACATCCGCTTCAGAACGGATCCCGCCGCCGATCTCGACTTTGACATCAAGCTGCCGCGCAATGTCAAGAACATGCCTGTCGTTTACTTTCCTGCCTGCTTTCGCGCCGTCAAGATCCACGAGATGAATCCATTCGGCACCTTCTTGTGCAAATTGCGCCGCCATATCTAAAGGAGAGTCACCGTATATCGTTTCCTTGCCGTAATCGCCTTGGATGAGACGGACGCATTTGCCGTTTCTCATATCGATTGCCGGATATAATGTAAAAGCGTTCATTTCTTCACCTTCTGTTCCGCTGCCATTTTTGTAAATTGCGTTAAGATCGCCATTCCGGCCGTACCGCTTTTTTCCGGGTGAAACTGGGCACCGAAGACATTGCGTTTCCCGACGATGGCCGGAACACGAACGCCGTACTCAGCGCTTGCCAGAAGATCGCCGTCTTCCATCCCGTCTATATAATAGGAATGGACAAAGTAAACGAAGCCTTCTTCCGCTTCCGAAAGCAAAGGAGACGTTTGGTGAAACGTCAGCCGGTTCCAGCCCATATGCGGCACCTTCAGCTTTTTTCCTTCGGCATCTCTGTCTTTGAGTCTCACAGCTTTTCCGGCTAATAAACCAAGTCCTTTTGCAGAGCCGTTTTCGGTGCTTTCTTCGAAAATGAGCTGCATGCCGAGGCAGATGCCGAGGAGCAGCTTCCCCTCGTCAACCATACGGTGTATGAATTGATCAAGCTTCGTGCTGCGTAAATTGTCCATGGCGTCACTGAATGATCCGACACCTGGAAGAATAAAAGCATCCGCTTTTTCAAGCTCTTCCGGCCGGTCTGATACGACATACGGGACGCCGACTCGTTCCAGCGCCTTCGACACGCTGAATAAATTGCCCATACCGTAATCAATTACACCGATCATTTACAGCATTCCTTTCGTAGACGGCACACCCTTGACGCGCGGATCAATGGATGACGCTTCATCAAGCGCTCTGCCAAGCGCCTTAAACACGGCTTCTATCATATGATGGGTATTCGTGCCGTAATGAACGATGACGTGCAGATTCATTCTCGCTTCCAGCGCCAGTTTCCATAGGAATTCATGTACCAGCTCGGTATCAAACGTTCCGACTTTCGCTTGCGGAAATGCAGCGCGCATCTCAAGGTGCGGCCGGTTGCTCAGGTCTACGGCGACTTGGGCGAGCGCTTCGTCCATCGGCACAAGCGCTGATCCGTACCGTTTGATCCCTTTTTTATCACCGAGCGCCTCCAAAAAAGCCTGCCCTAAACAGATGCCGATATCTTCAGTCGTATGGTGATCATCTATCTCCGTATCGCCTTTTGCGTCAACAGTTAAATCGAATTGCCCGTGCTTTGTGAACAAATCAAGCATATGAGTCATAAACGGCACATCCGTGCTGATGTCGGCGTTTCCTTCTCCGTCTATTTCGAAAGCCAGCTTAATATCGGTCTCATTTGTTGTTCTGGCGCGTTCCGCTTTTCTCATCGGTCATTCCTCCGTTTCTCGCTTCAATCGATCTTGCGTGCGCTTCAAGCCCTTCCAGTCTCGCGAAGGCGGAAATGCTGTCTGCGTGCGTTTCAAATGCCTTCCGGCTGTAAGAGATGATGCTCGATTTCTTTTGAAAATCTGTTACATTCAACGGGCTTGAAAACCGCGCCGTTCCGTTTGTCGGCAAAACGTGATTCGGTCCGGCAAAATAATCGCCGACCGGTTCAGCGCTGTATCGTCCTAAGAAAATCGCTCCCGCGTGTCTGATGCTTCCAAGCAAAGCCTCCGGCGAATGCGTCATAATTTCTAAATGCTCGGGCGCCAGCGCATTCACCGTGTCCACCGCATCTTCCATCGATTCCGTAATATAAATGCAGCCGTGATCCTTGATCGACCCTTCGGCGATTTCTTTACGCGGCAGTGTCTGAAGCTGTTTATTCACCTCATCTGATACGGCTTCGGCAAGCTTCCGTGAGTCGGTGACAAGCACGCTTGAGCTGAGCGTATCGTGTTCGGCCTGTGAAAGCAGGTCAGCAGCGACTTCTTTGGGCACCGCCGTATCGTCTGCCAGAACCACGATTTCACTGGGTCCGGCAATCATGTCAATATCCACAACGCCGAAGACTTCGCGCTTTGCGAGCGCCACAAATATATTTCCGGGGCCCGTGATCTTATCAACAGGCTGTATCGTTTCGGTTCCGTAAGCGAGCGCGGCAATCGCCTGCGCGCCTCCCGCTTTGTAAATTTCCTTTATGCCGAGCTCAGACGCCGCCGCCAGAACGCCCGGCGAAAGGCGGCCGTCTTTTCCCGGAGGACTGACGAGAACGATCCGTTCCACTCCCGCAGCGAGAGCGGGGATGACATTCATTAAAACGGAAGACGGATAAGCGGCCGTCCCGCCCGGCACGTATACGCCCGCGGAATCGAGCGCCGTTATTTTCTGCCCGAGCATCGTGCCGTCATTGCGATGGTAAAACCAAGAAGATTGCAGCTGGCGTTCGTGATATTCTTTCATATTGGCAATCGCCTGTCTGATCACTTCCAGCAGCTGATCATCAAGCAGACGGTACGCCTCGGTGATTTCCTCTGCGCTCACGGCCATTTGGTTCAGGCTGATGCCGTCAAATATTTTTGTATAGGCCAAAACGGCTTTGTCACCGTTTTGTCTGATGTCTTCAATAATCCCCCTGACGGTTTTCCGCTGCTCTTCGGTTCCGCTGTCGATGGAACGCTTCAGTGAGAACCGCTCGCTTCTTTTTACTGCGGTTATTTTCATTGTGCCGTTTCTCCTTCCACAACCCTGGCCAGCCTGGCCGCCATTTCGTCGATTACATCATCCTTCATGCGGTAGCTGACCGGATTGACGATAAAACGCGATGTGATGTCACAAATATGTTCTGATTCAACGAGACCGTTTTCCTTTAATGTCCGCCCGGTTGATACGATATCTACGATTCTGTCAGCAAGGCCGATTAAAGGCGCCAATTCAATCGAACCGTTCAGCTTAATGATTTCCACCTGCTCGCCCTGCTCTCTGAAATAACTTGACGCAACATTCGGATATTTCGTCGCAATCCTCGGGGCGACCCCGTTCCAATCCACTCCGGGAAGCCCCGCAACGGCGAGATGGCATTTGCTGATTTTCAGATCGAGCACCTCATACACGTCACGCTCTTCCTCAAGCATGACATCCTTTCCGGCAATACCGGCATCAGCGACCCCATGCTCGACATAAGTCGTAACATCGGTCGGCTTTGCCAGAATAAAGCGGAGATTTTCTTCAGGAACGTCAATGATCAGCTTTCTCGATTCTTCAAACTCCTCGGGCAGCCTGTATCCGGCCTGCCGCAGCAACCCGGCCGCTTCTTCGAATATCCGTCCTTTTGGCATTGCCATTGTGAGTACCTTACCCATTCTGCTCTTCCTTTCTGGCACCGATAAAGTATGTGACGTTTGCGAATGATTTTGTCATATGATCGATATTTTCAATGCCCGCTAAATCCTGCAGGACGACTTTTCTGCCTCTCGCCCTTTCTTCCTCCGCGAATAAAATGGCCTGCGCCCGCTGCTCCTTGCTGAAAATCACGGCGTCCGCTTCACTAGTTTCTTCCTGGATGCCGAGCGCTTCAATCAGCCTGTCGATACGGAGCCCGAAACCCGTGGCGGGAGCGGGACTGCCGAAATGGCCGAGAAGATTGTTATAGCGTCCGCCGCTTCCGATGACGAAACCGACATTTGCCGCGTACACTTCGAATAAAATTCCCGTGTAATAACTCATATGGCTGACCATATTCAGATCAAGGCGAATATGCTCGGCACACCCGTAATCCTCAAGAATGTCCCACAGGTCTTCCAGCTCCTGAATCAAGCTTTGTCCGGAGATGCCGATGATCTCCTCCGCCTTGGCGCAGATCTCTTTCCCGCCTCGCAATTCCAGAAGTGCGAGCAGCCGGCTTTTGTCTATTGAAGAGAGCGGAAGCGATTTGACATGTTCCCTGTATCCCACGTAATTCTTTTCAAAGAGAAAGCGCCGCAGAACATCCGCCCGCTCAGCATTGCCCAGAACCTCGACAAACAGCTCATCAGCGAGTCCGGCATGGCCGATCGCGATTTTAAACCGGTGCAATCCCGCGTTTTTCAAAGCGCCTGCCGCCAGCGCAATCACCTCGGCGTCCGCGCTTGTTGATCCGTCGCCGATCAGCTCCGCGCCGACCTGTTCGAATTCGGCCGGACGTCCGCCTTCCCGCTCCTGAGCGCGATAGACGCTTGCCGCGTACCCCGCTCTGAGCGGATGATTGTGTTTGTGCAGCTTAGACGCCGCCACCCTGGCAATCGGTCCTGTCATGTCAGGCCGAAGCACAAGCGTTTTTCCGTCCTGATCGAGAAGCTTAAACAGCTGCTGTTCTTCAATAGCTGACTGGACGCCTACTGTTTCATAAAATTCAAGGGTCGGCGTCTCCATAAACTGATAACCCCATTTATCAATTAAATCCGTCAGTGTGGAACGGACTTTTTTCTTGGCTTCGTATAAACCAGGCAGCGTATCTCTCATGCCATGCGGTTTCTCAAACATAAACATTTGCCTTTTGCACCTCCGCTTTGTCTGAAGGAAAATTCCGAATCCTTTAGTTCGCTAATATGATAATATGTTAGCAGATAAAAGAATGAATTGCAACGCCCAATGTCCGCCTATTCTTTTCCATAAACATGGCTAAAGAATGAACAAACCTGTAAACATACCGGAACGATCGAATCATATTGAGCAGAAGTGCTATAATACATAGAATAGCTTCATCAGAAACAAGGGAGAGTAATAATGAAGACGCTTGGAACATTATGTGTGCTGATTCTGACAGCCATCCTTGTCTATCTCGGGTATAACATCTATACAAACGATATTCATTTGAATTTTTTTAATCAGCAGTCCGACGAGCCTGATGAGAAAACACCGTTAAAAGGGAGCGCGTCACCGCTGAATGTCGTTCTGTACAGACAGATGGATTCTCCCAGACTGTACAATGGCTGTGAGGTGACAAGCCTTGCCATGATTTTGAACAATGCCGGATATCATGTGTCAAAAAATACATTGGCGGATAAAATCAATAAAGTTCCGCTCACATACAGCAGCGGGCTGAAGGGAGATCCGAATGAAGGATTTGCAGGAGACATGGAAAACGGCCCGGGTTTAGGCGTTTATCATGAGCCGATTGATAAACTTGCCAAAGAGTATGCGGGAAACAAAGTATACGACCTGACGGGAAAAGACATTTCTTCAGTGTACCGCCAGCTTGAAAAAGGGCGGCCGGTCTGGGTGATTACCACCACATCCTTTAAGCCGGTTGATAATATGCAGACTTGGAATACGCCGAACGGAAAGATCGACATTACGTTCAGCATGCATAGCGTAGCCGTCACCGGTTATGATCACGATTATGTATACGTTAATGATCCTTACGGCTATAAAAACAGAAAAACAGACCGGTCTGACTTTGAAAAAGCCTGGAAGCAGATGGGCAGCCAGGCCATTGTGATCAAGTCATAAAAAAACCCCGCTGACGTTAATCAGCGGGGTTTTCCTATTCGTTCTTTCATTTCTTCGTCCGTATAGATCACCTGCATCGGATTTCCTCCGACAAACGCCCCGGCCGGGACATCTTTGTGCACCAGCGTGCCGGCTGATACAACGGCTCCGCTCCCGATGGTGACGCCGGGCAGAATGGTTGTGTTTGCCCCGATCATCACCTCGTCACCGATTGTGACAAAACCGGTCCGGTACTCATGTATTAAGTATTCATGAGCCAAAATCGTCGTATTGTAGCCGATGATGCTGTTTTTTCCGACAGTGATTTTTTCGGGAAACATGATATCCGGCATCACCATCAGCGCGAATGACGTCTGTTTTCCGACATTCATTTTCAAAAAGGTTCGGTACAGCCAGTTTTTCACGCTTAAAAACGGCGTATACCTTGCGATCTGAATGATGATGAAATTTTTCATCACCTTCAGAAAGGGAACCGTCTGATAAACATGCCACAATGAATTTGCACCTGCAACCGGATGGCGGTCTGTTTTTCTCACGGATTACTTCACTCCGGTGATGTGCAATAAATCACTCATTTTCTCGAGCATATAATCGGGTTCATAGGCGGAAAGCGCCTGTGCGCCTTTAATCGTCCACGCGACGCCGGCTGATTTCGTGCCGGCGTTTTTGCCCGCCATGACATCGTGATAATTATCACCGACCATTATGGCTTCCGACGGATCGCACCCCAGCCGGCTGAGAGCAAGCCGCACAGGCTCGGGGTCAGGCTTCGGATGCTTAACATCATCAAGCGTGACGACAGTATCGAAAAACGCCCCGATGCCTGTCAGCTTCAATCCCATATTCACTGTATCCCTCAGCTTTGTGGTGACAATCCCGAGCTGATAGCCCGCTTTTTTCAATTCATCAAGCGTTTCATAAACCGTTTCGTACTCTGTGACGAGCTCATCGTGCTTTTCATGGTTGAATGCTCTGTACATGCTGATCATCTCATCGCACTTTTCAGCATTAATGCCTGAAAACGTTTCATACAGAGGCGGGCCGATAAACGGAAGCACATCTTCCCTTTTGAACTGCCCCGAGCAATAATGATCAAGCGTATGAAGGTAAGAAGCGATAATCAGTTCATTCGTGTCAATCAGCGTGCCGTCGAGATCGAATAAAATGGCGGTTACACGTTTATCAGTCATCTTATGTCCTTTCCGATTTCAGGCGTCAGTCCGTGTCGGCATACCGCTTATCGGCATACCCCTTCATGCGTCTGAAAATCATTAAAATAATCGCAAGTACAATCAGCACAATGGAAATGACCTGCGCGATCCGAAGCTGGCTCGTAAGCATCAGGCTGTCCGTCCGCATTCCCTCAATAAAGTATCTGCCGATTGAATACCAGATCACATACGTCAAAAACAGATTGCCCCTGCGCAGGTTCACGCGGCGGAGCAGAAGCAGAATCACGACGCCCGCAAAACTCCACAGCGATTCATACAAAAACGTCGGGTGATAATATTGTCCGTCTATGTACATCTGATTAATGATGAAATCCGGAAGATGCAGACCTTCCAAAAATGACCGGCTGACCGCTTCACCGTGAGCCTCCTGGTTGATAAAGTTCCCCCAGCGTCCGATGGCCTGGCCGAGCAGAATACTCGGCGCGGCAATATCCGCCAGCTTCCAGAATGAGATGCCTCTTACTTTTGAAAAGACGATTCCCGTTGCGATCGCGCCGATTAATCCGCCGTGAATCGCAATGCCGCCTTTCCAAATTTTAATGATTTCCCCGGGGTGTTCCGAGTAATAGCTCCACTCGAAAAGCACATAATATGCCCTTGCGCAAATGATTGCGATCGGGATGGCGAAAAGAACAAGATCAATAAAAATGTCCTTTTTCAGCCCCCGCTTTTCACTCTCCCTCATGGCCATCCAAAGCCCTAATAACGCGCCCGCGCCGATAATGATTCCGTACCAGTGCACGGATAACGGCCCGAGCTGAAAGGCAATCGGATTGATTGGTGTTCCTGCTTCATTCATATCATTGCCAACTCCTATTCGTCTTGTTCGCCGTCCTCAATGACATCCGCCAGCTTATTCGTGAATTGCTCGGCAGCATTTAAGCCCATCCGCTTCAATCTGAAGTTCATCGCCGCAACTTCGATAATAACGGCGAGATTCCGCCCCGGGCGAACGGGAATGGTCAGTTTTGTAATTTCCGTATCAATGATTTTCATTTTTTCTTCTTCAAGTCCGAGACGGTCGTATTGTTTCCCTTGCTCCCAAAGCTCAAGGTCCATGACGATTGTAATTCTTTTATTGCTTCTGACGGCGCCCGCTCCGAACAGCGTCATGACATTTATAATGCCGAGCCCCCTGATTTCGAGCAGATGCTCAATCAGATCAGGCGCGTTCCCGACAAGGGTATCCTGATCCTCCTGCCGGATTTCAACGCAGTCATCCGCGACAAGACGATGGCCTCGTTTGACAAGCTCCAGCGCCGTTTCACTTTTACCGACTCCGCTTTTTCCCGTAATGAGCACGCCGACGCCGTATATATCCACAAGCACGCCGTGAATGGCCGTTGTCGGCGCGAGACGGCTCTCAAGAAAATTCGTCAGCCGGCTTGACAGCCTGGTTGTTTTCAGAGGGGATCTGAGCACAGGCACGCCGTTTTGCTCGGAAGCTTCTACAAGCTCCGGCGGGATCGGCATATCTCTGGAAAGTATGATAGCCGGCGTCACATCGGTGCACAGCGATTTCATCCGCTGTTTCTTATCTTCCTCGGGAAGCTGATCGAAAAATGACAGCTCCGTTTTTCCTAAAAGCTGCACCCGTTCTCTCGGGTAATATGTAAAATAACCGGCGATTTCAATACCGGGCCGTGATAAATCACTCATCGTAATCGGGCGGTTAATCCCTTCTTCTCCGCTGATCAATTCTAAATGGAACTGCTCCATTACGTCTTTGGTCCGAACCTTTGCCAAGATATGTTCCTCCTGTTCTGGGATGTTCCGAGCTTTGAACAGTTATATTTTATCACTTTACTGTCTGAACCAAAACAGATTTATACAATTCCGGCATAACTGGTCTAGATAACTAGTCTGAAAAGGAGTAAAATAAAACTAACAACTAACCAGAAAGGCGTGTTTTAAAGTGGCTGAAAGCTTGTTAATCAGCGGTGCGGACATCGTAACAGAAGAAGAAATCATCCGAAACGGATTTCTCGGTATAAAGAACGGCATCATTGCTTACGCGGGGAAAACAAGACCGCAAGAAACGTATGAGAAGGAATGGAAGGCGCCCGCGGGCTCGTATGCGCTTCCCGGAATGATTGATATTCATATTCACGGCGGATACGGCGCAGATACGATGGATGCTGATGTTGCAGCTCTTGATACAATGTCCGCCCGGCTGCCCGAAGAAGGAACAACCTCTTTTCTAGCGACAACGATCACACAGCAGCACGAAAACATTGAAAAAGCGCTCGTCAACGCCAAAAAATGGGCGTCTTCCTCACCGCAGGCCCAAAAAGGCGCTGAGTTGATCGGCATTCATTTAGAAGGACCGTTTGTCTCTCCGAAAAAGGCGGGAGCACAGCCGAAACAATGGATTACTCCTGCTGATGCCGGGCTCTTTCAGAAATGGGAACGGCTCTCGGGAGGGATGATCAAAATCGTGACGCTTGCGCCGGAAGAAGATCCTGATTTCAGCCTGATCCGTTATTTAAAAAACCAAAACATCATCCCGTCAATGGGACACACAGACGCAGGAGCCGAGCTTTTACAAAAAGCGGCGGATGCCGGGGCGGTGCATATGACGCACCTCTTCAATGCCATGAGCTCCTTTCATCACCGTGAGCCGGGGGGCATCGGTACGGCTCTCGCCTGCGGCCGCATCACGGCGGAGCTGATCACTGACGGCATTCATTCCCATCCTCTGGCTGTAAAGCTTGCCTATTTGGCGAAAGGAAGCCAAAACCTGATCATGATTACAGACTCCATGCGGGCAAAAGGGCTTAAGGACGGAGAATACGAGTTCGGCGGACAAAAAGTCACCGTTCGCGGGGACACGGCGCTTCTCTCTGACGGGACGCTGGCCGGTTCCATTTTAAAAATGAATGAAGGCGCAGCGCTCATGCGCAGGTTTACAAACTGCTCATGGCTGGATATAGCAAATATGACATCGGCAAATGCGGCCCGCCGCCTCGGCATATTCGACCGTAAAGGAAGCATCGCCGAAGGAAAAGACGCCGACGTTGTTCTGACGGACGGACAGTGCGGCGTGCTAGCCACGATTTGCCGCGGAAACACCGCATATATCTCAAGGGAGGCTGATTGGACATGAACGTTATCACATGCAGACATTATGAAGAATTAAGTGAAAAAGCCGCAGCGATTATCGCTGAAACAGTGAAACAAAAGCCGGATGCCGTTCTCGGCCTTGCGACGGGGGGCACTCCTGAAGGCGTATACAAAGAACTTGTGCGGATGCACCGCTCAGAGGGCTTGTCATTCCGAAATGTCACGACGATCAACCTTGATGAATACGCCGGGCTTTCTCCCGAGGACAAAAACAGCTATCATTATTATATGAATACACATTTTTTTGCACATATCGACAGCCGAAAGGACCGCCACTTTCTCCCTGACGGACGGGCAGACGATCTTGATGCCGAATGCGGACGCTATGACCGATTGATTCAAACACTCGGCGGAGCGGATATACAGCTTTTAGGCATCGGACACAACGGCCATATCGGCTTTAATGAACCCGGGACGCCATTTGAATCCCGAACCCATGTTGTTGAGCTGAATGAAGAGACAAGACAGGCGAATGCGCGGTACTTTCCGTCAATTGATCAAGTCCCTGTAAAAGCCCTGACAATGGGGATCGGGACGATTTTGTCCGGCAAACGGATTTTGATCATGGCATCCGGAAAAAGCAAGGCCCACGCGGTGAAGCAGCTTCTGGACGGGCGCATCAGCGAAGCATTCCCCGCCTCCGCCCTGCACGCGCATCCGGATGTGACGGTCTTGATTGATGAAAAGGCTGCGGGCGGCGATTGAAAGGATTTGACCTATGCAGATTGATAAACAATCTCCGATTCCGATTTACTTTCAGATTATGGAACAATTAAAAACACAAATCAAAAACGGCGAGCTGAAAGCGGATGCGCTGCTTCCGTCGGAGCGGGAATACGCCGAACAATTCGGCATCAGCCGAATGACGGTGCGCCAAGCGCTTTCCAATCTGGTGAATGAAGGATTTTTATATAGGCAGAAAGGCCGGGGAACGTTCGTCAGCAAACTGAAGATGGAACAGCCGCTTCAAGGGCTGACAAGCTTTACGGAAGATATGAGAAGCCGGGGCATGAAGCCGGGGAGCAGACTTGCCGAATACCAGCTGATTCAGGCGACGGAAGAATTATCTTCTATCCTGGGATGCGGCTATCCGGCAACGCTTCATAAAATCATCCGCGTCCGGCTGGCGAATGATATCCCGATGGCGATTGAAGCCTCGTACATCCCGTTTGACAAGGCGGGAAAACTGGACGCCTCCCATTTTCAATCATCCATGTATGAGCATATTGAAGCGTACAATCAGATGCCGATCTCACGGGCAAAACAAGAGCTTGAACCGGGAGTCGCTTCCGAGGAAGAAGCTGAGCTGCTCGGTATCCAGCCCGGCGCCCCCGTCCTCTATATCAAGCGGACCACTTATCTGGCGGACGGCACTGCCTTTGAGCACGTCAAATCCGCCTACAGAGGCGACCGCTACACATTCGTGCATTATATGGACAGGGTGAAATGAAACATCTCCAACCGTTACGGGTTGGAGATGTTTTTTTGATCTGCCATTTTCAAATCAAGCCGGTGAATGTTCTCTATGACTCTGTCAAAACAAAGAGGCCGGGGTTCTGGTAGCTATTTTTATAAAGAAAAGAGTCATAAAATGCTACCCTCTGTTTTGGACAATATACGGAACCTGTTTTGAAATCAGCAGCAGCGGTTCTTTGTTTTTATGAGCCAGTGAAAACATGATTGCGCCTTCAATCATCGAGTTGATTGTCACCCCGAGCTTCTCCGCTTCCTCTTGTTCAAACCCATGCTCAAGAAATTTTGCCGCAAACACATCCGTCCACTTCTTGAACACCTCAACACATGTGCATCTTAACGTTTCATTGATCAGAGCGGTCTCACCCGCCAGCAATCCAACCGGCACGCCCTCAATATTCTGCGGATCATTAAACTGTTCAGCAGTTACATGAATAAAGTGCTGAATCGCTTCTATAGGGTCCGCGAATTGAGACATACTATTCTGTATTTGCTTTTCAACGCATCTTCCCGTATATTTGATCGCCGCAATGGCGAGTTCTACTTTTCCGTTTGGAAAGTGATGATACACAGACCCCCTGGGTGCTCCGCTCTCTTTTATAATTTGGTTCAAACCAGTCGCATGGTATCCCTGAATCTGAAAAAGATATGCAGAGGTTTGAATAATTCTTTCTTTTGTCCCGGTTTTACTGTTCATTATGTTTCCTCCTGCATATTACGAAAACCAATCGATTTTAGTATAGAAAAGGGACATAAAAAAGTCAAAAGCACTTATCGTACAGAAAAAATCCTGCTGACCGTCAGATTTTCTTCTGAGTGATCAGCAGGCTGTATTTTTATGGGGTTGAGGCATGCCTGAAATCAAACTGATCCGGAGCCGGGCGATACGGCGTATTTCCCGTTTTGAACATCCACAGCGGTGATATTGTTTTGCCGTTGTACGGGTCCTTAACGACGGTGTACCAGTAATAAACGGAATCAGGCTGCAGGCCGTCCCAGATCCAATTTGCGGTTTTTCCGCTTTTTACGTGTTTTTTATGACCGAGCAGTTCGTTCGTATAAACGTTGCATTCAAAATAATCGGTCGCCACCCTTTTCCTCTTCGGCTGTAAATCCATTTCTGCTGAGAATTCGTCTTTATCAGCGAACAGATCGGTGTCATAGTAATTGATGTCATCCGTGTACGGCGAGTAGGAGAACATGTGAACCTGATTGGCGGCCTGATCGAATTGCATCATGCGCATAAAGCCCTGTCCTCCTTCCGGACCGTCCTGGTAGTCGGTCAGAATTTGGTGGACGAGGCGGTCCGGTTTTCCGTCCCCGTCATCGTCAAGCGCATCGGTTTTTTTCATGGCGTTATGGTAATGGCCGCTTAATACCATCGCCACATTGCGATTCGGCTTGACGACTTTTCGATAGATCGTTTCCCCGATCGGACTTCGATTTCCGCTCACAAGCAAGTACTCATGAAAGCATAAGATGGCGGTTCGGTCCGGATACCTCTTTAGCACTTGATTGATCCAGTCAATCTCTTGTTCCCCAATGCCCCAGCCCATATAAATCATAATAAAATCGTTCCCGCTTGCCGACAGCAGGTCATAATGCCCGCGGTTATTTTTGTATGATCCGCCGTAATGCATGTTCTGTTCAAACCGTCGGCTCCCGAAGAAATCCCCGAAGGTTCGGTATGTGCCGTCTTTATGGCCGACGTCGTGATTGCCGGCAAGCACTCCGTACGGAATCCCCGCCTTGTCAAGCGTCCGCATGGAGTGATCGGCGTTTTTCCACTGTTTCATCACCATTGAATCATCGACGATATCACCGGTATGAAAGACATATTTAATATTGTGCTTTTCCTTATTTTCTTTGATCCACTCCGTCATTTTGTCAAAAATGTGCGGGTGCCCTTGTGCGTAATACTGTGTATCCGACATCCAGACAAACGTGTAATTGCCTTTCGCCGGTATTTGATCCTGCACGATGACATTCATTTTTGAGTTCTTCACCACATCCGCTGCGGAAACGGCGGCTTTTAATGTAAACGGCTTTTTATCTTTGGCAAGGACGCTGTCCGCCTCCTGCCAGCGGCTTGTCCGGTAATTCCAAATATACATAGTTACCTTTCGGCCGGGCAGAGAGCTTCCTTTCCAGACCGCCTCGGCCAGATCCGTTTCGTCGATAGACGGGTCAACGGAGACTTCGAATCGGTGATAAGGAAAACGCTCCATACTTTCCGTCGAAACGGTTTTTCCGTCATTTGCCGAGATGCGGTTCATTTCAGGCAGGGTAAACGGCATTTCATTTTCTTTTATGCCCCTCGGCGGTTCCGTTAATGAGGCGTGTTTATACACTTTCACGCTGCCCGGATTCCGCGCGGTATAACGGAAGCCCCGGTAAAATGATACATTCATGTCATCCTTCGTCGGGTCTTTTACCCGGACGGACAGCTTTGCTTTGTGGGCGCCGATTTTTTGATCGGCAAGCTCCGGCTGGTTCGGCTCCTCCCGTTTGATATGGAAGGTGCGGACGGAGGTTGTTTCATTTCCGGCAAGGTCTGCCGCAATGATAGTAAGGGTATGCTTTCCGGGCTTAAGATCGGCTGATGACGTGTGATGCGGGAGCGTAATGCTTTCTCCGTCCAAAAACGCTTTGACCTCTTCCACTTTGCTCCATTTGTCACGGATGTCCGCATTCAGCTCAACATTACCTTTCAGCGCCGCGCCTTCTTTAATATTCGGGACAATCTTCGGCCCCGTATTGTCCACCCGCACAGACTGGCTCAGCTGCTCCTCACCGTCGCTAACAAAAATATGGTGATAGCCTTCAGAAAGCTTCGCCGTGTTCCACGGCAGCAGCCGTGACGTAAACAAATGATCCGGCAGGCGGAATGAGAAGGTCTTCTGCTGATTCGCCCGCCTGCCGTCACCGATAAACAGCTGCTCAGCCGGGTCCGTCTTCCCATCTTTGATCACCGTTCCGTCCGAAAGCACCAGACGGGCATGTTTCACGACAAAATCATCCCGATTCTCTCCCGTGTCATACGGAGAAACCTTTGAGCCCGAACGGATGGATACTTTCTGTGTTTTGCCCCCTTTTTGCAGCAGACGTTCCGGAAGGAGAACCGAGTGTGTTCTGTAGCGGTGAGACGGATCGTCAAAAATGTGCAGCACCTCGTTTTCCATCATGACGGTGTTTTGAAAATAAAGATTCGTTTTCCGGGCATCGAAGGCGAAATAGACTTCTTTTTCCAAGGCCGGCCGGGTCTCCTGCCGTTTGCCGTCAATCCACAGCTTGATCTTATCGGGGCTGACGTCGGAAGTCGCTTTGAGCAGATAGGTGCCGGATATCGTATCTTCGGGTTCAACATTCATTCTGAGTCCGTGTGATTTGCTCGTCTGTTCAATGTCAATCATCTTGACGGGCGTTTTTGCTTCATTTTCTCCATCACTGGCTGCGATATAATACTCAAGCTGATCCTGGCCGAGCAGTTCCGGGGAATAAAGAATGTGATGGTATAAGCTGTCGTTACGGTCTTTTTCGGCCAGAATTCGTTTGAATGGTTTTTTCTCATTGGTCCGGTAATAAAACGCGGCTGTTTTGACAAGGTTTTTGTCTTTTATGTCAGCCTTTAATTCAATGCTTTCAGCGGGCCGGACGGGCTTTCTGTCTGTAAGGTCTTCGATGACCGGTTTTTCCTTGTCAGGTTTTATCACCCTTTTCTGCTGCGGGATCTGCGCCTGAAAAACGGAGCCCGGTGACGGCTTATGCTCGCTCGTGGAGATCTTCAGCAATTCTCCCGTTCCGTTCAGCGGATATTTGTACAGCAAAGAAGTCAGCCGGCGGAAAGCGTGTTTACGGTAATGCGCTGAGGCGATACCCTTTCCGGTATTTGCCGACAGCACCACCGTACGCGGGCGGCCGTTGGACATTCCGTCCGTCCCTTCGATGACGGCGAGATGTTTTCCCTCCTTCAGGCGTGTCCCGTAATAGCGGTTGAAATCATCTATCGTCAGTTCTGATGCGGCGCGTCTCAGCCAAAACACGTAAGTCCCGCCTGACGGAATGACGGTATCTTCTTTCGGCCTCCATATCATGTCTGATTCCGGCCCTTCCTTCGGATAGCGGTAGCGGATATGATAGTCTTTAAAATGAATGGGCCTGTCCGTCGTGTTATACACCTCGATAAATTCATAGGCATCAGCGCCGTCTTCATTTTTCGTATCAACCGCAAGTTCCGTAATCATCAGCTCGGGAATATGATTCAAATCGGCTTGATAGCCGTCCAGCTTCAGCCGCTTTTTCTCCGATTCCGCCCGCTGTCTGCCATTGGTGAAAACGAGGTAATATTCCAATTCTCCATTCCAGATATCCCGTTTTGAAACCTGGGCCGTAAACAGCCGGATTGCGCCTGGCGCGGGCTCCATCGGCACCATTTTAAACCCCAGCTCATTGCTTTGTTTATAAAAAAGAAACGCCGAAAACGCTTGATAGTCAGCATTCCGTACATGAGCCTGTATGAACAGGTTTCTTTTCATTTCCGCCTTTACTTCGATTTGGGGAGGGTTCTCCAGAAGCGGTATGTAATGAGGCGGCTGTCCGAATTCCTGCTGATTCACGGGGATTGCCGATTCTTTGCGCGCCGCATCCGCAGAAGGACTCACACAAAGCAAACCAATCAGAAAAAAGAGCGTCATCACAAGTTTCATCTCATTACCTCCCTATGCATTATGTTGCGTCAGGAGGCCGCCGCTTATGTAAAACGCACATAAAAAAGCTGCCCTCTCGGGACAGCTCGTTTTTTACCCTTTTCTAAGCGGCTCCAATATGCCTTTTTGGATCAGCAAGTGGAAAACGGACAGCACGACGGATGCCCAAATGGCGGTGCCGAACCCATCAATCTGAAAGCTGTCTCCCATCAAGGCTGCGGTCATCATTAACGTAATGGCGTTGATGACAAACAGAAAGAGGCCGAGGGTCACAACCGTGACAGGCAATGTCAATATGACGATGATCGGTTTGATCAGCACATTTAACACAGAAAGAATCACACTGGCGATGACAGCCGCTCCGATACTGCTGATATGGACGGAATCAAAATATCCCGCGATAACGATTAATAATAACGCATTTACTAAAATGCTGACTGCCCATTTGATCATTTATTTCAAATCTCCTTCTAAAGGTACAACAAAACACCAGATAATATATACAATCGGCACGATTCCCGGCATGACAAGCGCTAATACAACGGTGATAATGCGCAAAAGCGACGCATCCATATTGATGTACTCCGCCAAACCGCCGACGACGCCGGCAATTTTACGATTTTTTTCTGAACGGTAAAGTCTTTTCATCCAATCACCTCTGAGTATGCTTGAGCTTAATGGCTCCTGTTAACGATTCTGAGAAAATCGAGAGATGCTGATCATGGCCTTGATTTGATGCCAGCATCAGTTCTTTTTGAATGGTATCATTCTTTTCCTTTAAAATTTCCGCATCAATCAGCTCATGGCTGAGAGAGCCGAGATTGCTTTTCAGCTCCGCTTTCACCGCCGAATCATCAGGCAGAGCGATCTCCACGTTTCCGGTCGTCGTTTTCGTGTAGATGGAGCGGCAGTGCGGCGCTGTCACGGTAAGCATGATATTGCCGTTAAAGCTTTGAACGTCAATGGATTCACTCGATCCGCGCAAATCAATCAAGCCGTTGATCGTTTCCGCTTCAATCGCTCCGCATTGATGTCCGGCCAGTTTGATTTGTCCGTTAGCTGTTTCCGCCGACGCTTTATCAGCCGTCAAATGAGAAAATGACAGAACGCCGTTTGTCGTTTTCGCCGAGAATTCTTTTACATGTAAATGTTCCCCTCTGATCGGTCCGTTAAACAGCTTCACTCTTATCTTATCGTACTCTTTCTGGGGAACATAAAGCGTGACATTGGTTTTCATCGTTTTCTTTTCCGTGCGGACAAAAAACTTATTGCCCTTCACTTCACACTCAATGTGCTGAAGAAATGCGGTGCGCGCCGCCTCCTGACTGTCCGCCCGGTACACTTTCGCCTGGCACTCCGCTCTGATATCTTCATCCGCCCACGGCACGATATTGACGCTGCCGTTTGCGATCTGCATATCAATGGCCGAGAATTCACTGTCTTTAAATTGAAAAATATGCTGCACTTCGTGTGCGTGGCCGAAATTCAGATCAAGATCCGCTTCCTTCACTTTTTTGACGGCAGAATCAATCCAGTCGAACAGCTTCGCCCCGAGCGACGGCTTTTGACTTCCTTTTGCCCCGCTTTCGAAATCTTCCGCAGGTTCCTGGACCTCCGCAGATAATGCGGTGATCTGCTCTTCTTTTTCTTTATATTCATGATCCAGTTTTTCAATGAGCGTCAGTGCTTCCTGCGCCGTCAGCATGCCGTCTTCCACAAGCTTTAAAATCCGTTCTTTCTCCTGTTTCATACAAAACTCCTCCCCCGACTTTTCTTACACCTGGCGTAACACCTTAATTCCCTGCACGATATTCCAAATGACCATTCCGATGAGGATCAGAAAATAAACAGCTGCTCCTGTTATCATAACAAAAACGGGCACCATACTCTCCCCTTGAGCCGTAATCAATCCGCCGACAACACCCGCGGTCACAATCAGCAATCCCGCAAACGGAATGATATGGGAAATCAGAGCGCGCATGGCATGCCGCTTCGTCTCTTTTTCATCGACGACAAAGTAAGCCACAATCGGAAGAATGAGCGGCGCGAGAAACACGCTGAAATAACAGATTGATGCGATAATCGCTTGATTTCGGTTCAATAAAAACACTCCCTGTGCCGTAATGTAAAAACCCTTCCTTATACATACGTATGACGAATGGGCGGGTTTCATTTTCATGCTAAGGACATGCTTCGTTATACGTAATTTTTGATTTCAGAGATTTCACTATAGAATCTTTTCCCCGAACCGATTACAATATGTAACAAAGCCTGACCGTATGCAAGGAGGACATACAAATGGAGAAAGATCCCGAAAACGCCCAAGTAACGGAAGAGAGTCTTCGAAATTTAATTCGCGAACAGAAAAGAATGAACAGCGAAATGCTGGCTGAATTGGAACAGATCAAAGCAGCCCCTCTTCCCATTTCCCATGATATCCAATATATAAAAGTGCTGCTGGACAGCAGCAGCACCCATATTCTGCAGGACTTAATGCATTTAAGCAGACAGCTTCCCCAACAGAAAAAAAGCCTGTAACAACAACAGCCCAAAACCGATGAGTTTTGGGCTGTTTTTATTGATCTATTACGTGGCTGCCGTTTCTTTTTCGGCCAGCAATGTTTTCATCCGTTTTTTATCACGTTCTATTACCGGTTTCAGATAGCGGCCCGTATATGATTCTTTCACTTCGACAACTTCTTCAGGCGTCCCGGAGGCTACGATCATGCCGCCGCCCGCTCCGCCTTCAGGTCCCAGATCGACGATGTAGTCCGCCGTTTTAATGATATCGAGATTGTGTTCAATGACCAAAACGGTATCTCCGTTATCGACGAGTCTTTGAAGCACAACCAAAAGCCTTGCGATATCATCAACGTGGAGGCCTGTCGTCGGTTCGTCCAAAATATACAGCGTCCGGCCGGTGGAACGCTTATGCAGTTCGGAAGCAAGCTTGACGCGCTGCGCTTCTCCGCCTGACAGCGTCGTCGCCGGCTGGCCGAGCGTCACATACCCGAGTCCGACATCGGCAAGCGTTTGAAGCTTGCGTTTGATTTTCGGGATATTTTCAAAGAAAGACAGAGCATCTTCCACCGTCATATCCAGAACGTCAGAAATGCTTTTTCCTTTGTATGTGACCTCAAGCGTTTCCCGGTTGTAACGTTTGCCGTGGCACACTTCACACGGAACGTACACGTCAGGAAGGAAGTGCATCTCAATTTTGATGATGCCGTCGCCGCGGCAGGCCTCACAGCGCCCCCCTTTTACATTAAAACTGAACCGGCCTTTTTTATAGCCGCGCACCTTTGCTTCATTTGTCTGCGCGAATACATCGCGGATATCATCAAACACACCCGTGTAAGTTGCCGGGTTTGATCTCGGTGTCCGGCCGATCGGTGCCTGGTCGATGTCGATCACCTTATCAAGGTGGTCAAGGCCTTTGATTTCTTTATGGCTTCCCGGTTTCGCTTTGGCTTTATGAAGCTTTTGCGCAAGCGCCTTATGCAGAATTTCATTCACAAGCGTGCTTTTTCCGGAACCGGACACACCTGTCACCGCCGTAAAAGTGCCGAGCGGAAATTTGGCGTTCGCTTTTTTCAGGTTGTTTTCTGAAGCGCCCTTAATTTCAATGAACCGGCCGTCAGGCTTTCTTCTCTCCGGAGGCATAGGGATGAATTGAGCCCCTGACAAATAACGTCCGGTCAGAGAGTCCGCATCATTCATCACTTCTTCAGGCGTCCCCGCCGATATGACGCGGCCGCCGTGAATGCCGGCGCCCGGACCGATATCTATCAAATAATCGGCAGCCATCATCGTATCTTCATCATGCTCAACGACAATCAGTGTGTTGCCGAGATCCCTCATGTTTTTCAGCGCACTGATCAGACGGTCATTGTCACGCTGGTGAAGGCCGATGGACGGCTCATCAAGAATGTACAGGACGCCTGACAAACGGGAGCCGATCTGCGTCGCAAGCCTGATGCGCTGGGCTTCTCCGCCTGACAGCGTTCCCGCCGCCCGGCTCAGCGTCAGGTAATCAAGACCGACTTTATCTAAGAAGCTGAGCCGCTCAACAATCTCTCTTAAAATTAAATCGGCAATCTGCATATCTTTCTCAGACAGCGTCAGGTTTTTGAAAAATTCCAGCGCATCGCCGACGGAAAGCTCGGTAATGGTGCCGATATGGCGCCCGTTAACCAAAACGGCAAGCGCTTCTTTCTTCAGCCGGTAGCCTTTGCACGTCGGGCACGGCTTCTGTGACATGTACTGCTCCATCTGTTCACGGATATAATCGGAGCTTGTCTCTTTATACCGTCTCTCGATATTGCGCAGCACACCTTCAAATTCAATTTCATTTTCGCGCACTTGTCCGAAATCATTCTCGTATTTAAAGTAGATCCGTTCATCGCCGCTGCCGTACAGCACTTTATCAAGCTGATGCTTCGGCAGGTCTTTGACCGGAGTCTCCATATCAATGCCGTAATGGCGGCAGACCGCCTGAAGCAGCTGCGGATAATATTGTGAACTGATCGGCGTCCACGGCGCGATGGCGTGTTCTTTTAATGACAGCTCAGGATTGGGAATGACGAGCTCAGGGTCCACTTCCAGCTTCAAGCCGAGACCGTCACAAGTCGGGCAGGCGCCGAACGGGCTGTTAAACGAAAACAGCCGGGGTTCAAGCTCTCCGATAGAAAAACCGCACAGCGGACAGGCGTGATGCTCGCTGAACATCAGCTCCTCCTGACCGATGATATCTATCATGACACGGCCTTCCCCTAAGCGGAGCGCGGTTTCCAGTGAGTCGGAAAGCCGGGCGGCAACCCCTTCCTTGACGACAATCCGGTCAATGACTACTTCAATAGAATGCTTTTTGTTTTTTTCAAGTTCAATCTCGTCGGAAAGCTCGGCCATTTCTCCGTCAATCCGCACCCTTACGTAACCTTGCTTTCTGATTTGGTCAAGCACTTTGACATGGGCGCCTTTTCTGCCTGAGATGATCGGCGCAAGCACTTGAAGCTTCGTCCGCTCCGGATATTCAAGAATCCGGTCAACCATCTGTTCAATCGTTTGCGACGTAATTTCAATGCCGTGCTCCGGGCAGTGCGGCTTCCCGACTCTCGCGTACAGCAGCCGGAGATAATCATAAATCTCCGTTACCGTTCCGACGGTTGACCGCGGATTGCGGCTTGTTGTTTTCTGGTCAATGCTGATCGCCGGAGAAAGCCCTTCGATCGCATCAACGTCCGGCTTATCCATCTGCCCTAAAAATTGGCGCGCATAGGCAGAAAGCGATTCAACATACCGCCTCTGTCCTTCCGCGTAAATGGTGTCAAAGGCAAGGGATGATTTTCCCGATCCGGACAGCCCCGTCACGACGACGAGCTGATCCCGCGGAATCGTTACATCAATGTTTTTTAAATTGTGCGCCCTTGCGCCTTTCACCTCGATCCGGTCAATTGCCATGTGTTCATCATCCTTCCGCTTTAAGCTCTAACAGTAAATCACGAAGCTCTGCCGCCCGCTCGAAATCAAGCGCTCTGGCCGCTTCTTTCATTTCGTGCTCCATTTGCTCAACGACTTTCTGGCGTTCTTTCTTCGTCATCTTCGCCAGTTTAGGCGCGGCTTTTGTTTTATATTCTTCTTTATCCTCAGCGGCCTGCGTCGCGCGGATCACATCGCGGATTTCCTTATTGATCGTTTGCGGCGTAATGCCGTGAATTTCGTTAAAGCGCTCCTGCTGTTCCCGGCGGCGCTTCGTTTCATTAATCGCGATTTCCATCGAATTCGTGATTTTATCGGCATACATGATGACGCGGCCTTCCGCGTTTCGTGCCGCCCGTCCGATCGTCTGAATCAGCGAACGCTCAGAACGGAGAAAGCCTTCTTTATCCGCATCGAGAATGGCGACAAGTGACACTTCCGGAATATCAAGCCCTTCCCTCAGCAGGTTGATGCCGATTAACACATCATGTTTTCCGAGGCGGAGGTCACGGATGATTTCAATCCGTTCAAGCGTCTTAATCTCGGAATGCAGATAATTGACCTTGATGCCGATTTCCTTGAGATAATCGGTCAGATCCTCTGACATTTTTTTCGTTAAAGTCGTCACGAGAACGCGTTCATTCCGTTCAATCCTCGCCTGTATCTCGCCGATCAGATCATCAATCTGTCCTTCGATCGGCCGGACGTCAATGAGGGGATCGAGGAGTCCCGTCGGTCTGATGATCTGCTCGATCATTTCCGGCGTATGCTCAATTTCATACGGTCCCGGAGTCGCCGACACGTACACGATATTGTGCATGTGTTTCTCAAATTCCTCGAATCGGAGCGGACGGTTGTCAAGCGCTGACGGCAGGCGGAACCCGTGATCGACAAGCACCTGTTTTCTCGCCTGGTCACCGTTGAACATGCCGCGCACCTGCGGAATCGTCACATGTGATTCATCAACGACAATCATAAAATCATCCGGAAAATAATCAAGCAGCGTATACGGCGTAGAGCCCGGCGGTCGGAGCGTCAAATGTCTTGAATAGTTCTCGATCCCTGAGCAAAAACCCATTTCCCGCATCATTTCAAGATCATATCTCGTCCGCTGCTCAAGCCGCTGCGCTTCAAGGAGCTTGCCGTTTTCGTGCATCACTTTCAAGCGCTCCTCAAGCTCCTGTTCAATATTCAGAATCGCTTTTTCCATCTTTTCCGCCCGGGTGACGAAGTGGGAAGCCGGGAAAATCGCGACATGGTCACGGTCGCCGAGAATTTCTCCGGTCAAAGCGTCGACCTCTCTGATCCGCTCAATTTCATCTCCGAAAAATTCCACTCTGATACAATGTTCGTCACGGGAAGCCGGGAAGATTTCCACAACGTCTCCGCGCACGCGGAACGTCCCGCGCTGAAAGTCGATATCATTGCGGGCATACTGGATATCCACAAGCTTTCTCAGCAGCTCGTTCCGCTCAATCTCCATTTCCGGTCTGAGCGACACAACCATTTCCCGGTATTCTTCAGGCGAACCGAGACCGTATATGCATGACACACTCGCAATAATAATGACATCTCTCCGTTCAAACAGAGAGGATGTCGCGGAGTGTCTCAGTTTATCAATTTCATCATTAATGCTTGCGTCTTTCTCTATAAAAGTATCCGTTTGAGGCACGTACGCCTCCGGCTGATAGTAATCGTAATAGCTGACAAAATATTCGACAGCATTGTTCGGGAAAAACTCCTTAAACTCGCTGTACAGCTGTCCGGCAAGGGTTTTGTTATGGGCAATGACCAGTGTCGGTTTATTCACTTCTTTAATCAGATTGGACACGGTAAAGGTTTTGCCCGTCCCTGTCGCACCCAGGAGAGTCTGGTGTTTTCTGCCTTCCTGTATGCCTTTGACAAGCTTCTCAATCGCTTGCGGCTGATCTCCCTGGGGCTGATATTTCGAGACTAACTCAAAACGATCTTTCACAAAAAAGCCTCCGTTTCTTTACGAAATCTTCCTATTGATATAGTAACACAATGACGGGCAAAATCACTAAAAATACGAACTAAAGTTCGATGGTTTGTTTTTACCAAGTCAATTTTTGTATAAAAAACCTGCTTTTATGGCGTAAAAGCAGGCATTCTATTTCATATTCACCATGTCAGGCATTGTCTTTCTTTTTGTCTGCTTCTTTTTTGGCCATGTACAGCCCTCCGGCCACCAGCGATACGACATCCAATCCAACGATAAAATACGTTTCGGTGTAACCCTTTAAATAGGATGCGAAAAGCAGTGCGGCTGTGAGAGCGATCGCCACATAGTGGTTAAACGTGACGCGCGTAAAAAGGACGACCAGCATAAAAGGGAAACATAATGCAAAAACGGCTTTTGTAATCACAAAAACCCTCCTCGGGAATTCTTCATCTCATCTGATTATAGTAAAAAATGAAGAATCGGACAATCGTTCCCCTGCTATCACAATACCCTTTTTCAGCAGTCTTCAATCATCTGTCAAAAAAATTGTGAATATAAATCCATTGAACCATTAACCAGATGAATCGAATTACCTTTCTTCAGCCGAAAGGATGAGAAGGTTTAGGTCTTTGTATCTTTGACAGTTTCTTCCTCCCTCTTTACAATGTAATGATAGTGTTTACTATCATTTTCTTGGATGAGGAAAAAAAAGGGGGTCATACCGCATGTATTCAGTGCGATTTCAAAAAGCGGAAGAATCGAGCCGCTCTGCAGGAGCAAAAGGAATGAACCTGATTAAACTGACGAAAAACGGGCTGCCCGTTCCCGGCGGTTTTATCATTCAGACGAATGCCCTGACACGTTTTATGGAAGACAACGGGCTTCAAGCAGATCAGGAACAGATGGAGCGCGCCATTATGAACGGCACGTTTTCAAAAGAGCTTCGGGAGGAACTGACCGCGTCGTTTTATGAATTGAGAGAATCATACGCCTCTGTCGCCGTACGTTCCTCCTCCGCGTCCGAAGATCTTGAAGGCGCTTCTTTCGCTGGTCAGTACGAAACCTATTTAAATATCAAAACAGAAGAAGAGTTTCTCGGAAAAGTGAAAGAATGCTGGGCTTCCTTCTTCTCGGCGCGGGTCAGCGGTTATAAAGAGAAAATGAACAATGACACCGCAGAACCGTTAATGGGTGTTGTCGTGCAAGGTCTCATCAATTCCGAGGTTTCAGGAGTCATTTTCAGCCGCAACCCCGTCACACATGATGACGGAGAGCTGATGATCAGCGCGAGCTACGGTCTCGGAGAAGCAATCGTCTCCGGCAGCGTGACGCCCGACACATTTATCGTCAATAAAGACACATTTCAGATTGAAAAAGAAATCGGCTTAAAAGAAATGTATATCGTTTCTAAAGACGAAGGCGTGACGGAAAAAGAGACGACCGCTGACATGAGAAACCGCTTCTGCCTTGATGACGAGAGCATCAAAGAGCTTGCCATGCTGACGATAAAGACGGAAGAACTGTACGGTTATCCCGTGGATCTCGAATTCGGATTTGCCGAAAATAAGCTGTATCTGCTTCAGGCTAGGCCGATTACAACGATCGTGCAGGATCAGAAGGCGGCAGACGAAGAACGGGAATTTATCATGACGCCCCGGGATCAGAAAGATTTTTGGCTCAATATGGAGGCCAATATTGAAGGCCCCGTCAGCCCGTTATTCGCCTCACTCATTGTGCCGGCTTTGGAATACGGCCTCAAAGAGAGCACGAAGGCATTCCCTGTAATGGGCATCGAAATCGAGCGTGTCAAACTTCATCAGGGCCGTGTTTTTTCCAGACAGCATAAGACGGACGACAAGCTGCCCGCAGAACAGTTAGAAGCGCTTTTCCCCGTCTTGGCTGACCGCATGTACGATATTATTCAGGAAACCTTTCTGCCTTTTTATCAAAAGCTGGACGAACTGGCGCATACAGACCATACGCCGGAGACTGCCCTTGATGCGTTCCGAAACCTGCAAGACTTCTATTTAAAAGGATACGCAGAACATTTCAATATTGTCTTTCCGCAGGTTGCGTTAAACATGATACTGGAATCCATGTACGGACAGGTTGAGAAAGAAAACACATCCCTTCTGTACGAAATGCTGGCTGGCGTCATGAATAAGTCATTGGAGACCGACAGACAGCTCTGGCTGCTTTCCGGACAAGTAAAAGACAGCCCTGAGCTGCGGCGCGTCTTTACGGTTTCTCATGCCGATGAGCTGCATCAGACGCTTCTGCAATCAAATGAGGGAAAACGCTTTCTCGAACAAGTCGGTCAATTTTTACAGGAATACGGCTGGAGATCCGTGAAAAGTCATGATCTGATTGAAGAAACTTGGGCGGAAAACCCTTATTTCGCTTTGGCCAACATTCAGAACTATGTCCGGAACGGATACGATTTTGACAGTGAGTTTCATAAAACGATAGAAAAACGAAAACAGCTCTACGCCGACTTTATGGATAGAATTGAAGGTGACGGCTTTCGGGAGACGTTTGACCGCTATTATCAGTGGACATTGTCTTCATCCGTCATCAAAGATGATCACCATTTTTATATTGATGCGATGCTGGACGCCAAAGCGCGCCTTTGCCTTCTGAAAATCGGCGAGCTGCTTCAAAAACAAGGCGTAATCGATGATCGGGAGGATATGTGGTACTTATACAGCGATGAAGTCGAGAAAGCGCTCGTGTCGCCGGTTCCGATGCAGGAAAAAGCCGCTGAACGAAAACAGCTCTTCCAGCAATATCAATTGCTTGAAGCCCCCGCTTATCTCGGGACTCCGACTTCGGAACAGCTGAAAACGGCTGAACAGATTACCGGCTCCATCACAGAAGATGAAAAAAACACTGAACATCAAATTTACGGACTTGCGGCGTCAAGCGGAATCGCAAGCGGCCCGGTGAAAGTCATTCGTGACGCAAGTGAATTTTCCCGTTTTTCAACAGGAGACGTGCTTGTCTGCAAAATGACGACACCGCTGTGGACCAGTCTGTTCCAGGATGCAAAGGCCGTCATTACGGACACGGGCGGCATCCTGTCACATGCAGCGATCATCGCGAGAGAATACGGGCTCCCGGCCGTTCTCGGCACACGTGCCGCGACTGACAGGCTCAACGACGGAGATATCGTCACGGTGGACGGGACAAACGGCAAGATTACGATTGTCAAACGCGCTTCATGCTAGGTTTCCCTCTTTATTGACGGGCAGGGCGGGTGTATACTTGTCCTGCCAGTATTTACGCGAGGTGAAACATGTTGAGAACGACGAACAAGAGAATTATTGACGCCGCGATGAATCTGATCATCCAAAAAGGATACCGCGCAGCGACAACAAAAGAAATCGCAGAAAAAGCAAAAGTAAGTGAAGCAACGATTTTCCGTAATTTTAAAAACAAACAAGGATTAATGAAAGCCATGATTGAACAGCAGACACCGGTTCCGGAAAGCATGATCACCAAGGCGGAAGGCGATCTGTATGAGGATCTTCTTCATTTCGCCGCGACCCTTCTGCAGCAATTGGAACAAAAAAAAGAAGTGTTCCGCATCTGCCTGCGCGAACCGGAACTGTTCGAAGACGTCCTGCAGGATATTGTCGTATATCCGCAATCCGTGAAAAAGCATTTAATCGTTTACTTTAAGGAGCTGACAAAGAAAAATATGATAAGCCCCGGCAGCGAAGAAGCTAATGCAGACGTCTTTATGACGATGATTTTCGGTTATTTTATACACCGGCTGCAGCTGGGGAAAAGAGTCATTACTCTCTCTGAGGAAACGATGCTGAAACACAGCACTGAGATTTTCATGAAAGGCATTACCGGCCGGTCATTTTCCGGCTCCAAGGAGGATGAAGGATGGGTTCAAAGAAAGAATGGGCGCTGATCGTTTCGCTTTTGCTGGGAGCCATACTCGTTCCCATCAATTCTACGATGATCGCAGTCGCCCTTTCATCCATTTCCCGCTCATTCAGCGAATCAATTGCCAGCATCACATGGGTAGTGACCGTGTATTTAATCGTGATGGCCGTGACACAACCCATTGCCGGCAAACTCGGTGATATGTACGGAAACAAAAAAATGTATTTATGGGGCGTCGGCCTTTTTCTCATCGCATCATTGGGGTGCGCCCTCTCGCCAAGTCTTTTCTTATTGATTTTCTTCCGGGCGCTTCAGGCTGCCGGCGGCGCTTTGCTTACGCCAAACAGCATCGCCATCATCCGCCATGTCGTGTCTGAAAAACGGCTTCCGAAAGTATTCGGCTTTTTCGGCCTCGGTGCCGGGCTGGGCGCGGCTCTCGGTCCGTTTATCGGCTCTCTTTTAATTGAGAGCTTCAGCTGGCATTCGATCTTTTGGGTCAACATTCCGTTTCTTGCGATCGCACTCGTGACGGCATTAGTGATGTTTCCTAAATATAAAGAAGAAACGTCTGACGCTCCGCTTGATATCATCGGGTCCGTTTTGCTTGCCGGAAGCATTGTATCTATAATTCTTCTGACGAAAAATGAAAGCTCTTTGGGCTATTGGGTGTACGCGCTGCTCATTCTCATATTTGTTCCGCTATTTTTCAGGCGGGAGCTGCGCACGAAACATCCGATTATTGATTTTGATCTGTTTAAAAACACGACCTTTACGAGCGCCAATCTGTCGGTTCTGTTAAGCAATTTAATGATGTACGCCGTGTTATTGATTATGCCGCTCTTTATGACCGGCCACTTCAGCATGAATACGTCGCACAGCGGCATGGCGCTGTCAGTCTTTTCTGTTTTCATGTCCGCCAGCAACTGGGGCGGAGCTCAGCTGCATCAGAAATGGGGCGCGCGAAGAATGATTTTTCTGTCCTTCGGGCTGATGGCCGTAGCCAATCTCTTATTTCTGTTTTTGGTTTATTCCCATTCCGTTCCGTTTCTTATGGCATCGCTTATTGTCGGAGGCATCGCGTCAGGTGCGGGGCTGACGAGCATGCAGGTATCTTCTCTTGCGACGGTAGAACCGGGCATGTCCGGCATCGCATCCGGGATTTTCTCCACCTTCCGTTATTTCGGAAGCATTATTTCTTCAGCACTGATCGGTTTAATCTCCGGATTTCACATTCTGTTTATGATATTGATCGGCGTATCTGTGATCGGCTTGTTCGTATCACTTGGTATCAAGTCCAGGGAAACCGTTCAGACGAAAAAAAGCCATTCGGCATAACGAAAAAGGTTCCGTAAGCATCTGCTTTCCGGAACCTTTTCTAGTTTTCCTTCTTATTTTTCTCTCTCAAAGTGTCACCGCAATGCCGTTTGCTCTATGAGAATCTTTTGATTTACAAGAGAAAAGGGGAATGTAAATGGCTGAGAGTTCCGATCAAGTTCGGCGCTGACATCGTAATCCGGCCGTGAAAAAAGCCCGGCCGCCGTGTTGTTAGCGGCACCGGGCTTAAAACTGAAAGCTTATTATTTCCAATGTTTTTTCTTAATTTTTTTCATAATTCTCCTTACTAAAACCTACCTAAAACAATTATTGAATATTACTTTTATAATTAAGCAAAATTAAGTAACAATCATTGAAGGATTCTCAGACTGATAAAATTTATTTTAAATATAATATTTCAAAACACATTCAAACTGTACAAAGAAAAGAAAGTCTAAATTTTTATTTTTGGAACTTGATTGGGACAAGAAAGTCTAAACCAAAATCTTTTTAGATTTATATAATAACACGTCTGTCGATTATCTAAATTCTACCAAAAAATGAATGCGAAAGAGAGATTCCTCTTGTACAATGTAAGTTACCACACCAACATTGACGAAACGAGGAATCTCTCATGAACAAGAATAAGTCTCTGTATCTTTAACAATAGTATTTACAATATCATTAGGATACCGATTCAAAAAAAAATGTTCTCCTTTAAACTTATGAAATTTCACATTCCCTTCAACAACTTCACTCCATTTATGCATTTCATTGATATGAGTCGAAAAATCGCTATCCGCATAAAAAACGCTTACTCCACAACTTATTTTTTCTGCTTTGGGCTGAAACTTATAATTGTCCAAAATTATAAAATCTGCTCGCAAAATCGGAAGAAACATATCCATAATCTCTTTTGTATAAAACTCCTCTGGTATTCCCCCATATTGTTCCACCTTTGTCAAGAAAGTTTCATTAGTCATATTTTCAATGTCTTCTCTCTTTTCAAAAATATGTGGAGCATCTCGCCCAGAAAAAAACAGATGCCTTGGTTCCTTAGTTCCCATTTGCTTAAGTTTATAATATATCTCATAAGTCAATAAGGCTCCCATGCTGTGTCCAAATATAACATATTCATCGTCATATTCTAATTGTTCACTTATTCTTTTGGCGATATCTTCACTTGCTTCACCAACAGACTGGTAACAAGGCTCTGTGAATCGAGTTCCTCTTCCAGCCAATTCACATATACACAATTCATATCTATCCGGCAGTAGTTTTTTCCATTCATAATATGCATTTACCGACGCTCCAGCATATGGAATAGGAAATACTTTTATTTTATTGATTTCACTCACTCCTATGTTCAACTTGAGCCCACTATCATTACTATATAAACCTATAAGTATTCAAGATACATTTAATTGTACTTCTCTATCTCTCGCTGCTCTGCCAGCAACAAATTCACCATATCACTATAGCTATTCAAACCGTCTGTCTGATTATTTGCCTTCAGATATACATCATTTACATTTCTTGAAATACTTGAAATAACACCCTCATACTTATCCCGGTACTGCTCATTTTGTTCTATATCATGCTGCACCGCCTTGGACAGACTGGACATTATATCAGACGCCTTATCTGGATCCACTTTCTTTAGCTCAGATATAGAATAATCAAATGCCAGAAATAAACCACTGTATAGTATCATTGGATCATCCTGCTGCTTACATGCCAGATAAGCTATAAAATTAGCCTCATCCTCATGCATGAAACCACTCTGATGTGCCAATTCATGCGCCATAGTAGCAGGCACCAAAAAAACTGGCACATTAACATTGATATTGGATTCATAAGTAAAAGGGACAAAAATACCATGTATCCCTGCATGCGACATTAGTTTTGACATCACCACTGGTTTTGGTGTTGAATATGAATGCTCCAAAACAGGATATTTCTTTGATAACATTTGCATCGAGAACACTGCGTGTTGTGCATAATAATCAAAAACCTCTGGTACATGAGCCAAAAGATCAGTATCCGCTAACTTTTCCCTTGCCAATTCCATTTCAACGGCAAGTGACTTACTCAATTTGACCAGTTCCTCCTTGCTGTAGTTCTCTTCTTTATATTCGGTATAAGACAAAAAAGAATATCTGTAATAGTTTATTCCACCCAAAATAGTATAACAAAAATATATCACGCTACAGATCGTAACGATTCCTAGAGCACCACGATAAACTACCATCCTACGTGCACCTTTACTCATGATGACCTTGCGCACATAATAAACGATATAAAATAGAAATAGTAACACAACCAACACGACGAGCCATTCACTAACAGAAAATGTGACCCAAGAAGGTACAAGTCCTACTGTTTTTGACAATAACGGATATACAGACCTACTGTATTTCTCCGCCCAATCCTGATGGTTCTGCGCGTATTTTGTCAGTATGTAAGCTATAACTCCAAGTGAGATCAACGGCAATCTCTTAAGTAAAAGCTTTTTAATAATGTACTCCTCCTATCCAATAAATATCAGATGTACGCCATGTAACCTAGTCATATCATTTCTTTATTTCAACATACTTTTCCTCATAAAAATCATGCTTATTAGAAAAAACATATTGATTCATAAAATCTATAGGAAGCACTTCATAAGCCCAGTAGGTACCATTAGGTCTATTACTCGAAACAGCTTGTCGGGCGATTAAGGTTTTGGAGTTAGCAATAACCTTTCCAATAAGCCATACCTCTCCTTCATTTATTTTTTTATTATTTCAAAATAAAACAGCTAAGAAAATATAATTTTCTTAGCTGTTTTACTTTCTAGCTGATTTTGAAATCTAGTTTAGGAGTTCTTGAAACTATTCCGAATAATTATGAAAAATCACATTATAATGCTGTCATTTCTTCGTGCTCGTGTTCATCCTGCACGAATAAAATACCTAATTCATGATGTTCGCCTTCATAGGACGCGCGCTGATCAAACCGGATCTCACCGTTCAGGCCGATGATCTCCATTTTTACAAATGCGCGGTTTTTTTGAAGTGCTTCATAAAAATCCGATACATGCTTTACGGGAATGCCGTTTACTTTCGTTATAATCTCACCGATCTTCAGCTCAAGATCGTCCGCGGGTGTATTCGGAATGATGCCGAGCACCATTAAACCCTGATCCCGCTTAGAGAAATAAAACGGAGCCGCGTTATCGTTCAGCCGCTGTCTCAATGATAAAAACAGGCGTCCGAGCACCGCAATACAAGCGGCAGCTCCGGCAAGCGGAGTCCACCAAAGGGCAGCTGCCCCGAATGCGGTCACGATAACCCCGAGAATCATGACACGTTTCGCCGTTATCCTTATGCTGACTTCCGGAAGTGACCCCTGCACACGCTGTCCGAAGCCGGCGATATAAGGAATCCAGATCAAATGGAAAGAGCCGCCCGGCACAGTAAAGACAGGCCACCAGGAAAGGTGTGATTCAAGCCCGCTGCCCGGCACCAATAAGAAAAGCGGAAGCAGCCATGCGCGATTCGCCAATTGTCGGCCGATGGGCAGGCCTCTGCTGCTGACGACAAGCGCCGGAGATGTTTTCAGATGCGCTGAACGGCAGGCAGCCGCTCCCTCCGTGATAATCAAAAGGCCCATAAACACGGCCGCCGATGCCCAATTCACGCCGAATGCCTGCGGAAACCGATCCGCAAACGGCACTGTGTGGGTATACTGAAGGATAAACGCAATGAACATGCCGGCGCTGACAACATAAGCTGAGGACAGCCAATTCATACGGAACGTCAGCGAAAGCAAAGCAGTCACAGCCGCGATTATGCCGAGAAGACCGAATGGAATCGAAATTCCCAGTCCAAAAAATAATATGGAGAGAAGAATACCCGGTATAAGTCCTTTTATGTATGTAAAGATAAGCTCGTCATACATATCCGCGATTTTTGTATGAAACGTATGGCGTTCACGTTTGATCCGCAAATATCCGCATGCGAGACTTATGATGATAAAAAACCAGAACATCGGGTGTAAAAAAAACAGACCGATACTTTTCAGAAGTTCAATTCCCCATTGAACAGACACTGCTTTCACCGCCTCAAGCCAAACATTTTAATTCTATTCTACCAAATAATCATTGGCTTGAATATCTCAAACGTCTATCTCTCTTCCGTCATCCACAGCGTTACATTTGAGAGAGAGAAATCTTTCAGATAGTGGTCAACCTCCACCTCGATCACGCCGCTGATCAGAAGCATGGACCGCTTAATATCCGTCAGATTGATTCCTAAACGTTTATGGTTTTTCATTAAGTAAGTGAAATAATGCTTCGCACACTCTTCATTGATTTCGTGAACGCATTCAACATTTGTGTAATTGACCAGGTATCTGCTGAACAGCATAAGAAGACTTAGTGCTTTTGTTGATGAAAATGTGACGTCTTTTGTTCTGTCTTTTAGTTGTTCCACTAATTCATAATATTTTTTTTCACGCACAATACTTGCCCTCTTCAATTGTGAACCCCCATTTTTTTATCCAGATAAGCACGGGTGATTACAGCTGCCGTGCTGAAGCGCCGCAAACACTTCTGCTTTCGATACTGAAATGCAGCTGCCAAACTAAAACTGTTCTCTATTAGAACCTTCTTTTATTGTAAGAACTAAAACTGACTGAGGCAACTTTCAAAAGTTTCATTTTGAATACATATTAACTCGGCATAAAGTCTCTCTTCTCTATAAATATCGGGTAATGTTTGTCCTTTATAAATGTTTAAATGTGAAAATTTTTTTAATATCTTGTCAAAACCGACATAATTATATGTCTTTTCGTTCATTTTTAGGGTATGACAAAAGAAACAGGAGACGAAAAAACGCCTCCTTTTCATTTATTTTACAAATAATGATTTTAACGCCATTTGCAGCTGTAAATCATTTTTTTCGTCAGATTTCTTTTCATTCATCAGCTGATTCATTTTTTCCGCTGTCTTTTTATCAATGACCGCTGTTTTATCAAGCTTGTACCGGTCTTGAAACGCCAGAACGGCTTTTTTCATTGTTTTGCTGAAATAGCCGTCTGCTCTGCCCGGGTCGAAGCCTAGGCCTTTCAGCAGGATTTGGGCGTGCTTGACATCCGCGCTGTTCATATCAGGCTGAAGCGGCTGTTTCAGCTGAAGCGGTCCCGCCGCAAAATAATCCGGCTGGCTCACAGCGATTGTCGGAGCAATGCCTTTTTTGTGAATCCAATTGCCTTTCGGTGTCAGCCATTTGTAAAGCGTCAATTTAATGTTGCTCCCGTCTCCCATAGGCACGGCCTGCTGAACCGTTCCTTTACCGAAAGAAGTGTCACCGACAACGTCATAATGTCCCGCTTCTTTTAACGCACCCGCAAGAATTTCTGAAGCGGAGGCGCTTCCTTTATCCGTAATGACATTGACGGGATACGGCTTCTTATGTTTTAAGGTTGAGAAATATTGTTTTTTATCGCCGTTACGCTCCGCAATTTGGATATACGGCATGTCTTTTGTGATGAAATGCTTTAAAATTTGTTCGACGCTTTGAAGGTAGCCGCCGGGATTCCCTCTTACATCAAGGACGAGACCGTCAATCCCTTGTTTTTCAAGCTTTTTCAGCGCCGCGGCGAAGTCCTGGGCGGTATGCTCGGAAAATGTCGATATTCCGATGTAGCCGACATGATGACCGCCTGATTCTTTGCGGGAAGCAAATACGGTTTCAAGCGGGATTTCCGCTCTTTTAATCCGGAATGACAGCTGTTTATCAGTACCCGGACGCTGTATTTTAATAGAAACCTTCGATCCTTTTTTTCCTCTGATTTTCAGCACGGCTTCGTTTAAACCTTTCCCGTTCATTGACTCGCCGTTTATGCTGATGATTTCATCATTCGGCTTGAGGCCCGCTTTTTCCGCCGGAGATTGCTTAAACGGTGATACGATAATGATTTTATTGTCTTTCATACCGACTTCAGCGCCGATCCCTTCGAAAGAAGAATCAAGAGAATCGGAAAACTGCTTGGCGGTCTGCTTGTCCATATAAACGGAATAAGGGTCGTTTAATGTAGACAGCATCCCCTGAATCGCTCCTTCAAGAAGCTTTTCTTTATCTACATTTTCCACGTATTCGTTCGAGATCAGCTCATATGCTTTTTCGATTTTTTCCATTGCCCGGCTTCTTTCTGCGTCTGATGAATTCGGCTGTGCCGCCCCGGCAATATGGGCTCCGCCGCACATGATGCTGACGGCAGCTATCACTGCGATCATTTTCTGCTTCATCGTTTACCTCCTCTTAGTCCTTTTACGAAAACCTGGAGATAGTATGTGTAAATTGCAAAGAATTCATGTAACGGCAACAAAAAAATGAAAAAGCGAGATTGTTACATATATATGGGTAACGTATAATATTTTGTATGCAATTCATTAAATATACAGGAGAATGCGATATGAAAATAAAATTATCGATTTTATCCGCGGCGGTTCTGGCCGCAGGCATTACCGCCTTTGTCTGGCCAAAAACAGAGGCCAATGAAAAAACGCAGACGGACGCCCTGTATGTTTCTCCGGCAGGCAGCGACCAAAATGAAGGAACGAAAGAAAAGCCGTTCCGCACATTAAAACATGCGGCTGAAAAGGCAGAGGCCGGGACAACCGTATTGATTCGGGAAGGGACGTACGATGAAACGTTTGAAGTAAAGCACAGCGGCACGGCCGAAAAGCCGATTACATTTCGGAACTATCAGAATGAGCATGTCTCAATCAGCGGCAAATCTGCGCCAAAAAGCGATTCTGAAACTCCGTTAATTCAAATCCGCAATAAACAGTACATTACCATTCACGGCGTTACGCTTGAGAATCTCTCCGTATCATCAGAAGATGCAACGGCCATGGGAATCTTCGTCACCGGATCAAGCAGTCATATCAACATTGACGGCAACCATATCCGAAACATTAAAACCACGGCTGATGAGGGAAATGCACACGGCATTGCGTTTTACGGCACAGGCGCCATGAAGGATGTCAGCATCACAAATAATACGGTTGAAAAACTGACGCTCGGCGCAAGCGAAGCGGTCGTGCTGAACGGGAATGTTGACGGATTTAAGATTGCCGGCAATACCATCCGGGACAATAACAATATCGGGATTGACGTGATCGGATACGAAGGAACGTCCAAGCAAAACGACTATGCGCGAAACGGCGTCATTGAAAACAATACGGTGAGCCATAACTCTTCTTACGGAAATCCCGCTTACGGAGATGAATATTCAGCGGGCGGTATTTACGTTGACGGCGCAGAACATGTGGACATTAAGAATAACACCGTTTACAACAATGACCTCGGCATTGAAGCCACTTCCGAACATAAAGGGAAATACGCACGAGATATCCGGATTACGGATAACAAGGTGTACGGCAATGCTTACACCGGTATTTCAATCGGAGGCTATGACACGAAACGCGGCGGCACCATCAATTCGGTGATCGCTCATAACATTATGTATCGAAATGACACGAAGGACCTTGACGGCGGCCAGCTGCTGCTGCAGTACGGCACAAAAGGGAACACGATCGAAAAAAACATCATGACGGCAAGCGGTTCACGGATTTTTATCGCAAATGATTATACGAAAAACGAAGGCAATACCGTTAATCATAACGTCTATCACAAAGAAGCGGGAAAAGACGGCATTTGGAATTGGAAGAACAGAGAATATGATTCATTCACAGCGTACCAAAAAGGAACGGCAAACGATTCGGATTCCATTTATGCGGACCCGATGTACCGTGACGAATCGTCTTATGACTTTACATTAAAGCCCGGATCACCGGCCCTGCCCGTCATTCAGTAACGAAACCATAAAAAAGCCAGTCTATATCAGACTGGCTTTTTTATTTATACACGAAGGAATTTCCGGATGGAAGTCAGACTTCCCCATACTCCGATAACCGCGCCGATCAGAATGAGCACAAGTGATACTTGGAACACAAACGGGCTGTACGGCAGAAGTGAAACAAATGAGCCCTGAACTTTCGGGGCCACCCAAGCGACCATCGACTGGTACGTACTCAGCACGAGAGCGATCGGTATGATAGAACCGAATACCCCCAGCAGCAGCCCTTCCAGGAAGAACGGCCAGCGGATAAACCAGTTTGTCGCGCCGACAAGCTTCATGATTTCAATCTCTTTTCTTCTGGCGAAAATCGTGATTTTAATCGTATTTGAAATTAAGAACATCGCCGTGAACAGAAGGCCGATGATTAACGCAATCCCGATGTTGCGTGACACCCCGACGATCTTAAACAGACGGCTGACTTCTTCTTTCCCGTATGTCACTTTATACACATGATCAAGCTTCTCAATTTTTTTCGCGACTTTCGGCGTATCATGCGGATCTGTCGTTTTGACGATAAACGCGTTGTTCAGCGGGTTTTCCTGATCTTGCATTTTCATGGCCTTTCCGCTGTCGCCGAAGCTTTTGACCAATTGATCAAGCTCTTTATCTTTAGATGAAAACTCTACGCTTTGGATTCCCGAGATGTCTTTAATCTCATTCTGCAGCGTATCCTGCGTTTTCTTATTAGACGTCAGATCGATTAATACTTTAATTTCCACTTCTTTTTCAGCATTTTTAGCCATGTTGTTTAAATTCAGCATAATGACTAAAAACACGCCGACCAAAATCAATGTAACGGTAACGGCACTGATGGATGCAAATGTCATCCATGTGTTTCTTCCGAGAGATTTAAAACTCTCACGCAAATGGCGCCCGAGAATTTTAATCATAAGAACCATACTCCCCTCTTGACTCATCACGCACAATAATTCCGTCTTCGATCGCGATGACCCGTTTCTTCATGGTGTTTACTATTTCTTTATTGTGTGTCGCCATCACGACGGTCGTTCCGCGGTTATTAATCTCTTCCAGCGTCTTCATGACTTCCCATGATGTTACCGGATCAAGGTTGCCCGTCGGTTCGTCAGCAATCACGACGTCAGGATTGTTGACGATGGATCTTGCGATGGAAACACGCTGCTGTTCTCCTCCGGAAAGCTGGTCGGGAAACTGCCGCGCTTTATGCTTCAGCTGCACAAGATCGAGCACTTCGAGCACGCGTTTTTTAATGACTGACTGCTGCTCTCCAATAACCTCAAGCGCAAACGCGACGTTTTCAAATACCGTCAGTTTCGGAAGAAGTTTGAAATCTTGGAAAACAACACCTATTTTACGCCGCACGAAAGGAATCTCTTTTTCTTTCACAGACGCGAGATCTTTATGATTAATCAATATTTGCCCTTTTGTCGGTTTTTCTTCTCTGTAAATCATTTTAATAAAAGTAGATTTACCGGCTCCGCTCGGTCCTACGACATATACAAATTCTCCGGGATGAATCATGACTGACAGCCCGTTAATCGCTTTTACACCGTTCGGATAGGATTTATATACTTCTTTCATCTCTATCATGAAATCACCTAATCTTTTAATTATGTCTTGCAGCCATAGAGTTCGCAAACGTACAGCGGTTTATGGCCGATTTACCAGGAAACAGATGAAAAATCTGAAAGTTCCTTTTCCTCAGTACACTTCATTATACGTCAAATTTAGACATATTACTATTACAGTTTCTTTTCATTCCCAGACCGTGAAAAAACCTTGCCCCTATAACAGGCAAGGTTTTTCTGTTATTTTTTCTGTGACAGCCATTTTGCGATCTTCGCGGCTTCCTCATCATTTACAAGATGGCTCGGCATATTGCCGCGTCCGTTTTTAATGATGCTTTCAATTTTAGCTTCATCATACTTCCCGCCGACTTCCTGTAAATTCGGACCTCCGCCGCCTTCTAAGTCTTTACCGTGACAGCCGATACAGCTTTGCTGATAAAGCTCTTCTCCCGCTGACGCAGATGCTTTTGACCCGCCTGAGCTGTCAGAGCTTTCTTTTTTCGATTCATTGGAACCGCCGCATGCCGCCAGCAGGACGGACATGGTCAGAACCAGCGCCAGCAGCGCCCATTTTGATTTCATATGTAAGATGCACCCCTTCGCTATTATAACCCCGTTTACGCGCGTTTGAAACCCTCGCCGAGCACCTCGCTTGCGTCTGCGACAATCACAAAGGCTGATTCATCAATTTGTTTGACGATTTGTTTCAGTTTTGTGAATTCGGTCTGGCCGACGACACACATTAAAATCGGCCGGTCATGTTCCGTATACCCGCCGACTGCGGAAATCTTCGTCACACCCCTGTCGATTTCTTTAAACACAGCCGACCTGACGGCTTCTTCATGCTGTGTAATGATTAAAGCCATTTTGGAGCGGTTGAACCCGACCTGCACGACATCAATCGTTTTGCTTGAAATAAATACCCCGAGCATCGCATACAGTCCCTGCTCCACTCCGAAAACGAGCATCGCGCTCAGCACAATTAATCCGTCCATGATGGCAAGGCACGTTCCCAGCGACAGCCCCGTGTATTTGTGAATGATCTGCCCCGCCAGAGCCGTTCCCCCCGTGGAGCCTTTGCCGAGATACACGATGCCGATTCCCGTTCCGATCCCGACGCCTCCGAAAATCGCCGCCAGCAGTTCATGGGTCGTCGCGGCAGGCAGATCTCTTGTTAAATAGACGGCGAGCGGCAGAACGATGGAACCGACCAGTGTCTTCATACCGAACTTCCCGCCGAGAATAATCACTCCGGCGATAAACAAAGGGATGTTAATAATCCACTGCACGTAAGCCGGTTCAAAACCAAACGTTTCTAAAATGGTGCTGATCCCGCTTACTCCCCCCGCTGCTATACGGTTCGGCAGCAAAAATACGTTAAACACGACCCCCGTAATCGCCGCCCCGATCATGATGTATATATAATCTTTGATCAGACGGAGCGGCTTATTGTGATTCACATCCATGCAAAATCCTCCGTTCTCCGATTTTCTCTCGATAGCATTTTAAGTCTTCCCGGCTTAGAAGTAAATAACAGCCAAATACCGTATTAATTTGCTAAAGCGCTGTTGTGAAAAATGGAAAAAGAGAACGGATAAAAAAACACACCTTGCCAAAGGCAGGTGTGTTCCCGGATTACGACAATTTAGAACGTAAATAGGCGTCAATGAAGATATCGATATCTCCGTCCATAACCGCCTGCACGTTCCCCATTTCCGTATTGGTACGGTGGTCTTTCACCATGGAGTACGGATGGAAGACGTACGAGCGGATTTGGCTGCCCCAGCCGATTTCTTTCTGTTCACCGCGGATTTCGTCAAGCTCCGCCTGCTGTTCTTCAATTCTGCGCTGATACAGCTTCGCTTTGAGCATTTTCATCGCCCGGTCGCGGTTTTTGATTTGTGAACGTTCCGTCTGGCACGTGACGACTACATTTGTCGGCAGGTGGGTGATCCGAACGGCTGAATCAGTCGTATTGACGTGCTGTCCGCCGGCACCGCTCGCCCGGTACGTATCAACTTTAATATCTTCGGTACGAATATCAATGTCGATTTCTTCATTGAATTCAGGCATGACTTCACATGACACGAATGACGTGTGGCGGCGGCCTGATGAATCAAATGGAGAAATCCGCACGAGGCGGTGTACGCCTTTTTCCGCTTTTAAATAGCCGTATGCATTGTGGCCTTTAATAAGCAGTGTGACTGACTTAATTCCCGCTTCATCTCCCGGGAGATAATCAAGCGTTTCAACTTTGAAACCGCGTCTTTCCGCCCAGCGGGTATACATTCTGAGCAGCATGGAACCCCAGTCCTGGGATTCCGTACCGCCGGCGCCCGGGTGAAGTTCTAAAATCGCGTTATTTTTGTCATATGGTTCACTGAGCAGCAGCTGAAGCTCAAATTCATTCAATTCCTTCGTTAATGACTTCAGCTCTTTCTCGAGCTCTTGCTGAAGGTCCTGGTCAGGTTCTTCTTTTAAAAGATCATGTGTCATTTGCAGCTCTTCGTGAGACTCGCTCAGCTGATGATAGGAGTTCACGTATTCTTTCAGACCGTTCGCTTCGTTAATGACGGTTTGGGCCTTCTGCTGGTCATTCCAGAATTCCGGTTCCGCCATCTTTTCATCTAATTCTGCAATGCGGGCTTCCTTTGATTCGAGGTCAAAGAGACCCCCTGAAGTCCGCTAAACGAGAAGCCATATTTTCGAGCTCTGCCCTGATTTCTGATAATTCCATTCCATTCACCTCATTAAAAGATCCGGGGCGCCATAAGACGCAGACCCGGTCATGTTCGCTTCATACAGTCGAGACTATTCTGTCCGGCCGCAGCAATTTTTATATTTTTTTCCGCTGCCGCAATGGCAAGGCGCGTTGCGTCCGATATCCACAACTTTGCGCACCGGCGCTTTTTTCGCTTGTTTGGCCTCATCGCCGTCCTGCGGCTGATGAGCCGTCGTTTGGCCCTGAACAACTTCTTCGCGCTCCAGATTGCTTTCAATCTCGGCCTTCATAACGAATTTCGCAACTTCGTCCTCAATGGACTCAATCATGTGCTCAAACATTGCGAAGCCTTCCATTTGATATTCACGCAGCGGATTTGTCTGCGCATAAGCGCGGAGGTGAATCCCTTGACGCAGCTGATCCATCGCATCAATATGATCCATCCATTTTGAATCAACGGCACGCAATACGATGACTTTTTCAAATTCACGCATCTGCTCTGTGCCGAAATTCTCTTCTTTTTCATTATATTTTGTCATGATGCGGTCCATGATCATCTCATGCATTTCATCCGGTTCTTTTCCGAAGATATCGCTCTTTTCAAGCGCGCCTTCATCAAGATACGTTGAATTCACCAGCTCCACGAGGCCGTCAAGATTCCATTCTTCCGGAAGCTCCTCTTTCGGCGTATAAGCGGCAATCGCACGCTCCAGAGAAGACTTGATCATGCCTTCCACAATGTCACGCAGGTTTTCAGAGTCAATGACTTCAAAACGCTGCTTGTAAATGACTTCGCGCTGCTGACGGAGTACGTCGTCATATTGAAGAAGCTGTTTACGTGAATCAAAGTTGTTTCCTTCGACACGTTTTTGAGATGATTCCACGGCGCGTGACACCATTTTGCTCTGAATCGGCGTGGAGTCATCCATACCGAACCGGTCAAGCATCGCCATCGTCCGTTCAGCTCCGAAACGGCGCATCAATTCATCTTCCATTGAAAGATAAAATTGTGTGATGCCCGGGTCCCCCTGACGTCCTGAACGTCCGCGAAGCTGATTGTCAATCCGGCGGGATTCGTGGCGTTCCGTACCGACGACTGCGAGGCCGCCAAGCTCTTTTACGCCTTCGCCGAGTTTAATGTCGGTTCCGCGTCCCGCCATGTTGGTCGCAATCGTGACAGCGCCTTTTTGTCCCGCTTCTTCAATAATCTGAGCTTCACGCTCATGGTTTTTGGCATTCAGCACCTGATGCGGAATCCCTTTGTTTTTCAGAAGTTTAGAAATCAATTCAGACGTTTCAACGGCAACCGTACCGACAAGAACCGGCTGTCCGGTCATGTAGCGTTGGGCGACATCCTCCGCCACCGCCTTGAATTTCCCTTCCATTGAGCGGTAGATCAAGTCCGGACGGTCGTCACGGATGACCGGCTGGTTGGTCGGGATGGATACAACCTGCATGTTATAAATATTACGGAATTCTTCCTCTTCCGTTTTTGCGGTACCGGTCATACCGGCCAGCTTTTCGTACATACGGAAATAGTTTTGGAACGTAATCGTCGCCAATGTCATGCTTTCATTTTGAATCTCCAGGCCTTCTTTCGCCTCAATCGCCTGGTGAAGACCTTCGCTGTAGCGGCGTCCTTTCATCAGACGGCCGGTGAAGGAATCAACGATGACGACCTGGCCGTCCTCAACAACATAATCCACGTCTTTCTGCATCGCCGCATGGGCTTTTAAAGCCTGGTTGATATGGTGGTTCAAGGCCACGTTTTTGACATCAAACAGGTTGTCGATGCCGAACGTTTTTTCGGCCTTCGTCATTCCTTCTTCCGTCAGCTGAACGCCCTTCGTTTTGACGTCATACGTATAATCCTGATCTTTCTTGAGTGTGCGGACAAACGCATTTGCCTGCACGTATAGTTTTGTGGACTTCTGAGCTTGTCCGGAAATAATCAATGGCGTTCTCGCTTCATCGACTAAAATTGAATCGACTTCATCAATAACGGCAAAATGAAGCGGGCGCTGCACCATTTGTTCTTTATAGAGCACCATGTTGTCACGCAAATAATCAAAGCCGAGTTCATTGTTCGTTGAATACGTGATATCGGCTGCGTAAGCTTCGCGTTTTTCGTCTTTTGACATCGAATTCAGGTTCAGGCCGACTGTAAGCCCGAGAAACGCAAAGATTTCTCCCATTTGCTGGGCATCACGACTCGCCAGATATTCGTTGACCGTTACGACGTGAACGCCTTTTCCCGTCAAGGCATTTAAATACACGGGAAGCGTGGACGTCAGCGTTTTCCCTTCCCCTGTTTTCATTTCGGAAATGTTCCCCTCATGAAGGGCGATGCCCCCCATCAGCTGCACTTTAAACGGAAACATGCCGGTTACGCGGCGGGAAGCTTCACGAACGACGGCAAACGCTTCGACAAGAAGATCATCCGTCGTTTCTCCTTTTTCAAGCCGCTCTTTAAATTCTGCCGTTTTATGTTTAAGCGCCTCGTCAGAGAGATTTTCATAATCTCCTCTTACGGCATCAATGTCATTTGCTATTTTTTCGTATTTGTTCAGCGCACGTTTGGTCGGATCAAACATTTTATTTAAAATCCCAAGCATCTATAACGCTCCTCTATGTTCACATGCAGATTTTGCATGGAATAAATGATAATTTTCTGTCCATGTATACCTCTCATTATCATAACATACCTTTTGCTATTTCCAAAGAATTTGCAGATAAAGATAGAGAAAAACCTTCCGCGCGTTCACGGAAGGCTGGTTGGGTTTATTCAGTCGGTTCAATTAATCCGTATTTGCCGTCATTTCTGCGGTAAACGACATTTGTGAGATTCGTCTCCGCGTTGGTGAATACGAAGAAATTATGTCCGAGCATATTCATTTGGAGAATCGCTTCTTCATTATCCATCGGTTTTAAATTAAAACGCTTTTGACGGACAATTTCCGGGCTGTCATCTTCAATTTCGTCCTGAACCGCTACGCCCGTATCAGCAGCGCTGCCGTTCTCGAAATAATGTTTCGGAAGACCCTGCTCGCGGAATTTTCGGTTGACTTTTGTTTTGTGCTTTCGGATTTGACGTTCCAGCTTGTTTGTTGCGAGATCAATTGCATTGTACATATCCTCGTTATGCACTTCAGAACGAAGCGCCAGATCAGTCATCGGAATGGTGACTTCAACTTTGGATTCCTTATCATTATAGAATTTTAAGTTGACGTTCACATCGGCATTGACGCTCTGCTCGAAATATCGCTCCAGCTTGCCGATTTTTCTCTCCACATGATCCTTTAACGCAGGTGTAACCTCAATGTTTTCTCCTCTGATATTGTAGTTCATCAAAGAACGCCTCCCTTTATCTAAGGATATGTAACTATTTCTCTTTTACCCCTTCTGATCCCTGCTGAAACGTTAAAATAATGTGTAAATTCGGTGAACGATGACGAATGGTGTCGGTTATATCCGGCAGCTTCCGGCAGGATTATAAGTATATGCGGAAGACGCAGGCAAAAGACCTGCCGCTTGCAGCAGGTCTAGTGAAGAACATACGGTTTGATGCAGTCGTGCGTCTGCTCCATCCACAGCTTATAATGCGGCAGAAAGATGGTTTTTAAAAACTCCTGAAAAGGGGCGGACGGGAAATCATAATCATTTAACATGCTGAAATCCTGAAAGATCTCGTCAAATGAGCGGATCGCCGTCTCCACGCATCGGCACTCAATGACAGACAGCAGAAGCGCATGAGAGGAATCGAGATGAAAAAAAGCCTGAATCAAATCGTTGTAAATCCGCTCGCCCTCCGTTTTAAAAAAATCATCCTGCGTGTCCAACAGGTAGCAAAGCCCCTCATCAATCGTAAAAAGAAGTTGGTAATAGGCTGACACCAAATGGTAATCGTTCAAACTTCTCAAAACACTCACCTATTTGCGTTTGTCGTAATAACGGCCGTCACTTGTCGTTTGATGATACGGATTGAAATACGTATTATGGTAGATTCGTTTTTTCTTAAGCGTTTTTATTTCATTTCGGATACCATCCTGAATCCGTTTCACTTCGCCGGTAATCAGGCGGTCCATCGCGGCCACCTGCTGAAGCAGCGTTTTTTCTTCTTCGGAAAAAGGCGGCTTTATGCCCGCAAGCATCTCCTCCCTTTTCTCCGTAAATGCCGTAACGCTGCTGATAAGACTGTCGCTTTCCGGGGCGTCCTTCAGCGCGGCGTACATGTTCTTCGTTTCGTTATACAAAGCAAAGACATTGCTGTTCATCAGGCAAGGCCGCCCGCGCCATGGCTGTTTTTCCGTTCACTCTGCATGGCCTGCTTCCACGTGTCGCGAAATTCAGTAACGAGTTTTTCCGCTTCATCTAAAAACTCTCCGTTATTCTGCACGTTCGCGTCGATCAGCCGGCGGCGGATGTAATCATAAATGGATGACATCTGTTCAGAAATCTCAATCTCCCGGTTTAACGTGATGCTGAGCTCTTGAATGATGTTTTGCGCCTTTACGATATTTTCATTTTTGGCTTCAAGGTTGTTTTGCTTCATCGCCTGCCTTGCCAGCTTAATGAATCGCAGGCAGCCGTTATAAAGCATAAGGGTCAGCTCTTCCGGAGCGGCTGTAAAGACGGATGTCTGCTGATAAGCAGCAAAAGGATTATTTATTGCCATTTTTATAAAACCTCCAAGGTTATGATGTTGAAGATCCTAACATTGACGTGAGATATGAAGATTGGCTGTTCAATTTCTCCAATGCCGTATCCAGTGCGCTGAACTTTTTATAATATCTCGTTTCGATGTCATCCAGCTTCGTTTTCATATTGGAAATATTTGTTTCTATTTCATTCAGGCTTTTTCCGATGGCAAAGCTGGTTGATACCGAGCTTTCCGTACCCGCCTGTTTTGAAATTTGGGTCTGCATTTTGTTTAATGTGTCTTTTAATCTCCGGGCAATCCCCTGTTCCTCCGGGTTTTTGGTTTTCGCTGTATCAGGGCTGTCTGCATTAAACAGTTTAGCCACGAGAGAAGGGTTCTCGGTAATTTTCTGTTTCAGTTTCGCTTCGTCTTTAATAACAAGTTTTCCTTGATCCGTATAACTATCAGACGTCTCAATTCCGAAATCGGCAAGCTGATATTTTTTCCCGTCAATCGTAACCGTTGAGTACAGATCAAGCCGCATCTCCGCCAAACCGTTCTGCAGCGTGCTGTCGCTCCGTAATAAACCGCTTTTGGCTTTTGCCTCCCACTGCTCAATCTGCTTATCGGTCATCGCTTCTCTTTGTTCATCGGTTAGCGGCTTATAATCGCGGTATTTTGATTCTGTCACCTTCGCGTTTGCGCTTTTAATTAACGTATTGTATTTATCAACGAAATCTTTAATGTTGTCAAAAATGCCGTCCGTATCAGTCGTGCTGTTAATCGTAACCGTTTTATTGCTGTCCGTCACGCTGTTCAGCGTGTATTTGATGCCGTTGATCGTAAAGTTATTGGACGTTTTTGTCATTTCAAGCCCGTTGAACGTAAACTTCGCATTTTTCCCTTCGGCATTGGCCGTCAGTTCATTTGTCGCATCATCAACGGCAAAACCGAGCTGATCTTTCAGAAAGCTTTTGGTTGCGTCATCACCTGCGGCAAGGGTAAATCCTTCCCCCGTTTTATTGGAAGTGAACGCGATCGTATCCACATAATCCGTGCCATTAGAGATTTTCTCTTTTAAAGCCGTCACCCCAAGGCCTGAGCTGTTCAGTTTAGAAATGACATCGTCAATCGTATCGGTTGCGGCGATCGTGACGTTTACCTCAGTCGGCTTCGTTTCACCCGGATTTGTGACATTGAATTTCAATGTTTGGCTCTGACCTGAAGTGAAATTGATGGCGCCCGATGATTTATATGTCGTCGGCGTGGCCAGCTGCTGTACAGACATACTCGTTGAAATATTTTGCTCAGCACTGACGGCCGCCGCGCTGACACTGGAATCCGAACTTGTTACTGTTTTTTTATTCCAGTTTGTGGACATCAGCATATTATTAAATGTAGTAGAATACATGTCGGCAATCTGGGTATTCATTTCCCGATAAGCATCGCGCTTCCATTCAAGCGTCTGTTTTTGCTGATTTAATTTATTAAGCGGCTGCTTTTCGGCATCCATTAGTTTTTTCACCAGAGAATCTACATCAAGACCGGAATTAAGGCCTGTGATTCTTGTGACCATATGTACCCTCTCCTTTTCGGCGTTTAGTCGTAGACGGCTCTATGACAACAGTGAGTTTCCGACTGTTTATCATATCACAGCTCCATAAATGTATGATCTTATTCTTATATCGGTCATATTAAAAGGTTTTCAATAATTTAACTGCAAAATATAATGTTTCATTTTGTCAATAGGGTTCTTTGGCTTGCTGAAGGGGGAGATAGCTGAAGAAATAAAAAAAGACCCTGGAGAACCAGGATCTTTCCGTCATTAACCTTTCAGCAATTGAAGAACTTGCTGAGGCTGTTGGTTAGCTTGCGCAAGCATAGCTTGAGAAGCCTGAGTAAGGATGTTGTTTTTCGTGTACTCCATCATCTCAGAAGCCATGTCTACGTCACGGATACGTGATTCAGCAGAAGTCAGGTTCTCAGAAGAAGTACCAAGGTTGTTGATTGTGTGCTCTAAACGGTTTTGAACCGCACCAAGTTTAGCGCGCTCGCTAGATACTGTGTCGATAGCTGTTTTGATTGTTGTAAGAGCTGAAGACGCAGCTTTAGCTGAAGAAGAGATGTCGATACCTTTAGATAACTTTTCGCCTTCTTCTAGTTTTTCACTTCCTACTAGAGCACCTTTATCATCATAATAACCAGCTTCTTTTGTAACTTTACCGTCTGTTACTTCTTCATCTGCCCAAGTAGCAGTGCTATTTCCATCACCTGATTTAAGTGTTCCATCAGCTTGAGCTGTATAAGTCGTACCAACTTTCAGGCTTTCAGAGTCCATTTTATTGATAGACAAAGTCATGGTTTGACCTTCGTTAGCTCCGATTTGGAACGTAAGATCTTTTGCAGTTCCGTCAAGAAGTTTCTTCGTGTTGAACTCAGTGTCAGTAGAGATTCTTGTTACTTCAGATGATAATTGGTCCATCTCTTTTTGAAGCTCAGAACGGTCAGAATCTGTGTTTGTATCGTTTGCCGCTTGTGTAGCAAGCTCGCTCATACGCTGAAGAATGCTGTGAGTTTCGTTCAATGCACCCTCAGATGTTTGGATAAGAGAGATTCCGTCTTGAGCGTTTTTAGACGCCATGTCTAAACCGCGAATTTGAGAACGCATTTTTTCAGAGATCGCAAGACCCGCAGCGTCATCACCAGCGCGGTTGATGCGAAGACCTGAAGATAATTTTTCCATGTTTTTTGCAGCAGAGTTTGAACCTGCATTCAGCTGACGGCTAGTGTTAAGAGCCGCGATATTGTGGTTGATTCTCATTTTGTATTTCCTCCCTGAATTGTTTTTCGCACGTCCTTGTGCATTTGCGCAGCGTCATTCTGAAGAAAATTTTTCCTCTCATTGGCTACACTATATATATCGGATGGCCGCTTCTATTGTTTATATTGAAAATAAAAAAATCCTCACTTTTTTTGTGAGGATAGGTTAAGTAATAAATCAGTATTAAAAGATACGGCTCTGTTGTTCTCTTCCAGGATCGACAAGTAGATTTCTTTCCGATGAATATCTACGTGCTGAGGCGCTTCAATTCCCAGCTTCACTTGCTCTCCTTCGATTGCGATCACCTTTATTTCAATATCCGGCCCGATCTGAATGGACTCATTCACTTTTCTTGAGAGAACTAGCATGATCCTCCTCCTATCAGATGTTTTGTTTCATAGGAAGCATCATGTAAAATGATTTGTTTCGCCTTCATTTCCTTTTTATTGACGATAATCGGCGCTTTTAAATTGGCGGTCGTGTTTTCAAAAGGCTCTTCCAGCGTTAAAATCGCCATCACTTCGACGTCCTCTATATCTTCAATATGCAAAAGCTCAAGCGTCGCATGGTCAATGTCAAATTCGTACCCTTTAAAGAAAATAAACGGACTGGCGACAATAAAGGCGATGTGCTCCTGTTTGACAGACTGCAGCGCCAAAAACGGTGAATCTTCCGACAAAGGAAGAACAACAAATTGAGTCTCGTCATTAAATCCCGGCAGGCCGTTTTCAAATGAGATAATCTGCCCTTCGTCTATTCTGATTTCTCCGTGATATTTTGTTTTAATTATCATGCTTCACAATCCTTTACCACTTTCATCTTTTATTCTGCGTTGCCATCGTCAACCGAAATCGTCACCTTAGGGTCTTGCATCATATCAATCTGAACTTTCCCCGGCGTATAATTCCATACAGGTTTATTGACGGCTGCTTCAATTGAAGGTTTGCGGGCTTCAATATCAATCGTAAGCTTTGAAGGAATGCAGTCAATGTCGACGAGAAACTGCGCAGGCAGAAAGTCGCTGAATTCGCCGAATGGATCGGGCGGACTGACATCTGCTGCCTGCCGGGCCATCACATTGCCTGTTTTCTTTTCGATAGCCGCCATTTCCTTCCCTTCCCTGACTGTTTTGGCAATAAACTCGCTGCAGGCTTCCGCACCTTTTTGGGCGGCTTCAGCGTTTAGCTTTTCAAATGATTTGAGATTCAAGTTCTCCCACGCCCTCGTCTGGTCAATCGTCAGTTTGGCCGGCGTGCTTTCAATGTTCAGCTCTGCCGGCGGCTGCTCGATTTCCAAGTCAGCGGGCGGCTGTTCCATCTCGATTTCTTCCTTTTGAAAGGTTATACCGATTTTAGCAGGCACACTGTCAATAATCAATCTCGGTATCTGCACAGAGATCCCCCCTGTTTATAGTATTTTAGTAAAAAAAGCGATCTCCCTGGTGTGAGTCGCTTTTTTATATATTGAAGACGGTCAGTTATATTATTTCAGAAAGTCAATCAGTGACGGCTGAATGATATTCGCATTCACTGACAGCGCTGCTCTATGAACCGTCTGTTGAGATAAATAATCAACAATTACATCTTCCATTTCTACATCTTCATTATCGGACAATACTTTTTCAGCGGTTGCCGCTTGTGATTCCAATCTTGTCTGAATGAGTTCCAATCGGTTTGTGCGTGCGCCGATATTGGATTTTTCAGCATTCATTTTATCAGTAAAACCGTCAATATCTGACAGAATTTGATCTGAATCCGCTTCGGACAGCGTGCCTTTGCTTAAAGAAGCTTCTAAGGAGTTGAGAAATTCAAATACATTATCTCCATTTTGTGCGACGCCTCCGAAAGCTGAGTTTGGATCAGAATTCACTTTAAGCACTGCTCCGTTTGAGATGTTGATGTTAACATCCGAAGCACCGGTATAATTCTCATAGTTGTACGTATATGTGCCGTCGGCATTTTCAGTGATCGGCGGGACGTCAGAATTTGTTCCGTTAAACAGATAACGTCCGTTTACCTGAGTATTCGCGACAGAAACGAGCTGCTTTTTCAGCTGGCCGATTTCTGTACCGATTGCTTTCAATTCTGTTTCACCGTTCGAATCACTTTTCGCCTGAACCATCAAGTCCCGGATTTTCCCCATAATATCCGTTTCCGAGTTTACGCTTGATTCCGAGTTTTCCAGCCATGTAAAACCTTGCGAAACATTCCGCTGATACTGGTTTACCTGCGCAAGCTGAGTACGGTACTGCATTCCCTTCATTGCAACGACCGGATCATCAGAAGCTTTCGTGATTTTTTTCCCCGTAGATACTTGCTGCTGAAGCCGATCGAGCTTGTCATAACTTGAGCCGATAAATCGAAGAGAATTTTTTGCGATCATCCCTTGAGTTACTCTCATTTACTTATCTCCTATCTTCCTCCGGTGCCCATACCGTTAATAATTTTATCGAATATTTCATCCTGCATCGTTATGATCCGCGCAGCCGCATTATAAGCGTGCTGAAACTGAATCATATTTGTCATTTCTTCATCTAAAGAAACTGCACTGACTGATTGTCTCCGTTCATCGGCTGAAAGGGTGTTGCTTTCAGAGTTGTTCATAAGATTGGCCGCTTTTTGTGAATTAACGCCCAGCTTTCCGATAAGGGATTCATAAAAGTCATTAATTGTAGTGGTTTCACCGTTAATAGTCAGCTTGCTGTTCTGTACGGCTGCAAGATTTGTCGCGTTGGTGCCGTCACTTTTTTCTCCGTTTAACGACGCTGCGATATTATCAGTAGACGCAAGAATTTTGTCACTGACTTTTATTTTCGCTGCCGCACCTTTTGCCGGCACCGCTTCATCACCGCTGAAATCAAAAAATGCTGCACCCTGTTCGCCTGTATAGGTCTTCCCTTTTTCATGAACTGCATTAAACGCGTCAGCAAAGGATAGTGCCATATTGTCAAGAGCCGTCAGCATTTCAGGATAAAGACCTTTTTCTTCTCCATTTGACATATAGCCGTATGATTCAATAAGACCTAAAAGTGAGCCTTTACCGGTAAATGCATCCGCATTGACCGTACTGCTGCCGACTGACACACTCGACACGAGGCCGCTGTCCTTGTCGTAGTTGATTTTCATTTCTGAAACTGTTTTTGTGTTACCGTCGAGCAGTGTACCGAGAGAATTGTTGTTCCCGTTCAGCAATTCGACGTTAACCGTGCCCTCAGCAGTCGCCAAGGCATGTCCGCCCGACTTATTATATGAAACTTTTATATTTGCCATAGAAGATAATTGATCAATTAATCTGTCTCTTTGGTCATACAAATCATTAGGGAGCATACCGCTCGGCTCAACTGCCGCTATTTGATTGTTAAGGTCATTCAGCTGATTGAGAATGGAATTGACCTGATCCGCTGTGTTATCCAGGTTCTTTTTAATATCACCCTGAATGTTAGTCAAAGAGGTAGATATATAGTTAAAACTTTCGGCAAGAGATTTCCCCTGCTCCTGCAAAACTGAGCGCGCTCCCGTATTTTCCGGATTCGTCGCCAGATCCTGAAGGGCATTCCAAAACGAACTGAGCGATCCGTTTAATCCGTTATCGTCAAGCTCTTTCATGACGCCTTCCATTTGCGACAATGAATTGGAACGGGCAGTATAGTACCCTAATTTTGTATTTTCAGTTCTGTACTGATAGTCTAAAAAACTGTCTCTGACGCGCTCAACTGAACCGGCTTTTACTCCTGTTCCGATTTGGCCGGCCGTCAGATCACTGTTTTTTGATACTGCGGGATAAGGGCTCGTCGATTGTAATGTGACGCGCTGCCTCGTATATCCTTCTGTATTTGCATTTGCAACGTTATTTGAAACTGTGCTTAATGCAGTCTGCTGCGCACTCAATGCACGCCTTGCTGTTTCGAGCCCCATAAAAGTCGATGGCATTGAAAATCCTCCGTTCTAAGCTTTTGAATCGAATAATGTCAAACGGCTGACAGGCTTGCGCGCCGCTTGCGGCTCTTTATAATTCATATTCTCTTTTTCACCCGGCATGATCATATCGAATGCCCCGGAGATGAATTGTAAAGCCTGAATCGTGAGCTGTTTGTTCATCTCATTCACTTCTTTCAGACGGTCAAGAAGCGCAGACAAAGAGTGAAATAACCCTTCAAGCTCCTGTTTTTCACTGCCTGAAGTTCTGGAGATGCATGCAGCAATTGTATTGTCCTCACCGCGGCTGAGAAACTGAGAAGTTAACCTGATTCGTTCTTCCTCAGTCTGTCCGATTGCCTGAATATACTTTTGCTCTTTGGTCAATATGTTGGAGAGCTCTTTTGTTTTACCTGCTTTCAGCGCTTCCGTTTTCTCCTCAGACAGCGTGAGCAGATGTTCATGCAGTGCGCAAAGTCGCCTCAGTTGATCAATAATTGGCTTTGCTGACATTGGCTTTCTCCTTTTTATTGCTTTTTATAGAAATTCACTATATTTTCAGCGATGCTGTTTGAATCTATTTTATATGTTCCGCTCTCTATATCCGCTTTAAGCTGAGCGATTTTTTCCTGACGTGTTTTAGTGACCGCATCTGACGCATTTTGAAGCTCTTTTGCATGAGAAGAAATTTCCACTTTGTCCTTCGGCTTTGCAGCCTCTTTTTGTACGGCTTGCTTTTCGTAATTTTTTTGGTATGGATTAACGGATTGTGTTCCGTACTGATTGATTTTCATAGGATTCCTCTCGCTTTCTGTTCGCAGTCTAATTCTTTTATCGACTGCGTTATCAGTTAGTTTAGGGAATCAGGTGTTTTTGGTATTATAGGCATAGTATGTGTCTTTTGTACTGTTTTTTTCATCGAATTCAGCGGCTGTTTTTTGGTTCATATGGTCTAATTGCGACTCAATATCTGTCTGACAGGACTTGCAAAATTTCCCCGTCCTGATTGGATTTCCGCACCTTTCGCAAGGATATGCCAAATTTGGAAGCTGGCTGATCTGAATCCTTTTTTGTTTGATAAACTTGAGGATCAGCTCTTCATCCACACCTGTTTCCTCAGTGATCTGCTGCATCGTCGACTGTCTGTTGATCTGCTTTCTCAAAAATTTATAGACGGTTTCAAATGCTTTTTCTTCTTCTTTAATACATGCCTGGCACACGGTCTGCAGGTTCGTTTTAAAAAATAAAGCATTGCATTTTGGACAATTCGCCAATTCACCCATCGTATTAACTCCTATTCCTTCTTTAATCTGCCTTATATTTCTATCAATTATATCGGCAGAAAAAAAGAATGATTTAGCTCCTGATTAAAGTAAAAGAGGAGACCGATGACGCTTTACCCGCTGTCAGCAGGACTTCGGCGGCTTGGTGAAGTGTGGCGCCCGTCGTATAAATATCGTCTATTAAGATGACGTTCATACCTTCGGCGGAGTTTTCGGCTGCTGAAAACTTTTTTTCTGCGGACAGCCTTTCTGTTTTGCTCTTTTTGGATTGTTTTTCATTGTTCAGTCGGATGAGGGGGGAAATGACGGGCATTCCGAGCAGAGAGGCCACCAGCTCGGATTGATTGAATCCGCGTTCCGCCAGCCGTTCGCCGCTCAGCGGAATAGGGATGAGAGTATGTGTATTTGATGGATATGCCGCTTTAAAGCCGGCAGCAAAGTCACGTTCAAATGCTTGAATGATTTTCGCATCACCCCTGAATTTAAACCGGGCCAATGAGTCCTTCATCGCATCATTATACAAATATACCGAACGGTTTTGCCGCAGCAAAAAGCGCTTTTCCGTTTTTGATTCCCGGGCCGCACAATCAGCGCATTTTTCATTTGACTCCTGAGGCCTCCCGCATATACTGCATACGGGGCCTTCAATTTTTTCGAATTGGCTGCTGCATATGCTGCATACCTCTTGCTCGGGCGCCAGAGAAAGCAGAGATCTCCAAGTCAATGAACTTGAAATTGGTGAGTCACACAATAAACAATTCAGAGATAGTACGCTCCTTCCCGAGTTTCACAGAACTCGCTTGGATTAACCGAAACAATCGCCGCTGATTCAGCCAGAATGACAAGCAGCGCCGTATTTTTCTGTTTATCAACTATCTCTGCTTTTGCATAAGCAACTTTCTTTTTATCTGTAACATATGCCGGTTCAGCCCGGTTTAGTGAAAGTGCCAGTACATCATTTTTGCATACCCGGCATGTGCATTTCATATGAAGCTTAGGCATATGGCGGTCGAGAAGTTCCTTTAATATGATTTCTTTAGAATTGACAAGCATGCTGACAGCTCCTCATAGGAAAGTATGAGTATACTGTATCACGTTTTCTGAAATTAACTAGTCCAACAATTTACTTTTTTGTGCCAATTTGTTCATATGTTCTATATGTTTTTTTGCTTTTTTCATTCCGTTTGTAATTCCGAAATGAAACATGACGACATCACCGCTGAAATGTTTATAATGCCTTCCCGTTCTGCCCGCGATCTGTACGAGCGCGCTCTCAGTAAAGATAGGTGCTTCTGCGCCGAGGACACATGTCTGAACTTTGGGCACGGTAACCCCTCTTTCTAAAATCGTAGTCGTTACCAGCAGGTCAAGCCGGCCGTCTCTGAACCGTTTCACTTTATCCTTTCTGAATGTGTCTTCCGCATGTACGCCTTCTGCCCGTATGTTTAATTTCCGAAAATAATCCGTTGTCTTTTTCAATACGTGTACAGACGGGACGAATAAGAAAACCGGCAGCTGTAATTGAAGTTTTTGGCGGACCCAATCCGTTACAGAGCGCGGCAGTTTTCCTTTCTGAAGCTTCTTCTTCCAATTGCCGCACCACAAAAAACGCGGCTCCGGGAGGGGTTTCCGATGATATCTGGCCGGTATGCGGACGCTTTTCAGCAAACCGGCTTCAGCCTTCTTTTTTAATGTGTCTGAAGGAGTCGCCGTTACATAAACAAGGGCGCTGTTTTTCTTCCTCGCTTTATCAACAGCGAATCTTAATGTCTCATCGGCTGAAAAAGGAAACGCATCTACTTCATCTATTATCATGACATCAAAAATGTCTCGGTAGCGCATCAGCTGGTGAGCGGTTGAAATCATCAGCGGAGTCAAGCAGCCTTTTTCTTCGCTGCCGCCATACAAAGCAGAAACTTCGACTTTCTCAAATGCTTTTTTCAGTCTCGGCAGCAGTTCAAGTACGACATCTGTACGCGGAGTCGCGACACAGACGCGCAAACCGTGATTCAGCGCAAACTCGATACCCGGAAACAGCATCTCTGTTTTCCCTGATCCGCAAACCGCCCATACTAACAGCTCTTGTCTCTCTTTTATCGCATCTGTAAGCGCGGCGGCCGCCCGCTTCTGTCCGTCTGTCAGTGTTCCTTCCCAAGAAAGCTTTACAGGCTCCCAGCTGTTTTCAGGGGTTTGATTCCAAGAATATAATGATGTCAGTTCATCAGCCCTTCCCATCATGACACAGGCACGGCAATAGGTAATCTGCCTTTTGGCAGAGGGCGCCCAAAATGCCGCAAAGCTGGCTTGATCAGACTGACCGCATCGTTGGCAGACGTAACGGTTTTTCCGGCGGATGATTGACGGCTCGGCCGTTATATATTCTTTTTCTGTAAAACGCTTGATGCGATGATCTGAAAACGGTATCTCAGATCTCAATAAATGCCGGCCGTAAAAGAAATCCCGCACCTCTGAAAATTCTGAAGCACCTTCGGACATCTCCCTGCCTCCTTTCTGCTCAAAGTATGCCTGCCGGGAATTTTTTTGTCGAATCACGAAAACTTAATAATAAAAAAATCTCCGCCCTTGAAAACGGAGATTTTCACTTAGTTTTTAAAGCACCAGCCGATTCCGATGGCGCCTTCGCCCAAATGGGTTCCGATCACGGCACCGAAATAGCTGTTATAGAATTCGACATGAGGATATTTACCGCTTAACTCCTGTATAATATCCGCCGCTTCTTCTTCCCTGTTTGCATGGATGACAGCTGCCCGCATTGGGATTCCTTTACTTGCATCCTCCCCAAACAGCTCAAAAATTCTCGAAATCGCTTTTTTGCGTGTCCGAATCTTCTCAAAAGGAACAATTACCTTATTGTCAAAATGAAGAATAGGCTTTACCTTTAACAGACCGCCGATAAAAGCCTGAGCACTGCTTAGACGCCCGCCCCGCTGGAGGTGTGATAAATCGTCCACCATAAAATACGCACGGACTGTTTTTTTCATTTCTTCCAGCTCTTTTATAATCTCTTCCGGTGAGTCAACACCGTCTTTAATGAGCTGTGCTGCCTTTAATGCATAAAAACCTTGTGCCAAACAGCTGATCTCTGAATCAAAGGGATAAACTTTAATATGATCAACCATAGTGTTTGCCGAGGCGGCGCTGTTATAAGTTCCGCTGATTCCGCTGGACAAATGTATGCTTATGACTGCGTCATATGTTTTGCCCAGTTCTTCGTACAATGCGATTAATTCACCGAAAGAAGGCTGGGACGTAGTCGGCAGCTCATCATGATTTTTTACTTCTTTATAAAAACTTCTCCAGTCGAGTTCTGTTTCTTCGCGGAATGTTTTTTCACCGAAAACCACTTGGAGAGGGATCATATGAATATGATGTTCTTCTCTCATCTCTTTCGGAATATATGCTGTACTGTCTGTTACAACTGCAATCTTCATCACTTTACCTGCCTTATTAAGTACTTAATAAGTATTTTAATAGATATGCAGCTGTAAAAAAAGACTTGCCATAACAGGCAAGTCTTCTCACACATGACTAACGCATCTCTACCCAGCCGTTTTTAATGGCTACGACAACGGCTTGTGTCCGGTCATTAACGTTCATTTTCTGCAAAATATTACTCACGTGATTTTTCACTGTTTTCTCACTGATAAACAATGATTCACCGATTCCGCGGTTGCTTTTTCCGTCTGCAAGCATTTGCAGCACTTCACATTCCCGTCTCGTTAATATATGTAATGGTCTCCGGATTTCCGGGTAAACCTCATGCTGAGGATGAGCAGAAACTCCGCTTGTCGCAAGACGGCGGAATTCGTTGACAAGATTGTGGGTTACTTTCGGGTGAAGGTAAGAACCTCCCTCGGCTACCACTTTCACTGCTTCGATTAAAGTATCTGCGTCCATCTCTTTCAGGAGATAGCCTCTTGCACCTGTTTTTAAAGCATGAGTCACATAGTTTTCATCATCATGGATGGAGAGGATAATCACCTTAGATTCAGGGTACAGCTCAACAAGCTGTTTAGTAGCCTCTACTCCATTTACATTCGGCATATTGATGTCCATTATGACAACATCGGGATGATAATGCTCGACGATTCGAGCCGCCTCATCTCCATCGTCACCTTCTGCTACCACTTCAAAGGTAGGTTCAAAATCCAATATTCTTTTTACACCCTCACGGAATAGTTGATGGTCGTCGATAATAACAATATTTACTTTAGTCACACGCTACGCCTCCTTATCCTATTGTTCTATATACGCCGCTGTTCGGTCAATATGTCTTTTGGCTCTATTTAACAAATTATAGGCCGAGAGATAACGGAACCTTAATCATGATAAATGTCCCAAGACCTATTTTAGAGTCTATCGTTATCGTTCCTTCAAGCAGATCTACTCTTTCTTTCATTCCCAGCAAGCCGAATGACTTGTTTTTCTTTTGTTTAGCATCCTTAATATCAAAGCCTTTTCCATTGTCCTTAATGATGAGAACGACAAAATCAGCGGTTACTTCCACTTTTACTGTAATTTCCTCTGATTCTGAATGCTTGAGTGCATTTGTGACGGCTTCCTGAGCGAGACGGAAAAGCGCCACTTCAAATTGCGGGGCAAGCCTTTGGTTCTCCGTGTCTCCGATGCACTGAAAATGTATTTTCACCTTTCCGTTGTATTCTTCAGTTGTATAAAGATATTTTCTCAGTGTCGGAATCAGCCCGAGATCGTCCAATGCCATCGGTCTTAAATCATATATAATCCTTCTGACTTCGTAAAGGGCATTCCGCACATTCTGCCGCAGATTTCTGATTTCCTGAAATCCGTCCTCCGTGCCGCGGTCGCGGAAGATCCGTTCAATTAATTCCGATCTCATCATGACATTTGCCAGCATTTGCGCGGGACCGTCATGAATTTCTCTGGAAACTCTTTTTCTTTCTTCCTCTTGGGCTTCAATGATTCTTAAACCGAAATCTTGTTTAGCCTGCGCATCGGCAAGAAGAAGCCCTACTTGGCGAAGGTCTTGATTCAGGTAATTCAGAACGACGGTTATTTGGCTGACCAACGATTCTGACCGTTCAATGATTTCCTGAAGCCCTAAAAGCCGGCGTTCTAAATCATCTCTGCGCTCCAGCAGCTGCTTTTCACGCTGTTGGATCATCGTCAGTTCCACTTGAAGTTTGTGCGCCTTTTCATAGGCGTTGCGAATTTCTTCTTCGCTGAACTTATGGAAATTTCTGCTTACTTCAGACAAGCGGTTTCGTGCGTGCCGCGTATGAACTTCAAGTTTGTCGCCCAGCTCAATGACTTCGTAGACCTGCTGTTTGATCTGTTTGAGTTCTTCAACCAGCTGCTCATATTGCTGGCGCGACTGCTCTCCGATTTGAAAAACCTCGTCCTTACTCCCGTCCACGGTTTTCAGCATTTTCATAAGTATAGAATCCAAAACTTTGGAGTCCATCTTCGATTTATTCATCTGTCTCCCTCCGTAACGGTGTTGTTATGTATTTTTATTATAAATGTAATTGAACTGCAATTTATGTCGAATTATAATGAAAGAATGCGTATATTCTAGAAAAAAACATTTTTATATAGTATCTTACTCTTTCATGATACCAAAATATGCGCAAAAATTCTAAAGTCTGTTCGAATTTGTAGAAACAAGTCTTTTAATGCTTGTCAGGAGGGTCCAGCAATCATGCTGCACAGCTATTTAACAGTTAAAGAAACGGGTGAACATGAGATTGTGATTGAAAAATCGCGTTTTATCTGTCACCTGAGCCGTGCTGCTTCTGAAGAGGAAGCGCAGGAATTTATACAAAAGATAAAAAAACAGCACTGGAATGCGACTCATAACTGCTCAGCTTATCTGATCGGCGAAACCGACCATATACAAAAGGCGAATGATGACGGAGAACCAAGCGGCACAGCCGGCGTCCCCATGCTGGAAGTGCTGAAAAAACGCGGTCTGAAAGATACCTGCGCGGTGGTTACCCGGTATTTCGGCGGAATAAAGCTCGGTGCAGGCGGATTGATTCGTGCATATGGGAAGTCAGTGTCTGAAGGCTTAAATCATATAGGAGTTACGGAGCGGAAGCTGATGCGGATTATGCATACATCAGCGGATTATACGTGGCTCGGCAAGATAGAGAACGAACTGAGAGAATCAGTTTTTTTACTGAAAGATATCCATTATGCGGATCATGTCGAATTTGAAACGTACGTTGAAGAAAAAGACAAAGACGAGTTTATTAAATGGATGACAGAGCTGACGAACGGCAAGAGTAAGAATACAGAGGGAGAACTGACGTATTTAGAAACAGACGTCAGCCCTAAAGGAGACTAATGTAATGGCTGAACGTGTAAGAGTGCGTGTTCGAAAGAAAAAGAAAAGCAAACGAAAGATCATATTCAAACGGATTTTGCTGCTGCTTACCCTCGTTTTGTTAGTCGCTGCCGGGTTTGGCGGATACAAAGTATACAAAACGATCAATGCGGCAGATAATGCATATGATGCCCTTTCCCGCGGAGACAAATCAAAACTTCGGGATAAAGTCATCGATATGAAGAAAAAACCGTTCTCCATTTTGTTTATGGGGATCGAAAATTATGCCACAAGCGGAAAAGGCGGACGATCAGACTCTCTTATTGTCGTTACCCTTGATCCGAGAAATAAAACAATGAAAATGCTGAGTATTCCGCGTGATACGCGGGTGACGCTTGCCGGCGATACAACCGGTAAAAAATCAAAAATCAATGCGGCTTTTGCTAAAGGCGGGGCGGATGAAACCGTCTCAACCGTCGAGGACTTATTAGGCATACCGATTGATAAGTATGTCACTGTCGATTTTAACGGCTTTAAGGATGTTATTGATGAAGTCGGCGGAGTCAATGTAAAAGTACCTTTTGACTTCGACGAGATGAGTGACGTCAGTAAAAAGAAACGGATCTACTTCAAGAAAGGAAACATGCATTTGAACGGTGAGCAGGCTCTGGCTTACGCACGCATGAGAAAGCAGGATAAACGCGGAGACTTCGGCCGTAATGACCGCCAAAAGCAAATCCTAAATGCACTGATCGACCAAATGTCTAAGGCTGGAAATATTGCTAAAATCGATAAAATCGCTGAAACAGCAAGCAATAATGTACAAACGAATATCCGAATCACTGAAGGACTCGCCCTTCAGCAGATTTACAGCGGCTTTACCAGCAAAAAGATTGATACACTGACTATAACAGGATCAGATTTATATTTAGGCGGCGGCGGAACCGCGTCTACAGGCGGAACATATTATTTCCAGCCCGATCCGACCAATCTCGAAAAAGTACGGCAGGAATTGCAGAAACATCTCGATTACCCATCCGGAAGCAGCACGGGAACAGACAGCACGACTGATTCGACTTCTGACAGCACAGGAACAGGCGGGACGACTGATTCGACTTCCGACAGCACAGGAACAAGCGGCACAACCGATTCAACCAACGGCACTGCTGGTGCAAACGGTACGGACAGCACACAGTCCGGCGGCACAACAGGCTATTAAGAGTAAACCCGATCCTTTGAGAAGGATCGGGTTTTTTTATATAATAAGAGAATAGCAGAATCCACAAAAAAGCAGACCATTCGCATGATCTGCTCTTTTTAATTTTTCTTTACCAATCTCTTGTAAAACTTGGTAAATGGTTTAAATTGTTCATTTACTAACCCTGTGACCTCTGCTATGATTTGCATAAATACAATCAATACAAAAATAATAAACAGCGAAAGCCAAATGGTCGCGCTTTTCAGCAGGATGGCACTGACGCTGAAAATAAAACCGATTAAATAAATGATAATGACAGCCGTGCGGTGTGACAGCCCGAAGGCCATCAGCCGGTGGTGTATATGTGACTTATCAGGCGCTGAGATCGGCTGTTTGTTTAAAATCCGCCTGATGACGGCGAATGTCGTATCAAAAATCGGCACGCCCAAAATGATGATCGGAATGATGATACTGAATAAAGTAACACTTTTATAAAGACCTAATAATGAGAGTACTGAGATGACGTATCCGAGAAAGAGCGATCCGGTATCTCCCATAAATATCTTTGCCGGGTGAAAATTATAAAATAAAAATCCGAGTGTGCTTCCTATCACGACAAGTGAAAGTGACAGAATAAGGATTTTCCCTCCGGACAACGCCATAACGGCGATAGTGGAGAGTCCGATGACCGACAGGCCGGCAGCGAGTCCGTCCAAACCGTCAATCAGGTTCATCGCGTTCGTAATACCGACGATCCATAACACAGTCAGCGGGTAAGCGACCCATCCCAATTCTAAACGTTCCGTTAAAAACGGTACGGAGAAAAAGTCCATTTTCAGTCCCGTGCTCACAATCATAATGGCCACGGCCAGCTGGACGAAAAACTTTACCTTTGCGCTTAATTGGTATTTATCATCAAGGATTCCTAAAATAACAATAATAAACGCACCCACCGTGATGGCGGTCATTTTCGTTTCATTATATATGCCGGCCGCGAGCACACCCGCCGCTACGCCGATAAAGATGGCCAAGCCGCCCATACGGGGCATTATTTTATCATGTACTTTTCGGTTGCTGGGCTGGTCAACTGCACCTATTTTGATCGCAATTTTTTTTACGATAGGAGTTAGGATTAAAACCGTTAGCAGAGAGACAAAAAACGCAACAACTATGCGAAACATGCGTTCGTCAAGCATAAAGAAGTCTCCTTTGGAATTATATGAAGTCTTTTCTGATATTGAACCGTTCCTTCCATTATAATTCTTACTAGTTATTATAACAAGCATCATCAAAAAGAAACACGCAAATCAAAAAATGCGCTTTCCCTTTTAATGGGATTGCGCATTTTTCAATATACCCGTGCATTCGAGCATTCGGCCGAATAAAACATTCCAATCCCGTCTCCGGGCCAATTCACGGCGCAAAGCCTCATATGATCCGCTGCGGTCCGCTGCCAGAAGCGCGTCGCAGGCCGCGATGAAATCTGCGGGGTCACTCCCTTCAACGTATTCATAGACGAAAGGCCTTTTGATTTTTGACGTAGAAGAAAGGTTGCAGCCGACAACCGGTTTCCCGGCGGCTAAAAATTCAAAAAGCTTAAGCGGAAATACCGCATCATTATAAGGTGAATGTTTATACGGCATGATGCCGATGTCGACAAGCTGCATATAGGACGGCACTTCATTCGGGGCGGCAGGTCCCGTCCAGATGACATTCGGACGCTCCAAAAGCGACTCGAAATCCGGATCGTCCTGAGCCGTGTTCGGGCCTACCAATAAAATCGTCCAGTCAGGCCTCACATCTGCCGTTTCCGCCATAAGCGCAAAATCGAGCTTCGGTTTGATTCCGCCGATAAAACCGAGAACCGTTCCGTTCCGTCCCCGTAAAATGTCTTCATCCGGCTGTTTATTTTCCCGTGAAAACAGGTCATATTCCACTCCGTTTTCAATGGTGAACACTTTTTGGTGCGGATTCTCCAGCTTTTTTCCGACCTCCCGGTGCAGACAGTCAGATGTACATGTTATGGAATCGGCACGCTGAATGATTCTCATTTCCGCCTGTTTAATGATGTTCCTTCTAACATTTGACAGCACCCCGGACCGGCCGCTGATCGGAGCGGCCCACAGATCACTGCAATCGTAAATCACTTCATCCCAAGGAAACAGATCTGCCAGCAGCGGAAAACCGGGGAAGGTGTACCATAAGCAGCAGCGGGCCCCTTCTCCTTCTTCCTTCAGCACGTTCACCAATGGTGAAAGCTTATGCCTGTAGCACATGTCTGTATACCTGCCGAAGCGGAAAGCTTTTTGCTGCATGAGATCCTTTACAGTGAACTGCCGGATTCCCTCGGCGATCCCGGCCATCTGACCATCATTGGCTCGCGGAGACGGGCATACCCAAATGACGCTTTTCGTTTCTTTTTGCCGGGCGAGAAATTCAGCCAGCCGGTGCCGTCTGTATCTCAGCCGGTCATGCCCCCATTCCGCCGCTCCGACGATTACGTGAATAATCGGTTCCACCTTCATCACCCAGCTCCTCTGACGCCTACAGTCTTTTCATGACCGCGTTTTTCGCATATTGCATAAAACACCACGAAGCCTTGATAAAATGCAGGCGCTCAATTTCTCTATAAACAAACCACGTTTTTTTTGCGGCTTTCCACTTGTTGCTTGAAATCGAATTCTGCACAAGCCTGTATTCTGAAAGGCACTCATTCAGGCCGTAAGCCGTAAATCCCCTTTTCAGCAAGGAAAGCCATGTCGCTAAATCCTGCCGCGTTCTGATATCAGGCATTTGAATCTGCCCCGTCTGCTCTCTGTCAATCATGACCGTTAAACAGCCGATAATCGTGTTTTTTAAAGCTTCATCATATGACAGGCTTTCAGGGGCTTGAATCGTTTTGTCCGTCGGCGTTCCATCCTGCTCCATGACGCTGTAGCCCGTAAATGAAAAAGCGCAGGACCGCTCTGCCATAAACGCAAGCTGTTTTTGAAGCTTTTCCTTTTTCCATCTGTCATCGCTGTCCAGAAATGCGACATAACGGCCCTTGGCATGTTTAAGGGCTGTATTTCTGGCAGCCGCGGCTCCCCCGTTTTTCTCTAAATAAACGACGCGGATCCGCTCATCCTTTTGTTCATAGTGCTGTAAAATATCTCTCGTTCCGTCCGTTGAACAATCATCCGCAATAATCATTTCCCAATGCGGGTGGCTTTGATGTAAAACGGACTGAATCGTGTCTTCGATATATTCACTTGCGTTATAAGACGGTGTAATGACAGATACGAAAGGTTTCCAGTTTGTCATGGTCACATCTCCATCGCAGATTTTTACAAGGACTCTCTAAAAAACTCAGGAATGACAATGAACATAAATGCAACTGCAATGCCGATTAAAACGCCCAGAACCGCTTTCTTTTTCGGCGGCATGCCTTGTCCCGCCGTTTCATTCATCGGCTCTGAATTGATGACGCCGGCCGCTTTCAGGTTCAGCTGCGTATTTTTCAATTCGTATAAAAATCGTTCCTTATCCACTTTGGCGTCCGCGCTGACGGTTTCTCCTTCAAGCGCAGCAATACTCTGCCGCACTACTTTTGCCCGTTTTTCAAACAGGTCCTGGTCATTCTTCAGAAAAGTTTTTATGACGGCTTGAAACACCGATTCGGTCTCCTGTTTGTTTTGGCCGCTGTAGCTGACCGTGATCAATGAATCTGATTGTGTTTCGACAGTCAGTTTACTTTTCACGGCCGCTCTTTCTTCGTCTGTTTTATCAGGCAAAGCCTGCTTTAAAAAGGCATCGCTCGTCAAAAGGAGCGGGATTTCTTTCGTATTGTTATAAAGCGGATGATCATAATTTCCCGCGGCGATCGCGGCTTCTGATGTAAAACTGCTGTTTCCGCTGATTTTTGACGGCAATACATATCCTGCCGCCCCTAACACAACGGGCAGCGCAATGATCCAAATGATATTCTTTTTGATACGCCGGGTTATTCTTGTCAACATATCCTTCATCTCGCATCTCCCTGTTTTTCATAGTACGCCGTGACGGCAGGCTCCTTTTGTAAACGCCTCAATATATTGACCGCCGCGATCACGAGCGAGAGAAATACCCAGTGGAAAAATAAATTTGATACGGAGCTTGGGCTGATGCTGCTTACCAAAAAACCGGCCATCGCCGTAATAAGTCCTTCTGTGATCAGTCTTGACTGATTTTCCGATTTTCTTTCATGACATTTATAAAGTGTCCAAAAAAGGAACAAATAGACTGTCAGATAACCGAGCATCGTAAGCACGCCGAAGTTCGCCATAATCTCGACGAGCCAGTTGTGCACCTCAACTACGCCGCCCGTATCATAAACGGGCTCCGCTTTTAAATAATACGAGACGTTTCCGGCACCCACTCCGAACCCCCAAGAATCAATCACATAGTGAAAGGCATTCTTTAAAAGGTTCGCCCTCGCGAGGTTGGAAGGAAGCGGTTGCTGTCCCGGCATCGCCTGCGGAGCTGAAAACAGATTCAAGACGGCATTGGTGATACGGCCCGCAAATAAAACCGCAAACAGCGCCGCACCCGCCCCCGCGGCGTACAGCGCGAGTTTTTTCAACAGGGAAGGCAGCAGGATGAAGACGTATACAGCCGCCCCCGCGCATATGCCCAGCAGACTCGCGCGCGAACCGGTCAAAATGATTAAATACAAAGCGCTGATCGCAAAGAGCAGGCTGACGGCCTTCACATAGCCGTTTTTCATATTTTTCACCGCCGCCGCATACAGAAAGAAACTGATGCACAAAAACGTCGCGAAATCATTTTGATTAAAGAAAACGGACGTCGGATAATGCTGTTTGTACTGCGGGCCGTTATAAAGCGTGGAGCTCGGCAGATGGTGGTGTGTAAAATGATTGTAAAAGCCGATCGCCATCACAAAAATGGTCATCACAAGCCATATGCCGTAAAAAACCATCAGCTGATCAAAGCGCTGAATGAACATGACGATAAGATAAATCAAAAACATGCCCATTCCCATTAAAGCTAAATATTTAATCCCGTACGTCACGGATTTTGCCCACAATAACGATAGGAGACCGTATGTAAACCATAAGGCGAAAAACATCAGAATCCCTTTTACATTCACCCGATTCCATCTGTCAATATGATGACGGTTTGTCAGGATGCCGGCGATGTGAAGGGCGCCCGCTCCGATTAATAACAGCCGGTATATAAATAAGCTGAAAAATCCGAGATGGACCGCAAAGAAGGCCTGGTTTAAAAATGTACACGCGATCAGTACATAAATGAGCCCCATAAACATCTGACCGTTTGTTGTAAAGGCGGATAGCAAAGCAAGTCCGGCAATGCCGATCATGGCGGCAAGCAGCAGCACGGTGATTTTTCCGAAGCCGGCATCCGCCCTGACCGCCTCCAGCATGATGAATCCTCCTGTAATGAGAGCGGCAAGCAGCACAAGAACATGTGCCGCTGAACGATTGATACTCACATGGCAAACCCCTTTCCAAAACCGGCAGCCGAGCCGGGCTGCCGAGAGCCTGAAGACAAATCTTTTTCTATCTTGCCAGTTCTTTTATTTGCCGATCGGCATGAACCGCCGGACGTCCGACGGAATGATAAGTGAATCCTGAAACCCTCATATACTCCAGCGGAAACATATTTCTGCCATCAATGATGACCGGCTGTTTGAGCAGCTGCTTCACTCTCTGAAGATCCATCTCCTTGACTTCCGGCCAATCTGTTGTAATCAGGCATGCGTCCGCGTTTTTGATAGCACTGTACAGCTCTGTGTGATACTCAATGCCGCCGTCTCCTAATATCGCTGACGCTTCGGGAATCGCGATCGGATCATACGCTTTCACGTGAGCGCCCTGCTCTTTAAGACTTGTGATGATATCAAGAGCCGGGGCGGAGCGGACGTCATTTGTGTGCGGTTTAAAGGCCAGCCCCAGTACGGCCACGGTTTTCCCTTTTAAGGGACCGATGGCGCGGTTCAATTTTTCCGTAATACGGACCCGCTGCTTCTGATTGGTTTCAATGACGGCTTCCATCATTTGAAACGGATAGCCGGCGGCGTTTGCGATATGCAATAAAGCCGTTGTATCCTTCGGAAAGCAGGATCCGCCGAATCCGATGCCCGCCTGCAGAAATTTATTCCCGATCCGGCTGTCAAGACCGACGCCTTCTGACACGTGGGAAATGTCCGCCCCGACACGTTCGCAAATATTGGCGATATCATTAATAAAAGATATTTTGGCGGCTAAAAAAGCATTTGCGGCATACTTAATCATTTCCGCGCTTTCAAGATTGGTCTTTACGACCTTCGTACGGAACGGCTTATGAAGCTCTTCAATGACCGAAGCGGCATGTTCGCTTGTGGCGCCGATGACCGCCCGCTCCATCTGCATCGTATCCCGCACCGCCGAACCTTCGCGGAGGAATTCAGGATTTGACGCGACATCAAACGGATATTTTCCCTTTGACGCTTCGCTGACGATTTGGTAAACGAGCTTTCCCGTCCCGACCGGAACAGTGCTTTTGGTGACAATGATTTTGTATCCGTTCAGCTGTTCTCCGATTGTTTGCGCCGCTGCCTTAATGTAGGTCAGATCGGCTTCACCCGTCTTTGACATCGGCGTACCGACGGCGATATAGATAATATCAGCGGCTTTCACAGCCGGCTCAATATCGGCCGTAAAGGATAACCGCCCGGCACTGACATTTTTTTCGGCTAATTCCTCAAGCCCCGGTTCATATATCGGGATGACTCCATTTTGCAAGCTTCTGATTTTCGCTTCATTGATGTCACAGCAAGTCACATGATGGCCGATTTCCGCAAAACAAGTTCCAGATACAAGACCTACATACCCTGTTCCTAATACAGCGATTTTTTTCACAGCTTCATCCCTCTTTCGAAAGGTTCTCCTCTTGCCCGGCCCGGTTCATTACGGATCGGTATTTCTCTTTCAGCGCTTTCGCGTTTTGGGTTGCGTCAAAATACGTGCGGACGGTTTGATAAAGCTCCTCGGCTGTTTGCGGCGTCCAAGCCTCTCCTCCGTCATATTGCAGAATCGATTCTGCCAGCGTCTCAGGTGAACCCGGCTTGATCAGCAACCCCCGGTGTTTCCCGAATAAAGAAGCCAATCCTCCGACATCGGTGCAGATTACCGGCACCTTCAGAGCGAGCGCCTCAATGACCACAGTCGGCATGCCTTCGCTGTAGGACGGCAGCGCCATTACATCCGAGGCCAGCAGATAGTCCTGTACCTTGTCGTTCGGCACTTGCCCCGTGACGATATGAGCGGCTTCCCGCAATGAAGATGCGGCGGGACCGTCACCGACAAAGACAGCTTCATAATTTTCATCCAATGACTGAACGGCTTTTGATAAGTCGAAAACACCTTTCTCTTTGACAAGCCTGCCGATGAACACGATCAGTTTTTTATCCGGAGGAAGGCCGAGCCGTTTTCTGACGGCTTCTTTCGTCTCGTTCCTTTCTCGGAAGGCGTCAAGCGTGATGCCGATCGGAAGCACGCTGCACTCCGCTTCGATGAGCTTTTTCATTTGTTCCCGCAGACTGCCGCTCACAGCGTAAATATCGGCTGCTTCCCGCACCGCAAATGTAAATGCGCGATGAGCGCTTTTGCTGTAATGCGGATAGACATTGACATCACTGCCATGCAAGGTCAGCACATACGGAATGCCTAGAGCCTTCGACACAATGGCGGCCGCTCCGCCTGACGGCATGGCGAAATGCGCGTGAATCAGATCGGGCTTCAGGCCATGATTTCTAATCGCGGAAAGAACCGATGCCGCCATTCTTTTATGCGGCTGCGCCCATTTCAGCTGCCCGGGAACCGCCTGATAAAACGGCCGGTGGACGGACACGCCTTTCCGCCATTCATGCGCCGGCCTTATATCCTTTTGCCGATACGTCTTTTTCAGCACCCGGAATGGCGCGGCAAGTTTCGGCCGCGGACAAATGACGGTCATCTCCGCGCCAAGCTTTCTCAGTTCTTGCGCCTGTGTTTCATGAAAAACGCCTTCCCCCGGCTTTTCACTGCTCGGATAGACACTTGTCATCCACAATACCTTCATAGCAAACGTCCTTTTCTTAATTTACTTTTCATATGCGGATAAGCTTTTCCTAACAGGAATAAATAACACAACGCGCCGCAGACTACGGAGATTGCCAGACGCAGCTTGACATCAAGGCTGATCCGCTCCGTGCCGAAGCTGGCTGTAAAGGCGATGACACCCATTGCCGCCGTAAGCAGAAACGGTTTGGCCACGGCTTTGAAGTAAGCCGACAGACGCAGCTTAATGACATATGCCAACAGCCAGCGCCCGATCAGGAAATTCAGGATGCTGATGAAAGCGTACGTCCAGGCTACCGTCAAGAGATTTCCGGACAGCACGGCGGCGTACAAAGATGCACCATACAGCAGCATCACCCCGGCGTCCCAATAAAACGCCAGATCGGCCCGCCCTTTTGCGAGCAGCACAGATCCGTTCGGATTCATCAGAACCCTTAAAATCCCGACGATGGCGAGAACGTTTAAGACCGGGACGGCCGCCAGCCATTTTTCTCCGAATACCGAAGCCACGAATGCATCCGACACTGAAACCAAACCGAGCAAAAGCGGAAAGGATATCAGCGCGAGTATTTTGGTCATATTGAGAAATCCTTCTCTGATAACGCTGTTTTCATGCTTGTTTTTCGCAAAGACGGGAAACGCGACTCTCGTAATGATCGGATTAATTTTTAATACCGGAAGCGTGACAATCTGGTAGGCCAGATTGTAAATGCCGAGCGCCTCGGCGCCGATAAAACTGCCGATCAGAATCATATCAATATTCGCCCCGAGCCGGTTCACAAGCCGGGAAGACAGCTGAAAGGCCCCGAAAGAAAAGAAGCCTTTCATTCCTTTCAGATCAAAAACCAACGCCGGTCTCCATGTTTTTCTGCAGGACATCCAGTACAGAATGCCTTTTGACGATTGCAGCAGCACCTGAGAAATCACATAGGCGAGAATCGGGTCCGTATAAAAAACCGCGGCCGCCAAATACACGAAGGACAGCACATTTGAAAAGATTTCAATCTTGCTTAACGTGTTAAATGCCAGCGCTTTTTGCAGCATATACTGGTATTGCTGACCGATCGGCGCGATTAAAAACATGACGGCCAGCACGCGGATTAAATAGACAAGCTCCTCCCGCCGATAAAAATCGGCGATGAGCGGACTGCTGAAAAACAGCAGCGCAAACAGCGCAAGCCCCGTTATGATATTCAGCCAGTACAAGGCAGACATCTGTTTATCAGTCACATGATCTTTTTGAATGAGCGCGGCGCCAAAACCCATATCAAGCGCAATTTGGGCAAACACCACTACCGTTGTGATCATGCCGACAAGACCGAATTCAGCCAGTGACATGACCCGCCCGAGCAGGGCGAATTGGATGATTTGAATGACCGTAATACACGCTGTCGAAATACTTGTCCATTTGGCGCCGCTCAAGATTTGATTTGTAATACTAGGCATCGTTTTCCCTACTTTTTTGTCTGCTGACCAGAATTTTTATCGCGCCCCGTCACCGGTCCAGATCACTTTGCACGTTTTGAGCATAATCTTCAGTTCCAATGAAAAGGTCAGGTTGCGGATATAGTATAAGTCAAACATCAGTTTTTCCCTCGGTGTCATGTCATATCCCCCGTTGACCTGCGCCCAGCCGCTTAATCCCGGCTTAACGGCCAGCCGCTCCGTAAACCCCGGAATCTCAGCCTGAAACTGTTCCGTAAACACGGGACGCTCGGGACGCGGGCCGATCAGGCTCATTTCTCCCCGAAGCACATTTACCAGCTGCGGCAGCTCATCAATACGGGTCCTTCTGATAAAAGCGCCGACCTTTGTCACGCGGGGATCCTTTTTCAGCGCCCAGACCGCCCCCGATTTTTCAGCATCTATTTTCATAGAGCGGAGCTTATACAAATAAAACGGCTTCCCGTCTTTGCCTACCCGCTCCTGCTTATAAAAAGCCGGGCCGGGCGACTCCAAACGAATCAGTATGGAGAACAGGCCCATCACCGGGAGCGCCGCCAAAAGCCCTGCAAGCGCAAACACAATGTCCATGAATCGCTTAAAAGCCAAATAACGGGCCGTTCTTTCCGTAACGGCAGCGGAAGTCCCCTGCCGCACTGCATAGTTATTATTTACATTCATGCTTTTCTCTGCTCCCACTGACACACACCTCACGATTTGTTGGGATGTTTGATGACCTATGCCGTGAGTTTAGCAGATGGATGTTAATTGGAAGTAAAGGAAGCGTTAATGTTTATTAGAATGTTTCGATTATTGTTTTTTTATTGTAAATCTATTCATATCCATAAACGGCCGCTACTATAATTGAAAAGGATCATTATGAGCGGAAAACAACGAAAAAGCCTGCCGATCAATTTTGACCAGCAGGCTCGTACACAAATATATAAAAGTTTTACTTATAATAAGACACGATTCCATCATTGATGGCTGCAGCTGCCTTTTCCTTATAGGATGCTTGCTTTAATTTACTTGCATCAGACGGATTCGTAATAAAAGCCGTCTCTACTAATACACTAGGCATTTTGGAATACTTAATGACATAGAATGGCGCTGTTTTAACCGCTCTGTCTCTTGTTTTTAATGCATTAACAACCTTAGGCTGAATTTGTCCTGCCAGGCGTTTGCTTGCAGCGGCTTGATATGTCTCATCATAGTAGGTCTCAGTTCCGTTTGCAGAAGTTGCATCATTTGCATTGCCGTGAACGCTGATGAATAAATCCGCTCCTGCGGTTGCACCTTTATTTACCCTTTCCTGCAAGGAATAAAATGTATCATTAGACCTCGTCATGACCGGCAGAGCACCTGAAGCATTTAATTTTGTATTCAGCCTTTTAGCGATATCAAGATTAACGTCTTTTTCTAAAAGGCCGTTACCTATAGAACCGGAATCTTTCCCTCCATGACCCGGATCAATTAAAATTGTTTTTCCCGCTGCCGGATTTTTCAGCTGGTTTGCAACATTTGAGCTGACAGCCGGGGTATTCCCAATAATGGTAAAGCTGCTTAATTTTTTTCTCCCGATAAAGACTCTTGTTTCTTTTGAAAGATTGCTGCCGTTTGTCAGAATGATAGATTGTTTTTTCTTTGCAGCAAGAGCAGCACCCGCTATGGAGTCTGCATACCCGAAACCATTGCTGACGAATACATTGCCTGTCGGAAGATTTAATTGCTGAACTAGATTGGCCGCAAGTTCGTATCGATTGCTTCCGCTGATTCTTTTTGGAGAAGGGAGTTTCTTAAAGACAGAGGCATTTATGCTCCCGGTTCCCCCTGCTACAATAGAGCTTTTGATCCCCTTGCTTTTTATAGCTCCTGCTGTGGCACTGTTGATAGCTGTTTTATTCGTAAACAAAATTGGATATCCGTTCTTTGCGGCATATGGAATTGCAGCTATTGCGTCAGCATATAAAAATCCGTTTGCAATAACGGCTTTTGAGGCGGCAGGCATTTCCTTTGCTACTTTAGCTGCCGTATCATATCGGTTGCTTCCTGAAATTCTCTTAACACTGATGCCGAGCGCTTTGATTTGATTTGCTGTATTTGCTGACACAGCAGGCGTTCCGCCGACGATAATGACCGTTTTTGTTTTTAATTCTTTCAGACGGGTTTTCGTCTCTGATGACAAATTATCTTTGTTTGTGTAAAGCAGCGGCGCATTTTTCTGATATGCCATCGGGGCAGCGGATATAGCATCTGCATACGAACCTCCGCCGACGACAACAGCTGTACTCGCTGTTGAATACACCTGCTTGGAAAGCGCAGCAGCCGTACCGTACCTGTTGCTTCCCCCTACTCTTTTAACCGCGTTGTCAGCTAAGGCTGACGGGATAAATAAGATGAGTCCCAGCATAGAAATGATCAGGACTTTAAGATAAGAACGCAATTGCCTTCCTCCTGCTCTTGTTTATTTAATAGTCAGTCAATGTAGTGCCCGGATAATAAAATTTTAAAATTGAACTATATGAATCTCCTGAATCCGCTCTTGCCTTAGCGCCGTATTGGCTCATGCCGATGCCGTGTCCATATCCCTTTCCGCTGATTGTAAAAGCAGAACTGTTTTGACTGACGGTCACATAAGTGCTTTTAAACACGGAGGCTCCGATCATCGTTCTCAATTCAGTCACCGGCACAGTCATTGCAGATGTTTTATTTGCCTCGTAATTTCCATTGTTTTGTTTGACAGCGTAATTCACTTTCAAAGTTGCTGTTTTAGCCCGCTGTCCTTTAGTTGTTCCGCTGAATGTAAGATCTTCTATTTTTAAAATTTTAATGGCGGAAGCGCCTGTTTCCTTATTTTTCAGAATCCAATTTTTAATACCGCTCAGTTGAGCTGCATTTGTCTCATTCTTTGAAGCAAACCAAGAGGCCGGCTTATTTACATCAATTGAATCCGGATTGATTTGCTGCTTAGAAAGCGTCAGACTCCAGGCAGTTTGAGGATCTTTTGTGTCTTTTTTCGCAGTTAAATAAGGAACGCTTGAACCCCATACTTCGTCGCTTGATTCTGTATAACCGCCATTACTCGATGAATAAGCCGCCGTAATTAAATTCCCTTTGTAAGTCAGCACCTTATTTTTTGTCTGCTGCACCGCTTTCGTTGTATTGGCATTCCAGCTGTACCCGCCATATACTTGAAAAGCAGTAGTATCAGCAACAGTGCTCCCGGTCTTCGTAATTGAGTATGTTCTTGCCGCAACCGTTTGCGCCTTCAGCGCTTCAAGAGACCAGCTTGCAGGCATTTCATTCGGTACGACACCTTTTAAATAATCTTCAAAAGGAATGTTTTCATTTACAGGTCTGATATATTTGCCTGACTCTATTGAAAAATTAACCGTCCCCAAGTATTCTTTTCCATTCAAACTGATCCGGTTGGATTCATTGTACGTTTCCGGTTTTATTCTCAATGAATTCCCATATGTTTTAATATGATTAAGATTTAACTTTCCATTATTGATTTGTAAGTTGTATGTGCTTCCGCCGGCTAAGTAAAAATGGTTTGAAAGCTCATTTTCAACACCGGCGGAAATGGAGCTTGTACTTCCGATAAAGTCGTATGCATACGACGCCTTCTCTTTTGTCACTGATTTAGCTGCTGAAGGAACATCATCTTGTTTGATATATAATATTTGGCTGTTTTTTTTGGCGGCTAAAGAAGCGCCAACCAGGACATCAGCATATTTCGTTCCATTAGTCATGACGGCTTTATCAGCCTTCAACTTTAGCTGATTAATGATATTAGCAGTCAATTCATACCGTGTTGATCCGGGTATTCGCTGCACAGTTGAAGTTTTTTTAATTTGATTTTCTACAGCATCACTCACGCTGAACGAACTCCCGATAATTAAGACTTGCTTCGGAAGATCATAATCCGGCAATTTATCCTTTTCAGTCAGTAGAATGGGATAGCCGTTTGCAGCGGCATACGGAGCAATGGCTAAAGCGTCTTGAAAAACATTACCTGTTACAACAATTGCTTTATCGTAATTTCCCATTTGTTTTGCAATGTTTTCAGACAGAACATAACGGTTTTTCCCGCTGATTCTTTTCACAGCTCCATAAGACTTAAGCTTATTTTCAACGTCCTTTGAAATACTTTTAGCCCCGCCGATGACCAGAATATTATCGGGATTGAACTTAGCAATCTGTTTTTCTGTTGTTTTTGTCAAAGTGTCCGGCTGTGTAAATAACACCGGCGCATCCAATTTTTTTGCCAGAGGAATTACTGGTAATGCATCGATAAAAACATCACGATTGACGAGAATAACGGTTTTAGGATTCGTCCATTGGGAGTCAGATGCAAGAGCCGCCGTCTCATATCGGGATGCCCCCGAAAAGCGGTTGGTTACAGACACATGATCACCGGTAACCTGATAAAAACCGGTTGGAGATAAAGAAATGCTTGATTGATTTCCTATGTAATTTGTCAGCTTAACAGATATATTTGAATCTGCCGCAAAGGAAACCGCCGGTATAAGCAATATAACAACAGCTAGAGTCAGTCCTATTAAATGTTTGCAAGTTTTCAAGATTACAGCGTCCCCCTGTTCATTAATTTGCCGGTTCGATATCCTTCAGCATAAGCTGTCCCTTGCTATTTTTTTGATATTTTACTGTCACTTTGTCGCCATTATCCAAATTCTTAACATCGTCGGCTGATTCTTCAGTGATATCAAAACTTACCGGTTCATGATCCACAGTGACTTCTATTGTATGAGTATCCGCCAGTCCTACATAAGTGCCCTCTTTCGTTACCAGCTTTTCACCCGCATCCTCGCCCTGAGATTTTTCATTATTAACTCCGCACCCGGCGAGAAGCAGTATAAAGAACAAACATCCGAAAATTTTTTTCATTTTTTTCACCTCATTATGGATTATCGACAATATATTATCTATTTTAAAGAAAAATTAAGAAACATTGAAACTTTTTTCGATAACATTCGACTATATTAGGATTTATTGTATTCTATTATAAAATATTTCATTTACTGGAAGTTAGATTTCCAATTTAAAACAGATGGGGTGTATTGAGATGAGAAGTAAACGAAGAAAAAAGAAAAAGACTTTGTTACTGGTCTTTCTGACAATCATCGGCATTTTTATTTTAGTTTCCGGCGGCTTTACATACTATCTATGGCATAAAGCGGCATCAACCGTCGCCAGTATTCACGAAGACATTAACAAATCGAATAAACGCAGCACTGAGGTGAAAATAAATAAACAAGAACCGTTCTCTGTCTTGATCATGGGAGTGGACGAACGTAAAAATGATAAAGGAAGAGCCGACTCGCTCATTTACCTTACTGTCAATCCAAAGACAAAAACAACGGAAATGGTCAGTATTCCGCGTGACACTTATACAAAAATTATCGGCAAAGGCACGATGGATAAAATCAATCATTCATATGCATTTGGCGGTACGCAAATGGCAGTAGATACTGTGGAGAATTTCTTGAACCTTCCTGTAGATTATTTCATTAAAGTAAATATGGAAAGCTTTAAAGATGTCGTTGACACTTTAGGAGGCATCACTGTCAACAGTACATTCGCTTTCAACTATGACGGTTATTCCTTCAGCAAAGGCAATATTTCATTAAACGGTGATGAAGCCCTCGCTTACTCACGAATGAGAAAAGAAGATCCTAAAGGGGATTTCGGGCGCCAAGACAGACAGCGGCAGATTATAGAGGGTATTATCAATAAAGGGGCAAGTATCTCTTCTGTCACGAAATTCGGAGATATGTTTAAAGTAGTAGAGAACAATGTAAAAACGAATTTAACCTTTGATGATATGTGGGATATTCAATCCGGCTATAAAGATGCCCGCAAGAAAGTGATTCAGCATGAGTTGAAGGGTGACGGCACTAAAATCAACGGAATTTACTATTATAAAGCAGATGAAAACGGTCTTGCTTCCATTACTAAAGAATTGAGAAGTAGCCTCAACCTTTAAACTAATGCAGAAAAAGCAGCTTCGCATACATTATGCGGAGCTGCTTTTTTGTTACACCTTGAAAGAATCAGGACGCTCTGAACGCAGTCCGAATTGATAGAGCAGCCCCTCAGCAATCCTTCTTGACGCCATGCCATCTCCATAGGGATTAGATGCCCGCGACATTTTTTCATATTCCTGCTTGTCTGTCAGCAGCTGTTTTGCCATCTGATAAATCGTTTCTTCATCAGTACCGGCTAATTTCAGAGTGCCCGCCTCCACTCCTTCGGGCCGTTCAGTCGTATCGCGCAATACGAGAACCGGCTTTCCTAAGGAAGGAGCTTCCTCCTGAACGCCTCCTGAATCAGTTAAAATAAAATACGACCTTGACGCAAAATTGTGGAAATCAATCACTTCAAGAGGTTCAATTAAATGGACGCGCTCCGAATCACCAAAGTGCTTATCAGCAGCTTCACGTACAGCGGGATTCAGGTGTACCGGATAAACGACTTGCACATCGCTGAATTCATCTGCGATCCGGCGGATGGCTTTAAACATAAGTTCCATCGGCTGACCTAAATTTTCCCGGCGATGCGCCGTCAGTAAAATCATTCTGTCATTGCCGATTTTTTCAATAATGTTATGGGAGTATTCAGAGTGAACCGTTGTATGCAAAGCATCAATCGCTGTATTTCCGGTAACAAAAATGGAGCTTTCTTTTTTATTCTCATTCAACAAATTTTGCTTCGCTTGCTGAGTCGGAGCAAAGTGGATATCAGCAAGCGAGCCGGTCATTTGGCGATTCAATTCTTCCGGAAAAGGTGAATATTTGTTGCCCGTGCGCAATCCGGCCTCCACATGTCCGACTGCAATCTGGTGATAGAAAGCTGCAAGGCTTCCGGCAAAGGTTGTTGTCGTGTCACCATGAACAAGAACAATATCAGGTTTGATTTCCTTAAACAGGCCGTCCAGTTTTACCAGGGCGTTTGAAGTAATTTCAGCCAGCGTCTGCCGTTCTTTCATAATATTCAAATCAAAGTCAGGCTTAATTTGAAATGCGTGAAGAACTTGATCCAGCATTTGTCTATGCTGGGCAGTCACAGTGACATATGATTCTATTTCAGGGCGTTTTTTTAATTCGAGCACAAGGGGCGCCATTTTTATCGCTTCAGGCCTTGTACCGAATACCGTCATGACTTTAAGTTTTTTCATGTCTCTTTCTCCTGTATCAAGTTTGTGATCATTTTTCATTATCAACCCATTTTACACGATATGATCCGCCAGTTAAATATCTTGTATTATTTTTCCCATAAATGAAAAAGGATATATCATTAAGGCTTTACGGATAAAACTTGTTTAATAATGGTTTATCTTATATCATTAAAAGTGTTAAAAATGAAATATCGGGTATACAGAAAATATCAGCAAGCCTGAGTCTGTATAGATATCTTAACTTATATTTAAGTGACGCTAAGGAAGGTGCTTTAAAGTGAAAAAAGTACGCAAAGCCATAATTCCCGCTGCAGGTTTAGGGACACGCTTTCTGCCGGCAACAAAAGCCATGCCGAAAGAGATGCTTCCGATTGTAGACAAACCAACGATTCAATACATAATTGAAGAAGCGGTTGAAGCGGGTATTGAAGACATTATTATTGTTACGGGAAAAAGCAAGAGAGCCATTGAAGACCATTTTGATTACTCACCAGAGCTGGAAAGAAACCTAGAAGAAAAAGGGAAAGTCGAACTCTTAGAAAAAGTCCGAAAAGCCTCTAATCTTGCTGACATTCATTATATCCGGCAAAAGGAGCCAAAAGGTCTTGGACATGCCGTTTGGTGCGCACGTAATTTTATCGGTGACGAGCCATTCGCCGTCCTTCTCGGAGATGATATCGTTCAAGCTGAAAAACCAGGGCTTCGCCAGCTGATGGATGAATATGAAAAAACACTTTCTTCTATTATAGGGGTTCAGCAAGTGCCTGAAGAAGAAACCCATCGTTACGGAATTATTGATCCGCTGACAAGTGAAGGCCGCAGATATCAGGTGAAGAACTTTGTTGAGAAGCCGGCTCAAGGGACTGCTCCGTCCAATCTGGCAATACTGGGACGTTATGTCTTCACTCCTGAAATCTTCATGTACCTTGAAGAACAGCAAATTGGTGCCGGAGGAGAAATTCAGCTTACAGACGCTATTCAAAAGCTGAATGAAATCCAGCGGGTTTTTGCTTACGATTTTGAGGGCAAAAGGTATGATGTTGGTGAAAAACTGGGTTTTATTACCACTACATTAGAATTTGCGATGCAGGATCGTGAACTGCGTGATCACCTTATCCCTTTCATGGAAGACCTGTTAAGAAAAGATGAATTATAAGAAAAAAAGCTGTTGGATTTATTCCAACAGCTTTTTATTTTATAATGCAGGTTAAAGTTTGATTATCGTTATTGATAATAAAAGCGTATTTATCATTTGCCGCAATAAATTGCCGATCACTGCTGCCCTTTATAACATCTTTATTATTCAGGGATAGATCTGCCGGAGTAATAGCTGATATTCCTCTGAAAACAAGCTGCTCGGCCTTGCCATTATTCACTACATAACTGACCTCGCCATTTTTAAGATATAGCATCTCCCGGCCGTTCACCACTTCTTTCTGCAGCTCTTTCATTTCTTGCTGAATATCATTAACGCGCTCACCGAGATGTGACACAAGTTGATCAGTATCACCCTGCTTTACATACGGAGAAAAAGCGGATGCTTTCACATTTGAACTTTTTTCGTTATAGACCGCTGCATTTTCCGGGATATAGTACGTTTTATTATTGACCTCAATCTTTGCTGATTGCCTGTCTTCAGATACCACTTTCACCTGAGCACCGAACGGAATAAGGAAGTCCGCCTTTTTTTTCAGCTCTGTATCTTTATAGGCCTGCGTCTGGTCTTTTAATACGAAACCTTTTTTGTTCACCAATATCTGGTCTTTCCCCTTGTTAACATCATCTTGATATCCGATCTTACCGAAGGAAGCGATAGTACGAAGCGGGGCGCTGAAAAACATGGTTCCTGCCATAAACACAAGCAGTATTGATAAAATAGCAATTTGAATAGCATTGACTGCTGATCCGGATTTACTATTTTTCTTTTGTTCCTTCACAATTGCCTGCTGCTCAGGCGATTCTTTTTTACGTTCAGCAACCTGATCTTTCTTATATTTCTCTTTGTCTTTTTTGGAGAGTTTATTAAACCAATCGATAAATGCTTTGTACTCTTTGACGACGGTTTCAGTGTCGTCGAACATTCTTAATTCACCATAGTGCATCCAAGCCACACGGTCACACATTTTTTCAATCTGACCAATGGAATGACTCACAAAGAAAATGGTTTTTCCTTGTTCTTTAAATTCCTGGATCCGGTCAACACACTTCTGATAAAATGTCTGGTCTCCTACGGAGAGGGCTTCATCAATGATTAAAATATCCGGATCTATATGCACGGAAATAGCAAAACCAAGGCGGGACTTCATACCGCTTGAATAGTTTTTCACCGGCTGATTAATAAAATCACCGATCTCAGCAAACTCAACTATGCTTTCATACATCTCATCGATTTCTTTATTTGTCAGCCCCATCATTAAACATTTAAGCCTTATGTTATCCCGGCCCGTCAAAGCATTATTTAAACCGGCTGCAATCGCAATCAGCGACGGCTGGCCGTTCATTTCAATTTCACCGCTTGTCGGCGGTATCACTTTTGCAAGCAGATTGGACATCGTCGATTTACCCGATCCGTTAATTCCCACAAAGCCGATTGTCTCCCCTTCATATACATCAAAGGAGACATTTCGCACAGCGAAAAAACCGTTATCTTTAGCAGGGAAAAACAAACCTTTTATTTTATCCGACTGTTTTTCATAAAGATGATACTGCTTTGAAACATTTCGAAACGAAACCTTTAGTTTCATCGTACAATCTCCTTACGTATTAAAGAAAGTCAATAAACTTATCTCTGAATTTCATGTGTAAAACAGAACCGACTGTTAACAAAAATAAGGTGAACAGCCAGAAATACAGTGTATATTTCACATCTTGAAAGAACCACTGACCATCTAATAAGCTGTTCCTGAAACCGTCAATTATATAAAAAAGCGGATTCAGCTTCAAGACAGGAACCAATTCCGGGTGAGCTGCCCCCAGCTTTGAGTTAATATCCCAAAAAACCGGCAGGAGGAAAAACAAAAGTCTTGTCACTGCCTGCAGAAGAAACTGATAGTCTCGGATCAGCACGCTGATTGTCGAATTAAACAAGCTGAACGAAAATAAGAAAGCCATCAGACAAACAAAATAATAAATATATTGAAGCCAATGAAGGCTCGGATAGATTCCGCTGGCGAGCAATGCAATGATATAGATCACCATCATAATTGCATAACTGAACAAATTAGAAGCGATGGCGACAGACGGCAAAGAACTGATTGGAAAATTCATTTTAGCCACCATTTTAATTCTTTTAAATACACTATTTGATCCGTCTAATATTGTCGGACTTATAAAAAACCACGGTATCAGACCTGCAAGCATCCACAAAATAAAAGGCACTTCTCCGGCACCTGTAGCCATCGGCCCCCCTTTTCTGATCCCCAATCCAAAAACAAACCAATAAGCAAGCATTTGAATAAGAGGATTTAAAAACTGCCATAAAACGCCTAAATAATTCATTTGATATTTAGACTTTGTTTCGTAGGCTGCTAAACGCATGATTAAAGGAAATGATGTTACTTGCTCTTTTAGTATTTTCACTACAGCATTCATTTTAATCTTCCTTAGGTTGATTTGATTTTATAAAGCATCGCTGATAATTGTACCAGAAATCAAATTTTTTTTCACTTTCAAGCCGCATGCAAATGCTGCTAAAAGGTTTGTAAAGCATAATAGAAAAACCCCTTGATACAAAGGGGTTTTTCTATTATTCAGATTCAAACACAATTTTCACGACTTTCTCAGAAGAATGTCCTGACTCAAGATAACAGAATTTGTCATAAAAAGGTTTGAATGAAACCGGGTGCTGATAATCCGGTGATGAAATATGTTTGATTGCCTCGATCGTTTCCTCTGTCGTTTTCACTAACGGACCAGGAGCATCTTTCTCAAAATCGAAATAAAACCCTCTGAGTTTATCCCGGTATGTTTCAATATCGGGAACAAAAAACAGCATCGGGCGTTTCAGATTTGCAAAATCGAAAAATACAGAAGAGTAATCGGTAATTAACAGATCTGAAATCATATACAATTCCCGAATATCTTCGTGTGCAGAAAAGTCGTAAGCAAACCCTTCAAACGGACCGAGGTCAAAATTTTCGGCCACAAGATAATGCATTCTCAGAATAACGAGATATTCATCTCCGAGCTCTTCCCTTAATTTATGCAGGTCTAAATCAAGGTCAAATTTATAACGGCCTTTAGCATAAAACTGGTCATCTCTCCATGTCGGCGCATAAAGAATGATTTTCTTATCCTCAGGCAGGTTTAACCTTCTTTTTATCGCTGTGATTGTCTCATTATTATTATCATTATGAAGAAAATCATTTCTCGGATAACCTGATTCAATCATAGTTTTATCGAATTGGAAGGCGCGCGCAAATATCTCAGACGAGTAGGCATTAGGAGAAATTAAATAATCCCAATTGGATGCCTCTTTAATAAAATTCTTTTTATATTTTTTCGTATTAGTACCCGGCATATGAACTTCTTCCATATCCATTGCAAGTCTTTTTAAAGGCGTGCCGTGCCATGTTTGAAGATAGGTTGTATGTTCCGGCTTTGGAATCCATAAAGGCAGACGGCTGTTGACGACCCAATATTCTGCCCGCGCCATAGCAAACAGCCACTTGATAGAAAGCCTGTTAATGTATTGAATGCCCTTCTCTTTAAAAGGCGCTGCATACTGTTTATTTACGCTCCAATACATTTTATATTCAGGATGATTGATTTGCATGTATTCATAAATGGCTCTCGGATTACAGCTGTATTGTTTGCCGTTAAAGCTTTCAAAAATAATGGTCTTGCTTTTAACAGGCATTTTGCTCGCCATTCTGAAAACAACTTTATAACCTTTCGTAATAAGGGAATTTCTGCGTTTTTTCAGTTTTTTCATTTTGGAAATGAAACGTTTTTTCTTCCCTTTTATGAAGTATCTCATCCTTGTTTTCAGGCTGTAGTCGTTCACACGGATACAGACAGTCTGCTTTTTCTTCTTTTTATATACCTCATACCTGACCGGTCCGCTGTCTTTATTCACAACGCTTATGAGGCCTTTCAGTTTATTTTTTCTGTCTCCGAGCACAAGCGGAGTGCTGCTGAGAACAATAGGTTCAGCTTCGTCGTTTTCACAATGAAACTCCATAAACATACGGTAGACAAATCGTTTTTCCAGAGAATAAGGAATATCTTTTAATGGAATTTTTATTTGGAAATCAAAAATTTCAGGGGTGAATGCATCTTCCCGAAGCTGTTCAATATTCTCCGTTTTTTTCGTCATTTTAATAGGGAAATGTTTCTCTACGGGATCTTCTCCCCCTTTTTTAATGACAAATTGCAGGTTTTTAACTGAAAGCTGATTCTCCGAACTTAGATATCCTGCATACCCTGAAATCATAATCTCTTCTGCCTTCAGCTGAATCTCATCAAACTTCACAATTTTCGCTTCTCTTTTTACCTTTAAAGAGAAATTGCCCTTATCGGTTGTATAAGGTAAAATTAACAGCTCAGTCGTATGATCAAGGTGGTAGGCACGCTCAATCGCTTCAGCTTCCACGGTTAAACGCACCTGCTTCGGCTGTTCTTCTTCCGCTGCCGGTTCCCCCAGTACCACATAAAAATCATAAGTCTGTCCCATTTCTAAAGGTTCAGGAAACGAGTGAATATTAATTGATGCACTGTATTGAGCCGGGCTCTCTTTCTCTAAAATAACAACATCCTCGGCTCCGGAACGCCGTTCTTTTAATTTTAAATAACATTTCACTTCCTCAGCTAACGGTTCTTCGCTTTCAAGTGAAATAGAGAGTGCCAGGTCTCCCACATTATTTTTTAAGCTTTTCAAAATACATTTGCTCACGGTATTTTCATCCATACTTATTTTCTGCTCCTCTGAATTAAAGCTCTTCACTTAACCGATTTCACTTAATCGATGTGATCCTTTTTGTTTAATTTAATAGAGAAATTCCCTTTCACAGTCGTATAAGGTTCGAAAGTATATCCGTTATTCATAAACCGATCTTTTTCGCCGAAATTGACTTCACGGCTGGATACCCTTCTTAGAATACGGATATGGTTAGCTGTTATATATTGAATGTAAAAGTCAAGAACCGAAGTATGATTTGCGTCAATTTTTTCTTTTTGGATGTCCTTTTCAAAATCTATATAAAATGGCTGAGCCGGTTGATCAGCGGATACGGATATGATTTCAGATTTGTTTTTCCGATCAATCCCAACCATTCGGACTTTTTCAAATGCATCATTCTGGTCAGACACTGAAACGCTGATCGCTAATCCGTTGGCATTTTTTTCAAAAGATGTGATCGGGTGTTCTTTAGAACCGACTTTTTCAGCAAGCCGTTCCTTTTCTTTTCTCACTTCAACCATTTTGAAAAGAGCATATGACCAATTTTTAATATAGTTTGGTTTAGAGTATTTCTCCGCCATTTTAAAGGCTAGACGTGAAAATTGTTTGTGAGTGCTGTCATCTCTCATTAAAGAGATAATGGCCTCAGCCAGCTTTTCTATATTATATTGTTCAATTACATAGCCGTTTACTCCATCTTCTACCAAGCTTCTGGCACCGTAATCGTAATCGTAAGTTACGACCGGGCATCCATTGCTCAATGCTTCCATATTGGACAGACCGAAGCCTTCAAAGTGAGAAGTTGAAATTGTCAGCCACGCTTTTTGAAACTCGTAATCAGGGTTGTTCGTGTAGCCTTTCAGCAATACATTATTCTTGAGGTTTTGAGCTTTTATTTCCTTTTTGATTTTCTCTGTTTCTCCTCCAGAACCGAATATTTCCAGTTTCGCATCCGGGATTTCATTTACAACAAGTTTGAACGCTTTAACGGCATGCGTCAGGTTTTTCATTGGTACAATCCGAGAGATAATAACCGCTTTATTTCGTTCGCTCGGAACTTTCAAAACCTCTTCATCGAGCGGTTTATTAATCGTATGCGGTGTAAAAAAGAATGTCTCTTTTTCCCCTGAAATCAAACTGAAATCTGCAATCTGCTCCTCAGTGATAAAAAATACGGCATCAAGGTTATTTATTTGGCCGAAAAGTTCTTTATAGCGTCCTTTGATCTGGAACTTATTATCACCATAATGTTTATTGTGAATAATCGCCGCATAATAAGATGACGGCGCTTTTTTCACTCTGAAGACATGTTTATCCTGTAGTCTGCTGTCGACCAGAAATAGTTTAGGCCGATCGTTCTCTTTTTGGAGAATATCAATCCAATAACTGCGCAACTCAAATTCATCTTTAAAGGTTAAAGGGTCTTCTTCTGAGTACCAAGTAAAATGTGTGAATTTGACTGCTTCATTTTGGTCATCCCACATGAAGTGCTTTTCCAGATAAACGACATTTTCGCTGTTGATAAACTCCTGAAGGAAGATTTGATTCGTCTTTGTATCAAAATGAGAGACAATGACGGGGTTTCCTTCTTTAGTGTATTCTTCCCTTTTGATTACTTGTTTTTCATCATTCAGGTAATCTACGTAACGCACGTCATCACTGCCTGAATAATAGGAAAGATTATAATCGTTTGATGATTTTCCGAACATTTTTGAGATAGTTTTGCTTACTTTCCCCTTGCTGACATGTTTTTTTATTTGATTCAGCTCAATTTTCTCCGAATAAATCCGCTTGCCTTTTGTTCTTTTACTTAAAAAGTCATCATACATGTTGATAACTTGTGTATATTGAGGGTCGGTTTTCTTTCTTTCAAAGAGTTCGTTTTTTTTTCTCCGAAATTCCAAATCAAATTTAAAAGTAAGAAAGGCGGTATTCTTTTGACTCTCTTCTCCGAATAGTTTAGAACGCAATAATAGTGATTTGGTCAGACCTCCGTAATCATCCGGGAGGCCTCCTGAGATAAAATAATACATCATATCGGGAAGCTCATTATTATCGTTAATAGGCTGATTGGACAAATTTTTTCTCCCTTTCACCATATGGAATTTAGTAAAACACTGCAAAATAATACTATTCCCTCAGATTATTATAACAAACCTATTTAAGCATCAAAAAGTACTCCTTATCAGCAAATAAGAAGTACTTTGAACAGTTCATGCATTCAATAATTCCGTATTACACCCCGGCAATTTCTTTTTTTATCTGTGTGGTGGAAATGCCTTCGGTTCTAGGGAGGTAGATGACTTCGCATTGATCTTTAAGGAAATCGAATTTGCCTTCCCAATCGTCTCCCATTACGAACACGTCGATGTTGTGATCCGCTACGTCACGTACTTTTTGATCCCAGCTGTTTTCCGGAATGACTTCGTCGACATAACGGATCGTTTCCAGAATCAGCTTTCTGTGTTCATAGCTGTGGTAGGCCTTTTTTTGTTTTTGCAGGTTGAACTCGTCTGTTGAGATGGCAACAACAAGGTAATCTCCAAGCTGCTTTGCGCGCTCAAGCAGTTTAATATGACCCCAATGCAGTAAATCAAACGTTCCGTAAGTAATGACCTTCTTCATGAAACAAAAGCTCCTTTCTATCATCATACGTATAACAAGCAACTGCTCTGAAATGCTGCGCAGCTGTATCCTTAATCACTAAAGTGCCAATTTCGTACTCATGGAACCTCATTATATCACATAGCCCTGAAAAGGTTAAGCCAATGTAAAACGAAGTTAAATTCCACTTATTAACAAATGTTATTACAATAGGAGTTTAGCAGGTTTTTTGCGCGTATGATTAAAGAAATTGTTATCTTATTTATATTTTTGTAAAACTATTGTTAAGTTTATCTGAAGGTATTATGTTAAAATAAAGCTTAGCCTAAGTCACGAAAAAGTGAAAGAAAATCCCGTACAAAAAGGAGGACGGCAGATGCAGACTGAAATGGTGCACAACCTTTCTTATGTTAATGGAAATTTACAGGAGTTTATTTCATATTTAGACACTTATTATATCGCACAGAAGCAAGGAGCCGTCATTGCGACGGTCAATCCTGAGATCGGATACGCTGCGGCGAAAGACAAAGGTTATCATCAAGTCATTTCTTCCGCGGATTTCGTCCTGCCGGATGGTATCGGCGTCGTGTTAATGTCACGTTTGACGCAGCACCCGCTGAAATCAAGAATTGCGGGATTCGATGTGTTTCTTGCGCTGCTCGGCCTCGCAAACCGGCAGTCTAAAAAAATATTTTTATACGGAGCTAAACAAGACGTGCTTGACGCCGTTTTGAACCGGATCAGCAAAGAGTATCCGAATATTGAGGTTGTCGGAGCCAGCAACGGTTATGAAGCGGATAAACGCTTCGTCGCCAAACAGATTTCCCGGGCGAAACCCGATCTCGTGTTTGTCGCCTTAGGATATCCCCATCAGGAACAATTTATTTATGAACACAAACATCTTTTCCCTCAGGCTGTATCGATCGGTTTGGGAGGAAGCTTTGATGTGTTCAGCGGAACGGTGAAACGCGCCCCTGAATGGATGATCAAAACGAATCTGGAATGGCTGTACAGACTGGTGACGAATCCGTGGAGATGGAAAAGGATGCTGAACATTCCGAAGTATGCTTTTACCGTTTTGAGAAATAATAAATCAAATAAAAGCCTGTATTCCAAGCAGGCAGAAGATCAAACGAAACAGCTTTAAACAAATAAAACAGCAAAAGAGATTGGTAATCTATGAACTTGCGATCTTTATTCGCCGCTTTTTATTCTATATATCTGTCTGTTCTCGGCGTTTTGTTCAAGCCTGTAAAGCCCAAGAACCATCTGACCCTGCTGGTATCTTTTGAAGAGAATGCGCAGGCTCTCATCCGTTCTTACAAAGCGCACGCTGAATCGCTTTCTTATGAAATGACGGTTTTGTATACGAGACACGCCGTCAGTCTGAAAAAAGAGCTGGAAGGTGTCGGCTCTTTTTATCTGAACGAAAAACATCCGCTGCATCTTTTGAAGGCTGTTTTGATCCTTTTTAAAAGCAAAGTGGTGATAACGGATAACTATTTCCTCATGACAAGCGTCTTAAACCGCCGGCCGCAAACGACATGCATTCAGGTGTGGCATGCGAACGGCTCTTTGAAAAAGTTCGGCCTTGAGGATGTGACGAATCAAAACCGTCCGGCATCAGATATCAGCCGTTTTAAAAAAGTGTACCGCTCGTTTGACTTTGTCACCGTCGGTTCGGACGCGATGGCTGACGTTTTTAAAAAGTCGTTCGGCTTACGGGACGGCCAGCTGTTAAAAACGGGTATCCCCCTGACTGACGTCTATTATGAAGAACACAAGCCGGAACTGAAGCACAAATGGCCGAAAAAAATCATCCTGTACGCACCGACATTCAGGGATTATGATATGCAGTCCTTTCGGCTGCCATTCACCGAAGAACAGCTCACAAACGCGTTAAACGGAGAGTATATGCTGCTTGTAAAGCTTCATCCTGCCGTTTTGCATCAGATTTCGGCTTCGTTTGAAAGCGAACTGATCAAGAACGTGTCTGACATGCGTCTTCATGATCTCTTGAAAGCGGCTGATATTTTAATTACGGATTACTCTTCCGTGCCTTTTGAATTCGCGCTCTTAAATAAACCGATTTTCTTTTTCACGTATGATCTGGAGGAATATGATCAAAAACGCGGTTTAATCGACAATTATACGTCCGTCATTCCCGGAAAGGCTTGTCATGACAGCGAAGCCCTTCTGGAGGAAATGACGAAAAAGCCATTTCGTGCAGAAGAAATGAAGCGGTTCTCGGACAAATGGAATATGTATTCAGATGGGAATTCGAGCAGCAAACTGCTCCAATTTGCAGAAGAACAAATAACATACAAAAACACCTGTTCACACAATTGAACAGGTGTTTTATATATTTATATTGCCTCCATAGTGCTTAAAAATAATCGTACAAACAAAAAGACATCTGTCCAATTTAATATTGAAAAAAGCTCGGAAGTATGACTCCGAGCTCTTTAACACGTTTATTTATAGACAGGAATATCATAGTAAAGCTGATAGTTATCTAACAGACTATAGAGACTGTACATTCTATTTACCTGCTTATACGCCCAACCAATATCAGATGCATATTGGTGGCTTACAGAAGGCTCCCATCTCATTTTATACAAGGTATCTTGGTTGTATACGGCATTGTGTATATAACTCTGTCCGATAAATTTGGCCCCTCCAGTAATCGCTGCTTCAGGACTGAACCATCCTTGGTTATATGCATATTGGGCACCCTTGTTCACAGCGTCTCCGTCATATGCACCTATGCCATACATGTTATATACCTTTTTCCCATTATAGGTCACACCGTTTGCCAGCTCTGAGGTACCGTTTCCGGTCTCTAATAAAGCGTGAGAAATCAGGTAGAGCTCATTAATACTGTTAGATTCAGCTGCCTTAATAAAAGCTTCACCTTTTCCTTCAAGAATTCCTTTCCCTTTTAAAATCTTTGTATTGACTTCTGATGCTGTCAGTCCTGCATATTTCGATAACTTCAAAAACTGAAAATAACTTTTATCTGACACAGAAAAGTTTGCGGGGTTTACATAGTAGGAAACTTCTTCCTCGCTTGCTTTCCGCCAACCCATTTTAATTTTTGCCCAGTTATTCTCTACACTAATGATATTAACCTTATAACCTTTTGTCACTGTTCCTATAATATTATTGCTCTTTACCTCTGGAGTAGACCTGACATTAAGAAAATCTGCGGTTACGGTAGAATTTGCACTATTAATATAAGATAGAGATACGTAGGCACTTGAATCCGTCTGCGGGTTCGCTTTTAACTGCTTCGCGACCATTTCACTCATCGTAATATTATAATTTGTTTCCATTATTTGAGGACCGCTTTTCACCTCAACACTTGAAACTGCCCACCCATAAAGCTGCTTCACTTTGCTTGCAGCCTTATCAGCATTGCTTTTTCCTGTAAATTGTTCAGTAATCACTATACTGTATATTGGATTGTTTTTAGTAGTGTAGCTTGCTGATAAGTTCTTTGCCTTAAAGAAACTCAGTCCTTTGTTTAAAGCCGACGATGTGCTGATTTGATCTGTAACTAATTTATATTGCGTGTATGTGCTTTTGCCATTTTGTTTGGCATTGCCTTTCGCATTATTTGTTTTAAAAAAAGTTAACACACGATCTATATCTTTTTGATTTAATAAGTCACTAACAGTGACTTGATATTGCGTATAAGCGGATTTACCGGTTTTTTCATTTACTGCCGTTAATTTTTTTGTCTTGAAGAAAGATTTGACTTGATTAATCTTAGCTGTGTCCAGCAAGGCTTCTGTCTTAATTTTATAAGTTATTCCTTTTGGTTGTTTTATAGATTTGGCAGTTGCATTAATACCGATTTTCTTTAAAGAGTTTAAACCTTTTGTTACTTTTGTTTTGTCAGCAGTCTGTTGTGATAACAGTTGATATTGATTAGCAGCTGTTTTTCCTGAATTTGATTTTGATGATTTTAATTTTTTTCTGCTAAGAAAATTTACTGCTTTATCCGCCTGTGCGTTTGTTACAGCATTTGTTATCACTTGATAAGTTGTTTGGGTTGAAGTTTTCTTTACAGCTGTATAAGTCATATGCCATCTTTTCTTCTTAAAAAAAGCTTGAAGACTTTTTAGTTTTTCCGGGCTGACATCCTTCATTTTCACAACATAATTACTTGTAGCACCAACTTTTTGGTAGGACCCTTTAACTCCTGTGTTATTTTTTATTTGGCTGATCGAATTTTTAACCATGCTCAGCCCGTTAAAATAACCCGTTTCTATATTATACGATGTGATAGTTTTTTTATTATTGATGGTTTTGTAACTGCTTTTGACGCCTGTGCTTTGTTCAAGCTGTTTGATAAGACTTTTCGCCTCATCTGCTTTATTGATCAAAGAATTCGTTGTAACAATGTAGTAAGACTGGCCTTTATCAGTCATGTTTAACGTGGCATTCAGCCCAGAATCTTTTTGAAAACTGCTTTTCACTTGGGATGCTGTTTTCTCTCCTTGAATTTTTCCGGATTGAATTTGAATGATCTCCGGTTCCTGTTCAAGTTTTTGATAATTAGCATTGACTCCAGTCTGCTTCTTTAACTCTTGAATAGCAGACTTTGCACCGGCCTCACTTGTCAGCTCAGATGTAACAATACTTATATAAGGCTGCTTCACACCATTCGGTTTAACAGTACCGGTTAATCCTGTTTCCTTTTTCATTTTATCAAGCAAGTTATTAGCCTGCTGTTCACCTGAAATAGTTCCGGAAACTGCAGTATAATAGGGCTGCTTACTGCCCGTCGGACTTGATGTTCCTTTAATGCCTGTCTGCTTCGTAAAATCGCTTAGTACGCTTTTAGCATTCGTTTCGCTTGTCAGACCTGAAGCAGATATTTGATAGTTCTTAGACGTTCCGCTCTTTTGATAGTCTGCTTTCCATCCGGTATCTTTTTTCAATTTTGTAACTGCCTGAGAAGCCTCACTTTCAGAGGCAAACTTTTGTGTTGTTTCTAACTGATAAATGGAATTGTCAATATAAGCTGCCTTTACTGAGTCTGTTATCGTGAAAAATTCAAGAGTAACCGCTGACAATAACATTGCGGCAGCCAAACTTTTTTTCATTACTTCTCCTCCTTCTCTATATTTATCTATCACACTACTACTTTTATCGGAAAGTGCTTTAATTTTTAAAGTGAAATATATATAAAAAAACTTAATCCCAGAGCTGGGATTAAGTTTGGTTTTATATATGAGAAACGATGATCGTGCAATCTCCGTTTATCGTAAAGTCAGGCATCTGATCCGGCAGTATGAAATGCGCGCCTTTTTCAAGCTTGGCGGACTTGCCTTCACAGATGATGGAGCCGCTTCCTTCTGTGACGCTGCACAGCATAAACGGAGCGTCCTGGGTCATTTCCGCCGTCCCGCTGATATCCCATTTGTATACAGAAAAATATTCTCCCTGCACAAAGGTTTTGATGGTGACGCCTTTTCTCGTTTCAGTTGATTCATCTAAAAATCCGTCCACATGAGGAACGGTCGCGGCGTTGACGGCATCGCGGATATGCAGATCACGCGTCCCGCCGTTCTGATCTGTACGCCCGTAATCATAGATCCGGTAGGCGGCCTCTGAATTCTGCTGTGTTTCAAGCACGAGCGCCCCCGCGCAAATGGCATGGATGGTTCCGCTCGGCACATAATAAAAATCGCCGGGTTTGATCTTCACGCGGCGCAGCAGGCCTTCCCAGTCACCGCTGTTAATCATGGTGACAAGTTCCGCTTTCGAACGGGCCGTGTGACCGTATATGATTTCCGCATTTTCTTTACAGTCGATAATGTACCAGCACTCAGACTTCCCCGTTTCACCCTGTCCATGCTCCTCGGCGTCATAATCGTCAGGATGGACTTTAACAGACTGATGATGTTTGACGTCCAGTATTTTCGTCAGCAGCGGAAACCGGTCCCCTTCCGTTCCGCCGAATAATTCTCTATGCTGATCCCACAGTTCCATCAAGGTTTTCCCTTGATACGGACCGCTTTTGACCGTGCTCATTCCGTGCGGATGGGCTGATATCGCCCAGCATTCGCCGGTTGTTTCTGAAGGTATGTCGTATCCGAATCGTTCGCGTAATAACGTGCCGCCCCATAGTTTTTCTTTACATACAGGCTGTAAAAAAATCGGCTCTTGCGTCATGTTCGTTCCCCTCCCCTTAAAAAGCGGCTCATATCCCATTCCCCCTGTGTCTTTTTTAAAACACGGAGGGAGCCGCGGTTAAAAACAATATGTATAAAATGGCTGACCTGCTCATTATACCATTCGGATGGGGCGGAATGCTCAGTCATTTCCTATTCCAGAATAAAATGCCTTGTTTGTCGCAAATTAAAATAACTGATGGAAAAAGGGGGGAACATTGTGACGATACATGCGGAGCTCGGCAAAAACCTTGAAGCGCTGAAAAAACGGTTCGGCCAAAGCGATGACATGATGTTTTATTCGTTTACGTACGGAAACGGCAAATGTGACGCCTGTCTTATATATATAGACGGACTGACCGACAATCAATTGCTTGCGGAATATATTATTTCGCCCGTGCAGGAGGCCGCCCGGCATCAAGAGGAACCGGCTGAAACAACGCCGTCATCCATCTCTTTCGGCTATCGTCACACCCGGCTTTCTTCACTTAAGGACGCGGAGGCAGACATTTTCTCCGGCAAATCGGTTTTGCTGGCGGAGGGATGGGAGGAAGCCCTTTCGTTTGAGACGGAAACATTTAAAATGCGTGATATTGAAGAACCGGCTTCAGAAGTACTTGAACGGGGGCCGAGGATAGGATTTGTCGAAAAGCTCCGAACGAACACGGCGCTTTTGCGAGAGCAGTCCGGTGATCCCAACCTCCAGATCAAAGAGATCACACTCGGCGAACGGACAAAAAAGCGGATCGCCGTTGCCTACATTCGGGATATCGCCCCTGATGATGTTGTAAAAGAAGTGATGAAAAGGCTGGATTCGATCACCATTGATGACATTCCGGAATCAGGAGCAATCGAACAGCTTATTGAAGATAACACGTATTCCATTTTCCCGACCGTCTTGACGACCGAACGGCCAGACCGGGTTATGGGCGCTCTTTTGGAAGGAAGGGTTTCCATTCTTGTAGACGGAACGCCTTTTACCCTTTTGGTGCCGGCTACCATTGATGAATTTATCCACTCACCTGACGATTATAATCAGCGGTGGGTTCCGGTTACCTTTCTCAGGCTGCTTCGGTATACATGCATTTTAATCACGATTTATTTACCCGGCCTTTACATATCGCTCGTTACGTTTCACACGGGGCTTTTGCCGACGAGAATGGCGGTTACGATTGCCGGGAGCAGATTGAATGTCCCGTTCCCTCCTTTTGTTGAAGCGTTCATCATGATTTTTACGATTGAGATGATCAGAGAAGCCGGACTCAGGCTGCCGAAGCCGATCGGACAGACGATCGGCCTGATCGGGGGCGTGGTGATCGGGCAGGCCGCTGTTCAGGCGAATATTGTCAGCGCGATGATGGTCATTGTCGTATCCGTTACGGCATTGGCTTCTTTTACGGCGCCCTCCTATGCGTTCAATTTTCCGCTGAGGCTCATCCGTATTTTTTCGATGATTTTGTCGGCGATATTAGGTTTATACGGACTGATCATGTGCTATCTGCTTGTCGTCGGCCATCTGATGCGTCTGAAAAGCTTCGGTCAGGACTATCTTATTCCGATCATGGCGCAGCCTGGCCAAGACTTAAAAGATACGATCGTCAGACTGCCGACGCCTCTTTTGAAAAAACGGCCGACCAGAAAAGAGACGAAAGATAAAATCAAGCAAAGGTGATCCCCATGAAAAAACCGGAAGACAAGCTGTCGTTTATGCAGACACTTCTCATGGTAAGCGGAACAATGATCGGAGCGGGCGTGTTAACACTGCCGCGCTCCGCCGCAACAGCGGACAGTCCGAGCGGATGGATCATTATTCTTGTGCAGGGTGTCGTGTTTATCGGCATCGTCCTGCTCTTTATGCCGTTTTTGCAGAAAAACAGCGGGGAAACCATATATGAGCTGAATCAAAGCATCATGGGACGCGCCATCGGTTCTCTTCTGAATTTATTCATCAGCTGTTATTTTGTCGTCACCGTCTGTTTTCAGGCCCGTTTTCTCGGTGAAGTCATCAATTACTTTTTACTGAAAAATACGCCGATGGGTGTCGTCATATTCATCTTTCTGGCGGTCGGCATCTACCATGTGACCGGCGGGGTCTATCCCATTTCAAAGCTTTATGCCTATCTGTTCCCGGTTACGATCGTCATTCTGATTATGCTGCTTATATTCAGCCTGAGACTGTTTAAGCTGGATTTCGTCCGCCCGGTCATGGAAGGAGGCTACAAAAGCTTTTTTGAGATGTTTCCGCGGACCCTTTTGTATTTTTCAGGACTTGAGGTGATTCTGTATCTGGTGCCGTTTATGAAAAATCCGAAGCAGGCGAAAAAGGCTGCTGTCTTCGGCATCGCCAGCGCAGGCTTATTTTACAGCGTTACGCTGCTTGTCGTTATCGGCTGTATGTCTGTCGCTGAGGCCAAAACGGTGACGTATCCGACCATTTCCCTGATTCACGCCTTAGAAATCCGGGGTATTTTCATTGAGCGGTTTGATATCTTTCTTTTAATCACGTGGACATGCCAGCAGTTTACCTGTATGCTCGGCTCTTTTAAAGGGGCGCATATCGGATTAAACACCATTTTCAGACTGAAAAATAAAAACAATGCCTGGCTGATGGGGAGCTTATTGGCAGTGACATTCGGCCTTTCGATGTACCCCGATGATATCAACAGCGTGTTTGCATTCGCGAATATTCTCGGGTATACGTTTTTTGCCGTCATTATGATTCCTTTTCTCATCTGGTTTGTCAGCTGGATGAAAAAAATAGCCGGGAGGAAACAGACGTCATGACACTTTTCATAAAATGGGCGGCGGCGCTTTTCATACTGATGACGCTTTCAGGATGCTGGGACGCGAAGGAAGTCGAAAAGCTATCTTTCGCCCGGGGACTGGCGATAGACGAGACGAGTGACCGCCGATATAAATTAACCTATCAAAACCTGCTGCCCCAAAGTGAAAACAGCCAGGCTTCCGGCCGGCCCGTGTTTGTCAATGTGACGACGCGGGGGGATACCATTCTTGAAGCCGTCAGTGAAGTCGCTTTAAAAGATCCGCCTGTTTACAGCGATCACTTAAAAGTGCTGATATTCAGCGACAAATTGCTGGCCGACCAAAATATACTGCAGATGATGAATCATTTTATCCGCGATGATGAATTAAGGCGGAGCAGCTATCTCTTCGCGGTAAGAGGAAAAGCGTCCGATATTCTGACGGAGCCGACGCCGAATCAGCAGCAGCCCATGCCCGCGGAAAAGCTGATCGACCTTACGAACAATGGAAACTACAACGGGAAGATTTTACAACCGCTCCGAATCGGGAGAGCTTCAATTTACTGCCATAATAAACGCAGTTTTCTCATTCAGGCCGTCAGCAATCAAAAAGGAAAAACGGTGTATGACGGAGCGGCCATTATCAAAAACGCAAAACAAAACAGATTGGCGGGCTTTCTGTCACCATACGAAATACAGAGCCTGAATTGGCTCATGGGGACGATACGGGGCGGCGTGCTGCCCGCTTTGGATAAAGGGGGGCACCCGATTACCTTCGAGATCAAAAAATCAACATCCGCCATCACTCCCAGGCTGAAAAACGGGAAGCTGTCATTTCATGTAGCGGTAAAAACAAAAGGACTTTTGTCAGAGGATCAATATGCCGGAGAAGATTCATTCGATCAGCACTATTTAAACGGGCTGGAAAAGATTTTCGAAAAAAAACTGAAAAGCGATGTGAAAGAAGTCATCGATAAGCTGCAGAATCAATATGAAACGGACCCTGTCTTCTTTTCTGACAGAGTCCGCATTCAATATCCCGACTATTGGAAGAAAGTAAAGCATCATTGGGATGAGACCTTCTCCGAAGCGGCCTTTGACTATGATGTTTCCATTCAGATTACCAACTTCGGAACGATGGGACGGTAGCCTTCAGCGTGTTTTTTCGACACGGAGGAGAATTTGATAAATCCGGCTTTGTTCGGGCAGCTGTGTCACCGGAAATTGCATCGATTGCGCCATTCGTGTGATTTCCTGTAAAAACAGCTGCACCCGCTCATCCACGTGAACATACGTATAGGACTGCTTTTTCACAGCAAATGTCTCTTCCGGAAAGAGTGTGCGCACCGTCTGCGGCGTAAAAAACCGCAAGTGGGTGCGGTCGAGAATGCCGGCGTCTCTGTATGTCCAGTCACCGAGCAGAAGCGGGAACAGCGCTTCGGCGTGGGAAATATTCGGAATGCTGCAAACGATTGATCCGGCAGGCGACAAATAGGATGAGTACGTTTCAATGACGCGCCACGGGTCTTTTAAGTGCTCAAGGATGTCGGCGAAAATGATGCAATCAAAAAAGCCTTCCGGATAAGGCAGCTTCACTTCTTCGACGTCTTCCTGCAGCACCGCTTCATAATGTCCTTTTGCCGCTTGCGCCGCCAGCGGGTGCAGTTCTATTCCGTACAGTTCGCAAGGCTGTCTGTTTTGAAGTTCCAGCCCCGTAGCCCCCGCGCCGCAGCCGACATCAAGTATCCGTTTCGCCTCCCGGGGAACGAGCTCCGCAATTTCCGGTCTCGGATGAGTAAAGTACGTAAAATCAGTGCCCCATTTTTCCGTAAAACGCTGGCGGTTCTCCGAATATAACTGATTGATATTGATATCCTGATTAGCCGTAAACGTCGCGTGCCCGTGGTGATGCACAAAGGCATCGAGGGCGATGTGCAGGCTGTAGCCTTTTTGCAGGGCTCGCAGACATAGGTCATCATCTTCAAAAGAACCGTATCCGAATTGCTCATCGAACGGGCCGATGTCTTCAATGACGCTTCTTTTCACCAGAAGACAGAAGCCGACAAGGCGCAGCACCCGCTTTGTATGATGCTTTTCCCGTGCGCAATACGCCTCCGCGAATGACTCCAGCTCATCAAGCGATTGATACGCGTCATGGATCATTTGCGCGCCGCTGACATAGTTGCTGACGGGCCCGACCATACCGGTTTTTTCAGAATGATACAGCACCCTCAGCATGGAGATGAGCCAATTTTTCGTGACCATCGTATCGTTGTTCAGAAACAGCAGATTTTCTCCCCCTGCCGCTTCGATTCCCTGGTTGCACCCTTTGGCGAACCCGAGGTTTTTTTCATTTAGGATGACTTTGACGTCAGGCAGATTTGATATGTATTCTCTCGTTCCGTCTGAGGAACCGTTGTCAACTATAATCAGTTCAATCTTATCTTTGTCGGTGTATCGTTCAATGCTGGCCAGACATTTTTTCGTCAGCTCAAGTTCATTATATGTAAGGATAATAATACTCGTTTTCACCGGCATCCCCGCCTTTATCGTGACTTTATACAACGTATGACATATCCCCGTCATTTATGTGACCGGGCGCCTGCCCGCATCCGTTTTGAGGGGCCGGTGAATAACCGCCCCCCTAAAACTGAATATTACGGATGAACTGTCCGCCGATTTGATTCTGATCCCGAGCCTCCGTTACGGCTTTTCAGATCCTGCTCAATTTCTTCAAGGCTTTTCCCCTTCGTCTCGGTCACTTTAAACCGGACGAACAGGAATGCCAGTATCCCGATCGCGGCATAAATGAGAAATAAATAGCTGATGCCGACTGCTTCCATTAACATCGGATAGGTTAATGAGACAATCAATGTTCCGGCATGCAGCATCAAAGTGGAGACACCCGTCCCGATACCCCGGACATGCAGCGGGAATAATTCAGGAAGCATGACCCACACGGCAGGCCCCCAGCTGACCGCAAACACAATGATAAACAGGCCTAAACAAATCACCGTTGTCCATGATGCGGCTGCTGAATGTTCAAAGAAGAGATTGACCGCGGCCAATACGAGCAGACTGATGACCATGCCCGCATTTCCGGCCAGCAGCAGCGGCTTCCGGCCGATCTTATCAATGACTTTAATAGCCGCAAGCGTCATGATGACATTGACGGCACCGATTCCGACCGTTCCCAATATAGACGCGGAATTGCCGAACCCGACACTGGTAAATGTTTTCGGGGCGTAATAAATAATTGTATTTGTCCCGATGAATTGCTGCAAAAAGGCAAGTCCGAGGCCGGCAATCAGCGCGGGTCTCACCCACGGCTCAAACAATTCTTTCAAGCCGCCTTCGTTTTCCTTTTCCGCTTCTTTCATCTGATCAATCTCATCATCAATATTCTTCGTTCCCCGCAATGATGAAAGGATTTCTCTTGCTTTCTCTTCTTTGCCGATCGTAAACAGCCAGCGCGGGCTTTCCGGCATAAATAAGATTCCGATCAGCAGAATGACTGACGGCACAACCGCAAGTCCAAGCATCCAGCGCCAAGCGCCTGCATCGGCAAATATATAGTTCACGATATAAGAAACGAGGATTCCGACCGTAATCATCAGCTGATTCAGCGAAGAAAGCGCCCCCCGTTTATGCTTCGGAGCCAGCTCCGATAAATAGAGCGGAACGATCGTTGTAGATGTTCCGACAGCCAGTCCGAGAATGATCCGGAAAAGAACCATCACCTCTGTATTCGGGGCAAAAGCGACTCCTAAACCGCCTATACAAAACAGCAGCGCCGCTCCCATGATGGCCTTCCGCCTGCCGAACCGGTCGGTCAGTTTGCCGGCGAATCCCGATCCGAGAATCGCCCCCGCCAATAACGAACTGACGACGAGGCCTTCTGTAAAGGCGTTCAGTCCCAGTTCTTTTTTCATAAATAAAATAGCTCCGGAAATGACTCCGGTATCATATCCGTATAACGCGCCGCCGAGTGCGCCGAAAAAATAGAGCCATTTATTCGAGTGTATGCTTTTCATGTTATTTAGACTCCCTTCATCCAACGCTGTATCCGCGCGGAATTGTTCTACTGCTTCTTTTGCCTGTTTCCGTCCGTTTCAAACCTTCCGCACCGTTAATATCCATTATTTTACTAATTATTTTTTACAAAGCGACGAAACATTTCCCGCTTCCTGCCGTCCAATATAATGTGAACCTGATGCAAAAATAACAGTAGATGTTGTCGAAATAGAGAGAAAGATTTGGAATTTTCTCATTTACAGAGTTGCTCCAAGTCAACAATTATGGTACGCTTCACAAAGAATAGAAACGAGAGGTAATGATATGGAAGAACGATCTCAACGCAGAAAAAAGAAAAGACGCCTCAGAAAATGGGTGAAATTTGTACTGGTATTCGCCGCTTTCTTATTGGTGATCGCCGGTTCCGTCGGCACCTACGCATTTGTGAAATTGAATAATGCGACCAAAGAAGCGCACGTCAGCCTTGACCGCGGCGACCAGTCCGTAAAACGGATCAAAGAATTTGACCCGAAGAAGGATTCTTTCACCGTATTGCTTTTAGGAATAGACGCCCGTGACAGTAAGGGCGAATCAGTAGATGACGCAAGAAGTGACGCCAACGTGCTCGTCACCTTCAACCGGAAAAAGAAAACAGCGACGATGCTCAGCATTCCGCGGGATTCCTATGTCAACATCCCGGGACACGGCTATGACAAATTCGCGCACGCACATGCTTACGGCGGTTATAATTTAACTTATAAAACAGTAGAAAACATGCTTGATATTCCGGTAGATTATGTGGTTGAGAGCAACTTCGACGCGTTCCGCGATGTCGTCAATGAGTTGAACGGCGTTACGGTAAATGTGAAAAGCCAGAAAATTGCCGATCGTATTAAAGTCGATACAAAAGGAAAAGTCGTGCTGAAGCCGGGCGTCCAAACGCTTGACGGTGAGCAGGCACTGGCTTATGTAAGAACACGCAAAGCGGACACCGATCTGATGCGCGGACAAAGACAGATGGAAGTGCTGAGCGCCATTATTAAAAAATCTAAATCGTTAAGCTCGATCCCATCTTATGACGATATCGTCGACAGCTTAGGGAAAAACTTAAAAATGAACTTATCTCTTAATGACGCCATCGGTCTGTTCCCGTTTATCACATCGCTGAAATCGGTGGATTCTTTGCAGCTGACAGGTTCAGACAGCTATATTTACACTCCTCAGTACGGCAAAAATATTTATTACTTCAAGCTGAATGAGGAAAACCTTCAAGAAGTGAAAACGAAATTAAAAAATGATTTAAACGCGTAAGATGTCACGGCGGGGTTAGCAAATCCCGCCGTTTTTCTGTTGAAAAAAAGGACATGAAGGTATAGCCTTTTAACTGACGGCTTTCTGCTGATTTCGCACAAAGCTGAACATACTACATGAAGCAGCTTTATTTTTAAGGAGGGCATCCATACATATGAAATTGATAGCCATTGACTTAGACGGCACATTACTGAACTCGGACAGTGTGATTTCTCCGGAAAACAGAGCGGCTTTACAAAGAGCGGATGAAGCGGGCATTCTCGTGGCCATCTGCACGGGCAGAGCCACGTTTGATGTAAAAGCGCTCTTAAAGGATTTGGATATTCCGATCATTGCGGCAAACGGCGGGACAGTCCATGACAAAGGATACCGCCTCGTCAGCCGGCTCTTAATGGATCAGCAGGCCGGGAAGGATATCGCCGCTTATTTAACGGACAACGACATTTACTTTGAGGTCTATACAGATGATCATCTGCTGTCCCCGTTTGACGGCGAGTCCAAACTGCAGGCAGAACTGGACATTCTGAAAAGCGCCAATCCCAAGGAAGATATTCGGACATTATGGGAGGGCGCAAAGACGCAGTTTAAACAATTCGGCATTAAACCCGTGCAGGATATACAGGCGATTTTTAACGGAGACGAACATGTTTACAAGCTTCTTTGTTTCTCTTTTGATATGGAAAAACTGAGAAACGCCAAAGAAGAAATTACACATCATCCGAAATTATCCCAGACATCTTCCGGGAAACACATTATCGAAATCCTCCCTGCCGGTTCCGGAAAGGGACGTGCTCTGACGGAGCTTGCCTCACTGTACGGAATTGAAAAACAGGATATTTACGCCATCGGCGACAGCCCGAATGATTTCTCCATGTTTGAAGCGGCGGGAAACCGCATCGCCATGGGCAATGCGATTGATGAACTGAAGGAAAAAAGCACGTATATTACAAAAAGCAACGATGAAAACGGCGTCGCATATTTCATCAACCGGCTTCTCGACAACGATCAATAAAAGGCAAAAGCCAGGTCTTTCACGGCCTGGCTTTTCACGTTTCCCAAAAAAGGAATTCCCAAAAATGAAAATAAATTGTAAGATGAAGAAAAAAGGAGTTTCATGATGTCGAATGCAATCGCTATTATAGGATGTTTAGCTTTTCTCTGCGCAGTCGGATACGGAATATTCCACCTCATATGCAAAGCGGCAAAAAAAGAAAAACATTTTTCAAAAAAGCTGTTTTGGCCCCTTCTCATCGGCGGATTTATCCTGCTTCTGACCGGTGCCTCCCTCGCAGAGCCGGACGCCTCGGCCGTGAAGGCAGAGGAGAAATACAGCACCCTTGATACCGCTTATCAAAAATTGACGAAAGAACACCAGGCGCTTGAGAAAAAATATGAAAGCATCAGTGCCGCGGCCGAAAAGGAGAAATCCGAAGCCGAAGCCGGCAATGAAGAAAAACTCAGCAAACTCAGCCAAGAGATAAGCGAGCTGAAAAAAACAAACAAATCACTCAAACAAGACAATGAGAAATTAAAAAATTCACAAAAGAAGCTTGAAAAGACCGCTGAAACGCTTCAGTCAGAAAATAAAACTTTAAAGCGGCAGAAAGCAGAAACAAAAACATCCGAAAACGCGGAAACGGCGCAAAACAACGCCCCTTCCTCCAGCGGACATGCAGAAACGAAAGCAGCCGGCACCTCACAGGGATGCGACATTAAAGGCAGCCGGAACGGCATTTATCACACGCCGGGAAGTACATACTACGACCGGACGACAGATCCCGCGGAAATGTTCTGTTCCGTAGAGGATGCGGTAGCGGCCGGATACAGAGCGCCGAAACGGTAAAAGAAAAAGACGTCAGAGACACTCTCTGACGTCTTTTTTTACGGAAGCCGGATGCTGCCCGCATATTTGTCCTTCCAATAAGCGCTTGTGTTCATATTTGTTATGGTAACGCCTGCGGACACGGTGACATGAATCACTTGTCCGTTCCCGATATAAATGGCCGGATTCAGGCTTTCCGCTTTAAAGAAGACCAGATCACCGGGCTTCAGATCTTGTTTATCGACCGGAACGCCCGCCTCCATCTGCTTGTCCGCATAACGCGGCAGGCTGATTCCTTTCGCTTTTTGATAGATGTATTGAACAAATCCCGCCGTATCAAAGCCGGTTTCCGGTGAAACGCCGCCTTTCAGATAAGAAATTCCGATATGATCGGCCGCTGTGGACACAACGGGATTTTCTTTAGAAATGGCTAAATTGCTGAATCGGCGCACCCCCGTAAAATGTTTTTTCCAGTAATCTTCCGACAAGTAAGAAATGGTGACTTTTGCGGAGCGGCTTGCTTGGATGAACCTTCCCTCTCCCGCATAAATGCCCGCATGGGAAATTCCTTTTTTATACGTGTCGCTGAAATAAATCACGTCCCCGGGCTTTATGCCGCTCAGTTTGATTTTCTCACCGACCAGCCACTGCTGTTCCGCAGATCTCGGCAGGTAAATGTGAAGCTTGTTTTCAAAAACATATTGGACCAGCCCCGAACAGTCGAATCCCTCCTCGGGCGTGCTTCCGCCGAATACATACGGAATGTCGAGGTAACGGGCTGCCTCCTGAACGATCGGATCATCAGCCAGTTCCGGATCTTTTGTAATCCGCTTGGCGCCAAGATATAAATTCATCCAATAACTGCTTTTTTGAAAGCGTGTGACGGTTACGCCTTCAGACGGAGAACTGTGTATCATCTCTCCGTTTCCGATATAAAGACCGTCATGGACGGGCGCGTTTTGTGTTGAATCCGACTTTTTGAAAAACACAAGATCTCCCGGTGAAAGGTCATTTTCTTTGACGGCGGCTCCGACTTTCCATTGATCACTGACCGTTCTCGGCAGATGGATGTTCTGTCTGCTGAAAAGATAATGGATCAATCCGGACGGATCAAAACCGTCCTCAGGCTCTTCGCCTCCGTAAACATATTTATTTCCGACAAGTTTTTGCGCGTCTGAAACGATCAGGACAGAAACTTGAGAATCCGCTTCAGCAATTTCCGTTCTCGTCACTGCAGGTGCCACAAGACAAATCATAAGGCCGGCAAGGATGTACTTCCTCCAGCTTGTGAGCATGTTTTCTATTCACTCTCCTTATTTTTGGTAGTTTTTACATCGGTAACTTTTAACAAATGTTTAGGAGAGTACACAAAAAAAGAATGCCCGATATGGGCATTCTTTACTGGATTCGGAACAAACAATATGCCGGCAAGCGGAATCATGCGCTTATTTTGCGCCCGCTGTGTCCTCTTGCTGAATTTTTTGCATTTCCGTGTCAATTTTTTGTTTTTCCTGATCTGTGAGCTGATCATTGTATTTAAACGCTGACATAAACATAAAGACCATAATGATCGCGGCAAACGGCCATCCCGCTTTAATGATTTTCATTTGTTTTTCACTCCGCTTTCTTTTTTAAGATATCGCTGTGATCCACATCAAACGTTAATTTTCCATCCTTGACGCTCCAATCGAAATTCGATTCTTTCGTCAGTTCACGTACGATCGTTTTATGATTGATGCTGCCTTTTTTAACCGGTGCAGGCGTTGCTTCATGAATATTCATCGGCGTGACTTCAAAGCGTCCCGTGCCGTTTTTCTGCAGATGATATTGAACAAGCGCCGTGTCTCTCGTTCTTGTCCACCCCTGGTCGAATACGAAGTTGCCCAGGCTGTAGAAAATTACGGTGCCGTGGTACATTTCGATCGGTTCTAGCACGTGCGGATGGTGTCCGACGATAATATCCGCTCCGGCATCTGACATTGCTCTTGCCAATTGGCGCTGTCTGTCATTCGGATCATTATCGTATTCCTGTCCCCAGTGTGTTTGAACAATGACAAGATCGGCTTTCTTTTTGGCTTTAGAAATCATCGGAATAAACAGCTCTGGATCGGCCGGAAGCACACCCGGCGCATTTCGTTTAGCTGCAAAGCCTTTTCCTGAAACATCAGTGAAACCCAGTGTTGCGATTTTGATTCCGTTTACATCTTGATACGAAATGTTCTGCTCGGCTTCCTTCAGCGTGAGGCCCGCGCCGACAAGTTCAAGATTTTGCTTTGAAAACTCTTCAACCGTATCCCGCATTCCTTGAGGGCCGTAATCCATCGCATGGTTGTTGGCTGCCGTAAGAACGGTGAAATTCATGTCCTTCAATACTTTTACGGCATCTTTGTTTGACTGAAGGTGGATATTTTTTTCTGCTTCTTTGTAGTTCTTTTTATATGTAACCGGGTTTTCAAAGTTCCCCGACACATAGTCGGATGCTTCGAAGAATGGCTTTGCGTAACGGAAGACACTCTCCGTGCCTTTATGCTTTGTCACTTTCTCGACATTCCGGCCCATCATAATATCTCCGACGAATGAGGCTGATACAAGGTCATCTGCATTCCTTTTCACACTCGGCGTTTCCGCCTTCCCTGTCAGGATGCAGACGAACATCAGGCAAAAGACGATCGGCAGCGCGATAAAAACGTGAAGATTGGTCTTCTTTTTCTGCTGTTTGGTCAGCTTCAGCAGTTTTTCTTGAAAGCTTAATTGTTTTTTCATCGTTTGACACACCTTACATTAGATTAAGTAGTAAGCAAACATAATGGCAAAAGTTGCGCCGCTTAAGAACAGCGTGCTGGCAAATGTAATCGTTAATCCCTGTTTCTGAATGGTATTGGCGATCAGACCCGGTACGATGATACCGATTCCGCGGAATTCTGATATCTCAAACGGTACGATCGGGTAAAGGAAATCAAGGGCGATTTTTAAGCAGATTCCCGTTATCAGCATAGCTGCGAACTTTCTGCGTCCGTACAAAATCATAAATCTGGATAAACCGTATTTGACGATCACGTATGTAAGAAGACTCACTAACAATACGAGTAAAATAAAGACCGGCTGGTTAAAAACGAGCCCTAAATAACCCGGCACGACTAAACCGGCAGGTACGATACCTGTTTTTTCCGCGAAAATTAAACTGATTAACACGCCTAAAATAAGTGAGATGTATAAATCTGATCCGAACATTTATCCTTTTCCTCCTAGCTAACGAGCTGTTTCACCTTATACTCTTGAATTTTTTCAATTAATGGTTCCGCTGAACCGTGGATATTGCCGACGCCATATATGACACGGTTTTGCATTCTTGTTTTCAGCACGTCCATGATTTCGTCTGTTGATTTATATTCCAGATCGTGCAATGTATCGGCAGGAATCTTGCCTTCTTCATAAGCTCTGACGATCGGTTCTGTCGTCTCGCCGATGAGTATGAGTTCCTTCGTTTTAATGTACGGAAGCACGTCGTTTGCGAACTGAATCGTTCTGTCCACACGGTCGGCGCGGCAGTTCATGATGACGATCGGTTCATCTGTCGGGTAGCCGATTTCCTTTACACGTTTCCATATATTCAAAGTAGAAGATGCATCATTTGCGGCAAAGCCGTTTACGAAATGACCGGGCTCCTTCGTGCTGAGCAGCGGCAGGATTCTCATGGCGCCAGGATCAGGCGGCGCATTCAGCATTCCTTTAAACGCCGTTTCTTCATCTATCCCAAGAGCCTGGGCAACGCCGAGCGCAAGGGAAGCGTTATCAGGAAAGACCATATATTCAAATTTTCGAAGGTATTCATCTGTAATTTTAGAGTTATCCGCAATAATGACCTCGGTATTCCGCTCTGCGGCTTTTTCTTTAAAGAAGTCTGTGTATTCACTGTCTGTAATGACAAGGTGACCGTTATACGGTATCGTCGCGGTAAAAGCTTCAGCGATTTCATCAAGCGTCGGCCCCATGACATCCATATGGTCTTCAAGCACATTCACGATGACGCCGATGTTGGCTTGAAGGAGTTCTTCCTGAAAGATAATCTGATAATCCGGGTTTACCGCCATACATTCACTGACAATGGCATTGGCGCCCCGTTCTACGGTTTCCTTCATTACTTCTTTTTGCTCGCCGATATTCGGGCCCTGCGGTTTCCGTTTGATCGGTTTCTCCTCAGGTGTATCCCAATAGATCATCCTTGCATCTGTTCCCGTCGTTTTTCCGACTGTTTTGTAGCCCGCCTCCATCAGTATTCCGGTCGTCAGCCTTGTTACGGTTGACTTTCCGCGGATACCATTAATATTGACGCGTACTGGCAGAGCATCGATATTCTTCTGATGCCGCCTTTTTTCAATGATTCCGATGATTAGTACGGCAGCACAGGCTATAATGAGTAACCACATTGATTTTTGACATCTCCTTCTGTATTGATAAATTCATTCATCAGTATATAGCTTCACTATGAATTCTCAATCGGCATTATGTAACATAATCTTCCCGCTTTCACTGAGCCAAACTTCTCTATTAGTGACGCTATTCTTCCTATTATCGAATTGCTTTTTTTGGGAATAGGCAGGACTTCAACCTTACTTTAATTTTTCAAAAGAAAAATGAATGCGTTTACATTTCCGCGCAGAAATTCATTTAGACCAATGGAACTATTCGCGTTCCGGAAGAAAAAGATGTAATGATAATCCATCTTTTCCAGCCCGTTTGTATCAGCGTTTTTCGCACTGCGCATACGTTTCGGGACTCTCTGTCCGCTGTATGCAGACTGCCTGTTTTGTTAAGGATAAGGTCTTAAAGTCATTCATTTCTCCCCCGTATCCTGCTTTCAGTCCCATTCCAAAATAACTAGCGGAATGACTGGTACATGACAGAAAAAGACGGGTCCGGAGTGTTTACAAGAAATACACATTTTATATGCGGAAAGCCTTTCTCCTTTTAAACCATTTACAGGACATTTATCCCTCTTTTGAAATAATTTTAATAAATCTTTATATTCGTTCAAGAAATATTCATCCATAAATGTGAAGTTCTTGGTAAAACATCGAGGAGCTCCTCTATTTTATAAAATGCATAAAAAAGGAATACCCGCTGAAAACTACAGATAACCAGGAAAGGAGGCGGTCTGATGTCTGCGGATAAACAAAACAAACGGATTCCCGGCGATTTTGAATCGGCTGTACGGGAAATGCAGGAGCTGATGTGTGTTTGCGGTGATTTTAAAATACGAAGGATCAAACTGCAGGACCGTCATACCGCTTTCTTTTATATTGAACAAATGATAGAAGAACAGAAGCTGAATGAGTTTCTGTTAAGCGACACCCTGCAGAACGGCCCGCTTGAGGAAACGATGAATGCCGTCAGCAGTGCGGAAACGGATGAAACCAGAAAACTCATTGACGGGATTTTGGCAGGACAGGTTGTTTTTCTCAGCGATGCATCGAGGAAAGCGAAGCTGTTTTCCGTCGGGCAGAATCCGCTGCGTTCCATTATGGAACCCGAATCTGAAAGTATCGTCCGCGGCGCCCATGACGGGTTTGTGGAAAGTTTGGAAACGAACATTCATCAGCTGCGGTTTCACATACAGGACCGCCATCTCTCCGTTCATTATATGGATATCGGGGAAAGAGCCAAATCAAAGGTTGCGGTTATCTTTGTTGAGAATATCGCCAATCCGGAGATTGTCGAGGAAGTGAAGCGGCGCCTGTCATACCTGCGTATAGACAGCGTGCTTGCGCCCGGGATTATCGAGGAATCAATAGAAGATAATTCGTTTTCCATTTTTCCGCAGATCATTCATACGGAACGGCCGGATAAAGCAAAAGCATGCGTGATGGAAGGCTGTGTACTGATCATGATGGATGGGAGCCCGTCGGCTTTGATTGCGCCGATCACATTCTTTTCTTTTTTTCAATCGCCGGATGACTACAGCACGAGATGGATTTCCGCCAGTTTTTTAAGAGTGCTGAGATTTTTCGCCTTTATGATCGCGATTACGCTGCCCGCTTTTTATATCGCGCTGATTGCATTTCATTTTGAAGTCATTCCCAACGATCTGATTATCACCATGAAAAATTCGATTGTTGATATTCCCTTCCCTCCGCTGATAGAAGCAATGATTATGGAGATTACGATTGAACTGATCCGCGAAGCCGGTATCAGGCTGCCGAAACCGATCAGTCAGACGATCGGCATTGTCGGCGGTCTCGTGATCGGTGACGCAGTCGTTCAGGCGGGACTCATTTCTAATATGATGATTATCGTCGTAGCCGTTACGGCCGTTTCTTCTTTTGTGCTTCCTTCATATGAAATGAGCACCTCCATCCGAACGCTTAGATTTCCGCTTATGTTTCTGGCATCTTCGTTCGGTTTTATCGGCATCGCACTCGGCTTCGGGCTTATTCTGATGAACCTGTGCAAGCTTGAATCACTCGGCGTCCCTTATTTATCATCTCTGACGCCGTTTCATTTCAGCGACTTGAAGGATGCATTTATCCGGCTGCCGGCTTGGTTTATTAAAAGAAGGCCTTTTTATTTGAGACCGCAAGACTCAAAGCAGATAAAACATGTTCGGGGGTGGAGAAAAGATGAAGCCTAAAAAAATCAGCCCGCTTCAAGGCGTGTTTTTCATCAATCAGACGCAGATCAGCATCGGCATTTTGGCGCTGCCCCATTTACTGATGATGAAATCGGGAAGCAGCGGATGGATTTCCATTCTGCTTACCGGATTGCTCGTCCAGCTTACATTCAGCCTGTATATGATATTATTTCACCGGTTTCCGAAGCTGAACCTGTACGAAATGCTGGAGGAGGTGTTCGGAACACTTGCCGGCAAAGGGGTGCAGGTGCTGTATATTTTATATTTCGCGTTTCTCTGCACGCTCATTCTTTCTGTATTTACACGGATATTGGATATCTGGGTGCTCCCGCAGACTCCGAATTGGGTGGTCAGCTTAATGCTGATCCTCGGTTCTGTCTATATCGCCCAGGCCCCGCTGAATGCGATCGCCAGGTTCAGCTTTATCTTAACACCGTTTTTGCTGCTGATCTCTCTGCCGATTTTATACACGCTGGGAAAAGCCGATATCACATACATTATGCCGATTTTTCACGGAACCGCAAAAGACATGCTTACCGGGGTGCAGCAAACACTTGTCAGCATTACCGGCTTTCAGGCGGCGCTCGTGATCGGGCCCCTAATCAACTGCACCGTCAGCCAGCGCTACAAAATACTGACGATTTCAAACATCTTGATTATCCTTTATTACCTGTATATCACCCTTACTTGCTTTGTCACAATCAGCCCCGAAGAAATAAAAATGATCCCGGAGCCTGTGCTGTACCTGTTAAAAACCGTTTCATTCAGAATTATCGAACGGACGGATCTGCTCTTTTTGACGTTTTGGTTCGTGACCGTCTTTTCAACACTGGCCAACGTGTTTTACTTGGCAAGCACCGGCATCGCCAAGCTGTTCAATCAAAAAGACCACAGCCGGTTTGTTTATCCGCTGGCCCTGCTCGTCTTCCTTCTGTCTATTTGGGCCACAAGCACGGATAAAACGATACAGCAGCTGGATCAGTTTTTCCGCATTTCCGATATTGTGTTTGTGTATTTGTTTCCGTTATTTATGGTATTGATTGTCCTTGTACGCAAAAAGGGTGTCCGCCATGCGCATTAAAAAAGCGGTTCTTATCAGTCTCATGTGCGCAAGCCTGACACTTGCGGGCTGCTGGGATCAAAATTTGCTGAAAGATATTTCTCTCGTGCTGACCGCAAGCCTTGATGTTGATCATGACGGTAAAAATAAAATCGGCATCACCTATCGGAAGGTTCAGTCGTCCCAGGCGGAACAGGAAACGGGCGGCTCATTCATTACGACGGTGCTCAGCGCTTCCGGGCACACCATCCGTGAAGCGCGGTTTCAATTGGATAAGCTTGTCGATCAGCGCATTGACACGTCCAAGCAAAGAGTCTTATTAATCGGTGAGAAAATGGCGGAAAAACCGCTTTTTCCTTATCTCGATGTCTTTTACAGAGATCCGAAAAGTCCGCTTCTCGCTCATCCGGCGGTTGTAAAAGACGGCGAGGCGATTGAAGTGCTGAAGCTGATCGTCCGGCAGAAATTGATCGTCAGCAAGTATTTAACGAATTTATTAACAAGCGCTAATGCGGAATCAAATATCAGCATGGAAAATTTGCAATCCATCCGTTCAAGCATGCTGACGGCTGATAAGGATTTCGCCCTTCCTTATTTATCGATTAACGGACAGACGATAAAGGTAGAGGGTTCTGCCCTGTTCAGCGGCCAGCGGAAAGTGACTGAGGTGCTCGGTCAGGATTCGACCCTCCTGACCCTTTTAAGCGGGCAATTTAATAAATCGGCTAATATTAATCTGAAGCTGTGGGACAAATACAAAATGGATATTGAAAATTATCTTTCTCTCGGCATCACGGATGCCACGCGAAAGATTGTATTTATAGATACAGATCCGCAGCATATAAAAGTGAAAATCCGTTTAAAACTGAATGCACGCGTCTTGGAATATCCGAAGGACAAGCTGAATTCTTATACGGCAATCGACCAAATGAACAAACAAGCATCAGCAAATCTGAACGGGCAGGCCAGATCGGTGATCAGCCATATTCAGGAGCACAACTCGGATATCCTCGGCATCGGCCGGAACTATCAAACCCATTATTATGAGCGGGGCAAGCGGCTCAATTGGCGTGAGGTCTATCCTTCCATCGAGATCGTCCCTGATATCAAAGTGAATATCTCGCAAATCGGTATCGTGAATTAGTAGAGGCCCCGGCCTCTTTTTTTGTTGCCAACCGAAATTATTCGTGTTACTCTTTTTATGTAAACGGTTACATAAATGAAGGAGGAGTGTTTGTTGGCAACGATTAAAGATGTCGCAGGCGCTGCCGGCGTCTCTGTTGCCACGGTTTCGCGTGTCCTCAATGACAACGGCTACGTGCATGAAGATACACGAACGAAGGTCATGCTTGCCATGGAGAAGCTGAATTATTATCCGAATGAAGTTGCCCGCTCTCTTTATAAAAGAGAATCCAGACTGGTCGGGCTTTTGCTTCCGGATATTACGAATCCCTTTTTCCCTCAGCTTGCCCGCGGGGCTGAAGACGAGTTGCAGCGGGAAGGATACCGGCTGATCATCGGCAACAGCGATGAAGAATTGGAAAAAGAACTCGACTACCTGCAAACATTTAAACAAAATCAAGTTGCCGGTATTTTGGCGGCCACCCATTACCCCGACCTTCCCGAATACAGCGGCAGCCTTTACCCGGTCGTATTTCTGGACCGGACAAAAGAAGGCGCCCCATCCGTATTCAGTGACGGACGGGCAGGCGGAAAACGGGCGGCTGAGGAAATGCTTCGCGGCAAAAGCACAAGCATCACGCTTGTCAAAGGCCCAGCCCACCTTCCGACCGCTCAGGAACGTTTTAACGGCGCACTTGATGTGCTGCAAAAAGCGGGCGCGCAGTTCAATGTCATCTCCGCCGCTTCATTTTCCATCAAGGATGCCGCCATTTTAGCAGAAGAATTGTTTGCAGCATACCCGGAAACCGACGGAGTCATTGCCAGCAACGACATTGCGGCGGCTGCCGTCCTCCATGAGGCGCTGCGGCTCGGCAAAAAAGTTCCGGAGGAGATTCAGATCATCGGATACGACGATATTCCGCAGAGCAGGCTTTTGTTTCCGCCTCTTTCAACCATCCGCCAGCCTGCATATGAGATGGGAAAAAAAGCGGCAAACCTGCTGCTGCAATTGATAAAGAAAGAGCCGCCGAAAGAGACGGCCATTCAAATGCCCGTGACTTACATAAGAAGACAAACGACGAGAAAGGATGATCACCATGAGTGAAATTTGTGTTATCGGAAGCTGTTCTATGGATCTGGTCGTCACATCCGATCGGCGTCCGAAAGCCGGAGAAACCGTACTGGGCACAGACTTTCAAACCGTGCCCGGGGGAAAAGGCGCAAACCAGGCTGTAGCCGCTTCCCGTCTGGGCGCAAACGTATATATGGTAGGAAAAGCAGGCAATGACGGCTACGGAAAAGCGATTATTGAAAACCTGAAGGCAAACGGTGTCAATACGGACTACATGGAAACGGTTACACATAAAAAAAGCGGAACGGCTCATATTGTGCTCGCAGAAGGAGACAACAGCATCGTCGTCGTAAAAGGCGCAAACGATGACATCTCCCCCGATTATGCCAAAAGTGCGCTAGCAAAACTTCCCGGCATTGATATCGTGCTGATCCAGCAGGAGATTCCTGAAGAAACCGTTGAAGAAGTGTGCAGCTACTGCCGCGCGCAGCAGATTCCGGTTATCCTGAATCCCGCGCCGGCCCGGCCGCTGAAACAATCGACGATTGAGGATGCCGCATATCTTACGCCGAACGAACATGAAGCATCCATTTTATTTCCTGACCGGACGAAAGAAGAAGCGCTCGCCGGCTATCCCGGCAAACTGTTCATTACCGAAGGAAAACAAGGCGTGCGCTACTCAGACGGCACCAAGGAACGGCTTGTTCCCGCTTTCCCTGCAGAAGCGGTCGACACGACGGGAGCCGGCGATACCTTTAATGCGGCACTTGCCGTCGCACTCGCGGAAGGACGGGACATCGAGCAAGCGCTCCTGTTTGCCAACCGCGCCGCCTCCCTGTCCGTGCAGCACTTCGGCGCCCAAGGCGGGATGCCGGCCAGAAAAGAAGTTGAGGAGCTGTTGTCATGAAAAAACACGGAATGTTAAACAGCCACATTGCCAAAGTATTAGCCGATCTCGGGCATACAGACCTCATCGCGATCGCCGATGCGGGTCTCCCCGTCCCTGACGGCGTCCTTAAAATTGATTTGTCCTTAACGGCGGGCGTTCCCGCCTTTCGGGACGTGACTGGCCTGGTAGCCGGGGAGATGGCAGTCGAAAAGGTGATAGCCGCTTCCGAGATCAAAGACGCAAATCCTGAGAATGCAAGTTTCATAGAAAGCCATTTCTCAGCGCAGACGATCGAGTACATGTCCCACGAGGAATTCAAACGGCTCACACAGAAAGCAAAAGCCGTCATCCGAACGGGTGAAATGACACCATACGCCAACTGCATCCTGCAGGCGGGTGTGATTTTCTAGAAAGAAGGGATCCAGCATGCACATCGGCATGACAGACATTCATAAAGCATTCGGCAAAAACCAAGTGCTCTCCGGCGTCTCATTTGAGCTTCTGCCGGGAGAAATCCACGCTTTAATGGGAGAAAACGGAGCGGGAAAATCGACGTTAATGAATCTGCTCACCGGGCTCCACCGGCTCGACAAGGGAAACATTACGATAAACGGAACAAATATGAGCTTCTCCAATCCAAAGGAGGCCGAAAAGCACGGAATCGCCTTTATCCATCAGGAACTGAATATATGGCCGGACATGACGGTGCTTGAAAACCTTTTTATCGGCAAAGAGCTGACGACGGCGTTCGGCGTTTTGGAAACGAAGAAAATGAAAGCGCTAGCAAAATCACAGCTTGAAAAACTGGGAGTCTCTCTTCCTCTCGACCGGGAAGCCGGACAATGTTCCGTCGGCCAGCAGCAGATGATTGAGATTGCCAAAGCGCTGATGACAAACGCCGAAGTCATTATTATGGACGAACCGACCGCGGCGCTGACCGAACGGGAAATCAGCAAACTGTTTGACGTAATGACGGCGTTAAAGCGGGACGGCGTATCCATCGTCTATATTTCGCACCGAATGGAAGAGATATTTTCGATTTGCGACCGGATCACCATTATGCGGGACGGCCTCACTGTCGATACGGCGCATATTAAAGATACTAATTTTGATGAAGTGGTCAAAAAAATGGTCGGGCGGGAGCTGACCGATCGGTATCCGACTCGCACGCCGTCACTCGGCGATAAGGTGCTCGAAGTGAAAAACGCCTCAAAAAAAGGAAGCTTTTCACAGATCAGTTTCCATGTGAGCGCCGGAGAAATCCTCGGCGTTTCCGGCTTAATGGGTGCCGGACGGACAGAAATCATGAGGGCGCTGTTCGGAATTGACAGGCTCGATTCCGGAGAGATCTGGATTTCCGGCCGAAAAACCGGCATTCGGGGTCCGTACGATGCCATCCGCAAGGGCCTCGGCCTGATTACGGAGAACCGCAAAGATGAAGGGCTGCTGCTGGATACGTCCATTCGTGAAAATATCTCATTGCCGAACCTGACCAGCTTCTCTCCGAAAGGCATCATTGACCGAAAACGCGAGGCGGAGTTCGTTGAGCTGCTCATCAAGCGTCTGACCATTAAGACCGCATCTCCGGAAACCGCCGCCCGGCATTTATCAGGAGGAAATCAGCAAAAAGTCGTCATCGCCAAATGGATCGGAATCGGCCCGAAAGTTCTCATCCTTGATGAACCGACAAGAGGCGTCGACGTAGGCGCGAAAAGGGAAATCTATTCATTAATGAATGAACTGACCGATCGCGGAGTCGCCATCATCATGGTGTCTTCCGAGCTGCCGGAAATTCTCGGCATGAGTGACAGAATCATCGTCGTCCACGAAGGGCGCATCAGCGGAGAAATCAATGCGGCCGGCGCAACACAAGAACACATCATGACACTTGCCACGGGAGGGCAGCAGAATGAAAACTGAACCAATGACATCAACTGAACAAAAGCGATTTTCCATTCATACCTTTACGCAAAAACTCGGTCCGTTTCTCGGCTTACTGATTCTTGTGCTGATCGTTTCCGTTTTAAACCCGAGTTTTCTTGAACCCCTCAATATTCTCAACCTTCTTCGGCAGGTTGCGATTAACGCTCTGATTGCATTCGGAATGACGTTTGTCATTTTAACGGGAGGCATTGATCTCTCTGTCGGAGCCATCCTCGCCTTATCGAGCGCATTGGTCGCAGGTATGATGGTCTCAGGCATCGATCCGATCTTAGCCGTCATCATCGGCTGCGTGATCGGCGCCGTACTCGGCATGATAAACGGATTATTAATCACAAAAGGAAAAATGGCGCCGTTCATCGCCACTTTGGCGACAATGACCGTCTTTCGCGGACTGACCCTCGTCTATACGGACGGAAATCCGATTACGGGGCTCGGTTCAAATTACGCATTTCAATTATTCGGGCGCGGTTATTTTCTCGGCATTCCCGTACCTGCCATTACGATGCTGATTGCATTTGCGGCCCTGTGGGTTCTTCTGCACAAAACACCGTTCGGCCGCCGGACATACGCCATCGGCGGCAATGAGAAAGCGGCGCTGATATCGGGAATCAAAGTGCCCCGCATCAAGATCATGATCTATTCTCTGACAGGTTTATTATCGGCGCTGGCAGGAGCGATTCTGACATCACGCTTAAATTCCGCACAGCCGACGGCCGGGGAATCATACGAGCTGGACGCCATCGCAGCGGTCGTTCTCGGCGGAACGAGCCTGTCCGGCGGTCGAGGGCGCATCATCGGTACGCTGATCGGGGTTTTGATTATCGGAACGCTGAACAACGGCTTGAACCTTCTCGGCGTATCATCTTTTTATCAGCTCGTCGTCAAAGGAATCGTCATTTTAATCGCGGTGCTGCTGGACCGCAAAAAATCGGCATAGTAGGAGGACCATTATGAAGAAAGCCATCATCACGATCGCGGCATTATCACTGTTTTTGCTGTCCGCCTGTTCACTTGAACCGCCACAATGGGCAAAACCGTCAAACACAAAACATAAAAAAGAATTCACTATCGGGCTCTCCGTCTCTACATTGAACAATCCGTTCTTCGTTTCATTAAAAGAAGGCGTTGTAAAGGAAGCCAAAAAACGGCGCATGAAGGTCATTATTGTCGATGCCCAAAATGATTCATCTAAACAGTCAAATGACGTAGAAGATTTGATCCAGCAGGGAGTCGATGCGCTGCTGATCAATCCGACCGATTCATCAGCGATTTCAACAGCCGTCGAATCGGCAAATTCCCTCGGCATTCCCGTCATTGCGCTTGATCGTTCAGCCGAACACGGCAAAGTCGAAACGCTTGTCGCCTCTGACAATGTCAAAGGAGGAGAAATGGCGGCTGACTACCTCGCCGATCAGCTCGGAAAAGGCGCCAAAGTGGCTGAACTGCAAGGGGTGCCGGGCGCATCCGCGACACGGGAACGCGGAACGGGCTTTCATCATATTGCCGACAAAAAGCTGGATGTCGTAACAAAGCAAGCGGCGGATTTTGACCGTACAAAAGGATTGACCGTCATGGAAAACCTGCTGCAGGGACATCCGGATATTAAAGCCGTGTTCGCCCATAATGATGAAATGGCACTCGGGGCGCTCGAAGCGATTAACAGCTCGGGCAAACACATTCTGGTCGTCGGTTTCGACGGAAATAAAGATGCGATTTCTTCCATTAAAAACGGGAAGCTGACAGCCACGGTCGCCCAGCAGCCGGAGCTGATCGGAAAACTGGCGGCCGAAGCGGCGGAGCAGGTGCTCAAAGGAGAAAAAGTCAAAAAAACCATTTCCGCTCCATTGAAACTTCAAACACAAAAATAACCGGCCGATGTTTAGACTTCCGGTAAAACGTGAAAGGATGAAGTAAAAGGAGAGATACAGATGAAGAAAACAGCCAAAGCGGCATCCATTCTGACCCTTGCAGCGGGAATAACAGCGGCTTCAGCTGCCGGAATAACGCCTCTTCCGGAGACACACGCGCAAGAAGCGGTCAAAATTGACGATCTGTACAGCTACCCGCTTGACTCTTATCTCGTTTCCGCGGAAGCATTGAACGTCAGAACAAAAGCATCAGCAGCCAGTCCGAGAGCTGATACCCTTCATTTAGGCGACAGCTTAAAGATCGTTTCATTCCAGAACGCTGACTGGGCAAAAGTACATTATAAAAACGGAAAAACAGGATTTGTATCTACTCATTATATTGTTAAAGAAGCAACAACCGTAAAAACGACGGCAAAAACAAAAGTATATACAGACAAACAAGCGGTCAAAGCTTCCCTTGCTAAAAACACGAGCGTTTCTTTCCTCGGATGGAAAAAGACAGCCGGCGGCGGCATTGACTTCGGCTGGGCGCTTGTCGATTACGGGGGCGCAACGGGATATATCAGCACAAAAGATCTGCAAAAACTGACATAATATCAAAACGGATTTCGCAAATTCAGCGCGAAATCCGTTTTTTCTTTCTTGAGCAGTCAGAAACGTCTAAGGTTCGAAATATTTCTCAGGAAATATTGTCGGATGAAGATGAATGCATACGACTCTAAAACGGCTTCTTTATGTAATCCGCCAGGCGTTTGGCATTGTCACGGATAGCCGCAGCATCGGCGCTGCTTACCCCGTACATCGCAAAAGCCGGCAAATAGGTCATACCCGTAAAATTAGCCATTGCCTGAAACGGCCTTAAGAGCTCGCTCAGTGAAAAATGGTTAGACCCGCCTGCCTGATATGCATCCTCTCCGGCACCTACGGAAACAGCCAGCAGCAATTCTTTGCCGTGCAGCGCCTTTCCTTTGGAGCCGTAAGCCCAGCCATACGCCAGCACATGATCCATCCATGTTTTTAAAAGCGGAGGCGCACTGTACCAGTACAGCGGGAATTGAAATACGATCCGGTCATACTCTTCACACAGCTGCCGTTCCTTTTCCGCATCTATTTTCCCGTCCGGATATTCTTTATAAAGCTCACGGACCGTGATATCATCATGATTTTTTAATTCTTCTGTCCACGCCTTATTGACCGCTGAGTTGTCCATGTCAGGATGAACCGCTAATACCAATACTTTCACAGCTACCACACCTTTCCCTTTTGACTGTATTTTACCTAATCTTTGCCGGTTCAGCCAAATAAAAAGAAAGCCCCCGAGAAAAATGGGGCTTTCTTTTTTAATTTATTCCGGGCTTCCTTCGGTTGTTTCGATATCCTTCGCAAAATTCGGATTATCTAAATTTGCGTTGAAAAAGTCCGCCGTGTTCGGAAGCTTGAGGTTCATATTCATTTTTTGAGAAATGGTCACTTTACAATCTTTAATGACATAGTCAAACACGTGTCCGCCGGAATTGCGTCCTTCATCAATGAAGTGCAGGTGATATCCGGAAACAGCGATGCCGTTTGCGTATCCCGGCGTCCAGAAGCCGGCGATTGTACCTTGAATGTCGTCAAAGTTGAACACAGGCTGTGTTTTCACCGCTTCGATCATCGGAACGTACGGTTTCTCCTGGCGTTCTACCGTTCTTGTCTGCACCTTTTTAAATACGCCGTCTAAACGGATCGCATAAAATAAGTTTTTACTAGGCAGAAGGCTGGCGATTTCCTGCTCGAATTCTTCACGGGTCATTTCGCCGTCGATCGTATGCGTCATATCCGGCGTGAAAAATGTGAATGAGCAGAATGGTGACAGGTCTCCGCCTTTAACAGGCGTAGCCGTTCCGTCGCCGCGCAGACGGTAAAATTCTCCGTCAAATCCGATTAATTCGCCGTCCAGTTTGTTGAACGTGCCGATTCCGAAATCACCGAATTTCGGAATGTCAGCCATATCAAAATCTCCGTCATATACTCCGTCCAGCAGAGATGTCATTGTGGATACTTGATAGATCTGATCCTCAGGTGAGCCTTTTTCTCCGCGGCTCATCATATGGATGTCGCTTGCGTTTTTCATATTCCCTTCACTCCTTTTAAATTGGGCTGTTTTAGAAAACAGGTCATGGTGCGCAGAGTGCTAGAGAGCTTTTGCTTTCATTTTTTCTTTGAATTGCTTCGGAAGCATGTCGCTTGATAAATGGACATTGTCACTGTAATCGACAGGAATGTCAATGATGACAGGGCCTTCTGTGTTCAAGCCTTTTTGCAGCACGTCTGCCAGCTGTTCCGGTGACTCAACGCGCAAGCCGGTGGCGCCGAAGCTTTCTGCATATTTTACGATGTCAATGTTTCCGAAATCTACGCATGATGTACGGTTATATTTTTTCATTTGCTGGAATGCGACCATATCATATGTGCTGTCATTCCATACAAGGTGAACGATCGGCGCTTTTAAGCGGACTGCCGTTTCCAATTCCATTGCAGAGAACAGGAATCCTCCGTCTCCTGAAACGGATACGACTTTTTCACCCGGATTCACCAGTGTGGCGGCAATCGCCCAAGGAAGCGCTACGCCCAATGTCTGCATGCCGTTGCTGATCAACAGTTTCAGCGGCTCATAAGCGCGGAAGTAGCGGGACATCCAGATCGCGTGAGAACCGATATCGCAAGTGACGGTTACGTCGTCATCAATTGCATTGCGCAGTTCCTGGACGATTTGCAGAGGATGCACTCTGTCGGATTTATTGTCGCTTGGCGCCTTCTCGCTGTCTGTGAGCATCTGTTTTAATTCGCTCAGCACTTCTTGTTCACGGCTGCCCATATCAAATGTCACAGCGTCGTGTTCAATTTGTTTAACCGTAGCGGCGATATCGCCTAATAATTCTAATTCCGGCTGATAGGCATGATCGATATCGGCTTGGATTTCATCAAGATGGATAATAGCACGGTCGCCGTTTACGTTCCAGAACTTCGGATCGTATTCAATCGGATCATAACCGATCGTTAATACGACATCCGCCTGTTCAAGCAGAAGATCGCCCGGCTGGTTGCGGAACAGTCCGATCCGGCCGAAATATTGGTCTTCCAGCTCTCTGGACAATGTGCCGGCCCCTTGGTACGTTTCTACGAAAGGCAGTTTTGTTTTGGCAAGCAGTTTGCGGATTTGTTTTACCGCTTCCGGTCTTCCGCCTTTCATGCCGACTAACAGAACGGGAAGTTTCGCCGTCTGGATTTTCGCGATAGCCGCGCTGACCGCTTCTTCCGGTGCAGGGCCTTGTTTCGGCGCCGGCACGCTGCGTACGTTTTTCACGTTTGTGATTTCATTCACAACATCCTGCGGAAAGCTCACAAAAGCCGCGCCTGCCTGACCTGCTGACGCTGCCCTGAAGGCGTTTGTTACCGCTTCTGGTATATTCCCTGTTTCCTGTACTTCTACACTGTATTTTGTAATCGGCTGAAATAGCGCCGCATTGTCCAATGATTGGTGTGTCCGTTTTAACCGGTCTGCGCGAATTACGTTACCCGCCAGCGCCACTACCGGATCACCTTCTGTATTAGCCGTTAACAAGCCGGTCGCCAAGTTGGATGCCCCCGGGCCTGAAGTAACGAGACAAACGCCTGGTTTTCCAGTCAGTCTTCCGACAGCCGCAGCCATAAATGCAGCGTTCTGTTCGTGACGGCATAAAACCAGTTCAGGTCCTTTATCTTTTAACGCATCAAATACTGCATCAATTTTTGCACCCGGAATGCCAAAAACATGTGTGACACCTTGCTCCACTAAGCAATCAACAACAAGCTCCGCCCCCCGATTTTTTTCAGAGGTTTTTAGTTCATTTGTTGCTTTTGCCAACACCCTCACTCCTTATTATGCATATTAAATATAAAATTTTAAGTAATTTGTGATATTATTCACTATACACTCTTTGGAAATTGACCTCCAATATCAATTCGCCGTATGATTAATATGTTTCACGAATAATTAACAAAGAGAAAGGAATGGATAAGGATGGAGCTTCGCCATCTTCAATACTTTATTGCCGTTGCCGAAGAACTTCATTTCGGCAAAGCTGCGCTTCGGTTAAATATGACACAGCCGCCTCTCAGCCAGCAGATCAAACAGCTTGAGAAGGAAGTCGGCGTGACCTTATTAAAGCGCACGAAACGGGTTGTAGAGCTTTCAGCTGCCGGAGAAAGTTTTTTAAAACACAGCAGAAACGCGATCGAAGAAATAGACAAAGCGATTGAAATGGCGCAGAGAACGGCGCGGGGAGAGCTCGGCCGCCTTGTCGTCGGTTTTGTCGGCTCGGCCACATATGAATTTCTGCCGCCGATCATTCGGGAATTCCGCGAAAAATTCCCCTCCGTCAAGCTTGATCTGCGTGAAATTTCTTCTTTCAGACAGCAGGAAGAACTTCTGAAGGGGAACATTGATATCGGCATCCTTCATCCGCCTTTACAGCATTCCGCGTTACATATGGAAAAGGTGCAGAGCAGTCCGTGCATTCTGGCTTTGCCGAAGCAGCACCCGCTTACCGCTAAACAGACAATCGACATTCAGGATTTAAAAAATGAACCGATTATCACACTGTCGAAAGAAACATGGCCGACTTTATACCTAGAGTTTGTAAACTACTGCGAGCAGGCGGGCTTCAAACCGAAAATCGTTCAGGAAGCGACGGAGTATCAAATGGTGATCGGATTGGTTAGTGCCGGTATCGGCGTAACCTTCGTGCCTTCTTCTGCTAAAAAGCTGTTTAATCTCGAAGTCGCCTACCGCGGCATTAATCAGGTGCAGCTCACTGCCGAATGGGTCATTGCCTACCGCAAGGATAATCAAAACCCGATTCTGAAACATTTTCTGGATATTATGAATAAACGTCAGGCTTTATTGCAGGCGGATAAGGAAAATGCATAAAAAAGAGGGCCGCCGAAAGCAGCCTCTTTTTTTTGTGCTTTTATGGAATTTTACTAAATTGGTAGAAACGCTCAGTACACCTTACGACCTGTACCCGTATACATACAGTACAACTGATCAGGAGGGATAAAAATAACGGGGCGGCAATGACCCATCTAAAAGGAGGCAGAACACATTACACATATTACCGTCATTTTGACCCTGATTTCTTTCTTTGTGACCATTATTTTTATATTTTGGAGACCCGGGGGATTAAATGAAGCCGTTCCGGCGTCGCTGGGCGCCATTCTCGTTTTGTTATGCGGAACCGTTTCCTTTCATGATTTGGGGGATATAGGGTCAAAAGTCACCGGAGCATCAATCACCATTATCTCCACAATGATTATGGCGATCGCGCTGGAAAGCTTCGGTTTTTTTAACTGGGCGGCGGCCAAACTGCTTCACCGCGCCAAGGGATCGGGCATCCGGCTTTTTTGGCTGACCAACCTGCTCTGTTTTTCAATGACGCTCTTTCTGAATAATGACGGCAGCGTCTTAATCACCACTCCTATTTTACTATTGGTCTTACAATATCTCGGACTTAAAAGACATCAGAAAACACCGTATTTAATAAGCGGCGTATTAATTGCGACGGCGGCAAGCACCCCGATCGGCGTCAGTAATATCGTCAATTTAATTTCTCTCAAAATGATAGGCATGGACCTTTATTTGTACACCAATATGATGTTTATCCCCGGCACGCTGGGACTGGTGTTTATGGCCTTTCTGCTGTTTGCCGTTTTTTACCGCCGTTTGCCGAAACAGCTCCCCGATATTCCGGTTCATTTTGACTCGCTGGAACACAAACGATATCATCCGCTTCAGCCTCCGCCAGACCCGACCCAAAACAGCCGTACGAACATCATGTTTTGTGTTTTGGCATTTGTATTGTTCGTCCGGATCAGTCTGTTTGCAGCTTCTTACAACGGCATATCCGTTTCGCTCGTGGCTGTCATCAGTTCAGTCATCCTGCTTGGCTGGAGATGGTTTTATTTAAAAATCGGACCGGCAGACTTATTAAGGAAAGCGCCTTGGCATATCTTTATTTTTGCCTTCACGATGTACATTATCATCTACGGACTGCATAATATCGGACTGACGGCGCTGCTTGTTCAGTCTATTGAACCTTATGTCTCACAAAGCATTGCCCACGCTGCATCTATTATGGGCATTGCTACATCCGTCCTCTCTAATTTGTTCAATAACCATCCCGCCTTAATGATCAGCACTTTGACATTAACTGAAATGTCCATCGACCCATTAACCGTAAAAATCATTTATCTGGCTAATATTATCGGCAGTGATATCGGATCATTGCTTCTGCCGATCGGGACATTAGCCACGCTGATCTGGATGCATATCATCAGACAGCACGGCGAAAAAGTTTCTTGGTCAGAATATATCAAAACGACCATTATCGTTGTCCCTCTCACCGTCGTGTTTACCATTACCGTTTTATATGTTTGGATCAGTTGGATTTACCTTTAGCTCCCATAAAAAAACTGCCTGCTGTATAAGAGAGGCAGTTTTATCATTTATGGCAGGTGCATGGTCTTTAAATGATTCAATTTCCAAAAAACAGTATCGCCGTCTGCATTGGTCAATTCAAGAATATTATCTGAGACATCCTGCAACAGCCCCACTTTATTCGGTATATCTCCTAAATCCAGAATAATCAGCTTCCCGATATATCTTTTTAATTGCTCCTCAAAATTCCGGACCAGGGGCACATTAGCGGGAACAACCGGCAGCTCTGAACTGTTTAATGTATACGGCGTCTGCTCATCGGAATAGGGTGTCAGCCATTTCAAATGATGCATCGAGATGAAAAGAGTCTTATAAACCGGAGAGAAGAAAACAAAATAATCATTTAAAACACTTGTCACATACCCATGAATAGAACGGTCTCCCGTAACAAATATTTCTGTGAATCTGCCTTTTATATGCTGGAGGGTATTCCGGTAAGAAAATGAATGTTCCTGTTTTTCGGGATGCGGACTTTTTTTTCTTGCGTACGGTTCTTTATTCTCTTCGTCCGGGAGCGTCAATGTCATCCGCTGAAGATGCAGCAGCGGAATATAAAGAAACGTCCGGCCGTCATGAATCACAATGATATCCTGACCGATATCCAAAAGAGTTCCTGAAAATGTCGTATTCCCCGATATCTCAATATCGACTTGTTTATCCAGAAATCTGCTTAATCCAGCCATTTCATTCCCCCCTCTCCCGCGTTTACGGACAATCTTTCCAATCATTTACGGCCGCGTTTCCACCGGTAATCTATTGTCCTTAATACAGTGGCGTAGCTATAAGAGACCTCTTTTTCCCGTTTTGAGGATCGAACGGATCTTGATGATCTTTTCGACTTTTTAGAGGAAGTACGCTTCTCTTCGCGTGATTCTTCTTCATGCTGCTTTTCTTCTTCGGTGCTCTCTTTCTCACCTTTATTCTCGTCGTCTTTATTCTCCTCTTTTTTAGCTGCGCCTTTTGCCCCTTCGCTGATGCTCTTGATATGAAAAGGATAAATCCGCAGCACTTCTTTATCTTTCACAAGAGTGTAGTGGCCGTCGGAATTATCCACAAGTATACCTTCAACGGCTTCAGGACCTCCGCGGTTGATGGATACCCATTTGTGGATCAGGCGTTTAAATATGCCGTGAAAATCATCAGCCATTTCAAATTCCGGGCGCTCCTCCTCTTGGCCGTCTTCTTCTTGTTCCGCGCTGATGCTTTTGACATGGTCGGCGTTAAAATATACGATTCCGTCATCTTCCGTTTCCAGCACGAGAAAATCATCCCCTGTTTCGTGAAGCTTTCCTCTTTTCGATTCCGGACCTCCCTGATTCAATTGCACCGTGCGATTGGTCATCCGGCTGATCAGGTCTTGAAAATCATCAGCTTTTTCACATTCTGCCGCTTCGGCCGGCGATACGGTTTCACTCGTATTTTCCGTCACACTTTTCACGTGTTTCCATTGATAATAAACGATTTTATTATCAACCTGAAGAGCGATATAATCCGATTGAATGTCTGCTAATCTCCCTGTCTTGGACTCCGGGCCTCCCCGGTAGACAGTAATCACTTTTCCTTCCATCGCATGCAAAAAGTTGTCATCAGACCGCTGCCGCTTCGTATTGCGTTTCATCTATTGTCCTCCTAGTCATTTTTCTCATAATGTAAAAAGCATAATGCATATATACGTATCACGATTATTTTCGGGAACTGATTCACCAGCCTATTTGTAAAAAATCTTTCTTCATTTCCAAATCAGATATTCCACCGCTCTAACTCACTGCTGATGAAGGCGGACCGCTCCTTAATGTACTCGCAAATCACTTCAGGCTCCCGGTCAAAGCAATCAATCTCCTCTTTCTTATATGGGTCCTTCGCGACATGCGGCCTGATCTGCTCATACAGTGACATGACCTTCGGCTTCATATATTCAATGGTAAACCGGGTCTGAAGCGTCTCTTCCAAAAGCCGTTTGTACGCTTTGCGGAAATACGGTTCATCCAGAAGCCTTGCAGTCAAGGTATTAAACCCTTGTATTCTGACATAATCGGCCTCCATCCGATCACCGTGAATGTCTCTTCCCCATGTCGCATCGTAATCCCACGGAATGACTTCAAAAAGTCCCGTTTCATGATTCCGGTACAAAGCGTAATTATGAACAAATCCATCGTAGTTTGAGGTAAACACGATGCCCGCAAGCCACCGCAAATACTTATCGGCGTCCAAGTGTTTGACGATCTCCCCCTTGAACTCTGACTTCGGCACGGTATTAATTTTATAGATCATATCCTGCAAGTATAAATCGTCTTCTTTCGTTCCCGTTTTCTTTTCATAACCAAGTTCGAGCGATGTTTTCGTATCCCGCTCCAGATCACTGACGAGGGAGAAATTGGCGTCGTCATCAACCGCGTAAAAAACAGCGCCGTCCGCCAAATTCCGTTTCGCCAGAAAATATTCATCCACTGACTCCAGCTCAAGATACACCCCCTCATGTCTGCCATTGATTTGCAAGGTTACGAAATTCGCCTTTGGTGACAGCGTCCCAAGCTCCGCGAAGAAATCGAGAGACAGCTTATTCCGCATCATCGACGGATCTTTGTATTCGGCGTTTAAATGTATCTCTTTCGCCTTGCGAAATGTTTTCGGCGAATAAAAAGCGATATGATACGACTTTTTCTTGAAATCTCTTATATGAGAGCCGCGGTACGCCAGATCAATGTCAAGCCGTTTTTGATTCACTCTCAGCACCGCGGGCACCGGATCATCATCCCAAATGTCTTTTTTCAGCTCCATTAAGTCTTTCGGGTGAATAAACAGCTGGTATAGAGGCAATGTTGATTGGTCTTTCATCAGTAACCCTCCCTGTATTAATTTAGGCTGTGCTTTTTATATAAAACTCAGCGAATCACACATACACTTTTTTCATCCATGCGTACTATGTGGTAGTAAGGATCGCATCCTTAAAACATATATCATGAGGAGGTTTCAAAATGGGCCACTATTCCCATTCTGATATCGAAGAAGCAGTAAAGTCCGCAAGCACCGAGGGATTGGAAGATTATTTGTACCAAGAACCAAAAAGCAGTAAGAAGAGAAAATCTCGCAGCCATAAAAAATCTCGTTCTCACAAAAAATCTCGCAGTCATAAAAAGTCCCGTTCTCACAAAAAATCTCGCAGTCATAAAAAATCGTGCCGCTCCCACAAAAGATCTCGCAGCCATAAAAAATCCCGTTCTCACAAAAAATCTCGCAGCCATAAAAAGTCCCGTTCTCACAAAAAATCTCGCAGCCGTAAAAAATCATGCCGGTCTCACAAAAAATCTCGCAGCCGTAAAAAATCCCGCTCTCACAAAAAATCCCGCAGCCGTAAAAAATCATGCCGGTCTCACAAAAAATCTCGCAGCCACAAAAAATCATGCCGCCGCAAGAAAAAACGCACGCAGAAAAAACCTTATCGTCCTCATAAAAAAGACCCTTGCAAAAAAGACGATTACTGCAGCAAAACAGAGTACTGGAAAGACGGGAACATCTGGGTTGTAAAGAAAAACTACAAGTAACACCATTCGTAAATAGGCTGCCGGCTAAACGGAAGCCTTTTTCCTCAATCAGATATATGCCACGTGATAAGATATGCAGCCGGTTTTCTTTTGTTGTGTTTCCGAATTTTCTTTCTGTATAATCAGGTCATACGATAAAGAAAGGCGGCCGAAATCATGCATATCTTACGAGCAGACGAACTGAACGCAAAAGACACTTACAAATTGCTTTCGGGCACAGTCGTTCCCCGGCCGATCGCATTTGTCACTACGCGGTCATCCATCAACGGCGCCGTAAACGCGGCGCCCTTCAGTTTCTATAACGTTGTCTCCGCGGAACCGCCGCTTCTGGCCATCTCAGTCAGCCGCGCGGACGGGCGGCAGAAAGACACCGCGAGAAACGCACTCGCTCATCGGGAATTCGTGGTGCACGTCAGTGATGAATCCATTATTGAAGACATTAACAAAACGGCGGCAAGGCTTGATCCTGATGTCAGTGAACTTGGCATGACAGACCTTTCTGTGACAGACAGCGCTTGCATCAGCGTTCCCGGTATAAAAGAAGCAAAAGTCAAGTTTGAATGTATACTCGAACGCCATCTTCCGTTCCAAAATGACAGCGGAGAAACGACGACAGACCTCATCATCGGCAGAGTCGTTTGTTTTCATTTGAATGACCAAGTATATGACGCCGATAAAGGCTACATACGGACAGATGAGCTGAAGCCTGCGGCAAGGCTCGCGGGGAATGAATACGCCAGACTCGGGAAGACATATACGCTTGTCCGCCCGACCTGAAGCAGGAACCATTATAATAGAAGAAACTAGTCAAAAAGACCCCTTTCGAAAGGGGTCTTTTTGAGCCTTTTACCATGTAACTCAGCCTAATGTCTTGTAGAATGCCGAAACTTACAAGGTCCTCACCCGTATGAAACGAGTGGCACATTTTTAGGAGGCAGACGATGGATTTCACTCAGTTACTGATTTTTTCAGCCGTATTTATTTTGCTCAGCCTTATGTTTCAAGTATTTGCCGTCAAAGTTCTCAATTTGCCAAAGCCTGTTAAAAAGCAGAAGCCGATAAACGGCACACATCGATTAATCGAAATCACACTGCTTATTACGGGCATCGCAGCGGTGAATTTTTTCAATGAAATGTACGTATTTGCGGGAGTTGTTTTCATGCTATTTTGCTGCAGCGGCTTAATGGAATGGCGGCACCGGCGGGAGGAAAAGCAATATGTGTACGATTCGTTTTACGCGGGTCTTTCTGCCGCGCTTGGCGTGCTTATTTTTTTCATCAGTTAGCGCAGCTCTATACTCCTGCGGCCGCTCCGTCGCCGCGCGGGTCGGCCCCGCCTTGGAGAAAGCCTTCTTCATCAATGACGATCGCTGCCGCATGACCCATAAGCCCGTCAAAATCACCAACGGTCTCGACGCGGTGGCCGCTCTGCCTTAGGGCTTCTCTTGTTTCAGGGCTGATTCTGCTTTCAACCCTCAGCCCTTCATACTCCTCTCCCCATGTCCGTCCCCAGACCCAGCGCGGCTCATTGATCGCCTGCTGGGGGTCCATTTTGTAATCAATGATGCGCGTAATCATCGCTGTCTGAGTTTGCGGCTGGCCTTCTCCTCCCTGGGTTCCGTACAGGATGTGCGGCCTTCCTTCTTTACAGGCCATCGCCGGCATGAGGGTGTGGAACGTCCGCTTGCCGGGTTCAAGTGTATTGATATGGGATTCGTCCAGCGAAAAAAATGACCCGCGGTTTTGCAGCAGAATGCCCGTCTCCCCCGCTGTAACGGCAGATCCGAACTCAAAATAGAGGCTCTGAATAAAGGAAACGGCATTTCCTTCCGCATCGGCGACGGCGGCATAAGCAGTGTCGCTTCCGACCGGCCGGCTTACCGCCGGCGCAGCCACGTTACCGATTTCTTCCGCAAGCTGCTTTGCATACCGTTTATCAAGCAGCCGATCCAGCGGAATATGAGAAAATGCCGGATCAGTCAGCACTTCATTCCGGTGCTGAAAATTCTTCTTCAGCGCCTCGATCAGCAGATGATAATAGTCAAAGGAACCGTGTTCGATCTGAGAAAAATCATAGTTTTCCAATATATTGAGCGTCATTAAGCCTGTAAAGCCCTGTGAATTCGGCGGAGCCTGATAGATTTTGCACCCGCGGTAATCGGAGGATACCGGGTTCGTCCACTCGCCGCGGTGGGCTTTAAAGTCATCAAGTGTCAGACGGCCGCCGTTGTTTTGCAGAAAGGATGTGATGCGTTGAGCGAGGTCTCCTTCATAAAAAGCGCTTCTGCCTTTCTCGGCAAGCTGCTCCAAGCTGGCCGCCAGATCCTTCTGGACAAACCGTTCACCGGGCATGGGCGCTTTTTTGTTTCTCGTAAAAATGGCCGAGGTGTAAGGCATCGAGGCTAAAAGAGCGAGATTGCGTTCTGTGTGGGCGCACTGGTCGGCGGACACCGGAAATCCGTTTGCCGCATAATCAAGAGCTGGCTTCAGCACCTCAGCGAGCGAAAGACGCCCGTACGCCGAAAGCACGGCATCCCAGCTGTCCGCCATTCCCGGAACGGTAATGGCGCTTTCTGTCCCGCGCAGAGGGATCGCTTCTCTGCCCCGATACAAGTCTCTCGTCACATGCTTCCCTGAACGGCCGCTCCCGTTATAAGCTTTGATTCGTCCCGTTTCTTTATGGTAAGTGAGCCAAAATGAATCCCCGCCAAGACCCGTCATATGCGGATACACAACTGCCAGACAGGCGCTGACCGCCACTGCCGCGTCAAACGCGTTTCCGCCCTTTTCCAGAATGCCGGCCCCCGCTTGAGAAGCGAGATAATGCGGACTGACGACCATTTGTTTCGTTCCGATGGTTGAAGTATTCATGGCAAGCCCCTTTACAAATTTTCTCAAGTATAAAAAGCGGCTTCGCGGCCATCCACATTCCTGAAAGAAAATCTCACACACTATTTACTTTTCGATAAGAAATAATTCTAAGTTATTACGCATCGAAAACAATAAAAAAATTCTCCCTTCATACCGTAATGTTTCATGATACAATAATGTCTACCAAATGAAGGAAGGTGAAGCGGGTTGGAACATGAATACAGCATTCCGAATCTTGTCCTTGATGAAACGGATAAACAGATTCTTTCGATTTTGCACGAGGAAGGGAGGATTTCCTATACAGACGTAGGAAAGCGGGTTAACCTGTCGCGAGTGGCGGTTCAGCACCGCATTCAGCATTTACTGGATGCCGGTGTGATTGAAAAATTCACCGCTGTCATCAACCCGGCGAAAATCGGCCGTCATGTGTCCGTGTTTTTTAATGTGGAAGTGGAGCCGCAGTATTTGGAGGAAACCGCATTAAAGCTTGAAAAGGAGCCGGCCGTGACAAGCCTTTATCACATGACCGGACCGAGCAAGCTGCATATGCACGGCATTTTCGCAAATGATCAGGAGATGGAAGAGTTTTTGACAAAACGGCTCTATACGCAAAAAGGCGTCGTCAGCGTCGACTGCCAAATGCTGATTAAACGGTATAAAAGCAGAACGGGCATGAAGCTGTAAGGAGGACATAGCCATGAAACATCCCTATTGGGACATTACGGCGGCGATGGCCCGAACGGGCATTCTCGGATTCGGGGGCGGCCCGTCGGTGATCCCGCTCATCCGCCATGAAGCCGTCAATAAATACAAATGGATAGATGATGATGAATTCGGAGAAATATTAGCGATCGCTAATGCGCTTCCCGGACCGATTGCCACAAAAATGGCTGCGTATCTGGGCTTCAAGCTAAAAGGCACGTTAGGCGCAATCGTGGCAACCCTCGCCCACATTCTGCCTACATGCCTTGCTATGGCAGGCTTGTTTGCGGCTGTCAATGTGTTAAGCCACTCAGCAATTGTTGCCGGCATGATTGGCGCCGTCACGCCGGTAATCGCGGTCATGCTCGGCATCATGGCGTACGAGTTTGGCCAAAAAGCGCTTAAAGGTTTCGGCTGGGTCACCGGCATCCTGTTTTTTATCATCGCTTTTATCGGCCTGCAAACGCTGCAGATTAATCCCGGCTTTGTCATTATCATTTTCTTGGCGTACGGCGCGTTTCATTTTAAATTAAAGGACAAAATCACAAATAAACGTTCAAAAGATAAAGGAATGTCGGCCTCATGATCATGATTTATATATTTATGGCGTTTTTTGTCGCAAACGTACTCGGATATGGAGGCGGACCGGCGTCGATCCCGCTGATGTTTGAAGAAGTCGTCAACAGATACAGCTGGCTCTCAAACGATCAATTCTCAAATATGCTCGCACTTGCGAACGCATTGCCGGGCCCGATCGCAACCAAAATCGCGGCGTATGTCGGCTACAGCGCAGGCGGGTGGCCCGGGTTCCTGATTGCGCTGATCGCCACCGTCGTACCGTCGGCGCTCGCATTGATCGTCCTCTTGCGCATCATTCAGCGCTTCCGCCAATCTCCCGTCATCAAAGGTATGACGCTGTCCGTCCAGCCTGTCATCGCCGTCATGATGCTCATTCTTACCTGGCAAATCGGCGCAGACGGCATCAAAGCGATCGGCTGGGTTCAAGCGATAGTGATTGCGGGGATTTCCCTTCTTGCCTTGACAAAATTCAAGATGCATCCGGCCTTCCTGATTATCGCGGCGTTTTTGTATGGAGGTCTTGTGGTTCCTCATTTATAAAGAAAAGCACCTGGACAGGTGCTTTTTTATTTTGGCCCAGAAATACCATTTGATATGACAACTGTTTCTTCGCCTGCATCACTCTTGATGATTTGCTTGACTTGCAGCGTTGCGCCTGCCATTCTCACAAATTGCTGAACCTGAGGCGAATTGGTTTCAGCCTGTATCCAAACAGAAGTCGGCGCTTTCCAAGCTAAAAAGAGTGCGAGAATCAACATACCAGAGATAACCAGCAGCAGCTTCATAGAGCATCACTTCTTTTCAATAAGCTGCTCGCCGCGCTCAGCGCCTGATGATCATGAAGAATATCACCGGGACGATTGCCTTCTCCCAGCACATAGCCTTTAAAGGACATCCCCATAAAATGAAAAATATGTTCAAATTGCTGAATCAGCGGCAGCTCGCGAAACGCAAGAAAACCGGAAACATACGGCATGCTGATTTTCCCCATGCTGTGCACTTTTTCAATCACTTCTTTTGTATCAGCTTCAATCACGATGATACTGCATACGCCGTACGGTTCCCCGTCCTGATCCCAATAAGCGAGGTCGACGCCTGCGCAGGTGTTGACGGAGTCTGGGGTGATGGAATGAGATAGGTTAATTTTATGTTTAAGGGATTGTTGTGTTTGAACAAAATCTTCTTTGCTTAGTTTGAAAAGATGTATTTGTTTAACATGCATCTAAAATCAATCCTACCTCTTGTTAACTAGTGCCTTTTTTGTATTTATTTCCACTTTAAAAATTCTAGTTTGAAAACTTGCAACTTCAGGCCCTGCAAGCTTTTTTTAATAGTTTAAATGAATGTTTAACTACATTTCATTATTCGTAACTTTGTTTAATAAAGATTCTATATTTTCAACTATTTCAATATGGCTATTTGACTGAAATTCATACACAGGTTGATCCCAATCCTCATTTTGTATCAAAACTAGTTGATAAAATCCATTAGCATCCGCATCTGGATACCACCCTAAATCAAGTAAATAATTTTTACGAGAGTATGTTAATTGCAATAAATCTTGTGAAAAAAATAACCACTTTTCATCGTCTGGATCTAGATTTTTCGGATCAATTTCTCTAAAACTGTTTTGATTTATGGTCCACCCTTTTGGAATCCTTAAGGATTGTAAACTTACTTCTGGCATTTTTTTTATCTTTCTCATAAAAGCCTCCTATTACTTATCAATACCAAGTTGTTTTAAATACTTATCCAATCGACTGCCAGCAATCGGATGACCATGATATTCACCACCAGAAAACTCTGCTCTAATCCAGCTTGTTGGTGTACCTAGATCATAACCGACTGTTTTTCCTGCATCATAAATAAAATAATAGTTGTTATTTCCATTATCAATAATATGACCTTTTAGAAGTGCCTCTTTCTCTAAAGCTTTGTTATTCACATTTGGTAAGTACTGAGCAGCTTTTTTACCTGTCACACTAAAACGTTTTGCTTCTTCAAGTGTTTTAGCCTTAACATGTTTATGTCCATGCGGAGTAAACGAAGCATTATTAAGCATCGTTCTAAATTCTTTACGACCATAATATCCATCATGCGCTACTTTATCGTGATTTTTAGAAATGTTAGGACTATGAGATTTTCCCTTACGGACGCCATCACTAACCATCTTCACAATCCCAAGTTCTTTAACAGCCGTCTTTTCCACATCTACACGAACTGTCGGAATTCCGAACGTGAAGCCATCCGGAGTTACAGGGCGTTCTGCATACACGCGGACGTTGGTCGGGACTTTGAATTGTTTAACTTTTTCTAGTGTCTTGTTAGCTTTTTGAACTTTTGAATGGGTTGCAAGCGGTATGCCTTTGTTTACATGCTTCGCCAGCGCCCCGGCACCAACCAAACTCAGCGCAGCTTCCAGCGCCCCTTGCTTCCGCTTCTCCTCAGACACTTTGTTTCCGAACATATCACGGCCTGTGACGGCTTCGGAGAATCCGTTTGAGGCAACAAGGCCGTATGCGCCCATTTCTGTCATTTTGAGAATGTCTAAGGATTTTCCGGTTTTATAGGCATCTAAAGCATGTTCTGCGGCAATGACGGTTTTTCCGGTTTTGTAAATGGCTTTTCCGCCTTTGAAAGCGCGGCCCGCCCAGCCGACGACCGGTATGAATCCGGCGGCGGCCATCGCTCCTGCTGTGACGCGTTCTGCGGTGGAGAGTTTTTCGCCGGTCACCGGATCAACGCCTTCGGCTGCTCTTTTATAATCATAATAGCCGGTGACTTCGCCGGTAAAGTTGCAGATGCCGTCCCATGTTTTTTCGTACCATGGTTTATTGGCTTCTTCTTCAGCCTTTTCCTGAAGCCGTCTTGCTTCGGCCTGCTGGGCTTTTGCGTCAATATAGCCCGTTCCCTGTTTTTCTGTCGCCATGACGCTTTTGTAGATTTCATTGCTGTGGAAAGCTTTTTTGTCATAGTACATAGGGGATGCGCTTTTCCCGTTGCTGGTGGCCTGCATGAGAACGGAATACTTGCTGAGCACTGCGTTGTCCAGAGATTCTAAGTTTTGATATTCAGCGGTCAGGGATTCATCAAGCGTATCGACTGCCGTGATCGTGTCGCGTCTGGTTTTCTGGGCATCGCCCATTTTATCAGCGTAATCATCCAGCGTATATGTGTCGAGATGAATAATATCGCTGATGCCTGACAAAATTGAATCGATTTCTGCTTTATGAGCGGAGACAATCTCTGAAGCTTTCAAATCCGCATTGGGCAGCTCATGCTCCAAAAATGAAGTCTCCACATATGTATCGCTGAGTTCTTGATCTTTAATGTCACCTGAAATGCCATTTAAAAACGCAATTTGAGCAGAGACAAGCGTCAGCCAGCTGTCGGCGATTTCCGCTTGTCCCTGAAAAAAATCTTTTATATTGTCTGCGCCTTTCCCTTTCAAAGCATCGCCCAGATCGGCCACGCCTTGAAAGGCTTGTTTGAGCGCACGCAGCTGCTCTTCAAGGGCTTCGTATTGTTTCCTTCTCTTATCTGCTTCGTCCGTTAACGATTGTGATTCAAACACTTTGCTCATCGGCAAGTCCTTTCTTTCGTTATTTTACGGCGATCGCCTCGTCCTGTTCTTTCAAAGAATCTACGTTGTCTTTAACGTCCGCGATATTCTTATGAACGGCCTGCTTGTATTCGCTGATCATTGATACAAGCTTTGCCTCGCGGGATTGGTACTTGGAGGTATAGTCGAGCTTGTTTTTTCCGTTTGAACCGGCGTTCCCGATCGAAACGGCCTCCAAAGCGCTGCTGACGGATTCAAGCTGCTTCATGACGGCTCCGTATTTGAGTTTTATTTCTGCCATTAAAACCAACTCCAGCTTCTTTTGATTGATTGTATTTTTTCTCCGACCGTGTCAAGGGCTTCTTCTCCCAGCGTCAGCAGGTGCTCTGCCTCTCTCGCGATGCTTCTGGCGGCAAGGAGCCCTCCTTTTTCAATTTCAAGCTGTGTCATCTTTAAGCCGATTCGGTAAATATAACCGTCGTATTTGTCTGTGACGATTCTGTATGCTTCTGTATGGGCCTGATCGCGCCGGTCATCAAATTCTTCAGCAAAAGTGCCGGTCCAATGATGGTCCAGGTGCGGCCTGAGGATGTCTCTGATTTCAGATACGCCCTCTTCCTGCAGAGATTCTATCTCTCTTTTCGCTTCTTTTAATTTATCAATTTGGTGTTCAACCTCGCCCAGTTTATGGCTGATCGTGCTGTTAATATGGCTTAATGTGCTTGAATGGCTCATCTGTTTTCACCTCGTCTTACGCAAAAAGTCGTACAAAAAGCACAGACTTTTCCATACTATATTTCCATATATTATATTTTAAAATAGACAGAAAGCAGCTTAAATAGGTTAAATGACTTATTTTCAGCAGCCGAGATGCTCATCATTAACGCCAAAAGACTCACATAAACGGCATATCCATTCATTGATCTCCTCTATGTATCCATGATAAATTCCCTAAAAAAAGGAGACAGTGATGAACCGTCTCCTTTGCCTTGTATCATGATCATCATACTGTCGTTAACTGCAGTCCCAGTTGTACAAAACGTTTGAGAAATCTTTTTTCTTCAAATCTTCCGGTCTGATAAAGAAATTGGCGATTCCCACATCTCCCCACATCGAATCAATGTCATCATCTGAATCAATTTGCAAAAGCAGAATCGTATGGTTTTGATGGGAGTAAGACCGCGGATCTTCCTGGGTGAAGGACGCATAGCCGCCGATTTTATGGCCGAATGCGTTCGCCGTATATTCGTCATACACCTCATCGTCAAACTGCTCGAAATAGTCAAAGGCATCCATCCCGGCATACCGCCCGAATTGAAAATCAGACGGGAGCACCCATTCAGCAGACAGCTCAGGGGTGATCAGCGCTTCGGATTGAATCGGAAAATCGTACTCCTCTTCAACCTGAACGAAAGAAAAATCATCCATGAGCTCCGCTTCTTCTGCTGTCACATGTTCAAAATATTTGACGCAGAAACCCGTTTGCGCGCACCCGTCGTCAAAATTCAAACCGTATACGTCATCACTGACCGATATGTAAAACTGAAGAATGCCGGTGTCCGGAAAATCAGGAAGTCCGGGCATATCCGCAAAATTGATTTGAGCGAGAAGCTTCATCGGCCTGCCGCTTTCATCTTCAGGATATGGTTCATGTTTCGGAAAATAGGGGTCTCCGGCAATTTTACTGTCATACCGACCCGTTTCAGCTTTTTTGACGTGCAGTTTGATAAAGGGCCGTGCTGACGTTTCCAGCAGACCGCGGGATGATTCCATTTGCTTCGGCAATTTCCATGTTTTTTCCACGATAAATATCCCCTTCGTCTCTAATGATTGTATGATAAAAGGCCGGCGCGGTCCGCCGGCCTTTCAAGTGACAGAATCAGTCTGAGGCACGACGGCTCTTCTTCCGATTGAGATATATTCCACGCCCGCCTGTTCCGCTTCCTCAAGCGAGTGGCAGTTTCTCCCGTCGAAAATAACCGGGGTTTCCATCAGCTCTTTGTACGCTTCAAGCGGGAAGTGTTTAATTTGTTCCCAATCTGTCAGAATCAGGACGGCATCCGCTCCCCTGACGGCTTCTTCTATGGACTCCCGATAGGAAACCGCAGCCGGAAGCAGTCCGGAAGCCCGGAATGAAGCGATCGGATCGTACGCTGTCATCCGGGCGTCAAGAGCCGCCAGACGATCCGCAATGACAATGGACGGCGCGTCCCGCATATCATCTGTATTCGGCTTAAAAGACAGCCCTAATAATGCGATGGTTTTCCCCGTCACACCGCCGAGCCTGTTCAGCACTTTATCAACCAGCATGGACTGCTGGTTATTGTTGACTTTAATGACGGACTTCAGCAATTCAAAATCATGCTCCACATGTCCCGCGATCTGCACGAGGGCGTTTGTATCCTTCGGAAAGCAGGAACCGCCGTAACCGATGCCGGCTCTTAAGAATTGATTGCCTATCCGTTTATCCAATCCCATTCCGTGTGCGACTGATTCCACATCCGCACCGACTTTTTCACATATATGAGAAATTTCATTAATAAAACTGATTTTTGCCGCTAAAAATGCGTTTGACGCATATTTGATCATCTCAGCGCTTCTGATGTCCGTATGATATACCGGAATCGCAAGCGGCGCGAAAACCCGGTCAAGCGTTTCCCGCGTCTGCCGGTCTTCAGCCCCGATCACGATGCGGTCGCCGTGAAAGGTATCGTGAATCGCCGAACCTTCACGGAGAAATTCCGGATTCGAGGCGATTGAAATGTTCACGTCCGCTTTCAGCCGTGAATGAATAACTTCGCTGATCCTGTCATTCGTTCCCACGGGAACCGTGCTTTTTGTCACAACGATCGCATCTTTAGAAATATGTTCGGCAATCCGTTCGGCGACATTTTCAATATAAGTAAGGTTTGCGTGCCCGTCTTCTTTTTGCGGCGTTCCGACCGCTATAAAAATAACGTCCGCTTCCGCAAGCCCTTTTTCGTAGCTCGTTTCAAATGCCAGCCGATGCCGGCCGATATTTCGTTTCATCATATCTTCAAGGCCCGGTTCAAAGATAGGGGACAACCCCTTTCTCATCTGCTCAACCTTACGTTCGTCAATATCTATGCATGTTACGTCATGGCCGATTTCTGAAAGAGACACTCCTGTCACAAGACCGACGTAGCCTGTTCCGATCACTGTTATTTTCATCGTGTTCCCCCAACCGTTTAGAAATTGCTGCTGGGCAGCTTACCGTTATTATCATATGATCCCGGCGCCGGCGGAATGCCGGAAGCCTGAGGTCATGATAGGAAAAAACGGCGCCGGCCGCTGATAATAGCATAAGCATAAAAGAATCATCTTGCAAAACAGCCGCTTACGCTTCATTTAAACGGGATGGAGACGACGATTAAAAAAGACCCCAGCGCTTACGGCGGGCCACAGGCAGCGGAGGTTCCTTATAAACGGCTTTGTTTTCAGCGAGAAGCGCCGCATTTTCCGTGAGCATGTAAATCAGCTCAGCCCCTGCTTCTTTTTTCAGAACGCCGAGCGCCTCCTGATAATAAAAATTTCTCGGTCCGAGATTATGGGCGTCAGATGCGAGAAAGTGGATCAAATTCGCTTCCATCAGCTGCAGCGAAAAGGATTTCGCTTTCCGCCCGAATACTCCGGCAATGCAGCCGGCCGTCACTTGGGCGGCCGCGCCTTTCTTCACAAGACTGTATAGAACGGAAGGGTTTTCGCGAATTTCCCTGTTCCGCTCCGGATGGGCGATGACGGGGACATATCCGTTCAGCTGCAGTTCATAAAACAGCCTTTCAGCGTAGGCCGGGACATGATCCGCCGGAAATTCCGCCAGCACATACTTCGTATCATGGAGCGGGACAAGCGAGCCGCTTTGAAGACCTGTCAGCAGATCTCCGTCTGTTCTGATTTCCTGGCCGGGCAGAACAGTCAGCGGAATGCCTTCCTTATTCAAACGTTTGTTTAACATGCTGACCGCTTCGCTGACCGTATGCCGGTCCGTGTCATAGCGGTATTTCACATGATGCGGCGTCGCGATGATCGTATCAATCCCCTGTCTGACCGCTTCTCTCGCCATCTTCAGGCTTTCTGTATCATCCGCCGCGCCGTCGTCTATGGAAGGAAGGATGTGACAATGGATATCTATCATATTTCAATCCCTCCTTAAAAAGAATGGACCGCGCCCATTATGACATTATTGTCCGTAATAGGCGTAGTCCGAGTGTTTCGTTTGTTTCTTCCCGTTCATCACGGCCCCAAGGAGCTTGCACGGGCAGTAATCGAGCGCTTCTTTCGCCTTGGCCGCTTTTTCCTTGTCCGTTTTCCCGCTTGAGATCACCATAATGGCCCCGTCAGTGTAGCTGCCTAATATTTTCGTATCGGCTACGGCCAAAACGGGAGGCGTATCCAAAATCACCTTATCATAAACTGCGCCGGCTTCTGACAGAAGATCTTTCATGGCGCCCGTCGATAAAAGCTCCGCCGGATTGGGCGGGATCGGCCCGCTCGTTAAAATATCCAGGTTTGCTTCATCAGCCGGCAGGACGGCTTTCTGAAACGGCATCTGTTTTAACAGCAGTGACGTTAATCCGGTTCCGTTGTCCAATTTGAAGGTGAAATGAACCGTCGGTTTGCGCAGATCCGCATCAATTAAAAGCACTTTTTTCCCCTGCTGTGCAAATACGACGGCAAGGTTGGCCGCGGTTGTCGATTTTCCTTCTTCCGGGCCGGCGGATGTAATCAAAAGGGACTTCACCTCCGTATCAACGGAAGAAAATTCAATGTTTGTGCGGATCGTACGATATTGTTCTGAGTTGATGGATTTCGGCTCAGACATCGCAATCACACTTCGTTTTCCGAGTTTGTCTTTTTTACGCGTCAACATGTCCGCCCCCCGCTTGTTTGGTTTCCGCCATCCTCAAGTTTTTGGCAACGCTGTCTTTTGTACTGATTGAAGTAACCGTTCCCAGGATCGGGATGCCGAGCAGCGATTCCAGCTGTTCTTCCGATTTGATCGTATTATCCAGATGTTCCAGCAAAAAGGCGAGACCGATTCCGCCCAAAAGTCCGGCGGCAAACGCAATCGCGATGTTCAGCTTACGGTTAGGCTCTGCCGGTGACTGGCTGTCCGCCGCTTCGGCCTTTGAAAGGATGCTGACATTATCCACGTTCATGATGGCGGTGATCTTGTCCTGAAAAACGGCTGCAACCGCATTTGCCATAACGGCCGCCCGCTTAGCATCCGTATCCCTCACGGCAATCGTCACGACTTGTGAATCCTGCTCGCTGGACACTGTGATTTTCGATTCCAGCTCTTTCGAAGTCATGGACAGATGCAGCTGTTTAATCACTTCGTCGAGGATGACCGGGCTTTTGATGATGACATTATACGTGTTGATTAATTGGAGGTTGGTTTGAACGTCATTGAATTGGACTTCTTTTTGATTGTTTTTGGATTGGCTGACCAAAATTTGAGTTGAGTTTTCATAGACCGGCGTAAGAGCGAAGAAACTGATGAGTCCGCCTGCGGCAGATGCCGCCGCGGTAATAATAAGTATAAACAGCAGACGCTTTCTCAGTATTGCGAATATTTCCTTTATGCTTGTAGATTCTCCCATATAACCTCCATATCACTTTCCGCGTATTCCCATTCCCTCCAATGATCTTTTCCAATTACGATTATACAGCTTTAAACTGTCATTTCTAACCTTTTCAAATGACAAAATTCGACAAAAATAGACAATCACTTCAATCTGTTTTATTTTTGTAAGCGCTTTAAATACTGGTGTTACAGGAAGATTAAAAAATCCCGCGGCCAAGAGCCTGCGGGATTTTATGTTGCATATCCATTTTTAATATAAGAAATCAAATTCTCAAGCATTTCTTTTGTGGTCATCTCAGAGGACTGCTCACCGATGTCGTGCGCATGCATTAAAATCTTCAGAAACTCCTCTTGATCTAACTTCGTTTTCTTCATCATTCGTTTCCTTTCGGCTTCCATTAAATTGAAAACAAGATTATTATATGCTGTCGGGTGCTGTTTTGCAATCTCTAATACATCATTCGACACATTCGGGTTTTTATGTCCTTTTTTAGGAAAAACTTTTTCCGGGCCATGTGTTGCGATATAATAGAGGAATTGGAATCTTTTTATTTTGTGACTCGTTAGGAGCGATAATCATGCTTCAGGATATGATTGCTAAAGAAGATGTGCTCGCAGCGGCTGAACAGCTTAAAGAACTTCTTCCTTACAATGAAGACAATGTTCAGCTGATGAAGAAAGCACTCATTTTATATCGGCAGGATTCCGTCTATCGTATACAGGTTCAAACCCCGACAGAGATTTCCGCATATGTGCAGGATGTTGTGCCTGTAAGGGTCACGCTGAACTTATTTTTCATGGTGAAAAGCGGCTGCGCATGCCCGTCTGAGGCGATCTGCCGCCACGTGCTGGCCGTTTTTCTTTACGTATATGCCCAATTCGAGCGGGTCGGTACCTTTACCGAACATTGGCTGGAAAGAGAAAAGCTTGAGGAAAGCAGGGAGCTTGTCCGCCGGCAGTTTCAGGAAAAAGTGCTGCCGAATGAAGAGTCGCTGTCAAGCTGGCTCGCTTTTTTTGATTCGGAATTCTCGCTGTGGGAGGCGCGGACGCCGGCCGGAAGCCAGACGATGCAGGGCCTTTATTACGGCTATCTGTCAGCGCTCAAAAAACACGCCCCGAAAAAACCCGAGCTTAAAAGCTTATATCAGATTCATTCGGCGCTTGCCGTCTGGCTTCACATGTTCACTTTGATTGAGTCAGGCAGATTGGATGCCGAAAAAGATTATTACAGCATCAATCCCTACGTGGAACAGCTGATGGATACGATTTATTCCTCCATTGACAGACTGAAAACGTACGCCTTGTCTTTTTCACTCGATCCTTTTTTAGACCGGACGCCCCCGGTGCTGCGCAGACTGCTTGTGAAAGAAGAGCTTTTTCAATACGAACGCCTCCGGGTATTCGGTGAAATGTGGAGCGCGCTTTTGAACCGGCCGAAATGGGTCGCGCGTGAACAGGAGATTCTCGCACAGGAAAGCGGGCGCCGTTTTTCGCCGGAAGTGCGGTTCGGACGGCTTCATCTGGCCTTTTTGCAAAAAGATGATGAAGCGGTCTTCCAAGATATGTCCCGCTTCCCTCCTGAAGCGCTGCCGTATACTTTTCAATGGCTCGGTGAACTCACCGCGAAAAAAGACTGGAAACGGCTGAAAACATGGTATGGCCGGATCGAACCGCTTGCCGTGAACTATACGAAGCTTGATAAGCCGTTTAAAGAAATGCGCGACATCATCGGAGAGCTGTTCGCGCTATTGGCGGATTACGCGCGGCACTCACGGGATGATCAGCTGTTTGAACGGTTTGCTTCCGGCTGCCTTCCCTATACCTTTACCGAATACAGCCAGTACCTGTACGAAAAACGGCGGTACGCGGAGTGGGTGGAGATTCACAGCCTCGTCGGTTTTTCCGTCTGGGAAATCGAAAAGGACATCCTGAAGGAAATTGCCGCCAGTGATCCGGAAGCGCTCATCCCCTCCTATCACCGGGCGGCGGCCTTTTTTATCGATCAAAAAAACCGCAGCGCCTATAAAGAGGCTGCACGCCATCTGAAAAAACTGCGGACGCTTTATAAAAAGGCAAAAAAACAGCAGGTATGGGAACGGTATATCAGCCGGCTGAGCGCAAGTTACAAGAGGCTGCGCGCCCTTCAAGAAGAATTGCAGAAAGGAAAGTTGATTGATGGCGAGTCTTAAGGAAATTTTCATTCATGTAGAACAAATGGAAGATTGGACATTTACGCTGTCAAGCCATGATGAGAAGGAGCAGCCGCTTACTCTCAGTCAGATGAAGACTCATTTGTTCCAATGGCATGAGTCCACCTTTTACGGAACGTTTCTTGAAGACGTCAGCTTCATAGGCACTCCGGCCGTTCTGCTCAGCCCGTGGATGACCGTCGAGCTGCTCGGAAAAAACTCGTTCAATTCATTCAGCACCGTGCAGCTGACAAAGGAAACGGAACCATTAATCGAAGCGGCTTCGACGATATACGAATTTATTGCCGACGGCGATTTTCTTCCGGACTATGAGGCTTGGCAAAATGGCGTCCTGCGTTTCAAAGACCGCGAGCTTTTGCTGGAAGGCTTTACGGCAGACTGGTTCTCAGCCGCGGTCCAGGACTACATTCAGTACAATGATGACCTGCTGGAAAAATGGCGGCGGATCGAAACCCGCTCACCGGCCGTTCATACGTTTAAAGGCTCCTTTTTGGATGAAGATGATTTTCTCGAGGGAATCGGCTGGCATGACGATGTGACGCCGTTTACCGTCGGGCTTCGATTAAACGAGCCTGATTTCGACGGTGACGACTGGAAAATCGAAATGTTTTTACGTGAGAAAAAAACCGGCTCCATCACCTTTTTTGACGGACTGAAGGGACTGAAAAAAGCGTGGCAGGCATACAGCGGAAAAATCGCGCGCGAACAGGACCGCTTCCGAAGAACGGTTCCCTGGCTTTCGTTTGATTCAGGAACGACGCTGATTTCTGAAGAAGAGGCTTGGATCTTCTTATCGGAAGCGAGTGAGACGCTTGTCAATATGGGTGTGGAGATTCTTCTCCCATCATGGTGGCAGATTGTCCGGGACAGCAATATGATGCTTAAGGCGAAAGTGTCATCCTCCCCGCGGGGCGAGTCCTTCGTCGGTATGAACGCTCTGCTTGATTTCAACTGGAGATTCGCCACTAACGGAATTGAGCTGACAGAGGATGAATTCAATGAGCTTGTCGCAAACAACAGACGTCTCGTCAACATCCGCGGCCAATGGGTGAAAATTGATCCGCAATTTATTAAACAGATGAAAAAACTGATGGAAAAAGCGGAATCTGAGGGCCTCCACATGTCCGACGTGCTGGCGCGCGAACTGATGGATCACGGGGAAAACGGAGCCGAGGACACGGACATCATTGACTCATCGGCATTTGCCGGGATCAAGATCGAATTATCAAAGCATCTCAGAAGCCTGATCCGCAAACTGACGGAAGCCCGGGATCTGCCGGAACATGAAGTCAGCGCCGCGTTTCAGGGCCAGCTCCGCCCTTATCAGATGTACGGCATGAACTGGCTTCTGTTTTTACGGGAAAACGGCTTCGGCGCCTGTCTCGCAGATGACATGGGACTTGGAAAGACGATTCAGATGATCGCTTATTTTCTCCATGTGAAGGAAAGCGGCCGGCAAAAAGCGCCTGCCTTAATCATTGCGCCGACATCGGTGCTCGGCAACTGGCAGCGTGAGCTCCAGACCTTCGCGCCGCAGCTGAAGGCCGTGCTTCATTACGGCCCCCGCCGGCCGAAGGGGGAAGCATTTGTCCCGGCCTATCAGGACGCGGACGTCGTTCTTACTTCTTACGGCCTGTCGCACGCCGATCAGGAAGAGCTTTCTTCCGTGACATGGAGCACCATCTGCCTTGATGAAGCGCAAAATATTAAAAACGCGCATACGAAGCAGTCCCGCGCGATCAGAAAGCTGAAAGGCGTCCATCATATCGCGCTGAGCGGAACACCGATGGAAAACCGCCTGACAGAGCTTTGGTCGATCTTTGATTTTATGAACAAAGGCTATCTCGGCAGTCTGACCGGCTTTCATAAACGCTATGTGCTGCCGATTGAGAAAGACCGTGACGAAAAAAGAATCAACCAGCTTCAGCAGTTAATCCGGCCGTTTTTACTGCGCCGGACAAAACGGGATGAAGAAGTGGCGCTTAATCTTCCTGACAAGCTGGAACAAAAAGAGTTTATCCCGCTCTCAGCCGAACAGGCATCCCTTTATGAACAGCTTGTCAAAGATACATTTGAACATATGGCTTCTCTGACCGGGATGCAGCGGAAAGCGCTGATTTTGAGCATGCTCGGCCGCTTGAAACAAGTATGCGACCATCCTGCGCTCTATTTGAAGGAAGAACAGACAGAGCTGTTAAACGGGAGATCCGTCAAACTGGAAAAGCTGCTTGATTTAATGGCGGCGATCCGCGGACAAGGGGAAAGCTGCCTCATTTTCACCCAATACATTCAGATGGGCAACATGATGAAACGCCTCCTGGAAAAAGCATTCGGAGAACCGGTTCAGTTTTTAAACGGAAGCCTGTCCAAGCTGGAACGCGATTCTCTCGTCGAACGGTTCCAGAAGAAAGAATACCCGACGCTGATTTTGTCACTGAAAGCGGGCGGAACCGGCCTGAACCTGACGGCTGCCAACCATGTCATTCACTATGACAGATGGTGGAATCCGGCGGTGGAAAACCAGGCGACCGACCGCGCCTACCGAATCGGCCAGGAACGGTTCGTCCATGTTCACAAACTCATTACGACGGGAACGATTGAAGAAAAAATTGATGCCATGCTAGAAACGAAACAAACGCTGAACGATCAGATTATCCAAAGTGAAAATTGGATTACCGAGCTGTCATCCGATGAGCTTGAAGAATTATTCACCCTCAGCGCATCGGCGCAATCACATTAAACGCAAAAAGACCGGCTCTCTCAGAAGAGCCGGTCTTTTATGTCGTCCTTACTGTTACGCCGCATTTGCCATGAATGCGTCACGCCAGTCATGAACAGTATCGCCATACCTTTCACAGTAAATTCCTGATCATATGCGCAACGCCGTTTTGATCATTTGTCAATGTAACGGCATCAGCGATCTCCTTAATATCTTCTCTCGCATTCCCCATCGCTATGCCTTTTCCGGCCGCCTGAAGCATTGAATAGTCATTTAAGCTGTCACCGACCGCGGCGGTTTCAGCCATCGGAATGCCGAGCTTTTGCGCCAGCCGTTTGAGCGCCTGCCCTTTAGAGGCGTTTCGAGACGCCAGTTCGAAGTTGTGGTCGGCAGAGCTGACAAGGGTGAGATCTTTCTGACCGCTGAATCGGTCCCAGCCCGCTTTCAGCTTCCGCTCATCAAACGAAAATCCGAGAATATTATAAAAATCCAGATGCTCTTCTTTCTCAAAGAGCTCACGGTATGAATGAATGTAAGCAAAGCCGGACTGGCTGTATTGCACTGAAGCCGCCTGTTCCAAAACGGAAAGATCGGTTTCCGGATTGGCGCTTTTCACCCGGTCCATTTCGATATCGAGCAGCTGCCTGCCGGTTTCAGGCGTATAGATGGCTTTGTTTGTAAACACCTCATAGTAATATTGATTCTCTTCAAGCCATGACAAAATGCCGCGGGCTCTTGTTTCTTCAATCGCATCACAGTGGTACAGGCTGCCGTCAGGAGCATGAATGGCGGCTCCGTTTGCGCTGATGACCCACGTTTTTATGCCGAGCGGTTCGAATATGGAATGCACGTCAAAATGCGCGCGTCCCGTGGAAACCACGATTTCAATTCCCGCTTGCCGGGCTTCCCTTAAAGCCCGCTCATTTTCATCGCTTACTTGATGACTGCTGTTCAGCAGTGTGCCGTCCAGATCTATGGCAATCAGTTTCACATGTCCTCATCCTCTTCTTCAGATTCAGTTACAAGCAATTCTACGCCGTGCCGGTCGAGCAGATCGCAAAAATCCTGATCAGGCAGCCGATCGGTAATCAGCAGGTCAACCTCGTGCAGGTCTGCATACTGATAAAAACTCGTACGGCCAAGCTTGGAGTGATCGCTCAGCGCAATCACCTGTTCCGCCTGTCGGATCATTTTACGCTTTACCATGCCGTCTTCTTCATGAGGTATCGTCAGGCCGTTTTCCGAGATGCCGACAACGCCGATCAGCACCTTATCGGCGTGATAATCCCCCAGTTTTTCTACGACGGAAGCCCCGTATAAAAACCGGTGTTCCTTCTGGAGCTTTCCGCCGAGCAGGTGAATATCAATTCCCTCTTTTGCGGAAAGGATATCGGCCTGATTGATCGAATTTGTAATAACAGTGCAGCCGGTGACATTTAAATGCTCCGCGCAGGCCTGCACGGTTGTCGAGGTGTCCAGGATGATCCGGTCTCCTTTATGGATCAGGGATGCGGCCAGCTTGCCGATTTTGTTTTTCTCTTCAGAAACAGTTTTCAGCCGGCCCGAATAGCCAGGAACTTCCTGATTCACCGACGGCAGAATCGCACCGCCCCGTGTTCTGATAATGGCCCCGCGCTCTTTCAGCTTTACAAGGTCCCTTCTTGCGGTATCTCTTGAAATATGAAGCAGCGAACATATCTGTTCAGCGGTGATCCGCCGATGCTGTTTCAAATATTCCATTATCGCAATCAGTCTTTCTTCTTGATACACGTCCTCATTCCCTTTTTCGTCACTTATCTGTAAGTAATTATAAGTTTTTATCCCGATATATTCAATGTTTTTAAGTATTCATAAGCGAAATCACTTCTTTTTAACCATTTTTTAGCTCCCGCACAAAAAAACCAGTCTTTCGACTGGCGAGTGGGAAGGAGGTATTGCGGGGCCCGCTGAATGGCGGGAAATCGAGGAGAAAAGCATGCTATTCAGCCAGCGGCTCTTTCTGTTTTTGATCCATAAACCGAACGGTATCAGCCATGACCTCGGTCACATAAACTTTTACGCCGTCTGTCTTTTCATAGCTTCTCGTCTGGATTCTGCCGCTCACACCGACCATTGACCCTTTTTGGCAGTACAATGCCGTGTTTTCAGCGTTTTTTCTCCAGATGGTGCAGTTGACGAAGTCGGTTCCGGTTTCACCCGACGCGCTTTTAAAATTGCGGTTTACCGCCAGCGTAATATGCGCGACGGGAATGCCCGCTGATGTAAAACGGAGCTCCGGGTCTTTCGTCAGCCGCCCGACAAGCATAACGTGGTTAAACAAGCCGTATCCTCCTCTCTTTTTCGAGGCTGGCTTCATTGTAGTACAAGGGCTCTTGAAAGCAAAAAGCGGAAAAAGCCGTTATCCGTTCAGGCTGCTCTTATGTTTTCGTTTTTCTTTCTGATAAAAAAAACTTTTGTTTTTGACCGCTTATGTAATATGTATTTTTGAGCAGCCGCGAGAAAAGTTTCGTTTTGAGCCAGTCTTTCTCAAACATGCGGACAAACTTTCCGCCGTCCCATGCGAACCAGTAAAAACTCAGCTTTTTATCAGTCAGTGAAAGCTGAATTTTATACTGTTCCATGCGGTCTTTTGTTTCATATAAAAAGACGACATTTCCCCTTCTGTTAAGATGCACCTCACAATCTTCCTTTTTGCATACCAAGTAGGAATGATCGTCTTTTCGCCTTGAACCGTCTTCTATATAGATTTCCTTCAGGCGCAATTGATTCATAAGCATCTCTCCATGACCATATTCTTTTACATTATAATGAAAAAATAGAAATGATTAAATGTTGACCACCTACAAAAATGATGAAGCATGTCTTACAGCATTTTCCCGGGAAAAATGATATGTGTTATAATAAATGAACGAAAAACATGGACAACAGGGGTGAAAATAAGAGATGAAAACCTTTAAACTGGTTGATCTGAATGTGGAACGTTTAGATAAAGACGATCAGCCGATTGAGCAGTTTCCCCTTTTAGACGGATTGATTATTAACAAAGAGGACGGAGAAAATCACTGGTTAATTGAAGCACTGGTCCCGGCCGAACACTTTTCTTTTTTTGACATGCTGATGAAAAGCCAGAAAGAAGCGAAGGTGTTTGTAACGATTACGAAAAAAAGCAACCGTCCCGCCCAGCTGACGGGAAGCATCAAAAATATCGTCGAGCTGGAAAGAAGTATACAAGTTTTAATTTACGGTCAAATGGTGTCAAGAAACCACCCCGGATCAGAAAGCATTCTGGAGTCGCTCGTGAAAGAAGGCTACTCGGGCAGCCGGCTGATTGAAGCGTTTAAACAAAAATTATAATCATGAAAAAGGCCGGACGTTAATCATCCAGCCTTTTTTTGTGCCTTAGTCATTGTGAGGAGCCCGCTGTTTCAGCAGATCTCTGATTTCAGTCAGCAGTTCTGTCTGCTGATCTGTTTCCTCGGCTTCTTCAGCCTCTTCTTCTGCTTCTTTTTTACGTCTCAGCTTGCCTATTGTGCGGATCACGATAAAAATAGAAAATGAAATAATGAAGAAGTTCACAATCGTTTGAATGAAGCTTCCGTACTTGATATGAGCCTCGCCGAATGTCACGGCCAGCCCTGAAAAGTCAAGACCGCCAAGAAGCAGGCCGACAAGCGGCATGATGATGTCTTCAACGAGCGACGTCACGATTTTGCCGAAAGCGCCGCCGATGACGACACCGATTGCCAGATCCATGATATTGCCCCGCATCGCAAAGCTTTTAAATTCTGACCACATTAGATTCACCCCTTTCTATACAAAATGGGCTTTTTTATAAGCCCATTTGTTTGTTTTTATTCTCCGAGCGCAAAAGTTAATTCAGCTTCACACACGAGCTCGCCGTCAACTTTGGCAACGCCTTTGCCGCGTCCGATCGTACCGCGCGCGCGGGTAATATCAACCTCAAGCTCCAGCTTGTCACCCGGTTTTACCTGCTTTTTGAAACGGCAGTTATCAATCCCCGCAAAAAATGCAAGTCTGCCCCGGTTTTCTTCTTTAATCAGCATCGCAACCGCTCCGACCTGCGCCAAAGCCTCTACGATTAATACGCCCGGCATAACAGGGTATTCAGGAAAATGGCCGTTGAAAAAATCTTCATTCGCCGTCACATTTTTATATCCCGCCGCCCGTTTTCCTTCTTCGACTTCCGTAATTCTGTCTACCAGAAGAAACGGATAGCGATGGGGAATAATTTCTTTAATTTGCTGAGTATCAAGCATTCTCTTGACATCTCCTTCATCGACAATAGTATGTATAGAAGGTATATGTGGCAACCAATCTGTACATTTGGAAGTATATTATGAATCAATTTCTTTTTCAACCGCGCTGTAAACTGTAACCAGCTGGCAATGAGCCTCGTCCATTAATGTGTTATGATAAATAAAGATTTTTACCCTATGCAAAGAGGTTGGAAGATGATTGCTAAGTTTACTGAAAAACGTACGCGGGTGATGCTGAATGAGTGGTATGACGCCATGGGAAAACGCCAATTCGATCTAGCCCGTTCCCTTCACGAACAAATCAATCAGCATCTCCCCAAATTACAAAAGAATGCAAAGCTCAAACTCAGATATCAGCTGTTTTTCGCACGGTTTCAGCTGCTGTTTGAGAAAAAAGACGGTCTGAATAAACTGTTCTGCGAGCTGAAGCGGCGCAAAGATGAGATGGATCATGAATTAACTTATTATTTCTATTTTTTCAAAGGGTTATTCCATATGGTGAATGGCGCTCCGAACCGTGCTGTCTGCCGCTTTAAAGAAGCTGAACAGTACCTGCCGGCCATACAGGACCGTTTCGAAGCCGCTGAATTTTATTATAAAACAGCGGGTGCATATTACATGATGAAGTCGCCTGCGCTCTCCATTCAATATGTCAATAAAGCGCTGGAAATCTATCAAGATGAAGCCGGCTACATCAAAAAAACGCTCAGCTGCCGGCTGCTTCTCGCCGTGAATTATATAGACGAGGCACGCTATGAAGACGCAGAACAGCTCTTTAATGAATCCATAAAGATAACGGACCGGATCAATGACAATAACCTGCTGTGCCACGCCTATTATAATTTTGGTTTTTTAAAGACCGCCCAGAAAAAAGATAAAGAGGCCCTCCCTTTTTACAAAAAGGTATTGGGCAATCAGCGTTTCGAGAAAGAGTCTCCCGTTTCCTACCTTCATTGTGTATACGAAGCGGTCAGAGCACTTTTTAAAACCGGTTCTGCCGCCGAAGGACAAACCGTGCTGCAGAAAGGTTTATACATATCTGAAAAAGTGCAGAACAAGATTATGAAATTGAAGCTGACCGCGCTCAACATACTGTACACCGCTCAGGAGGACCCGTACGACCGATTGCAGAAGCTTGTGCTGGAGCTGCAGAAAATTGAAGCGTGGGTGGATTTGGAAGTGCTGCTTCAGGATATTACTGATTACTACAAAAAAAAGGGCGATTTTGAGAAAGCCGCATTTTTTATCATGCGCGGCTGATCAAAACGCCCCTTCTTTTATCTGACTGAGTTGATTAAGCCCAGCATTTGGTCTCCCAATGTAATCGTGCGGCTGTTCAGCTGATAGGAACGCTGAGACACGATTAAGTCGGTCATTTCTTTTGACATATCGACATTTGAACTTTCAAGCGCGCCCTGCTCCATGCCGATTGCCTGCCGGTTTGCGCCGGTAAGCTCTTCAATCGCTGAAGCCCCCGCGCCGTTTACGGAAAACAGATTATCCCCTTCCGCATGAAGCGCCTGAGGATTATTGACATTGACGATGCCGAGATTAAACGTCTGCGAACGGGTTCCCGCCTGGTCTGAAGCAGTCAGCGTTCCGGTTTTGCTGATTTTCAGCTGAGTCAGCGAACTGTCAATTTGTATGGGCTGACCGTTCTCATCGAGAATGGGATTGCCTCCCGCTGTCATCAGCTGAAGCAGCCGGTCATTTCCGCCGGCCGGCTTGAGGGAAAGTGAGCCGTCCCTTGTATACACCCGCCGTCCGTCCGCTTCTGCCTGAAGATATTGATAAGGTGATGTGAACGCGATATCAAGGTCACGGTCGGTTTTTTTGATGCTTCCCTGCCCTGAGTCCAGCTGCGGGGTCATGACCGTTCCGGCGCCGAGACGCAGGCCGGGCGGCGTTTTCCGCATGTCCGGCGAATTTTCCTTTTTGTCATCTATATGGTCATACTGCTGTCTGATCAGCTCGGAAAAGCGGGAGTCCCTCGCTTTATAGCCTGTCGTATCACTGTTTGAAAGGTTGCTGCTGACTGTATCCATCTGCTGCTGAAGCTGATTTAAGGCTGTTGAAGCCGTCAGCATTGATCTGAGCATCATAATTGAACGTCCCCCATTTTGTTACACTTTGCCGATTTCATTTGCGGCTTTATCCATGCTTTTATCGTAAGCCTGAATGACTTTCTGATTGGCTTCAAATGATCTGTATGCTTCCGTCATTTCTGTATACGTGCTCGTCACGTCCACGTTCGAAAGCTCCGAGACGCCTTGCTTTAATGAATACGAGACTTGGGGATTCGCCGCCGCGCTCGGCAGTTCAGAGCCGTCGGCCGTGCTGTATAGGTCATTGCCGTCCCGTTTCAGATTGCGCACGTCTTCTTCCATTCTGATGTCAATCTGCCCCGCCGGCCGGCCGTTTGTCGTGACCGTTCCGTTTTCTGATACGGTGAATTTTTCATTGTCGACTGTAATCGGCTGTCCGTTTGTTGATAACACAAGGTTTCCGTTTATCGTAAGCTGATTGTTTTCATTTAATGAGAAAGTGCTGCTTTTTGAATAGCGGACGCCGCCCGCGGTCTGCACGGGATAAAACAGCTCGGCGTTTTCATTCGTTTCGGCATTCTTGGGAACCTGATTCTCCATCAGCGCGATATCCGTCGGCTGATCGGTCGTTTTCAGGCTTCCCTGCGTAAACAACGGTTTCAGCTCCTGCATGTATACGCCTGTGTTGACGGAGCCGATTTTCGTTTTTTTATCGCCTTCTATTCGGCTCAGAAGCATCTCGGGAAAGGCGCGGATTGAACCTTGATCCTCTTTGTACCCTGATGTATTCGCGTTTGCGATGTTATTTGACAGCATTTCCGTTCTTCTCTGCTGTGTAATCATTGCGGACGTTGCGGTATATAATCCTTTTAACAAGTCTTCCACCTCTGAAATAGCATTATTTCCAGTTGCCTCACCGGAACATTTGTTCTATAATGAAAATCAGCATTTTTTCTTATTATCGGATTTACATTCCCGTTCGTGAAGGGTTTGGCAGAAAAAAACCCCATTCTTTTTCAGAATGAGGTTTTATCATCAGCTCAGTTTGCGTTTTGGAAGCTTGTCCATGTTATCCAGCATGACGCCGGTTCCGACCGCAACACAATCCATCGGGTTCTCAGCGACAAGAACAGGCACCCTCAGCTCTTCGGCAAGAAGCTGGTCAAGCCCGTTTAACAGCGCTCCCCCGCCGGTAATGATAACGCCGCGGTCGATGATGTCAGCGGACAATTCAGGCGGTGTTCTTTCAAGAACCTGCTTGGCGGCCTGCACAATGACGGCAACTGATTCACGAAGGGCTTCTTCTACTTCTTTGCTGTTTACTGTAATCGTTCTCGGCAGACCGGAAACCATGTCACGGCCGCGGATGGTGATTTCTTCATGACGTGCGTCTGGGAAAACCGTTGCGACCTTCACCTTAATATCTTCAGCGGTACGTTCACCGATCAGCAGCTTATACTCGCGTTTGATATAATTTAAGATTTCCATGTCAAACTTGTCCCCAGCCATCTTAATAGAAGAGGAGGTGACAATATCGCCCATAGAAATAACTGCGATATCTGTCGTACCGCCTCCGATGTCAACAACCATGTTACCGCTCGGCTGGAAGATTTCCATACCCGCGCCGATAGCGGCAACTTTCGGTTCTTCTTCAAGGTACACATGCTTTCCGCCGCTTTTTTCAGCTGCTTCTTTAATCGCTTTTTGCTCAACGGATGTAATATTCGTCGGGCAGCAGATCAGCATGCGCGGTTTTGAGAAAAGTCCTTTTACATTCAGCTTATTAATGAAATGTTTCAGCATGGCTTCTGTTACTTCGAAGTCTGCGATTACGCCGTCTTTCAGCGGACGGATCGCAACAATATTCCCAGGTGTACGTCCAACCATTCGTCTGGCTTCTTCACCGACAGCCAGCACTTTGCCGCTGTTTTTATCAAGTGCCACAACGGAAGGCTCATTCAGAACAATTCCTTTTCCTTTTACATGGATCAGTACATTTGCAGTACCGAGGTCAATTCCAATATCCCTTGCAAACATCTATTTATATCCTCCTTGATATCTGTTTCACAGTAAAATATCCACATTGTGCCCTAATTATATATATTATCATAATTTATCAAAAAAAAGCTGCTGAACGATATAAGTTCTTGACAAAATTTTGCGGATATTCGCGAAACCGCCCGGGAGGAGAAAAAAGGGCCCGGCAGACGTCAGGCGCTACGGCTGCTGAACGGGCTCCCCTTCAAGAATTTCATCCTTCTTGTACTTTAATTTCGTCGCCTCTCCCCCTCTTAAATGTCTGATGGATTTATGATAATCGAGTATTTCTTTTACTTCATTCGCCAAGTCAGGATTAATTTCAGGCAGGCGCTCCGTCAGATCTTTGTGTACGGTACTTTTGGAAACACCAAACTCTTTCGCAATGACACGAACGGTTTTTTTCGTCTCCACGATATACTTACCAATCTTGATTGTTCGCTCTTTGATGTAATCGTGCACACCACTCGACCTCCCCAGTTGGATGTGAGAAGTGTGAAATGAGATCCGTATTCTGTAACAAATTCACTGATGATGCAGCTTCTTCGTTGTCCGATTATATAAGAAGGTTTTAGAAATATGCCCACGATCCCTCACCTCAAACACTCTCTTTGATAGGTTTGTAACAGTGTATTAGCAATGAATTGGGAATATGCTAAAAACTCAATAAGGACAAGGGGCGGGTCATAATTTTCTGCTTTTTGATCGGGGGGTTTACATCCGCGCGATCCTGCTGTAGAATGAAACAGCGCAATTAGTTACTTAGGTAAGTTTTTTGAAAAGGAGAACGGAAATGATCCACGTCAACAGACGCCTCATTCATCAAATCAATCAATGCGCCCGCCTGATTACGAAGAAAGCCAATGAACGGCTGGAACCATTCGGCCTGTACTCCTCTCAATGGTCAATCCTATATTGCTTAAAAACGATCGGACCGATGACCCAAAAAGAAATCTGGTCCTATCTGAACGTTGAGGCGCCGACCGTTACCAGAACGATCAAACGCCTTGAAGAAAACGGCTGGATTCAGCGGGAACAGGGAGAAGACAAGCGGGAAAAGCTCGTCGTCCTGACGAAGGAAGCTGAATTGAAATACGACAGCATCAATCAAGAGATGCTGAAGTTCGAGGAAGACATGCTTGCGGATTTCCAAGATGGAGATAAGGAAGCTTTTTCTGAGTTTCTGAATGTGTTTTTAACGAAATAATAAAAAGGGAAGTGCTGTACTTTTGAGTAAATCTGACTCGATCTGGACCAAAGATTTTATTATGGTCGTACTCGTGAATTTATTTGTCTTTGTGTTCTTTTATACATTTTTGGCCGTGCTGCCTATCTATATGATTCAGGAGCTTGGCGGCAGTGAATCGCAAGGAGGGCTTTTGATCAGTCTGTTCCTGTTATCTGCTATTATCACCCGTCCTTTTTCAGGGGCGATTATTGAACGGTTCGGCAAGAAAAGAATGACGATTGTATCTCTGGCGCTGTTCGCCCTGTCTTCTTATCTGTATTTGCCGATACACAATTTCTATCTGCTGCTCGGACTGCGTTTTTTCCAAGGCATCTGGTTCAGCATTTTAACGACGGTCACGGGCGCAATTGCCGCTGACATTATTCCCGCCAAGCGGCGCGGCGAGGGGCTCGGTTATTTCGCGATGTCTATGAACCTTGCCATGGCGATCGGTCCTTTTCTCGGGCTGAGCCTTGTGAAAGTCATTTCGTTCCCGGTTTTCTTTACGATTTTTGCCGTATTTGTTTCTTTAGGCTTGTTAATTGCTTTTATGATTCGTGTGCCGGATCAAAACAACAGCGGAACGACAGTCTTCCGTTTTTCTTTCTCCGACATGTTTGAAAAAGGCGCGCTTAAAATCGCGATTGTCGGGTTGTCCATTTCTTTCTGTTATTCAAGTGTGACTTCATATTTATCCGTTTATGCAAAGACGATCCACCTGTTGGATGTCAGCGGCTATTTCTTCGTCTGTTTCGCAGTGACGATGATGGCCGCCCGTCCTTTCACAGGAAAGCTGTTTGACAGAGTGGGGCCGGGAATCGTCATCTATCCGTCGATTATCGTGTTCTCCGCGGGGCTTTGCATGCTGGCGATGACAAACAGCGCCCTCATGCTTCTCTTGTCCGGTGCCGTAATCGGTCTCGGATACGGCTCTATCGTACCGTGTATGCAGACGCTGGCGATTCAGAACTCGCCCGGACACCGTTCAGGCTTTGCGACGGCTACCTTCTTCACTTTCTTTGACAGCGGGATTGCCGGCGGGTCCTATGTATTCGGCCTCTTCGTCGCTTCCGCCGGATTCCATTCGATTTATCTGGCAGCGGGGCTGTTCGTCCTGATTGCATTGCTCCTGTATGGCTGGAGCCAGAAAAAAAGAACGCCGCTTGAAGCGGACGGAAACGTTTCAATCGCAGACTGATATGACAAAAAGCCGGGGGCAGCCCCCGGCTTTTTTTATTCGGCCGCTCTTTCCCGCACGACTCGTCCCGCCGCTTTTACATAAGGAGGATGAATATACATAAGCGCCGTATAACCGAGACATGACAAAATGACACCCGCAAACCAGGAAATATCATAGATGCCGGCGAACGCCGGGACGTACATCCCGATTAAAGAAATAAACGCGCCGAGAAAAGTCGCGGCAAAGGCCCGGTAATTATAGCCTTTGTAATAAGTATACTGTCCGGTTTCCGAATAAAGGTCTTCAACTGAGAGCTGCCTTTTTCTGATGATAAAATAATCAGCCATCATCACCCCGGCCACCGGTCCGAGCATCCCGCCGATGAGTCCGAGAAACGCATAAACATTCGTGGCGCTCTCCATCAGCTTCCACGGTATTGTGAACAGGGCCAAAACGGCGGTCAAATACCCTCCCCTCCTGAATGTAATATACTTCGGCAGGACATTCGCCAAGTCATAGGCCGGTGACACGATGTTTGCCGCCACGTTAACCGAGACGGCGGCGATGCAAAGTGTGATGACCGAAAGAGCGATAACAAAAGGATTATCAAACCGGGCCAAAATCTCCACCACATCCCAAATCGGTTCTCCGAATGCTACCTGTGATCCGGATGTCACTGTAATGCTCGCAAACGCGAACAGCGCAAACGTTCCCGGCAGGCCGTAAAACTGGCCGCGAATCTGTTCTTTTTGCGACGCGGCGAACCGGGTGAAGTCAGGGATATTCAGAATCAGCGTCGCCCATATTCCGATAATACCCGTCACTCCGGCGGCAAACGGCCAAAACGTTTCAGAAAATGTATGGAACTTTCCCGGCTGTGAGTAAATCGGTCCGAGCCCGCCGGCAATATCTATCGCCCACCAGACCATGCCGCCGAAGACGAGATAAACAAGCGGACCCGCCCACACTTCAAATTTTTTGATTGATTCCATGCCGTGCCGCAGCACAAGCAGATGAATGCCCCAAAAGAAAATGAACGACAGAAAACCCGGCAGATGAAGCCCGAATATATTCCAATCTCCGCCGAGACTCCCCCAGCCCGGCCATATATTCAAAAGCAGAATGTGCAAAGCCGTGCTTCCGGCAAATGTTTGAATTCCGAGCCACATGATGGCTGTAAACGCCCTGAGAAGCGCCGGAATGTTAGCCCCGTATATTCCGTAAGAAGCCCTGATAATGACCGGAAAAGGCAGGCCGTATTTCGTTCCGGCATGGCCGTTCAAGGCCAAAGCGGCGAACAAAATGAGTGACGCCGTCACGATAATGGCGAGCACCTGCCACGGAGAAAGACCGATCGCAATGAGCCCGCCCACAGTCGCGTAGGTCGGGATATTATGAATACAACCCATCCAGATGGATGCAAAATTCACCGCTTTCCATGTCCGTTCGCTGTCTTCTAAAGGCAGTAAATCTTTGTTGCTTAGCCGATCACTCGTTGTTTTTTTCATTTTCTCCCTCCCGCATGTACGTTTTCCTTACATCACATGTGAAAAAATATAACTGAAAATTCCGTAAATAACATTGGTCGCTGTCGACAATAATCGTTTTAATTTTTGAGCACATTACACAAAAAAAGAGACGGGGAGAGCCCGTCTCTTTTTTTGCGCCTGTTAAGAGGCTTTTTTGAGGAGAACCGAAAACCGGAATGCCATCAAAAGGCTTACAGCGCCGACAACGATAAGAATCGTGCCGAGCATATGAAAATGGCCGGCGGTAATTTCTTTTCCGAAAAGAATGCCCAAAATGACAGAAGACAAAATCGAACCGAGATACCGGCAGGTCTGAAACAGGCCGGACGTTGTTCCGACCATGTCGGCGGGGCTCGTTTTCAGCATGGCCGCCTGAAACGTGACATTTCCGAAGCCGTAGCCGACACCCAGCACGGACAGGATCAGCCCTTTTCCTATCATAGGCGCCTGAAGAAAGAAAAACGTTAACAGCACCGCTCCGATCGCGGTCAGGCAGGTTCCGGCAACAATCGGCTGAAGAAGCCCTTTCTTATCTATCCATTTTCCGGTCAGAGGCGACACCAGAATACTCATGCCCGACATAAACAGCATAATCAATCCGCTTGTCTGAACGGACAAATGCATTTCATCCTGAAAATAGCTCGGAAGCCCGAAAAAGATGCAGTAAAAGAATATATTCAGCAAAATAAATTGAATATACACCGACGATAGTTTCCGATGCGTTTTAAACAGCCTGACATCAATAAACGGCTTCTCTGTTTTCAGCTCGCGCCAGATAAACAGCCCGACAAACAAAAGCCCGAATACACCTTCTGTATAATGAGGCTTCGTACTGAAGGACAATAAAAACGACAGGAGAAGGATGATCGCCCCGGCAAACAGGAGTATCCCGATCGTATCAAGCTGGCGAATCACGCCTTTCAAGCCGCCGATCTCGCGTTTTTCATCTTTCGGAAACATATACATTCCGAGAAAAAAGCTGAGAATGATAAACGGCAGATTGACGAAAAAGATTGCCGGCCACCCTCCCCAAACGATCAGAAAACCGCCGAGAGTCGGACCGAGCGCCGTCATGGCAGATGCAAAGATTGACAGGACGGCCAGCGCCGAAGCCTGCTTCTCCCGTATATTTGAACGGATCAATCCGACGCCGGACGGATATATCGCACTGCTACCGATCGATTGAAAAAGCCGCATGATCAGCAAAGTCATGAAAGTCGGCGCAAACGGCGCGCCGACCGCCGAGACAGCAACAAGCAGAAGCCCGATCAAAAACAGCTTCTTCCTGCCGAGCATATCACCGAGCTTCCCGGTAACAGGCTGCGCCACCGCGCTGGCAAGATAAAAGGACGATATCAGCCAGGACACCGTTGTAAACGACAGGTGAAATTCATGCTGAATACTGTGAAGCGCAAGAGAAATCATCGACGAGTTCAATGGGTTCAGCATCGTCCCCGAAGCCACGGCCGTCAAAAACAGGACGCGGCTTTTTTTGGAGATTGTCATTTTGTCTGTGCGATAAATTCTTCCGTCGTCCGGCTTCTGCCGATTTTCGGGAAGATAAACTTGAGTGTCGCTTCGTGCTGTTCATCGCTGAATGTCGCCATCGCGTCAGTTACGAAAACTTGCTGATACCCGAGCTGAAAAGCTTCTCGCGCCGTGCTTTCCACACCGATGTTTGTCGCAATCCCGCATAACACAATTGTGTCGATTCCCCGTCTTCTGAGCTGAAGGTCCAGGTCCGTGCCGAAAAACGCGCCCCACTGCCGTTTTGTTACCGTATAATCGTTTTCTTTCACTCCGATGTCAGGCACAAATTCAGCCCAATCCGCCGGCGGAGCCGAATGGCCCGCCGCCTCTTCATCCGTCAGCGGCTTCAGCGCATCCGCTCCGTCATGAAAATCCACGTTCACAAAGCTGATAAATCCGCCTTTTTCCCGGAACACATCAATTAATTTTTTCGCGTTCGGCACAACGGTACCGCTTTTATCAATCGGCACAATGCCTTTTTGTAAATCAATAAGGACCAAAGCCGTTTTTTCAAATTGCAGATTTAATGATGTTGTCATAATGATTCCTCCTGATGCAGTTAGTGTTTCTCACCCCGTTTATTTTACTCTTTCCCGGACAGGATTTCTTCCGCCATGCTCCGGCGCTATTTTTATGGATATAAAGTCGCACGACACCCATTTGAAAAAGCAACATTATGAACGCAAAAAAACCATGTTAGATAACCTTACATGAAAATGTTTTATCGTTCTTTTTTCTCTATAATAATGAATTAATCACAATTACATTCTGAATGAGACGGAGGAATACAACATGCAGATGGGCGATACAGTATTTATGTTCTTTTGCGCTTTACTCGTGTGGCTGATGACCCCCGGGCTGGCTTTGTTTTACGGCGGAATGGTAAAAAGCAAAAACGTGCTCAGCACGGCGATGCATAGTTTTTCTTCTCTCGCCATCGTATCCGTCGTTTGGGTTTTGTACGGATATTCACTTGCTTTTGCCCCCGGCAATACATGGCTTGGCGGGATTGAATGGGCGGGGCTGAAAGGGGTCGGCTTTGAACCCGGAAGTTACAGTGATACGATCCCGCATTCCTTGTTCATGATGTTCCAAATGACGTTTGCCGTACTGACAACGGCCATTATTTCAGGAGCATTTGCTGAACGCATGAGATTCAGTGCTTTTCTTGTATTTTCCTTTTTGTGGGCTTCCCTTGTATATACGCCCGTTGCGCACTGGGTATGGGGCGGCGGCTGGATCGGCCAAATGGGCGCTCTTGACTTCGCAGGCGGAAACGTCGTCCACATTTCTTCCGGAGTCGCCGGGCTTGTGCTGGCGATTGTGCTCGGGAAACGCAAAGACGGCACGGCGGCTTCCCCTCACAATTTAATTTATACGTTCTTGGGCGGAGCGCTCATCTGGTTCGGATGGTTCGGCTTCAATGTCGGCAGCGCCCTCACGCTTGACAGTATCGCGATGTTCGCCTTCATTAACACAAACACCGCGGCTGCAGCCGGAATTATCGGCTGGATTTTAATCGAATGGATGCTGAACAAAAAACCGACCATGCTGGGTGCTGTATCAGGCGCTATCGCCGGGCTTGTCGCCATTACGCCGGCTGCCGGGTTCGTTACGCCGTTCTCTTCCATCGTAATCGGTTTCATCGGCGGACTTGTCTGCTTTTGGGGCGTTTATTGGCTCAAAAAGACTTTCGGTTATGATGATGCGCTTGACGCTTTCGGGCTGCATGGAATCGGGGGGACATGGGGCGGCATCGCGACCGGTTTATTCGCCACCACTTCCGTCAATGACGGCGGGGCAAACGGGCTGTTTTACGGCGATCCGGGACTGCTCTGGAAGCAGATTGCGGCCATTGCGGCGACCTATGTATTTGTATTTATTGTCACTTTCGTTATCATTAAAATTGTAGGTCTGTTCATTCCCCTGCGCGCCAGTGAAGAAGAAGAGTCACTCGGGCTTGATTTAACGATGCACGGGGAAAAAGCATATCAGGACTTATAAAGTGAGGAGTGGCTTAGATGAGCGGTCAAATGTTCAAGGTAGAAATCGTTACGCGTCCGGCTAAGTTTGAAACATTGAAACAGGAACTCGGTAAAATCGGAGTCACATCGCTGACCTTCTCCAACGTACACGGCTGCGGCCTTCAAAAAGCCCACACCGAACTGTACCGCGGAGTCAAAATTGAAAGCAATGTGTATGAACGGCTGAAAGTGGAAATCGTTGTCAGCAAGGTTCCCGTTGATCAAGTGGTGGAAACGGCGAAAAAAGTGCTGAAAACGGGAGAGCCCGGCGACGGCAAAATATTCGTCTATGAAATCGGAAACACGATTAATATCCGCACCGGAGAAGAAGGACCAGAAGCTTTATAAACAGATAGAACGCCCGGAAACAGAAATGTCCCGGGCGTTTTTTCTGGCTTCATTAAAAAGAAGAAACCTTTTTTTCATGCGGGACAGGCCGCTTATGCCGTACGGGTTGTTTTTTCGCATAAGTACTGATATTGACCAGTATGCCGCACAAAAACAGCGTCATAATCAATGAAGAACCGCCGTAGCTGATAAACGGAAGCGGCACACCGGTAACCGGGAGGAGTCCGCTCATCGCTCCCAAATTCAATACAACCTGAAACATTAATTGAAACGTAATTCCGATGGCAAGAAGCTTCCCGAACGGGTCATCAGCCCGCACGGCCGTTTTTACGCCGAGAAGCATTAACGCAAAATATAATCCCAAAACGATCAGAACACCGAATATCCCCAGCTCTTCGCTGATCACGGCCATAATGAAATCAGTATGCGCCTCAGGCAGATAGTTCATTTTTTCAACACTGTTTCCAAGCCCTCTTCCGAAAAACCCGCCTCCGGAAATAGCAAAATAGGATTGAATCAGCTGATAGCCGTCCCCGTTCGTGTCACCAAACGGATTGGTAAAGGAAACGAGGCGCTTCACACGATAGGAAGCGGAAAATGCGAGATAAACAACCCCGGACACCGCCGTCGCGCCGAGCACGAACAGATGGCGCTTTTTCAAGCCGGCACATAATAAAATCGACCCGCACGCCGCCAGGATTAAGGAAGCCGTCCCTAAATCAGGCTCCGCCAATGTCAGCAGAAAAGCGGTCCCCAAAATCACTAAAGGCGGCAGAACCCCTTTCACAAATTGATGAATGTACGGCTGCTTTTTCGTATAAATCGAAGCGAAATACAAAATCATGGCGATCTTCGCCAATTCAGACGGCTGTACAACAAGCGGGCCCGCTCCCAGCCACCTGCGGGAAAAATTCCGCTCCAGCCCGATTCCCGGTATCAATACGAGCAGCAGCAATACCAGCGAACCGACCACAAACAGCGGTACAAGCCGCGCATACCGCTTATACGGCAGACAGGCGGCAAATAGAAATAAGCATAATCCGATCAGTAAAGAGGTACTTTGTTTATGGAAGAAATAGGATGGATCTCCGTACCGCTGAGACCCCATCACATCACTGGCGCTGTACACCATTAACAAGCCGAATCCGCAAAGCAGCATAATGACAAACACAAGCGGCAGATCGGCGTTTTTCAAACGTTTCAGCAACGGACAAAACTCCTTCGGCTATTCTTTTCCCGCATACTTGACGCACAGTAATACAGTCACGTTTCATTCTGTTTACTTTTTTATGATTATTTTTAATACCAATTGTGTCTCATAGAAAAAAGCATTACACTGTTCATATAAAATAAAGATAAAAGGTGATATTTGTGAATTACGAACTATTTAAAGCGATCAATGGTTTGTCGCACCATAGTGCCATTCTCGACTCTATCATGGTATTTATTACGGAATACGCCATTTACGCCTACGCCCTTTTCCTGCTTGCCATGTGGCTGTTTGGAAGCACAAAAGGCAGACAAAACGCCCTGTACGCGGGCTTCACGGGTGTTGCGGCGCTTATCGTCAACTACCTCATCACGAAGGTCTATATCGAGCCGCGCCCCTTTGTCGAGCATACGGTTCATACGCTGATCCCTCATGCCGCGGATGCTTCATTTCCGAGTGACCATACGACAGGCGCTTTGGCGATTTCAATTGCGATTCTGTTCCGCAACAAAAAACTCGGCTGGCCGCTTGTGATTTTCGGCCTTTTGACCGGCTTCTCAAGAATTTGGGTCGGCCACCATTATCCGATCGATGTGCTCGGAAGCATTATCGTTTCCCTCATTGTCGGATTCCTGCTGTTCAGATTTTCAAATGTGCTTCGTCCGATTGTCGATCTGATCGTGCGAATCTATGAAAGTATCGTTCATAAAAGCAAATCGACAAACCATAATATATAAAAAAAAGCCGGCGTCTGTCACAGACTGCCGGTTTTTGTATGTTTGGCTGTATGCTTTTTCCTTTGTAAAGCACAGAATGCGGCAATGCCGAGACTGTCAATCAGCACATCGCAGAGGCATCCGTTTCTGCCGAAAAAGAGCTGGACGATTTCTGTCAGGAAAGCGGCGGCCAATGCATACAGCACCGCCCTCTTCATGCGCCTGCTCTCTCTGAAAAACAAATAGGCGAGCACAAAAAATGAAAACGCGTGCCCGAGCTTTTGAATCGCCGCTTCCGGTATTGCGAGCTCCGCCATATCGAACACAAAGAAACCGGACACATCCGGATGGGGCGTGAAACGGAAGGACACCGTCTGCGACACAACCATATCGTGAAAGCTTTCAGTCAAAGCAGAAACGAAAACAAAGACGAGCCACCCGGCCGCCAGACATTTATTCATTCAGCATCTCCTTCGTTTTCTACTAGTATAAAGGCACATGCGGCAATATGAAAAGCGCCTATCAGAGCTGATAGGCGCTTTGGGATCAAGATTACTTGCCCGAATCTTTCATTGAGCCGTCATCTTTACCATCTGTCTTGTCTTTTGTACCGTCCTCTTTGTCACCCGGTTTTTCTTCGGTTTCTTTTTTAGGCGTCACATCTTTTTTCTCGGAAGACTGCTGAATTGACCCTTCCGTTTCTTCTGTCAAAGCGTTTTTCTCTTCAGCCGCCGCTTTTTCAATAGATGTTACCGGCTTGTCCATAAAATTGAGCGGGTTCATCGCTACGCCGTCCTTGCGGATTTCAAAGTGCACGTGATTTCCGCTTTCTTCACTGTAAAGGTTTTTTCCGGATTTACCGATGACCTGGTTCTGCTTTACTTTGTCGCCCTGATCCACGCTGACTTCAGATAAAGACTGATAGACAGTAGACAGGCCGTCTGAGTGTTCAATTTCAACCACATACCCCAGTACCGGGTCTTTAGCAGCTTTAACAACCGTACCGCTCAGAGAAGCAGAAACATCAAATGATTTTCCGTCTTTCTCAGCTAAGTCAATTCCTTTACTGAGGCTGTACGTGTTATTATAGTTAACAAGTGCTGCTTCTTTCTCTTTTTTTGCGGCATCAGTTTCATAAAACTTTTTCACAACAGAAACATTTTCAGAATGAGCAGCCGGCATTGCGACGTTTTCCATTGACTTGCCTACTTCGACGGCATCGTCTTTGCCGCTGTCATACGCGGAGTTTCCGCCGTTGTTCGTCAGATTGTCCTTCACATCATTCGAAACGGATTGATACCAAAGGACAGCTGTTAAAATGACGGCCGCACTGACTAAGTAGATTGCAGGGAATATCCAGCGTTTGCGAAAAAACCGCTGAAGTTTTTTGACTTGAGAAGTTTTCTTTTCTTCCTCTCTCATTTGTTCATCACCTCAGCAACATTCTGAACACTTTTCTGAAAATATATACACATCCATAAAAAACTTTTTTGGAAATAGTATGTGCAGATTGCACTTATTTATGTAATGAAATGTGAAGGGAGATCCCGGAATATGAATTTGACCCTGCGCAAAGCCGTATTGGAGGATTTAGATGCGGTGGTGGCCATTTACAACTCGACGATTGCCTCACGAATGGTAACGGCTGATACGGAAGAAGTGACGCCCGCAGACCGGATGGATTGGTTTCTGCGGCACACGGACCGGCGCCCGCTGATGGTCGCGGAAGATGAAACCGGCAAAGTGGCGGCCTGGATCAGCTTTGAAACGTTTTACGGCCGTCCGGCCTATGACAAAACGGCGGAGATCAGCATCTATCTGCATCAGGATTGCCGCGGCAAAGGAGCAGGAAGCTTTCTGCTGAAAGAAGCCCTGGCACTCGCTCCGGCAATCGGCATCCGCAGCCTGATGGCTTTTATCTTCGGACATAATGTGCCGAGCATTAAGCTGTTTGAAAAATTCGGTTTTACCGAATGGGGCGTATTCCCGGGTATCGCCGAAATGGACGGAAAACGATATGACTTGAACATTTTAGGGAGAGAACTGTCATGATCACCATAGATAAAGACAAAGACGAAAACCAGCCGCTCAATAAAAAAGCCCGTTCCCTTGCCGACATCGCCAAATGGGGAAAGATCACCGCCGTGTTTCTGATCATCACGGGCTCTCTTTCCGCTCTGTCAGCCATTGTGACGCTGCTCGGAGCCATTCCGGGGGTTCTGCTCATCATTTCCGGCGTCATGCTGATGCGCTCGGCAAAAGCGGCGGCCGCCCTTCAGGAAGGACTAGAAGAAAACGCGGAAGAAAATATGCTTGCACATTACGCGTCATTTATCAAAATGCAGTTTTTTTACGCGGCTTCCAGTGTGGTATTGGGCATTCTCGCTTTTATTTTAGTCGTCATCTTCGCTGTCATCGGAATTATCGCTTATCACAGCACTGATACGTATGACACGCCTGATTCATATTACTATGAGAACGACCCGGTGTTTGAATGACAAAAAGAGCTGATCGCGCGTCAGCTCTTTTTTAATAAAGCATTTCTTTTTTCCGGTCTTCTTCCGTTAAAAATTCAATAAAGCTCTTCATCGCAGACGGCTCCTCGGCAATCAGCCGGGTATAGGCGCTTTTCCGTTCTTCGGACAGAATATCGCTTTTTCTGATTCTGTTCAGCATATAAAGGCGGATCGTTTTTTGCACCTGTTTCCGCTGATAGCCGGCTTCCTTAAACAATGCAAGACCCAAGGCCGCCAGGAGGGCAAAAATGCCGGCCGACACGAGAGCTCCTCTCCCGGAAGGGGCCTGAATCAAAAGCGATGCCAGATGAAACAGACTAAAAGCGGCGAGCGGGAAAGCAAGAAAACGGTAAATGATGCTTTTTTTCATCAGCGGCGCAATGGCGATTTGTATTTTCTGAATTTCTTTTTTTATGAATCCCGGCAATTGTTCCGCATGCTCCAGCTTCATGCCCTCTCCCCTTTGCTGTCATTTTTGTCTTCTTTTTCATATATGCATATTTTACCGCACCCGGAACTTTCTTTGAAAGAAAACTGCATTCATCTTTGATTCCGGCTCTTTATTCTTTCAAAATGTCAATGTTATAATTTGAAATGGGAATCAGATTGCTGCACTTGTCGGAATACTAATGGGCACAGTCTTGATAAATATGATATAGCGGGGTTGCAAAGTGAGCATTTCATTTATTTTATTCGGATTTTTTTTCGTTTTAAATATACTTTTGGCCGTCATCATGATTTTCAAAGAAAGACGCGATGCCAGCGCTTCATGGGCTTGGCTTTTGGTTCTTTTTTTTATTCCCATTTTAGGGTTTATTTTATACCTGTTATTCGGCCATAACCTGAGACGCAAGCATCTGTTCCAATGGGAGGACCGTAAAAAAATCGGGATTGAAAAGCTGCTGAAGTCTCAGCTGAAAGATCTGAAGTCGAGGCAATTCCAATTTAACAACAGAGCGACTGTGGATAATAAAGACCTCATCTATATGCTTGTCATGAACAACCACGCAGTCTTTACAGAGGATAATTCGGTGGAGATTTTGACGGACGGGCGCGATAAGTTCAAACGCTTAATGAAGGACATTTCCAACGCAAAAGATCACATTCACCTTCAATACTATATTTATAAAGGTGATGAACTGGGAAAAAAATTGCGCGATGCCTTAGTGAAAAAAGCACGGGAAGGCGTAAAAGTCAGAGTGTTATATGATGAACTCGGTTCAAGATCACTCAGAAAAAAATTCTTCAAACCGCTGCGGGACGCCGGCGGCCATGTGGAAGTCTTTTTTCCTTCCAGGCTTCGTCCGATTAATTTGCGGCTCAATTATCGGAATCACCGCAAGCTCGTCATCATTGACGGCGAAACCGGCTATGTCGGCGGCTTTAACGTCGGAGATGAATATCTCGGCCTGAATCCGAAATTCGGCTACTGGCGCGATACGCACCTCAGGCTTCAAGGCACGGCGGTACACGCCATTCAGACACGGTTTATCCTCGATTGGAACCAAGCCTCCCATCATCATACGCTCACATACGTTCCGAATCATTTTCCGGAATGCGAGCCGAAGGGCAATGTCGGGATGCAAATTGTCACGAGCGGACCGGACTCAGAATGGGAACAAATTAAAAACGGCTATATCAAGATGATCTCAACGGCCAAACGGTCGATCCTGATTCAGACGCCTTACTTTATTCCTGACTCAAGTCTTTTAGATGCCCTCAGGATCGCCTGTCTGTCAGGCATCGACGTCAAAATCATGATTCCGAACAAGCCGGATCACGCTTTCGTTTACTGGGCGACTTTATCTTACATCGGCGATCTTTTAAAAGCCGGAGCCTCAGTCTACATTTACGATAACGGCTTTATTCATGCAAAAACGATTGTCGTCGATGATGAGACGGCTTCCGTCGGTACGGCGAATATCGACGTCAGAAGCTTCAGACTTAATTTTGAAGTCAACGCCTTTATTTATGACGTCACCATCGCGAAAAAACTCATTTCTTCATTTAAAGAAGATCTGCTCGTCTCCAGAAAATATACGTATGAAGAATATCAGGAGCGTTCGCTGCGGATCCGCATTAAAGAATCGATTTCAAGACTTCTGTCGCCGATTTTGTAATTCCCGGGGTGTTTCTCGGGAATTTTCTGATATAAAAACGGACACGGCACGAAAAAACACATTTTATATTCAAAAGAATGACCGAATAGTGTATAAATGAAAAGTGAGTATTTTTTTGTAAAGGAGTGCCATAGTTTGAAACCTGAATCAGTGAATCGTTCGCTTATTTCTATTTCGAAGTGGGGAAAAGCGACAGGTATTTTATTTATTATTATAGGCGCGTTTGCGGCGCTTTCGGGCGCGTTTTTCTTTTTAATCGGAGCCATTCCCGGCGTTTTGCAGATCATTGCCGGCATTTTTCTGATGCGCTCGGCAAATGAAGCGGGACAGATGGCGGAGCAGTTCAATGAACTGACAGAGGAACATATGCTGGAGAATTATGCAAAGTTCGTGAAAATGCAGGGGATCTACCTGATTGTGACGGTCGGCTTGTCCGTTCTCGGCATCGTTCTTTTCGTTATCCTCATGACGCTCGGCATCGTGGACGACGCGTTTAATAATATTGATGCCAATACATATTAAAAAGAAAATCCCGGCGCATCCGCCCGGGATTTTTTCTTATTCCGCTTCTTCGGTAACGGTAAAGTTTTTCTGCTTTGGATTTTCCAATAACGCTGTCTGCAGATATTTTTTCGGACATTCCGGCTTCAGCTCAAAAAAGTTTTTTCAAATAAAACTTTTCCTCAGAGTTTCAACTGAAATCACTCAATTGTTCGACTGTTCCTGATCAGGTTTAGAAGCAAGAATTGTGATTCTGCAAAATAAGGATAAAAGCCATGGCGGAACAAGACCGCTTATAATACATTTTTTGGGTCTTTGTAATTAAATTACAATTGTTCTTAATATTCACTCATGTATTCATGCTATTATATTGAAAGGAACGATCAAAAGCGTTGGCGTTCGTTAAATATTTACGAGTGCTGCCTCATGTCAAAGTCAGAAAAAATAGTATAGGAGGTAACATATGTTTAAGTTTAAAAAGAAATTCTTAGTTGGATTAACGGCAGCTTTCATGAGTATCAGCATGTTTTCGGCAACCGCCTCTGCAGCCGGCACAGATTACTGGCAAAATTGGACTGATGGGGGCGGAACAGTCAACGCAGTCAATGGATCTGGCGGGAATTACAGTGTTAATTGGTCTAATACCGGAAATTTCGTTGTTGGTAAAGGCTGGACTACAGGCTCGCCATTTAGAACAATAAACTATAATGCCGGAGTCTGGGCGCCGAATGGCAATGGATATTTGACTTTATATGGCTGGACGAGAGCACCTCTCATCGAATATTATGTAGTGGATTCATGGGGTACTTACAGACCTACCGGAACGTATAAAGGTACTGTAAAGAGTGATGGAGGTACATATGACATATATACAACGACACGTTATAACGCACCTTCCATTGATGGCGATAACACTACTTTTACGCAGTACTGGAGTGTTCGCCAGTCGAAGAGACCAACCGGAAGCAACGCTGCAATCACTTTCAGCAATCATGTTAACGCATGGAAGAGCCATGGAATGAATCTGGGCAGTAATTGGGCTTATCAAGTCTTAGCGACAGAAGGATATAAAAGCAGCGGAAGTTCTAATGTAACAGTGTGGTAACAGCTCATCTTTAATTAGGGGCAGCTAACGGGCTGCTGATCGTTCCTAGAGGCATTTTATAATGATTGTTAAGAGGCGAACGGTTTTGGCATTGCTGGAGGCAGGATATCATTTTTTGTTTAACTTGCTCACAGCTGACACCTTCACATAAGCCTTAAGCAAAATAAAAATATCCCGGTAACCGCCTCCTTTAGTTTCGGAGGATTTTTTCATTAAACAGATCGCAATCCCGCATCCAGGCTTGTCTGAATATGGAGCCAATACCGTGATTTCCTCATTACCTCTTGTAACCATTTTTGTTACACCGATAGCGGGATGAACCATCTCTTTTTAACAAAAGAGATGATTCATTACATCATAAAGGGACTTGCTCGCAAGTTCATTCTCCATTGCCCGCTGTACGCTTCCGAACGTCTCATCGAGCGCGCGCTGCATATTTTTGCCGACCGGACAGTCGGGGTTCGGATTGTCGTGAACCGCAAAAAGCTCTTCCTTATTCTGCACAGCCCTGTAAACCTCTAAGAGGGTGATCTCCGACGGATCTTTTTTCAGGCTGGCTCCCGGAACACCCGCCCGGGATGTCAGAATACCCGCTTTTTTCAGCTGGCTGATCGTTCTCCGCACGACGACGGGATTGGTGTTTACGCTGCCCGCAATCATGTCCGATGACGCCCGTTCATCCGTTGAGATCAGCGATAGAATGTGAATGGCCACAGCAAGACGGCTGTTAATCATGTTTTTCACCACCATTGTAACCGTAATAGTTACATTTCATTTGTTTGTCAACTACTAATATACACTAAAACGGGCGGCAGGATGAAATCAAGTTGGCAATAGAGGTGTAAACAGGCCGGCGGGAAACCGGCCGGAGAGGGATTAAAATAAGAAATAACGCTGTCCGAGCGGAACATAGCTGACAGGCTGGCATGCCAGCTCTTCTCCGTCGGCGAACACCTGATAGGTTTTTGGATCGACTTGTATATTCGGCATCGCGTCATTCAGCTTCATGTCGAGCTTACTCAGCTTACGGATATTCCGTACGGGAGAAATCATTTTTTCAAGGCCGAGCTTTTCCGGCACACTGTTTGCGATACCGGCCTGGGACATAAATGTAATAGAGGTATTTCGGTTTGCTTTACCGTATGATGCGTACATCTGCCGCATAAACACGGGCTCAGGCGTCGGAATGGAAGCATTCGGATCTCCCATTTGAGCGCGGGCGATCATGCCGCCTTTGAGCACAAGTTCAGGTTTGACACCGAAGAAAACCGGGTCCCATAGTACAAGGTCGGCGAGCTTTCCTTTTTCAACGGAACCGACTTCATGGCTCAGGCCGTGAGTGACGGCCGGGTTGATCGTGTATTTGGCGATATAGCGTTTGGCGCGCACATTGTCATTGCCGTTTTCTCCTGATAGAGCGCCGCGCTGCTTTTTCATTTTATCGGCCACCTGCCATGTCCGGATAATCACTTCTCCCACCCTGCCCATCGCCTGCGAGTCAGATGACGTCATGCTGATCGCGCCGATATCGTGCAGAATATCCTCCGCCGCAATGGTGGCCGCTCTGATGCGTGAATGACTGAACGCCACGTCTTCAGGCACTTTTGAATCTAAATGATGGCAGACCATCATCATATCAAGATGCTCGTCCATCGTGTTGACGGTATACGGAATCGTCGGCGTCGTAGAGGACGGCAGGATATTGGCGTAAGATGCGAGTTTCATAATATCCGGTGCGTGGCCTCCGCCGGCTCCCTCTATGTGATATGTATGGATAACCCGGTCGCCGATCGCATCAAGCGTATTTTCTAAAAAGCCCGCTTCATTTATCGTGTCTGTATGGATCGCCACCTGAATGTCCGCCTCATCCGCCGCTTCCATGCAAGCTTTAATTGCGCTTGGCGTTGATCCCCAATCTTCATGCAGCTTCAGTCCGATCGCGCCTGCTTCCACCTGCTCGATCAGCGGCGCTTTATCGGATGCATTCCCTTTTCCTAAGAAACCGACGTTGATCGGAAACTCCTCGGCCGCTTCCAGCATTCTCGACATGTACCATGCACCGGATGTACAAGTCGTCGCTTTACTTCCCGTCGCAGGACCCGTTCCGCCGCCGAGAAGCGTGGTCACGCCTGAAGAAAGCGCGACTTCCATCTGCTGCGGGCAGATAAAGTGGATATGCGTATCCACCCCGCCGGCCGTTATGATTTTCCCTTCGCCGGAAATGACTTCTGTTCCGGCACCGATAATCATGTGCGGGTCCACCCCATCCATAATATCAGGGTTGCCGCTTTTCCCGACGCCGACAATCCGGCCGTCCTTCACCCCGATATCCGCCTTGACGATTCCGGTATAATCCAGGATGACGGCGTTTGTAATAACCAGATCAAGCGCTCCGTCTTTCCCGGTGATACGCCCGTTCTGCCCCATGCCGTCCCGGATTGTTTTCCCTCCGCCGAAAATCATTTCTTCACCGTAATTCGTGAAATCTTTTTCGACTTCAATCCATAAATCCGTATCTCCGAGTCTGACTTTGTCTCCCGTTGTCGGTCCGAACAGTTCTGCGTATTGCTCACGTGACATTTTCATCGGATCGCCTCCTCCATCCATCCGGCTTTTTTAAGATTTGACAGAGTCTTCTCTTTTCCCCGCTCATCCATATACGTATCGGCCATGCCGTTGAGACCTCTGACCGTTTTTCGCCCTCCGATTTCCACGAGCGTGACGGTTTTCTCTTCTCCCGGTTCAAAACGGACAGATGTGCCTGACGGGATATCAAGGCGCATGCCGATTGCTTTGTCCCGATTGAAGGAAAGGGCGCCGTTGGCTTCGGCAAAATGAAAATGCGATCCTACCTGCACTGACCGCGTTCCGTTATTGGTGACTGATACCTCCAGCGTCTCCCGGCCTTCGTTAATGGTGATGGTCCCCTTTGCGACTTGAATCGCTCCCGGCTTCATGACTTCACCTCCGCTTTGATCGGCTGATGAACGGTGACAAGCTTAACCCCGTCCGGGAACGTCGCTTCCACCTGAATGCTGTCCAGCATTTCCGCAACGCCTTCCATAACGTCTTTTTCCGTCAATACATTGCGGCCGGATTCCATCAGCTCAGCAACGCTCTTTCCGTCTCTCGCGCCTTCCATCAGATAACAGGTCAAATATGCAGCGGCTTCGGGATAATTCAGCAGAACGCCGCGCGCCTTCCGCTGCTTAGCGAGCTCTCCCGCCGTAAAAATAAGCAATTTTTCTTGTTCAACCGGTGTCAGTTTCATCTGTATTCCCCCTCAGTGATAGTCAAACACAATCCGCATGGTCATACCGAAACGATGCAGGCGGCCGTCACCCCCTTCACCTCATGAAATGTTAAGTGATAAAAGTTATTCGACGGTGAACGGCCCGATTCCTTTTGCAGAAATTACCGATTTCTCATTTTTTTCTTCAACAAACGTTTAATTAAATGTGAAGAAAGGTTACATTCTATGTGAATATTATAAAGAAATCACCGGTGAATTTATAGAATATTTAAAAATTTAGTGAATATTAACCAAATGAACTGGAATTTTTGTCATTTCTCATAACAAAAAGCCCAAAATATTTTGGGCTTTTGCTGTGTTTCACTATCAAATTAATCATCACTGAGTTTATCTTTCGTTTTACCGACACCCTTTTGCAGGCTGCCTTTCGCTTTGTCTTTTTTACCTTCCGCTTTTAAGTCGGACTTGTCTGCCATGTCTCCTGCTTTGTCCTTTGCTTCCCCTTTCATTTTGTTCATGCCGCCTTTTACTTTGTCTTTTAAACCGTTATCTTGACTCATGATCTCTTCAGCTCCTTTTTTGTTCTGTGTACTTGTTTTCTTCCCTTTCAGCCTGAACACAAACATTTCAACTCTCAATTATTGATTTCACAGCGTTCCCCGTAGCGGAGCACTTTGTAAACAGCCAATCCGTCTGACAGCTTATTATCCCCGTATTGCACCGGCAGAAGGGCAAAGAAAACATAATAAGTTGAAAAATAGACAAATTGGTAAAAAAATAAGTTTGGCTCAAGGACATCTTTTATGATCAGCAGATTTATTAAAAAGATAGAAGCGAGATTAAACAGACAGCCTCCGGAATAGACGAGCGCGCTCGTCAGACGGTTATCTATCCGCAATTCGCCGAACTTGCAGAAAGAATCTATGAAGTAGATACGCCGAACCTGAATCGGCCCTACTTTTAAAAGACGTTTCCCCATTCCGATATCCAATGATGCCTTGCCTCCGAACAGCATGGCCATAAAGCTGTGTCCCGACACATGGATGACAGACACCATCGGCAGAATGATGAGAAATGATACGAAAAACTTTATCATATCATTGAATCCGAACAACAAATCCCTCCTTCCCATCGTACTTTTTTCTCTCTTTTGCGATTTTTCCGTTTTTTTCTATGGTCAAACGTTATGATGTGCATAAAAAAATAACCATCTGCTGATCAGATGGTTAAGAAAATTATATATCGTATAAACACTGTTCTTTTTGAATGTTTTCTCTCATGCGAATCGCTTTTTCATAAAAATACGCCGCTTCTTTATATTGCCCATGTCCGCTTGTGTAAATGGCGGCCTCCAAGGCGAAATCTTCAATATACACATACAGCGATTTTTCATTCATATAGTCAAACACTTCATGGATTAAATCCATATTGAGTGACTCCAAATAAAGCGCTTGTAAAAACTTATACTTCTCTAAACTGAATCGGTCGCCCCGTTCTTTCGCGATCATGACCCCTCTTTCATAATAGGTAAGGGCCGCTTGGTCATCATGCAGCCTGAAAAGGGTGTGCGTTAAGCTGAACAGCGCCTTCGGAAGCTGTTCAAGCTGATGCTCTTCAAAAACGGGAACCGCTTTTCTAAAGTACCGGGCCGCTTCATCCAGATCGCGCTTTTCAGAATAACAATTCCCCAGATTGTAAAGCGAAGACCCGATCAGGCGGGGCTGTCCTTCAAGCAAAGAAAGGCGGAGGGCTTCGTCTAAATGCTCAAGCGCTTTGTCGTAGTTTTTGCAGTCGATGTAGTTTCCTGAGATGACGAAATGGCATTGAATTCTCCGCACTCTGTAGAAATCGTGTTTCATATACGTATCCAGCGCCTGAATCCCGTGATTCATGGAAAAATGAGTCTGCTTCATGACATAAAACACTTCAGACATCTTGAAATGGAATTCCGCCCTCTCTATATCATCCTCGACAAATGAAAGGAGTTTTTCCGCTTTCCGGTAAAAAGAAATAGCCGCAACATAGTTATTGTGATCGAATTCATACATCCCTCTGAACAAATGGAAATAATACTCAGACAGTCCCGATATGCTGTCCGTGCTTTCGATCGTCTTTTGCAGCTCGCTGTACTGAATCTGTGATTGTTCGGTGCATTCCGGCTTGACGTAATCAAGCATAATATGATGGCGGTAGCTGATCAGCTGATAATATAACAGCAGCAGCTGGTCTTCCTCCATACGTTGTATATCCTCATCAATTTCCTCTTTCAGCTTTATGGCATCAGCCGCTTGAAACGCTAAAATGTGCTTGTACCATTTGTTGATCTTAACTCCAACTTGAGATGACGGAATCTCGTATGCGGTCATGCCCCTTTCACAACCTTTTCTAATTTCTATTGGTTATATTTTAACATATTGTATGGCTTTGGAATTGCATAACTTGATTGTCCTGCATCAAAATTCCTATCATATATTTCGGCTGTTACCGGTATTTTTTGAACAGACCGCTCTCATAATGTGAATAAAAAAGCCTGCCCTGGTCCGGGCAAGCTTTTCTTCATCCGCCTATATAAGACATTTCCACTTTCTTTTTCCCATCCGTTTTAGAAAGCGCGCGGTCAATTGAATACTGATCCGTGCGATTTCTCCAGACAGAAGCGATGGATTCCGTCAATTCGTCATCGGTCAGACCGCCGCGCACGAGTTTCCGAACATCATAGCCGCTTGACGCAAACAGGCACGTAAACAGCTCGCCTCTCGCCGACAGGCGCGCTCTGTTGCAAGAGGCGCAGAATGCATCCGATACGGAGGAAATTACGCCGATTTCGCCGGAACCGTCAAGATAGCGGAACCTGGAAGCGACCTCTCCTTTATAATTCGCTTCTATCGGCTCCGTCGGCATGTGCTGGTTGATCAGATCAATAATCTCGGCCTTCGTGATCACGTCTTTTTTATTCCATTGATTCGTATTGCCGACATCCATAAATTCAATAAACCGGAGAATATGACCCTTTTCTTTAAAATAGCGGGCCATCGGCAGGATATCTTTTTCATTGACGCCCTTTTGAACAACCATGTTGATTTTCACACCGAGTCCGGCCGCTTTTGCCGCCTCAATGCCCTCAAGCACCTTGTTCACCGAAACCCCGCGGCCGTTAATGGCCTTAAACCGCTCATCCTCTAAAGAATCGAGGCTGACTGTCACGCGATGCAGCCCCGCCTGCTTCAGTTTTTCCGCATACACGGGAAGCAGAGAGCCGTTTGTCGTCATCGCGATATCTTTAAGTCCGGGGATACGCGCAAGTTTTTTGATCAATTCAGGCATATCTTTTCTCATGAGCGGCTCTCCGCCCGTCAGCCTGATTTTTTCAACCCCGAAGCGGCCGACAAACAGCTTCGCAAGCCGCTCAAGCTCCTCGAAGGAGAGCAATTCCGTCTTTTGTAAAAATGGATAATCCGGTCCGAATAATTCGGCTGGCATACAGTACGTGCATCTGAAGTTGCAGCGGTCGGTTACAGAGATACGAAGATCCCTGAGCGGCCTTTCCCTTTTGTCTGTCACCCGGCGCGTTTCTGTATTCATAAGCCCAAGACCCCTTTCTATTGTTCAACCCGTTCAGGATGTGTGTATACGTTAAATGATCCGTTTCTGACAAAACCTATCGCGGTTATGTTCAGCTCTTCCGCCATTTGCAGCGCGAGCTCCGTCGGGGCCGATTTTGAAATGACAATCGACACCCCGATTTTTGCGGCTTTTAATAAAACCTCTGAGGAAATCCGGCCGCTGAAGACGATCAGCTTGTCACGGACCGGCATTCCGTTTTTCAAACAGCAGCCGTACAGCTTATCCAGCGCGTTGTGGCGCCCGATGTCCGTCCTCATGAAGAGCAGCTTATCCGTATCGCACAGCGCCGCATTATGGACACCGCCCGTTTCCCGGAAGGTGCCGCTCCCGCTTTGCATCTCCTTCATCAGGCGAAGGCACGTCTCAGGAGTTATGGTGATACGGCTGACGGCGGTTTTGGCCGTTTTCACATCCTGCTGAAAGTAAAAATGGCGGCCTTTCCCGCAGCATGAACCGATGACCCTCTTCGTATAGTCTTTTTGCTCAAGCACTCCGGGATTCGTCAATTCCACATATGCAAACCCGAGACTTTCATCTATAGTAAAGCTTTTGATTTCTTTTTCAAAACGAATGACGCCTTCTGATGCGAGAAATCCGATGACGAGTTCCTCTAAATGGTCAGGCGTGCAGACGAGCGTAACAAATTCCTGCCCGTTCACCATGACGGTCAGCGGATACTCTGAAACCATCCGATCTGCCGTCTTTGTTAATACCCCTTTTTCATAGCGGTATATGTCTCTTACCGCTGTTGTTTTTTCATCCACTGTTTTCCCCTCCGCAGTATCCTTCTCTTTTATTCTTCCACAATCCCTGTATTTTGTCGAATTTGCGGTTTAAAAAAAGAGCCCTCTTAGGACTCTATGTTTCATTGCGATGATGTCTGCTCAGAATGGTGAATAAAATAACTGCGGCGATAATGGCCAATATACTGACGAATATGAAGGCGGCAAGCTTCAGAAAAATTCCCATCAGAACAAAAACGACTGCCGCCAGCACTAATATAATGCCTGCTCCTTTTAACAACAGCGTTCATCTCCTTTTATCCGTATCATTCCCGCGGTTCCGTTTTCTAAACAAAAAAGACGCCGCGCGGGCGTCCTTTTTTAACCTATTCTTTTGCTAAATCCTTTGCAGCGTCTTCCCAAGCCTGTTTGAACTCGTCCGCGCTGTCAGCTGAGACATATGTGCCGCCTCCCGCTTCCGCCGCTTTTTCAAGGCTTTCGCTTCCTTTCATGCCGAAGTTGAAGCCGATGATATTGACGACCGTGTTGACATTCGCTTTACGGAGCTTTTGAATTTCGGCCTGAGGATTCCCGCCGCATGTTTCTTCACCGTCTGTGATCAGATATACGACGTTTTTCCCCGCGGCGCCGGCCCGCTCAAATTCTTCACGCGTATCAGAAAGCGCTTTCGCAATCGGTGTCCAGCCGGTCGGTTTAATCTTGCTGAGTGATTGCTCAAATGGAGTCACGGCGTACGGCTGAAGGCCGTATAACGTTTCTGTCGCATTACATGATACGGCTTTGCCTGAGTTTTTATTATTGCCCTTATGCCCGAATACCCGAAGCATCAGATTCGTGTCTTCAGGAAGAACTTCCGCAAAAGAAGTGACAGACTCTTTCGCAACATCTATTTTACGCTCTCCCCCTGTTTTTTGTATCATGCTTCCGCTTGCATCAAACAGCACGGCAACGTTTGTTTCTTCGTGCTTTTTCTCAGCTGCAAAAACAGGTGATCCGAGTGAAAGCGTCAAAAGTCCGACAATCCCCGCAGTGAACATTTTTTTCATTTCCTTCATTCCTCTCCGTTTGTTTTTGGCCGATGGGCCCCCGGCTCTTCTCTATGCTAGATGACGAGTATGCAAAAAGATATAGGGCGGGATTCCTTTTGTATAAGCGGCGGTACGCCGTTAAAAATGAACAGAATTATGCGCATCATCCTAAAAAGATTGGATAAATGATGACAGATTTAATGCCTTTTTCGCCCTTTTTGTAATATAAGTCCGGAATCTGATTCTTTTTACAGTTTTCTCTTCACCTTTTCTTGAAATTTTTGTTAAATAAAAATAAAAAAAAGGGCCGATAAACGGCACCTTTTCTTATTCCGCTAATGAACTCGCTGCCATTGTAAAGATGCGGTTCATATCCTTTTGGCTGTGAGCTTCGTAATATTTTCCTCCGCCCGCTTTGGCAATCTCGTGAAGCTGGCCGTTGAAGCCTTCCTTAAAGTCAAAGCCGATCACGTTGACTTTAATATGCTGTTTGCGAAGTTCTTTCGCTGTCTTAACAGGATCTCCTCCGCATGTCTCCTCGCCGTCCGTCAACAGGAAAACGGATTTACTGCCAAGTTTGTGCAAACCGGTAAAGGAAGCCTTCGCATCCTCTAATGCTTTTGCAATCGGTGTCCAGCCCGTAGGTCCGATTCCGTTAAGAGAGTTAAGGAAGCTCTGTCTGTCAAACCTTTGGAATCCGTACACACCGCGAATGGATTCACAAGATTGAACCTTTCCGGAGTTTTTATTATTGCCTTCCGAACCGAAAACCGTCATTCTGACCTGTGATTTAGATTTAATTTGATCCGCAAAACGGACAATTTCTTCTTTTGCCATGTTGTATTTAGAAACACCGTCAATCCGTTTTGCCATACTGCCGCTCGCATCAAGTAAAATGGCGGTATTGTTTTTAAATGAAAGAGTCTTCTCGTTTGCATTCTCGGCAGCAAAAGCAGGAGATGCAGCAGTCAGCATCAATCCGAGCATGAGTATGAGTGAAAATGTTTTTTTCATTGCTTTTTCCCCTTTTCAATAGATTTACGTTCAACGCCGAACAATATTTATCGTAAATGAGATGAAAAGGGAAATAAATAGGACGGCGTTCCTCATTATTTTTGCGTATATTCACATAGAAGCGGCATTTTTATCAGTGATTTACACCCGGCGCTCAGCCTTCAATCGACATTTGTCAGCCTTTAGGCTTTCGTTATATGAGTCTGTTGGTTGCTTTACCGTTTATGGAATAGTTTTCAAAAAAAACAGACGCTCATGAAAGCGTCTATTTTTTCGCCATATATTTGTTTAAAAATGAATCTGCTTCGGAAATGTCCACTCCCTGATAATAATGCTTGACGATGTCCGCCACGGATTTCCCCTGCTGCGCCATGTAATTGGCACCGTACTGGCTCATGCCGACGCCGTGGCCGAATCCTTTTGTCGTAATGGTGATGCTGCCGCCGTTTCGTTTCCATTCAAAGTCGGCAGAACGGAGTCCGAGTTTTTCCCGGATGTCTCTTCCCTTCAGCTTTTTGCCGTTTATGACGGCCGTCGCCACTTGATGGCCCGGCGTTCTGGCTGTAATCTGTCCCACTGTGTTTTGTCCCGAGAGCTGTACGCCGAGCTTTTGCTGAAACTCCGGCACACTGAAGGTCTGGGTGGCGAGATATTTCGGCGATTGTTTATCCCACGGACTTTTCACGCTCTTTAAATAAGGAATGGCGCTTGTCCAATAGGCTTCCGCATTTTCCGTATACCCGTTGCTCGTAGAGAAGAAAGATGCCTCAATCGGCTTGTTATCGTACGTTAAAATCTTTCCTTGCGTGCCGGCGACCGCGTTTGTGATTTTCTTGAGGTTGTGTGCGTACTTAGAACCCCATTCTTTTTTCAGCTGGCTTTTGCTTTGATAGACTTGGAACATTTGCGTATCATCCACCAGTGATCCTTTCGGCGCCTGAACGGCTGAGTCAGCGACCATCAGTCTGACGATGAATGTCCGGGCGGCGAGCGCCTGGGCTTTTAAGGCCTCCGGTTTAAAGTTTGCGGGCATTTCGGAAGCCACGACACCGACCACGTACTCTTCAAGCGGAATGTTTTCTACAGAATGATTGGATGTCCGATAAACCGGAATGGATACAGGTGATTCTTTCAATGTTTCTGCTCCTTTTGTTTCTCGTGTGGTGTGTGCTGTTTTGTGTCCGGGCTCTCTGTTTACGGCTGCGCCTTTTTCTGCCTGAAACGGAAGGACGAGAATGGTGGGGACTAGAAGAATAAGTATACACAGCCCGGATAGTAGAAATACAATCGGTTTCATATATCAGCTGCCTCCTGCTTGGGATTCGACTCTACTTCATCTTATGGGCAGGGACAAGCTAATATGACTTCCTTTTGGACAGAATCTTTATTCCATTTTTCACGCGAAAAACGTATTCTTTTTTGGAAATCAGAGCATAATAATGATGATAAACCATAAAAAAACAGTATGCCAGATTGACATACTGTTTTTACAGCCATTATGCGTTTAGGTCAGTTACGACTTCTTTGCTTTCTTGTTCAGCGGCCGTTTCATCAACGACACGCTCGATGTCAGCGCCGAGAGCCGCAAGTTTTTGATGGAAATTCACATAACCGCGATCCAAGTGCTTCAGTTCCGTGACGCGTGTATGACCTTCAGCCACTAATCCCGCAAGAATCAGCGCCGCGCCCGCACGCAGGTCCGTAGCGGCAACTTCTGCGCCTTGCAGCTGTACAGGACCGTTAATGATCACAGAACGACCTTCAATTTTAATGTCGCCATTCATCCGGCGGAATTCTTCAGCATGCATAAAACGGTTTTCAAACACAGTTTCAGTAATCATGCTTGTTCCGCTCGCACGGAGAAGCAGCGCCATCATTTGCGACTGCATATCAGTCGGGAATCCTGGGTGAGGCATCGTTTTAATGTCGATCGGCTTCAGCTGGGCAGGACCGATGACACGAAGGCCTTCTCCTTCATCCGTAATTTTGACTCCCATTTCTTCCATCTTCGCAATTAAAGACGTAAGATGCTCAGGAACCGCACCTTTGACTAATACATTTCCTTCCGTGATAGCCGCAGCCACCATGAAAGTACCCGCTTCAATACGGTCAGGAATGATGTTGTGTCTTACGCCGCGAAGCTTCTCGACACCTTCAATTTTAATGGTGCCTGTGCCGGCTCCGCGGATTTTTCCGCCCATCGCATTGATATAGTTCGCTAAGTCAACGATTTCAGGCTCTTTTGCCACGTTTTCAAGCGTTGTTGTTCCTTCAGCTAAAGCAGCTGCCATAATCAAGTTTTCTGTCGCACCCACACTTGGGAAATCTAAATAGATTTTTGCGCCCTGCAGACGGCCTTCCACTTCTGCTTCAATAAAGCCGTTGCCTACTTTGATTTTTGCACCCATTGCTTCAAAGCCTTTTAAATGCTGATCAATCGGTCTTGAGCCGATTGCGCAGCCGCCTGGAAGCGCTACTCTTGAATGACCCGTACGGGCTAACAGAGGGCCCATAACAAGCACTGACGCGCGCATTTTACGCACATATTCAAAAGGTGCTTCTGTTTCTAAAGCGTAAGAAGCGTTTACGGTAACTTCATTATTCTCAAAATGCACATCTGCTCCTAAATGACGCAACACTTCGTTGATTGTATATACATCGGAGAGCGTAGGTACATCACATATTACGCTTTTTTCTTCACTTGCTAATAAAGATGCAGCGATAACTGGTAAAACGGCATTTTTTGCTCCTTCAACTTTCACTGTGCCGTTTAACTTCTGACCGCCGCGGACGATGATTTTTTCCAAGGTATTCCCCTCCGCGTCCCTATATTCTCTATATTAATATTCAGTCGTCACGATTGGTGTGCCAACCGTAACGGTATGTTTTTCGCCCATTCCCGCACTTCTAAGCGCAACTTGCACATTCATCTTATGTTTCGATGTCATGATGTAATCTGTCCACTTATATGTAAATGCAGAAACAGAAACGAAATGAGGCTCAACTACATGTTCAACTGGACTTGCTTCAAATTCTTTCATGAGCTGTTCTGCTTTTTTTTGCAAAACAATACTCATATTATCATTTAAATGACCCTTTAGACAAGTAAAAATAAATACTTTATTTTGAAATATGTCATGTGCCTGCCGTTCAAACTGTTCATATGTATCATTCCAGTTTTCCGGTTGCTCCGGGCTCATTTGCTCATATAATAAATACGAAGTTGGGTTCTGGTTTTTGAGGGTAGTGACGAGCTGCAGTTTAAAAGTTGTGTGATTTTTTTTGTCAGAATACGTGCCGACGGCCTTTACGATTTTATCTTCCCGCGCGGTTTTCCAGTGATATTGCGGATACTGCGTCTTCAGTTCTTTTACCTTGTCATCAAATTCACTCAGTGACAGGTTCAGATTTTCTTTCGCATGAAGCGTCCATTCATCTACAGTGACCTGCTGCCGCTCCATTCCTTCGGCAATCTGGGCAAGCGGAGACAGCTCACTTGCATGAATGGAATGAAATACCGCTATTAAGGCGCTTAAAAAAACAAAAAATAAGATGATGCGGCCTGCTCTTTTTTTCTTCATACCGATCTCTCCCCCTTACTCCCATTTTTGCCGGAGCCGGGGAAAGCGATACATGGAAAACTTCGTCAAAACTCGCCAAGCGGGTGAAGAAAAATTGGTTGCTCACCCAGCGATTCCCTTCATTTCAACAGACGAAACATCTTAAAATAAGTATGGAAGCTGTTTCGAATAGGTAAGATAATCTAAAAAGAAGTCAGCGACTGCCGTACCGATCGCAATGGTAAGAAGAATGATCAGCAGCCTCGCCTGCACTATTTTTCCTTTTCGGATCAGCGGATCAAAGTTGACGGCCTGAAGCGCCCACCATGTCACCGCAATGCATACCAGGTGAACCAGGATGCTGATTGCGGCCTGCTGCCCCAATACATTCACAAATCCCATCTCCTTTCATTTTTTCCGCCCCTCATATCCTCTCTTATTATATAAGAAGAAGAGAGAAAGATGATCATTTTTACATCAGAATTTTTATCCAAAATTAGGGGCAATCCCCGCTTAAATGTCCGTTCTCCGGCATGATATACTTTTTTGGAAAGGAGATGGGAATATGAATCATTCCTTTTTTCATCCGGAAAAGCAGTATGGAGAAACACTTCCCGTATTTGACCACGAGTGGGAAGCGATAGCATTCTACTATGATTATAGACAGTCTCAAACAGAGGAACTGAAAGAATTATGTCAGTTTTTCAACATTTCTCTTGATTATTCACGCGGCAGCCTGCTGGAAGTGGAAGCTCTTTACTTCCGCAGCATAAAAGAGCTGCTTTTGGCGGATTGGAACCTGCCGATTGACGAATTTGAGAAAATGCTCAGTGTGTATGTCATCGATTGCGCCATCCGACACCATGACGATGCCGAATGGGTCGTCAAACCTTATCCGTATACGGACGGCGCCTATACGACGGGTGTGCGGAGAGGAAACAAAACGTGGCACACCGACAACTGCTGCGAACATTTATATCTGCAAAAAGAAGAGGATCATCCGCTTATCGGCGTCTATGAATCTCTTATGCGTTAATATAGAAAAAGAATCCTTCTCAGACAGCCGAGAAGGATTCTTTTTTAGTTTCCTGCAACATCCAATCTGTTTACAGCCCGCTGTAGCGCAAGCTCAGCCCGACGAATGTCAGTATCATCTGATCGTTTGTTCAAACGGTCTTCCGCCCGCTTTTTCGCAGCAAGGGCGCGCTCTTTATCAATGCTTTCCGCTGTTTCAGCGGCTTGTGCAAGGATAGTGACCTGATCAGGACGGACTTCTAAAAATCCGCCGCTGACAGCCGCCAATTCGGTCTGCCCGTCTTTTTTAAGGCGGACAGCGCCGATTTTAAGCGGAGCCACGGTCGGAATATGGCCAGGCAAGATACCGAGATCACCGCTCTCGGCTCTTACACTTACCATTTCAATATCAGCATCATATACTGGGCCGTCGGGAGTAACGATATTGACTTTAACGGTCTTCATGCTTTTACCCTCCTAGGACCAGATTAAACTTCTACACCCATCTCTTTTGCATTCTCAATGACTTCTTCAATGCGTCCCACAAGACGGAATGCATCTTCCGGAAGATGGTCATATTTACCGGAAAGGATTTCTTTAAAGCCTCGTACCGTTTCTTTAACAGGCACGTAAGAACCCTTTTGTCCCGTAAACTGCTCAGCTACGTGGAAGTTTTGAGAAAGGAAGAACTGGATACGGCGGGCGCGGTGAACGACAAGCTTGTCTTCTTCACCTAATTCGTCCATACCGAGAATCGCGATAATATCCTGAAGTTCTTTGTAACGCTGAAGCGTTGACTGGACTTCACGCGCCACCGCATAATGCTCTTCTCCGACAATTTCCGGAGCAAGCGCGCGGGAAGTGGAAGCCAGCGGATCAACCGCAGGGTAGATACCCATTTCAGTTAATTTACGCTCAAGGTTAGTCGTTGCATCCAAGTGAGCGAACGTTGTCGCCGGAGCCGGGTCAGTGTAGTCATCGGCAGGCACGTAGATCGCCTGGATAGATGTAACTGAACCAACGTTTGTAGACGTAATACGCTCTTGAAGCTGACCCATTTCTGTCGCAAGCGTCGGCTGATAACCAACCGCAGAAGGCATACGGCCGAGAAGCGCGGAAACCTCTGAACCCGCTTGTGTGAAACGGAAAATGTTATCGATAAAGAACAGTACGTCCTGTCCTTGTTTATCACGGAAATGCTCAGCCATTGTAAGACCTGTCAGTGCTACACGCATACGTGCGCCCGGCGGCTCGTTCATTTGTCCGAAGACCATGGCTGTTTTCTTGATAACGCCTGAATCGCTCATTTCGTAGAAAAGGTCGTTCCCTTCACGAGTACGCTCTCCTACACCGGCGAATACGGAAATACCGCCGTGCTCTTGCGCGATGTTGTTGATTAATTCCTGGATTAATACGGTTTTACCTACGCCGGCGCCGCCGAACAAACCGATTTTACCGCCCTTAATGTAAGGAGCAAGCAAATCAACAACTTTAATACCTGTTTCAAGAATTTCAACTTCTGTTGAAAGCTGATCGAATGAAGGAGCTGATCTGTGGATCGGGTCCTTTTGAGCATCCGCAGGCAGCGGTTCATTTAAATCAATTTTATCTCCCAGTACGTTAAATACGCGTCCGAGAGTCACATCACCGACAGGAACAGAAATCGGCGCACCTGTATCAACAGCTTCCATTCCGCGCTGAATTCCGTCCGTAGATGCCATGGCAATTGTACGGACTGTATCATCGCCTAAATGAAGAGCAACCTCTAGCGTTAGGTCGATGCCTACTTCATTTTCGCCTGTAGCTGGCTGTGAAACTTTAATCGCATTATAAATCGCAGGTAAGTGGCCGTCCTCGAAACGTACGTCGACAACCGGTCCAAGCACCTGACTTACGCGTCCTTTCTTCATCGCTATCCCTCCTGACAAAATCTTTCTATTCTAAAGCGGCTGCACCGCCGACAATTTCGGTAATTTCTTGTGTAATCGCCGCTTGACGCGCGCGGTTATATGATAGCGAAAGTGAATCAATGAGTTCTTTCGCATTATCAGTCGCATTTTTCATTGCTGTCATTCTCGCAGCGTGTTCACTTGCTTTACTGTCAAGAAGCGCGCCGTAAATTAAGCTTTCCGCATATTGAGGAAGCAGCACTTCGAGCACCTCTTCTTCATCCGGTTCGAACTCGTAAGAAGCCGTGCGCTTCCCGCCGCTCGTTCCGAAATCCGTTAAAGGCAGCACTTTTTTCTCCGTCACTTCCTGTGAAATCGCACTGACGAAATGGTTATACACCAAATGCAGTTCATCAAAAGCGCCGTCGATAAACATTTGAACCGTCTGACGGGTCAAATCTTTAATCTGAGCAAAAGTGACCTCGTCGCCAAGCCCCACTAACTCAGACAAAATCGGCATTTCCCGTTTTTTGAAGAAATCGCGGCCGACTCTGCCGATTGCAATCACCGTGTATTCATCTTTAGACTGATGGCGTTCTTGAATGGTGCGGTAAGCGTTTCGCAAAACCGAACTGTTAAACGCACCCGCAAGCCCGCGGTCAGACGTAATGACGAGATACGCCGTCTTTTTCACTTCTCTTGAGACAAGCATCGGGTGTTTCGCGTTTTTCGCGCCTTTTCCGACGTTAAACACAACCTCCTGGATCTTATCCATATACGGAGCAAATGACTTCGCGTTGGTTTCCGCACGGTTCAGCTTCGCAGCGGATACCATCTGCATGGCTTTTGTAATCTGGCTTGTTTTTTTCGTTGACGTGATCCTTGACTTAATATCGCGTAATGAGGCCAAAGATTTCACCACCTTTATTCTTCATTTGCGTAAAAAGAGAGAAAAAGAGAACCTTTTTCTCTCATCTTCTAAGGGTTAGTTGCTTGGTGCAAATGTGCGTTTGAAGCCTTCGATTGCAGCTTTGAAGTCTTCATCAGCAGGAAGGTTTCCTGTTTTCGCAATGCCGTCAAGCAGATCTTTATGGTTTTGATCAAGGTACATGTAGTACTCTTCTTCAAAACGTCTGATATCCGCAACCGGAATATCATCAAGATATCCTTTTGTCAGCGCATAAAGAATGGCTACCTGTTTTTCAACCGGAAGCGGTTTATTCAAGTCTTGCTTCAGCACTTCAACTGTACGCGCACCGCGGTTCAGTTTCGCCTGAGTCGCCTGGTCAAGATCAGATCCGAATTGGGCGAACGCTTCAAGTTCACGGTATGAAGCCAGGTCAAGACGCAATGTTCCCGCTACCTTTTTCATCGCTTTGATTTGGGCTGATCCGCCGACACGGGATACGGATAATCCGGCATTGATCGCAGGACGCACGCCTGAGAAGAATAGGTCGGATTGAAGGAAAATCTGTCCGTCAGTAATGGAAATGACGTTTGTCGGGATATAAGCGGAGATATCTCCTGCTTGTGTTTCGACGAACGGCAGCGCCGTAATTGATCCTGCGCCTTTTGCGTCACTCAGTTTGGCTGCGCGCTCAAGCAGACGGGAGTGAAGATAGAATACATCCCCAGGGAATGCTTCACGGCCCGGCGGACGGCGAAGAAGCAATGACAGCTCACGGTAAGCGGCCGCTTGTTTGGATAAATCATCATATACGACGAGAACGTGCTTGCCGTTGTACATGAATTCTTCACCCATTGTCACCCCTGCATACGGTGCAAGGTACAGAAGCGGAGCCGGCTGTGAAGCGGACGCTGTCACGACAATCGTGTAATCAAGCGCGCCATGCTTACGAAGTGTTTCCACTACGCCGCGCACTGTAGATTCTTTTTGACCGATCGCTACGTACACACAGATCATGTCTTGATCTTTTTGGTTTAAGATTGTATCAATCGCAACAGATGTTTTACCTGTCTGACGGTCCCCGATAATCAGCTCACGCTGTCCGCGGCCGATCGGAATTAACGCGTCGATCGCTTTGATACCCGTTTGCAGCGGCTCATGTACTGATTTACGGTCCATTACGCCTGGAGCCGGGCTTTCGATCGGACGTGTTTTGCTTGTCAGAATCGGACCCAGTCCGTCTACCGGCTGTCCGAGCGGGTTGACGATACGTCCGATTAATTCTTCACCTACAGGAACTTCCATGATGCGGCCCGTTCTTTTGACCTCATCACCTTCACGGATATCTCTGTAAGGTCCTAAGATAACGATACCTACGTTGGATTCTTCAAGGTTTTGAGCCATACCCAAAACGCCGTTTGAAAACTCAACAAGTTCACCGGCCATACAATTGTCAAGGCCGTGCACACGCGCAATACCGTCTCCGACTTGGATGACTGTACCTACGTCATGAACTTCAATTTCAGATTGGTAATTTTGAATTTGCTGCTTTATCAGCGTGCTAATCTCTTCAGCTTTGATGCTCACTTAGGTTTCACCCCTTCTATCGATTTCCTCCGGCAAGTTGACGTTCCATGCGCTCAAGCTTTCCGCTCACGCTTCCGTCATAAATCCGGTTTCCAATGCGGACTTTAATGCCGCCTATTAAATCCGTCTGCACTTCATTTCTGATTCTGAGCGAAGCGATTCCGGCTTTCTTTGCAAACACTTGAGACAATGATAACATTTCCGCTTCTGACAGCGGTTTTACTGAATAAACAACCGCGTCCTCTGTCTGACGGGCCTGATTGGCAAGTTTGATAAACTCGTCTGTGAGATCAGGCACAATCGAAGACCGGCGGCGGTCAATCAGAAGAAAAATCGTATGCAGCACAGACTCAGACAGTGCGCCGAACGATTGCTGAATCAGCTCTTTTTTCTTAGCGGCCGATACCTTCGGATGGCTTAACACTTCCTGTAATCCGGCTTCGTTCCGGAACACTTCTTTTAGTACGGTAAGCTCTTCTTCGATTTCATTGATTTGAGAAGTCTCAACGGCAATGTCGAAAAGCGCTGACGCGTATCGTTTAGAGACAGCAGATCCACTCATCGGCTTTCTCCTACCTCTTTAAGATAGTCCTGAATCAGTTGTTCCTGGGCTTGTTCATCAAGCTCTTTTTCAATCACTTTCGATGCGATTAAGACAGAAAGTGATGCGACTTGCTCGCGAAGTGCGGAAACCGCTTGTTCTTTTTCTTTGACAATTTCGGTTCTCGCCGCTTCTTTCAATCTTTCAGACTCGGCACGTGCAGCCTGAATAATGTCTTCCTTCTGCTTTTCACCCAGTTTTTTCGCATTTTCAATGAGTGATTGTGATTCCTGTTTCGCTTCTTTTAAAAGAACGCGCTGCTCTTCAATCAGCTTCTGCGCTTCTTTATTTCTTTCTTCAGCGGACGTAATTTCGCCGGCGATATGATCTTCACGCTGTTTCATTATATTTAATAGCGGTCCAAGAGCGAATTTCTTGAGAAGCGCTAATAAAACTAACATAGCTAACAATTGGAATAGGATATCTCCGCCGTTAAACGACAGTCCTAATTCAAGAGGTAATTGAGACATCTACTACGGCAACTCCCTTCTGCAGGTTTTCTCTGCTGATAAAAAGCCGTTTCGGTACGGCCTGCTTATCAGACATAAAGCAATGGCGAAGGTTCTCTTAGAGTGATCTTCGCCATTTTTAGTTCATATAAGGCTTTTTTGCTTAGCCAAAGAACGCTAAGAACGCGATAACGACAGCGATAATCGGAAGGGCCTCAACCAATGCGATACCCATGAACATAAGAGTTCTAAGTTCTTTTCCTGCTTCCGGCTGACGGGCGATTCCCTCTACCGTACGTGAAACGATCAGACCGTTACCAATACCTGCACCAAGTGCACCTAAACCGATTGCAATTGCAGCTGCTATTAAATTCATGAAAAAGTTCCTCCTTTAAAATGTTATCCGAATGGATATATGATTTTAATGATCATGACTGATTTTGTGTGACATGTACACCATCGTCAGCATCGTAAAGATAAATGCCTGGATGGTACCGATGAACAAGCTGAACGCCTGCCATGCAAGCATCGGAAGAATGGCTCCGACTGTGCCGACCAAACCGAGAAAGAAGCTGTTTGAGTAGAAATTCGTCGCCAGATTCGCAAGCAGGCCAAGAAGAATTTCCCCGGCGAAAATGTTACCGTAAAGACGAAGTCCGAGTGTCAGCGTATTCGCAAACTCCTCAATGATCTTCATCGGGAACATAAGCGGAACCGGTCTGAGGTAATCCTTAGAGTATTCCTTCAAACCTTTCATCTTCACGCCGTAATAGTGCGTTAACGACACAACCATAACGGCTAGAGTCAGAGTAATAGCCGGATCGGCCGTCGGTGATTTCCACCAAAGCTCGTGTCCGACCGTTACAGAAAACGGCAGCCCCAGCATATTTGATACAAATATGTACATCAGCAAGGTTACACCAAGCGCCAAGAAGTTAGCCCCTGTTTTTAAATCCATTGTACTGCCTATAATATTGCGGACAAAATCAACAATCCATTCCATGAAGTTCTGGGCTTTTCCCGGACGGATAGACAGCGTTCTCGTAGTGAGAATCGCAATCAGCAGCACAATCACACTTGCCACAGTAATCATCAGAATGTTTGTCAGATTAAAAGTAAGACCAAACAAATCAATAGTTCTGTAATCGTGATTCAATGGGTTTTCACCTCTCTTCCATTGATGAACGTTTGAGCTGAATAATGGAATCTATCATAATGACGGGATAAATTGTCATTAATCCAATAATCACACTTGCCACACTGACTTTATCGGGATATTTAAAGGCGACAGCCATCGCAAGTATCGCATTGCACCAACGCGCTGCGCTCCCGAGTGATCGTATGGACTTTCCTTTCGCCACGGCCTTGTCAAAAGCATTCATTCTTCTGGTCAAGAGCCACAAATTAAACAAACTGAAAACAGTTCCCAAAAAGAGGCCTAAAAAAACAGTTTTATACGCCGTAAGACCATATCCCAGCAAATAGATTGCTAAGATCACAAATACATATCTTCGTTGTCTGCTGAATGTAAGATTGGGATCGTCCATCAACTATCTGTCTCCTGATGAAAATGTAATATAATTCCTGGATACGGCAAAACATGCGGTTAACCCTTGCAGAAGGCCTTTTTTGTCCGCAAAACGGCCTGTTCGAAAAAACCACTCATCCTCCTGATGCCACGGGATGCTGTTTCATTCGCTTAGATAAATCCTCATATAACGGGTTTTTTTGGAGGATTTAAAATGAGGATGGATACTAGAAATGAAAGGAATGAAAACCTTCTCATAATACCCTCGTTTAGCATACAATAGCCCCTAACATGTGTCAATCTGTTTAAAGTTAAAAAACTTTTTATACCGGAAGCATACACAGAATGTTCACAAATTCACCTATAAATGTATGAACTCTGCCCATTCAGCAAATATCTGGATAAAAAAAGAAAACCCCTGAATGAGGTTTTCCGATTTATTTGGTTCCGTACAGTCTGTCACCCGCGTCACCGAGGCCCGGAACGATATAGCCTTTTTCATTCAGTTTTTCATCAAGGGCGGCGATATAAATATCAACGTCAGAATGATGTTTCATCAGCTCTTCCACGCCTTCCGGAGCCGCTACAAGACACATAAAACGAATGTTTCTCGCGCCGCGCTTTTTCAGGCTGTTTATCGCTTCCACCGCAGAGCCTCCCGTAGCAAGCATCGGATCCACGACAATAAATTCGCGTTCTTCTACATCAGAAGGAAGCTTGACATAGTATTCCACCGGTTTTAAGGTTTCCGGATCACGGTATAATCCGACATGTCCCACTTTAGCGGCCGGGATTAATTTCAGCATGCCGTCAACCATTCCGAGACCCGCTCTCAGGATCGGCACGATACCGAGTTTCTTCCCTGAAATCACTTTGGATGTCGCTGTTTGAACAGGTGTTTTCACTTCCACTTCTTTAAGAGGAAGATCACGTGTAATTTCAAACGCCATCAGTGATGCAACTTCGTCCACCAGGTCTCTGAAATCCTTTGTGCCTGTATTTTCATTCCGAATATATGTCAGCTTATGCTGGATTAAAGGATGATCAAATACGTAAACCTTTCCCATACTGTGTTCAGCTCCTTTTTTGTTGTCCGAGTGACTTTTTCACACTTCTATTGATTCTACAGAAAAAGACAAACAGTTTCAAGAAAATCATAAAAAAACCCGCCGGATTAAGGTTCCGGCGGGTTTCTTCCTTATTAATAGTCCAGTTCTTTATATAAAGGAAACTTTTCAGTCAAGGCAGATACGCGCTGTCTCGCTTCTTCAAGTTTTGCTTCGTCTTCATGATTTTTCAGCGCGAGGCCGATGATGGCGCCGACTTCTTCAAGCGCGTCACCGTCAAATCCGCGGCTTGTCACAGCTGCCGTACCGAGACGGATTCCGCTTGTGACGAACGGTTTTTCCGGGTCGTAAGGGATCGCGTTTTTATTAGATGTAATGCCGATTTCATCAAGAACGTGTTCAGCGACTTTTCCGGTCAGACCGAGAGAACGGAGGTCGACAAGCACAAGGTGGTTATCCGTTCCGCCTGATACGAGCTGAATGCCCTCTTTGTTCAGAGACTCAGCCAGGCGCTTCGCGTTCGAGATGACGTTTTGCGCATATGTTTTGAACTCATCTTCAAGCACTTCTCCGAAAGAAACGGCTTTGGCCGCGATGACATGCATAAGCGGTCCGCCTTGGATTCCCGGGAAAATGGATTTATCAATCTTTTTGCCGAACTCTTCACGGCAAAGGATCATTCCTCCGCGGGGTCCGCGAAGTGTTTTGTGAGTCGTTGTCGTTACAAAGTCAGCGTAAGGAACCGGATTCGGATGAAGACCGGCTGCGACAAGACCCGCGATATGCGCCATGTCGACCATGAAGTAAGCGCCGACTTCATCAGCGATTTCACGGAATTTTTTAAAGTCGATCGTGCGGGGGTACGCGCTCGCTCCGGCAACGATGAGTTTCGGCTTATGCGCCAGCGCTTTTTCACGCACATCTTCATAATCTATATATTGCGTGTCTTTATCGACACCGTATTCTACAAAGTTGTATTGAACGCCGCTGAAATTAACCGGGCTTCCGTGTGTTAAGTGGCCGCCGTGGGAGAGGTTCATCCCGAGCACCGTGTCGCCGTGCTCTAAAATCGTGAAGTAAACAGCCATGTTCGCCTGAGCGCCTGAGTGCGGCTGAACGTTTACATGCTCAGCTCCGAAAATCTCTTTCGCGCGGTCGCGGGCGATGTCCTCGACGACATCAACATGCTCACAGCCGCCGTAGTAGCGTTTGCCGGGGTAGCCTTCAGCATATTTGTTTGTTAAAACGGAGCCTTGTGCTTCCATTACCGCTTCCGTCACGAAGTTTTCAGAAGCAATTAATTCGATCTTAGTCTGTTGACGCTTACGCTCATCTTTGATGGCGTTAAACACTTGTTTGTCTTGTACAGGTAAATGTTTCATCAGCGAGATCCTCTCCTATCAGTTTCCTGTTCTTTATTTTTACCACCCTTATTGTACATGGTTTTTCAGGTGAATGTAACAGCTTATTTAAAAAAATCACAAAATTTAATTAGAAAACACGAACATTATATAGGAAAAGTATTTTCATCATTCGCATTCATAAACGGCGCGAATTCCGCCTATCAGCTTCGGTCTTGTCCGGGCCATCGTCACATGTGCTTCTCCAAGCTCACGGCTTGAAATCCGGACAGGGACGGCAACGGGTTTCAGATGCATGCCGATGAACGTATCGCCGATGTCAATCCCGGCGTCAGCCTGAATCGATTCGGCGAGCACGGGAGAACGCATCTGCCGGTATGCATAAGAGGCCATCGCTCCGCCCGCTTTCGGGACGGGGACGGCTGAAACAATGGGGAGCCTGAACCGCTCGGCCGTTTCCGCTTCAATGACAAGCGCCCTGTTTAAATGCTCGCAGCATTGAAAAGCAAGATGCACACCCGTTTTTTCCTTAAACCGGTTAAGTCCGCCGTATATCAATTCAGCCCAATCCCCGCTTCCGGCGGTGCCGATCCGGCTTCCGGCGGCTTCACTTGTACTGCACCCGATCACCAGCAGACTGCCGTCCGTCAGTCCTGCCTGCTCTTGAAACTCAATCAGCATGTCCGTCCATTTTTGCTTCATCTCTTCCATTGTCCAGCACCTCTTACAGATTTTTTTCTTCGTAATCTGCGATTTTGCCGATCCGCCGTTCGTGGCGGCCGCCCGTAAATTCAGTCGTCAGCCAGACTTTTGCGATTTCGCGCGCCAGCCCCGGGCCGATGACGCGTTCGCCCATCGCAAGAACATTCGTGTCATTGTGTTCACGTGTCGCTTTTGCGCTGAAGGTGTCATGGGCAAGCGCACAGCGTATGCCCTTTACCTTATTTGCGGAGATGCTCATGCCGATGCCTGTGCCGCAAATTAAAATTCCCCTGTCAGCTTCGCCGTTCACCACTTTTTCCGCTACCGGAAAAGCGTAGTCTGAATAATCGACAGAGCCGTCGCCGCATTCACAGCCCATATCAATGTATTCAATCTGCAATTCATCCAAAAGACTTTTTATTTCTTCGCGGATATGGACGCCGCCGTGATCTGACGCAATAGCTACTTTCATTCATTTACCTCCTAGGTGTGGCTGGGCGAAGACAGCCCAGTGTGCTTGTCCTTTTTATTACGAAATCCGTTGATTTCATTCTACTCTTTCACATTCGTTTTGCAAATGACCTGTTTGCAGATTTTCTGACAGATTACTTGCTTTTTCCGTCAAGCAATTGATCAGCCAAAAGGGTCAGCAGCTCCTCCAGTTCGTCCCGCGTCTGTTTATAAACATCAAGCGGACCGCCGAACGGATCAGAGATATCGCCGTTTTCCCCCGTTACGTATTCTTTAATGGTAAAGACTTTGCCCTGACTGTTTTGATATCGGCCTTCAATCAGCTGTTTGTGCTGTTCAGTCATCGCCAGCACCAGATCAGCCGTCTCGATATGTTCTTCCGATAAGGGAGATGAACTGTGATTGAGAGCGATCCGTTTTTCAAACAGCGCTTCTACGGCATGGGCCGACGCTTTTCCGTGCGGAGACGCGAATACGCCGGCCGAGCTTACGCTGACATCCAGCCCTTTCGTTTCTGCAATGGATTTAAAAAGAGCCTCAGCCATAGGACTGCGGCACGTATTGCCTGTACATACAAAGATTATTTTCATGTCCGTCACCTCTTACTGCCTATTATAAATGAAGAAAAAAGAAACGGCATCTTCGTTTCTTTTTTACGTATCTTATATCGGTAAAAGCAGTTTCAGCCCGAATCCGATCAAAATGGCTCCGCCAAGCGCTTCGCTGTAGGAGCCGAGCCACGACTGCACCTTTCTTCCCGCCAAAAGGCCCGCCCATGTTAAAACGGTGCTGAAAACCCCGAACAGCGTAACGGCCAGAAACGGATTGGAGCCGTTCATCCCGAGACTGAGCCCGACAGAAAAGCTGTCCAGACTGACACCGATCGCAAACAGCAACAGTCCCGAGCCTGCCGGAGATATGAGCGGCCCGTCTGATTGTTTAAACGCGGCAATGATCATCTGCACCCCTAAAATGAAGAGAAGAGATCCGCCGATGTAAACGGCGAGCATCCCCAGAAAACCGGACAGCAGATGCCCGGCCGCCATTCCCGTAAGCGGCATCATGACATGAAACAGCCCGATGACAACCCCTATATGAAAAATCTGTTTTTTCTTCAGCTGAATCATTCCCATCCCGAGCCCGACGGAAAAGGCATCCGTCCCCAAAGCAAATGCCATGATGCTTAAGGAGACAAGTTCCCCGATGAATAGATTCGACATGAAATAAAAACCCCCTTGGACGTGCCCGCTTGTTTAGCTTATGCATGTCCGATAAGGGGTAGAACAAGTTAATGGATAACGGTGCCGCCTGCGGCTTTCATCAGCCTGTTCATAATGGCGAGCCCCACTCCGGTATCCGGAAAGGACTCAGAAATAATCATGTCCACTTCCGCTTCATCAAAGCTGCGGAGCGCATCGTATAAGGCGGACGCCACTGTTTCAAGGTCGGCGCGTCTGCCGCAGACCTTGATATAATCAGCCTGGTAACTATCGGCGTTCTCTTCTGTTGTCAGAATGCCGATTCGTTTCCCCCGGCTTTTATATGTGTCTGCCAGTTCTTGAATTCTCCGGGCGCCGCCGTCGGCAATAGCCATCGGCGCAGAAGGCGCGTAATGTGTATATTTCATACCGGGAGAAATAGGAACCTCATCTTCTTCGGTCAGCCCTTTATCCACAAGAACCGGACCGGCGGCGGATTCAATCTGCTCTTTTGTCACGCCGCCCGGACGAAGCAGCACGGGCTGTTTCCCCGTACAGGACAGAACGGTTGATTCCACTCCGATTCCCGTCGCGCCGCCGTCCACAATACCGGCAATGCGTCCGTTTAAATCATGAGCTACATGCTCGGCCTTCGTCGGGCTCGGTTTTCCTGATAAATTGGCGCTCGGCGCGGCGATCGGCAGTCCGGCCGAGCTGATGAGGGCTAATGCTACCGGATGATCAGGCATTCTGACCGCTACCGTTTCAAGTCCCGCGGTGACACGGGGTGACAGCACACCGGGCTTACACGGCAGGACAAGGGTCAGTGCTCCCGGCCAGAATAGCTTCATAAGCTTTTTCGCCGTCTCAGGAATATGGCTGATAAAACGATCAAGCTGGCTGATATGGGATATATGCACAATCAGCGGATTATCGCTCGGCCTTCCTTTCGCCTCATATATTTTCGTTACGGCTTCCGTATTTTCAGCGTTAGCGCCCAGTCCGTAAACGGTTTCTGTCGGAAAAGCCACAACCTCATTCTGCCGGAGCAATTCCGCGGCTTGTGTAATCTGGGGATCGGTTGTGGATAATTCTGCGGAACAATCCACAAACCATCTTCTTGTTTTCATGTATAACCAAACTCCTTATTTTAAAGCGGTAAAACTTTATTTTCTCTCGTGTATTCCTTTTGAAAGTATAAAAGATGTCCTTTAATAAAACAAGTGTTATCCACAAACTGTGGACAACACTTTTTAATAAGTGGATAACCTTGTGTATAAGTTAGATCAGGCAGAGGTTTTCACCATTAAAAACGAACCTTCTGTGCATAACGAATTGCGGAAATGTTCGGACGTATACAGTTCATCAGGCGCATCGGCGCACGCTTCAAATCCCATCACATTCAGAAACTCAGCAGATGAGGGCTGATTGGCGACTAAGTAGACATCTTGAATCTCATGTTTTTTGCACAGCACATCCATACTTTGAAACAGTGTAACGATATGGCTTTGATTCAGCCTGTCCGACATGACGAGTGAACGGAGAAGCCCTTTTCCGCCGCTGAATTTTTCGATCCCGAGACAGGCGGCAATCTTTTTTTCACTGTCTTCCAGCACGATAAAACGGCTGATCTGCTGATCGATTTCCGCATGTGCCGTATCAGCCTTTTTCAAAAAGGCCTCCAGCGCCTCCGTATCTTGATCTCTTGCCACTCTTAGCTGATAAAACATATATTTCCCTCCGTTTCGATCAACTCTTTCTTCCAATCTATGAATCGAATCCGGATTTATGCCTTTTGCTTCAGGAAAATAGATCTGAAATCCAATCGACGAGGAAAAACTTCACTTCCGTATCATCGTCATCTTTCTTTTCTTTCTTCGCTTTATCAGCCTTTGCTTTTACGTCATCCAGCACTTTTTTAGTCTGTTTCTGCGTTTCTTCCTGCTTCTGTCCGCCGTCTTCCTGATCTTTCACCGCTTCGCCGTTTGAGAAATCAAGGAAGCACAGCGGCGGAAACAAGACGCACCACCAGTTGGCGCCCTCGCCATTGCCGAGTGTAATTAAAATCGCTTCATATTTTCCGGCCGGATAGACCATATTGCCGTACAGCTTTGTCGGAAACGAGATTTTATTGAATTGAACTGAAACGGATTGATGCGCACCCTTTTCTTTCATCGTTTGTTTGGCGATTTCTTTAATTTCAGGAAGCTTCGAACGAATGAGCCGCCGCGCTTCTTCAATGGAAGTGATATCTTTCACCCAGTCCGTGATTTGCTTGTTTACAGCATCTCTGATCTGGCGCTTGAGCTTTTGATCCTCATCGTTATCACTGTTGGCCAAAATCCTGAGCCGGATCGCTTCATCCGGTATGACGACGGGCTCATCGGCTGATGCCCGCGCTGTTTCTTCTTTTGTCAAACCCGCAAGCGCTCCTGATAATAAAAGAAAAATATATATGCAGATCATCATTGTCTGTTTCATCGGTCCTCACCGTTCCTCTCCGTGCTTTTTTTATCTAGTCCCATTATGGACATGACGGAAAAGGTTTAAACCGGCGGGAAGAAAAAAATCTAGCAAGCTGATAATCTGCATTGACAGATTCAAAATATGGTACGATATTATTTTGATAGGAGGTTTTCAGATGAAATATAATTACACCGTGCTGCTGTCGGCGGCATGTATGTCTGTCATTTATTCTATTTTGTATGTTCATCAATTCATTATCGCGGCTTTCATTTCGATGGCGTTTTATTTTTTGTTTCCTTATTTGATTTTTGCGCTGCCGCTTCAATACTTTCTGAATAAAAAGCCGAAGAGATTTCATCCGCTGTATTTTCTTTATTATTTAGGGGTGTCATTCATTGCGAACGGGATCATCTTCGGTCTTTTGCAGCCGTCAGGCCAATCTCTGTTTTCTAATTCAGCCTTTTATATCTTTGCGGTTTTAACAGCCGTCGTCTATTGGGTGTGGGATTCCGTATTGCTGCAAAGACAAAATCCGGCTACAGAAGCGTAATCAGCAGACAGCCGGCTGAAGGGAGAGCGGCGCAAAAGAAAACGGCGGCCATCTTTAAACGGGCGTGCCGTCCTTCTTCTGTTTCAGAATGATAATTGGCCCGCTGCTCCGCTCCGCTTACGGCCAACCCGGAAACGATGATCGCTGTGACGATAAGTACAGCCGTAACGGCGCCGAAAATGATGTCAAAACCAAACGGCAGAACAAACCCCGCCGCATAAGCTGCGGCGGCGAGTATACATCCGAAGGCGAACGCTTTTTTCAAGGCTGATGCCCCTTTCATTTTCTTTCCATTGTAACAAAAGCCCGCCGTGTGCGTCACCGGCGGGCTTTTGTTATGATGTGATGACCGCGGATACGGTTCTGTCTTTTCCGTTGATGTCCTGTACGACTTCCACTTCCGCATTCGGAAAGGAATGACGGAACAGGTCTTTCACCGCTTTCCCCTGATTATATCCGATTTCAAAGACGACAAGCGCTTTATCTTTCATGACAAGAGGCAGCTCCTCCATAAACCGCTTGTAGAATTTCAAACCGTCACCGCCGTCCGTAAGAGCATGAAGCGGCTCATGGAAACGGACGATATCCGACAAATCCGCCATTTCTTCTTCAGAAATATACGGCGGATTGGAAACAATAATATCCGCTTTTTTTCCTGATGAAATAAAAGGAGTTAACAGATCTCCCTGCAAAAAACACACGTCCGCTCCGAGGTTTTGCGCATTTCTTTCCGCCACCTGCAGCGCTTCTTTTGAAATATCCGAAGCCGATACTGAAAAATGTCCGCATTCAAGCGCGAGCGTCACCGCAATGGCTCCGCTCCCCGTACCGATATCAATGACGTTCAGGCGTTCTGCCTCGGAAAATGCCCGCTTCTGTCTGTCCAGCAGATGAAAGACGACTTCTTCCGTTTCCGGACGCGGAATGAGAACATCGTCATTCACAAAAAATTCCCTGCCGTAAAACTGTTCTTTCCCGATAATATATTGAATCGGAATACCTTCCTTATGCATCTCCACGTGCCGTCTGAATCGATAAAGCTCGTCCTCGCCGACGGGCTCCTGCAGACTTGCGAGAAGTTTGCTCCGATCCATTCCGGTATCATTTAACAGCAGCAGCTCGGCCGCGTTTTTTTCTCTTCCCGCTTCGGTTAAATAAGAAGAAGCCCAGCTTAGGGCTTCAAAAACGGTCTTCATCTTAATTTTCCGCCTGCTGGAGCTTGCTTGACTGGTCTTCTACGATTAACGCTTCAACCACTTCATCAAGCTTGCCTTCCAGGATTTGATCCAGCTTTTGAATCGTCAGGCCGATGCGGTGATCCGTCACACGGTTTTGCGGGAAATTGTATGTGCGGATACGCTCGGAACGGTCGCCTGAACCGACGGCTGATTTGCGGGTCTGATCATATTCAGCCTGAGCTTCCTGCTGGAATTTGTCATAGATTCTGGCGCGGAGCACCTTCATCGCTTTTTCTTTGTTTTTAATCTGAGATTTTTCATCCTGACAGGATACGACGACACCGGTCGGTAAATGCGTCAGGCGTACGGCTGACATCGTCGTGTTTACGCTTTGTCCGCCCGGTCCGCTTGATGCGAATGTATCGACGCGGATGTCTTTTTCGTGGATGTCCACTTCTACTTCTTCCGCTTCAGGAAGACACGCCACCGTCGCCGTGGATGTATGAATACGGCCGCCTGATTCCGTTTCCGGAACACGCTGTACGCGGTGCGCGCCATTTTCATACTTCAGCTTGGAGTATGCGCCTTTTCCCGTAATCATAAAGATGATTTCTTTGTAACCGCCCGTTCCGGTCACGTTTGCTTCCATGACTTCAGTCTTCCAGCCTTGGATTTCGGCGTAACGGGAGTACATTCTGTAGAGATTTCCCGCAAACAGCGCGGCTTCTTCTCCTCCCGCTGCTCCGCGGATCTCCATGATTACGTTTTTGTCATCGTTCGGGTCTTTCGGGATGAGGAGCACTTTCAAACGCTCTGATAAGGTTTCCGTCTCTCCCTGCAGTTCGGAGATTTCTTCCTTCACCATTTCTCTCATATCGGCATCAAGCTTTTCCTCAAGCATCGCTTTCGCATCGGCAAGCTGTTCTGATGCGTCTCTGTATTGTCTATAGACTTCAACGGTTTCTTGTATATCAGATTGCTCTTTCGAATATTCTCTAAGCTTTTTCGGATCGTTGACCACTTCCGGATCACTTAAAAGCTCATTTAATTTTTCGTATCGTTGTTCAATTGACTGTAAACGGTCTAACACGGTCTTCACCTCTGTTTTCCTGTGCGTAACATTCTCATTATAGTATAGGGCTTATCGCCAGTCAAAAGCAATTCGCCTCTGTTATACTGAAGCAAAAAAGGAGGGGCGGATATGCTGAAATCCATCCACCATATAGCAATCATATGCTCTGATTATGAAAAGTCGAAAGCTTTTTACACCGAGATTCTCGGTTTCGGCATTATAAAAGAAACATACCGAAAGGATCGCGGATCTTATAAACTTGATCTTGCGCTGGACGGCGCGTACGCGATTGAATTGTTTTCCTTTCCCGATCCGCCCGAACGGCCGACCAGACCGGAAGCCGTGGGTCTCCGGCATCTCGCTTTCACCGTAAACGATCTTGAAGCAGCCGTCAGGGAGTTAAAGGAAAAGGGCGTCGGCACAGAACCGATCAGAACCGATCCGCTGACGGGGAAACGGTTTACCTTCTTCTTCGATCCCGACAAGCTTCCGCTTGAATTGTATGAAGCGTAACGTTTTTTGAAGAAATGCCGCTTTCTTTGGCGAATTCCTTCTTGTTTTGTCTAACATGAAGGGAACGCCGCCTCATGGTCGAATACCTAGCAAAAAGGAGGTATGTGATCATGAATACAAACATGGCCGCGAAAGAGCTCGGTGTCTCCGCAAAAACGGTGCAAAGGTGGGTCAAGCAGCTGAATCTTCCGGCTGAACGGAATGAGCTCGGACATTATTCCTTTACACCTGAGGATCTTGATGTGCTGAAATCGGTCAAACGGCAAATTTCTGAAGGCACTGCCCTTCTGGATGTTCAAGTGCCCCGGCAGCCGAAAAAACGGACGGGCTTCATTTTGCAGCGTCCGAAAATCAATGGCGGCGCTGAACAAAGATTGGCAGAGCTGGAGCGCAAACTGGACATTCTCACGAAAGAGAAACAAGGAGAGAACCATCTGCTTTCAAGGATAGAGGAGCTTGAACGCCAGCTGAAACAAAAGGCGGATGAAGGGGTGTCTTATCAGCTTCTTCAGCACAGACGGGAAATTGACGACCTCAATTCCGAATTGCAGACATTGGCCTCCCGCATCCAGGAACTTGCCCAGACAGCTCCCCTCTCAGAAACAGCCGCTTCTTCAGAACATAAGAAACCCAGAAAAAAAACGAGATTTTCGCCTTTTAAATTTCAATTCTAACTAAAAAAGCTCCCTGAAACAGGGAGCTTTTCATTATGCAGTCAGCGCAATGATGATCGGCAGTGAGATTAGAGATAAAATCGCACTGATTACAAACGCGGACGCAGTTTCTTCCTCTTGTTTTTCGAAACGTGTGGCAATCATCGCCGCTACCGCAGATCCAGGGAATGCAACGAGCAATACCGCTTTAGTGATCTGGTCAGCCGGAAGTCCGACTGCAAGAGCGATCAAGTACATCAGCGCAGGCTGAACGGCAACTTTTAACAAAGCGATACCGAAAGCCGGCAGACTGAGCTTAATGTTGCGGATACCGACAGTTACACCGACGGCGAAGAGCGCAACACCTGATGTTGTGCTTCCGAGCTGATCAAGCATTTTTTCTCCCAAGCCAGGGAGTGTTACACCGCAGAGTACCAGAATGATACTGATAAGCGGTGCAGCCGCAAGCGGTTCGGAAAGACCGTGAAGAATAGACTTACCAGTCATTTTCCAGAAGTTCTCATTTTCAGTGTCTTTTTTCTTAGATGACTCACCGACAGTAGCGATAATGATCGCAAGCGGGTCAAGGATGGCGTTAACCACGATACCCGTAACGGCGATAGGAATCGCTACTTCGCTTGCTCCGAATAAGCTTCCTAGTACGGGAATACCCATAAAAGCAAATGTCGGCTGTGCAGAGTTTAAAGAAAATACAGATGAATTCGTTAAATCATACTTGAAGATAAATTTGCAAACCAACAGAATGACGATAAAGAATCCGACAATCCCAATGATCAAAGCGACCATCAAAGGAACCTGTGATAAAAACGCACTTCTTGAAGTGGTTAAAATACTTGCGATAAAATGCGCCGGAAGCGCGTACTTCGTAACTAAGGTGCTTACCCCTTTTGCTGACTTCGCGTCATAACTTCCGAAGCGACCTGCGAACCATCCCAGCACGATCACGAAAAAGATCGGCGCCAGGAGGATTAAAATATCTAAGAAGCTCAAAATGTTCTCCTCCAAATCCTTAATGTCCGTATACTTTAGCCTTTACATAAAAGCTTTCCCTCGGACTGTAAAATTAATCGTAAAAATTATTTAGCGACAACTTGCTTATATTGCGGTTTCCACATTGCATCAAGAACGGCTTGTTCTACATTTTCAGGAATGCGGTTTGCCACGCCTTCTTTAATGGCAGTTTCCGCTACGGCGATCGCAACTTTAATTGAAACTTCTTGTAAGTCGCTCATGCTCGGCAGAAGGCCTGCACCCGGTGTTTCAAAATCAACGCTTTCTGCGATTGCGTCAGCAGTTGCCGCAAACATTGCAGGAGTAATCACTTTCGCTTCTACAACGATTGAACCGAGACCAAGTCCAGGGAACGCGAATGCGTTGTTAGATTGTCCGATTTCATGAGAAACGCCATTGTACTCTACATTGTCAAACGGGCTTCCTGTCGCCACAAGCACTTTGCCGTCAGTCCATTTGAAAAGATCGCTAGGAACGGCTTCAGCAAGCGGTGTCGGGTTAGACATCGGCATGATGACCGGACGCTCAACGTGTTTTGCCATTTCTTTGACGATTTCTTCACTGAACGCGCCGCTTTGGCCTGATGTACCGATTAAGATTGTCGGTTTCGCTTGACGGATCACTTCAATGAAAGGAATTTGTCCATTTTCATCGCGTTTCCAATCTTTAATTTCTTCAGCTGTGCGCAGGTACGGCTCTTGGAAATCAAGGATGTTTTCCATACCTTCTATTAACAAGCCTCTGTAGTCCATTGTGTAGAACGCTTTGTTGGCTTCTTCTTCAGAAAGACCGGCAAGCACCATAGTGTCGCGGATTTGGTCAGCGATTCCGATTCCGGCAGATCCCGCACCGAAGACAACCACACGCTGGTCTTTAATAGACGCGCCTGTTTTCTTCATAGCCGCAAGCACACCTGCAAGCGTAATCGCACCTGTTCCTTGAATGTCATCGTTGAATGTAAGAATTTCATGGTTGTATTTCTTCATGATATTGCGCGCGTTTTTGTTTCCAAGGTCTTCCCAGTGAAGAAGAGCTTTAGGGAAATATTTAAGCGCAGCTTTTACATAAGCGTCAACGAAAGCTTCGTAACGTTCGCCTTGGATACGTTCATGGCGGTTACCGATGTATAAAGGATCGTTCAGAAGTTTTTCATTGTTCGTACCGACGTCAAGAACGACAGGAATGACGCGGCTTGGGTCAATACCGGCAGCAGCTGTGTATACCGCTAATTTACCGATGGCGATGTTGATACCGCCTACACCCCAGTCACCGATTCCGAGGATGCTTTCTGAGTCTGTCGCAACGATCAGATCAATATCTCCGGCAGTGGCATGAAGGTTTTCAAATGCCTCTTCGATTCCTTCCACGTTGTCGATAGAAAGGTAAATTCCTTGAGGTCTTCTGTACTCATGACTGTATTCTTGAATCGCTTCACCGACAGTCGGTGTGTAAACAACCGGCAGCATTTCACGAAGATGGTTTTGAAGCAATTTAAAGAAAAGAACTTCGTTACGGTTTTGCAAATCATTCAAATATACGTTTTGGCGAAGGCGGTCCGGCTGAGCTTGAAACTGCTCGTATGCGCGTTTTGCCTGCTCATCAAGAGACAGAATTGTCGGAGGAAGCAGCCCGTCTAATCCAAGGCTTTTTCTTTCTTCTGCTGAAAACGCAACACCTTTATTTAAAGTAGGGATAGATAGAACTTCTTTTCCTCTTAAAGTAGTTTCTAAGTTGCCTTCCTTCGTTACTTTAATATTATTCAAGAAAATCTCCTTCTTTCTTCAAATAGTTAACAAAGTTAAGTAATTACCCGTTTTGGCTAGTGTGATCGCGATCTGCTATATCTTTTTTTGACAATTATTCGAACAATGTCTCATAACTATTTACATTACTTAGTCATTTTATGCCTGTAAAAATGAAAATTCAAGAGATGAAAATTACTTAATTTTTTCATACTCTTTTTTAAGTTATTTAACTACAATTTTTGAAAAAACGTCAAAAAAACACCGGATTTTTTACCGATGTTTTCATGAAAAGGGTTATTTATCAGACTGTTTTTTCGGCACTTCGTGATGATGTCTGCATCTCGCTTCGTATGACTCCGACGCGCCGACTAAAATGACCGGATCATCATAGGAAGCGGGCTTCCCGTCAATCAAACGCTGCGTACGGCTTGCCGGCGACCCGCACACGGAGCAGACCGCCTGCAGCTTCGTCACCGATTCGGCAACCGCCATCAGATTCGGCACCACGCCGAACGGCTCTCCCCGGAAATCCATATCAAGTCCGGCCGCGATGACACGATAGCCTTTATCCGCAAGCGAGGATAAGTCGCCGATGATCGATTCGCCGAAAAACTGCACCTCATCTACCGCGATGACGTCCGTGCTTTCACTGATATGATCCCATATTTCAGCCGAAGACGAGATGACGTGGCTTGTCATGGATGTGCCGTTGTGAGAAACGACGGCCTCCTCACTGTAGCGATTATCAATAGCAGGTTTGAACACCTTGACCTCCTGCTTCGCATATGTCGCTCTTTTCACTCTGCGGATCAGCTCTTCTGATTTCCCAGAGAACATGCTGCCGCATATCAGCTCAAGCCATCCGCTTTGCTTCATTATGTACATAGGCTATCCGCTCCCCTTTTTTTCCTGTTTATGGACATAAAAAACAGGCAAGAAGCAATTCTTGCCTGCCTGTAAAATCTATTATTACTTAAGACCGTATTTTTTGTTAAAGCGATCAACACGACCATCAGCAGAAGCGAATTTTTGACGTCCAGTGTAGAATGGGTGGCATTCAGAGCAAATCTCAACGCGTACCTCTTCTTTTACTGAGCCTGTTTCAAATTCATTTCCGCAAGCGCATTTAACTGTTGCTTTTTTGAAATTAGGATGAATTCCTGCTTTCATTGTATCCATCTCCTTCCGCCCTGAATCCCGTGTGGAAACAGAGTTATTATTCCGGAGTAATCCGGAACGCATATGAGAGAATTATATCAGTCATTTACTGCATTTGCAAATACATTTTTTATCAGCGGCGGGCTGATGATGAAAGGTTTGCCTGCTTCCATTCTTGGTTGATCAGATCGAAGAATTCTTGATTCGTTTTTGTTTTTTTCATTTTTCTCATAAACTTCTCTGCGAAGTCCGGAGAATCAGACATCGATTTGCGGATCGCCCATAGACGGTCAAGATGCTCTTTCGGCACGAGCAGCTCTTCCTTCCGTGTGCCGGAGCGGCGGATATCGATCGCCGGGAAAATCCGTCTTTCCGCAAGAGAACGGTCAAGGTGAAGCTCCATGTTGCCCGTTCCTTTAAACTCTTCATAGATGACGTCATCCATCCGGGAGCCCGTGTCTACGAGCGCAGTCGCCAAAATGGTCAGGCTGCCGCCCTCTTCAATGTTTCGCGCGGCACCGAAAAAGCGCTTCGGACGATGGAACGCAGCCGGGTCAATCCCGCCGGAAAGCGTACGTCCGCTTGGCGGGATAACGAGGTTGTAGGCCCGTGCCAGGCGGGTAATGCTGTCCATCAGAATGATAACGTCTTTTTTGTGTTCAACGAGACGCATCGCCCGTTCAAGCACAAGCTCCGCTACCTTAATGTGATTTTCCGGCACTTCATCGAACGTCGAGCTGACGACATCGCCCGCTACGGAACGTTCAATATCCGTTACTTCTTCCGGTCTTTCATCAATTAAGAGAACGATCAATTCAGCGTCAGGCTGATTTGTCGTAATGCTGTTAGCGATTTCTTTCAACAGCATGGTTTTACCGGCTTTCGGCGGCGCCACGATCAGACCGCGCTGGCCGAAACCGACGGGAGCCATCATATCGAGAATTCTTGTTGAGAGATAATTCGGTTTCGTCTCAAGCACCATTTGGCGGTCCGGATAAAGCGGAGTCAGCGCGGGAAAATGAACGCGCTCTTTCGCAGATTCCGGATCATCTCCATTTACCGCTTCAACGTGCAAAAGTCCGTAATAGCGTTCGTTTTCTTTCGGCGGCCGCACCTTGCCGGATACTTTGTCACCGTTTCTTAAATCAAAGCGGCGGATCTGGGAAGCAGAAATGTAGATGTCTTCTGAGCTTGGCGAGTAATTAATCGGTCTGAGGAAGCCGAATCCTTCCGATTGGATGATTTCGAGCACGCCTTCCATAAACAGAAGATCCTCCTGCTCGGCGTTGGCTTTCAGAATGGCAAAGATTAATTCTTTTTTAGTCAGTTTGCTGTAGTAGGAGATTTTATAATGTCTGGCCAGTTCATATAGTTCTTTTAATTTCATATTTTCCAAAGAGGAAATAGATACGTCTTTCATAAAAACACCACGCTTTTCATAGTCAATGTATTGCTGTTTTCATTCAAATCGGCTGCTTCGCATGATTCCGCCAAAGCACATTCTTTTATAAAACGTTCAGGAACTTCTATCGGTAACACTTCCACCCATGATCGGCGCTTTTTTAAAAAAGGAATGTCTTAATGAGTTTTGAAGGAAGCGAGGACAAAAACTTGAGAAGATCAATATTTATATCGTCTGTATGCGGTAGAATTTGAAAATTTCCCAGTACTCAAAAGAAGGAATGACACAGAAAAATCGCAGCACTCTTTATTTTTACCTCATTTCAAAAAATTATTCAACTTAAATAATGCTTTGACATATAAATGATAGGGTTGACTCTTTATTGCAAAAGAAAAGCGGGACTTTCCGTCCCGCTTTTCTCTATTTATGGCCGGATCACAAGATTTGGTTTTTTCTTCAGGCTGTGTCTTCCGTCAACGAATCGGACCGTTCCTGATTTCGCCCGGATGACCAGACTTTCAGTCGTGCCGACGGAGCCTTTGAACTGAACGCCTTTCAGCAGCTCTCCGTCCGTGACGCCCGTTGCGGCAAAAATGGCGTCATCCCCTCTCACAAGGTCCTCCATCCGGAGCACTTTGGATACATCAAGGCCCATTCGCTCACAGCGGGCCTGCTCTTCCGCACTTTGCGGCAGAAGCCTGCCGATGATTTCACCGCCGAGCGCTTTTAACGCAACGGCAGACAGCACGCCTTCAGGAGCCCCGCCTGAACCGAAGAGAATGTCTACTCCCGTATGGTCAAAGGCCGTATTGATGGCGCCCGCGACATCACCGTCGTTGATCAGTTTGATTCTGGCGCCCGCCTCACGCAATTCAGAGATGATTTTTTCATGTCTGTCACGATTTAAAATGGTTGCCACGACATCTTCAATGTCTTTGTTTTTCGCTTTCGCAACGGCTTTTAAGTTATCAATGACAGGCGCTTCGATATCGATGCAGCCTACCGCTTCGGGACCGACCGCGATTTTTTCCATATACATATCCGGGGCGTTCAGCAGTGTTCCATGGTCGGCGACCGCGATCACTGTCAGCGCATTCCAGCCGCCGCTCGCTACGATGTTTGTGCCTTCAAGAGGATCGACGGCGACATCGACGCGCGGGCCGTATCCGTTTCCGAGCTTTTCGCCGATGTAAAGCATCGGCGCTTCATCCATCTCGCCTTCCCCGATCACGACCGTGCCTTTCATCGGCACCGTGTCAAACACGTCACGCATTGCGCTTGTCGCCGCATCATCAGCTTCATCTTTTTTCCCGCGGCCCATCCATCTGGCAGATGCTAAAGCCGCCGCTTCAGTGACTCGAACCAATTCCATCGATAAGCTTCTTTCCATTTCAACACGATCTCCTCTCAAAAGTCCGCATTTCTATGAATTTTGGAGCTGTTCTATCTCTTCGTCCGTCAGCCTTTGCCGCCAGATTGTGGCGCCCAGACCTTCGAGTTTTTTCTCAAGATTGCTGTAGCCGCGGTCTAAATGCTCGAGACCGGTAATTTCGGTTACGCCGTCAGCCATGAGCCCGGCGACGACCAGACAAGCGCCTGCACGCAGATCGCTCGCCTTTACTTTTGCGCCCTGAAGCTCGGCCGGACCGGTGATAATGGCCGACCTGCCTTCCACTTTCATGTTGGCCCCCATCCGTCTCAGCTCATCTATATGTTTAAATCGGGCCGAGTAGATGGTGTCGGTTACGACGCTCGTGCCGCTGGCTCTCGTCAACAGAGATGTCATCGGCTGCTGAAGATCAGTCGGAAATCCCGGGTAAACAAGCGTTTTTACGTCGACCGGTTTTATCTGCTTCTGCCCGCCGAGCATAAGAAGCTGATCGTCACTCGTCTCAATGTGAAAACCCATTTCCCTGAGCTTCGCCGTTAAAGACTCCAGGTGAGTCGGTATGACATTATCAATAATGACTTCTTTCCCCATCGCGGCGCCGGCGATCATAAAGGTGCCCGCCTCAATTCTGTCCGGAATGATCGTATGCCTGCATCCATGCAGCTCTTTTACGCCGTCGATTCTGATTACATTGGTTCCCGCGCCTTTGATCTTTGCGCCCATGCTGGTGAGCAATGTGGCAACATCAATAATCTCAGGTTCCTTGGCGGCGTTTTCTATCACGGTTTTACCTTCAGCCAGTACAGCGGCAAGCATGATATTGATCGTCGCTCCGACGCTGACGACATCTAAATAAATCCGTGCGCCTCTCAGCCTTTCGGCGCGCAGATAAATCGCGCCTTGTTCATTGGTGACTTCCGCCCCAAGCGCTTCAAACCCTTTGATGTGCTGGTCAATCGGCCGCGGCCCGAGATGGCACCCGCCCGGCAGTCCGATGACCGCCTGTTTGAAGCGGCCCAGCATCGCGCCCATTAAGTAATAGGAAGCGCGGAGTTTTTTCACTTTGCCGTTGGGAAGCGGCATGCTGATCATCGGGGAAGGGTCGACGACCATTTCTCCTTTTTCAAAATGGACGTTTCCGCCGATTTCTTTCAGCAGGTCACGCAGCGTTTCAATATCTGAGATCTCCGGAAGCCCTTCGATCGTTACTTCGGAATTTGCCAGAATGGTTGCGGGTATCAATGCGACGGCGCTGTTTTTCGCACCGCTGATATGTACGGTTCCGTTTAACGGATCGCCGCCGGCAATATTCAACTTTTCCATGATAGTCTCCTTCCATAAGAAGATAGCTGCGGAGCGTAAATAAAATGGCATTTTATTCTGTCTCTGCAAATAAAGCTCTTGTCCAAAATGTAGCCAATTCGAAGAGAAAGAATACAAGGACATTATAAAATAACAGGAAGAAAATAGCGAAGCTTTGCGGGGCATTTTTAACACAGGATGCACAGAGGCCCGCCGGGTTCACATTCCGGGGAAACACACTCTTCACTTTGATACTGAAGGCCCGCTGCCAAAAGGAAAACATAAGGGTGCGGCAAACGGATGCAACCGGTTTGCCGCCCTATTTATCTTTATTTATTCCAGTCTGCCAAGAATTGCTCGATGCCTTTATCCGTTAACGGATGTTTCGTCAGCTGGTGAATGACTTTCAGCGGCATCGTACCGATATGCGCACCGCGTAAAGCGGCTTCAGTCACGTGCTGCGCATGACGGATGGAAGCTGCGATGATTTGTGTATCAATGTCATGAATGTCAAAAATCTGTCTGATTTCTGAAATCAGTTCAAGACCGTTATGGCCGATGTCATCCAGACGGCCTAAGAACGGAGATACATAAGTCGCCCCGGCTCTTGCCGCCAAAAGCGCTTGGTTGGCGCTGAAAATGAGCGTTACGTTTGTTTTAATGTTCAGGTCGCTCAGCGCTTTTACGGCTTTTAACCCTTCAGACGTCATCGGGATTTTCACCGTGATATTCGGTGCGATTTTCGCAAGTTCTTTACCTTCTTCAATCATTTCTTCAGCATTCAGGGAAATGACTTCCGCGCTTACTGATCCGCTCACGACTTCCGTAATCTCACGAAGTCTGTCATGGAAAGACACGTCAGCTTCTTTCGCCACTAAACTAGGGTTTGTCGTAACTCCGGCAAGAACGCCAAGTTCATAAGCTTCTTTAATCTCGTCAATGTTTGCTGTATCAATGAAAAATAACATAAGGAAAGCCTCCCCAGTAATAAATTTTCAGAACTGTAAAACATGATTGCGCTTTCTAAAGGTAAGACATAAAACCGCCTGTCAATGCTGTCAGGCGGTTTATGGATGTTACATTGGATTAAGCTTGGTTTGAAGAACCGAACTCACGCATTTTGCCGATAACCGTTTCTTTGATCGCTTCACGAGCAGGTCCAAGATATTTACGAGGATCGTATTCGTTCGGCTTAGCTGCCAATGTTTCGCGGACAGCTTTTGCAGAAGAAATTTGGTTTTCAGTGTTTACGTTGATTTTAGCCGTACCAAGTGAGATTGATTTTTTAATGTCGGCAGTCGGAATTCCTGTACCGCCGTGAAGTACTAACGGAAGGCCGGTTGATTTGCCGATATCTTCCATTTCTTTGAAACCGAGGTTCGGTTCGCCTTTGTAAGGGCCGTGAACAGAACCCAGTGCAGGTGCAAGGCAGTCGATGCCAGTGCGCTCTACAAGTTCTTGACACTCTTTAGGGTCAGCATAGATTACGCCTTCAGCGATCACGTCATCTTCCTGTCCGCCTACAGTTCCAAGCTCAGCTTCAACTGAAACGCCGTGGAAATGAGCAAGCTCAACCACTTTAGCTGTAGTTGCTACGTTTTCCTCAAACGGGTGGTGAGATGCGTCGATCATTACAGAAGTGAAACCTGCATGAATCGCTTTCGCACAAGATTCAAAGCTTGAACCGTGGTCTAAGTGAATGGCGACAGGAACTGTCACTTTGTATTCTTCCATAAGAGCTTTAACCATGGCAACCACTGTTTTGAAGCCGCCCATGTAGCGTCCCGCGCCTTCTGAAACACCAAGAATAACCGGGGATTTTTCCTCTTCTGCTGCTTGTAAAATAGCTTGAGTGAACTCAAGGTTATTTAAGTTAAATTGTCCAACAGCATATCCTTTTTCTTTAGCTGTATTCAACATTTCCGTCATTGAAACTAAAGGCATGTCGAAAGTCCTCCTTATGTAGCCTGATTTGCTTCTTCTCGAAAAAAGCTTTCCACCTATAGCATGACCATAAAAACCTGTCATATGTAAAACAACAGATCGCTTTTTCTCCATCTCTAGGATACCAACTTTTCGACAAATCGGCAACACAATGACATAATTGTTTCTAATTTTATTAATTCGATTTTAGAGGTAAATATTTTTTCACCGCGTCTCTGATCTCATCAATGTCAAAAGGTTTCGCAAAATGGGTCAGCGCTCCGAGCTCTTTTGATTCCTTAATCATATCGAGTTCTCCGTAAGCGGTCATGATAATGACGCGGATGGATTCGTCAATCATCTTCATGCGCTTGAGAATTTCGATTCCGTCCATGCCGGGGATTTTCATATCTAAAAGCACGAGATCGGGCCGTTCTTTCGTTACGATGTCCAGCGCCTGTATGCCGTTGGCGGCCTGAAACGTCTGGTACCCTTCTTTATGAAACACTTCATTGAGCAATATGCGTATACCGTATTGGTCATCTACGATTAAAATCTTTTCATTCATCATTTTACACCCCAATATTATCATTTTCGTCAAAAGGAAGCAGTTGTTTATGTATTCTGTTTGATTTTCACATTTCCTTTAATTATAATAGTCTACTTTCCGACATTTTCTGAGCATTTTCTCTTTTGTTGTATACTGTTCTTGTATGTGTAAAGGAGGTTTCACTCATGTTAAAGATATTTACGACACAGCTTGCAGGCATTTTTTCCCGCATTCAGGATAAGGAATCCGAAGCAATAGAAGACGGCGCGCGCCTGCTGGCGCAGGCAGCCGTCAGCGGTCATACCATTTATTTATACGGCGCAAATGAGATGCAGGGCATTTTGTGCGAGGCGGAACTCGGCTCAGAACCGATGCCTTCCGTCAAAGCGTTTCCGGATACAGCTGATTCGATTACAGAAAGCGACAGGGTGCTGATGTTTTGTTCAGGTCCGGGCACGGCTGAAGAACAGGCGCTGGCTCAAAAGCTTTATGAAAAAGGGATCGGCCTCGTTGGCGTATCTCCTGTCATCAAAGATCAAACCGGGATTGAGGAATTTTGTGATGTTCATATTGACAGCAAATTAAAAATGCCGCTTCTGCCTGATGAAGACGGGACAAGATACGGCTTTCCATCATTAATGACAGGCCTGTATGTCTATCACGCACTGTCCTTTACGTTAAAGGAAATGATGCAGGAATATGCCTGATGCAGAAAAAAGACTTGCCGCTTTTAAAGGAGGCAAGTCTTTTTTTATTACTTCTGTTCTGCAGCTTGTACGGAAGCGCCGATAAAGTCTTTGAATAAAGGCTGAGGTCTTGTCGGTCTTGATTTGAACTCAGGGTGGAACTGGCAAGCGACATACCAAGGATGGTCTTTCAGCTCGATGATTTCCACAAGACGGCCGTCAGGGCTTGTGCCTGAGAACACAAAACCGTTCTCTTCCATTTGCTGTCTGTATTCGTTGTTGAATTCATAACGGTGGCGGTGGCGTTCGTATACCACTTCATCCGCATACGCTTCGAAGGCTTTCGTGTCTTCCTGAAGCTTACAAGGGTACAGTCCGAGACGAAGCGTTCCTCCAAGATCCTCGACATCTTTTTGTTCCGGCAGAAGGTCGATGATCGGATAAGGAGTGGACGGATCGATCTCCGCAGAGTGAGCCCCTTCCAGACCTAATACGTTTCGCGCATATTCAATGGATGCAATCTGCATACCGAGGCAGATGCCGAAGAACGGAATTTTATTCTCACGCGCATACTTGGCGGCGATGATTTTCCCTTCTACGCCGCGGTCTCCGAAACCGCCGGGCACGATGATTCCGTCTGTGCCGCCAGTCAGCTCTTGAATATTGCTTTCTGTCACTTCTTCGGCGTTAATCCATTTGATCTTCACATCAGCGTCAAACGCATAGCCGGCGTGGCGCAGTGATTCAACGACTGAAATGTAAGCGTCCTGAAGCTCGACGTATTTACCGACGAGGCTGATTGTAATGGTTTTAGACAAGTTTTTCACTTTCGTGACAAGGTCTTTCCATTCCGTCATATCCGGGTCTTTGCATTCTAATTTCATATGATCGCAGACAAGCTTATCGAGTCCCTGCTCCTGAAGGTTAAGCGGGATGGAGTAAAGGTTGTCCGCATCTTCGCACTCGATGACCGCTTTCGTGTCAATATCGCAGAAGAGCGCGATTTTATCTTTCATATCTTGAGAAATCGGCATTTCCGTGCGCACGACGATGATATTAGGCTGAATACCGAGGCTTCTCAGCTCTTTTACGCTGTGCTGCGTCGGTTTTGTTTTCAGCTCGCCCGCCGCTTTGATGTACGGAACAAGCGTACAGTGAATGTACATCACGTTTTCATGGCCGATGTCGCTTTTCATTTGACGGATGGCTTCAAGGAACGGAAGGGATTCGATGTCTCCCACTGTTCCGCCGATCTCAGTAATGACTACATCTGCGTTTGTTTCTTTGCCTGCACGGTACACGCGGTCTTTCAGTTCATTTGTGATGTGCGGAATGACCTGAACCGTTCCGCCGAGGTAGTCCCCGCGGCGCTCTTTTTTCAATACGGCAGAATAGATTTTACCGGTCGTCACATTGCTGAATCTGTTCAGATTAATGTCAATGAAACGCTCATAATGCCCTAAGTCAAGGTCAGTCTCAGCGCCGTCATCGGTAACGAATACCTCACCGTGCTGGTACGGGCTCATCGTTCCCGGGTCAACGTTGATATAAGGGTCAAATTTTTGGATAGTGACGCTCATGCCTCTGTTTTTCAAAAGGCGGCCAAGTGATGCAGCCACAATTCCTTTTCCGAGTGATGATACTACTCCCCCGGTTACAAAAATATATTTCGTCATTTCGTTTGCTCCTCTCTTCGGTCTGCGCTACATTCCTTAAAATGTGCCGTTTTATAGAAAATCATTTCACTAAAAACAAATGATGTGTAAAAGAATTTGGGAGATGAAAATAAGAAAGCTCCCTTTCAATTTCTTGAAAGGGAGCGTAGCACTCTTATGAATTCTCTTCTTTTTGAAGAGCCCAAAATACATACTACATAGTTCGACAATGAAAGTCAAGATCGTTTTGCTGATATGAAATCAGCGTTTTTGATCCTCGTCTTCATCCTCATCATCTTCCTCATCTTCTTCAATCATATCCTCTTCAATCTCAAGCTCGTCGTCATCTTCTTCATCGATATCTTCGTCGTCAAAGCTGTCTGCGTCAAGGTCAATATCTTCTTCCATTTCATCGAGATCGATGTCATCTTCATCAACTTCCTCGAATTCATCAAGGTCGAGATCTTCCTCAACGACTTTTTTCGCTTTTTTCTTTTTCGCTTTTACAGTCGGCTGTGTTTCTTCGTCCAGCTGATCGTACGGATACCAGCTGCGAAGCCCCCACGTCTGGTCTGACAGAGCAATAAAGCGGCCGTCAATGTTCAGGTCTGTATAAAATTGGGCGATACGGTCGCCCAGTTCCTCTTTCGTAACACCGAGCAAGGAGATCATTTCATTCAGCAGCTCCTGGAACGGAACCGGTTTTTTATGTTCTGAGAAAATTTCGTGAGCGATTTCAACTAAAGCCATCTGCTTCAGCTGTTCCTGAGAATATTGTTTGATACTCAAGGTCGGACACTCCCTTTCTATTACTTATATGTATCTGTTTCTATCCTATAATAAGAACGAATTTGTATTGTTTTGTTCATAAACCATACCTCTCATTATAAACAAATTAAAACAGAATATGCTACCCTTAACAGCGTAATTTAAGAAATTTTAGAGCCGTCCCTTCATAAATCGGCTGATGTGCGAAAACAAAGCCGCCGGCATATGCGCCGGCGGCCCGCTTCTTTCTATAAAGACTCTTGTTTTTCAGCGCCGAATACAGACATGGCGAGCAATTCACTGACATCATAAGTGCCGATCGCGTCTTCGGCTTCTTTCGCTTTCGTACCGTCACCGAGCATGGTCAGACAGTAAGGACATCCGGAGCTGATGACCGTCGGACTGACAGAAAGCGCCTGCTCAGTCCGGGCCGTGTTGATTCTCGCTCCCGTTTCTTCTTCCATCCACATGAGCCCTCCCCCGGCGCCGCAGCACATCCCGTTTTCGCGGCTGCGCTCCATTTCCTTCAATTGAACGCCCGGAATGGCTTTTAAGATCGCTCTCGGCGGCTCATACACTTCATTGTACCTTCCTAAATAGCACGAGTCATGGAAGGTAATCGTTTCATTCACCGGGTGAAGCGGTTTTAGTTTTCCCTGTGACACAAGCTCGGCTAATAATTCAGTATGATGATAGACTTCGGCCCGGAATCCGAAATCAGGATATTCATTTTTGAACATATTATAGGCGTGCGGATCAATCGTGACGATTTTTTTGATTCCGTGTTTTTCAAATTCGCCGATGTTGTGTTCCGCCAGCTCTTGGAACAGAAACTCGTTGCCCAAACGGCGCGGCGTATCGCCTGAGTTTTTTTCCTTATTGCCGAGAATCGCAAAGGATACGCCCGCTTCATTAAGCAGCTTTGCAAATGAGACGGCAATCTTTTGGCTCCTGTTGTCGTAGGAACCCATTGAGCCGACCCAAAACAAATAGTCGAACTCTTTGTCTTGTTTTTTCATTTCTTTCACTGTCGGAATCTCTGTATCGGCCTGCTCCCGCCAGTTCTCCCGCTCTTTCCGGTTTAAGCCCCACGGGTTTCCCTGTCTTTCAATGCTTGTCATGGCCCGCTGCGCGTCGCTGTCCATCTTCCCTTCCGTAAGCACAAGATAGCGGCGCAGATCGATAATTTTATCAACGTGTTCATTCATGACCGGACATTGATCTTCACAGTTGCGGCAAGTGGTGCACGCCCAAATCTCCTCTTCCGTGATGACCTCGCCGATTAAGCTCGGGTTGTAATCAATGGCTGCGGCCGCTTCACGCGATCCTCCCCCTGAGGAAGCCGCGGCGAGCTGATTCGCTTTCGTGTGCTGAAAAACGGGCGCGGGCACCCACGGAGATTTTGACGTCACGGCAGCGCCTTTTTCCGTCAAATGGTCTCTGAGCTTTAAAATGAGGTCCATCGGCGAGAGCATCTTGCCCGTACCGGAGGCCGGACACATATTTGTACAGCGGCCGCATTCGACGCAGGCGTAAAGGTCGACAAGCTGAGAGCGGCGGAAGTCTTCAATCTTTCCGACGCCGTAGCTTTCTTTCGTCTCATCGGTGAAATCGATTTTTTCCAGCTTTCCTTTTGAATCCATCCTGCTGAGGAACACATTCGCCGGACCCGCAATTAAGTGCGCATGCTTTGATTGCGGCACGTACACTAAAAAGCTGAGCAAAAACAACAGATGAAGCCACCATGAAACATAAAACACGGCGGCGGCCGCCGGCGCTGAAAGACCGCCGAGCACAAACGCAATGGAGGAAGCGATCGGTTCCGTCCAAGACAGAGAATGATCGTGCCATAAAAGGTTCATGGCGTTCCCGAGAAGCACCGTCACCATCAGTCCGCCGATAAACAGCAGGACAAGCCCCGCTTTAAACCCGCGTTTCAGTCTGACGAGTTTTTCAATGTAGCGCCGGTAAAACGCCCAGACTACGGCGATTAAAATCAGAAACGTGACGATTTCCTGAAAAAAGGTAAACGCCGGATAAAGCGGACCGAACGGCAGATGCCGGTCAGGAAGCAGCCCTTTCAGAATAAAATCAATTGCGCCGAACTGAACGAGTATAAAACCGTAAAAAAACAGAACGTGGATGATTCCGCTCTTTTTATCTTTCAGCAGTTTTTTCTGTCCGAACACATTCACCCATATCTTCTGAAGACGTTCTTTCAGGCGTTTATCAAATTCTTCCCTTTGGCCGAGCTTAATATAAGCGATCCTCGTTCTGATCAGGTAAACGAATAAATAAACGGCGTAAGCGGTTACAGCTGAAAACAGCAGCGTGTTTACCATGAGAAATGCGTTCATCTTGTCTCCCCCTTTGTTCTGATTCCCCTCTTCATTGTCATATCTTTACTTTATCATAAATAATGAATGAGTGTTCAGTCAATAATTAAATTCACATTCTCAGGGCACACTACGGATACTTCGGAAAGGAGCGTCGGTATGAAGGTCATTTTTGTGTTGCTTGTCATTTTTATCATATTGATCGCACTTATGCTGCTTGATATGCTGCTTGGCCGTGCGGCGTACAAAAAACAGGCGTATGAGCCCGTTTTTGACCCGAAAAAGAGTGATATCACACTCATTCACTGCGGCAGCGAGCTTGTGCGGCAGATGACGGCTGATATCCGCCAAGCCGTCTCTTCTATTCATATGATGTTTTTTATTATGAAGAACGACCAAGTCAGCCATGAGATGTTTCATTTATTGAAAGAAAAGGCCCAGGCCGGCGTCTCCGTATATCTGCTGCTGGATTGGGCGGGCAGCCGCCCAGTGAAAAAGCCTTCTATTCAAACGATGAAAAAAGCCGGCGTTCACGTTCATTTTCTAAATAAACCGGCATTTCCGTTTCTATTTTTCAGGCTGCAAAAACGGAATCACCGGAAAGTGACCGTCATTGACGGCAAAATCGGCTATGTCGGCGGTTTTAATATCGCTGAAGAGTACCTCGGCAAAAAAGCGAAGTTCGGAAACTGGGAGGATTATCACCTGCGGATGACCGGCGAAGGCACGGCGGATCTTCAGACTCTTTTTATAAGCGACCTGAAACGAAACACCGGAAAAGCACCCGGATCACCCGGGGTTTATCCGGCATTATCCGAAGGGAATATCTTTCATAGGACATATGCATCTGACGGTTTTTCGCTTGAATCGCATTATGAAAACTGCATCCGTAAGGCGGAGAAAAAAATCATTATCGGCACGCCTTATTATGTACCGAGCAAAAAGCTTCAGGAAGCGCTTATTTCAGCCTGCCGAAAAGGCGTCAAAGTCATCTTGATCGTGCCGATGAAGTCAGACCACCCGCTCGTTCGGGAAACAGCTTTTACTTATTATCCCGAGCTTCTGAAGGCCGGCTGCCTCATCTATCGGTATTATCAAGGCTTTTATCATGTCAAAGCCTTCATTATAGATGACCGCATCAGCATTATCGGCACGCCGAATTTTGATAAACGGAGCCTGTTCTGGAATGAAGAGGTGAATGTCATCATTCATGATGAAGCCTTTACAAAGGAAGTGCTTTCAACCATAAAGCAGGACATCGAAAAATCCGAGCTTCTCACATTAGAAAAAGTGAAACAGCGCTCCGTCAGACAGCTTCCTGCAGAATGGCTGGGAAAGGCCATATCTTACTTTTTATAAAGGAGAAACCATATGCTGTTCAGATTCGGATTCGTCGCAAACGCCATGTGCCTTTGGAACGCGTCCCCCGCCAAAACGTTAACATATGCGCGCTATACCAAGCTTTCCCGCAGTGAGCGGAAAGACGCCCTGCTTTCTGTGACGAAAGCAAATCTCACCAATACGCTGCGCACCATCCACTATGTGATCAGCCACGGCATTCCGCTGTACAGATTCTCAAGCTCGATTGTGCCGCTCGCCACCCATCCGGATGTACTGTGGGATTTTGTCACGCCGTTTCGTCAGGAGTTCAGTGAGATCGGCGGGCTGGTCAGAAAATATGATCTCAGAACGAGCTTTCATCCGAACCAATTCACGCTTTTTACAAGCCCGAAACAGGAGATTACCGCAAATGCGGTCAAGGATATGGCCTATCATTATGACATGCTGGATGCAATGGGCATCGCTGACCGTTCCGTCATCAACATCCATGTCGGAGGCGCTTACGGCGACAAACAAAGCGCGCTTGGCCGTTTCCGCGTGAATCTGAAAGAACTTCCCGATGTCATCAAACAGCGGATGACTTTGGAAAACGATGATAAAACGTATACGTCCGAGGAAACACTCAGTGTTTGTGAGCAAGAAGGCATTCCGTTTGTGTTTGATTATCACCATTTTTACGCCAATCCGACCGATGACGCTGATTTAGATGACATTCTTCCGCGGATGATCAAAACATGGCAGCGGATCGGCTTAAAGCCGAAGGTCCATCTCTCCTCGCCAAAATCAGAATCAGCCTTACGCAGTCATGCGGACTATGTGGATGCGAATTTTATTCTGCCGGTGCTGGAGCGGTTCAGACAATGGGATACGGACATCGACTTTATGATTGAGGCGAAAGAGAAAGACCGGGCGCTGCTCCGGCTCGTCGAAGAATTAAGCGCCATCCGCGGAGTCAAACGCCTGGCGGGCGGAGTGCTGAAGTGGAAGGCATAACCAGGTTTATCACCCGTTTATATGGGGAATTTCCGAAATAACAGACCATCAGACGGAGGAGAAAACATATGAAAAACATTACATCTTTGAAAATAGCCGCTAAGAAGTTCACTTTACGAAACATGCTTCAGCTTTATCAGCTTTGCCACACGGGAGGCCACGAGCTGTATATCTACTCTAAAAAAACGATGTGCAAAATCAAAGATATCATTGAGCTGGAAACGTTCAGAATGGCCCATAAAGAACAAGAATACTTAATTGTAGTGGAAGGAAAGAAAGCGGTGCAGCTTGTTGACCGTTTCAAACATATCATCGAACCTGCGCAAAAAGAAGCCCATTAAATACAGACTACATAAAAAAAGGATAGACAGGAGGCTGCCCGGCCCCTTTTGTCTATCCTTTTTCTTTTATTGATGTATCAGCTCGCCGAATTGCGCCTGATGAAGTCTCTGGTACATGCCGCCGGATGCCAGCAGTTCCTTATGATGACCTTGTTCAGCAATGCCTTCTTTCGTGACGACGACGATCCGGTCCGCATCCTTAATCGTAGCCAGCCGATGGGCGATCACAAGCGTTGTGCGTCCTTCAGACAGCTCTTGCAGCGATTTTTGAATGGCGGCTTCCGTTTCTGTATCGAGGGCTGATGTAGCCTCGTCTAAAATTAAGATCGACGGGTTTTTCAAAAACATTCTGGCGATGGAAAGCCGCTGCTTCTGCCCGCCTGACAGTTTCACGCCGCGCTCGCCGATTACCGTGTTTAAACCGTCGGGATACCCGTTTACCAAATCCTCTAAATGCGCCTGGCGGACGGCCTGCCAGATTTCTTCCTCAGACGCGTCCAGCCGCCCGTAAGCAATGTTTTCCCGCAATGTGCCGGAAAACAGAAAGACATCCTGCTGGACGACGCCGATTTGTCCGCGCAATGATGACAGCGTCATGTCCTTAATATCGATGCCGTCGATGGAAATCACGCCTTCAGATGGCTCATAAAAGCGCGGCAGCAGACTTGTCAGCGTTGATTTCCCCGCTCCCGAAGGCCCAACGAATGCGACTGTCTCCCCGGCATGAATGGACAAATTGATTCCCGACAGAACCGGACTGTTTTCTTCGTAACCGAACGACACCTGTTCATAGCGGATATTCCCTTTTAAACCTGACACATGTCTCGCGTTCGGGGCGTCCTTGATATCAGGCTCCGTTTCCAGTATCTCCATAAAGCTTTTAAAACCGGCAATGCCTCTCGGATACATCTCAATAATCGCATTGATTTTATCAATCGGACGGAACAGAACGTTCGTCAGCAGCACAAAAGCGACAAATTCCCCGTAAGATAGCGATCCGCGGATCACGAACCATGTCCCGCACAACAGGACGAACAGCGTGACGAATCTTGTCAGCATGTAACTGATCGAGCCGTTTTTCGCCATGATTTTATAAGACGTCAGCTTTGTTTTGCGGAAACGCTGATTGTTCACATCAAACCGCTGCGTTTCAAACGCTTCATTGCTGAAAGCCTGAACAAGACGGATGCCGCCGATATTGTTTTCAACCCTCGCGCTGAAGTCTCCGACGTCTTTGTTCAGTTTTGTAAACGCAGAGGTCATTTTTTTATTAAAATACAAAGCAAGCCAAATGACGACCGGCATAATGATAAAGGTCAACAGAGCGAGCTGCCAGTTAATGAACAGCATCACACCGAACGCGCCCAAAATCGTCATGATCGCGATAAACAGGTCTTCAGGCCCGTGGTGGGCGGTTTCTCCGATATACATCAAATCATTGGTGAGCTTGGACATTAAACTGCCCGTTTTGTTGTTATCGTAAAATTTGAACGAAAGCTTTTGCAGATGGTCAAAAAGCTTTTTCCGCATATCGGTTTCAATGTTAATGCCGAGCATATGGCCCCAATACGTCACAACATACTGAAGCGCCGAGCTGAGGGCGTAGACCCCGAATAAAGCAGCGGAAGTCAAAATAATCAGACTCCAATCCCGCCCCGGGAGCAATGTATCGATAAAGTAATTGACAATCAGAGGAAAACTCAGCTCCATCAATCCGCCGGCGATGGCAGAAAAGAAGTCGAGAAAAAACAGCTTCTTGTACGGTTTATAATAAGAAAAAAATTGTCGCAGCACGATTCCGTCCTCCTTGTGCCTCTTTCTTAATGATAATATTTCTCAATTATACTATACACAAGGAGTTTTAAAAGCGTTTTTTATAAAACGCCGGAAAATAACCGTGCGAAGGATTCCTTCGTTCTTTCCCATAATGTGCGCTTATAGAAACGGACGGGGCTGATTTTTTCAGACTCCTTCATATCCTCCAGATAATGCGCTTCAAGATCTTTGATCGCCTCTTGATCTGTAAAAAAGACATTGACTTCAAAGTTCAGCTGAAAGCTTCTCATGTCCATGTTCGCCGTCCCGACAGAGGCGAGGTTTCCGTCAGTGATGAGCACCTTTTGATGCATAAAGCCTTTTTGATAGGAATAGACTTCGATTCCTTCGCGAAGAAGCTCGGGGAAATACGATCTCGTCGCGTACTGGGTTAAAAATCCGTCATTGGTTTCCGGCACCATGACACGCACCCGGACGCCCCTGGCAGCAGCCTCCTTTAGCGCTGTGCGGATCGGCTCATTCGGCACGAAATAAGGCGTCGCGATCCATACAGACGATTCGGCCGCCGCTATCATGGCATAATACAGATCGCTCATCCGCTCCTTCATATCGGGGCCTGTCGGAACGACTTGATAGACGCCGCCGCTTTCTGCCGCAACCGGGCGGGTATATGCTTTCTGATCAATCAGCACCTCATCCGAAACGTATTCCCAATCAAGCATAAAAATGCTGTGGAGCGTCTGAACGATTTCTCCTTCGACTTTCATATGGGTGTCCCGCCAAAAGCCGACATCTTGGTCTTTGCCGATATACTCCTTGCCGACATTCAGCCCGCCGACAAAACCGACTTTCCCGTCAACGATGACGATCTTGCGGTGATTTCTGAAATTGAATTTTTGGTTGAAAAAACCGTATTTCAGCGGCAGAAACGGGACGATGTTCACGCCCGCGCGTTTCAGTTTTTTAATATCTTTTCCGGCCAGCTTCAGGCTGCCGGCCGCGTCGAACAAAAACCGCACTTCCACGCCTTGACGCGCTTTTTCCATCATAATGTCCATCATCTTGTGCCCGAGCATGTCTGATTTGAACATGTAATACTCAATATGTATAAATGACGTGGCCTCCCGGAGCGCCTCAAACAGCTCCGGAAATGTTTCATCCCCGTTTTTAAGCACCTTCAGCCTGCTTTTTGTATTGATATTCATATGGGACGCTTTGATTGAATATTGAAAGAAACGCTTCTGATTTCCTTTCAGCCCGGTCAGATCGGGAGTTTGTTCCATATCAAATATCGTTCTCAGCTTTTCCCGGTTGTATGTCCGTTTCGACCTGAACAGCTTGCCTTTTTCATAAAGCTGGCCGGAAAAAAGGTAAAATAAGTACCCGGCGATCGGAAAAAACACAAGAATATGAATCCATAACAGCGTGTGCTGCGAGGTGCGGTTTTCAAGAATTAACGAATAAATGCTGAACAAAATAATGCTTGCATAGCAAAGCACTCCTCCGTAAAACTCAAGCCTGGAAACCGGAAAAAACCATATGACATATGCTCCGATAAGCATCATATATAAAAAGCAAAATTCCAGTCTCCTTTTCAGCATCCCGACTCTCTCCCATCTGATCCGATATCTCTGTATACCCTCTGTTTTCCGGCTTGTAAACATATGAAAAAGCCTCTCCGCACGAGCGGAAAGGCTTATGATGACGCTTCCTGTGATTGGCCGGGTGTGATGTTCTGAAGCAATGCCGGATTAAGCGAGCAGCTGCCTTTGATTTTATTTTTGAAGATGCCGATGATCAGACCGGTGACCGCTATCGACACTAAGGAGAAGAGCCCTTTCAGCAATCCGACGGAGAAAATGCCGGCCAGCACGACGCCAAAATCGAAGAGGAAATTAACGGCACCCGGATTCCATCCGCAGCGCTTTTGCAGAAATAAAGCGAGGATATTGGCGCCGCCGAGCGATGCCTGATGATAAAACATGAGCGACAGGCCGAACCCGATCAGCGCCCCGCCGCAAATCGCCCCGGCAAGCGGTGAAACAGAAACCGGCGGCAGCCAGTGATCCGCACCGGTAAACAGAGTCAGCGCTGTGACCGCAAAAACGGTGGATAGAGTGAAATTGATTCCCATTCTGATGAGAGAAAATATATAAAACGGGATATTGATCAGAAAGAAGATCATCGCAAACGAGGAATGAAACACGTATGACAGGCTTAGTGACAGTCCCGCTGTACCGCCGGTTAATACATGAGAATGTCTGAGTGTCAGGACGCCGGCGCTTGTCATCAGACAGGCGGCTAAAATGAGGAAAATCCGCTTCATTCTTCACTCTCCTTTTGTTGATGTTATTTCCAAATAAAACATAACAGGAATTCCCGCCGCCCAGCCATTACCTTGGCAGAAAATATCTTATGTTTTTATTTTTTCACCATAAAAAATCCCCCTCTTGCAGGGGGGATTTTCACGAGCGTTTCCGATATACAACGTAGCTGCGGGTCAGATACTTGAGCGGCAGACTGAACACATGAACCAATCTCGTAAACGGCCACAGGATAAAAACGACGTAGCCTATCACAATATGAAACTTAAACCATAGCGGGACACTCTCCATCAACGAGGGGTCAGGCCGGAACAAAGCGATTTCCCTGAACCACGGTCCGACTGTTGTCCGGTAATCGAAGCCTTTCGAATCAATGTTGAGAAACGTGGCCGTAACGCCTGACAGCATCATGAACAGCAGCAGGAGGAGCGTAAGGATATCTGATGGCGAGCTCGTTTTGCGGATCCTTTTGTCAAACAGCCTTCTGTACGTCAGGATGACAAGTCCGGTACATGCCGCAATGCCCGCCGGCAAGCCAGCGCCAATCGCCATTTTGTGATACATATGCTCTGAAATACCAAGGGAAGCATACACGCCTTCCGGGATCAGAATCCCCATGACATGCCCGCCGACAACGCACAGCAGTCCCCAGTGAAAAAGTGTGCTGCCCGCGGCGAGTTTTTTCTTTTCTAACATCTCGCTTGATTTCGCCGTCCAGCCAAGTTGGTCATGCTGGTAGCGGTAAATATGGCCGCCGATAAAGATTGTCAATACAATGTATGGCATAATACCCCAGAGGATCTGCCCGCTCATGCCTGAACAGCCCCTTCAACGCTTTCACGTACGCCAATGTTTTCAAGCGCGGCCAGCAGCACGTGCAGCAGTGCAGCGTATATACTGTCATTTTTTTCGAGACGGGATGCCAGCTCCCTCACATTGGACAGATATTTCTCAAACACGCTTCTCGCTGCTTCAATTTCTGCAGCCGCAGCAAATTCCAGCATCAGCGGCAGATAATCAGGCAGCTCTTTCTCTGTCGGCAGGAAACCGGATTGCTCGTATGTGTTTTTTAAATGCAGCAATTCAACGCCGCGTTCCCTTTGCTCGCCCGAGTTAAAGTAGGTGACATACATATTTGTTTTTTTCCCAAAGTCGAATGTATAGACATAGTGTTCAATCAGCGCTTCCGGTGAAAAGCTGGCTGACGCTTCGAAAAAGTGCAGCAGCTTCTCCCGGATTTGCCGGTTGCTGATTTCATGGATAAGAGCCTTCCAATCGGGAATCTCGGCTCTCCACTCTTCATCCGGATAAGAGAGAAGAGTGGAAAGAGCGGAGAACGTCATTTGCCGGTCTGTGGTGTTCATCTTGTTACACCTCATTTATCAAAAGTTAGAAACAGGAGCCGGGGCCGCCTGAAAATGATAAGCCGCAGCTCCCTTGTTCAGCATATAAATCTGAAACTTCTTCTCGATGACTGCTCGGTATCACAAAGCGGTCATCATATTTGGCAATCGCAAGCAGCCGATACATATCTTCAATTTGCTGTTCTGTTAAGCCGACACTGGAGATCAGTTCCGGGTCGATTGATTTATTCGTCTGGATCGCTCTCATATACTGGCGCATGACAGACATTTTCTTCAACGTTGACCGAATATGATCCGTATCACCGGCTGTTAACAGCTGCGCCAAATAATCTATCGGGATTCTCATTTGGTCGATAGCCGGAAAAATATCTTCCGCGGATTGCCGGCTGCCTTTTCCTTCAAAGAGATTCATAATCGGGCTGAGCGGCGGAATGTACCACACCATTGGCAGGGTGCGGTACTCAGGATGAAGCGGCAGCGCAATCTTCCAGTCAATGATCATTTTATAAATCGGCGATTGCTGCGCAGCCTCTATCCATTCAGCCGGAATGCCTTGTTCTTTTGCCAGTTTGGCAACCTCAGGATCATTCGGATCAAGAAAAACGTCCAGTTGGGAATGATAGAGATCCTTTTCGTTTTCAACCGATGCCGCTTCCTCCACTTTGTCCGCGTCATACAGCATGACGCCGAGATAGCGGATTCTGCCGACACACGTTTCAGAGCAAATAGTCGGCAGCCCCGCCTCCAATCGCGGGAAGCAGAGTGTGCATTTTTCCGCTTTGTTCGTCTGCCAGTTAAAATAGACTTTTTTATAAGGACAGGATGAGACGCAATATCTCCATGAACGGCATGCGTTTTGATCCACAAGCACAATGCCGTCCTCCTCACGTTTGTACATAGCGCCGGACGGGCAGGATGACACGCACGCCGGATTGATGCAGTGCTCGCAAATACGCGGCAGATACATCATAAAGACCTCATCGAATTCTGTTTTGATCGATTCCTCCATCTTTTGCACGTTTGGATCTTCAAGACCCGTAATATGCCCGCCCGCGAGATCATCCTCCCAGTTCGGGCCCCATTCGATATTCATGAAATCCCCCGTTAAGGACGATTTCGGGCGCGCCACCGGCTGGTGTTTTTTCTGCGGGCTGTTTGTTAATGTTTCATAATCATAGTTCCAAGGTTCATAGTAGTCATCAATCGTCGACTGGTTCGGGTTATAGAAAAGGCCTGCAAGCCGGTTTGTTTTCGGGCCGGATTTCAGCTCGAGCTTTCCTTTTTTCAACGTCCAGCCGCCTTTATATTTGTCCTGGTCCTCCCATTGCTTCGGGTAGCCGATGCCAGGCTTTGTTTCTACATTATTGAAGTACATATATTCCGCACCGGAACGGTTTGTCCATGTGTTTTTACAGGTGACGCTGCACGTGTGGCAGCCGATGCATTTATCCAAGTTCATGACCATCCCGATTTGCGCTTTAATCTTCAAGCCAATCGACCTCCTTCAGCTTGCGGATGACGACGTTCAGGTCGCGCTGATTCCCCGTTGGACCGTAATAATTAAAGCCGTAGCTGAGCTGGGCATAGCCCCCGATCATCTGTGTCGGCTTGACGTGAATCCTTGTCGGGCTGTTATGGGTGCCTCCGCGGTTATTCGTCAGCTTTGTGCCGGGCACGTTGATGTGGCGGTCCTGGGCATGGTGCATAAACGCCATTCCTTTAGGAATCCGATGAGACAAAACCGCTCTCGCGACGACAACGCCGTTTCGGTTGAAGCATTCAATCCAATCGTTGTCTTTGATATCCGTGTCCTCTGCGTCATCTTTATTCATCCACACGGTCGGCCCGCCGCGGAACAGCGTCAGCATCGGCAGAGAATCAAAATACATGCTGTGGACGGACCATTTATTATGCGGCGTCAAATAATTAAGGACGATTTCTTTGCCCTCTTGATCAGGCCGTTTGCTTAGGAACGGACGATGCTGAAGGATCGGTTTAAATGTCGCCATCGTTTCACCGAATTCCATCATCAGTTCGTGATCGACATAATAGGATTGTCTGCCTGTCAGTGTCCGCCACGGAATTAATTTTTCCACATTCGTCGTAAACGGCGAATACCTGCGCCCTCCTTTTTCTGAACCGGTAAAGGCCGGAGAGGTGATGACCGTTTTCGGCTGGGCTGTAATTTGCTCGAACGTAAAGCATTCTTCCTCGCGCTCTTCCGCCAGGTCTTTCAGCTTCAGGTTTGTGATGTGTTCAAGCGATTCCCATGCTTTCACGGCGACTTTTCCATTTGAGGTGGACGACAGGGTTAAAATCGCTTCCGCCGCCTGCTTCGCTTCACTTATATTCGGGCATCCTTTGGCAACGCTGTTTGAATCGGTTTCTCCCAGTCTCTGTTTGAGTGATTCATATTCATCCGCAATCGACCAGCTCATCCCTTTTGTTCCGCTCGGTTTTAAAGCCGTATGAGGGCCGAGCGCGGTCATTTTATGAAAAATGTGTTTGTAATCCCGTTCAACGACTTGGATGTTCGGCATCGTTTTTCCCGGAATGGCTTCACATTCGCCCTTGCTCCAGTCATTGATTTTGCCGAACGGCTGGGCCAATTCCTGCATGGTGTCATGGAGGAGCGGCGTCGCAACCACTTCTTTCACCGGCTCCATCTCGACTTCTTCCGCCAGATCGGAAACGGCTTTTGACAGTGCTTTAAAAATATCCCAGTCTGATCTCGATTCCCACGGCGCCGAGATGGCCGGAGCAAATGGATGAATAAACGGATGCATATCCGTGCTGCTGAGATCGTGTTTTTCATACCATGTCGCCGCCGGCAGCACGATATCGGAATACAGCGCCGTACCCGCCATTCGAAAATCGAGGTTGATTAACAAGTCGAGCTTTCCCTCCGGTGCCTGCTCCCTCCATTTGATTTCTTCAGGGCGAATGCTGTCGCTGTCGTCATTCATCAAACCGTTCGTCGTCCCCAGCAGATGCTTAAGAAAGTATTCATGCCCTTTTCCTGAGCTGGAGATCAGATTTGCCCGCCATACGAAGAGATTCCTTGGGAAATTCACTTCATTGTCTGGGTCTTCAATCGCGAATTTCAGTTTTTTCTCTTGAAGCCGTGAGGCCACGTACGCACCTACGTCTTCAGGTGTCGCCGCCCCCGCCTTCTCAGCTTCTTTGTACAGATCAATGCCGTTTTGATTGAATGTCGGGTAGGACGGAAGCCACCCTAATCGCGCCGCCAGCACATTGTAATCGGCGTGATGCTTGTAGCGGGATGAAGAAGCGATCGGTGAAGCCAAATCACTGATCGGCTGGTCTTCATAACGCCACTGGTCTGTCGCAAAGTAGAAAAACGAGGTGCCGTTTTGCAGTTTAGGCACGCCTTCCCAGTCCTTTGCGGTTGCAATCGTCTGCCACCCTTCAGCGGGACGGAGCTTTTCCTGCCCCACGTAATGGGCCCAGCCTCCGCCGTTTACGCCTTGGGCGCCTACGAGTAAAACAAGATTTAACACCGCCCGGTAAATCGTGTCGGAATTGAACCAGTGGTTGATGCCGGCCCCTACGATAATCATGGACCGGCCGTCTGTATCGATCGCATTTTGGGCAAACTCCCTGGCAATCTGTATAACGGCTTCTCTTTTAATTCCCGTGATCTGTTCCTGCCAGGCAGGTGTGAACGGACGGGGATCATCATAGGATGAGGCTGATTGTCCGCCGATGCCCCGGTTCACGCCGTAGTTGGCCAATATCAAGTCAAACACGGTCGTGACGTACCTTTCTTCACCATTCAGATCCAATTTTTTAATAGGAAGATTCCGCTCAAGCACTTTGTTTCCGTCATTTGAAAAATACGGAATGCGCACTGAGCCGATTTCGTCCTCTATTCCGAGCACGGAGAGACGCGGCTCAATCTGTTCCCCGGTGTCTTCGTCGATCATGTGCAGATTCCATTTCTGCTGCCCGTCCCAGCGGGAGCCCATTGTGCCTTGCGGTATGGCAAACGCACCTGTCTGTTCATTCCAGACCGCCGGCTTCCACTGATCATTTTTTGTCTGCCGCCCGATGTCTTTCGCATGCAGAAACCGCCCGGCTGTGTATACGCCATTTTCTTTTGACAGGGTGACGAGAAATGGAAAATCAGTGTATTGCTTCGCGTACTCAATAAAACGTTCAGTTTCTTGGTTCACGTAAAATTCCTGCAAAATGACGTGACCCATCGCCATCGCAAGCGCCCCGTCAGTCCCTTGGCGAATACTCAGCCAGTCATCCGCGAACTTTGAGGATTCCGCAAAATCCGGACTGATCGAAATGACCTTAGCGCCTTTATAGCGGGCCTCCGCCAAAAAATGCGCGTCAGGCGTTCTCGTTAACGGAACGTTGGAGCCCCATGTGATGATATAGCCGGAATTGTACCAATCACTGCTTTCCGGAACGTCCGTCTGGTCACCCCAAATTTGCGGGGATGCCGGAGGAAGATCCGCATACCAGTCATAAAAACTGAGCATAGGGCCTCCGATTAACGACATAAACCGGGAGCCTGATGCATGGCTGATCATGGACATGGCCGGAATCGGAGAAAAACCGACGTTTCGGTCAGGCCCGTATTTCATCACTGTATACAGCAGAGAGGCTGAAATCAGCTTCAGCACCTCCGGCCATTCAGCGCGCACAAAACCGCCTTTCCCTCTTGCCTGTTTATAGGACTTCGCTTTTTCAGGGTTTTCAACGATCGATTTCCAGGCATCCAGCGGATTTTGATGCGCCTGCAATGCTTCCCGCCACAAATTGATCAGCACACCGCGCACATATGGATATTTCACACGGAGCGGGCTGTAGATGTACCAAGAAAAACTGGCCCCCCGCGGACAGCCTCTCGGTTCGAAATCAGGCATATCAGGGCCTGTTGATGGATAATTCAAGTTTTGTCCTTCCCACGTGACAATTCCGTTTTTCACATAAATATTCCAGCTGCAAGAACCCGTACAGTTGACGCCGTGGGTGGAGCGAACGACTTTGTCGTACTGCCATCTGTTTCTATATACATTCTCCCAATCACGATCTTCGCTTGTCGTTTGGCTATGGTTATTTGAATGATGTTCGATAGGAGAAAAATAGTTTAATCTCCTGAGCAACGGACTCATTTTCTTTTTCTTCATGATCGTTCACTCCTTCCGAGTCAGGTGATGCTAAGTTCACTATAAACAGAGACAGCGTGTTTCCTTGTGAACTATGTCACACACTCTGCTTTTTTCACAAAATGTTCACACAGAGCAGCAGGAAGGATTTTCAAACGATATGGGGACGCCCGCGTCATCAAAAAAACCGGTTCTGTTTAAGAACCGGGTTCGGCGTTTTCATCCTGTGATGTATGCAGATACCGTAAAAACAACTGATAGGAACAGAAGACATTTTGCTGAAGCATCGCCAAAAAGTTCATTTGCAGCCGCGGATGGTAAGACATCATTTGCTTAAATACGGAATATGGAATATGGAGTACCAGAATATCCGGTGAGGCATTGACTGAGATAAAAGGCGATAAATAGAGCCCGCCTTTTTCATCAATCGGAAACACATCGCCTTTCTCCCACAGCGCAACGGTTTGCGACCCTTCAGGGAGCCTGCTGTCCGTAAAACGGATATTGCCTTTTAATACAATATAAACGGATTGTGAATGAAGAAAGGATGGAGACCGGTCAGATGAGCCGCGGATAAACGTCCCGTTTTTCAGCAAGGTTTCGACAATGGACAGAGGCACTTCATTAAACATAGGAAGTTGTTTCAGAAACAATAAATAGTCACACTGATTCATAGGGAAGCCTCCTGTGCTAAGGATAGCTTTAGTGTAGCCCGATTGAGCCCGCGCGGCAGTGATGTATTTCACAGCTTGTATGATAAAAGTCACTTATCAGGAGAGTGTCTGCATTTATAATGAAATAAAAAGGAGGGTTTCGATGAAGGCGATGATTCCGAAGCAGCACGGCGCATGGGCGATGCTGCTGATTCCATTTTTACTCGGCATGGTCAAGGGAGGCCCGGTTTTCTGGCATATTCCGCTCTTTTTGGGCTGGCTGTTCCTTTACTTGACGGTTTATCCCGTTTCGCTCGCTTTGAAAAAGAAACAGCTTCAGCCCTATCAAAAGTGGATATGGTATTACGGTTTTCCCGCCTGCTGCTTTTTGATCATTTCTGTCTTTCATAAGCCGCAGCTCGTCTGGATCGGCGTTTTTTTATTGCCGCTGTTTCTCATACATACGCATTATGCCCGCCGAAAAAACGAGCGGGCGCTCACGAATGATATTGCGGGTGTTCTGTTCTTTTGTTCAGGCGGGCTTGCGAGCTGCTGGCTGGGAACGGGAACCCTTGACGGCTGGGCTTGGTTTCTATTCTTACAATCCGCTTTATTTTTTATCGGGAGTTCTTTTTATGTGAAGTCGGTCATACGGGAGAGAAAGAACAGAACCTTTGCATACTGGTCATGGGGATATCACCTCTTGCTCCCCTTTTTATCGGCTCTTCTCGGGGCAGGCTGGGCGTTTCTCGCTTTTATCCCAAGCAGTCTGCGGGCCTGGTTTTTTCACGGAAGAGACTGGCCGGTGAAAACGATCGGCATTCTGGAAATCGTAAATGCCGGCTTCTTTTTCGCCGTCATGTGTATATGTATCACAAGCTGAAAAACAAGGACACCGGCTGCCCTTGTTTTTTCAGTCAATATTGCAGATCTCCAGCGGACAATTTTCACACTCGATCTCGCATCGTAAATAGTCCCGCTTGTGCAAAATAATTTTTCCGGTTTCGTCTATCGAAATAACCCCTTGTTTGCGGAGGTCTCCCAGCATGCGGTTGACGCTCTCCCTTGCCGCCGCGCAAAACTTAGCCAAATCCTGATTTGTCAGCACAATGTTAATCAGAATCCCGTCGCTTCGTTCCACCCCGTAGCTGTTTGATAAGCGGATAAGGGTGGAATAGAGCGCCCCCTTTTTGCCGTGAAGAAGCAGGTCCCTGATTTTGGACTGGATTTTTCGAAGATGGGTGCTCATCCATTTCATAAATTCAAACGTCAAAACACCGTTTTGGATCAATTCCTTTTCCAGCTTGTTTTTATTAATGACGAGCACCTCGCCATCCTCTAACACTTTCGCACTGAGCATATATCTCGGCTCATCTGTGAATAGCGTCAATTCCCCGACAATATCGTTTTTTTGGCAGATTCTAAGCGTCAGGTCTTTTCCGTCAGACGTCAGCTTGCCGATTTCAATGAGTCCTGATTGAATCAGATAAAGCTCTTTTGCATCCATTCCTTCTTGAAACAAATAAGTGTGTTTTTTCATTTTCCTTTTCGTACTGATCGATTCCAGCAATTCATGCAGTTCGCGGGAAAGAAGTTCTTTATCAGATTTTCGGACAGAGAGAATATTCATGAGCTCACCTCGAAGAAAGTCACGTTGCGTATGTATATTGTAACGTGACTTGATTTGCACTCACCCAGAAAAAACTAACAATCTTGTGAATGGATCATTATGAATTGAGGCTCTGACTGTTTCTCTCCATATGTGTTTTCATTCTTTCCTGCCAATACATCCAGATCACAAGAACAAAGCTGGCTAACGCGACCTCTGAAAGCGCCATAAACCCGATCGCGTATTGGCCTGTTGCCTGAAATACACTTGCCAGAATCAGCGGAGGGAAAAAACCGCCCAGTCCGCCCATAGCTGACACAATACCGTTGGCAATCCCCGCTTGCTTCGAAAAATAGAAAGGCACCAGTTTAAATACCGTCCCGTTTCCAATCCCTGAGCAGACTGCCACCGTCAGCGATCCAAACGCATAAAGGCCGATCGTCGGGGAGAATGACAGCATGACGCCTGACAGCGTAAGCCCTGCGAAAACGAACATCAGAATGCGGAGCGGGCTCAGTTTATCTGCAAGAAACCCTCCCACAGGCCTGAGCAGTGTAGAGACCGCAATAAAGCCGGCCGTCCGCAAACCGGCGTCCGCAGGGCTCAGCCCAAAATGCTCAACCAAAAAATTCGGAAGATAGATGGTAAAGGCGACAAAGGCGCCGAACGTAATAAAATAAAACAGGCTCAACATCCACAGCACATGATTTCGGTAAACGGCTTTCATTTGTGTCTTTATGGAAACTTTGACTTTCTTCTCATGCCGGTCGCCGAACAAAACGTGCAGTAATGCGAAAACAGCCAGCAAAACAAGATACATCTGCACGGTTGCTTTCCATCCCGCGGCTTGAGCGATAACCGGCGCCGCAAAGGTAGTAACGGCGGTCCCGATGTTTCCGGCACCGTAAATCCCATTGACGACACCGTGCTTTTCTTTCGGATAATATTTCGGGAGGGACGTCACTCCGATGGAGAATACCGCTCCTCCGATCCCTAAGAAAAAGCCGCCCGCGATTAAATCAAATAAAGAATCCGCGATACTGATCCAAAATACAGGAAACAAAAGCAGGATGAAGCTGATCATAAACATCAGCCGCGCGCCATACCTGTTCGTTAAATATCCTAAAGGAATACGGAGAAGCGATCCGAGAATAACGGGAATCGCCGTCACCAATGAAATCTCGCCTTTGCTTAAATGAATATCTGATGTCATTTGAGAAATGAGCGATGAAATCAGCACCCACACCATAAACCCTGCCACTAAGCTTAATGACTGCAACGATAATTGAATATGTTGACGATTGATCATTCGGCTTGCCCCTTTCACTGATTCAATATCAGTCTTATCATACAAAAACTCAGTGTGCGGGATTGTGAATTACATCACACGCTTTATATACAAAAAAAGAACAAAGCCCGAAGACTTTGTCCTTTGATCATCATTACATTTTTTCCGGAGCGGATACGCCGATCAGCTGAAGCGCATTGTTCAGCGTAATTTGCGTCGCCTTCATTAAAGCGAGACGCGCGCGGCTCTTCTCTTTATTTTCCGGATCGATGACTTTCTCCGCATTGTAGAAGCTGTGCAGAGCGGAAGCCAGATCATAAATATAGTTTGTGACACGGTGAGGAATGCGTTTTTCCGCCGCTTCTGCCACTGCCTCAGGGAAGCCGCCGATCGTTTTCAGCAGGTCATATTCTTTTTCTGATTGAATATGGCTGAAATCAAGATCTGCCGCCGGTTTAAGTCCCTGCTCCTCCCCTTGGCGAAGCATGCTGCAAATACGTGCATGTGCGTATTGCGCATAATACACAGGGTTTTCGTTAGACGTGGATACGGCAAGATCCAAGTCAAAATCCATGTGCGTATCAGCACTGCGCATCGCGAAGAAATAACGCACGGCATCCAAGCCGACTTCTTCAATCAGGTCGCGCATCGTTACGGCTTTCCCCGTACGTTTGCTCATCTTCATTTTTTCGCCGTTTTTGTATAAATGAACGAGCTGAATGATCTCAACTTCCAATGTGCCTTTCTTGTAACCGAGCGCTTCAATTGCCGCTTTCATACGCGGAATATACCCGTGGTGATCCGCGCCCCATACATTGATGAGCTTGTCGAATCCGCGGTCAAGTTTGTCTTTATGGTATGCGATATCCGGCAGCAAATAAGTGTATGAACCGTCTTTTTTGATCAGCACACGGTCTTTATCGTCGCCGAACGTTGTGGAACGGAACCATGTCGCGCCGTCCTCTTCGTATACATGGCCCTTTTCGCGAAGCGCCTCGAGCGCCTGATCAATTTTTCCGTTTTCGTACAGTGACGTTTCAGAATACCATACGTCAAACGGCACGCGGAAATTTTCCAGGTCGGAGCGAAGTTTATCAAGCTCGTACTTTAAGCCGTATTCACGGAAAAACGCCTGACGTTCGCTCTCCTCTTCATGTACGAAACGGTCGCCGAAATCTTCGGCAAGCTTTTTCCCGATGGCGATAATATCCTCGCCGCGGTAGCCGTCTTCCGGCATCGGTTTCTCGAGACCGAGCGCTTCAAAATAACGGACTTCAACGGAAAGCGCCAGGTTGTTAATCTGATTGCCCGCATCATTAATATAGTATTCGCGGCTCACATCATAGCCCGCTTTAGAAAGCACGCTGCACAGCGCGTCACCTACCGCCGCGCCGCGCGCATGGCCTAAGTGAAGATCTCCCGTCGGGTTGGCTGATACGAATTCGACCTGAATCTTTTCGCCTTGCCCGATGTTTGTCTCTCCGTAATGTTCACCCGCTTCAAGCACGGACGGAATCAGTTTTGTTAAGTAGCTGTTGTTCATGTAAAAGTTGATAAAGCCGGGCCCCGCAATATCCATCTTTTCAATGGAAGCCTTGCCTTTATCAAATGACGCCACGATCTCCTCAGCGATTTGGCGCGGCGCTTTTTTTGCGATTCTCGCCAGCTGCATCGCCATGTTTGTGGAATAATCACCGTGTGTTTTTTCTTTCGGCGTTTCTAACAGTACGCTTGGAATCTGGCTTTCTTCCGCCAGGCCCGCTTTCAGAACGGCCGCTTTGATCTCTTCCTTCAGCACGTCCTTCATCTGTTCCGCAATATTCATGCCTTTGTTTCCTCCTTATATTGGATCGTCATGTTATGTACATGTTCTTGGTTTTCGCCTACAGTCATGTTATATGTCATTTTGACGGAGCCTTCCGAACCGCCGACATCAGCTTGTATGTTTTTCGTTTCCGTACGGAGCTCCATTTGTCCGAACGGCAGTTTATATTGAGTGAGTGTCGATGCCCCCGGAATGAACCGCTGTTTCATTTGGATGGCGCCCGATCTCATCACGAGAATCTCTTTTTCTGTAATCTTGACGACCGTTTTAATCTTGCCCAAATCATGCTCTTCGTGATAGGAAAGATACGTTTTGCCGTTTCTCACGTAATAGAATCCACTCGATGTAAATTCAACCGACTCTTCTTCTGAGCCGTTGTGTATGAATGATTGCACATGAATGGCTACTGGTGTCTCCTGTCTCATGCTGACACTTCCTTTTCATCATCCCGCTTAACCTGAATAGTATAAGTTTTCAAGGGAAAAAGTTCAACCGCTTCCTCCTATCTTACCATCTTTGCTGATTGGTTTTGAAGATAAACATGATTTTTAAGGAAAATGAAAAAACCGGAAATCCCCAGCTGCGGGAAAAATGCGGTTCCTTCGGCGGACGGCTTTGTCAAAGGGGAAAAGTTTGCGGTATTTTTGCGCTATCCTTCCGAATGAAAATGATAAAATATGTCATATACATAACGTGGAAGGGAGGGATTCGGAATAGTGGCGAGTGTTTTATCGTCTTCAGCGGTTGGAGAAAAAATCAACGAATGGTATATGTACATTCGAAGGTTCAGCATCCCGGACGCCGAGTACTTACGGAGAGAAATCAAAGAAGAACTTGCAGGTCTGGAAGATGATCAGGATCTTCATCTATACTATTCTCTCATGGAATTCCGCCACAATCTGATGCTCGAATACCTCGAACCGCTGGAATCGCAGCGGATAGAAGAACAGCCGAGACTATCGGAGCTGCTCGCGGATATTGATAAAAAGCAGGCCCGGCTGACCGGACGTCTTGATTATTATTTTAATTTTTTCCGGGGGATGTATGAGCTGGAATGCCGTGAATATCTTTCAGCGATTCAGTTTTTTAAGAAAGCTGAAAGCAAACTGACGTACGCTAAAGATCATATAGAAAAAGCTGAATTTTACTTTAAAATGTCAGAAGTCTATTATTATATGAAACAAACTTATGTATCGATGGATTATGCGCGGCAGGCTTATTTCATTTATAAAGATGAAAAAAAATACAATATTAGATTAACCCAGTGCCATTCTTTATTTGGGGCTAATTATCTTGATGTAAAGCAATACGATCACGCGATTTCCCACTTTCAAAAGGCATATACGATGGCTGAATTAGAGCAGCAGCCGCAATTAATGGGGAGAACACTTTTTAACATCGCTTTATGCCATAATAATCAAAACAATAAAGTCGAGGCTATTCCCCATTTAAAAGAAGCCATAGCCGTTTTTGCAAAAGCTCAAATGAGTCATTCACTTCCGCAGCCCTACTTCTTACTTACTCAGATTTATTTTAAGTTAGAAAATATAGATAACGCGTACGATTATCATAAAAAAGGTATCTCAATATGTAAGGAAATAGATGATATAATTTACGAGGAAAAATTTAAATTTTTGGAATATTTGTATATGCCGGATCCAAGAGATACATTAATAAACGATTGTCTGCATTTTCTTGAAAGTAAATTGATGTATGCTGATATTGAGGAATTAGCCCTTGATGTAGCTAAATATTATTACACAAAAGAAGAGTATAAAAAAGCTTCTGTCTACTTTTTAAAAGTTGAAGAAGCCAGACAGCAGATCGAAGGAGGAGTGAATTTATATGAAATTGAAGTATAAATTGCTTATAGTCTGTTTTGCTGTGAGTACGATATTAGTATCAGCAGGGATAATGAATAGCTTAACTCCTCATTATCATGTTTCTGAACGCGCCATGATCTGAATTTATAATGAAAGATTTCATTTTAGGTTTGCGGGGACAATCCCCTCGAGTGTTTTAATTTTTATTACAAAAAACCCGGAACAAAGGCTGCTTCTGCCCTGTTATTCCGGGTTTTCTTCTTTCTATTTCACAAACCCAAGCAGCATTTCACGAATCATCTTGCTTGCCGTGTTTGCGGTTTGTTCTGAGTGGTCATAGACAGGCGCGACTTCTACGAGGTCGGCGCCTTTTACGTTGACTTCTGAGCGCGCGATTTCATGGATGGACGCGAGCAATTCTTTAGACGTGATGCCTCCTGCGTCAACCGTGCCCGTTCCCGGCGCATGAGCGGGGTCAAGCACGTCGATATCGATCGTGACATAAACAGGGCGTCCCGCAAGCTGGGGCAGCACTTTTTTCAGCGGCTCAAGCACTTCAAATTTAGAAATGTGCATGCCGTTTTCTTTCGCCCATTCAAATTCTTCCTTCATTCCGGAACGGATGCCGAATGAAAATACGTTTTGCGGCCCGATGAGCTCGGCCGCTTTGCGGATCGGAGTAGAGTGGGAAAGCGGTTCGCCTTCATAATCCGTGCGCAGGTCGGTGTGCGCGTCAAAATGAATGATGGCAAGGTCCGGAAATTTCTTATACATGGCTTTTATGACAGGCCATGATACAAGGTGCTCCCCTCCCATGCCGAGCGGGAACTTTCCTTTTTGTAAAATGCTGTCCACGTATTCTTCAATCATATCAAGGCTTCTTTGCGGATTGCCGAACGGAAGCGGAATGTCGCCGGCATCAAAGAAATTCAAATCAGCCAAGTCACGGTCGAGATACGGGCTGTATTCTTCAAGACCGATTGACACCTCGCGGATTCTCCCCGGGCCGAAACGCGAACCCGGACGGTAGCTGACCGTCCAATCCATCGGCATGCCGTAAAGGATGGCGTCCGCCTCTTTCCAGTCGGGGCGGCTTGCGATAAATACTTTTCCTGAATATGCTTCATCAAACCTCATGATAAAACCCTCGCTTTCCTGTAAAAAAGCGCAAGATTCGCTCCTGCGCCGTACGTTTTTATTTGATTAAGTCGCTCACAAATTTCGGAAGAACAAATGCCGCTTTGTGAAGCTCTTTCGTGTAATATTTCGTGTCGATGTCAAAGAAACGGCTGTCCTCCACTTCAAGCGGATCGTACTTTTTAGAACCGATTGTAAATGTCCACAGGCCGCTCGGGTACGTCGGGATATTAGCCGTATACAGACGGGTGATCGGGAAGATTTCTTTCACGTCACGCTGTACGTTTGTAATCAGCTCCGGTGTAAACCACGGGTTGTCCGTCTGCGCGACGAAGATGCCGTCTTCTTTTAACGCCTTGGAAATTCCGGCATAGAAGCCTTTTGAGAACAGATTGACGGCCGGTCCGACCGGTTCTGTTGAATCAACCATGATGACGTCATACTCATTCTCTGATTTCGCGATGTGCATGAAACCGTCATCGACTCTCACGTCGACGCGCGGATCATCAAGCTTGCCCGCAATGGACGGAAGGAATTTTTTAGAGTATTCAATAACCTTGCCGTCAATGTCGACAAGCGTCGCTTTTTTTACGCTTGGGTGCTTCAGAATCTCTCTGATGACACCGCCGTCTCCGCCGCCGACAACGAGGACGTTTTCCGGATTCGGGTGCGTAAATAACGGGACGTGCGCAACCATTTCATGATAGACGAATTCGTCTTTTTCAGAAGTCATGACCATTCCGTCTAAGAACAGCATGTTGCCGAATTCTTCTGTCTCCACCATTTCCAGATGCTGAAATTCCGTCTGTTCCGTATGTAATGTTTGTTTCACCTTTAATGTAATGCCGAAATTCTTCGTCTGCTTCTCCGTATACCAAAGCTCGCTCAATTGTCATCTCCCTTTCAAGGCTTATTTCATTTATTGTAAGCGTCTGTATCGCTTTTATTCCGGTTAAAATCTCATTTTCACCTAAGGAAAAAGTATAGAGGATGGAGGGGAAAAAGTAAAGAAGTGTCCGGTTTGATATGTTTAAAAAACCCCCTTTTTTCACATAATAATAGAATCATGAAAAAGGGGGTTCCCAAAAGTGGATAAAGTATCTGGAAAACAGCTCAGAATCACGTTCAAAATCATCCGCGCCTGCATCTTTCTGACACTGATCGGCGGAATGCTGGCCGGCGTCTGCTTCACATCCATTCTTCTTGCAGCGAAATGGCAGGGCGCCCCCTCCGTCCGGGTTCCTCAGTCTACGATTCTTTATGCAAATGACGGCTCAAAGCTAGGTGAGACCGATTTCGGGGAAAAGCGCTACTGGGTCCGGTTAAAAGATATCAATCCGATAGCGGTGCAGGCCGCCATTGCGGTGGAGGATCAAAACTTTTACAATCACCACGGTTTTGATTACCGGCGGATGGCTGCCGCCGCGCTGGCTGACATAAAGGCAATGGCCAAGGTTCAGGGCGCAAGCACCATCACCCAGCAATACGCGAGAAATCTCTACCTTGAGCATGATAAGACATGGAAACGAAAATGGAACGAAGCATTTTACACGATCCGCCTTGAACAGAACTATTCTAAAAACGAGATTTTAGAAGGTTATGTAAATACGATATATTACGGCCACGGTGCATACGGAATTGAAGCCGCCTCCCGCCTGTATTTCGGCAAACACGCCAAAGATCTGAACGATGCGGAAGCCGTGCTTTTGGCGGGCATACCGAAAGGCCCGTCCGGCTATTCGCCATATGTCAGCGAAAAGAAGGCCAAACAGCGCCAGGAAACCATTCTCCGACTGATGATCGGCCAAAAAATGATCTCAAAAGAAAAGGCGGAAAGGCTTAAGAAAACGCCGCTTGCCTATCAGCCGCTGAAAAACAGAACCGTGGCGAAAACGGCGCCTTATTTTTACGATGATGCGATGAAAGAACTCGAGAAAAAGCTCGGCATGACGCGCGAACAGCTGGCAACGAGCGGATTGCGTGTTTATACGACGCTTGATAAGCGCATGCAGCGGATTGCGGAAAACACTGTGGCACATACGATCCGTACCGGCTCTGACATTCAGGTCGGCTTTTCCGCGATTGATCCGGCAACAGGACGCGTGCTTGCGCTTCTCGGCGGACGTGACTACGAAAAAAGCCCGTTTGACCGGGCGACACAGGCGAAACGGCAGCCTGCTTCCACGATCAAGCCGCTTTTGTACTACAAAGCGATTCAAAGCGGCTTTACACCGGTCACGCTGATGAAAAGCGAAGCCACAGAGTTCCAGATTGACGACAACGGAGATACTTATTCTCCAAGCAATTACAACGGCTACTACGCCAATAAACCGATTACGCTGCTTCAGGCGCTTGCGTTATCAGACAACATTTATGCCGTGAAGACCCATCTCTTTCTCGGCATGAATAAGCTCGTGTCGGCGGCAAAGGAATTCGGCATCAGCGAACATTTAAAGCCCCTTCCGTCTCTGGCGCTCGGAACTGAACCCGTGCGCCCGATTGAGATGGTTAATGCCTACGCGATGCTCGCAAACGGGGGAAAACAAATCACCCCTTCCTTTATCACAAAAGTGACGGATACCGCCGGCAATGTCTTGTATGAACAGCCGCGCGGACATCAGCAGACGCTTGATAAAAAAGCCGCTTTTGTGACGGCGAGCATGATGACGGGCATGTTTGATCAGGATTTAAACGGCTATACTTCCGTCACGGGACGCACCATTTCTGACCGGCTGACCCGAACCTATGGCGGTAAATCAGGCACGACGAGCGCAGACAGCTGGATGATTGGCTTTAACCCGGCTCTTGCCGCCGGTGTATGGACAGGCTATGACAAAAGCAGCACGATTGATTCAGTAGAAGAAAAAAGCTATGCGAAGACGATTTGGGCGGACTTTATGGAGAAGGCGCTCGAAGGAGAACCGGAAATAGCGCTTAAACCGCCGAAGGGCGTCACGGGCGTCTATATCGATCCCGCTTCCGGCTACACTTCGGGACCCGGCTGCGCCGCAAAGCATTATACGTATTTCATCGCAGGCACTGAGCCCGCGGATGTATGCTACGGACCGGAACCGTCTAAAAAAGAAAAGGAACACGCCCCCGCCCGCAAAGAAGCTCCGCGCAAAAAATGGTGGGATAAGTGGCTCGGCAAAAAAGACTGAGCCCGGTGCATTGCGCGCCGGGCTTTAATCCGCGTCTTCCTCAAGCACCCACGGGAGCAAGAGTGAAAAGTCGAGATGGATAATAGGGTCAGGAAAACCCTTCGGTATAAAAAATGTTGTACTCGCCAATGAAAACGAAAAGCGGATATCTCCCGTCCTCTCGATATGAAACTTCGGCCAGCCTTCCCTAAGCCTGCCGACAATCGGATAGCTGCCCGCATAATGATGCAGGCCGTTTTCCTTTCCATGCTCCCCCAAATCGTGACAGACAGCCGGACGAATCCCAAACTGCGTAAACAATCTTGTTTTCTCGGCGGGAAGGAGATTCACCGCCTCGGAAAAGTTCCGGCAGTGCCCGCAATCGCAAGGATCAGGCCATGATTTTTCGTATTGTTTTCTCGTTGCCGCCGCATCTGCTTCAATGACCCAAGGCCCGATTTCAAAGACGGTGAACATGATGAAACCTCCGCGTAAACATGAAAAACCCCGAGTCTTGGTTCGGCTCGGGACTTTCCATGTCCTGATTCTGTATCAACAGTTTACTCAGTACAATTGCAAAATAGTGCAAATATTTATAAAGTTCACAAAAAGTTCACAAATTATTTTTCTTCCGGAAGCAGACCTGTTTTCAATTCATCGGATGAACGTTCCCAGAGCCCTTGGTCATGCTTCTGCAGAAATTCAGCAAGCACCTGCTTTGAGCTGGCGTCCATTTTATCCACGATAATGCAGCGCTTCATTGATTTATCCATTAAATTCACATGCTCCGGCAATGACTTATAGCCTCTGCGGATACTTCTGTCCACGGTCATTTCACAAGCCGTCACACCCGCGTAATAAGGGCCTTCTTCTTTTCTGTCGATGGTGACCCACACGAGCCAGTACGGTTTTCCGTTCGGCACTTCATCTTTGTTCGGCAGGAATTTGATGCCTTTTTCAACGACACTGCGGGCATGCATTGCGCCGATGTCAACGAAGGCTTCCTTCTCTTCCACATCGACAAATACCGGAGAAATATTGTCAAGGCTCAGCGCCCCGGCGCCAAAACCGCCATGTCCGTCGGTCGGATCACTTTTAATAATATTAAATCCGATTGTTTTCTTCTTTTTTTCTTCCATGAAAATACCCTCCTACAAAAGCGGTTGAAATATAATGGCAAATACCTTGAGAATCCAGTCTCTCCCCTCGCTTAACAGCGGCCACACGACATAGGAGCCGACCGGTGTCACAAACAGCACGAGAAACACGATAATCCCGTAGCTCTCAAACTGAGTCATTTTGGCGCGCACCCGCGGCGGCACGAGATCCTCAATAATCCGGTAGCCGTCAAGCGGAGGAAGCGGCAGCAGGTTGAATAAACACAGCGCGAGATTCAGCTGAATCCAAATAGAGAAAAAGCGGTCAAGCCCCATGCTGAATGCAGAAAGCAGCTCCATTCCGTAAGCATGCATCAACACTAGCAAAAAGAAACCGATAAAGGCAAGAAGCAGGTTGCTTACAGGTCCGGCGACGGAAACCAGCACTCCCGCCAGCCGCGGTCTTTTAAAGGCGCGGCGGTTCACCGGCACCGGACGGGCCCAGCCGAAACCCGCGACCAAAATTAGAATCGTTCCGAAAACATCAAGATGTTTAATCGGATTGAGCGTTAATCTGCCCTGTCTCGCCGCGGTATCGTCTCCGAACCGATACGCGACATACGCGTGCGCCAGTTCATGCATCGTAAATGCCACGATCAGCGTAATCACGACATAGGGCATAAGCTCCAGCGGATAATATAAAAATCTGTCCAAATGTAAAAATCCCCTTTTTTAAAAAATGCAAGATTGTCCTTCATTCAGTATACTATAAGTGACCTCTCTTCCAAAGAGAGGAAACGATAAAGGAGGATCAGCACCATGCCGCTCGTAACCGTAAAAATGCTTGAAGGCCGCACAGATGAACAAAAACGGAATCTGGTTGAAAAAGTGACAGAAGCCGTAAAAGAAACGACAGGCGCAGCCGAAGAAAAGATCATTGTCATGATTGAAGAAATGAGAAAGGATCATTACGCCGTCGCCGGCAAACGGATCAGCGATACGGAGTAATCCTTGATAACGGCCGGCGCTGCTATGTCAGGCCGGCTTATTTCATTACTTTTTCAACGAGGCTGAAAAAGGTATTCTTTTCTTCTTCTGTCAATGCTTCGAACAGCTCGTCAATGAGCATCTGCCGGTTTTCAATCATTTGCATGGCCGCCATTTTTCCCGATTCGGAAAGCGTCATCCATACCGTGCGCCGGTCTTCGTTATTTCTCGACCTTTCCACGAAACCCTCTTTTTCTAAATGATTCAGAGCGGTTGTCGTGGCTGAAGGCGATAATGTGACTTCCTGCAATATATCTTTAATCGTGCACGTGCCGTGCCGGTAAATAATCCTGAGAATAAATCCTCTGATATTGTTTATACTCTTCGGAATTGTCGCCTCATCAAGCTTTTTCGTGCTCTTTAAATATTTCGTGAGCGCGTAATCCAGTACATTTGCTTGCAATATATCGTGCTCCATGCAGAAACTCCCCATTTCAAGATGCATCCATCATCATTTGATTGTTTTTTATTACATTTTACTGATACCTCGCGGGGAAAGTCAAAATTTCGGCCGGAAAGCCCGCAACTTTTATCCTGCCCTATACAGACTATTATCTCCTACTTTTTCACCCATCCCTTTTATGCAATGCTGGTTTTATAGACATGATTCAGGTAAAATCATTAAGGGTGACTGCGTTTGACGGAAAGGATAATCTGATCGGATGCGGCAGACAATATGACTGGAAAAGAAACGGAACAGACGGGGAAACAGAACACAGGATTGTCGATTACACAGAATGTGACACGGGTAAAAGCCAAAGAGTCCCTCTTGGCTTTTGCTTTTGGATGGAGGGATGCGTGTTGCGGAATATCCTACAAAAAAAAGACATCACCCAGCTGCTTGAACAAAGCAGAAACAGGCAGACTGCCAAAACGATGGGTGGATTTGATTTAACATTACTGGGCATCGGCGCCGTCATCGGGACGGGCGTCATGGTTCTTACAGGCATTACGGCCGCGAAAAACGCCGGACCTTCCGTAATCTTTTCTTTTATCATTGCAGCCGTTGTCTGCAGCCTTGCAGCATTATGTTACGCCGAAATCGCTTCTGTTCTCCCGGTTTACGGAAGCGCCTATATTTACTCTTATACCACCATGGGAGAAATTGTCGGCCATTTAATGGGCTGGACGCTCTTATCCGTTTATATGGTGACGGCGTCGGCGGTGGCAAGCGGCTGGTCAAGTTATTTTAATAATCTGTTAGCCGAAATCGGCATGCCTTTGCCGGACAGTCTGCTGCACGTGCCGAGCCAGGGGGGCATCGTCAACCTTCCTGCCATCATCATTACTCTATTAATTGCCGTCGTTCTGTCACGCGGCTCCAAGGAGAGCAAAACCTTTAATAATGTAATGGTTCTCGTAAAAATCGGAATTGTTTTGCTGTTTATCATCACAGGAAGCTTTTTTGTGAAGCCGGGCAATTGGCATCCTTTTATGCCTTTTGGAATCAAAGGCGTGATTACAGGGGCTTCTGCCGTCTTTTTTGCGTTTCTCGGGTTTGACGCGATTTCCGCTTCGGCTGAAGAAGTCAAAAAACCGCAGCGCAACCTGCCGATCGGTATTATCGGTTCACTGGTGATCTGTACATTGGTATACGTCATCGTCTGTCTCGTCATGACGGGTATGGTTCCGTATTCACAGCTTAATGTGCCGGAAGCCATGTCTTATGTGTTACAGACTGTCGGACAAAACGCTGTGGCGGGCGTTATCGCTGCCGGTGCGGTGATCGGACTGATGGCCGTCGTTCTCGCCCATACATATGCGGCGACCCGTATATCTTTTGCGATGGCAAGAGACGGAATGCTGCCGAAAGTCTTTACCATTGTCGGAAAGAAATCGGGAGCGCCGATCTTTAATACGTGGCTGATCGGACTGATCAGCGCATGCATCGCGGGTTTTGTTGATCTGAAAGAGCTGTCGGATCTCTCAAACATCGGCGCGCTATTGACATTTGCCATGGTCAGTCTGTCCGTGCTGATTCTGCGCCGCACCCATAAGGATCTGCCGCGGGGATTTAAAGTGCCTTTTGTACCCGTACTGCCGATTTTGGCCATTATCTGCTGTTTGTTTTTAATGGTCAATCTGCCGCTGAAAACGTGGCTTTATTTTGCCGTCTGGCTGATCATCGGCGTCATCGTTTACTTTTTATATTCGTACAAGCACAGCAAATTGAGACAATAAACAAAACCAGGCCCGCTTTATCGCGGCCTGGTTTTTTCATCAAAAAAGACGAAAGCCATCGCCTTTAACAAATGTGTTTCAGCTCTTCTATGTAGTGAAGCGCCTCATCATATTCTTCATCCGTATATTTCTGTTTGCTTTTTATCGTAAACACTTTCTCTTTCTTTTCCTCAGCTTCAAGGCCGTCAAAATACAAAATCGTAGACACCAGCTCCAGAAACCGGGATGAGCGGCTGTTGACGCTGTCGATGTACTTCTTCATATCCGGCATCGTAAGCTCCGCATGATGTAAAAACTCGGCTCCCGTCTCCGTCAGCGAGTACCGGTATTGAAAGTAGCCGCCCTTTTTTTCCTTCACCTCATCCAGAAACCCAAGATTGCACAGCTCTTCAATTCGAAGCGTCAGTTCTTCGGAATACGGGCCGTAAAAATGAAAATCATATTTTTCGTAGAAAGGATACTGCATTTTCTTCGCGATATAAATGATTTTCTGCAGCTTTTTCCGCCCGATGATTTCTCCAGAATCCGAGAACACCTTCATCAGTTTTGCATGTTCTTTCAACAAATTCCCGACATCTCCTTTTCCTTCTTTACCAAAATCCTTCTATGTCAGTCCCAGCAGCTGCCGGATTTTTAATTTTGCTTCAGGGTTTTCTGAATCGTCACAAATGAGGTCCTTCGGATAGTAGAGCTTATGGTCCGTCCGGCGTTTGCCCGAAATGGATTCGACAATGGCGGACTGCCTGGACAGCTCTTTGATCTGGCCGTTCTGCGTTAACAAGTGAATCGGCAGACGCTCCTCCTCTTCACCCGGCCGGTAAAAATCATACGGCAGATCCGATGAAGAATCGACCACTAAATAATAATTGGGATCAATTCCCGCCTCTTTAAACAGAGCGGTCAGTTCAAAATAAGCCGACATTTCCTCATTGGGGTTAAATTCGGCATATTGAAACAGCTGGCGGTTAATGAAGCGGCGGCACAAGTCGGACAGAATCGGGTCCTCTTCTTCCTCCCAAGCCTGGAAATAATATAAAATGATGGCTTCATCAAGCTTCAGATAATCCGCAAGCGTCAGCTTCCCTTCAAAAATGGAATAAAAATGAACGGGAGCATGCGTGAATATATACCCTTCTTCATGGAGCTGCTTCGCACGGTGGAGAATTTTCGTCAAAATGACTTCAGCGCTTCTCGTCACGGGATGAAAATACACCTGCCAGTACATTTGATAGCGGCTCATAATATAGTCTTCGACGGCGTGCATGCCGCTTTGCTTAATGACGATCTGGTCCTCTCGCGGACGCATCACCCTTAAAATCCGTTCCATATCAAAATGTCCGTAGCTGACGCCCGTATAGTATGCGTCCCGCTGAAGGTAATCCATCCTGTCGGCGTCAATCTGGCTCGAAATCAGGCTGACCACCTGCTTGTTTTTGTATGTTTTGGCAATGACTTCAGCAACATCCTGCGGAAATCCCGGCCCCGCCTTTCTGAGAACCTGATTCACCTCGGTGTCGCCGAGAATGATTTCCCTCGTATAGTCTTCATGATCCAGATGAAAAACCTTTTCAAAGGAATGCGAAAACGGCCCATGTCCCAAATCGTGCAAAAGCGCGGCGCTGAGACAGAGTTCGCGTTCATTGTCATCCCATTCAGGACGCCCTTTAAAAACATCATCAACCATTCGTCTGACAATCTCATAGACGCCGAGAGAATGGTTAAAACGGCTGTGTTCCGCGCCGTGAAACGTCAAATACGTCGTACCGAGCTGTTTGATCCGGCGCAGCCGCTGAAATTCACGGGTGCCGATCAAATCCCAGATCAGCTTGTCCCGCACATGAACATAGCGGTGAACGGGATCTTTAAACACTTTTTCTTCTGATAATTTTCCGTTTGGATACGCCATCGTCATTCCCTCTTTTTTTTAGCCGTGATTCTATTATATCGGCTCTGTAATTTGAAAACATCCTTGAATTTGTCCGGCGTTTTGTTCCAGTTTTCCGTCATTGATTTTTTGAAGCAAAAAAGCCTGACCCATCGGGCGAGGCTGTCGTAAAACACACATTTACTTTTTGATCTTCTTTTTCACTTTCTCAATCAGCTCGTCCTCAGTCGGCGCCGACAGCGGGCGGTTGTTTACGAAAGCAAACGATTTTTTGCGTCCGGGCCCGCAATATGACTGACATCCGACCTCCACTTTTGCATCCGGGTCAGCTTCTTTCAAACGCGGCAGCAAAGTCTTAATATTGGTGGCCTGGCAATCATCACACACTCGGAATTCATTAGCCATGATGTACGCTTCCCTTCATTCAATGTTCCTCTATGTTAAAACTTAATTTTAAAAACGAAAAAAATCACATCACATCTCATTGTACAAGGATTCATCTTATCCTGCAAGGCTCTGCGTATCTCTCATTCTTTCAGCCAATTTGTATAAATATTTTCCAATCTGGACATTCTAATACCATCAAAGATATTGGGGGTTGAGAACATTGACAAAACAAAGACAGGACGCCTGGTCGGAGGAAAACGACCTGCTGCTTGCGGAAACCGTGCTCCGTCACGTTCGGGAAGGAAGCACGCAGCTGAACGCCTTTGAAGAGGTAGGCGATAAATTAAACAGAACGTCGGCAGCGTGCGGATTCAGGTGGAATGCCGTCGTCCGCCATCAATATGAAAAAGCACTTCAGCTTGCCAAAAAACAGCGGAAACAGCGGATGCGCGCGCTCGGAAACGGCCAGCCGGCCAAGAAGAAACTATTATACCAGCCGCCTGCACCGGATGCGGACATCATGCAGGAAACCGCAGCCGAAGAGACGGTTCAAACGGAAGCGCCAAAAGAGGATCGGCAAGCCGTCATGTCCGGCGAACATATGCCTTATGTCGATGAAAGCTTCAAGGAAGAGTTAGCTAGTTTATCACATTTGCTGGCGCCTCAGCAGCCGAGCCAAAAGGCGGAGCTCACAATGGCAGACGTCATTCAATTTCTGCAGAGCTATGAAGGCAGCGGAAAGCAAACTTCCGCCCTGCAAATGGAAAATGACCGTTTAAAACGGGAAAACCAAGAACTTCAGTCTAAAACCGAGCAGCTGGAAGCGGCCGTCGAAAAGCTTGAAAAAGATCAAAAAACCATTCAGGAAGACTACGAAACCTTGGTGAAAATTATGAACAGAGCCAGAAAACTAGTTTTATTTGAAGACGACGAACATGCCTCTCCGTCCTTTAAAATGGACCGGAACGGCAATTTAGAAAAAATGGCCGAATAACGAAAAAACCCCTTTCCTTGTCATGGAAAAAGGGGTTTTTGCCATTTGTCAATGACGCGAATCCTGATCTATATTAATGTAAACATTGTTCAGGAGGCCTTCTTCCCGCAAGGGCTGCGCATCTCGGTCCCCGCCCGCACATAAGCATAAAGATTCAATTCCTCATCCCAAATGGTTCTTGGGAATTATTGATCGATTAGCTACTGTGCAATACACTGTATAGAGAATACAATTATTAGATATGATGGGAATGATAGTAAATGAGTAGCCAATTACGAAAAGGAGCGTTGGAACTTTGTGTGTTGTCCCTGCTTCTTTATGAAGATTTATATGGTTATGAATTAATCAAGATCATAAGTGAAACGTTCCCTGTATCGGAGGGCACCATCTACCCCATATTACGAAGACTCACAAAAAATAACTGCCTAAAAACGTATACAGCAGCTTCCGATCAAGGCCCATCACGCAAATATTACAAAGTAACAGAAGAAGGCGCCTTTTATCATCAAACATTAAAATCGGAATGGCTTGACCTGTCCGAAAAAGTGAACAGCATCATTAAGGAGGGAAAATGAATGTGTAAAGACCAATATTTAAAACATCTCCGGCGGGAAATAAAAGATCTGCCGGAATTTGAGCAAAAAGAGATACTCGCCGATATCGGCGAAATATTCCAAATGGGCGGCGCTGAAGGAAAAAGCGATGAACAAATCGCCGGCAATTTAGGAAACCCCAAAACACTTGCGCGCGCCTTAAAAGCGGATATTTTCATCAGTGATGCCGAGGAGCAGAAAACATGGCGCTCCTTTTTCAAAGCATTCGGCCTGATGCTGGGTATGGGCATGTTCAACTTCATGTTTATGCTGACACCGTTTCTTTTTGCCTCTGTTGCGGTGTTAAGTTTGATGGCGATCGGCCTGATGCTGATGACCGGATCATTCTTTCTCCTTGTAAAAGTGCCGATTGTAACAGCCATTTTTAACGGATGTATGGTTCTTGGAGCGGGTATGGCGGTGTTTATGGCCGGATTTGATCTTTCGAAACTGATATTCCGCATCTTTTTGCGCTATTTCAAATGGAATGTCAGCGTTGTAAGGAGGGAAACCATTGAATCGAAAAATGTGGTATAGCATTGCTCTCATTTTAATCGCTGCCGGCCTGATCGGAAGCATGTTCTTCGGTTTTGACGGCTTTTACCCTAAATCATAAGGAAGGTGTGCAAATATCATGACTGAACCAGCCCTGATATTAAAAGATGTCTCTAAAACAATCAATCATACCCCTATTGTACAGTCAATTTCTTTCGATGTAAGAAAAGGCGAGATATTCGGCCTTTTAGGGCCGAACGGCTCAGGAAAAACCACTATTTTCAGAATGATCGTACAGCTTATTAAAAAAACAGAAGGAGCCATTTCATTCAGAGGCAGACCGGACAGCGACTTTGAATATTTTATGAGACATATCGGGGTTATCATTGAAGGCCCGGATATGTATCCGAATATGACCGCTTTGCAAAACCTGAAATATTTCACCAGACTGCGGAGCACCTCGCTGAAAACGGATGACCTTATGAATACCCTTGCAAAAGTCGGACTAGATCAGGCTGCCCGCAAAAAAGTGAAACATTTCTCATTAGGCATGAAACAGCGCTTGGGGCTCGCTTATTCTCTTCTTCACAATCCCGGGTTATTAATTCTGGATGAACCGATGAACGGCCTCGATCCTAAAGGTATGAAAGAATTGCGCACCATTCTTTCTGATTTAGCGAAGCAAGGGGTTTCTATTTTATTATCAAGCCATTTATTGTCGGAAATGGAGGAGATTTGCGATAGGGTTGCCTACATTAAAAAGGGACGGATTTTAGGAATTGAAGACATGAAGAACAGACATAACCTTGGTCAGAAAAAGCTGTTTACCGTCACGGTCGATCATCCGGCAAGGGCGAAAGAAATATTAGAACAGGAAGGTATTCTTCAAGTACAGCAAAAAGACAGCCGCGTCATTGAATTGGAAGCGGAAGAAGATACCATCCCGTATGTCATTAAATCTTTGGCAGAGAAAGAGATTCTGATTTCCCGCGTTTCTGCAAGAACTTTGTCATTGGAAGAGAAATACATGATGATTACAGATCAGGAGGACGCGGTATGAGCATATTTCATCTGGCGCAGAACGAATTCATAAAAATAACCCGAAAAAAAGGCACACTTTTATCTCTTTTCTTCCTGTTTCTCATCGTTTTGCTGGCCGGCCTTATTATGAGTCATGAGTTAGATGCTTCCTCGGATAACAATTGGAAAGAACGGCTTCTCGCCGAAAAAAAACAGGAAGAAATTGATAAACCGGCTGAAACGACAGGCGTTTATTATTCTGCTGATGTTAAGAATAAAGACTATTATTTGGAGCATAACATCAACCCTTATGAATGGAACGGCTGGAGGTTTTTCGGCACGGTTACTTCAAACGGGCTTGAGATTTTCGTAAGCTTAACCGCGATTTTAACCGTCAGCGGGGTTGTTTCTAAAGAGTTTGCCCTTGGGACGATTAAGTTTATCGCTACAAGCCCGAACCGAAGATGGCGGATTTTAACATCGAAATTTCTGGCCTCCCTTCTGTTTACCGGTATGATTTACTTATTTTACTGTGTGAGCTGTTTGCTGATCGGCGGCGTGTTATTCGGTTTTTCCAATGCTTCATATCCGCTCGTCTATACTCATTTAAATGACAGTCTGTATACCATCAGTTCAATCAAAGCATCCGGAATCATTCTGCTTTTGCGTTTCATATCAATTATAAGCATTGTCACCATTGCGTTCACTTTGTCAGTATTGTGCAAAAGCCAGGCGCTCTCCCTTTGCTTATCGATTTTACTGCTGTTTGCCGGCAGTATATTGGGCGGAACTGATTTGCTTGCCCAATTTACGTGGTATAAATTTACGCTCTTTCCGCATCTAAATCTCGTTGCTTATGTAAATAAAAGCGCGGGTGATGCGATTTCAACGTTAAACATCCCCTATTCCATGACGGTTATAGCGATCTACTTTTTTATTTGTTTATTGATTTCTTTTTCCGTCTTTCAAAAGAGAGACATTACAGCATAGACAGAGAGGCGGCGGCATAATGAGCGGACGGCAGGAAATACTGCCGGTCCAGCAATTTGCCGCTGACCGCCCCTTGGTCCATCGCTAATGGATTCAAATAACCGAAGCTCCCGCTGCTTCGCTGCTGAAAACGTAGAAATTCCCGCCCTTCCCGTATAAAAAGCGCCTCATCGAATTGGAGAAATTTCATAATGGCTGTGTATTTTGCAACGGCGTCAATGTGATACTTTCTGCACTCGGCTAACATTAAACCTGAAAAAGCAAAGTCTGATGTTTTGTACCATTCCGTGAGAAAAGGCTGCAATTCTTTCATTTGCAAATAAGTGACGGCATAAAGGGCATCCGCCTGTTCTTCCTGGATGCCGCCCGGTGCCATGAGCAAATCGGCCTCACGTTTCATTGCGGTTTCTAAGACCACGATCAGTTCTTCCGGGGTCACCGCCCCAAAATAAGCCCCTAACACCATGAGGATCATAGAGGAAGGCTCTGATTTCAGTTCCTCTTGTAAACCGCGGATCATTTGTTCAAGTCCGTTATGAAAAAAGATGCTTTTTGCGGCATTCATCCTGCGGTATATATGATACACATACGCGAACAGGACCGGATGGCATTCGTGCGTTTTTTCTCCAAAATAACGGTCTAAGAATAGAATGACTTCTTCTGTATCCTTTCTTTTTTCAAAGTGATGACATGCCGCTAAACCGCAAAACAGGTGCATGAGATCATCTGCTTCCATTTCTTCCGGCTGCAGCTGAATGTTCTTCCAAAAACCCAGCAGCCATTCTTCTGTTTTTTTTATATTAAAATGTTCCTTGACTATCCGCATGTTCCACACTCCAGATTCAGAATCTCAATCGCCGGCAGAAGAGCCGGAGCACAATGAATGGATGGATTCCCGTTATTTATATGATGAAGAGCCGCTTGACAGCCATAAAAAAATGGATCGATACACGATTGGATAAATAACATATTGCACAGCTGTTTCATTTTTCGGCTGCCGAGACAAAACACAAGCCATTTTTGAATGGAGGCCTTCAAGCCGGGATGAAGCAGATGCTCTCCCTGATCTAAATGAAGAAGACAGTACTCGACAAACCCCAGCTCGTTTTCAGCTGTTCTTTTCCATGCGTCATGGAGCAAAGGCTGAAACATCGAATTCTTGTAAAAGCGCACTTTTTCATGGTCAGTTGACATTCCCAGCTCGCTCAGCAAACCGGCGAATTCGGCGTATTTAAAATAAGGCCATTCTTTTTTTATAAGATAGCCGTTTTGCAATCCGTGACGTATGACTTGATCATCCGAATCCATTGCCTGCTTCTTTTTATAAGCTTTTGCCGTTAAATAGATATGAATCAACTCATTGACAATGGCCGTATTACAGTGAAACAGATCTTCCCAGCATGACTTATCAACGAAAGCGGAGGCAATCCTTTCAGTATGTTCTTTTACAGCGGAAGAATGGCTCGTCTTCCTGTAGTATTTGCAGAAGCCGGCAAACAGCTCAATGCTCTTTTGATCCGGAAGCGATTGTTCAGCAAAAGATAATAAAAATTGATCCGCCTCTTCAGCTAATCTGTTCAAGTTAATCGTTCCTTTCTGCTCTAAGACAGGCATGCGCGGCACCCGCGGCGACAAGTGTTGTATGATAGCAATGTTTAAACACATCTTCTCTTCGCTGTTCACCTTTCAAACCGGGTTTATGTTGATAGGTGATGCTCGGGATATTCCCCTCTTTCATTCGGCCCTGATAGATTTTATTCCAAGCTGCTTCATAGAGCGGTTTATGGTTGTCCTTATCCATGTCGATATGTAAAAAAGAGCTGCACATCAATAATTCACTGGTAATATCTAAATTCTCAAGACAGATATAGATCCCGAGAAATTTCAGGACCTTTTCTTTTAAGGACGGCAGATGATACTCTTTATCCGTAAGCGAAGAACATCCCATGTCTGTTATATAAAAAATCGTATGAGTGATGCTGTACGCATCATGATCCGTCATATATGTATTTGGGATATCCTGACCAGCTGCTGTGTAGTGATATAAGTCAGAAAAATCCGTTATTTTCGAGGTTACGCCTGCTCTTTGCAGACTGTACTTCAGATCCATTTTCCGAAAGGGAATTTTAGCAAGGCTGCGATCAAAACGCGCTGCCGTGAATTTTTCCAGCTCCCATATCACCGAAGCCCGTGACGGATGATCAGTCAAGGTAAGAAATTCACCCGCAATAGCCAATCCGGCGAGACCGTCCGGATCAAAATGAATAAATTCTTCAAGCTGATCATTACGGAGCCTTTCTGTAATAAACTCCGTTAAAACAGCAACTTCCTTATCATCTGCCTGATTTCTGATCAGGTAATTGGTAAGAAAAATGAGTTCTATAAATGTTTTAAGGCGCCACCTGAAATCATTCGCTACTTTATGATTCATATCAAAGTAATGGATATTTTTAACAATCCATGACAGTGCTCCCCGCTTAATTTCTCTTATATACTCTTGTGTCACACTCTCACCGCCTCGTCTCAGATGTGTAGGCTCCAAACAGTGATTATCCTACTTTTGAGCGGCTAAATCAGAGAAATTCAAATTCGGGTTTTGATTGTCTTCTTGGCTCGGCACTACAAGCACCCAGCCGCTCCAAGCGAAAGAATTGCCTGATTGTTCCGCATCTCCGGCTAACAAATGCGTCGGGATCGTGATTCTTTTTTCTTCTTTTATTTTTTTAAAGTTCATATCTCCATCTCCTTCAGTTTATAGAATTATTTGGAACCTACATAAATATATTAATCAAATAAGGTATATAATGTAAACTAGTTTTCATATAACACTTCTTTTTCACTATAACTAAATAGTATATAATTACCAAAAACAAAAAAAGCCCGGACTTAGTCCAAGCTTTCCTGCGTGCCGAACACCTTCTCATTCCGTTCCAGCATTCGGGTCAGATTTTTTTCAAATACCATTTCCTCTTCCGGCGATAATTCGGCTGCATACAGGCGTCCGCTGAGTTCCTTCAGTTCGGTCAAAAGCGCCAGCATTAAGTCTTGCACGGTAATGTCCGTTTGCAGCAATTCGCTTAATGAAGCCATCGTTTCGGGCCGGATATCGGGATATACGCCTTTTGTATCGTTGCTTTTGTCTTTTAAAGCGGCTTGATAGAAACGTCTGATCAGATCGGCGCGTTCGCTTCCGCTTTTATCGGCGCAGAGGTAAATCTGAACCGCGGTTCCGCCCCGCAGGCGCCTTTGTGAGATTCCCGCGAATTTTCGGCCGCCGATGCTGAGATCGTAGCTGCCCGGACAGTACGATCCTTTAATTTCATATGCTTTAAGTTCGGCATTATGCGGACGCAGCATCCGCCGCACCAGCTCTGTCATCGCCTCGTAGCCTCTGTCGATGTCGATGCCTTTTTTCTCATCTTCAAAAATAAGCGAGATATTCAATACGCCTTCGTCCAGTACGACGGCGAGGCCTCCGGAATTGCGGACAATGACACGGTAGCCTTCGTCCTCCAGCAATTTCACGCCGTCCTCTAAAAACGGCAGGCGCGTGTCCTGAATGCCGAGCACGATCGTCCGGTGGTGCACCCAGGAGCGTGCCGTCGCAGGCGATTCCCCTTTGCCTACGGAGGCGCACAGCGTATCATCCATTGCGAATGACTGCTTCGCATCAAAATAAGGGCCGAGGCTGGATTGGTCAATGATTCTCCAGCTCGGCTGCATCAGTAAATCAATCGGTTGCTTTCCCATCTATATTAAATCCCTTTCGTCATAGGCTTTCCATGCATTTATTATATCACTCCGCTTGAGATGATTGAAATTGGCTTTTCAAAAGTGCGATGAAGATTTCTTTGTTTTTTGTGTTCTCCATAATGGAAGATTGGATGATAGACAGCTTCCGTTTTAAGGAGAATCCTTTTATCTCAAGCACGGAAATGCTGCCGTGAAGCAGATCCTTTTGCAGCACGCTTTTTGACAGAACGGAAAGACCCATTCCGCTGATCACGGCTTCTTTGACGCCCTGGTTGCTGCTGATCGTCATCATGGATTTCGGCCGCAGTCCGTTTGATTGAAGAACGTGGTCTAAATATTCCCTCGTTCCCGAACCCTTCTCCCTCGTCACCCACGCTTGATTTTGCAAGTCGGCAGCCGGGATGTTTTTTCTGCCGGCGAGCGGGTGTCCGTTCGGTGCGGCAATGCACAATTCATCCTCCATAAACGGCTGAATGTCGAGCTCGTTTTTCCCCGTATGCCCTTCAATTAATCCGATATCGGCTTGAAGCATCCGAACCGCTTCGCTGACCTCCTCCGTGTTTCCGATCATGACGTCCAGGTTCAGCTCGGGATACTCGTCATGAAGCTTTGCGAGAAGCGGCGGCAGAATATATTCGCCGATGGTAAAGCTCGCGGCGATTTTGAGCTTCCCTTTGACATAATGATGATGGGCGTAAATTTCGGATTTGGCCTGTTCGTACAAAAAGACCATCTGCTTGGCTCGCTGATAGAGTATGTCCCCCGTCGGCGTAGTCGTAAAGTGCTTCGGAGAGCGGTTCAGCAAGGCGGTTTGAAATTCTTTCTCCAGGTTTTTAATGTGAAGGCTGACGCTCGGCTGAGAAATCATCAGCTTCTGCGCCGCCTTTGTAAAGTTTTTTTCTTCCACGACGGCAATGAATGTTTTTAGTTCCCCATAATACAAAAAGCATCGCCCCTAATCATTATTTTTCCTAATCGTTTAGATCATATAAATATATTTTACTAATGATTAAGACCGCAGTAAAGTGGAGTTATCAAGATAATGGGAAGTGACTGAGATGAAGGTGGTAAAAGGTGTTTCAGTTACCGCAGGAATTGCGTTTGCGGCTTTCTATGTCAGCCGCCTGCCGTTTTTGCATATGTTCGGAATGCTTGTCCTTGCAATGCTGATCGGCATGCTTTGGCGCGCCGTATTCGGACAGCGGGCGGCATTAGAGCCGGGGATCGCGTTCTCAAGCAAATACTTGCTGAAAGCAGGCATCATCCTGCTTGGTATGAGACTGAATCTGGCGGATATCTATCATGCGGGCTGGCACGTATTTGCAATTGCCGTCTGCTGTATGATGTTTGCGGGTGCCGTTGTATACGGACTGTCCCGGCTGTTCCGTATAGATCAGACACTCAGCACGCTGACAGCCTGCGGCACAGCGATCTGCGGGGCGGCTGCCATTGCCGCGATCGCGCCGCAGATCAGATCAAATGAAAATGCAGCCGCCATCAGCGCGGCCGCCGTTTCGTTATTAGGAACCGTTTTTACTGTTGTATATTCTCTTTCTTATCATGGATTGGGCTTTTCTCCTGCGGCTTACGGAGCCTTTTGCGGGGCAACGCTTCACGAGGTGGCGCATGCGGCGGCGGCCGGCAGCGCCGGAGGAAAAGCAGCCGTCGAGATGGCGGTGATCGTCAAACTGACCCGGGTCGCGCTGCTCGTCCCGGCCGCATTCATGCTCGGAATGCGGGCTCGCCGCAGCGGAAAGTCAAAGACGGCTTCTGCCGCTTCACTCCCCATCCCTTGGTTTATCTTCGGATTTCTCGGAATGAGCGCCATCCATACATCAGGCGTCATTTCAGCCGCGCATTCCGAATTTCTTGTTCAAGTGTCTTATGTTTTAATCGGCATGGCGATGGCGGGTCTCGGTTTGAAAGTCCATATATCGGCGTTTCGTCATAACGGCTGGCGGGCGCTCGCAGCAGGCTTGATTGGCTCTCTCTGTTTGTCCCTGTTCGGCTGGGCCGCAGTGACGTTTTTTCTATAAAAAATGCCGGCCCTCGTAAAGGCCGGCTTTTGCGGATTACAGCGCTTGAGCAGCCGTAATTAACGCAAGATTGTAGACGTCTTCCGCATTACATCCTCTGGAAAGATCGTTTACAGGCATATTCAATCCTTGCAGAATCGGTCCGACCGCTTCAAAGCCGCCTAAGCGCTGAGCGATTTTGTAGCCGATGTTTCCTGCTTCAAGGCTTGGGAATACAAATACATTCGCGTCTCCTTTAATGTCGGAGTCCGGAGCTTTTTTCTCCGCGACAGACGGCACAAATGCAGCGTCGAATTGGAATTCGCCGTCCAGCGTAAGCTCAGGCGCTTTTTCCTTCGCAATTTTCACGGCTTCAGCCACTTTGTCCGTCTCGTCTGATTTCGCCGATCCTTTTGTAGAGAAGCTGAGCATGGCAACGCGCGGGTCAATGTCAAACATTTGAGCCGTATTGGCGCTTTCAATGGCGATTTCGGCAAGGTCCTGGCTGTCAGGGGCAATGTTGATCGCGCAATCAGCGAATACATATTGCTCGTCACCGCGGGCCATGATGAAGACTCCTGATGTTTTTTTCACGCCTTCTTTTGTTTTAATGATTTGAAGTGCAGGGCGCACCGTATCGGCTGTAGAATGTGCAGCTCCGCTGACAAGTCCGTCTGCGAGACCTTTGTACACAAGCATCGTGCCGAAATAGTTTTCGTCCAGCAAAGCTTTGCGGGCCTGTTCTTCCGTCGCTTTGCCTTTGCGGCGTTCTACGAAAGCCTGAACGAGTTCTTCCATGCCTTCATATGTATGCGGGTCAAAAATGTCCACGCCGTCAAGCGTAAGGTTTAATTCTTTCGCTTTTGCTTGAATGTCTTCTTTATTGCCGACTACGATCGGCTTTAATACCTTGTTGCCCGCCAAGTTGTTGACCGCAACCAGGATACGTTCGTCCAACCCTTCAGGAAATACGATTTTCACATCTTTTCCTGCGACTTTTTCTTGTACTTTTGTAAATAAATCTGCCACGATATACCCTCCTCTATGTTGACAAAAAACGCTTACTTTTACAGCATACTCTTCTTCCAGCTAAATTCAAATAACCAACTTCCATTATAGCGCTTTCAAAAAGAAATCTTATTTTTCTAACTAATTTAATTGACCGTTTGTTCACGGCATAGTTTCTGACACAAGGCTTCGGATTATTCAAGGTTTCTCCACAGCCGAAACGGTTAAACTGTGATATAGTGAAGGCATCAATGAATAGATATAGGAGTGAAGATACATGAGTGAGCAGCAAAAAACGAACGAAGCCGCCCAAACGCTTGACGGCTGGTACGCGCTTCACGATTTCCGCACAATGGACTGGACGTCATGGAAGATGTTATCCAGCGATGAGCGCCTGTCGATTATTCACGAATTTACGGGACTGCTTGAAAAATGGGGCGTCGCCCAAAAAGAAGGCAAAGGCTCGCAAACCATCTACAGCATCGTCGGACAGAAAGCTGATTTCATGCTGATGATTCTTCGCCCGACAATGGAAGAGCTGAACGAAATCGAGCTTGAATTTAACAAATCAAAGCTTGCTGAATTTACAATCCCGGCTTATTCTTACGTGTCCGTGGTTGAGCTGAGCAACTACCTGGCAAGCGGAGAAGGCGATCCGTATGAAAATCCGCATGTCCGCGCCCGCCTGTATCCTGAGCTGCCTGAAGCGAAATACGTCTGCTTCTATCCGATGGATAAAAGAAGAAGCGGCAATGACAACTGGTACATGCTTTCTATGGATGAACGCAGAAATCTGATGAGAAGCCACGGCTTGATCGGACGGAGCTATGCCGGCAAAGTCAAACAGATTATCACGGGATCTGTCGGTTTTGATGATTACGAATGGGGCGTCACGCTCTTCAGCGATGATGTGCTTCAGTTCAAAAAACTTGTTTACGAAATGCGCTTTGATGAAGTCAGCGCGCGCTACGGCGAATTCGGTTCATTTTTTGTCGGAAACCGCTTGTCTCTCGACACGCTTCCGAAGTTTTTGCACGTGTAATATGTTGTTAAAGCCTGATTTTAAAAATCAGGCTTTTTTCAATACTATTCAGAAACAAATCGAAAAAACATTGATAAACATTTGGGAGTGATGTAAAGTGCGCTTTACATAGAGTTGGCTTTACATCTTTAGAAATCGTTGTATCGAAATGAGGTGAAATATGAGTGAAAAATCGGTTAAAAGAAATTAGACAGAGACATTCTTATTCACAGGAAACGTTAGCCTTGAAATTAAAAGTGTCCAGACAAACCATCATTTCAATTGAGAATGGGAAATATAATCCCTCCCTGCCCTTAGCTTTGAAAATAGCAAAGATTTTCAGGGAAAGTGTAGAGAATATATTTTTGTTAGAGGAGGAATAAAAATGAAGAAGAACTTTTTTTTAATATCTTTTGTTTTTTTCATTATCGTCTCGGGAGCTTTTATAGCACTATCAATATTTACGCAAACAAAATTACCTTCAATAACTTTTCCCATCTTAACTCTTTCAATAATAAGCTTTGTTCTATGGACTACCTTCCCATCGTTACCATTTAAAAGAGATGAACGAGGAAAGTTTATAATACAGAAGAGCTTAGCCTATACTTTTATGCTGACCTTAATTTATCTTTTCATTTTCTTGACAATATTTTATTTTAATTTAATCAACCTAGACAAAGAGCAGATTTTACTCTTAATTTCCTCGTTAGTTATCAGTACAGCATTTATATCGATCCTCATTCTAAATAAGAAATACTGACAATCAGCTTTTATTAATTAGAAACCCTTCATTATCATTCCACCTAGAGACCAAGCATTAAAATCTTTCCTATTAAATTGATATTCAATTGCTCATTATGAAACAAAAAAGTATTGATCGTATGTAACACCCACCCGCCTGTCCGGCGGGTTTTTCCTTTGTCAGAATTTAAATAAAATTTGCTATTTTTATCATTTTTTTTTACGATGTAAAGGAGATTCCATTTTGGTAAAGGGGTGCAGACAGTTGTCAAAACGAACCGCATTTATTATGGGAGCCAGTCAGGGGATCGGCAAAGCGATCGCTCTGAAACTGGCGGACAATGGCTTTCATACCGTCATTAATTCACGAGTTCCCGAAAATATCGAATCGGTAAAAGAAGAGATCCTCGCCAAACATCCGGATGCGGGCGTCACCGTTCTGGCCGGGGATATGTCGGACCAGAAGACGAGAGCCGGCATTTTTGAAGAGATCAGATCACAATGCGGACGGCTTGATGTATTGATCAACAACATTCCGGGCGGCTCGCCGGATACTTTTGAAAACTGCGATATAGAGGATATGACAAATACCTTTACGAATAAAACAATCGCTTATATCGACTCTATGAAAACGGCCGCAGCAATCATGAAACAGCACGAATTCGGCAGAATCATTAATATCGTCGGAAACCTATGGAAAGAACCCGGCGCCAATATGTTTACCAACAGCATGATGAACGCCGCTTTAATTAATGCCAGCAAAAACATCGCCATTCAGCTTGCGCCTTTTCACATTACTGTCAACTGTCTGAATCCCGGATTTATCGCCACAGACCGTTATCACCAATTCGTGAAGAATGTCATGAAGCAAAACGGCATTTCTAAAGCGGAAGCGGAAGAACGGATTGCCTCAGGCGTCCCGATGAAGCGTGTCGGAACTGCGGAAGAAACCGCGGCGCTGGCTGCCTTTCTTGCCTCTGAAGAAGCCTCCTATATTACCGGGCAGCAAGTGTCAGCCGACGGCGGCAGCATGAAAAGCATATAATAAAAACATCCCGCTCTCAGCGGGATGTTTCTTGTAATGAAGGAAAGGACAAACCGAGCTTTTGAATCCGCAGCACGAATTCCCTCAAATCGCCCTGCTTGGCCACCATTGATATTCTGACATAACGCTTTCCGCCGCTGCCGAAAATCTCGCCGGGCGTCACGACAACATGGGCATGCTCCAGCAGATAGTCCGAAAACTGGTGTGAAGACTCGAATTCATTCGGAATTTCAGCCCATACATAAAAAGTCCCTTTCGGTTTTTCAATGCTCCAGCCTAATTCCTTTTCACATAACGCCGTGAAAAAGTCAATCCGTTCTTTATATGTGCGCTTCAGACGCTCCGTATGCTCAGGACTTCCTGACAGCGCCGCCGCTGCCGCCTGCTGAAGACCGCCGAACATGCCGACGAAGACGTGATCCTGAAACTCATTGACCGCCTGAATGATTTTCTCATTCCCCACGGCAAATGCCATTCTCCAGCCTGCCATATTGAAGGTTTTCGAAAATGAATAAAGCTCCGCGCCGACCGTTTTCGCTTCTTTCGCCTGAAGAAAGCTGGCCGGGTTCTGATCAAATTCGAACGCGCCGTATGCAAAATCGTGAATAAGGTGGATGTCATGTTTTTTTGCAAACGCTGCCGCTTTTTCATAAAACGCCTGATCCGCAGTTGCGCCCGTCGGGTTATTCGGGTAATTCAAAAACATCAGCTTGGCTTTTTTCAGGACGGCGGGATCAATCCGCTCAAAATCCGGCAGATAGCCGTTTTCCGAATGAAGCGGCATCTCATGCAGCTCCGCTCTGGCCATTGTAATGCCCGATAAATACTCAGGGTAGCCGGGGTTCGGAACTAAGGCGATATCGCCGGGGTTCAGCAGGCATTGCGTCAAAACGTACAAACCAGCTTTCCCTCCGCCGAACAGCGCGACTTCTGTCTCCGGATTGACCGATACCCCGTACTCTCTCTCATAAAATTCCGCGATGGCTTCTTTCAGAAACGGATAGCCTCTGAACGGGCCGTATCCGTGATACGAAGGATTCAGCGCAGCCTCCCGCAATGTTTCAACGATATGCGGCGGAGTGGGGAGATCGGGATTCCCCTGGCCGAGATTAATGATCTGGGCTCCCGTTTTCTCCATCTCTTTTACCTTTTGAAAAACGAGCGAAAATTCCTGTTTCGGAAGTGTCTTGATGACGTCGGACGGTATGATTTCCATCTGAAAGGCTCCTTATAAATGAATTTGCTCTGATTCGTTATTCCGTTCTGAAAAGGATTTATTGACCAGTTTTGTATGCAGAAACAGCCCGCTGACCAAAAGGACGATAAACGCCATGATGACTGCCGCGTCTACAATGTTGATCAGCATGGAACCGACGGCGATGCACAATCCGATGGACGCCTCCGCCACCGAAAAAATCCGGCCCTGAATCTGGTTCGCCGCGTTCTCCTGAACTTTGACCTTCGCCAACACCTCACCGTATTCCATTGCGATAAAGAAAAGAATGGCGGCAATGACTGACACGGCGAAAATCGGGGTAAACAAAAACAGCGCAAGCGAGACGATCGATAACACTGTAAAATACATCAGCCCTTTATTGTTGTTAAAGCCCCATTTGCTGACAAGAGCGGCGCCGATAAAGCCGCCGAAGCCGATACAGAACGTCAGGATGAAATTGCCGATTTCCCCGTCGCCTAAAAAGCGGCTGACAATCGGGAAATAGCTGTAGACGACACCCCACAAAAGCGCCATCGTAATCATCGTGAACATGGCGTTTAACACAAAAGCATTTGTTTTGATTTCCTTCAGGCCTTCTTTAAACGACTGAAAAGCTTCTCTCACGTTTTCTGACTGAATCGGCACGTATTGAAGCTTAATGCGGCTGATGAAAAACGCGGAGACAAGATAGGTCACCCCGTTAAACGCGACGGCAAGCTCCACAGAACCGCCTAACAGAAAAAGTCCGCCGGCTGCAGCGCCGACAATAATCGAAATCGTCGTGGCTTTTGCAAACAAAGTGTTGATATTTTTAATATCAGCTTCTAAAGACGACATGACCGCGAGACGTGCCGGGTTAAAAAACACGCCGCTTCCGTAAGAAACAAACAGCAGCGCCAGAAAAAGCAGCGGATATTCGCCTTTCGGGAGAAATGTCAGCCCCAAAAAGATGACACCTCTGATCACATCCGTCCACAGCATGATTTTCACCCTGTCGAGCCGGTCCACGAGCACGCCTAAAAACGGCTGAAACACCATCGGAATACTGCGGACCGCGATGACGCCGGACGTCACCCAGTAGTCATGATAGTATGTAGATAAAATGAGCAGGGCCGGGAGAACGCAATAGTCTCCCATAAACGAAAGCGCCTGCCCGAAAAGCAAATACTTAGAGTTCGGTTTCAGCTGTTTCATACCGGTAACGCATACTTTGCAGTCAGCTTCGCCTGCTGCTGAATTTGTTTGATTGATTCGGCCACGTCACCCGAATTGCTTCCTTTCAGCTCGAACGCCGCAATGCTGTTGAACGCTTCGAACAGCCGCAGATCCACGGACGTACCCGCCTCGGCCGCCGAGAAAGAAACGATTTCGGTGTCTCCCTTTAAGACGCCGTCGGGAATGTCAATGCTTTCAATGACGAAATCGACAGCCGTCTCAGGCAGCTGGCCGTTCTCTTTGAAATGCTGAGGATACAAGTGGCAGTCGGCGACATAGCATGGCTCCTGCTCCAATAATCCTTTCGGCAGATCGGCTTCTTTTCCGAAACAGAGAACATCCAATAACAGCTGCGCCATATCGACGCCGAAGACCTTTTTAATATTCGGAATCATGTTCCAGCCCGCAAATCGTGCCGCTGATTCAATCAGTCCGGCTTCCCGGTTTTTCATTAATTTAATCTCTGTATGTGTTGCGCAGTTTTCGAGGCCGAGTCCTTCATTCGCCTTTTTGGCTGCTTCGACGATTTTTCGCTTCGCGTCATCATCCAGGATGGACGGCGTAATATGCGATGTCTCCGTGAATCCGATTTGCGGTGTTTTATCATGAATCGCGACAGGGAAGTATTCCCCGTCGGCCATGATGCCTTCTATGCTGATATAGTCGGAATAACCGCTTGTTTCGTACCAGTCGTCATACTCGCCCTGCAAAAATTCTTCCGCGATAAACGGCGCTTCAAACGTGACCGCTTTCGGTACGTTGATCGACTTCAGGTATTCATTGACTCTGTTAAATTCGGCTTCGGCCGTTTCCATCTCTTTGATAAGCGTCACGCCGATGGAGCTCGCCAGATATGTAGGCTTCAGAATGAGCGGCGTTCCGATTTCCTGAAGCGCGGCGCGGAAATCTTCCAGCGTCGTCACCCGTTTGTTTTTGATGGATTTGACGCCGGCCCGGTTGAAGGCGGCTCTCATTTTGTTTTTATCTCTGGCATTTTCAGCGGCCTGTACGCCCGCTCCCCGCAGGCCGAGACGTTCACACGCTTTTGCCATCGGAGCGATAAACAGTTCATTGTTGGTCGTAATGGCATCAACCGCGAACATGCCGGCCACCTTGACGATTTCTTCGACTACTTCTTCCTCAGGTTTGTCATGATCTTCATGAGCCCAGTAAATCGAATCGGGATGCTCAAAATCAGCCAGACTCTTAAAATAGTCTTTATCTTTAATGACCGCGACCGAGTATTTTTCAATCAAAGCTGCATGAGAGGCTGTAATTGCAAAAGGCCTTGGAATAAAGCTGACCAGGTTATATTTTTCAGCAGCGCTTTTATAAAACATGTGCGGCGGGCAGCCTCCAAGATCAGCAATGACCAATACTGTTTTTCTCTCCATATGTAAACACTCCTTCTCTATTGTGCGGTGTATCCACCGTCTGCGGTGATCGCGCTTCCGGTCATATAGCTTGATAAATCCGACGCGAGAAACAGCATGACGTTCGCTATTTCTTCAGGCTTGCCGAGTCTCAGCAGCGGATTGACTTTCGCTTTTTCTTTTTTGATTTCTTCAAGCGTGCCTTCGTTGTTTTCAAGGAACGACTTTTCATTCAAAGGTGTGTCAATGATTCCCGGGCACACGCAATTGACGCGGATGTTGTGTTTGGCGTAATCGACGGCCATCGAACGCGTCAGCTGCAATACGCCGCCTTTAGAGGCGTTATATGAGGGAATGTCGGGCCATGCAACGACTCCTCCGACGGAGCACGTGTTAATGATATTGCCCTTGCCGCTTTTGAGCATATACTTGAGCGCGTGCTTGCTCATAAGAAACATGCCCGTCAGATTGACGTTGAGCACCTTGTTCCAATCGCTCAGCTCCATCTCATGAATCGGCGCGACAATTTCGATGCCGGCGTTATTGATTAACACATCCAATCCGCCGAACTTGTCTACCGCTGACCGGATGGCGTTTTGACATGCCGGCTCATCTGTAATATCCGTCTGCACAAAATGCAGCCTGTCATTGTTTTCTTTCCTGATCATCGCTTCTCCCTGCGCCTCATCAATATCCGCGACGACCACATTCGCCTGCTGATTCAGAAACGCCTGAACCGCGGCATAACCGATGCCTGATGCGCCCCCTGTGATGAGGACGGTTTTATCCGTCAGGTTCATGACTCTTTCGCCTCTAATTTTTTCGCTTTTGCTCTGTTATAGCGCGGAGGGAAAAAGATATTGACTGATTTTGAATCTTTTTCAAATCTGTTGATGGCGCCGTGATCTTCTCTCGGATCGCAGAAATAAGCTGTGCCGAATGTCATATCCACTTTGCAGCCTTCAATGGTCATATCATAGCCGCCGCCGATGCAGATGCCGATCTGTTCATTGCGGTGTTTATGAAACGGCATTTCTCCTCCATTGCCCGGAATGTTGGCAAGCATGATTTCCACCCAGTCTTCCACGAAGAACGTGACTTCCATCCCAGGCAATAAGTCTCTCGTTTTAAAAATATTCAAAAAATAGTCCTCGGGGCTTGTGTAGGTTTCACCGGCTTTCAGGCGTTTAATATCAATGGCGATCACTTCTTGATCCGTCTCATTTCTTGCGCCGTGAGGCACGTTAGGAGGCGCGATATAGGCTGATTCCAGCGCGGTCATCTTTCTTGTGACATCTCCGACAGTCATGGACAGCTCGCCGGAAACGACAAGGCCGATTTGGACTTCCTTATGCTGATGCGGTTCCACGTTTGTATGCGGCGGAACGTAAGAAAGCAGAACTTCCGTATCGCCTCTGACGGACGAATATTGTCTTACTCCGTTATCCCATTCTATTAATTTAGGCGTCGGGAAATAAAGTTCCTGCAAATCTTGTTCAGTTTTCATCATGAATCTCTCCTTTTCCGAATAATGACCAGCTCATGGGAATGCTTTTAAATGTTTTGACAAAGTGAAGGCCGTACTTTTGTCTGGCCAGCTCATTTGTCAGCGCGATGTCGGACAAACCTTCCTTCACTCTTTTCGCGGCTGCGCTCGTTGAGTTCACCAGATCAAACGTGACATCTTTACGGGTAAAATACTTAATCAAATTGATAGGAGACGGGTGGGATACGATGACAGCCTTATCAAGCATGTCATCCGTATATTCAAAACCGGGCCGGACAGCCAGGCCGTACATCGGGGTGTCGCACCTGAAAATTTGCAGAAGCTGCAGATCCGGTCTCATGTAGAAGTGCTTAATGCCGTCATACGCGTGAGGCACAATTGTGTATTCCAACGGACTTTGAAGCGTTTTTTCAATGCACGATTCAAATGTATCATGCAGTGATAATTTACTGTTCACCCCTTGGAGAAGGGTAAAATTGGTGATGAAGTTTTTTGCTGCGTACTCACTGCTTGTCCCTTCAGGACCGAGCGTGTTGATCGTAATCAGTTTAGATATTGAATAAGCCTTGCTTTTTGTTTGAATGCTATTATCCAATATAATCATGAGCACCAACCAATCTGTTAAATTTTAAGTAAATATTATCCATAGACGTTCAAGCTGTCAATATTATTTGAAAATATTGATAATTATTCCTATATATTAAAAAACACCTTAAGATATAAGGTGTTAAAAATTAACATTTACAAAATTATAGAAACTTTATTTTACCGATACAATGATTGGTCGGCCTGATGCTCATATTTCCCATACCTTCTGTATGCGAAAACGCTGAGGACAAAGCCGATGAGGGTGACGGCCGCACAGATAAATCCGACAGCTGCATATCCGTATCCGACATAGACCGGACCCATGACAGCAGAACCCAAGGTGACGGCCAAATTGGACGCCAGGCTGTAAAATGCCATGATTTTGCCCCGGCGGCTCTGTGAGCAATCACTTAAAATGGTGCTGAGCAAGGTCACCGTCAGGCTTTGCATCAATCCCCAGACGAATAACCCGATGACCAAAAACGGCATTGATGACGGCGCATAGGCGAGACAGGAAAGCCATATGCTGATCACGGCCAATGCCGCGATCAAAGAGCGCATTTTCCCCGCCTTATCTGCGATTTTTCCGGTGAACACGCTCATGGAAAAACCGATTCCGTACACCATGATCAGCAGCCCTGAAGCTGTATTTCCCCCCGGGAGCATGCGGTGAAGATAGGTGCCGAGAAATGAATACATGCCGTAAAAACCGATCATGTTGCAAAAAGTGATTGTGAGGTATACAGGGACACGGGGCACCTTCAGCGCATCCCGGAAAGTGCCTGCCTGCCGTCCGTTTTCCTCTTCTGTTTTATCCCCATCCGCCGTACTGCGGCGCGCCTCAATGAAAATGAGCGAAGCAACGAGGACAGACATGAGGGCGAAAATCCAAAACGTCCACCGCCAATTCAAAACACCGCCGATAAAAGAGCCGATCGGAACGCCGAAAATCAAAGCGAGCGACCAGCTTGACACGATCAGACCCATCACCTTGCCGCGGTACGCATAAGGCACACGGTCGCCGACCACCGCATATGCTGTCGGCACAAACGCACCCGCCGCAAGCCCGGAAAGCGCCCTGCCCAGAAAGAAGAAAAAGAGATTGTGCGCCAGCGCGCAGATCACCGTGCCGGCCGTAAATATAAGCAGCCCCGCCAGCAGACTGAGTTCCCGGGAATATTTATCTCCCAGCGGAACGAGAAGCGGCGCGCCGATAAAAATCATCACTCCGTAAATACTGATGGAAAGCGCCAGCACACTGACATCCGAGCTGAAAGCCCGCGCTAAATCCGGAAGCAGCGGAGAAATCACCAGCTCTTCAGAACCGGCGGCAAATACGCCTAATGTCAAAGCAAGCGCGAGACAGATCGGAAATCGGCGTTTCGTTTCGATGTGATCGGTTTGTTTGCTGTTCATGCTCTTTGAACACCTCTTCCGTAAAACTTTTCTACCTTTTGTTGTTTTATAGTTTAGCATCCTTATGTTTCATTTTACATTTCACATGAAAACCAATTCTGGTTTTTTATTTACATTCAGATTTTAAATAAAATATTTAGTTTATATTCAACAGATAATATAAAATACGCCGTCCGGTTATGCTATAGTGATAGAATCATTTGTTAAGGTGGGGGTCATGGAATGAATAACGCTGATTCAAAGGCAGCCCGCGCAGGCCTCGGCATGGTACTGATTCTCGGGACGCTCGCTTCATTCGGGCCGCTTTCGCTCGATATGTATCTGCCCGCTTTGCCTGAAGTGGCGGCCGATCTTCATACGACAGCGTCACTTGCGCAGCTGAGCCTGACGTTTTGTCTTTTGGGGCTGGCGGTCGGGCAGATTGTTGTCGGGCCGCTCAGTGATATGATCGGGCGCCGGAAGCCGCTGATTCTGTCATTGCTGCTTTATACGCTGTCTTCTTTATTATGCGCCTTCAGCCCTTCTGTTTCGTTTTTAATTGTCATGAGGTTTATTCAAGGATTCACCGGGGCGGCCGGAATCGTCATCGCACGGGCTTCCGCACGCGATATGTATTCCGGAAAAGAATTGACGGCTTTTTTCTCATTACTGATGCTCGTCAATGGGGCGGCGCCGATTTTAGCGCCGATTACAGGGGGATTTATCCTTCAGTTCGCCGGCTGGAAAATCGTATTTATCGTGCTGGCGGTGATCGGCTGTATCATTTCTGCCGCCGTGCTTACGGCGTTGCCTGAATCACTCCCGCCGGAAAAGCGGACAAGCGGCGGACTCCGGGAGACGCTGATGACGTTTCGCGGCCTGCTTGGCGACCGGATGTTTATGGGATTTGCGCTCAGCCAGGCATTTGTGATGACCGGCATGTTCGCATACATTGCCGGGTCGCCGTTTGTACTGCAAAACATCTACGGCGTATCAGCGCAAATGTTCAGCCTGCTGTTCGCCGTAAACGGTGCGGGAATCATATGCGCCACCCAAATCACCGGACGGATGGCCAAAACACATGATGAACGGAAGCTGTTTGTCTCCGGGCTGTTGATCGCCGTCATCGGAAGCATCGCTTTGCTTTTATCACTTGCGTTTGGTTTAGGCCTGACGGCGGTCTGCATTTCTTTATTCATCATTGTTTCTTCTGTCGGGATCGTCACGACGACGGGGTTTTCTCTGGCTATGCAGAAACAGGAGAAAGGCGCGGGAAGCGCTGCGGCTCTTCTCGGACTCCTGCCCTTTATCGGCGGTGCGGCTGCCGCTCCCCTTGTCGGTATTGCCGGAGAAGAAAATGCCTGGCCGATGGCCGTCAGCATTTTCGGTTTTGAGTTCTGTGCCGTTCTATCCTATGTGCTGTCGGCAAAACGGAAAACAAAGTAAAGCCCGCCGCTTTAAGCGGAGGGCTTTTTTTCTTATCCGGCAGCGCCTTTTTCCGAAGAAGCCGGCTCACGCTTCAGGCGTTTTTTGATACCGAAGTGATAATACGCGTAACAGATGATCATCAGCGGGACGCCGCAGTACAGACCGATACGCTGGTCGGGGATAAAGATGAGACTGATTAAGATAAGACCGTAAACCGAAAATCCGAGAATCGGCACGATCGGATAAAGAGGCGTTTTAAACGCCAGGTCTTTCAGATTTCCTCCTTCAGCGAGAAAGCGTCTCCGGAAAACGAATTGTGAAGCGCAGATTGACATCCACGCGACGACGGTAATCATACCGGAGATGGAAATGAGCCATACATACACCGTTTCAGCCGCGAATACACTTGTCAGCAGGGATAAACCGGAGATGGCGATGGTGATGGAAAGAGCTTTCAGAGGCACGCCTTTTTTCGTCAGTTTCGTTAAGGAAGCGGGGCCCATCTTAGTTTTTGACAGGGACCACATCATTCTGGACGAAGCGTACAGCCCGGAATTCGCCACCGACAGCATGGCGGTCAGAATGACAAAGTTCATGATATCAGCCGCATAGGGAACGCCGATTTTATCCAGCACAGCCACAAACGGGCTTTCGATGACGCCTGCCGTTTGGTACGGCAAAATGGACACGAGAACAAACATCGCCAGCACGAAGAAAAACAGCGTCCGCCATATGACGTTTCGGATGGAGCGGGGAAGCGTCTTTTCCGGATTTTCGCTTTCTCCCGAGGCGATTCCGACCAGCTCGGTGCCCTGGAATGAAAAATTCACCATGACAAGGGTAAACAGCACGGCTTGGGCGCCGTTCGGGAAAAGCCCTTTGTCCGTCGTAAAGTTTGACAGATACGGAGCCGTCTGCCCGCCGTTAAAACCGACAAAGCCGAATACCGCAGCGCAGCCGAGAATAATAAACAATACAATGGCCATGACCTTAATGCTGGAAAACCAAAATTCCATTTCCGCAAAACTCCGCGCAGACAGCGCGTTAATGGAAAAAATGACGACGCCGAATACAAGGCACCACACCCAAATCGGAACGGCCGGAAACCACCGCTGCATTAAAATCCCCGCCGACGTCAGTTCAAGCCCCACTGTATTGGCCCAGCTGAATGCGTACATCCATCCGATCGTAAACCCCGTCGACGGCCCGAGAAACTTTGCGGCATACGCCTGAAATGATCCTGCGACCGGCATGGCGACCGCGAGCTCCCCCAAACAAAGCATCACCAGATACATTAAAAATCCGCCGATCACATAAGCCAATATCGCGCCGATCGGTCCCGCTTCACTGATCGTAAAACCGGAGCCCAGAAAAAGCCCCGTCCCGATCACGCCGCCGAGGGCGATCATAAACAAATGCCGGCCCTTCATCGTGCGCTGCAATTCAGTTTGATTGGTATCTCCCTGCATATACATCCCCCTTATTCCGTTATGTCAGCCATTTGTGCGTATGTCTAATCGGTAGCTGTGCAAAAGGTGCATTGTCGTCTGCTGAATGAGCTCCGGCAGCACATGGAATGTGTACGGCTTGTACACGCGTTCCGTCCATTTATGGCCGTCCTTTCCGTATACCCCTATATTGACCGACGGAATATTCAATTCCCTGATTTCTTTAAAAGGAATCGTCCCGATGACATCCCAGCCCGGAAAATTATCGGTAAAGGCGGAGACCTCCTCGTCTGTTTCATGCAGCGATAAAAAGCTTCCGTCCGCTAAATAAGGGAAAAACTTTTTAAAGACGAATGTTTCTCCGGTTGATGCCGCTGTTTTATCGACCGCTTCTTGAATGACATGCTGCAAAAGCCGGTCCCGTGTGCTCTCTTCCTTCAGATAATTGTGCGGAAGGTAAGGCGGCGCATAGAAAATAATGACCTTGGCTCCCTGCTCAGGATCGAGTTTTTGCAGTTCCTCGACGGCTTTAAAGCATCTCATCCGCAGTTCAAGATGTTCATATGTTTTAAATGCCTGCTCGATACACTGCGCCGGGTCTATCCCGCGGCTTCTCAGCCTTTTCAGATAATCTTCCAGACTGTACACTTGAACGTTCCATGACATCTCTTTTTTCGGCAGGCTCGTTCTCTCACAGTATTCGTCGTAATAATCAGATAATTTTCGTTCTGTCTCTTTGCAGGCTTCGTCAGCCACCGCAGTCAGCTGATCCATGACTTCTTTGGCGGTTTTCTCGTAAATAAAATAATTAAAATAGACATAGCTGCTGACGGCGGTCTGCACGTTATACGCTTCCTTGTTGTCACGCTGGTAGAGGCAGGTCGGCGGAAGCACAAGCTCCCCTTCAATGTTTTCCGCCATATGAATATTGTTGTGAACTCTTCTGGTGATTTCTGACGCGATCAAATTCGGATCGATGCCGGACAGCGTATCACCGACATGCACCTCCCGCCCGTAAATCGCAAAGCAAGGCAAAAGCTTCCCTGCCGCGCCCGTGTAGATGTACCTTGTCGTGTCACCCTCATACAGCGGCGTGATGAAGTCGTTATTAATCGCTGCTAAATAACGAAGCTGCTTTTCTTGTTTCAGCCGTTTTAATTCAGAAATGCTCGTTAAAATGCCGGAATGCTGGCTTTCTTCATCCGGGTTTGCCATGAACAGAATATGGCCCGGCAGCTGATCGCGCCGTTCAGAAAAGTGAAGCAGATTGGCGAGATGAACGGCAATACCGCTCTGCATATCAACCGAACCCCTTCCGAACATCCACTCGCCTGAGCGGGCGTCCCGCTGCACATCCCGATCAAATTCATAGTTTGAGAAATACTCCGCGAGACGGTCGGAATCAAAAGCGATATCTTTTAAAGGGCCGAAATCCTCGATGCCGACCGTATCAAGATGAGCGTGATAAATGACCGTATTCAGGCTGTCGCCGTTTCCCTCAATAAATGCGAAAATATTTTTGCGGCCGTAAGGGTCCTCAGGAATCGCCTGCTCCCACACATGTGACGGGTTCTCCTGAAAGTAGGGAAAGCTCTTGATCATATCTTTGATATAGTCGGCTTTTTTTCCTTCTCCCAATGTGCCGTTGATGCTGTTTAACGCCACCAGTGATTTCGTAATGGCTTCTATTTTCTCCTCCGGAAGCATTTTGCTGAGCTGCTGATACATGTTCCATCCTCCTTACCCTCATATAGAGAAAATAGCGCGACTCTCTTTTTCATCGCGCTATTTCCGAAAGATTAATAGGCTTCAGACGTTGTTTTTGCCTGCATATGAAGAATCAGATAGTCAGGTCCTCCGGCTTTTGAATCGGTTCCTGACATATTGAAGCCGCCGAACGGCTGGTATCCGACAATCGCTCCTGTACAGCCGCGGTTGAAGTATAGATTCCCGACGTGAAAATCTTCGCGGGCGCGTTCAATGTGCGCGCGGGTTTTTGATAACAGAGCGCCCGTCAGTCCGTAATCGGTATTATTGGCAATCTCAAGCATATGGTCGAAATCACGGGCTTTTGAGATCGCGACGACCGGCCCGAAAATTTCCTCCTGCATCAGGCGGGCGTTTTCATCAACATCCGCAAAAATGGTCGGCTGAATAAAGTATCCTTTTGAATCATCACCTTCGCCTCCCGTCAGGAGTTTTCCTTCTGATTTGCCGATTTCGATATACCTCATGACTTTATTATAAGATGCTTCGTGGATGACTGGCCCCATGTATGTATCAAAATCTTCCGGACTTCCGACGGTGAGTGATTTTGTTAAAGCGACGGCTTTTTCAACAACTTCATCATAGACGTCCTGATGAATGACCGCACGCGAACCGGCTGAACATTTTTGGCCTGAGAATCCGAAGGCGGAATACACGATTGAGGAAGCGGCAAGATCAAGATCAGCATCTCTGTCTACAAGCACCGTATCTTTCCCTCCCATTTCGGCAATGACCCGTTTCAGCCACTTTTGGCCCGGCTGTACTTTTGCGGCGCGTTCATAGATGCGGCATCCGACCGCGCGGGAACCTGTAAACGACACAAATCTCGTCTTCGGATGCTCAACCAGATAGTCGCCGATTTCTCCTCCGTCGCCCGGTATGAATTGGAGCACGCCGTCCGGCAGGCCCGCTTCTTTCATCACTTCAACAAATTTCGCCGCCACGACAGGCGCCGCATCCGCCGGTTTCAGCAGTATCGTGTTGCCTGTTACGATGGCTGCCGCCGCCGTTCCCGCCATGATCGCAAGCGGGAAGTTGAATGGAGAAATGACGATTCCCACCCCAAGCGGCTCATAGTGATACTGATTAAATTCTCCGTCACGGCTCTTTACAGGGGAACCGTCTTTCAGTTTCAGCATCTGACGGGCATAATACTCTAAAAAGTCGATCGCTTCCGCCGTATCAGCATCCGCTTCCTTCCACGGTTTTCCGGCTTCTTTCACTAGATACGCGGAGAATTCGTGCTTTCTTCTGCGGATGATCGCCGCCGCTTTAAACAGCACATTCGCGCGGTGTTCCGGCCGTACTTTTTTCCATGTTTGAAATGCCTGCAGCGCAGCCAGCATGGCCTTTTCCGCAAGTTCTTTTCCGGCTGCCGATACAGAACCGATCACTTCTTTTTTATCTGCCGGATTGACGGAAATGATCTTTTTATCCGTTTCAATCGCTTCACCGTTGATGATAAGCGGATAATGCTTGCCGAGCTGTGAATTCACATAAGCCAGCGCTTCCTGAAACGATTGTTTATTTGTCTCTTCCTGAAAATTTGTAAATGGTTCGTGTGCGTATGAAACTGTCATTAGAATTCCTCCCCGTATTTTGTAATGTGTGCTCACGCTTTATGAAGATGCAAGAAGCATACCAGCATAGCAATTTGTGATAAAAATAAGAAAATCTTTGCCGAAAGCGGACGAAGCTTGTCCGAATCTGTCAGCTGCAATCTGAAAACGCAAAGAAATTTTGCGATCTGCTATATAACTGACGCAAAATCTCTTTGCGGGTAACACTTATACCCAGCCGCGGAACCGGGCCGCTTCAGCCGACTTTCTGATGCCCGTCATATAGGCGGCCAAACGCATATCGACTTTGTGGGTATGCGCTGTCTGATAAATGGATTCAAACGAATTCACCATGACGCTGCGCAGTTTTCCGGCGACTTCCTCCTCAGACCAGTAAAAGCCTTGATTATTTTGCACCCATTCAAAATAAGACACCGTCACGCCGCCGGCGCTTGCCAAAATATCCGGCACGAGAAGCACGCCTCTTTCATTCAGGATTTTCGTGGCGTCTATCGTTGTCGGCCCGTTCGCCGCCTCCACAATGATTGAGGCTTTAATGTGATGGGCGTTTTCAGCCGTAATCTGATTGGAGATTGCGGCAGGCACGAGAATATCACAGTCCTTTTCCAGCAGCTCCCGGTTCGTTATGACATCCGAGAAGAGATTCGTCACCGTGCCGAAGCTGTCCCGCTTATCCAGCAGGTAATCAATGTCAAGGCCGTCAGGGTCATACAAAGCGCCGTGGGCGTCTGAGATGCCGATCACCTTGGCGCCGGCGTCATGCATAAATTTAGCGAGAAAGCTCCCCGCATTTCCGAACCCCTGAATGATGATCCGCGCATTTTCCAATGGAATCCCTTTTTTCTTAACGGCTTCCTCAATACAAATCGTGACGCCTTGCGCGGTCGCTGTCTCCCGCCCCTGTGAACCGCCGAGAACGATCGGTTTGCCCGTAATGAATCCCGGTGAATCAAATTCTCTCAGGCGGCTGTATTCGTCCATCATCCATGCCATAATCTGCGAGTTGGTATATACGTCGGGAGCCGGAATATCCTTTGTCGGACCGACGATCTGGCTGATCGCACGCACATATCCGCGGCTCAGCCGTTCCAGCTCTCCGAATGACATCGTCCGCGGATCACAGATGATGCCGCCTTTTCCGCCCCCGTAAGGAAGATTTGTGATGCCGCATTTTAAAGTCATCCAGACCGAAAGCGCCTTAACCTCTTCTTCACTGACTTCCGGATGAAACCGCACGCCTCCTTTTGTCGGGCCGACTGCGTCATTATGCTGTGAGCGGTAGCCCGTGAAAACCTGTACTGAGCCATTGTCCATTTTGACGGGGATGCGGACGGTCAAAAGCCGCATCGGCTCTTTCATCAATTCATACATATTGTCAGGGTACCCCAGTTTGCGCAGGGCCTCTTTTATGATCGATTGTGTTGACAAGAACAAATTAAGAACTTCTTTTTCTTCATCTTTCTGATTGCTTTTAGAAAGCGGGTTGGCTGACATGTTTTATCACCTCATCGTATTTTACGTGTAAGCTTCAATTACCGGCAGAACAAAATGTAAGCGCTTTTACACCAAAACCCATCAATCCCTTTCACATTGTCGTTACGCCCCTTTTTATATGCAAGATTCATGCCAGGTTTTTGTGTGTAAAAAAAAGAGGCTGTTGTCAGCCTCTCAGATTAAAGAGAAAGGGGATTTGAAGACGTATACAGAAGAAACCTTACTGCTTTTATTAAAATTTAATACGTCTTAAACGTACAGAAAACGTTGTTTCTTTGAAGGGGACACTATTTAGAGATATACTTCCTTCCATTTGCTCTACTAATCTCTTAGTAATCGTCAGCCCCAATCCGCTTCCCTGATAATTGGTATTTCTCGAGTCCTCCAATGTGTACATTCGTTCAAAGACACGGTCTTTATGCATTTCATTTATTCCTTTTCCTTTATCTGATATTTCTACAAAAACATCATTATCAGTTATTCTGATCTTTAAACCCACCATCTTACCATCGGAACCATATTGAATTGCATTCGTAATTAAATTATTCAGAACCCTCTCAATTGCATCTTCATCTCCGCTAACAAAGACAGAATCATCGGGTATATCAATCACTACTTCAAATTCTTTGCTGATTAAAATTTCGTAGTAATCCAAAATTATTTTTCGGCTGACTTCACATATGTCAATTCGTGAAGAATTTAATTTTTTATCTCCTGACTCTAATTTTACAAGTTCAAAAAAACGGTTTATTATCGCTAATACCTCGACCGTTTTTAAATTAACTGTTTTTAGTAAACTCATAACCTTTTCCGAAGTCAGACTTTTATCGTTATTTATCATTTCAATATAACCTAGTATAACTGTTAAAGGCGTCTTTAAATCGTGTGAAATATTTGATAACATTTTTCGCATGGACAGTTCAATACTATTGTAGTTCCCTTTGATCTTTTGATTATGGTCTAAAAGACGGTTTATTTGAATTAACAAGGATTTTATATATTTATCTTCCGTGTTAAGCAATAATCTTTCGCCTGTCTCTTCATTAACAACTTTTCGAAGTTTATTTCTTATATATTTAATCTCAGTCCTTAGATTTAATCGGCTTCGGAAAAGAAATATATTTACTGCTGCAGAGCATATGAATAAAATAACCAACATATAAAACAATTTAAAAATCTCCCAACTTATAACCGATTCCCCACAAAGTTTTTATGTACATTGGATGAGATGGATCGTCCTCAATTTTCTCTCTGAGCCGTCTAATATGAACATTAATTACATTCTCATCTCCATGATACTCATCTTCCCATACGGATTTATAAAGTTGAGACTTAGTATATACTTGTGAAGGATTAGAAATAAAGAGTTTTAAAATATTAAATTCTTTTGCCGTGAGATTAATCTTTTCATTGAATTTTTTAACAGAAAAGCCATGCAGGTCAACACTTAAATCACCTATTTTAATGATTTTTTCTTCCTTTGAAGACAGGGAGCTCTTATAGTGTCTTTCTCTTCTAATGGTTGCTTTAATTCTGGCTATTACCTCCAGCATAGAAAAAGGTTTAGAAATATAATCATCAGCCCCGAGGCCGAGACCAAGTGCCTTATCTACATCTTCATCTTTTGCAGACATGATAAGAACGGGAACCATACTTTTGGAACGAATCATTCTTAAACATTCCATCCCATCTATCTTCGGAAGCATTAAATCCAACAATATAACCTCAAACTTTTGGGTGTTCAATATGTCTAAAGCTTCTTCACCATCAAAAGCTGCTGTTACTTCAAACCCTTCTTTCGTTAAGCTTTCGCTTACCATATCGCTTATGAATTGGTCGTCTTCTACAATTAATATTTTGTAACCCAAGCTTTCCGCTCCTTAAATATAAAACTGATATTCTTATTTCACTGTTTATTTCAATCATTATACAGATAATTAATCTCATTATAATTATTTTTTATACAAAAGGAGATAAATATTCCAAAACATTTTAAATACAAACAAATAAGACAACCATTCTTCAATAGCGGGAATTGTTGTCTTGTGTTTTTCTCTTTTTATCTCACCTTTATCGAACCATCTTCACTAGATAGACTCACTTTATTACTTCCCGCGCCAATTTCACCTTTTTTCAGTTTTACGCCATCATGGCTCTTATTAAGCCCATCTAGATCAAACGTTACATCAGAATTACTCTGAGCAAAAACAGCAAGTGAAGTTGGCGCTTTTTTATAAGATACACCTATATCTCCTGATTTCGTATTTACTGATAAAGATGTTCCTTCTGTTATGTCCTTGATTGAAACCGCTCCATCTTTAGAAGTAACCTTTATATTGGAACTATGTATTTCCTTCATCTCGTTATCGCCGCTTGCAGATGTTATATTTAATTTCTCAAAAGAACTATTTTCAACGCTTAACGCCCCATCCCTGGATGAAAACTTTCCAGTATGAGCCGAAACATTATTGATTTTTTCATCACCGGAATGATTATCAACGACAATATGTTCAGCTGAAATTTCACTTAATTGTATATTCCCATCTTTATTGGTTATTTCAATATTGTTCATACCTGAATTGGGAACATTAATATAGATTGTGCCGCCCTGCTTCCCAAAAGTAAATCCATCCAAAAAGCCGCCATTCTTTTGTTCTTTTTGACTAACGACCAAATCTCTCCCATTTTCTTGAAATGTAACTGGAGCCTTATCTTTCTGTTTCCCATCAGCAGATATTGTTGCCTTATTTGAATTACTCTTTTTAAACTTCACATCCCATGAGTCAGTATATACTTTTAAAGTATCAATTTTTTCAACATTGTAGGACACGTTCTTTTTAAAGTTTTTAGTATCTGTCTTATAAAGGCTTAAAACAATTCCGCCGATTACGATTAACACTGCACATGATGCTATAATCTTCTTCATTGTATAATTTCTCCTTTTATCTACAATAAATCTTTCTGATCCACCTTACGGTAAGAAAGATAACCCACTAAAAAACCAAATAAACAAAGTATAATTGGAATGATAATAAATTGACTTAAACTGACTGTTTCTCCTCCGTCGGAAACTGTTGCATTGATAAAGACCCCGATTATGACAGCCCAAGTGATTGTAGCAGAAGTTGATTTTTTTCTCATGCCGAAAAATAAAGGAATCAGACTCACTCCTCCCATCATAAAAGCGGTGAGAAGAGACGATGGCATAGCGGAAATAACTTCACTCATTTCAACAGGCTTCTCGAATAAATATAAGTGCGGACTCACGAAGAGAATTAACAAGTTAATAACAAACGTAGCAATAACAATACTTACAAAGCAGAATAGGAAGACAATAGATAGTTTAGCTTGCATTAATTTTTTTCTTTGTAAAGGATAAGTAAACAGCAATTGTATTGTTTTATTTTTATATTCATCAATAACTAAACGGGATAAAATCACAGCAGAAAAACAAATAAACACAATTCTAATTAAAATATTAGTTAGAGATATAAAATCTGCATAATCACGAAACATAAGTTCATTTTCATTTTTAGATTCCCATCCCATAAGAGCCACTAAGGCAAAGATGATGAATATCCAAAGTGCCACCCATTTAAAATACTGTGATAAGTGATGTTTTTTGTACTCTAATTTCATAAGTTTTAACATTTCAATTAGCCTCCGGCAGAAGAATTTAAGACAATGCAAATAGGTGCATAACACAGACAGGCAATCTATCTAGTGTGTATTCCCTCCCCATTCATAGAATTTAAGAAGTATTCTTCTAAAGAACTGTGTTTTTTATTTATACTTTCTATACCAATGTCATTCAGAATAAGTGCTTTAGAGATTTCTTGTTGTGTAACTGCTGTTTCATAGATACGAATTAATTGCTGGTCAATCATTTTAAAATTTCTTATCCCCAGATTTTGCTCTAAAATATATAACGCTTTTTTTATATTTTGGACTTTTACCTCCACATACTCTGTTTGTTTTCCGTTTATACTCTTCATAGAAACTTCTTTTATTAACTTGCCATTCTGTATGATACCAACAGTATCTGACATTTGTTCCATTTCAGCTAAAATGTGACTGGAGACTAATAATGTAATTCCATATTCTCTGCAAAGTAACTTAAAGAGATCCCTCAACTCTTTTATACCTATTGGATCCAGACCGTTAATCGGCTCGTCTAAAATGAGAAGTTCTGGTCTTGTAGAAATAGCTCTGGCTATTCCTAACCTTTGTTTCATTCCTAAAGAAAACTCTTTCACTTTTTTATTATCAATATTATGTAACTTTACAAGCTCGATAGCGTGGTCAATGGATTTTTTATCGTAATAGCCCATATATTCACAATGGAAATCTAAATTTTCTTTAGCAGTGAGGTTGTCATAGAAAATGGGATATTCAATAATGGTGCCCATTCGTTTTAAAACTTCAAATGACGTATCTGTTAATTTCTCACCGAAAATTTCTATTTCCCCACTTGTTGGCTTGATTAAATTGGTAATCATTTTCATAATGGTTGTTTTACCTGCACCATTGGGACCCAAGAATCCATAAATCTCCCCTTTTTTCACGTGCATATTAACCCCGGAAACAACTTCTTTTCCTTTAAATGTTTTTGTAAGCTGACTCGTTTTTAAGATGTATGTCATTCGCTTTCCCCTTTCCATATATACTCCTACTATATAATGGAAAGTTCTCTTTTCCCTTAAGCAAATATTACTTTTTTCTTAAGATTTTTCTAATTAAATCCTAATCCTATCACCATTCTATAAATCATTTATTGTTTTTTAGGATGTATGTTCTTCATAGGAGAAGAAAATAAGAATCTCTTAATTTTTGGTTCCATTAAGGATTAACCGACATCTTCCAAGACATTTTTGATGAAATTGTCCTTCAGGCCAGCAATCATGATATATTGGACGGTCGTATCTTATTCACTGGCTCTACTCATATCAAAGTCAACAAAAACACAAAAACGAAGACATCCGCTGTCTTCGTCTTGTGCGCTACCGGTGAGCCGTCTGCCAGTCAAATCCGATGGTGTCATCATTCCACGGGATTCTTTTTTCGTCAGGCTGATCCGGATTGTAGGACATTGTCGTGAAATAAATAATGGTCAGCGGGGTTTCGCCCAGCACTCTGTACCCGTGTGCGACGCCTTTGGGAATGAGAAGGAGCATCGGATTGTCTTCTCCCATGTAGTAGACATCCGTTTCTCCCTTGGTTGCCGACTCTTCGCGAAGGTCATGGAGCACGACCTGGGCGTGGCCCGTCGGAAAAAACCACAGGTCATCCTGTTTCTCATGATAGTGAAATGCTTTAATGACGCCGGGATAGCTTTTGGACCAGGAAGCCTGCCCGAAACGCTCTAAGAGATGTTCATCGTCACGGACGAGTTCTGAGAAAAAACCCCGGTCATCGCTGTGTTTGATCAGCTTTTTGATTTTTACGCCTTCGATCACTTGCACTGTCCCTCCCTTTGTAAATAATCATGCAGCGCTTCCCGCCAATGCCTCATGCCGAGCCCCTGCCGTTCAATCGACTCAAGACTCAACACCGAATAAGCGGGGCGCGGCGTCTCATTTCCGTATTCCTCCGTCGTGACGGGCAGCACGGCGGCGGTTCTGCCGCTTTCTTCAAAAATAGCCTTGGCAAATTCATACCAGCTGCACACTCCGCTGTTTGCGGCGTGGTATAAGCCCGGCGGCCTGTCAAACAGACCGATCACCGTTTCGGCTAAATCTTTTGTATACGTCGGCGCCCCGATTTGATCGTTAACGACACGCACCTGATCATGTGTATCCGCAAGTTTCAGCATCGTATTGACAAAGTTGTGCCCGCCGCTGCCGTACACCCACGATGTTCTGATAATGGTGTGGTTTTTTCCCGTCAACCGGATCAGTTCTTCGCCGAGTTTTTTGCTTTTTCCGTAAATCGTGCCCGGATCTGCGGGATCATCGGTCTGGTATGGCCGTGTTCCTTTGCCGCTGAAGACGTAATCGGTGCTGATGTGAATGAATTTCGCGCCGGTGTTTTCAGCCTCAAGCGCGGCATAATAAGCGCCGATTCCGTTTATTAAATACGCTTTGTCGAGCTCCGTTTCACATTTGTCAACGGAGGTGTATGCCGCCGTATTGACGACGATATCCGGCTTGTAATGGCTGAACGAGTGCCGCACCGAACGCTGGTCGGATATGTTCATCATCGCTTTTGTCAAGGCGATCACTTCATACCCTTCCCGCTTCAGCTGGCGGCATAACTCCCGCCCCAGCTGGCCGGCCGCTCCGGTTACTAATACCTTCGTCAATCGGATCCCCTTCTTTCCGATTAGTCTTGGCTGTCTGTATACCAGCGAATGGTTCTTCTCATCCCTTCTTCAAATGTGACGTCCTGCCGCCATCCCAGCTCATTTTTCAGCTTTGAAGCATTGATGGCGTAACGGCGGTCATGCCCTTTTCTGTCTTCGACATGAGCAAACCGTTCCTCGACACCGAGCTCCTTCATGATAAATGACGCAAGCTCTTTATTCGTCCGTTCATTTCCTCCGCCGATATTGTAAATGTCACCGAGTGTTCCTTTTTCCAGGACGAGCTTAATGGCGCGGCAATGGTCTTCGGCAAACAGCCAGTCTCTGATCTGCAATCCGTCGCCGTACAGCGGAACCGGCGTGCCGTTTACGGCATGCCTGATAATGGTCGGAATCATTTTCTCGTGATGCTGGTACGGCCCGTAATTGTTGCTGCATCTTGTAATGATGGCTGGAAGCTTATGAGTTTTCACATAAGACATGACGAGCAGGTCTGAGCTTGCCTTGCTGGCGGAATACGGATTGTTCGGAGAAAGCGGCGTCGTCTCTGTAAAAGCGGGATCATCCGGCGCCAAATCTCCGTACACCTCATCTGTGGAAATGTGAATCAGTCTGCCGGCTTTTCCCTGCAACACCGCGTCCGCCAGTCGGTATGTGCCCATCACATTTGTTGTGATAAACGGCTCTGCCTGATTTATGCTTCTGTCCACATGGGATTCAGCCGCAAAATGAATGACAGCGTCATACATGTGGGAAAAGACTTTGTCAATGTCCTCTTTTTTAGAAATGTCACCTTTGATAAAACGGAAACGGCCGTTCTTTTTTAAGGCTTCTATTTCAAGCGGCCTGCTTGCATACGTGAGATTATCCAGGACGGTAATCTGCGCGTCCGTTTCTTTCAGCATCATCTTTGTGAAGGTAAGGCCGATAAATCCGGCGCCGCCTGTAATTAAATATGATTTTGGCATGATTAATGCTCCTGTCCTTTCTGTATTGCCTGATGCGCCAGGCTTCCGGCGAGGTAGAGCGATTCATGCGTGCCCGCATCCACCCACCAGCCCGTTAACACATCATACGTCAGCTCACTGTGTTCAATGTATAAATTATTGACATCCGTAATTTCCAGTTCGCCGCGTTTTGAAGGGGAAATTTGTTCAATATAAGAAAACACTTCTGCGTCGTACATGTAGATCCCTGTGACGCATAGTCTGGTCGGCGGCTGCTCCGGCTTTTCAATGATCGACTTGATCCGTTTGTTTTCCTCATCAATCTCGGCGATGCCGAAGCGCTCCGGATCGTCAACTTCTTTCAGCAGCACTTTCGCTCCTTTTCCCTGCTTTGCGAAACGCTCCGTATAAGGTTTTAATGAATCTTCAAAAATATTATCTCCCAAAAGCAGGACAAACGGGTCGCGCCCGGTAAACCGCTTTGCGTATGATAAACCGTCGGAAATGCCGGATGCGGCTGGCTGAACCTGATATGTGATTGAGACGCCGAGTTCTTCTCCGGTTTCGAGAAGTTTATGAAATTGCGGAATATATTCTTTTTGCGTAATCAGCAAGATATCCGTAATCCCCGCTTCTTCCAGCTTCATGATCGACCAGTAAATCATCGGATATGGACCGACAGGGAGTAAATGCTTATTGACCGCTTTTGTCAGCGGCATAAGGCGTGAGCCGGTGCCTCCGGCTAAGATAACACCTTTCACATGAACACTTCCTTACGTGTGGTTTTATCACAAATCATAAAGAATCGCCGCCGCCCGTTTGATGCCCCTGCCGTCAACCAGCGGCTTTCCGTTTTGATGAAGTCCGGACCGCATCGGATAATCAGCGGCCATGTCAGACATATGCCGTGCAAGAACGTCCGCTGATATGCATTCACCAAGGCCGAGATGAACGGCGGCCCCCCGTGCGGCGAATTTTTCCGCCGTCTCAGTTTGATGCTCCACTTGAGAAAGTACGATGCAGGGCACACCCGTACAAATGGTCTCATATAAAGTGATCCCGCCGGACACGACGGCCATATCAGCCCTCGAAAGAAGCGCGGCCATGTCATTTGTCTGCCTTACCATCTCGGCATAAGGCATTTGTGTAAGATGCGCGCCCACGCCATCAGCATGAGGCGCGGCGCCGCCCATGACGATGATCACTCGTTTTCGCTGAATATCGGGGATGCGGCGGCATGCTTCCATCACTTTAAAGACAAGCTTCTTCGGGTCGCTTCCTCCTAATGAGACCAATATGGTCCGGCATTCTTTTCTCAGCTGATAGAGCTGCTTTGCTTTTTCAAAACCCGGATGAAGAATGATATATTCCGGGCCTTCATATACAACGGCGCTGCCCATTTGAACCGTCCGGCTTTTCAGCCCTCCGTAAATGCCGTTTATAACGGCATCGCATAAATGAATGACATGTTCCCGTTTTTCTTCAAATAAGACGATACGTGCCGATGAATGCTTTTTGATTTCCTCTAACCAGTCACACGGCATATCGAGCAGATCGAATATGAGAAGGTCAGGGGCCTGCCTGTTTATTTCCCGGACAATAAATTCCTTCTGTCCCTTGTCAGGCTTGATGATCACTTCCCATTGATCAGAAGACAGATAAGAAGAAGCCTCTTTATTTGTGTGGAACGTTATTGAGCAATTGTTCTTAATGGCACCGGCAAGCAGCTTCATCCGGACCGCGTGCCCCATGCCGATGTCACGGCCCCCGTCCGCGAAAATCAAAACCCGCATGCTAATCAGCCTCTTTTTGCCGGATCATTTGATTAATGGCCCTGAGCTCCGGATCACTATTCAGCAGATGGATCAATTCTTTTGCCGGAATATCAGGACGCGAGCCCGCTTTTACGTACAGCTCGCGGGCCAGCCTGTAGTCCTCTTCTGTATCGACGGTCATCCGCAAGTGAGGAGCCCGGAGTTCCTGCGGGGGCTCAGGAAAGAGAAGCCGGTACTTCTCAGCAGATTCTCTTATTAAAAGCGTGACATGCTCCTGATATTTGTCCGCCAGCGTTTTGTCGGCATTGATCTCCGTTAAAAGGCGCGCGTTTACCGCCTCGCCGCCGATGCCGAGCGGTGTACCGCAGATATACGTGTAGTCTGCGTGCTGATCTAAATGCGATTGAATCAGAAAATCAAGCAGCGAAGGGTCGACAAACGGGTTATCCCCCGTCAGTCTGACTGCGATGTCCGGTTTTACTCGTTCGATGACTTGTGCAAAACGGTCAAGCACGCGCTGCTCGCTGCCGCGGTGCACACGGTAGTTCTTGCTGAGGCAGTGCGCAGACAGAATGTCGTCGGTCTTGCTGTCAGACGAGGCGACGATCAGATTATCCCGCGATTGATCATAATACTCGCTTTGCCGAACCCTTTTGACAATCATATCGAGGATCGTATACCCGCCGATCGGTTTCAGCACTTTACCGGGAAGACGCCCGCTTCCCATCCGCGCCTGAATGATAAACAAAATGTCAGTCATCATATGGGCTGCCTTTCGTCAAAAGGTCATCCCAAGTGATGCCCGTGTCGGCGGGGATATCCCTGACCGCACGCGCCCCGTCAGTTAAAAGCTCAAAATATCTCGGGTGAAGCCCCTGCGGTTTTTGGCCGGGACGAAGGACGGCAAGGTTTTCCGCCGTAAAATATTCGCCTTTTTGAATCGGCGCTGTTGAAAAAATGCCTCTGTAAGCGAACCTTCTGATATCCCCTTCAATCGGTGTCGTCGTTTTATGAGAACTTCCCGACAGCACTTCCGGCACCGGAGCATGATGCCCCTGCCGCAGCTCCGCTTCAACTGAGCGGATCGCCGCAACCATTTCTTTTAATTCATCCGGATTGAGAGCGAAGGAGTGATCAGCACCGGGCAGGTTTTTATCGATCGTAAAATGCTTTTCAATCAGTTTCGCTCCGAGCCTGACAGCCGCGCACGGCACATCATACGGATGGGCGCTGTGATCGGAGAAACCGATCACTGCATCCGGGAATGCGGCGGCAAGCATGGGAATGACGCTCAGATTGCTGTATTCAGGCGGCGCGGGATATTTCGCCACACAATGCATGATCGCAATTTCTGTGTTCCCCTCGCCGGTAATGGTTTGATAAGCCTCCTGAATATCTGAAATATCAGCGCCCGCGGTGGAAAAAATAATCGGGGTCTTCAGCCCCGCGACATATTTCAATAACGGCAGATGATTCAGCTCGTAGGAGGCGATTTTAAAGGCTGAAGGGGAAGTCGCATACAGTAAGTCGGCAGAGCCTTCGTCACATACCGTACTTAAAAACAGCACGCCTTTTTTCTTACAATATTCAAGCAGCGGTTCGATCCACTCGGCGGGCATTTCCATGGATTGCACCAAAGAAAAAATAGAGACGTTTTTTCCCGCAGCGGTTTTGTACAAGCCCGGGTCTTTCTGATACATTTTGTCAGCCTGAAACATTTGAAACTTGACCGCGTCCGCGCCGGCCTCACTGGCCGCATCTATCAATTCAAACGCCTGGCTCAGTTTTCCGTCATGATTAATTCCGGCTTCGGCGATGATGAATACGGGCGAACCTTCGCCGATTGACTTCGTTCCGATTTTGCATGATGCCATCAGTCCGCCTCCTTCCCGGGCCACACATGATAGTAGTAATAGGACGCATCCGCTTTAAATCCCATTCTTTCATACAGGCGGATGGCTCTTACATTGTGGAGCTGCGTTCCCGCTGATACAGTCTTATGCTGAAAGCGCAATGATTGTTCAATCACGTGCGCCGCTAAATGGAATCCCGCTCCTTTTCCTTCAAAGCCCGGCTTTACCGCCATCAGATCAAGGACGAATTCATCGCCTTTAGACAGCCCCTGAACAAAGCCCACGGTCTCTCCCTTATATGTGGCAGCGAATTGTAATGAAGCTCTGCCTTCCGCGTTATTCCGCGCCCACTCTTCAAACAGGCGGTTCGCACTTTCATAGCTGAGGCGGGGATCTTGGTAATACCTGCTTTTTGTAAAGGCGTCGCGGGCCAGCCGGCTGATCGCTTCCGTGTCGCCGGGTCCGGCTTCTGTAATCTCAAATGGCGGCGTGCTGTTATATACACGCACCGGGCTGACGAGCTTGAGCAGACTCCCTACAAAATAAGCGTTCGGAAGCTGCTGAACGACCTGCATCGCCCCGATATCTTCAGCCGGTATTTTAATAAATATAAAATCAGTGCCTGCCGCCCGCCTTGCCGCGTAAAATTCCTGAAACAGCCTTTTGAGCTGTCCGGTGCTGTTTGCGGCTGCAAGCTTCACATTGATGATATTTTTTCGGAACAATTGACTTTCCCACGAAGAGTTTTCATATAAAATCACGCCTTGAAGGCTGTTTTCTTCCAATAAACAGAGCGACGATTCATAGGCTTCCGGCTGGATGCCCTTCTGATGCAGGAAGGCATGAATCATGTCCTGAGCAAGATTTTCCCTCAGTCTGTACACCTAATCAGCCCCTTTGACGATATCCGTAACGGCTGCAATGACGTATTCAACGTCGTCATCTGTCATTGACGGATAAAGAGGGAGTGACACGGTGCGGTGATAATACGCTGCCGCGGCCGGAAAGTCAGTTTCCTTATATCCGTACGTTTTTTGATAATACGGATGGAACGGAACCGGAATAAAATGAACACTTGTGCCGATATTATATTGGTCTTTTAAAGCGGAAATCAGATCGTTCCGGCTGACCCCGGCCTCCTGCTCCTCTATTTGAAGAACATACAGATGCCATGCATGCCGTCCGTCATCACTGACATGCGGGATGGTCAGCCCTTTCATGTGTCTGAAGGCGTCCTGGTAGCGGCTCGCAATGTCGGCTCTTCTTTGCTGCATGCTGTCAATCCGTTTCAGCTGATGAAGCCCAAGCGCTGCCTGAAGATCAAACATATTCATTTTATAGCCGGGCGTTTCGACCTCGTAGTACCAGCTTCCGTTTGAAGAATAGCGGTTCCACGCGCCTTTGCTCATGCCGTGAAGGCTGAGCACCCTGATCTGATCGGCAAGCCCGTCATCGTCCGTCGTCAGCATGCCGCCTTCACCGGTTGCCAGGTTTTTTGTCGCGTAGAAGCTGAATGCCGTCGCATCACCGATTGATCCGATCATTTTCTGTTTATAAGTGGTATACACGGCATGTGCGGCATCCTCTAAGACAAATAACTGATGCTTTTCGGCAATGGCCAGAATCTCATCCATATCACACGACTGGCCGGCGAAATGAACGGGTACAATCGCCTTTGTCCGCGGGGTGACGGCCGCCTCAATTTTTTTAGGGTCCGCATTCAGCGTAAGCGGATCGATGTCAACAAACACCGGAACGGCGCCTGTGTGCACGATTGTATTGGCTGTAGAACTGAACGTCACGGCAGACGTGATGACCTCGTCGCCGGGACCGATCCCTTTCGCTTTCAGGGTCAAAAACAAAGCGGCGGTACATGAGTTCAGCGCGATCGCGTGCTTTGCCCCCGTCCATGCGGCAAAGGCTTTTTCAAACGCCTCTACTTTCGGTCCCTTTGAAAGCCAGCCCGATTCAAGCGTATCAATAACCTCCTGAATTTCGTCCTTCCCGATCATGGGCAATGAATAAGGAAGAAAAGCTGATCTTTTTTGCACCATTTTCTTTGCGCTCCTATCTTTTTTATGAAGGGTCAACCCGTCTGAAGCTGACTCCGGTTTTTTCCTGAAGCACTTGGCATAAAGCGGCAAGCGAATCCTGAACCGGGTAGTTCGCGGCGACAAAAGCACGGCGCGCCTGTTCCGCTTTTTGATATTCCGCGGGGCTTTCGCATATCCGGATTAATTCCTGAGCGAGTGCCTGCGGGTCCTCAAAAACAAATTCTCCAAGTGAATGATAATAAGGGTATCGGCGGGTTCCCGCTGATTTTCCGATCAGCACGGGCTTTTGAAACAGCATCGCTTCAAGACCGACCGTTGATGTCTGTGTCACCGCAGCGTCAACATAAGGGAGAATGTCATACAGCTCCATCTCTTTTTTGATGATTTTTCCTGCTTTATATTTCCGCAGCACCTGATTGTAAGCATCCAGCTTGTTTTTGCCGATTTCCCATGGATGCGGTTTAATAATGAGCTGCATGTTCTTTTGGCCGGCAAGCTTTTCAAGCACGCCCGTATAAAATTCATCAGAAAACGGCTGCGTGGCGATCAGCACCGTCCGCTGTGACGGGAGAAAAGAAAGTTTGCGGTAAAACGTGTCCTGATCTATCGGCTCTCTTGAGAAAATCTCGTCGAAACGGGGATGCCCCGTGATGATGATTTGTTCATCCCTGCAGCCTTTTGCTTTATACCACTCCGCTTCATAAGCCCCGAATACAGCCTGATAGTCCGTAAATACGGGCAGAAACGCTTCATCTCCCATGAGCGCTCCGTGCTGCAGACAGATGCTGACGGCGTTTTTTTTCGCGGACATCAGCGCCAGCACACGGCTGTAAATATCCTCTGTCGTGCCGACTACAACGGCGGAAATCTTCTCGGCCGTAAACAAAATATCAACGGCGTCAATCGCTTCAATAAATAATGGAATGTCTTTATACAAACGTTCCTGAAATTCTCTATTTCCGAAAGCGGGATGGCTGTGAAGCTCTTTCAAAATGGAATGGGCTTTTTCAATATAAGGGACGGGGTTCCCTTTTTGCCCCATTCCCGTCAGCTTCAATTTGCAGATAACGGGCAGCCCGTAGTGGTCAGGCAGACTCCATCTGGCCAGTACCGCTGTTTTTGCCGGATCAAACTGCCGGTAGTTTCCCTCGGTGAACCGAAGATGATCGAAATGCAGAATGACTTTTCCGTTTACCGGTTTCTCATCTGTTTTCTTAATGTTTTGCCTTTTTTGATCATAATATGGCTGTATACCGGCTTCAGGAATATGCTGATCAGCCGGACCGAAAAGCTCTGGGTTCTGCTCCATGCTCTCCCGAAGCGCCGGACTGATATATTGATAAAAATTACTGATCAATGCGAGCGGGATATCTTTGTAGCGAAGTGACTGAAAAAGATCAATATACTGCCGGTACAGCACCCAATAATTCGCTAAGTATGCCGACAAGCCCTCACCCCTTTCCAAGCTTTTTTAATGATTCCCTCAGCTCCCGGCACGTGGTCTGCTGCGGAAGGCTGTTCACAAACTCGTTTTTCTCCGCCGCGAAAAGCTGATAATGGATGGATTGATCGGTAATATAATTGATATCAAGCTCCTCAGAAATCGGGTAAAACGGATAAAAATGATTCACTCTCCAGAAGAAACGGGCGTCACCGATCCGGTAAAACGCGGGGCTTTCATCCCAATAGGAACCGAATGCCGATTTGACCTGTTCCAGCACGGAAAACCGGTGCATGACCGAACAATGGTCAATGGCGCACGGCGCGTTCCACACGATCCGTTCGGCGGGCCTGGCCGTCTCCTTCACCGTCTCTTTCCGCTGATTCAGATGATAGGTTTTGGAACTTGAATACACGACGGCTTTTTCCGGGTCTTCATCAAGCTCTTTCACCATTTTCTCAAGCCGTTCCGGCACATACGTGTTGTCGTCGGTCGCATACGTCACGTACTCGCCCTCCGCCATTTCTATTGCCTGATTAATCAAGGCGGCGTAGCGTGTTTTTTCCGTTCTTTCTTTGACGCCCGATACATCGCTTTGATAAAACCGGACGCGGGCATCCGTGAGAAAAGGACGTATTTCCGCCAATGTCGCTTCATTTGAGTTGTCATCCATAATGAACAGCTCAAAGTCCGTAAACGTCTGAGACAGAATACTTTTAATAGAGCGGGCCACATAGTCACTTTTGTTATAGCTCGTCATGATCACTGACACTTTAGGCAACTCGTCACCCCCTTTTCGCACCTGAAACTACCGCTATCATATGTTCCTTATGCGGAAGATGCGATAGGAATACAGACTATTATGTGAAAAGTCAGCTTTGCGCGCACAAAAAAAACCGGCTCTGATGTCCGGACTCATTGGAGCGTATTTTCTTTTTTCGCATAAATCTTTCTGCGGGCTCATATGGTGGAATAGATAAAAACAGCAGCTTCTCTGTCGGCTGTCTGATACTTGTCAGGAGGTTTCAGCATGAAGAGGTTTTCATCAAAGGAGGAACAATATGAAACCGAAAAAGAATCAATATCAGCAAATGCAAGGGATGGGGATGGGAATGGATATGCAAGGATACCAGCCGCAGCTCGGGCCTAATCCTTATCCGCAGCCTCAGGGCGGCCAAGGATCGCAAATGATGCCGATGCAGCAGCAAATGACAATGCCGATGCAGCAAGGCCAGCAGGGCTTCGGCGGGGGGTTTCCCGGCCAGCCGCAGCAGCAGGGCCAGCAGGGCTTCGGCGGGGGGTTCCCCGGCCAGCCGCAGCAGCAGGGCGGCGGCAGCTTTCAGATTCCGTCAGGTCCATCATCGTCACAAAACGTTCCCGGCATGCTGCCGATTGAAGAGTCATACATTGAAAATATTCTGCGGTTGAACCGGGGCAAAACGGCGACGATTTATATGACATTTGAAAACAGCAAAGAATGGAATTCAAAGATTTTCCGCGGTGTGATTCAGGCGGCGGGACGTGACCATATCATCATCAGCGATCCGAAAACGGGCACCCGCTATCTGCTTCTGACCATTTACCTTGATTACATCACGTTTGATGAGGAAATCGCTTATACTTATCCGTACTCCATGTCTTCTTATTCTCCGAGATAAATCAAAAAGCCAATCGCTCACTTGACAGAGGATTGGCTTTTTTTCTTTATAAATATTTGACGGCCGCGACGATAATCATAATCCAAGAGATGATAAACGCCACGCCGCCGAGCGGTGTAATCGCGCCGAGAATGGAAATCTGCGTCACGCTCAATACGTACAGGCTTCCTGAAAACAGAACGATGCCCGCAAACATCAGCCAGCCCGCAACAGAAACACTGCCTGCGCCAGAAAGCTTTTCGGCCAAAAACGCGACAGCCAGAAGACCGAGCGCGTGATACATATGATATTGCACGCCTGTGTGCCACACCTGCAAATATTTATCGGGGATTTTCCCTTCAAGCCCATGCGCGCCGAAAGCGCCCAGCGCCACGGCCAATAAAGCGTTAATCGCACCAAGAATAATAAACACTTTCATCTATTTTTCTCCCGCCTTTTCGTTAAAGTTTCCAATTCAATCATAACCCAACATCGGCAAAATTCAACGTCCGTCATCCGATGACACGAGATTGTCGGATTTTTTCTTTTTGATAAGCTGGATTCGGTCAATCGCTATCGCCAGCAGCGTCCCGAGCACAAGGCCGTTGCTTAAGAGCGAAATCAGGATCGGGTGCATCCCTGATAACGCGCTCTCCGGCACAAACATTACGCCGACCCCCGTCAGGAGCGCCAGACCGATAATGGAGCGGATTCGTTTTTGCTCCGCTTTCTCATAAGAGTCAAACTCCGTAAAGGCAAGACCCGCCATCGTGGAAAAAACGACGAAGTTTACCGCAAAGCCAACCGGTGAGGGCAGACTCGCAAACGCATTCATAAATAGCGGGATCATACTGATGATCATGACAAATACACTTCCCAAAAGAAACGGCTTTTTCGAAGGAAGCTTCGTCGTCTCAATAAAACCGGCCGCCCCTGAAATCGGCACAGGCGCAATGCCCCCTGACAGCCCGCTCAAAAGGTGGCTGATCGAAGCCGCAAACCCAGCCGGACGCTCACGCCGCTTCCCAACGGTGCCGCCGAATTTTTTCACCGCCGCTTCTACAACCCGGATGCTCGCGAGCATGTTGACAATCAAAAGCACGGTAATGAAGAGTGACGTAATGATCAGGCCGCTGTCAAACACGGGTTTTCCAAACGGAAAAAGAGCCGGCAGCTGAATTATGCGGTCCGGTATTTGAATCGGTTTGGCTGCGCCAAAGACGGCGAATAAGATCCATCCGCCGGCAAGCGAAAGGAGAATCGCATACTGTCTTAAGAACGTAACATTCGATCGGGACATGATGAACATCGCCGCCGTCACAACCATGGCGAGCCCGAATACAAGGCCGTCGACGCTGTTTTTTAAATAGCCGATGCCCAAAAGGCCTTTCACAATCGGCTGACTCAGCTGCATGACCAACAGCAGCAGATACACACCGGTCACAACCGGCGTAAACAGCACGGCCAGCCGTTCAATCACTTTAAAAAGGCTGAACAAAAAGAAAAAGACAGCGCTTAATAACAGCGCCCCCTGCAGCGCCCGCAGCGTCTCGCCGAATGTCGCGAACACCGTGCCCGTCAGTCCGCCGTAAATCGTATATACGCCCCACCATAAGCCTGCCGGGCTTTCATTAATCGGCAGACGATGTCCCTGAAGACATTGGATGACCGCGGCGACGCCAAGCACAAAAAATGTGCTCTGAATCAATGCGGCAGAATCGGCATGGTTCAAGTGAAATGATTGTGCGATGGCGACAGGAACTACAATCGCAGCCGCAATCATAAATGCCGTCCATTGCAAACCCCCGAGTATCAGTTTCAAGTCAATCAACCTCTCCTGTTAAAAATCGAAAATGGAATCCCCGTTTCCGTCTTCCTCACGTTCGTCTTTCACTTTTTTCTGATATTGGTTCAGCCCGGCGCTGCCCATCATTTTTTCAAGCAGCAGCGGGTCTGTCGAAGGAGACGCTGAAGGTTTCGGCGCCGCTTTCGGAATCGGATTCTGCACAGGCTCCGGAGCGGTGTGCGTCTGAGTGCCGAGCACGACATCACACAGAGAGCGGATGGCGGCCGCGTGCATTTTGACCTCCTCGGTGCGGGTCGCTGTTTTCGCCTGCCTCAGTTCTTCTTCCATCTTCTGAATCAAAGCAGAGATATGTATGTTCATGAGTAAATCCTCCAGCAGTAATTTGTCTTCTTCCTGCATTTTATCAAATTTCTGAGCGAATCGCAGAATTGAGTTTGTTATTTTTTCTGGCGGCATACCGCCCGGAACGTCAAAAAAGACGCTTCCGCCGGGCGGAAGCGCCTCAAAAAAAACGTTTATTGCGGCAGGTCGGGGATGCACCAATCGATCGGCTGCTCCCCCATTTTTTCAAGGGCGGCGTTTGTACGGGAAAACGGTCTGCTCCCGAAAAAGCCGTTCCTTGCCGAAAACGGGCTCGGATGAGTCGATTCAATAATAATGTGTTTCGATGTGTCAATACGCTCTTTTTTCATCTGCGCGTGACGCCCCCACAGGATAAAGACAATCGGCTTCTCTCTTTCATTCACCACATCAATGATGCGGTCAGTGAGCCGCTCCCATCCCTTGCCTTTGTGGGAATTGGCCTGACCGCGGCGAACCGTAAGCACTGTGTTTAACAAAAGCACTCCCTGCTTCGCCCAGCTGACGAGCGATCCGTGGTTCGGTACGGAGCAGCCGATATCGTCCTGAAGCTCTATGAAAATATTTTTCAAAGACGGCGGCTGTCTGACCCCGGGCTGAACGGAAAAACTAAGCCCGTGCGCCTGTCCTGGTCCGTGATACGGGTCCTGTCCGAGAATGACCGCTTTTACATCCTCATAGGGCGTATAATGCAAGGCGTTAAAAATATCATGGCTGTCAGGATAAATCGTTTGGCTGCTGTATTCTTGTTTCAGCATCTCTCTCAGCTCTTGATAATACGGTTTGTCAAATTCATCTTTCAGCTGATTCCACCAGCTGTCCTTTAAAAGCTGTTTCAAACTGTCCGTCCCCCTTATGAACTGTGCAGTCTTGAATGAACGGGCTTTCCGTCCCACACAATGTCAGTCGGCGCCTCCCGCCTCTTCATGTCCGGCTCTTCAAGAAGAACCGCGAAGTTTTTCGTCGGGAGCTCCCCAAGCCCGTGCTTTTCGCTTAACCGGTCTAAGTACCGCTTCCGTTTGCCGCCGAGATCCGCGGACTGATTGCCGCCTCCCTCAAAAAACGCATATATGACGCTCGCGCAAGGAACACGCTTCACACGGTGCTGTTTCGCGGCGCGCAAATAAAAGTCCCAGTCCCAATAATTATGGACATCCGGATCAAAATACCCTAACGTGTCATGCAGAGAACGCCTGTACATGCTGCCTGACGGAACGTACGTGGAAAACACCCGCATATCCGCATAATCCGCCGTATAGGCGAACGGCTTTCGTGACACCGGGTATCTCGTGCCGCCCCGTTCTTCAAATGACACAATTTCCGCGTCAGAATGGACAAAATCCGCATCAGCAAGTGCAGCCGCCATTCTTTCCAAATGGCCCGGCGTAATGAAATCATCATCATCGCACAGCATGATACAATCACCCGACGCTTTTTTCACACCTGCGTTCCGCGCTTCCACATGTCCGGCATTCTGTTCTAAATCAATAATCTGAATCGGCAGATCGCTGTACAGCTGCTTCGCTTGTTCGACCGATTCCCCGGCATCATTTACGATGATCACTTCATAAGGCTTTATGGTCTGCATGGAAATCGACTCCAGCAGCTCACACAAAGCCGGAATCCGGTTATACGTGACTATGACAATTGATATATTCATGACCCGCTCCTTCTGCTTTTTTCTCATGTTCTATTAAAACATAAAGCGGCGGAGAGATCAGGGGGGATTTTTGATTTCGGCCCATTCAGAAACAAATCCAGGTCATGCCCGCCAGCAAAACGAGAATGATCAGAAGGTCTCCCCAAACAGTGCATACCGCCTTGGCATTAAGTCTGCCCGCCTCCATGGCGTTCCAAAGTTTTGATTGATAAACAGGCACCAACACCATCGCATAGCATGTGCACAAGCAGACAAAAGCCGGCGGGACAAGCGCACATCCATCCTCATGCCAATCATGAATCAGTTCCGGTATACTCACCCCGCTGTCAATGTACAAGTATAATATACCCGCCAGCGGAATGAGCGAACTGATCTGCAGCTCGAAAAGTTTCACCTTCCACTCACGCGCAAACGAAACGGCCCAAATCCATCCCAGCGCATAAAACAATAGAAGAAGCAAAATACTGAAAACAACAAAAATAGCGTCTTGCATCCCATTCAGAACCATAATAAAAAGACTCACAACGGGCAATGCAAGAACCAAGCCGCAGACGGTAAATACGGTAACGGTTATTTGGGCGCACGCGCCGTACATCCACGAACCTAATCTCATTTTAACACCCCTATATAGATTCCCTATGTATATAGTGAAAAAGATCAGGCAAGTCTCTGCCTGCCTGCGTAAAAACCTATTTTGCCGCAAAACGGAAAACATACCGTCACAACGGCGCATACTGCCGCAAAACTCGGTGTGACCGCCGAAGGAAACAGCCCAGCCGGAACCAGATTGAACAAAAAGACAAACATAAAACATAGATTCGGCACCATTGAAGCCCATACCGTCCGCTCAGCAAGCTTTTTGCCGCCAGCCCCGAACTCCTTGCCAGCTTGATAGCCGATTTGGAACCAATACAGCACATAACCGATCATAATCAGCCATACTGACACGGAAATTCCTTTCCACAGCGCGTCAACAGCGGGATGAATCCTCCACGCGTGCATCATCGTAATCATCGCCCCCATCACAAAAAGACCGCAGTTGCAGAACAGATAAAAGAACATAAAAGTCCGCGCGGGCACCGCCGAAGCTTTTTGAAAAGCAGAGATAATCTCAGACGGAGTCCCCACTTCCCGCAGAATAAGCGCCATCGCTTCGCTTTCGGTTTTGCCTTTTTCCAGATGATCACATATGGCATGATGAATATGGCTTTCGATTTCTTTTAATAATTCACGGCTTCCGGCCTTGCCTTCCAGCCCTTTTCTGATTTCCTGCACATAAAGGTCTTTATCCATTCTGCCCGCCCCGCTTCAGCATCCGGTCCATCAGAGCAGAGAACAGATTCCATTCCTTCGTCCGTTCGGCTAGAATGTTTTTTCCTTCATCGGTGATCCGGTAATATTTTCGGTCCGGCCCTTTGGTCTGCTTTTCCCAGTAAGAAGAAATATAGCTTTGGCGTTCAAGCTTATGAAGCGATGGGTACAGCGTGCCTTCCTTCATTTGCAGTTCATTCCCGCTTCTTTTCTCCATTTCTTTCACTAGTTCATACCCGTACATGGGCCGTTCATTCAGCAGCGTCAGCACCAGAATGACCGTGCTTCCCTTTACAAGCTCCCTGTTGAGCATTTATTTTCTCACCCTTACCTAGTAATCTTATGTAGGTATTGTACGCACATCCCCCGCGGCTGTCAAATCGTTCCTCCAAGCCTTCCGTATTGTGATCGGGAGAAAATCTAACTATAATGAGATATAAAACACTGATGGAGGCCATTGATATGTCAATGCACAAAGCACTTACTATTGCCGGTTCTGATTCCAGCGGCGGCGCGGGAATTCAGGCCGATTTAAAAACATTTCAAGAAAAAAACGTATACGGAATGACGGCTTTGACCGTGATCGTAGCGATGGACCCGGAGAACAGCTGGGATCATCAAGTATTTCCGATCGATGCTGATACGATTCGCGCACAGCTGGCGACGATTGTTGACGGAATCGGCGTAGACGCCATGAAAACGGGAATGCTCCCTACCGTGGAGATCATAGAGCTTGCGGCGAAAACGATTAAAGAAAAACAGCTGAAGAATGTCGTTATCGATCCTGTCATGGTCTGCAAAGGAGCGAACGAAGTGCTGTATCCGGAGCATGCCGAAGCGCTTCGCACCCAATTGGCGCCGCTGGCAACCGTCATCACCCCAAACCTGTTTGAAGCAAGCCAGCTGAGCGGTATGGATGAATTAAAAACGGTGGAAGACATGAAAGAAGCGGCCAAGAAAATTCACAAACTCGGCGCGAAATATGTATTGATTACAGGCGGAGGCAAATTGAAACATGAAAAAGCGATCGACGTGCTGTATGACGGAGAAACCGCGGAAGTATTAGAAAGCGAAATGATTGATACACCTTACACGCACGGAGCCGGATGCACATTCTCCGCCGCCGTGACGGCAGAACTGGCCAAAGGCGCTGAAGTGAAGGAAGCCATCTATGCGGCGAAAGAATTTATCACCGCGGCAATCAAAGAATCCTTCCCGCTGAACCAATACATCGGACCGACTAAACATTCGGCGATGCGTCTTAGCGGAAAATAAAATAAATATCCCCCTCATGATCGAGGGGGATTATTTCATTTTTTTCGCGGATGACCGCAAAAACATCTCAATAGACTGCACAAACAGCGCATATTCCTTCATCTGTTCATATGTATGCATCAGCCGATCACTCCATTCATTGTGCGGCTCAGCCCTCTTGAGCATGCGATTCAGCTGAAGCAGTACTTCTTTATATTCTTCCCGCTTATCTTCCACTTGCTCTGCGGCTTTGACAAGTAAACATTTCGGCGTCATCTTCTGATTTTTCAAAACTGAGAAAACAACTCCTTTTATTCCTGGAATCATAGTCTTTCGTTTGAAGAATAGCACAGATGGCATAGGTTTCACATAAGAAAAAAGAACGATTTTCTACAAAAGTGTCCAAATTGAGCCATTTATTTCCGTTCTTCCTACCGAAGTGACGGTTACGTCATCATTTCCCGGGAAAGGAAAATATCTGGCACTGAATACCTCTTCTCCATCATTCAAAAACAATTCGATGGAGGATGCATCCAGAAAGAGCTGCACGGAATGCACCTCGCTGACGGCGCAGCTTCTCGTTTCTTTTTCTTCTCCGCTGAAAGCGGTGCGCTCCAGCACAGCCAGCCCCTCTTCCTGATGAAATATAAACCGGGCCGCGTCCCGAATTGAGATTTCAAAACCGGATTCGCAAGTGATGTCTTCCAGCAGCACTTCAGCCTGGGATGCATCTTTCACCGGCAGGCTTATAGACGAGCAATTCAATTGAAGACGGCGCTTTTGCTCATCCGTGCGGCGTAATTTCATTTCCGGAAGCGGACGCTGTATGATTCTGCCGTTGGACAGTGACAGCTGTCTCGGCATCGTTAAGCAGTGAATCCAGTGATACGCATGTGTCGGATGTTTGTCCTCATGCTGATCCGGAACGCCCATCCACGCGAACAGAATTCTCCGTCCCTTATCATCTTCCAGCGTCTGCGCCGCGTAAAAATCAAATCCTCTGTCAAGCTCCGTAAATTCACCGTGCTTAAATTCTGGCGGCTCTGTATGAAACCTGCCGAGGAAATAGCCCGCCTGGTGGCTGTTATGATATTTTATCCCGGCGGCTTCAAGCCCCTGCGGACATACGAGCAGCACGTCGGTTCCGTCAAGGGAAAACACGTCGGGACATTCCCACATATAGCCGAATGACCCGAGACCGCCGGATTCCGCCCCCGCAATCGCACCGAGAAACGTCCAATCCATCAAGTTCTCCGATGTGAACAACACAGCGCTTCCGGTGAGCTTTTCCGTCTGCGCGCCGAGCACCATGTAATACGCTCCGTCTTTCTTCCAAACCTTCGGATCACGGAAATGAGCGGTATAGCCTTCCGGGAGACGCGCGACGACTCCTTTTTTTTCAAACACGATCCCGTCTTCGGATACGGCGAGGCATTGATACGTTTCCCGATTGCCTTCTCCGTCACGGACATTGCCTGTGTACATTAGGCAGAGGCGCCCGTCTTTTTCGATGGCGCTTCCGGAATAACAGCCGTTTTTGTCATACCACTCACCCGGCGCAAGCGCGATTTCTTCCTCTTTCCAATTAACGAAATCCTTCGTCGTCACATGCGCCCAAAATTTCGCGCCGTGCCCCGTATGAAATGGCTGCCATTGAAAAAACAAGTGATATACGCCGTTCCATTGGATCACGCCGTTCGGATCATTTAAAAGCCCGACCGGCGGCATAATATGATAGTTCTGGCGGTATGGATCTGACGCGGCTGTTTCTTGCCGCTTCTTTTTCGCTTCCTCAGCCTGCAGGCGCAGCTCTTGATCCGGTGTCCTCATTTGACGGCCTCCTTTTCTTTAGCTCCCATAATGTAAGCGGCAATAAACGCCGAGACAGAGGCGATGCCCATTCCGATCAGATAGTTTATAAGATTTCCTAAACCAAGCGGAGCCGTGATGGCAATCATCGGAATTCCGGTCAGACCGTAGGCATTGGCGGCGACACCGGTCACCACGACATAGGCTCCTCCCAGCGCTCCGCCGATCATTCCCGCGATAAACGGCTTGCGGTATCTTAGGTTCACACCGAAAATGACTGGTTCGGTTACGCCGAGAAAAGCGGAAAATGCGGCAGGCAAAGCGATTTCTTTCATTTTCGCTTTTTTCGTCAGGAAAAATACAGCCAGTCCCGCCGCGCCCTGAGCGACATTCGCCATCGACCAGATAGGAAGGATATAGTTTCTGCCCAAATCAGCGATGAGGCCGGCCTCAATCGCATGAAAGCTGTGATGCACACCGGTAAGCACAATAAGCGGATAAAGACCTCCGAAAAGCAGTCCGGCAACAATGCCCGCATGATCATACACATACGTCAGCGAGACGGTAATGCCTGATCCGATCGCCCTGCCAAGCGGACCGATTGCGATAAAGGTGATAAATCCCGTGACAATCACCGTGACAAACGGCGTGACCAATAAATCGAATGCGTGAGGCACAATTTTTCGCGTGCCCTTTTCCACTTTGCTCATAATGTAAACGGCTAACAGTACGGGGATGACCGTCCCTTGGTAGCCGAGCAGCGCAATGTCGAAGCCGAAGAGCTGCATAAAATCAGGCGGTACATCCGCAAGCCCCCACGGATTCAAAAGCGCCGGATGGATCATAATTCCCCCGAGCACGGCACCGAGAAAGGCATTACCGCCAAATTCCTTCGCCGCGCTGAACCCGATGAATACGGGCAGGAAGATAAACGCCGCGCTTGAAAACATGTCTAGAAGCTTAAACAGCGATGATTGTTCAGACACCCAGTGAAAAGCCTTCATCATGCCGAGCAGCCCCATTAAAAGTCCGCTTGCCACGATAGCCGGAATGATGGGAACGAATATGTTAGACAGTGTTTTCGCAAATCTTGCGGCCGGATTCAGCTTTTTTTTCGCTGCGTCCTGATGTGTCTCACGATCCTCCCGCTCCAAATCAGCTTCTTTTGAAAAAGCGTCATAGACTTTATTCACGAGGCCGGTGCCGAATATAATCTGATATTGCCCCGAGCTGCTGAAAGCCCCTTTTACTCCTTCTGTCTCTTCAATGCCGGCCTGGCTGATCTTCTGTTCATCTTGAATGACGAGCCTGAGCCGTGTGGCGCAATGTGTCGCGCTGATGATATTTGATTTCCCTCCGATGTGTTTGATAAGCTGTTTTGCCGTTTCTTGATAATTCATTATGTATCCCCCTTTCTAAAATCAAAAAAGACCTAAAATTCGCCAACGAAAAAGGTCAGCATGATCCCTTTTTCATGTACGCAAATTTTAGGTCTTGCCTGCATTACCAGTCACAATCCCGCCGGATTCAGTTTTTTTAATGCGCTTTCATTCTATTCCATGGTAGCGCTTTCGTCAATATGTTTTCAAAAAAAAAGTCTGTTTCTCGAAACAGACGCGTTATTCCGGGTTTTTTTGCAGACGCTGGACATGCAGCGTGATATAGCCGGCCTCGGATTCCGGCAGTTCCAAATCATATTCAGTTTTTAAAAACGCCGCCAGTTCAAGCGCACACCGATAAGCAAACGGATACTTTTTTTGGATGAAATAAAGCATCTCCTCGTCCATGGAATGGAGTGCTTCATTTGAGTCCAACCGGCTGACCGCATACCGCAAGTGCGTGACGAGGCGCTGATAGGAAATACTGTCTTCATCCACCTTCTGTTCGAAAAAGGATTCGATCTTTTCGATCATTTCTTTGATCATGGTTGTATGCTTCATCGCCGAATACATACTTTTGGCATCCGCCTTGGCAGTGTGGATATGAAGCGCGATATACCCCGCCTCATCATCAGGCAATGATATACCGAGGGTTTGTTTCACGTGTTCAACCGCCCAGCGGCCGATCTCATATTCTTTTTTATAAAGCGCCTTAATTTCATGAAGCAATCGGTTATGCACCTGAAGGCCGTTTTGAATCCTTTCGATCGCAAAGGATAAATGGTCCGCCAGCGCAATGTGGATGTGATCGTTCAAAGGTGCCGCAAGCTCTCCCTCCGCATGGCTGATGATATCTTCAGCCGCCTCTATATGCTCTTCGGGAAGCGTTTCTAACACTTGTTTGAACTTTTCATTTTCGTCGTGCACGACAAATATTTTTTCAATTTTATGCTTTTGAATCACATCATTTTTTCTCTTTTGAAAAGCGATTCCGGGACCCATTACGATCTTTTCCCGTCCGTCTTCTTTTATTAACGCCGCATTGTTGTTTAATACTTTGTCTATTCTCAAGAGGTTCGCTCCCGTTCATATGTTTAGTGGGATTGTACCCTCTTTTTCATATGATGTAAAGGTGCCGGACCCGCGCGCTCCCGTTTCGGCAATTCTTTGCGGACAGGCATCCATCGGTTTTTATCCAGCCTGCCGCGGGCCGATTTCGTTTCATCGGTCAAATCCGCCGATCGGACACGGCTCACAAACGAAAAAACCCCAGCCGTCCGCTTCGCTTTCTTATGATAAGCCGCTTGGTTTCCGTACACGGCGGCTAATGGATATCTTCCGTTACCCGGCGCCATCCAGTTCATCAGAAAGACCATCCACACCCGTAAAGATACTAGCAAACGTTTCATTGCAAATCATCCCTCCGCTTCTTTTTGACAGACAGCTTGTTCGCAGGCCTGTTTTTCTCTCCGCTTTAACGGAAAAGGCGGCCGATCCTTCTCCGCTAAAAACTAGCGGGTCTAGCAACCCTATGACTCTATGATAGACGCGGCCGGGCGAATTGTTTGTCACAATATGAGTGAAAAAACAAACTAGTTTTCAGAAGTTTTGTTGAAAGCTGATGGAAATGACCTGAAAAATGGAAAAGCCGATAAAAAAAGTTATACACACTTTATCCCTTGGTTAAGCACAGCTTAAACACAGTGTATATCCACATATCCACAAACTCGGTCTATATTTTGTATAGGAACATTCGTTCCCAACAATATATATACACAAATTTATTCAGTTATACACAGGATTCTGTGTATAACTCCCTCCTTATTCACAGACCAATTTCCATAAATGAGTCATATGTCACAAGGATTATTTTGAATTTTCAAGAAATATATACTAGATTTCTAATTTAGATAAAGAAAAAGGGGGAAACACGATTGAAAAAAGGAATCATCCGTTATCTGCTTCCGGCTTTTGTCTTATCCTTTACCTTATCCACAAGTTCACAGGCTGCGCCGGCTTCAAAACCGCAAACTCCTGATCTTGAGAAGGCTGAGGTGTTCGGTGACATTGATATGACCACCGGCAAACAAACGACAGTCATCGTGGAGCTGAAGGAAAAGTCACTGGCGGAAGCAAAGGAACTCGGCAAAGCACAGACAAAAAGCAAGCTGAAAAGCGAACGTTCAAAAGTGAAAAAGAAAGCGCTCAAAACCATTAAACACGGAAAAATCAACAGGGAATATGAGCAAGTGTTTTCCGGCTTCTCCATGAAACTCCCGGCAAATGAAATCCCCAAACTGCTGAGTGATCAGGATGTCAAAGCGGTTTATCCGAATGTCACCTATCATACCGATCAGCTCAAAGATAAAGACATCACCCTATCTAAGGATGCCGTGTCTCCGCAGATGGATGACAGCGCGCCTTATATAGGGGCAAATGACGCGTGGAAGCTCGGCTATACGGGTAAAGGCGTCAAGGTTGCCATTATTGACACCGGTGTCGAATATAAACACCCTGACTTAAAGAAAAATTTCGGACAATATAAAGGATACGATTTTGTGGATAACGACTACGATCCTGAAGAAACGCCGTCCGGTGATCCGAGAGGCGCGTCGACTGACCACGGAACCCATGTCGCGGGCACGGTAGCGGCAAACGGAACGATTAAAGGCGTCGCACCCGATGCTACACTCCTTGCCTACCGTGTGCTTGGTCCGGGCGGAAGCGGAACAACAGAGAACGTCATCGCCGGCATCGAACGCGCCGTACAGGACGGAGCGGATGTCATGAATCTTTCTCTCGGCAATTCTGTGAATAACCCAGACTGGGCGACAAGCACGGCGCTTGACTGGGCTATGTCAGAAGGCGTCACGGCCGTTACATCAAACGGAAACAGCGGGCCGAACAATTGGACCGTCGGCTCTCCGGGAACGTCCAGAGAAGCCATCTCCGTCGGAGCGACCCAGCTGCCGCTGAACGAGTACGCCGTCTCCTTCGGTTCCTATTCCTCAGCGAAAGTAATGGGCTACAACAAAGAAGATGACATAAAAGCACTGAATAAAAAAGAAATAGAGCTCATAGAGGCGGGTATCGGCGAGCAAAAGGATTTTGAAGGCAAAGATCTGAAAGGAAAAGTCGCTGTCGTCAAACGGGGCAGCATCGCCTTTGTGGATAAAGCCGACAACGCCAAAAAAGCGGGCGCGATCGGTATGGTTGTGTATAACAATGCCCCGGGAGAAATTGAAGCCAACGTACCGGGCATGTCAGTGCCGACGATTAAGCTTTCATCAGAAGACGGCGAAAAACTCGTCAGCCAATTAAAAGCGGGCGGCACAAAAGCGACATTCAATTTATCCGTGGCTAAATCGCTCACTGAACAAATGGCAGACTTTTCGTCACGCGGTCCGGTTATGGACACGTGGATGATTAAACCTGACGTCTCCGCTCCCGGCGTAAACATCGTCAGCACCATTCCGACCCATGATCCGGCCGACCCGTACGGCTACGGATCGAAGCAGGGAACGAGTATGGCTTCCCCGCATGTAGCCGGCGCAGCTGCCGTCATCAAGCAGGCCAAACCGAAATGGAGCCCGGAACAAATAAAAGCCGCTCTCATGAACACCGCGGAAACCTTAACGGACGCGGACGGTGACGTATACCCGCATAATGCGCAAGGCGCCGGAAGCATCAGAATCATGAAGGCGATCAAAGCAGACTCCTTAGTCGCCCCGGGAAGTTATTCTTACGGAACGTTTATGAAAGACAAAGGCAATGAAACGAAAAAAGAAACCTTTACGATTGAAAACCAATCGTCCATCAGAAAATCATATCAGCTCGAGTACTCTTTCAACGGCACGGGCATTACCGTTTCGGGCACAGACCGGGTCGTGATCCCCGCTCATCAAACCGGAAAGGTCAATGCCAAAGTAAAGGTCAATGCCAAAAAAGTAAAGACAGGCACCTATGAGGGAACCGTCACAGTGCGTGAAGGCGGAAAAACAGTCGCAAAAGTGCCGACGCTACTGATTGTAAAAGAGCCGGACTATCCGCGCGTGACTTCAATCGACGTGCAGGACGGCACAACGCAGGGAACCTACCAAATTGAAACCTATCTTCCGGCGGGAGCCGAAGAGCTTGCCTTCCTTGTATATGACAGTAATCTTGACTTTGTCGGCCAAGCCGGCATTTACAAAAAGCAGGATAAAGGCTATCAATATTTCGACTGGAACGGCAAAGTCAATGGTGACACCGCACTGCCGGCAGGAGAATATTATATGCTGGCCTATGCCGCGAACAAAGGGAAATCAAGCCAGGTGCTGACTGAAAAACCTTTTATCATTGAATAACCGAACAACCCTGCTGGAGCATCAGCAGGGTTTCTTTCTGATCATTCGGCAAAAGCTTCTCGAAGCAGGCGGTATGACTGAAGTTTATCTTCAAAATGATGAGTAATGGTTACAGCCATCACTTCTTCTGTTCCGTATGCTTTACTGAGAGCCAGAATCTGTTCTTTCACTTGCAGCTTCGTTCCGATGATCATTCGATTCCGATTATCGGCAATTCGTCTTTGTTCATACGGTGTATACGTATTTCCGCGGACGGTTTCGTAAGACGGTACGCCGTGAAGCGGAATCCCCTGTTCACCCGCAAGCAGCGTATAATCCATGACAGCCGCGAGTTCCTCCGCTTTCTCCTCCGTGTCGGCGCACAGCACAAACACAGCCACGGCCGTTTTTGATTCTTTTCCTAATGCGGAAGGTTTAAATCTGCGCTTATATTGTGCTGTCGTGCTTTCTCCGCCTTCTCCATTAATAAAGTGGGCAAACATATAGCCTGCTCCCGTTTCTGCGCTCAGAAGCGCGCTTTCCCCCGATGAACCGAGAAGCCAGACTTCAGGCGCCGTCTTAATAAGGGGTGATGCGGTCAGATTCGGAAAACGGTGATTGTCGTCGGCTGCATCATGCAAATACATCGCCAGCTCACGAATCTGCTGCGGATATTGATCAGCATTCCGCTTCCCGCCGTCATTCAGCGCCCATGATGCGATCGGCATTCCGCCCGGCGCTCTCCCTAATCCGAGATCGATTCTGCCCGGCGTCAAACCTTCAAGCACGCGGAAATTCTCCGCCACCTTATATGCGCTGTAATGCGGAAGCATGACACCGCCTGATCCTACACGAATCTCATTCGTTTTCGCCGCAATATGGCTGATCAGCACTTCAGGGCTTGAACCCGCCAACCGCTCTGAAAAATGATGCTCTGACACCCAAAACCTCTTATATCCGAGCTTTTCCGCCTCCTGCGCCAGTCTTACTGTATTCCGCAGAGCACTTTCCGCAGAACTCCCTTCTGATACAGGAGATTGATCTAATATGCTTAATGAAATCATCACTGTCACCTCCTCAACATCGTACCACTGCTAAGCCGTTTTTTCTTTCTGTATGCTTATAAGCATCCCTGATGATAAACATTTATATACCTTGTTCCATTTTGTCGAAATATGTTACACGTGAAACATAAAAAAACCTCTCCCGGTCAGGAGAGGTTTTTTCTTAATTCTTTTGAAAACCTTTATCTTTTACATATTGATTTAAATAGGTTCTCGGTTTTTGTTTCATGAACTGCAGGATTTGATCAGACCACGTTTCAACCCGCTTGCCGTTTGTCCGTTTATCATAATAAGCGGAAATGGTTTCATCATATTCCTTCATATAACTGCGGAAGTGTTCTTCATTCGTATCGTACGTGTTTTCATGATATACGGCTTGTTTCGGCAGGCGCGGCTTTTGACCGGACGGATGAGCGGGATGACCGACTACCAAGCCGAACAGCGGCAGCACATGGTCAGGTGTTCCAAGCACTTCTGTCACCTGATCAAGTTCATTTCGAATGCCTCCGATATAACAAATGCCAAGTCCCATTGATTCCGCGGCAACACTTACGTTTTGTGCGGCAAGTGCGGCATCAATGACGCTGACCATAAACATTTCCGTATTCTCAAGAAGCTCGGTAATGTTTTCGCCTTTTTCCTCAGCAAGTTTTTTATGGCGGTACAAATCAGCGCAGAACACAAACAAGTGCCCGTTATTTTCGACGTAAGGCTGGTTTCCGGCCAGTGCCGCCAGCTTCCGCTTTTTCTCTTTATCGGTTACACCGATGATGGAGTAAGCCTGCACGTAACTGGACGTTGACGCCGCCTGGGCGCTTTTCACTAATGTATCTATCTCTTCTGCTGTCAGAAGCTCGTCAGTAAATGATCGGATCGACCGATGATTAAGTATAGTTTCGATGGTATTGTTCATATAAAAGCCTCCTTCTTTATATATCATATCCGAAAGGGAATCATGTCAAAAGCGAAATGCTCTAAACAAAAAAAGACAGCCCGAAAAACGAGCCGTCTCACATTAAGAATTGAACAAGTAGCTTTTATATTTCGTCAGCTGCACACTTGCGTTATATACGATCCCGAAGCTGATTAATGTAGAAAGCACCGAGCTCCCCCCATAACTGACAAACAGCAGCGGAATACCGGTAACCGGCATAATGCCGATATTCATCCCGATATTCTGGAAGGTGTGAATCACGATAAGTGCAGTAAATCCTACGCAAAAAAACGCTCCAAATCGGTTAAACGCATGCAAGCGGTCAATCAGCACCACAAGTCTGTAAATTAAAAAGAAAAACATGACAACCGCAATGGCGCAGCCTAAAAATCCAAAACTTTCACCCAAAATCGCAAAGATAAAGTCGGTCTGTCCCTCAGGTACGTACACCTTCAGATTATGAACGCCGTTTCCGGTAATGCCGCCCGATCCGATCGCCATAACGGCCTGATCCACCTGCCAGCTTTTATCGCTCTCTGCCTGAGTCGTTGCCGCACTGGAGTCAGACATCCACGATGTAATCCGGTTAATTTGATAATCCGCAATGCCGATTGAATTCGCCACATGGGGAAATTCAATCACGAGAACTAAGAAAAGGCCAAGCACAAGCGCGGCCGAACCGCCGATGATGGTGATCAGCTTCCAGTTTACACCCGACATAAACACCATCACCATAACGATAAACAGACAGATCGCACCCGTTCCGGCATCCTGCAAAACGATCAGCCCGAGCGGAATGACCGTCCATGCCGCAATTTTCAAAAGCAGATTCACATCTTCCCGAAGTGACCTTTGATCCTTCGGGCCCGCCTTCGATATAATGGACGCGACCATCATCATAATTCCTATTTTCGTGAACTCTGAAGGTTGAAGAGTGAAGCTGCCGATTTTAAACCAGCTCTTCGCTCCGTTTTTAATCGGCGCGATGGATTCCGGCGCCACACGTAAAAGGAGCAGCGACAGCACGCCGGCAATTAACACGTACAGACTCAGTTTTTCAAGCTGCTCTAAATCAAAATACATGATACTGACCATGAGACCGGCTCCGATGACATAAAAGACGATCTGTCTCATCCAGGCATCACTTCCGTACTGCCCGAACTGTCCGGCCGCATAAATCGCCGCAACACTAATTATTAAAAACACACCAAATATAAAAATCAAATCCCCCTGATAATAGGGATTTTGCTGTTTCTTATATCGACTCATTCTATCCCGCCTTACATTTTCATCGGAAGTCACTATTGTTTATTATACATGAACACCGTTCAAGAAAACATGATGAGGTTGCTTCCTTTTTATTTTTTACGGTTTGGGGACTACACGACATATGACGTGTCAGAAAAGGAAATGTTTCGGTCATGATGAAACTTTTCCGATAAAAAACCCCTTCTCATCAGAAAAGGGGTTTCAGCTTATGTTTAACGTCATAAACAAGCTGTTCGGGTTCTCTTTATAATGTGCAAACGGATCACAATATTGAAACCCGGCTTTTTCATACAGGCGTCTGGCGGGGAGAAAAGCCTCCATAGAACCGGTTTCTAAGCTGATCCGCTGATAGCCCCGCCGCCTTGCTTCTTCAAGCATATGGCGGAGGATCCGGTTGGCTGCGCCTTTTCTGACATGATGCGGAGAGGTTTTCATTGATTTGATCTCACCGTGCCGGCTGTTTAGCTCCTTTAAGGCACCGCAGCCGAGCAGAATGCCGTTTTCCCTCGCACTCCAAAACGTAACGTCAGGCTGACGCAGCCGGTCCGCATTGAGCGCATGTATACTTTCCGGAGGAGAATGCATGGTCATGCTCTTCAGATGATCCTGCAAAAGCGCAATGACATCCGGCGCTGTGACATCTTCTTTCCTTACGTCCACTTCAAACCACCCTTGCTGTGCATGTTTCTTTGACCATAGCAAAGGTTCACAGCCTGCGCCATTCCATTGTCCGGAAATGTGACAGGGTATTTGGCCTTTCCGGTTTCTTGTACCTATCCAAAAATGAGGCAATAGTTGCAATACATTTCTCGAAAAAGCGGTATCAAAAATTGGAAAACATGGTATAATAATTGTAACAAAATGTTCAAAAAACGACCACAAAACAGACACATTTTATTCTCTGTATTTCATTTTGGAAACGCTCCCATAAAATGAAAGGAGACATGTAAGATGGACATGTTTTTTGCTTATTTACTGGTCGCAAGCGCAACACCCCTCTTTATCTGGCTGGATAACAAAAAAGTGGCTCTTTCGGCCATACCGCCAATTATTCTCATGTGGGTTTTCTTCTACTTTTACGCAACCAGCAGCCTATCCCCTCTCGGCCACACACTCATGATCATCCTGTTTGCCGCCAACGTCATCATTGCCCATATCGCCGCCTTTATCATTTACGGCCTTCCGCGCCTGCGCCGGAGAAGAAGCCAATAAAGGCACAAAAAACCCTCTTCGCCTGAACGAAGAGGGTTTCTTTTTATTCCTGATGTTCGGAATGTTGCTTCGCACCGCCAGGAGGGTTTCCATCCATATGGTCACCGTGATGGTAGTGCGCCGCAAAGATCCAGATGGAACCAAGGATGATAACAATCGCTCCGAAAAATCCGAAGAGCGTGTTTCCGACTTGAATTCCGCCGTTTTCGCTTTCTGTCATGTGCATGAACATGAGAAGCTGAAGACCAGCTTGGATAAATGCGAATCCGAAAATGATCCAGAGTTTTGCTGATGGGCTTAATTCCGTATATACCGCAACCCAAAGGGCCAGCAGGGTCAGAATAATAGACAACGCAAAACCTACGATATGCTTCCACGGAAAGTGGCTGTGTTCAGCAGATTTGTTTGCCATATTATAGTCCCCCCAATCCGATGAGATAGACGCCTGTAAAGATGAAGATCCAAACAACGTCTAAGAAGTGCCAGTATAAACTTGAGATAAAGATTTTTGAAGACGTCTGCGGCGTTAATCCGCGTTTCTTCAATTGCAGTAAGATGCCGGCAATCCAGAAGATACCGATCGTTACGTGCGTTCCGTGCGTTCCCAGAAGGACGAAGAATCCAGACCAGAAAGCACTTGTACCGAGAGATGCTCCTTCATGTACATAGTGGATGAACTCGTTAAGCTCACATCCGACAAAGCCCGCGCCGAGAAGAAGCGTAATGATCGTCCAAATGACGACGCCTTTTAAACTTCCGCGACGCATTTCATGAACAGCGATCCCGCAGGTGAAACTGCTGATCAGAAGCAGGAATGTCATGATCATGACAAGCTTCACTTCAAATAATTCAGCCGGTAAGACTCCTCCTGCTGTTCTTCTTTGAAGAACGAAGAAGGTTGCAAATAGTGTTGAGAACAACACAATCTCTGCCCCTAAAAAGATCCAAAACCCGAGAATATTGAGTCTGCCGGTTTCAGATTGATATTCCATAGGCGCGTTAGAATTGCCGTGTTCTGCATGTTCCATAAATCACGCCTCCTTTATTCGGAAATCTTTCTTTCCGTCTCTTTTATTTCTTCAACAGGTATATAGTAGCCATTGTCATATTCAAATGAACGAAGCACCATGCAAAGCAGAATGCCGATCAAGCCGACAATGCCCATCCAGAACCATTCAAATACAAGTCCGAAGCCTGCAATACCGAACGCCACTGACATAATAAGCGGTCTTCCGGAGTTGTGCGGCATATGGATTTTCTTGAACTTGCTTTCCGGATGAATATCCGTTTTGTCTTCTTTCAATTGCAGGTACGCATCTTGAGATTTCACTTCAGGAAGCACCGCAAAGTTGTAATGCGGCGGAATCGCAGATGAAGTCGCCCACTCAAGCGTACGTCCCACGCCCCATGAATCTCCGCTGATCTCGCGAGTAGAGTAGCGGAAGCTGTAGTAGATGTTGTAGCAAAGGATTAAGAATCCGACACCCATCATGAAGGCTCCGACAGTTGAAATAAAGTTCAATGCAGTCCATCCGTCATTCGGTCCGTAAGTGTAAATACGGCGAGGCATACCTTGCAGCCCCAAGAAGTATTGAGGGAAGAAACATACATTAAATCCGATCATAAAGATCCAGAAGAACCATTTTCCGATTCTTTCGTTCAGCTTGTGGCCGAACATTTTCGGATACCAGAAAATAAAACCTGCGAAACATGCAAATACCGTACCCGCGATCAGCACATAGTGGAAGTGAGATACGAGGAAGTACGTATTATGGTATTGATAATCCGCTGCAGCCATCGCAAGCATAACCCCTGTTACCCCGCCGATAACGAAGTTCGGGATGAACGCAAGCGCCCACAGCATCGGTGTTGTAAAACTGATTCGGCCTTTATACATCGTAAAGAGCCAGTTAAAGATTTTAACCCCGGTCGGAACCGAAATCGCCATCGTTGTAATCGAGAAGAAAGAGTTAACAGACGCACTGTTCCCCATTGTGAAGAAGTGGTGAGTCCATACAAGGAAACTCAGGACGGAAATGGCGATAATTGAGCCGACCATCGCTTTGTAACCGAATAACTGCTTTCTTGCAAACGCTGAAATAATTTCAGAGAAAATACCGAATGCCGGTAAGATAACGATATATACTTCAGGGTGTCCCCAAATCCAGAACAAGTTAGCCCAAAGCATCGGCATACCGCCGGCTTCCAGCGTGAAAAAGTGAGCGCCGAACAAACGGTCAAATGATAACAGCGCCAATGCCACTGTCAAAACAGGGAAGGCGAATACGATAATAACCATTGTAATCAGCGTCGTCCATGTGAACATCGGCATACGCATCAGCGTCATGCCTTTCGTACGCATTTTCAGGATCGTCACCATAAAGTTGATACCCGTCATCAGCGTACCGATACCGGCAATCTGAAGACCGAGCAGGTAGAAGTTCTCACCAGGCCCGGGACTCATGTCGTTGCTTGCCAGCGGCATGTAACTCGTCCAGCCTGCGTTCGGAGAACCTCCGATAACGAAAGAAATATTGAAAAGCATCGCACCTACGAAGAACGTCCAGAAACTCAGGTTGTTCAAGTAAGGGAATGCTACGTCGCGCGCACCGATCTGCAAAGGTACGACAACGTTGATCAGACCGATTAAAAACGGCATCGCCATGAAGATAATCATGATCGTACCGTGAGTCGTAAAGATCTCATTATAGTGGTTTGAGTCTAAAAAACTGTTATTAGGAAGCGCTAACTGGGCGCGCATCATCAAGCCGTCGACCCCGCCGCGGAACAGCATGATAACAGCAGAGATAATGTACATGATTCCAAGTTTCTTATGGTCTACAGACGTGAGCCATTCAGACCAGAGCCACTTCCACTTTTTGAAGTATGTGAGTACAACGATGATAGCAATAGTGGAAAGCGCAATGGAAACTTGTGCGCCCAGAATTAATGGGTCACCTGTTACAAAAAATTCATCCCATCTCAATTTCATTCGGGCTTCCTCCTTTCTTGTTCAATTTCAATCTTGTTTATCGTCGGATACTTTAAATTCGTTTTTCTTTACATTTTCCCACGGATCTGTTTTAGAGTGCGGTGATACGGCTTTGTAGCCAAGGCGTTTGCGCGCCTCCATCGCATATTCGGCATCTTGGCCGTGGTCAACGTATTTTAAGTGTGTAGAAGAGAACGTTAATTTTCCGACATTCTCCGGAAGCATCAGTTCGTCATACTTCTCTTTCGTCAGCTTTGGAGAATCGCTTTGGGCTTTTTTCACCCAGCTGTTAAAGTCTTTTTGCGTAACAGCTTTTACGTTGAATTTCTGGTCGGCAAAGTGTTCGCCGGTGAAGTTCGCGTTGCGGCCTTCATATGTTCCCACTTTGTCAGCCTGTAAGTATTGATCCATCAGCATTCCCGCCATCGCGTATTTTTGTCCCCCAAGCTGAGGAATCCATAGCGATGCCATTGAATCGGCTGAAGAAATTTTAAATAAAACCGGACGGTCTACAGGAATGTTCAGGTAGTTAACCGTCTCAATATCCTGCTCTGGGTAGCTGAATACCCATTTCCAGTCTACCGAAGTAGCATAAACAACAAGAGGCTCTTTATCCTTTGTCGCTTCAGGCGCTTTTTCTAACGAATATATCGTCTGTACGGTAGGCACAGAAAGTGCAATAACAATTAAAATTGGGATCACTGTCCAGACTACTTCTAAGAACGTGTTGCCGTGCATCTCGGGCTTGTAATTTCCGCTGTCTTTGCCTTTGCGGTCGCGGTATTTCACTAAAATGATTGTAAATAGTACGAATACGACGCCGACAATGAACAGCATAAATCCGATTGACAAGAGAATCAGATCTTTCTGCTGGTCTGCTACAGGTCCTTTCGGATCTAAAACGGAAATGTCGCTGCATCCGCCCAGTACGAAAACAACAGCCAACATCGCTAATAAAAGTAACGGTTTAAATGCTCTGAACAAGAAGATCACCATCCTTCCTATTGATGTAGTGAATCTGAAATGTACTTTCTCAAAATCTTTTCTCTATCTACCTTGTTATGCTATCAAAATCTGCCCTTATTAGCTTTATTTTTTTCTAAAGTTCATCTTTTTTTCGACCTAATGTCACAAAATCGTCAAAAAATGCATGAACTTTTTCCACTTGCGCAAATCAAACATAAAAAGTTTTAGATCATTTAGCATATATAGAGAAAAAAGATAGTGAGAACGAATAATACCAAATAAAGGTTTACCATAATAAAAATCGCTGGTCAACAAAAAGTTTCATTTTGTTAAACATTCTACAAAAGAAATATTTTTTCCTTTGCTCACACCTTTTCACACGGTTTCCATTTTAACGCAACGCATTGTGAAAAAAAAGACCGGAACGCGCCTTGAGTATGTTCATTATAAAAAACGCATTCATATGTTTAATATGGACAAAACGAAGGAAACATATAGGCATAAATAATAAAAAATAGGAAGTGATATTTATGAGTTTTATCGTATCTCTGATTGTCGCTATTATTATCGGCTGGATCGGAAGTTTATTTGTAAAAGGCAGTATGCCCGGAGGAATCATCGGGTCCATGATCGCCGGTCTGATCGGCGCATGGATCGGGCACGGACTGCTCGGCACATGGGGTCCTCACCTTGCCGGCTTTGCCATCATTCCGGCAATCATCGGAGCTGCGATCGTGGTATTCTTATTCAGCCTGATCGCCAGAAGCAGAGGATAAAAAAAAGCCTCGTCCCTTATGGGATGAGGCTTTTTTCCGGTAGAGCGCCCAAATGGCGGATAAACCGCCGGAAAGCCGCTCTGCCTTCTTCTGTCTGTTTAAAGACACCGGCATGCTCCAGTATCCGCGCAAAGGCATGGCCGATTTCCTCTTTCAGAATCTGTTCCGCGTTTTCTTTCGTTACCTTCCGCTTATGCAGCACACTGAGCGCCCAATCTTTATGCTTTGCCGCAGAAGGGTCTGCCGTTAAGACCGCTTCCGGGTCCGGTGAGCACAGCGCTTCAGCCGTGTATTTCATTTCTTGTTCAAGGCGGCCCGGCAGAATCGCAAGCCCCATTACCTCAATCAGTCCGATATTTTCTTTTTTCAGGTGATGAACTTCCTGATGGGGATGAAAAATTCCCAGGGGATGCTCATCAGAGGTGCGGTTATTTCTGAGGACGAGATCTAATCCGAATAAACCGTTTCTCCGCCGGGCAATCGGCGTAATTGTATTGTGCGGTGTTTCTCCTGAAAAGGCGAGGAGATCAGCCGCCTCATCGGAATAACCGCGCCATGCCCGCAGGATGGCATCCGCCGCGCCGGAAAGCTCAGACGCGCTCCCGCTTTGCAGGCGGATGACCGACATCGGCCACTTCACAATTCCCAACACCGTTTTCGGATAGTCAGGCAGCCTGTACCGGCTTTCTGTCTCCGCCCGCGCCATCGGGAATTCATAATTGCCCCCCTGAAAATGGTCGTGGCTTAAAATACTGCCGCCGACAATCGGCAGGTCAGCATTGGAACCGAGAAAATAATGAGGATACTGGCTGACGAACGACAGCAGCCGGTCAAACGTTTTTTTGCTGATCTTCATCGGTTCGTGCCGGTCTTTCAAAACGATGCAATGCTCCCGGTAATACACATACGGAGAAAATTGCAGAAACCACTGCTCATCGCCGAGAATTACCGGAATGACACGAAGGTTTTGACGCGCCGGGTGATCCGGTCTCCCCTCGTACCCGACATTTTCTTTACAAAGAACACATCTCGGATAATCGGATTGAGGCTGCTCTTTGGCAGCGGCAATTGCTTTCGGATCTTTTTCCGGTTTTGAAAGGTTGATCGTGATGTCCAGCTTTCCGTAAGCCGTCTCAGCCGTCCACCCGACATTCCGCTGTATTCTGTCCGAACGGATATAATACATATCCTCTGAAAATCGGTAAAACGCCTTTGTCGCCTGCTCCGGCCCGTGCACCGCCTTTGTTTCTTCAAAACGACGGACAATCTCGGACGGCTGCGGGGCAAAGCAGCCCATGATCTTCGCGCTCAGCAGGTCGCGATAGGTGTCTGTATCGGCTGCAATCCGGCCCGTTTCTGCCGCCCATTCATAAATCGGGGCCAATATGTCCGGCAATGATGCCGCCGATTCATTTTCTTTCTGTTCTGAAACCTCCGGATGGGTGATATGCAAAGCTTCATATAAACGGTTTCTTGTATATTCAATATCAAGATAGGAAATCAGCTCTTTTTGCAATCCGTACCGGATTAAACGTTCCACGTGCCGCTCAATTGCCATCGTCATCCCCCTTTAGTTCTCTCGCTCCGGCTCCGACATCCGCCGTGTAAAAGTCAGCTTTTCTCCCTGTCTTCTCCTCATAGCGGGCCCCTGCCGTTTCAATAAAATCCGAAACCGCATCGTCCTTGACGATACTGACTGTACAGCCGCCGAAACCGGCTCCCGTCATCCTTGATCCGATCACCCCGCCGTGGCGCCAGGCCGCTTCAGCCAGTGTATCCAGCTCATGACTCGTCACCTCGTAATCATCGCGTAAAGAGAGATGCGAATCCCTCATTAATTCACCGATATGATGAAGCTGATTGTTACTGAACATGTCGGCGGCCTCTATTGTGCGGTGATTTTCATAGACGGCGTGTTTCGCCCGGCGTCTGTTCACTTCATTCTGAATCAGCTCCGCATGGGCGTCAAAAGCGGAAGGGGTCAGCTCTCCCAGTGATTGAACGGAAAGATGCTTCTGAAGATCACAAAGCGCCTCCCCGCACTCCTTGAGCCTCGTATTATAGCCTGAGTCTGCAAGCGTTCGTTTTTTATTGGTATTTGCAATAACGATCGACAGCCCCGACAGCCCGAGTTTTGTATATTCAAAGCTGAGCGTCCCGCAATTCAGCAGAATCGCATGATGTTTCTTTCCCATTCCGATGGTGAATTGATCCATCATTCCGCAGCTGACGCCGATAAAGGAATTTTCCGCCGACTGAGCGAGCTTCACCAAGTCGAGCATATCCGCCTCAAGCTCATGGCATTCCTTGAGAATGACCGCCGTAACAAGTTCAATGGAAGCCGAAGATGACAGCCCCGCGCCGTTCGGGATGTTTCCCCAGAACACAATATCGAAGCCGTGCGGAAGGGAAAAACCGCTGCCGAGACATTCCGCCATGACCCCTTTCGGATAGTTGGCCCACCCGTCCTCTTTTTGATAGCGGATATCATCGAGACTGCATTCCTTTATGCCCGCTTCCTTAAAATGATGAGAGTACATTCTGACGAGCCTGTCCTCTCTCTCCCGGACGGCTGCATATGTACCGATCGTCAGCGCGCACGGAAAGACGTGGCCCCCGTTATAATCCGTATGCTCTCCGATGAGATTCACTCTGCCGGGCGCAAAGAAAATGCGCAGGTCCTCCGATTCCCCGAATACATCAGCAAACGCTTTCTTTATTTTGTGCTTCATACGCATCCCCTTTCACCATTACACTTTCCCCCGGGGCGCGGAAAGAAACCGTTATGACACGCCCTCTTCTTTCGCTTTTCTGAAGACAATCCACTTGCTGGCCGCATAGTTGACGACTACGATAATGACGTTATCGGCGATTTTCGCCAACGTTTCGTTCATATGAAATTGACTGACCAGAAGAATCATCATGGCGAGATCGATGGCGAGAGACAATACCCGCACGCTGAAAAAGGCCGTCAATTCTTTCATCAGACTCCGCATCCCCGCGGTCTTTTGCTGAAATACATACAGTTTATTCGTGACATATGCAAATAGAACGGACAGAACCCAAGCAGCGACAGTCGCCGCCTTATAATCCATCTCAAATGCCGACGTCAGAATGTAAAAACTGACGATATTCACGATGGTCGTGAATATCCCCATAATGATATACATCATAATTTCTCTGTAACGCATGGCAGTTCCTCGCTTTCTGAAAGACTTTTCTAAACCTTTTGTCAAATCAAGAAGAACGTTACCCTGATTTTCTGCCGCTGACAAAAACATAAAGCGCGTCAAACATGCTGCGGAAAGTAACCGGCCTTCCCAGCACATTGGATTGCTTAATCATCCCGTCGATGAGCGCGCACATCATTTTAGCGGTATGCTCGGTATCTATATGGTCTTCTATTAAATTTCTCGATTTGAGCCAATTTATGTACATGGTGCTTTCTTCTATCCATAACTTATAAAGACGGATATAAGCTTCATATTCACTGACGACTTTGTAAGTAGGCATATGAACGGCAAAAGACACAACATTCCAGGCAGGCTTGCTGTTTACAAACCGCATCAACAGGCTGGCCGCGCTTGCCGCAGCTTCACAAAGCGTCAACGGCCGCGCGGTTTGCTTTTCTAATTCGTCGAGATAGCCGGTGATGATCCTTTTTTTAATCTGACGCCTGTCTAATAAATGCTTCAGAAAATCTTCCTTGCTTTCAAAATGAACGTAAAACGCGCCTTTGCTGAAACCCGCCGCTTTACTGATGTCATCGATTGAGACTGAATCGTAAGCTCTTTCAATCAGGAGATGAAGGCCTGCGTCAATAAAACTTTCAAATGTTTCTTCTCTCTTAATTTGAAATTTGTTTTTTTTCATTTTTTACCCCAGCTGTTTGATCATTCACTTTATCTTACACCGAATCATTCTTTTGCGGTATTTTTTATGCAAAAAGAATATGCTAGTCGACGCTTTGAGGGTAAATGTTAATAGGTCATATGATTTATTTTTATTTGCATACTATCCAGTCAGTATTTATTTGTTTATTATTATATGTAAGAATTCTTGAAGGATTTGGTTATTTCAGTCATTTTCTTAGGGAATAGGTAGGTGAATTCATCTTCAATTTGGGATTACCGGCCAACTATGTGTGATATTTGTTATACATTGGCTGCTGTAGCTGGGCAAATCAATTTTTCAATTGGAGGTTCTTATGAAAACTCATGTAATGAAAGATATAGATCAAGATTGGCAATTGTTAATTCAAGAGGCTAGAATCATGGGTTTGCACATTGACGATGTGAGGCGCTTCTTAAATACTGAAAAAGCGGTGAAGAAAAAAACACCAATGAAAAACACCATCCGCCAGCGGTAAGATTTACAGGCGGATCCTTTTACTATATGACCTGCCACAGTCCGCCCGCACCCGAGTTTTCAAAGGAACATCCGCAATAAGAGGGGAATCAGAGAACAAACCGTATACCGGACAACCATTCCCGTCCGCATTCCGCAATTGAACAGCCAAACATGGTGATATGAGATCCCCCCGCTGCATATCTTGTGTATATGCCCATTTATGAGGTGATACACAGATGGATACGAATCCCTATTATGATGAAAAACAACAGAACTACTACGAAGGCCTGAATCCTTATTTATTGAACAAAATAGACGAAAACTGGCGGACAGTGCTTGATGTCGGCTGCGGCACAGGCAATTTAGGAGCGGCGATCGAAGACCGCGGAATAACGGTTTACGGCATTGAAGCGTATCCCGAAGCCGCAAAAAAGGCGGAAAGCAAATTGAGCCACGTGCTTTGCGGCGACATTGAATCCGCCATTCTTCCGTACGATTCAGAGCAATTCGACTGCATGCTGTTCGGAGACGTTCTTGAGCATCTTATCGACCCGTGGTCCGTGCTGAAAAAGCTTCGTCCTTATGTAAAAAAAGACGGCACGGTGCTTGCATGCATACCGAATGTCGGCCACATCTCAGTGGTGCTGGAGCTTTTAGCCGGCAAATGGACTTACAGTGACGCCGGATTAATGGATCAGACCCACCTGCGTTTTTTTACCCGGGAAGAGATGCTTTCATTATTTAAAGCCGCCGGTTATGAGGTGAAACGCATTGAGGCGATCCGCGTTGATCACCCCACTTATCACAAAGCCATCGCATCATTGCACGAAGTATGCGTACAGCTTGGCATAAGGCATGACTTTATGACAGAAGCATCGGCCTATCAATATGTGATTGAGGCCGAGAGGAGCATGTAATGGATTCACATTCGTTTCTGTTTGTCGTCTGTGTGAATGACGAGTCGCTGTACTCCCGGTGCAAAAGCCATATCATGCAACTTACCGTCCCCCCTTCATACTCCGTTGATATCATGCCGATATACGATTCAGCAAGCATGGCCTCGTCTTACAACAAAGCGCTGAGACACCCCTCCAAATATAAAATTTATCTGCATCAGGATACCTTTATCATTCATCAGCATTTCCTTCATGACATGCTTCATATCTTTCAATCTCATCAGGAGCTCGGCCTTCTCGGTGTCGCCGGCTGCAAAACCCTGCCGCCGAACGGCATTTGGTGGGAAAGCGGAGAGCGGATGGGAAAAGTGATTGAATACCGGGGGAATGCTTATCATCCGCTGGACTTTGAGCACGGTGATGAAGACGGCCTGTTTACGCCCGCTGACGCCATTGACGGCTTGTTAATGGCGGCTCAATATGACGTGGAGTGGCGGGAGGATTTGTTTCGCGGCTTTCATTTTTATGACACATCACAGTCGCTTGAATTTCAAAAACACGGCTATCAAGTCGGCGTCGCCTGCCAGAAAGACCCTTGGTGCCTCCATTTTTGCGGCGACTCATTTGACGCCGCGGCATATGAAGCGGACAGACAAACATTTGTCAAGCACTATATGGCAAAGCCCTCTCGCTGATCGAGAGGGCTTTTTACGGGTTAACGTTTATTCAGTTCCCGCTCAATGATTTGTTCAAAGGTTTCCTTTCCCGCCGCGCCAGGGATTCTCTCATCGCCGATGATAAACGTCGGCACTGCCGTAATGCCGGCTTCCTCATAAGCATGGCGGAGCGCTTCCTGCTGTACGTGTCTGTACGCTCTTGTCTCAAGCGCCTCTTTGAAGGCAGCACCGTCAAGTCCGGCTTCTTCCGCAAGCTTTGTCAGCACGCCAACGTCACCGATATTTTGTTCTTCCTGAAAGAACGCCTGAAAAACGCGTGTATGGTATTCGCTTCCTTTCCCATGTTCCTTTGCGAAATGAAAGCCTTCAAATGCCAAATCCGTGTAAGGATGCGGTGACACGCGGGGGAACGTGATGTCAACGCCTAACGACTGCGCCATCGGCTCAATGGAGTTTTTCCACATCTGCCGCTTGGCGGGATCATTCACCGGATCAAGTTTCGGCGAGGGGCTCGGACGCAATTCAAACGGCATCCATTCCACCTGTACGTCCTTGTCCTTGATTGCTTCTTCAAACGCCGCTTTGCCGACAAAGCAAAACGGACATACATAATCAGAATATACTTTAATCTGCAGTGTCATTGTAAGTCTCCTTTCCTATTCATTTTAAGATGTAACACATATAGTTACAAGTGTTTTTTTAAAAACACCCTCCATATGGAAGGTGTCACGATTCCAGCAGCCTTTGGGCGATATATTCTCCTTTTTTACAGCCGCCGGGACAGGCGAATAAGGAAGAGCCGATCGTTTGTGTGTATTCATTCAGCGCATCCTTTGCCGCCAAAGCCTTCAGCATCGGGACAAATTGGCGGTCCGGGTCTTTTTGAAAGCAGATAAACAGCAGGCCTGCGTCAACATAGCCCGTCTTCGGATCAATTCCGTCCGTATAGGAAAATGCCCGGCGCAGAATCTGTCTGCCGGTTGATTTTGCCACGCTGACATGCGAGTCGGCGGGAATTTGATTCAGCTTCACGGGATCGGTTTCCTTTTTTTGTCCGAAAGGCGCGCCCGAGCTTTTCACCCGCCCGAACGTGTCCTCTTGTTCCTTCAAGGATGAACGGTCCCATATATCTAAAAACATCTTAATTTTCCTAAACGCCATGTACGTGCCGCCCGTCATCCAGTCCGGCTCCCCTGATTGAACCCAAACGATCGAATTCATCAGGTTTTCATCCTTCGTGCTTTGGTTGCCGGTGCCGTCTTTGAATCCGAAGAGGTTGCGCGGTGTTTCTCCGTTTTTCCCGCCGCTTAAGAAACCTTTATTGAGAAAGCGGACTTCGCACACCCCCGATGCCTGTTTCATCAGGTTGCGCACCGCGTGAAACGCCGTTTGTTCATTATCCGCGCAGACCTGTATGACGATATCACCGCCGCCTTGTTCCTTATCGAGCTTGTCGTTAGGCATCGGCGGAATATCGGCGAGGTGCTTCGGTTTTTTATCCTTCAGTCCGAAGCGGTCTTTCCCGTCTTTCTCGAAAAACCCGGGGCCGAAGCCGAAGGTAACGGTCAAATTCGCCGGTGCCAGATCCTGCGACTCCCCGGTATCCTGCGGAGGCATATCTTTATTTTTCTGTTCGCCCGACGGGACGGCGCCTGAAGTCAGCAGCTGCGTCAGGCTTGTCCAATGTTTGAAAAGGGAGATGACATCGGCTTTGTCGCTTGACATGACATCAAGCGCCGCAAAATACACATACGTCTGATGCGCCGTTGTGATTCCTGCTTGGTGCTTTCCGTAAAAAGGAACGATTTGATCACGATCCCTTTTTTCATCATTCTTCTTTGAAGCGGTGGCCGCCGGTTTGAAGAGCGGCGCGAGTCCTCCGAGGCCGCTCGCTCCGACAGCAACGGCGGCGCCCGCGACGGCGCCCCACTTCAGGACATCCCGTCTGTGGATCTGTTTTTCCTTGTTATGTTCATCGCTCATGCTGTGTCTTAACTCCTTTTAAAGCACATCGGCAATCTTCGACATGGTTTCAGAAAGGGCCGTCAGCTTCGTGCTTATCTCTCTGATTTGATCTGTACTTAATGTATCACAGGACGTATACGATTGATCGCACGTTTTGTATTTCGACATCAAAACTTCAAATTCGCTGAATTCCGCATTAAGTTTTTCCGTGACCTCGAAATGATCTCTCACTGCGCGCTTTTCACTGTTTTATAGAGGGCTTTTGAGCCTTCGGCGCCGACGGTGATTGGTTCAGGCGTCACTTTGAGCGAAACGATAGAGCCATCAAACGCTTCGGTCGATATTGCAAGCTGATTGCCCTGTTCTTGACATACGGCTTATATTCTCCAAGGTCCGTCACTGCCTTTTTGCGCACACAGAAAAAGGGCCGCCCTATCGGGACAGCCCTGCTTTGGAGTGCTGAATTTCCTCTGAAAACTTGCGCGCCGCCGCTTTTGGATCTTCGGCTTGGCTGATGGCGCTGATCATGCTGACGCCGTCTGCACCCGCTTCAATGACGGGCGCCGCGTTGTCAGCCGTAATGCCGCCGATTCCTACAATCGGAATGGTGATGCCCTGACGCCGCACCTCTTCAATCAATGTAACGCCCTGCACAGCTTCAGCATCTTTTTTTGTTTCGGTCGGATAGACCGGGCCCATTCCGACGTAATCGGCTCCGGCTTCTTCCGCCCGCTTCACCTCGGAGACGTTATGTGCTGACACACCGAGAATCATATCGCCGATTGCCGCTCTCGTTTCTTCGGCGTCTGCGTCATCCTGTCCGATATGCACTCCGTCCGCCTCAAGACGCAAGGCCAATTCGACATCATCATTAATGATGAAAGGAATCCCGGCCTGCCTGCAGACATCCTGCACCTGCTTCGCGAACAGGACACGTTCATCCCCTGTTAAAGAACCGCTCCCCTTTTCCCGAAATTGAAAAAGCGTAGCGCCGCCCTCAATGGCTTTTTTTACCACAGAAACGGGGTCTGCGCTTGTATTGTTTGATCCCATAATAAAATAAACCGATAACATATCCTTCATCATTTCCCGAGAAATACGCGTCATTTTTCTGTCACCCTTTCAATTGCAGCAAGCTCGGCCGCTTCTTGTTCGGAGATGCTTGCCAGCTTGTTTAAAAGCTCAATCTGGAAGCTGCCCGGCCCCTTATGGGAGGTGTCCAAAGCGGCAAGCTGAGCGGCGCTTCCGTATACAGAAACGGCTGAAACGGCCGCTTGCAGAACGTCCTGCCCCGCTGCGCAGAAGGCTCCGATTACAGACGTCAGCAGGCATCCCGCCCCCGTCACCTTCGTCAGCAGTTTATCACCGTTATGTACGGCGTATGTGCCGGTGCCGTCGGAGATGACGTCGGTTTTTCCGGTAATTGCAATGACCGTCTTCATCCTGCTTGCAGCCGTCTTAGCGAGCTGAACCACATCTCCTCCGGCTTCCCCCGCATCCACGCCTTTTATCTTCCAATCAGGGGCGCCGGCAATATTGGCGATTTCCGCGGCATTTCCGCGAATGACGGACAAGCGGACCTCCTGTATGATCTTGCTGGCTGATGCCGTCCGAAACGGCGTGGCGCCGGCGCCTACCGGATCAAAAATGACCGGAACACCGTTTTCATTGGCCGATTTTCCGGCTGCGATCATAGCTTCAACCGACGCCGAACTGAGGGTGCCTATATTCAGGACGAGCGCTCCTGCGATTTTCGCCATGTCGGCGGCCTCCTCAATTGCATAAGCCATAACGGGCGATGCGCCGAGCGCGAGCAGTCCGTTAGCGGTGAAGTTCGTGACGACATTATTGGTGATACTGTGAACGAGCGGGTTTTGATCCCGCACTTTACTCAAGTGTTGAGCTGCGGTTTGTGCGTCCATGCTTAATCATCCTTTTTTCTCTTTTTCGGATTCCATAAATACGATTTCGTATGCTCCAGCCAGGCTCTGGCGGCAAAGGACATATAGCGGTCTTTCCGCCAAATGATGGCTAAATGCCACGGAATGACCGGATGAACGAGCGGAATGGTTCTGACTTTGTCAGGATCAAGACCGCGGCAGATTCTTTCCGGCAAAAGGCCGATACCGAGATTGGCCGATACCATTTCGCTGATAAAGTCCCACTGTGACGTTTCATAAATGACGTGCGGCCTGAATCCGGCTTTCACGCATTCCGTCATAATTCGATTATGAAGGACAAAATCCTCCCTGAAAAATATGAACGGCTCTTCTTTCAATTCGTGAAGACTGCATTCTTTCTCGTCAGCGAGCCGATGTGACGGATGGACGACGAGCATAAGGGTTTCCTTGACGATTGTGAACGTATGAAAAATTTCTTCATTCGCGGGAAGCACGACGACCCCGATATCAAGCGAGCCGTCCTCCACCCCTTGCTGCACTTTAATAGAGCCGTCCTCAACAAGCTGAAACGTCACATCGGGATATGTGACGCGGAAGTCACCGAGCACTCTCGGGAAAAAGCCGGACCCGATCATCGGCGGAAGACCGATGCGGACGTGCCCTTTCTTCACTTCCATAATATCATTCAGCTCTGACGTCAGGTTTTGGAATGACTTTGTGATTTCCTGCGCCTGCACATACATGCTCTGCCCGGCGTCAGTCAGTTCAACTTGCCGGCCATTGCGGTAAAACAGCTTAATGCCGAGCTCCGTCTCCAGGTTTTTAATCATTTTTGAGATTGTCGGCTGTGAAACATACAGCGACTGTGAAGCCTTCGTAAAGCTTTTCAAACGGGCCACTTCCAAGAAATACGTTAAGTGCCGGATATCCATTACATTTCATCCTTTCTATAGACAAAAGGAATACACATTATTCTTTATATGTATTTTACCTATAGCAAAACCTTCTGTACAATATAAATATAAGGGAGGCATCATTATGAAAAAATTGCTGCTTACCGTTATTCAAATCGCTCTGCTGTTTATATTTGCGCGTCTGATCAATTGGGTCACGGCGGCTCTTCATATAAATATTCCCGGCAGTATAATCGGGATTGTGATTCTTTTCACATTATTGCATTTCAAGATTATCAAACTTGAATGGATTGAGCTTGGCGCAGCATGGCTCCTCGGTGAGCTGCTGCTGTTTTTCATCCCGTCTGCCGTCGGAGTGATTGAATACGGAGATATTATGTCTAAATTCGGCGTAAGCATTTTACTTGTCGTCGTCATCAGCACATTTGTCGTGATGGTTTCAACAGGTACGCTTACACAGCTGATAGCAAAAAGAAAGGAGAAAAAACAAACGTGTTCATCGGAATCATAAGTTTATTCTTAACTGTCTTAGTATATTTGGGCGCGAAAAAACTCTACACTCGTTTTCCGCGGGTGTATACGTCGCCGCTTCTGATTACGCCCGCTGTTTTGGTCGTACTGCTGCTTCTTGTCAATGTCCCGTATCAGACATACAATCTCGGCGGCGGACTGCTGACCGATATGCTTCAGCCGGCAACAGTGGCGTTCGCCATCCCGCTTTATAAATATTTCCCGATTTTAAAGAAATACGCCGTGGAAATTATTTTGAACGTAGCGGTCGGTTCATGTATCGCCATTCTGTCAACGGCCTTTATCGCCAAATGGTTCCATCTCGGCAGCAGCTTAGTCGACAGTCTCGTGCCGCGATCCGTGACGACGCCGATTGCCATGAACGTTTCAGAAATGATCGGCGGGATGCCGGCCGTTACAGCGGTTTTCGTCATTTTAACGGCTTTATTGGGAACGATCATCGGGCCGATGGTCATCCGCTATTTCCGCATTGATAACGAAATTGCCCGGGGCGTGCTGCTCGGAACCAGCGCGCACGGAGCGGGAACATCTAAAGCATTTGAGCTCAGCTCCGTATCAGGAACGATCTCAAGCGTGTCCATGATTCTCGCCGCGATTATGACACTGTGCGCGGCCCCGATTTTGCTTTCGTTTATGTCATAAAAGACTGCTCCTTACAGAGCGGTCTTTTTTTATTTGCTATGAAGGATTGATTTGTCTGTCCTTCATAAAAAGACGAAAACACGATATGATAAGATATGAAGTGAAAAGACTGAAGAACGGATGTGTCATATGAACGGCCAGCAGCGAAGCAGCATCAGAAAAGGACTTGAAGTCGATATCGTCCTGAAAGCCGATCAGCGTTCAGGAAAGCTGACAAGAGGAATCGTGAAGGATATTTTGACGAACTCAAGCTTCCACCCGCGCGGCATTAAGGTCCGCCTTGAAGACAGGCGAATCGGCCGGGTCCAGCACATTATTGAATAGAAAAAAGCCGGAGCTTCACGCCCGGCTTTTTTTCTTTAATTTCAGCAATGAAATCCTCATATGTTCTCCCTTTATATACAAAAAATCTTTATCCAACTATTGACTCTTACGCTGCGTAATACTTTAGAGTAGCCATTAAGGAGGCGGCAAACGTGATGGGTATGAAAGTAAAAGAGGTAGCTGAACTGATTGGAGTAAGCATACGTACTCTCCATCATTACGATCAAATTGGATTATTGACTCCTCAGGAAACGACCGATTCCGGTTATCGGCTTTATTCTGAAGAGAATCTTGAACAGCTGCAGCAGATACTATTTTTCAAGGAGCTCGATTTCTCCTTAAAAGAGATTAAAGAAATCATTAATAGTCCTTCATTTAACCGGAGGGAGGCATTACTTTTACAAAAGAAAATGTTGATTGAGAAACGGAATAGAGTCGATAAGATGATTGCAACCATCGATAAATCAATCAAACATATGATGGGAGAGATTTGCATGACGAACAAAGAGCGGTTTGAGGGAATGAACTTCAATCATAATCTTTATGAACAAGAAGCTCGCAAACGGTGGGGTGATCAACCTGTCGATAAGGTAAATATTAGATTGAAAAACATGACTGATGGTGAGCAAAAAGATTTATCTGATAAGTGGACTGCAATGTTCAATAAATTTGCACTCCTTATTAACCAATCTCCCAAGTCCCCAGACGTACAAACAGCTATCAAAGAGTGGTTTGATTTTCTCAATGAAAATTTTGGTGAATATTCTTTTGATGCCTTTTACGGATTAGGTCAACTCTATATCGAAGATAAACGCTTCACTAAGAACATCGACCGGTATGGTGAAGGGTTGGCGAAGCTCATGAGTGATGCCATTACAATTTATATAGATAACCAAAAAAAGGGTGGTACCCATTAAAATCATTATCGAGGATACAATTGGGCAATACGAAACGTTATTTTCAATGATTGAAAATAGAGAAGATTATTATCGGTATTCAATGATGAAACCTTTTGAAGATATGTGGAAAAAGATGAATGTTCCCTTAAAGGCAAAGGAACCTAACGGATATGATGTAATCATGGCTGCAAATATGCTGGGCTATCTGAGCATATTTGATACGGAAACCGGAAGAAAAGCATTAGAGAATCTAAAAGAAATTCAAGCTCTTCAAATTGCATATGACACTTTAACTCATTGTGTAGAATTTATCAAACAAAACCGCTTAAAAATAAATGCTGATGAAATAAGGTTTGGGATGTATCTGGCTAATCAAAAAAAGCTTGAGTTACATAGAGGGTATTGTGGATTCGGAGGAATTCCGGGATTTATTCAAGTTTCAATATTCCCCAATTCATATAACATACCGAGACTGCCTGCTGTAATCGCACATGAATTTCATCATAATATTCGTTTTTCGTATTTCAATTGGGATTATGGGAACGTAACGGTTGGCGATTACTTAATTATAGAGGGGCTGGCAGAATCGTTTGCCAAAGAACTTTACGGAGAAGCTCTATTAGGTCCCTGGGTTACTTCTTTTGAAAAAGAAGACTTAGAATACTCAAAAGAAATCATCAAAGACTCATTAAATGTGAAAGGGTTTGCTGAGGTCAGCAGTTACATGTTTGGTGACACCTTTGCAGCCGAACAAGGTTATCAGCCTGTCGGCTTATCACCGTTTGCCGGTTATGCGGTTGGCTACCAAGCGGTGCAATCCTTCATGAAAGCCAACAATGTGGGCATTAGTGAGGCCACTTTACTTGGCACAGATGAGATACTAAGAAATAGCGGGTTGTTTCTTTAAGAATGAAGATTATTTTATCCCGTATTAAAGCGATGGAAGAGGGTTTTCTTTTCCCCTCTTTCCACGCTATAAATGATCATCCTATTTTTTCCGCAAGAAAACAACCTTCAAATAATTCCCTTCTTTAAACGCGGGAATCGTTTTGAAATCTTCCGGAAGCATATATTCTTCCAAAATGTCGTAACGCTCATTTGTTTCTTTAAAGGCGGTCTCTATAAAGCCTTTAAATTTCTTCATATTGAAGGCGCTGCTGTTTGTCGAAGCGATGATGATGCCGTTTTTTGCAGTGATGGCGATCGTTTCCTTCAGCAGGTTTTTATAATCTTTCGCCGCGCTGAACGTCCGTTTTTTTGTGCGCGCAAAAGAAGGCGGATCAAGGATGATGAGGTCAAACTCCAGCCCTTTTTTCGCCGCATAGCCGAAGTATTTGAAAACATCCATGACCTTAATGTCATGCGCCTCATAATCAATTCCGTTGGCGCTGAACTGTTCAATCGTTTTTGCGAGACTGCGGTTGGCGACATCGACGCTGGTCGTTTTCTCAGCTCCGCCAAGCGCCGCCGCAACGGAAAATGCCCCCGTATAAGAGAACGTATTCAGCACCCGTCTGCCGTTTGCATACTTATCCCGAATCGCTTTGCGCACATGACGCTGGTCTAAGAAAATGCCCGTCATCGCCCCATCGTTTAAATCCACCGCGTACCGTATGCCGTTTTCTTGAACAATGACCGGAAAATCTCCTCTTTCGCCTTTGACAAAATCGTCGTCTTCCACGTATTGCCCGGCCGTATCGAATCGTTTCTTTTCATAGATCGCTTTATAAGAAAGCTCCAGTCCGTCAATCGCCTCAATCATGCTGTCCTTATAAGCGTAAATGCCTTTACTGTACCATTGAATCAGCAGATAACCGTCATAAAAGTCAATCGTGACGCCGCCGATGCCGTCGCCCTCACCGTTGAAAAGCCGGAACGCCGTCGTATCGGGCGCCTTAAACAGATGGGCTCTTGCTTCAGCCGCTTTTTTCAGCTTGTCCAGAAAGAAACGTCCGTCGATCCGTTCATCTCTCGCGCGGGACAGCACCCAGCCGACTCCTTTATTCTGCAAACCGTAATAGCCTTTTCCGATAAACTCACCCTTCTCGGATGTCACATCAAAAAGATCGCCCTCTGTTAAATGAACCGAGCTTCCGGACAGAGCGTCTTTTTCAATCAGGGGGAATCCTTTTTTCAGCTTTCCGGCAAATGTATCTTTCACTGTAAGTAGCTTCATTGTGCATTCCTCTTTCGTTTTGCTTTCTCTTATCGTACCATAAAACATGATCAACACCGCATTGTCCCGAAAAATTCAAAACAGGGGGAAAACCATGACAGCCAAAAGAATCGACCATACAGGCATTATGGTCAAAGATATTGAAACATCCATCGCCTTTTACCAAGACGTTCTCGGTATGCAGTTAAAGGATCGTATCACTCATACGAACGGCATTATTGAACTTGCCTTTCTCGGCTTTCAAGAAGGGCCGGAGACGGAAATTGAGCTGATCCAGGGCTACAGCAGCGAGCTTCCCGCAGAAGGAAAAGTTCACCATGTCGCTTTATTGACTGAAGATATTGCGGCGGAGTTCACACATGCAAAGCGTCAGGGCGCCGTATTCATTGATGAAGAAATCACGACGCTTCCGAACGGGTACCGCTACTTTTACATTGAAGGACCTGACGGCGAATGGATCGAATTTTTCCAGCGTTAAAAAAACGGGCGAAGGCGCCCGTTTTTTTTATGTTTCTTCTGTGACGTTTTGTTCCGCCGCCCGTTCCTCTCTCCATTTTTGAAGATCCCAAATTCGGAAAAACGGATAATAGATGATAAATGTAATCAGGAGATTGATCAGCTGCATGACCGAACCGGAGATTTTCCCGCCCGTCGCCAAATAACCGGATATCAGCGGCGGCATCGTCCACGGCACGGCGATTCCCGCCGGTTTTGCCACCATCCCCGTGCTCATCCCGATGTACGTCGCCGTAATGGTCAAGAGCGGCGCAATGATAAAGGGCACGATTAACAGCGGATTCATGACGAGCGGCATCCCGAAAATAATCGGTTCGTTAATGTTAAAAATCGCGGGCCCGATGCCGAGACGGCCGAGCTGTTTCATCTGTTTGCTTCTGGAGCGCACAAGCATGGTCAGCACAAGGGCAAGCGTCGCTCCGCTTCCGCCGACATTAATCCATATTTGAAAGAACTGTGTCGTAAAAATGCTCGGCAGCGCTTCTCCCGCCTGAAAAGCCAAACGGTTGGCGTCCATCGCCCCGTACCAGATCGGCGACATGACGCCGCCGATAATGGACGCGCCGTGTATGCCGCACGACCAAAGCAGCATTTGCACGAATTCGGCGATAAGACTTCCGCCGAGACTCCCGCCCAAAATAGACAGCGGGGTGCCCAGCAGATCGCCTACGACATTGTGGAGGCTTTTAAAAGGAGTTATTTCAATAAACAGACGGGCCAGCCATACAAGCGTAATAATAATGAAACCGGGGATGAGCGCAACGAACGATTTGCTGACCGCAGGCGGCACTCCGTCAGGCATCTTAATAACGATATTTCTTTGTATGATAAACCGGTACACTTCCGTAGACAGCATTGCAATGATCATCGCGACAAACAGACCTTTGCTTCCGAGCAGCGAAATCGGAATGCCGCCTCCCACCATAATCTCTGTTGCCGAGCCGTCAGGAATAAACGGAATCTGATACGGCGTCGCCAATAAAAAGGCGGCAAGGGCAATGGCTCCCGACGACAGGGCATCCACCTCATAGCTTTCCGCAAGCCGGTAGGCAATCCCAAAGGCGGCGACAAGCGCCATAATGTCAAAGGACGCATTCACGGGATACCCGAGCTTTTCAACCCAATTTTCACCGAAAAGACCAGCCATAAAATCGGCATAACCGGGAATCGGAAGACTCGTCAGAATCAGAAAAACCGATCCGATGATGATAAGCGGCATAGTCAGAATAATGCCGTCCCGCAAAGCTCTTAAGTGCCTTTGGCCGGCGACTTTTCCGGCGACAGGCATGATTTTTTCTTCCATGACCCGATTGAACGTACTCATTTATCAAAAACCCCCTTTTTGAGTTCATTGCGCAGATGTCTTAAAGCATTTTCTCCATCATATTTTGGAAACGCTTACATTTGCATACAGAAATTTTCCTTATCCCTCAGGAAAAAAAGAATTCCGCACTGCCGATATATAAAGAAAAAGGGGGAATTGCAATGTATCACATCCTGAAACCGATAATGGCCGCGGCCTTGTGCGTCAGCCTGTTCTCCGCCACGGCGCCCGCGCACGCCGAGACGCACGACCGGGACGTTATCGTGGTGTACAAAAATCAAGACGGCAAGGAATCCGCCATAGACAGCGGAGCGGATGTGGAACAGACCTATCAGCATCTCCCGGCAGTCGCCGTGTCAGCCGATTCACAAACGGTGAAAGACCTGAAACAGGACCCTGACATCTTATATGTAGAAGACAATGTATCCTTTCAGGCAGCAGGCGGTTCTGATATCCGCCCGTTATCAGCGGCCCAAAGCAGCAGTTACGCGCTGCCGCAATGGGATATAGAACCGACTCAGGTCAAGCAGGCGTGGAAAGAAGGCTTGACGGGAAAAAAGGTGAAAGTGGCTGTCATTGACAGCGGCATTTACCCTCATGATGACCTTTCCATTGCCGGAGGCTATTCCGCAGTCAGCTATACTTCCTCATACAAAGATGACAACGGACACGGGACGCATGTCGCCGGAATCATTGCGGCCAAACATGACGGATACGGCATTGACGGCATCGCGCCGGATGTCCGGTTATATGCGGTTAAGGCATTAGACAGAAAGGGTGCAGGCGATCTTAAAAGCCTTCTTAAAGCGATCGACTGGTCGATCGCCAACAAAATGGACATCATCAATATGAGCCTCGGAACTAACGCAGACAGCAAAAATTCTTCACGACGCCGTAGACAAAGCATACAAAAAAGGAATCGTGATCGTAGCCGCCGCAGGAAACGACGGCAACAAAAAACCCGTCAATTATCCGGGTGCCTACAGCAGCGTAACGGCAGTCTCAGCGTCAACTGAAAAAAACGGGCTCGCGGCTTTTTCCACGACCGGAAAACAAATTGAATTTGCCGCACCCGGCACCAATATTACGAGCACGTATCTGAATCAAATGTACGCCGCGGCTGACGGCACATCTCAAGCCGCGCCGCACGTCACCGGCATGTTCGCGCTGCTCAGGCAGAAATATCCCGAGGAAACAAATACCCAGCTCCGGCAGCAGATGCAGCAAAACATCAAAGATCTGGGCGCTCCCGGACGTGACAGCCGATTCGGGTACGGCCTGGTGCAATATCACGTAAAGCAAAAGAGCTTTGCCGAACGGGCCGTAATAAAAGCGGAAAAGACGAAAAAACAGGCAGATATCAATCAAGCAAAAACGGCAGTCAGCAAGCTGCCCAAGTCAAAGGGAAAAACCGCTCTCGAGGCGCGGATCAATAAAGTTCAGACGGCAAGAAATGTGACGGACGCAAGAGACAAAGTCCGGACTGCCGAAAAACAAAAGAAAAAAACCGCCGTCAATGCCGCACAAAGCGCCATCCGCAAATTACCGGCCGGTTCAGAGAAAAAAGGGCTGCAAAAACGGCTGAACGCTGTCAACTCAAGCCTTTTGAAAACAGCTGAGGCCAGCGTCAAGCAGGCGGAAAAAAAGACCTCTGAGGCCAGCACCGCAAAAGCCCAAAAAGCCGTCAGCGAAATCCAGCCGGGAAAAGAAAAAACCGCTCTGGAAAAACGGCTTGACCGGATAAAAGATAAACTCAACCGGCAGCAGGCTAGAGACAAAGTAAAAGCGGCTGAAAAAACCAAGACGAAAAAAGCAAAATCAGCGGCGCAAACGGCAGTCAGCCGGTTGAAGCCGTCTGCCGAAAAGACCGGCCTGCAAAAACGCGTGCGTGCGATTCGGGTGAAATAATAAAAAAAACGCTTGAGAGCCGGATAGCGGCTTCACAAGCGTTTTCATCACACCTGCCTATTGGTTCATGGCCGGGCGGTCAATCGTGTTCCATTTCGTAAAGGACATATATCGGAAATAATGATCACGATACGGGTGCGAGGTGCCTGTATTCCAAGGCTTGTCGCTGCCGCAGAAATGGACGATGGCCGGTTCGGCACGTGTTTCTCTGTAACGGATACGGTCGATCAGTTCAGGAGGCGTTTTCTCATTCATGATAATATGCGTCTGCGCGTTCCAGCGCGGATGCAGTTCATGCCATTGATCATATAAGATCGCGTTAAGCGCGTCCTGATCATGAAACACGAGAAAATCCTCCGAGCTGTTTTCGTTGATAAAATCAATCACCTTTTCGGAAATATTTTGTTTTCTCCAAGGTTCGAAATCTATAATCATAATGCCGGAATTAAAATACTTGGCAGTGTCGCTGATATTCATTTTTTTCAGTCTTTCATGCTGTCCGGCGTCTTCTACCGCCGCAACTATTGCCGGGGAAATATCCAAGTCCCATAAAACCGAAATATCTTCCATCACAATTGCATCGCAATCAATGTAAATCATCCGCTTTACGGACTCATCCTTAATTAAATCAGGGATGGAAATGCGGTAATAAGCCGCTTTTGTAATGTGGCTGCTTTCGACTGCATGCTTGTATTGATCAGCGTCTACTTCTAAAAATTCAAGCGGCGTCCCGAATGACATCGCGGTCTGTTCAAGCTTGTCCTTGTTTTCGGCAGTAATTCCGCCGTCGATCACATATAATTTCGCATCCCTTGTTTTATCCATATTCATCAATAAAGAAGCGAACATCCCACCCAAATGACGAGCATAATGATCATCGGCACATGATACGATATGCATTGTTTCATTCTTTCCCACTGATATTCATCTCCCTTTTTGTTGTACAAATGTCTTTCCCTTTTTTTAAAAAGTAAACCTCGATCTTACACATTTTTTCTGCGGGAATGTGCTGTTTGCGATTTGATATCTTTTGCATTCTCTGTTAAAATTCATTTCATAGCTAATGATTCTGACAATAATAAGGAGCATGACGCCATTGACGAATCGCAACGATGCCGGATCAGACAATAAGAAGCCGAACAGGCCTTTTTCCGATCTATCCGGCCGAAACAAAGAGGCGGCCTATATTGCCGCTGCACTCTATCGGTCCGCCCAGCAGCTCCGTGTAAAAATGGAGAAAGAGGTGCTGTCGGCACACAAATTATCATGGACGGCGTTTTCCATCCTGTATGACCTTTGTGAATGGGAAACGCTTGATACAAGAAGGATAGCCGCTCTATCCGGAATTACCGCGGCGACGGCGAGCAATGTCCTGAACACTTTGGAGAAGAAGGGCTTATGCAGCAGACAAACGAACAAAAGAGACCGCAGGCTTGTATTCGTCAGTATTACCGATGAGGGCAGAAAGGTTATTGAAGACCTTTACCCCGACTTTCATCAGGGGGAAATTGAACTGACGGCCTGTCTGGATAAACAGGAACAAAAAATGCTGTCCGCCCTGCTGCAAAAAATCGCTGACAATTTCATAACATAGCAGCTATGACGGGAATCAGTAACGGATTGTCTCCCTGTTTCAGAGAGCCGGCGGATGGTGCAAGCCGGCACAAAGACAAACGTGAATTACCTCCCTGAGCTTTCTTTGTGAACTTCAGTAGCAAAGAACGGGAAACCGTTATTCGAATGAGCGGAAGACGTCGTCTTCAATCAGGGTGGTACCGCGTGCATACAGCCACGTCCCTTTTGGGATGCGGCTTTTTTGTTTGGCTAAAAAAAGGAGGATGTAAAAGATGGAATCAATCACTTTAACGAATGATCAGGAAAAAGAAGTGCAAAGGCAGCTGGATTTGTACATGACCGGCGCCGCGGACGTCATACCGCCTGAAGAATTGAGAAATAAAATCGCCAAATCAGTGGCATCCGGCAAGCCGCTGAACATTAAACTCGGCCTTGATCCGTCCGCACCCGACGTCCACTTGGGCCATACCGTCGTGTTAAACAAACTGCGCCAATTTCAAGAAAACGGCCATATCATACAGCTTGTTATCGGGGACTTTACCGGAAAAATCGGTGATCCGACGGGGAAGTCGCAAGCCAGAAAACAGCTGACTGATGAAGAAGTCCAGCACAATGCCAAAACCTATTTTGAACAGTTTGGCAAGGTGCTGGATCAAGACAAAGTTGAACTTCACTGCAACTCAAAATGGCTGAAGACATTGAATCTGGAAGATGTGATTGAATTAGCGGGGAAAATTACTGTCGCCCGTCTGATGGAGCGCGACGACTTTGAGGAGCGCATCGCCATGCAAAAACCGATCTCACTTCACGAATTCTTTTACCCGCTGATGCAGGGTTACGATTCTGTCGTTCTCGAAAGCGATATCGAACTCGGCGGTACGGACCAGCATTTTAACGTGCTGATGGGCCGCCATTTCCAAGAACGCTACAAAAAAGAAAAGCAGGTCGTCATCCTCATGCCGCTTTTGGAGGGTCTTGACGGCGTTGAAAAAATGTCTAAATCAAAAAACAACTACATCGGTATTGACGAGCATCCGAACGACATGTACGGCAAAACGATGTCATTGCCGGACAGCCTGATGAAAACATATATTCATTTAGCGACAGACTTAGAGCCTGCGGAGAAAAAACAGATGGAGAAGGATTTGGAATCAGGAAAGCTTCATCCGAGAGATGCCAAAATGATCTTAGCGGGTACAATCGTCAGAATGTACCACGGCAGGAAAGCGGCGGATGCGGCAGAACAGCATTTCAAACGTGTCTTCCAGCAAAACAGCCTGCCTGAAGATATGAAAACCGTCATATGGGACGGAGAAAAGACCGTGCCCCTTATTGAGCTGCTCGTCACGATTGGACTCTTTTCTTCAAAAAGCGAAGCACGCCGTATGATTCAAAACGGCGGAGTGAAAGTGAACGAGGAGAAAACGGATGCCCTTCATACCGTCATTACCGCAGAAGACGGCATGACGATTCAGGTGGGCAAGCGAAAATTTGTACAGCTGCGCGTAAACGGATAAATAAACAGCCGGACTGCACATAAAAGCGGTCCGGCTGTTTGTGATGCGTCAATCGTTTAATCGACTTCTTTCTTAATCCCAAGCATCTTTTCGTCTAAATAATGGGCGATGTCCGCCGCTTCCTTCAGCTCGTCGGTCAGATGCTTTGGGACTTCGTTATTTAATTTGTAATAAATTTTATGTTCAAGACTCGCCCAAAAATCCATGGCGATGGTGCGGATTTGAATTTCCGCCTTCACATATTCCACACGATTCGTCAAATAAACGGGAATTTCAATAATCAAATGCAGGCTGCGGTAGCCGTTCGGCTTCGGATGTTTGATATAATCCTTCACCTTTACGATCTTCAGGTCCTTATGCTGCTTCAAAACCTCAGCGACATTATAAATATCGGAAATAAAGGAACAGATAATCCTGACACCCGCAATATCATGAATATGCTCTTTCATTTCCTGCGTCGTCACATCGCAGCCTTTGCGCATCAGTTTATTGACGATACTCTCGAAACTTTTTACGCGTGATTTTGTATGCTCGATCGGGTTATGCCCGTGAATCAAATTATATTCCTGGCTGATGATCGAAAACTTCGTATCCAGCTCATCTAAAGCGAATTTATAAACTAATAATTCATTTTTCCAATCTTCCATGACCGTTTTCAAATCATCCATATGGGCTGTTGACAAGTCCATTTTTTTCATCTCCTTGCTTTGCTGTCCGTATATAAGACGGGTCAGTCCTCAGTCAGGTTCTTTACAAAATCATGAAGATTATTTCATAAAAAAAAAAGCAAATGCCGGTTATGGCATTTGCCTTTTCATTTGATCAGCGGAAATAACTGATCAGGAGTCCGATTGAAAGCAGGAATCCGAAAAATGTATTGGTTTGCGCCGTTGATTTCATCGCAATAATCATGTTCATCGGCATTTCGTTTTTCACAAAGCCTTTCACGGCCTGAACGGGTTTCGGCACGCTCAGGAAGACCAGGAACAGCCACGGGCTTGTGTAACCCATGATGACAAGACCGACGATCCAGATGTAAGCGATGGCAAAAGATGCGGCCAGTATCATGACGGCTCCTCTATGCCCCATCAAAATGGCCAGCGTTTTACGTCCGCCCTTTTTATCTTCCTCAATATCACGGATATTGTTGGACAGGTTAATCGCTCCGACCAAGATGGCAATCGGGATGGAAATCAAAATGCTCTGTTCATTAATTCTGCCTGTCTGAATGAAGAAAGAAATAAGGACAAATACAGAGCCCATGCAAATGCCGGAGAACAGTTCCCCGAACGGTGTATACGCAATCGGCAGCGGGCCGCCCGTATACAGATAGCCGATCAGCATGCCGGCAAGGCCGATAACCGCAAGCCACCAGCTGCTGCTCATGCAGATATAAACACCGAGCACGAGGGCAATCGCATAAGAGCCGAGCGCCAGCTGCAGAATTGTTTTCGGCTTCATGCCGTGGCGGACGATCGCTCCGCCGATACCGACGGAATCCTCCGTATCTAAACCGCGTTTAAAATCGTAATATTCATTGAATAAGTTCGTGGCGATCTGAATCCAAAGGCAGGAAAACAGCATGGCCAAAAACAGCAGGAAATCAACCTTTACGTAAAACATCGCCAATACGGTGCCGAGAAGTACGGGCACAAACGATGCCGTCAATGTATGAGGGCGGGTTAGCTGCCACAAAATGCGGCCCATGCTTTCTTTCTCGGGCGTCTTTTGGCTGCCCCCCATATTGTTTTGATTCATTTTCCTCTTCCTTTCTATTAAAAGGCTTTCACAGTCAGCCGATAACAGTAGTGTTGAATTGGGGTTTTCACGTTTTCTGCTACCTTATCTATCATAATAATTTCTTCCTCATTTCACAAGATGCGGCGCTTTATCGGCTATCCTGCCGGAAACGGCTTTTCGCCCTTCTCCATTGGGGTTCGGCACAAGCCTGCGTAAGAAAAAGCCGCCAAAATTTTTTTACCTCGTTTATATTTACGATAAGTTAAAAATCCCGCCTGAACAGCGCCTTTTTAGTATGATCATTTGCCAATTTATACATGCGTGTTTTCCATCCTTTTGTTTCTCATTCATTTTTAAGGAAATTTTAAGCTTAGGATATTAGACATATTTTGAAACTTTTTGTTAATCTAATCGTCATATACTGGTGTAATTATTGAATACGCGGGGAAGGAATTTTGAATATGATGCAAAAATTAAAACGTGCTTATGAAAATACATTGATCAAATGGACGTTTCATACGGGCTTTTATTTTCTGATATTAGTATTGCTCTTTTGGATGTATGGATTTCATACAGCGAATACCGGCACTTATATTTACAACGATTTCTAATCGGGGAGGATAACTATGAAACTACTTGATGCTATAAAAACATACGCAGACGCCAAGCCGCAGGCTGAAGCGTTTCGTTCCTTAGATCATTCCCTCACTTACGGGGAATTATGGGATTTGTCGGAGCGGGTTGCGTCCGGCATTCAAAAACATACAGCTGACGGTTCGAAAGCGCCTGTCCTGGTTTACGGACATATGGAGCCGAGTATGATCGTTTCTTTCTTAGGAAGCGTCAAAGCGGGCCGCCCTTACATCCCTGTCGATGTTTCCATTCCGGCGGAGCGGATCGTCAAAATCATTGAAAGCTCAGGCGCAGAGCTGCTTATCACCGTATCGGGCGATGCAGTCGATACGGGAAGCAATCTGATTAAAACCGTTACGCCCGAAGAGCTTGCAGCTGACGGAGATGCAGACCTCAGCCGTGAGAACTGGGTAAAAGAGCTGGACACATTTTACATTATTTACACGTCCGGCAGCACGGGAAATCCGAAGGGCGTGCAGATATCGGCTGATAACCTGCAAAGCTTCACTGACTGGATCTGCAGGGATTTTCCTGTGGGCGATGGTAAGACATTCTTAAACCAAGCGCCGTTTTCTTTTGATTTATCTGTCATGGACATTTTCCCTTCGCTTCAAACGGGAGGTACGCTGCATTGCGTAACGAAAGACAAAATCAATAAACCGAAAGTACTATTTGAAGAGCTGGAGAAATCCAAACTGAATGTCTGGACATCGACGCCGTCTTTCGTCCAAATGTGTCTGATGGACCCCGGCTTTACGCAGGAGCTCCTGCCTGAGGCAGAAGTATTTATGTTTTGCGGAGAAGCGCTTCCGGCTGCCGTGGCACAGGAGCTGTTAAACCGTTTTCCGAAGGCCCGCGTATTCAATACATACGGCCCGACTGAAACAACGGTTGCCGTCACCTCCGTTGAAATTACGCAGCAGATCATCGATGAAAATGAATCTCTGCCCGTCGGTTTTGCAAAACCCGATATGAATATCTTCATCATGGATGAAAACGGGAATAAGCTTCCGGACGGAGAAAAAGGGGAAATCATCATCGCGGGCCCGAGCGTGAGCAAAGGCTATCTCGGAGAGCCTTGTCTGACGGAAAAAGCGTTTTTCCCGATCGACGGCCAGTGGGCATATCACACGGGTGATGCCGGTTATGTTCAGGATGGTCAGATTTTCTGCCAAGGACGCCTTGATTTCCAGATTAAGCTTCACGGCTACCGCATGGAGCTGGAGGAAATCGAAGTACATGTAAGGCAGTCTCAATATGTGCGCACGGCGGTTGTCATCCCGTATCAGCCTAACGGACCTGTCGAATATTTAATTGCCGCCATCGTACCTGAAAAACATGATTTTGAAAAAGAATTCCAGCTGACAAGCGCCATTAAGAAAGAACTGGCCGCTTCGCTTCCGGCCTACATGATTCCGAGAAAATTCATTTATCAGGATCACATTCAAATGACTGCGAACGGAAAAATCGACCGTAAACGCATTGGCGAAGAGGTTCTTGTATGACGCCTTACAGCTCGTTTTTCTTCTTTATCTTACTTGGAATCCTTCTTTTGCCGACGATTATTTTAGGGCTGAACGGCAAGAGATTCCAAGGATACAACATGTTTATATCCATCATCGTATTGGCTTTGATTTTCGCGCATGATCTGCACGGCGTGATCGCACTATGTATCTTTACGCTGTGGCAGGTGCTTTTAATCAGGGGTTATCTCGCTTACAGACTGAAAGCCAACAGCGGCTTTGTCTTCAGTATGGCCGTGATCGCGTCCATTTTACCCCTGTTTTTATCTAAATTATGGCCGTTTTTCTTTCCGCCGGCGCCTCATCACCCGGTTCATAACCTGATCAGTTTCTTAGGAATTTCTTATTTGACATTTAAAGGCGTCCAGCTGATCATGGAAACGAGAGACGGGCTGATTAAAGAAAAAATGCCGCTTCACCGCCTTTTGTACTTTATTATGTTTTTCCCGACCATTTCTTCCGGTCCGATCGACAGATACCGCAGATTTGCCAAGGACGAACAGAAAGTATGGACAAAGGGAGAATACGCTGATTTACTGTATACCGGCATTCATAAAATTTTTATCGGTTTCTTATACAAATTCATTATCGGATATGCGATTAACACGTATTTCATTATGAATCTGTCCCATATCACCCACAGCAAACTGTGGGGTAATGTGCTGTACATGTACGGATACAGCTTGTACCTGTTTTTTGATTTTGCGGGTTACACGATGTTTGCCGTCGGTGTAAGCTATATCATGGGCATCAAATCTCCGGAAAACTTTAATAAGCCGTTTATCAGCAAAAACATTAAAGACTTCTGGAACCGCTGGCACATGTCCTTATCCTTCTGGTTCAGAGACTACGTATTTATGCGCTTTGTTTTCTGGATGACAAAGAAAAAATGGATAAAGAACCGGATGGCCGTCTCGAACATCGGGTATTTCCTGCTGTTCATGCTGATGGGCGTCTGGCACGGACTCGCCCTGCAATATATTGTATACGGCCTGTACCACGCCGTATTAATGACCGGGTATAACTTTTTTGAGAAATGGAATAAGAAATACAAGTGGCTGCCCGCCAATCGTTTTACGGCCTTTTTAGCCATCGTCATCACATTCCATTTCGTATGTTTCGGATTTTATATTTTCTCAGGAAAACCATTTCATCACTAAAGGAGATTGAAAACACATGGAATTTAAACAGGAAGTATTAGACGTATTAGCTGAAGTTTGTCAGGAGGACGCTGTGAAAGAAAATCCTGATATTGAAATCTTTGAAGAAGGACTGCTTGATTCTTTCGGAACTGTAGAGCTGCTTGTCGCCATCGAAAACCGCTTCGGCATTACAGTGCCGATCACTGAATTTGACCGTGACGAGTGGAATACGCCAAACAACATTGTAAACAAACTGACTGAGTTGAAGTAAATGAAAAAGCGTTTCTTTGGACCAATTATTTTAGCGTTCGTCCTGTTTGTCGGAGCTATCGCAGTTCCGGCTTCATGGCTTACGCGCTTCATTCCTGAAAAACGTGTCGAAGAGTCGGCGGCAGCCTTAAATCCGAATATGTTCCAGGGGCTCTATCTGCAAAATAAAATGTTCGAAGACTCGAAGTATCTGCCGATTTTCGGTTCTTCCGAGCTTTCAAGACTGGATGAGTTTCATCCGTCCAACTATTTCCAAGTGAACAACCAAGGCTTTACGCCTTATCTTGTCGGAAAAGGCGGGGACCAATCCTTGATACACGCCGTGAACTTTGCGGCGCATTATCAGCAGCTGAAAGGCAAAAAGCTGGTATTCATTGTTTCTCCGCAATGGTTTATCAAAAAAGGTTCTGATGAACAGCACTTTGCGCCGAATTTTTCATCACTTCAGGCATTGGATTTAGCATTTAATAACCAGATTGATCCCGCGGTCAAAAAGAACATGATGAAGCGTATGCTCCGTTTTAAAGTCGTTCAGCATGATGCCGTCCTTTCTGAATTGTACAAGGGAATGGTCAACGGACAATCATGGAAAGTGAAAGCGGTCATGCCGGCTGCCAAAGCTTATTATTCTCTGCTTGAGAAAAAAGATCTTTATTATTCAATGGGAGAAACCAAGGGCCCTGAACGGACGATCTCTGAAAACCTGAAAGGGAAATCGTGGTCAGAGTTAAAAACAGCCGCCGCTCAATTAGGAGAACGGAGCTCCAAGTCCAATCCTTTCTATATCGATGACGCTTCTTATAAAAAGATTAAGAAGAAAGTAAAGAGAGTGAAAGGAATCAACAAAGGAAGAACATACGCCAAATCAGTCGAATATCACGACTTTGAGGATATGCTGGACATTCTGAAAGATGCCGGCGCTGAACCGATGTTCGTGGTTATTCCGGTCAACGGAAAATGGTATGACTACACCGGCTTCCCGAAAAAAGGCCGGACTGATTACTACAAAAAAGTCACTAAGCAAATTAAAGCGAAGGGCTTTCAGGTTGCCGACTTATCCGGGCACGAATATGATCCGTACTTTATGAAAGACACCATCCATATCGCCTGGAAAGGCTGGGTGTACGTCGATAAAGCAATGGAGCAGTTTTACAAAACCGGCAAGGTGACGGTTCACTGAGCACGGTGATGACAGAATACGTAAAAACGAACACGCAGGGGGCATTCTCTCCCCTGCTTTTTATGTGATTTGATTTTTTCACAAATTTGAGGAAAACTATTGCGAATATTTGTTGAAGGTATACAATAGAATATAAATTATTTTCAAATAAGTTTGACAATAACACCAATAGGGAGACAGAACATTATGAAACAAGACATTCGTGTTGAATTGACTTCAGCCAAAAAACCGAAACCGGACCCCCATGACCTTGCGTTCGGCAGAATTTTCACCGACCATATGTTTGTTATGGATTACGACGCCGATCAAGGCTGGTATGATCCGAGAATTATCCCTTATCAGTCCATCTCAATGGATCCTGCGGCCATGGTTTATCATTACGGCCAAACCGTTTTTGAAGGGCTTAAAGCGTATGTAACGAAGGATCAGGAAGTGCTTCTGTTCAGACCGGAGAAAAATATGGAGCGCCTGAACCAGTCAAATGACCGCCTTTGCATCCCGCTCATTGATGAAGAGCTTGTTCTTGAAGGCCTGAAACAGCTCGTAGCCATCGACAAAGACTGGATTCCGAAAGCGGAAGGCACTTCCCTTTATATCCGTCCGTTTATTATTGCGACTGAGCCTTTCCTCGGTGTAGCGGCATCCCATACGTACAAGCTGTTTATCATTCTTTCCCCGGTCGGCTCTTATTACAAAGAAGGCATTAAACCGGTGAAAATCGCCGTGGAAAACGAATTCGTGCGCGCCGTCAAAGGCGGCACCGGAAACGCGAAAACCGCCGGCAACTACGCATCAAGTCTGAAAGCGCAGCAGGTTGCGGAAGAGAAGGGATTTTCCCAGGTTTTATGGCTTGACGGCATTGAGAAAAAATACATCGAAGAAGTCGGCAGCATGAACATCTTCTTCAAAATCAGCGGCGAGATCGTGACGCCGGAGCTGAACGGAAGCATTCTTGAAGGAATTACGAGAAATTCTGTCATCACCCTGCTCAAACATTGGGGACTGACTGTGTCTGAGCGGAAGATTTCGATCGATGAAATCATCCAGGCGCATCGTGACGGCCGATTGGAAGAAACATTCGGAACCGGTACGGCGGCGGTCATTTCTCCGGTCGGCGAACTGATCTGGAATGATGAAAGTCTTGTCATCGGCAGCGGTGAAACCGGAGAGATCTCGAAGAAATTGTATGATACCATTACAGGCATTCAAAAAGGCGCGGAAGCCGACGTGTTCGGCTGGACGACGGAAGTCGCCTCACTAAGCGAATCAAAATAAGCAAAAAACCCGGAAGCGAATCCGGGTTTTTTTACTGCTCTTATGCTTCAATCGACTTAAAGAAATGAGGCAGATGTTCTTTGTGGGCCTCAAGCATTTCATCCAGAATGGCCTTTGCCACGGAGTCTGACGGGACGAGAGGGTTGATCGTCATCGCAAGTAGCGCCGTTTGATAATCTCCCGTGACGGCTGCTTCAGCGGCGACACGCTCAAATGATTTGATTTGCTGGACGAGTCCGCGGACAGACACCGGCAGATCACCGACGGCGATCGGTTTCGGACCGTCTTTCGTCATGACACAGTTCACTTCGACCGCTGAGTCATTCGGAATGCTGGCGATCGCGCCGTTGTTTATCGTATTGACGGGCTGGATATCATGTTTGTCATTATAGATGGAGCTGATCAGGTTGCAGGCCGCGTCACTGTAGTACGCTCCGCCCCGTTTTTCAAGCTGCGGCGGTTTGATGGCGAGATTCGGATCTTTGTACAGTTCGAACAGTTCTTTCTCAACCTTCTGCACGACCTCGGCGCGTGTGCCCTCCGTCTGTGACGCTTCTATTTCATGCTCGAGCATTTCTTTCGTTTTGAAATAATAGCGGTGGTAGCCGCAAGGAATCAGATCGAGCGCCTTCAGGAATTCAGGCTCCCATTCCGCTCCTGAAATATTTTTCATCGTCATGGCGTTTTTCGGGTCTCCCATGGCTTCAATGACTTGATCTTTCACGCTGACGCCGTCTAAGAAAACATCTAATCCGAAGACCATGTGATTCAGCCCGGCAAATTGCACTTCGATCCGGCTGACATCCACATCCAATGCTTTTGCGACGCCCATTTTAATGCCGATCGGCACATTGCAGAGGCCGACGACTTTTGTGAGATTCGAGTAGCGGAGCAAGGCCTCGGTAACCATGCCGGCAGGGTTTGTGAAATTCACGAGCCATGCATTCGGACAAAGCTCTTCGATGTCTTTCGCGATTTCCAGAATAACCGGGATGGTGCGCAGCCCTTTGAATAAACCGCCCGGACCGTTTGTCTCCTGGCCGATTACGCCGTATTTTAACGGAATCCGTTCATCTTTGGCGCGGGCCTCAAGAAGGCCGACGCGGAATTGAGTCGTTACGAAATCCGCATCCTTCAAGGCTTCTCTCCGGTCAAGCGTCAGGTGAATCTCTATCGGAACACCCGCTTTTTCGACCATGCGTTTTGCAAGCGTGCCGACGATATTGAGTTTTTTCTCGCCTTCAGGAATGTCGACGAGCCATAATTCTCTGACAGGCAGTTCCTCATAGCGCTTAATGATGCCTTCCACAAGCTCCGGTGTATAGCTTGAACCTCCGCCGATCGTTACAATTTTAATTCCTTTTGTCATATTTTTGCTCCCCCTTGCAGACTCACTTTTTCATAAATCTCGACTAACTCTGCGGCCAAGTCTTTCACGGTCATGGCATTCATTAAATGATCTTGCGCATGCACCATCAAAAGCGTCATGTCTGTTTTTTCTCCGCCGGCTTCATTTTGGATCAGTTCTGTCTGATAATGATGAGCTTCGGTCAGTTCCCTTGCGGCTTCCTGAAGCTTTTCCTCCGCCATGGCTCTGTCCCCCCGCTTTGCGGCGGCAATGGCTTCCATTGATGCGCTTCTGCCGTTGCCGCCATGCAGGATGATCTGAAAAATGGTCTGTTCCATTTTTTCATTCATGTGTTTCACTCCCTTTCTCTACAGCACGGCTTTTTCGTCTCCCTGTACGGCTGGCGCCTGCGATTGTTCAAGTTCGTTTTCTTCTTTCAGCTTTTGCGAATCCCACATTCTGAAGAACGGATAGTACACGATAAAGGCTGTGATGATATTAATCGCCTGCATGACAGCCCCTGATATTTTTCCGCCCGTGGCAAGATAGCCGGAGAAAATCGGCGGCATCGTCCATGGGACGGCAATGCCGGCAGGTTTGGCGACGAGGCCGGTGCTCATACCGATATAGGTAAGGACCAGTGTGACAAGCGGTGTGATAATGAACGGAATGAGAAGCATCGGGTTCATGACGATCGGCATTCCGAAAATAATCGGCTCATTAATATTAAAGACGGCCGGCCCGATGGCGAGTTTCCCAAGCTGCTTCATCTGCTTGCTTCGCGAACGGAGAAACATGGTGACCACGAGCGCCAGTGTCGCGCCGCTTCCGCCGATGTTGATCCAGATTTCAAAGAACTGCTGGGTGAAAATATTCGGAAGCGCATCGCCCGCCTGAAACGCAATCCGGTTGGCATCCATCGCTCCGAACCAGATCGGCGCCATGACGCCGCCGACTATGTTCGCCCCGTGTAATCCGCACGCCCACAAGAGCATTTGAACCGCTTCGGCTATCAGGCTTCCGCCGAGACTTCCCCCAAGAATCGAGAGCGGCGTCCCCAGTACAACGCTTACAATGTTATGAAGGCTTTCAAACGGCGTCGCTTCGACAATTAAACGCGCACCCCAGATCAGAAAGATGACGGCAAAGCCGGGAATTAAGGCGACAAACGATTTGCTGACCGCCGGAGGCACGCCGTCCGGCATTTTGAAGACGAAATTCCGCTGGATGATCAAGCGGTAAATTTCCGTCGACAGCATGGCGATGATCATCGCGACAAACAGCCCTTTGCTTCCCATGAGAGACAGCGGGATGCCGCCGCCCACCATGATTTCCTCTTTGGCGCCGGAAGGCAGAAACGGAACTTTGTACGGCGTTGCCAAGAGAAACGCCGCCAAAGATATCGCACCGGCCGATAATGCGTCCACCCCGTATTTTTCGGCCAGGCGGTAGGCGATTCCGAAAGCGGCGACAAGACCCATGATTTCAAAGGTCGCATCAACCGGATATTGCAGTTTTTGAGACCAAGCGCTTCCGAACGTCTTTGCCATGAAATCCGCATATCCCGGAATCGGCAGGTTGCCGATGATCAGAAAAAACGAACCGATGATGATAAGCGGCATGGTGAGGATGATCCCGTCACGCAATGCTTGCAGATGCCGCTGGGAGGCAATTTTTCCGGCAATGGGCATGACTTTCTCTTCTAAAAACTGGTTCACCTTATTCACACGGCCCGCCCCTTTCTACGATGCGTTTCCGAGCTGTTCTGCTGATTTCAGAACCTCCGCTCCGTTGCAAGTGCCGTAATGGACGGTATTGATAACTTCAACCGGCACTCCTTTTGATTCACCTAATTTTTTCAGCTGCGGAAGCAAATAACGGACTTGAGGCCCAAGCAGCAATACGTCCGCTTTATCAATATGCTGGTTGACTGAATCGCCTGACACCGCCCAGATTTTATATTCTTTTCCTTGTTCCTGCGCGCTTTTTTCCATCTTGGTGACGAGTAAGCTTGTTGACATCCCTGCTGCACAAACGAGTAATATATTCATGTAAAAGACCTCCTGAAAGTTTGATATTTTGTATGTCTCGATGTTAGTACCATCATATTATGAAATCGCTTTCATAACTACTCAGGCTTTTTCCGCTGCTAACGGAAAAAAGGTATATCCCGGTCTTTCTCTGATCGTTTGTCTCTGAATACTCGTAAAACCTCCTGATAGGTTGTGCATTTTAAGAGACGGCTTACCGCGGCCGGATCATCTAACATGCCGCCGAGCCATTTGTACATATGCTGGAGGTCGGCTTTGCTTTCTTTCTCGACGCAGAGCAGGCAGACAAATTGGACACGCTTATCCGCCCAGTCAATCGGTTTCTTCAGCGTGCATACCGCCCAAAACGTCGTGTCTGTCTGCGGAACGAGCGGGTGCGGAATCGCCGTAAGATTGCCGAAACTCGTAGGAGAAATCGCTTCCCTTTCAAAAATAGAATCGGTCAGAGAATCAGAAGCGAGGCCGGCTTCTGCAACCTGCTGTCCGAGAAAACGGATGACGTCCTCCTTCGTCTCCAGATCCTGCTGCAAAAATACCAGCTCCGGTTTCAGAAAGTTCAATTGTTCCCGCTTTTCTTCCAGCATGGCGTCGATTTTTGTAAAATCCCCGCCGCCCAACAGCGTATGAACCTTCAATACGGGAACGGGCAGGTCTTTTTTGATCGGCACTGTGCTGACCACAAAATCAATCGACTCAAAGGAAAGCTGGTCAAGGCTGCAGTAATCAGCCGTTCCGACGATTTCAAGACGCTTTGCGAACCGGGAACGGAGCTTTTCTCTTAAAAGCTGCGCGCTGCCGGCGCCGGACGCACAAACAATCAAGCAGCGTTTAGGCGGCCGTTCCGTCTTTCTCCTTTCAATGGCGGCTCCGAAATGAAGCGCCAAATATCCGATCTCATTTTCATGAATATCAATGCCGGTTTGCTCCTTGATCACGATTCCCGCAATCACTCCCGCTTCAAATGCGAGCGGATAATTTTCCTTTATGGCGGAGAGCATCGGGTTTCTCAGGTTCATTCCGTACCGGTTTCGGTTAATCGCCGGCTTGATGTGGAGCGCAAGACCCGCTTTCAGCTCATTGTCGTCCGTGATTCCGAGCTTCAGCTCCCGCTCAATGGCTTCGATCATGGCCTCCGTCAAACGGCTGGTTTCCCCGTCTATCAGCCTTGTAAGCTCTTTTCCTTCCAATTGTGAATGGGTCATGCGCTTTGTCCCGAGCAGGTGAATGGCGATATAGGCGGTTTCCTGTTCGGGAAAGGTGACCGAAAGCGCAGATTCAAGCTCTTTTACGATGGCTTCCGCTGACTGATATTCTGTTTCAAGCTTAATATCATGAAGATCTTCCGGGATGAGAGATACATAGTTTTCTGTCCGGATTCGTTTGCAGGCAATGGCGATATGGATGATGAGATTGTTCAGGCCGAAGAAAGAAAGCGGGATCTTGTGGTTTCGAACCTGCTTCATAATGGCTGTGCGGATCACGTGAATGTCGTCTTTCGGCAGAATACCGGCCTTTTCACTCAGGAGATCCGGCTCAGGCTCGCGGTCGTCCACTAAGTATTCCGCCATACAATAACGGAGGCGGAGCTCTTCGCCGCGCAGCTTAAAGCCGTAGTTCGGCCTTGTTTCCAAAATGATGTCATAGGGGCGGAGCCGTTTTTTGACTTCTTTTAAATCAGATTGAAGTGTGGATTTACTGATGAACAGTTCTTCCGCCAAGTCATCCAGCTTGAGGTAGCCGTCGGCCAGAAGCATTCTTTTCATAAGGTAATCTAACCGTTCACCGGGAAAAATCGGCACGGTGCTGTTCTGCTGGAAATTGTCCTGAAGCCAGTTTTTAAACGGCTGCTCATTCCGGATCAGCAGCTTATAGCCGCTCCCTCTGACAGATTGAATGGATGCGCCGTGTTTTTCTACAATGGTTTGCAGTTCCTTTATGTCATTGCGGACCGTCCGCGTCGTTACCTTTACATTTGCAGCGATGACTGAGCTTGTAACCGGTGTTTCAGCAGCTAAAAGCAAGCGCAGAAGTTCACGAAGCCGCCCATGAAGCATGAGAAAAACCTCCTATCAGATCAGATGCAGACGTGAAAAATAGGCAAAAAGAATGAGGAAGGGGTAAATGTATGTAAATTCTATAATGGGGAGGATTTCAAGTCAATGCGGCAATCCGATGCCAAGCCCGTAAAAAAACAGCCGGATCAGCCGGCTGTTCGGGATGCGGACATGCGGTTCCGCTTAGATGTCTTCCGTTCTTTTATGATTTTTCTGATGATCGGATAGATGACGGGCGCCCATTTGATAATCGTTTTGAAAAATTTTTTCAATGTCTGAATCCCCTTTCTTTTACCTTGTCTTTCCCCTGTTATCAGCGTTTATAAACATGGTCAGCGTGAGACATACCGGTTCCCCGTCACCCAATAGCGCCACGGATAATCCCGGGCTTCTCCGCTGTTGTCAATCCCGATTCTCGGGCCTGTTGATATATGCTCAGGCGTAAAGCCCTCCGTAATATACAGCGGCGGTTCCGTGATCATGCCGCCGTAGTCGTTCATTGAAATGCCCATCGCCTTCGTCAGTTTTCCCGGGCCGTTTGTCCGCTCTCTCGGGGGTCTGCCCGGTCTCCTGCTCTCCATCAGGAACTGTCCTTCATGAGGCTCCGCCGCCCTGATTAACACGGCCTGCGGAATGCCGATGTCCGCGGCGACGACGTTCATTAATGTATGAGTGTGCATGACGTATGTATAAATGCGGCCCGCCTCATGGAACATAATTTCCGTCCGTTTCGTGCGCCGGTTGCCGAAGCTGTGCGCCGCCCGGTCATCCGCTCCCATATAAGCTTCCGTTTCCACGATAAAACCTGAAGCCGTTCCCTCGTCCGTCTCCTTCACCAAGAGACAGCCGAGCAATAAAGGGGCAAGCTCCACTGACGGTCTCTGGTAAAATTCAATCGGCAAAGGCTTTCGTTCTCCCGCCATTTGCCTCCCTCCTTTCTGAATATAGCGATTTCCTCTTTCACGTTTTTCACTTCTTTTTTACAATATAAACATGAGAGAAAAAAAGGACATCATTGTTGAACGCTCTATTGCGTTTTGAAAATCAGCTCGGTATAATATGATGGTTCAAATGAAAATGATTCTCATATTCAATAAATACCGGACAATGATCATAAAAGTAGGTGAATTGATTTTTGAGCGATTCTGTCACGTCCGCAAACCGTCTGATCAGCATCTTAAAAAACGGGGTTTTCTTCCTGATCGCGGTGATCGGGCTGCTTGTATCTATTTTTTTCGCTGTCTCATTCGGCGCGAAAGACATTACTTTACATACGGTTTGGTCGGCTGTTGCTGATTACAATCCGAACATAACGGGCCAGCAGATCATTCATGAATTGCGTCTTCCGAGGGTGCTCGGGGCGGCCGTTACAGGAGCAGCTTTTGCTACAGCCGGCGCCCTCATGCAGGGTGTCACGAGAAACCCGCTTGCCGATTCGGGTGTCTTAGGCGTAAACGCGGGCGCCATGTTTGTTGTTGCGCTCAGCTTTGCTTTTTTCCCTCATTTGTCATACGCCCTGCTGATGGTGATGTCATTTTTGGGAGCACTGGCAAGCACCGGCTTGATTTTCTTTATCAGTGCGGCGGGAAAAGGCAGCATGACACCTTTAAAGGTGACGCTTGCCGGGGCGGTCGTGGCCGCTCTTTTACATTCACTCAGTACCGGTGTGGCGATTTATTACGATTTAAGCCAGGATTTGGCCTTCTGGTACGCCGGCGGGGTGTCAGGTATCAAGTGGGCTCATTTACAAGTCCTAGTTCCCGTGATTGCGGTCTTCATCATTCTCGCGACATTCATGGGCCGGTCCGTCACCCTTCTCTCAATGGGAAATGACGTGGCGGCGAATTTAGGGGTGAACACGGCGCTGACGCGTGCCGCCGGATTAATGATCGCCGTCGTTCTTGCCGGTGTGTCTGTTTCCGCTGCGGGCGCGATCGGCTTCGTCGGGCTGGTCATTCCCCATATCGCGCGAAAGATCGTCGGCGTTACGTACAGGCTGATTATTCCGATGTCCGCGTTACTCGGCGCGATTCTATTGATTTTGGCTGACCTGGCCTCACGCACGGTCAGTCCCCCGAGAGAATTGGCGATAGGCATTATGGTCGCACTTGTCGGTGTCCCTTTCTTTCTTTATATTGCCCGCAAGGAAGGGAGAGACTTATAAATGAAAGTGCAGAAAGAAACAAAAAAAGCGGCGGCGGCAGGACTCATTCTGCTGGTCATCGCCATTTGCATGATTCTGATCGGGCTGCATACGGGCTCATTCCGGCTTTCTCCTCTCACCGTGGGAAAAACGCTGTTCGGATACGGCACGTTTCAAAGCACAACCGTTTTATTCGATTACCGGCTTCCCCGGATTCTGGTGACGATGCTGGCCGGCATCGGTTTAGGAGTGTCGGGCGCTATTTTGCAGGGTGTATCCCGAAATCCGCTTGCCGATCCGGGCATTCTCGGACTGCATGCCGGCGCGTCCTTCGGTTTGATGATGTATATCACATTCTTTCATTCCCTGGAGGCGCAGGCGTCGATGTTCATCCCGCTGTTTACGTTTGCGGGCGGAACACTCGCCGCCCTGCTGATTGTAGTGCTTACGTACGACAGGCTGAACGGTTTTTTAACGATCCGTATGCTGTTAGTCGGGATCGCCGTTTCCGCGGGCTTCAGCGCCGTTACATTGTTTATGTCGCTGCGCCTGAATGAAGAAACTTATACATTCGCTTCCCGCTGGCTGGTGGGAAACGTCTGGGGCAGGGATTGGATTCACGTGTGGTCGCTATTGCCCTGGATCGGCATTCTCGCACCGCTTGCATGGCTGAACGCCCGCTCTTTGAATATTTTAATGCTCGGTGACCAGGCAGCCGCGGGGCTCGGCGCACACGTGCAGAGAAAAAGGATCATGCTGATCGCCATAGCGGTCGGCTTGTCCTGCGCGAGCGTCGCGATGGCCGGGGGAATCGGCTTTATCGGCTTTGCCGCCCCTCACTTGGCAAGACGGCTCGTCGGCACCATGCATCAGCATATTATTCCGATTGCGGGATTAATCGGACTTGTCATTCTTGTCGCGGCAGACACCATCGGCCGGTCTTTGTTTCAGCCGAACGCCATTCCGGCCGGCGTGGTTGCGGCAGCCATCGGCGCGCCGTATTTTCTCTATCTCGTCATGAAAATCAAATCATAAAACAAGGAGTATTCCCATGAAAAAAATAATTGCGCTCATCAGTTTCATGTGTATTTTCTTACTGGCTGCCTGCCAATCCGATTCAACACAGCCGGAGTCAAAAAAGAAATCCGGCGATCATAAAATCGCTTCGATGTCCATTCACCTGACAAATGATCTGCTGGCTCTCGGCGTTACACCTGCCGGTTCCGTCGTGGGCGGAGAATTAAAAGATTTTCTCCCTCATGTGAAAAATCAGCTGAAAGACACGAAAAAACTCGGACCTGCCTCAGATCCGGATATGGAAGCTTTACTTGAGCTGAACCCTGACAACATTTATCTTGATAAAGAATTTGCGGGAAAAGATGTGTCAAAATACAAGAAAATCGGAAACACACACGTTTTCGACCTTGATAAAGGCACATGGCGCGATCATTTAAAAGACATCGGAAAAATCGTCAACCGTGAAAAAGAAGCGAAAACATTTATTCAGGATTACGAAGATGAAACAAAACAAGTCAGATCCATGATGAATAAGGAATTAGGGAAAAACGCCAAAGTCATGGCGATCCGCGTGAACGCAAAAGAGCTTCGCGTCTTCAGCACACGCCGCCCGATGGGACCGATTCTGTTTGACGATCTGAAGCTGAAACCGGCTGACGGCATTAAAGAAATGAACACCTCCCGCCCTTATGAAGTCATTTCTCAAGAAGTGCTGCCTGATTACAACGCAGATGCGATTTTCGTTGTCGTTAACAGAGACGACAAGTCACAGCAAGCCTATAAAGAATTGCAAAAAAGCGCTGTATGGAAAGGGCTGAAGGCCGTGAAAGCAAACCATGTCTATAAAATTGCCGATCAGCCTTGGCTTGATTATTCAGCACTGGGAAATAAATTAGCAATGGATGAAGCGAAAAAACTGTTCCAAAAATAAACATGAGCCGGTTTTGCAAAAAGTGCAAGGCCGGCTTTTTTATATTGTCGTTTACTTATATAAACAACCGCTTATATAATAGTGTGAAAAAGGAGTGAGCGCATGGAACGGCGGCATCATGCTTTAAGTTCCGGAGGGATCAGCCAGTGCCTCAAGCTTCTAAGCGACCCGACGAGGCTTTTGATGCTGAAGCTTCTGGAGGATAAGGAATATTGTGTCTGCGAGCTGACGGCTATTTTTGATATAAGTCAGCCCGGCATCAGCCAGCACTTGCGGAAATTAAAGAACGCCGGCCTTGTGCGGGAAAGACGCGAGGGCCAGTGGCGGTACTATGCCATTCATCCGTCCGGTCCGGAATACGCGCTGGTTTGCTCGATTTTGCAGCAGATAGATGAAAAGGACGAAGTTTTACAGACATTGCGGCAAAAAGAAGTCACTGTTACATGCCGGTAAGGGGGATATATTCTTGGGAGTTGCGGTTTTATCAGCGCTGATTTTTGTGCTGACACTTGTGTTTGTCATATGGCAGCCGAAACATGTATCAATCGGCTGGTCTGCCTGCGGCGGAGCGGTCCTCGCTTTGATCGCCGGAGCAGTCAGCCTGCACGATATCGCGGAAGTGACGGGAATCGTCTGGAATGCGACACTTGCCTTTATCGCCATTATTATCATTTCATTGATTCTTGACAGTATCGGTTTTTTTGAGTGGGCCGCGCTGCATATGGCCATGGCGGCCAAAGGCAGCGGGCTGCGGATGTTTCTCTATGTGTCGGTCTTAGGAGCTGTGGTCTCCGCCCTGTTTGCCAATGACGGAGCGGCGCTCATTTTGACGCCGATCGTACTGGCGATGGTGCGGGCTTTGAATTTACCTGAAAAGCTGGTTTTTCCGTTTATTATCGCCGGAGGATTCATCGCCGACACCACCTCGCTTCCGCTCGTTGTAAGCAATTTGGTCAATATTGTATCCGCCGATTACTTTCATATCGGGTACATTGAATATGCATCACGCATGCTGGTGCCCAACCTTTTTTCTCTGGCGGCAAGCATTTTGGTGCTGTATCTCTATTTCAGAAAAAACATTCCGAAACGGTATGACACCGGTCTTGTGAAACATCCGGCATCCGCGATTAAGGATGAACGCCTTTTCCGATTATCGTGGGGTGTCCTGGCCGTTTTATTGATTGGGTATTTCGTCAGTGCGCTGCTGTCGATCCCTGTGTCCTTCGTTGCCGGCTCCATCGCGGTTATTTTTCTCATTCTGGCGCAGCGAAGCCCCGCCGTCCCTGCAAAACAAGTCATCAAGGACGCCCCGTGGGCCATCGTGTTTTTTTCTGTCGGCATGTATGTTGTCGTGTACGGCTTGCGGAATGCCGGACTGACGGATCTTCTTTCTCAGCTTATTCAGAGAGCGGCGGATCACGGATTGTTTGCGGGCACACTCGGGATGGGGTTTATCGCTGCGATCCTGTCCTCCGTTATGAATAACCTGCCGACGGTGATGATTGACGCCATAGCCATCAGCGGAACGGGCACTCACGGGCTGATGAGAGAAGCATTGATTTACGCGAATGTTATCGGTTCGGACCTCGGGCCGAAAATCACGCCGATCGGATCGCTGGCGACATTGTTATGGCTCCACGTGCTGAGCCGGAAAAACGTGAAAATTTCCTGGGGAATGTATTTCAAGACAGGTCTGATATTAACCATTCCGACGTTATTCATCACCCTGATCGGACTTTATTTATGGCTGTTATGGCTCGCTTGAGATGAAAAACCTTTTAAGTTGAATCTTAAAAGGTTTTTTTGTGTCAAAAATCCGAAAAGTAAAACTTTTATATTTTAAAAGTATAGACATTTAATTTCAAAAGATTATAATATTCATGAAAACGTTTTAACTTTATGAAAGAAGGGATTCCTCATGAAAAGAATTTTATTAGTCTGCAGCTCAGGCATGTCCACCAGCCTTCTTGTTACGAAAATGCAGAATTACGCCCGCTCCATCGGTGAGGAAGCCGAGATTTGGGCAGTCGGACAGGATAAAGCAAAAGAAGCGATGAAAGATGCAGACGTCGTACTGATCGGCCCGCAGATGAGTTTTTTAAAAGGTGAGCTTCAAAAAGAGGCGGACCCGCTTCACATCACCGTTGATGTGATTGACATGATGGCTTACGGCATGGGAGACGGCAAAAAAGCATACGAACAGGCCGTTACCTTAATAGAGAACAAATAAAGGAGGCGATAAGCATGGAAACGTACACGGATGAACAGATCAGTTTTCAGCTGATTCTTCACAGCGGTAATGCCCGCAGCTGTATTATTCAATCGATACGCGCTTATAAAGACGGCCGGCCAGATGAGTCAGACACCTTTCTGACAAAGGCTGAAGAAGAACTGGGGAAAGCGCACGACATCCATTTTCAGATGATTCAAAAAGAAGCCGGCGGCGCCAAGACGGATGTCTCCCTGCTTTTTATGCATGCTGAAGACCACTTAATGTCAGCGCTCTCAATGAAAGAGCTGGTTAAAGAAATGCTCGACTTATTTCAATCAAAAAGCCGGGGGTGAAGACGTGTTTGAGAAAATCAGCCAATTCCTTGTTCCGATCGCGGGCAAATTAAACAATAACCGCTACTTGCAAGTCTTACGGGATGCTTTTATGCTGGCGTTTCCGCTGACCATTTTCGGTTCAGTGTTCGTCGTGCTGACGAACCTGCCGTTTTTAAACAAAATCATGAGCAGCTCCGCACTGTCTGTCTTTCAATCCGGATTTGGCGGCGCTTCGACGGCGACGATGGGGATTATGTCCATTTTTGTCGTCTTCGGGATCGGCTATTACCTTTCCAAAAGCTACGAAGTGGAGGCCGTATTCGGCGGAGCGATCGCATTGGTTTCTTTTCTGCTGCTCACTCCGTTCGTCTTAGAGCCGGAAACGGGCAAAGCGGTCGCAGGCGTCATTCCGGTTGACCGGCTTGGAGCAAAAGGAATGTTTCTCGGCATGATAACCGCGTTTTTGTCAGGTGAAATCTACAGAAGAATCGTCCAGAGAAACTTAACGATTAAGATGCCTGCCGGTGTTCCTCCGGCTGTTGCTAAATCGTTCGCCGCATTGATTCCGGCTTTTATCACGCTTACCGTCTTCCTCTTGATCAATGCGGCTGTCACCCAGATCTTTCACACCAATCTGCATGATGTCATTTATCATACGGTTCAAGCCCCGCTTGTCGGACTTGGAAGCGGCATCATTCCTACATTAATCGCTGTTTTCTTTATTCAGATTTTATGGTTTTTCGGACTTCACGGACAAATCATTATCAATTCCGTGATGGACCCGATTTGGAATACATTACAGGTCGAAAATTTGGCTGCGTATACAGCGGGAAAAGAGATTCCCCATATTATTTCTAAGCCGTTTATGGAGATTTACACCGTCGGAATGGGCGGAACCGGAATGACATTGGCCATAGTGATCGCCATCTTGCTTTTTATGAAAAGCAAACAGATGAAACAGATATCCAAACTCGGTCTCGCGCCGGGCATTTTCAACGTCAATGAGCCGGTTATTTTCGGTTTGCCGATTGTGATGAACCCGATCATTATCATTCCGTGGGTCATCGCACCGATGGTTGTCACACTTGTCACCTACCTGGCCATGTCGGCGGGGATCGTGCCCCCTCCTACCGGCGTGACCGTGCCTTGGACCGTCCCCCTATTCATTAACGGGATTATGGCGACCAATTCCGTCATGGGCGGCATTATGCAGCTGGTCAACCTCTGTATTGTGTTTGTCATCTGGTTCCCGTTTCTTAAAGCGCTGGACAAATTAAACATGGCAAAGGAAAAAGAAGCTGAGACCGAGAAGCATGCCCGGGATGACAGCATGAGTATGTAATCAAAATCGCAGTAAGGGAGAGAAATCAATTGACTGAATCAAATATTCAATATCGTTTTCCGGAAGGATTCTGGTGGGGGTCTTCCGCCTCCGCCACCCAAACAGAAGGCGCCGCTGACAGAGACGGAAAAAGCCAAAACATATGGGATTACTGGTATGAAAAAGAGCCGAGCCGTTTTTTTAACGGCGTCGGCCCCGGCGACACGTCACGTTTTTACGATCAATACAAGGAGGATATCCGGCTGATGAAAGAAATCGGCCACAACTCCTTCCGGCTGTCTATTTCCTGGTCAAGATTGATTCCGGACGGAACTGGCGAGGTCAATCAGAAAGCGGTCGCGTTTTATCAGGACGTCATCGATGAAATGCTTGCCCATCACATTGAGCCGTTTGTCAATTTGTTTCACTTTGACATGCCGCTCGTCCTTCAGCGTAAGGGGGGCTGGGTCAGCCGGAACACCGTTGACGCATTTGAACATTACGCCAAAACCTGCTTTTCGCTATTCGGTGACAAGGTGAAAAAATGGTTCACTCACAACGAGCCGATTGTGCCGATTGAAGGCGGCTACTTATACGACTTTCACTACCCGAATCACGTTAATTTTCAAGAAGCGGTGCAGGCCGGCTTCCATACCCTGCTGTCGAATGCAAGGGCTGTCAAAGCCTACAGAGAATTGAAACAGGACGGACAAATCGGAATCATTCTGAATCTGACGCCTTCTTATCCGAGAAGCTCACATCCTGAAGATCTGAAAGCGTCCCGGATTGCCGACGCCTTTTTCAACCGCTCATTTTTAGATCCCGCCGTAAAGGGCGAATTTCCTGAGGAGCTTGTCGAGATTCTCAAGGCGGAAGGCTTTCTGCCGCATTATGAGAAAGAAGATCTCCGCCTCATTCAGGAACATACGGTTGACCTCTTAGGCGTGAACTACTACCAGCCGAGGCGCGTCAAGGCAAAAGAACATGTTCCGAATCCGCATGCCCCTTTCCTGCCCGAGCGTTTCTTCGATCCGTATGTCATGCCCGGCCGTAAAATGAACCCTCACCGCGGGTGGGAAATTTACGAAAAAGGAATCTACGACATTCTCACAAATCTCAGAGAACATTACGGAAATATCGAATGTTTTATTTCTGAGAACGGCATGGGAGTAGAAGGCGAGGAACGCTTCCGCGATGAAAACGGCATCATTCAGGATGATTACAGGATTGAATTTATCCAGGAACATCTCAAATGGGTGCATCGGGCCATCGGAGAAGGTTCAAATGTAAAAGGCTATCACCTGTGGACTTTCATGGACAACTGGTCTTGGACAAATGCTTATAAAAACCGCTACGGCTTTGTATCTGTCAATCTGGAAAACGGGGGCGAACGGACTGTCAAAAAAAGCGGCCGCTGGTTCAAATCCGTTTCCGATCAAAACGGATTTTAACAGATGAGGAGGGACGGCCATGCTTGGAGGTATTGAAGCCGGCGGCACGAAATTTGTCTGTGCCGCCGGACAAAGAGACGGCACCATTCTGGACAGAGCAGAGTTTCCGACGGGAGAACCGGATGACACACTCAGACAGGTGATCCGTTACTTTACAGATTTCCCGATAGACGCCATCGGCATCGGGTCGTTCGGACCGATTGATATCCGTCCCGCCAGTCAAACGTACGGGTGCATCACCGCGACGCCGAAGACAGCCTGGCGGAACTGCCCTATTCTTCAAACGATCAAAAGCGCTCTGGATATTCCCGCAGGCTTCACCACCGACGTTAATGCGGCGGTGCTTGGAGAAGCTTCTTTCGGCGCGGCCAAAAACGCGGACAGCTGCCTCTATTTGACGGTCGGCACAGGCATCGGCGCGGGCGCCATCATGAACGGCAGATTTGTTCAAGGGCTGTCTCATCCTGAAATGGGCCACATTTATGTCAGAAGACATCCGGACGACGGCTACAAAGGCAATTGCCCTTACCATACAGATTGTCTGGAAGGCCTCGCGGCAGGCCCCGCCATTGAGAAACGCTGGGGGAAAAAAGCAGTTCTGCTCACGGATCAGCAGGAAGTGTGGGAGCTTGAGGGCTATTATATTGCCGAAGCGCTTGTGCAGTATATTCTCATACTTTCGCCGGAAAAGATCATCCTCGGCGGGGGCGTCATGAAGCAGCATCAGCTGTTCTCTTCTATCCGTCAGCACGTGAAAAAACGGCTGAATCAATATATTGATCTGCCCGACATTGAAAACCGCATCGTCCCCCCTCAATTAGGCATTCACTCCGGCGCGGCCGGTTCGCTCGTATTGGCGGAGCAGGCCTTAGAAGCGGCAAACCGGGAGGCGGGAAAATGACGAAACTCTTATTTTTGGAACCGGTTTTTAAAGAAAGATTATGGGGCGGGACGAAGCTGCGCGATACATTCGGGTATGAGATTCCTTCTGAGCGGACGGGAGAGTGCTGGGCGATTTCAGCTCATCCGCACGGCACATCCATCGTGCGGAACGGGCCTTTTTCCGGAACATCATTACACCGTCTCTGGAATGAACACCCTGACCTGTTCGGACATCAGAAAGAAGAAGCCTTTCCCCTGCTCACAAAAATTCTCGACGCAAATATGGACTTATCCGTACAGGTTCATCCGGATGACGTATATGCACATCGGCATGAAAACGGAGAACTCGGAAAAACGGAATGCTGGTACGTGTTGGACTGCAAAAAAGACGCGGAGCTCATTTTAGGGCACCGCGCCCAAACGAAAGAAGACTTCGTTCGGCTCATTGAACGAAACGAGTGGGATCACCTGCTCCGCCGCATCCCCATTAAGCCCGGCGACTTTTTCTATGTCCCGAGCGGCACACTGCACGCTTTATGTGAAGGTACGCTCGTTCTTGAAATCCAGCAAAGCTCTGATGCCACCTACCGGCTTTACGACTATGACCGGACGGATGGGAACGGGAATAAACGCGAGCTTCATCTTCAGAAAGCAATTGACGTAACAGGCATTCCGCATACCGATGAAAATGTAAAAAGCACAAAGCATCGGATCGGAAATACTCTTATTACAACACTCGCAGAAACACCTTTCTTTTCAGTTTATCAATGGGATGTGAGCGGGAAAGCATCATTCCCCGCACCCGGCCGGTATTTACTCGCAAGCGTCATTAAAGGACGCGGAGAACTGGATGGATGCCCCATTCACAAAGGCGATCACTTTATCGTGCCGGCGGATTCCGGAGATTTTGTTATAGAAGGAGATTGTGAGGTTATCGTTTCACATCCTTCATCATCTTAAAAATCAGGAGGTCTTTTATATGCTCAAAAAGTTAGCAGTCTGCCTGTCTATCGTTTTATTACTCTTAGGAGCCGCCAGTCCGATATCGGCTCACACCGTTTATCCCGTAAACCCAAATGCCCAGCAGACGACAAAAGATATCATGAACTGGCTGGCGCACCTGCCCAACCGTTCAGAAAACAGGGTCATGTCCGGTGCGTTCGGCGGGTACAGCGATGTCACTTTTTCAATGACAGAGGAAAACCGCTTGAAAAACGCGACGGGACAGTCTCCCGCCATCTACGGCTGTGACTATGGGAGAGGATGGCTTGAAACAGCGGATATCACCGATACTATCGATTACAGCTGCAACAGCAGCTTAATCTCATACTGGAAAAGCGGCGGCCTCCCTCAGGTCAGCCTGCATCTCGCAAATCCGGCTTTTCCATCCGGAAACTATAAAACGGCCATCTCAAACAGCCAGTACAAAAACATCCTGGACCCTTCAACTGTTGAAGGAAAACGGCTTGAGGCGCTGCTCAGCAAAATCGCCGACGGCCTTACTCAGCTGAAAAATCAAGGCGTCACCGTTCTGTTCAGGCCGCTTCACGAAATGAACGGCGAGTGGTTCTGGTGGGGGCTGACAGGCTACAACCAAAAAGACACGGAAAGAATCTCGCTGTACAAAGAGCTTTACAAGAAGATATACCGCTATATGACAGAGACAAGAGGATTGGATAACCTTTTGTGGGTGTATTCGCCGGATGCCAACAGAGACTTTAAAACAGACTTCTACCCAGGCTCATCTTATGTGGATATTACCGGTCTGGACGCTTACTTCACTGATCCGTATGCGATATCAGGCTATGATGAAATGCTGTCTCTGAAAAAACCGTTTGCCTTTGCCGAAACCGGTCCGTCCGGCAATATCGGAAGCTTTGATTATGCTGCTTTTATCAATGCGATCAGGCAAAAGTATCCCGAGACCACGTACTTTTTGACATGGGATGAACAATTAAGTCCGGCGGCCAATCAAGGCGCGCAAAGCCTTTATCAAAACAGCTGGACACTGAACAAGGGCGAAATATGGAACGGCGGATCTTTGACGCCGATCGCGGAATAACCGCTTCTTTTGAAAATCGGTTTTAAAAAACGGCTCTGCTGGGCATATTGTTATCGTTCAAAAAGGAGGGTTCAACAATGGAAAATAACAAAAACAGCGAAGAAACGCTTTCCAGTAAGACGACCGGTAAAGGCGAGTCAGAAGACACGCTGACAAACCGGCAGGGCCATCCGGTCACTGACAACCAGAATGTCAGGACAGTCGGCAATAGAGGACCGACGACATTGGAGAATTATGATTTTTTGGAGAAAATCAGCCACTTTGACCGCGAACGGATTCCCGAGCGCGTCGTTCACGCGCGCGGCGCCGGCGCACACGGATACTTTGAGGCGTACGGAAGTTTTGGAGACGAGGAGATTTCTAAATACACAAGAGCGAAAGTGTTTCAAAAGAAAGGAACGAAAACTCCGGCGTTTGTGCGGTTTTCTACCGTCAACCACGGAAAGCATTCCCCGGAAACATTGCGTGATCCCCGGGGTTTTGCCGTTAAGCTTTATACCGAAGACGGCAACTGGGATCTGGTCGGCAACAACCTGAAAATCTTTTTTATCCGTGATCCGCTGAAGTTCCCGGATCTTGTGCACGCATTTCAGCCTGATCCCGTTACGAACATTCAGGACGGCGAGCGTATTTTCGACTTCATTTCCCAATCACCCGAAGCGACTCATATGATCACTTTCTTGTTTTCGCCGTGGGGCATCCCGGCCAACTACCGGCAGATGCAGGGCTCAGGCGTCCATGCCTACAAATGGGTCAATGAAGAAGGAAAAGCCGTGCTCGTCAAATATCACTTTGAACCGAAACAAGGCATCCGCAACCTGACACAGAAGGAAGCGGAAGAGATTCAGGGGAAAAACTTTAACCATGCGACACAGGATTTGTATGAAGCGATTGAAAAAGGCGATTACCCTGAATGGGAAGTGTATGCGCAAATCATGACTGATGACGAACACCCCGAGCTGGATTTTGATCCGCTTGATCCGACCAAGCTGTGGTATAAAGACGATTTCCCTTGGAAGCCGATCGGTAAATTGGTTCTGAACAAAAACCCGGAAAACTACCATGCCGAGGTGGAACAGGCCTCATTCGGAACGGGCGTGCTTGTGGACGGCCTTGATTTTTCAGATGACAAATTACTTCAGGGGCGGACATTCGCCTATTCAGATACCCAGCGGTACCGGGTCGGCGCAAATTACCTGCAGCTTCCGATCAACTCGCCGAAAAAGCATGTCGCCACCAACCAGGAAGGCGGGCAAATGCAGTATCGGGTCGATCGGGCAGAAGGACAAAACCCGCACGTCAACTATGAGCCGTCCATTATGGGAGGACTCAACGAAGCAAAGCAGGATGGGAAAGACCATACACCTCATGTCGAAGGCGATGTGAAGCGGGAAGCGATCGACCGGTCGAATAATTTCGGCCAAGCCGGAGAAACATACCGCAGATTTTCGGAATTTGAACGGAACGAATTGATCACAAACTTGGTCAATACGCTTTCTTCCTGCCGGAAAGACATTCAGGATCAAATGATTGAGAATTTCACAAAAGCAGATCCGGACTACGGAAAACGTGTTGCGGAAGGGCTGAAAAAGGTTTCCGAAAACAACAGCAACGGGCCGATCGGCACTACTGATACGGAACAGGCTGCAAAGCAGGCTGAACAGGAAAGCCATCCGTCTGATCCGTATTAAATAAAAAAACAGGACAATCGCGTCCTGTTTTTTTTTGAGCTAATTCAGCTCCTGTATATTCTGCTCCGCCGCGGCCGCAAATACTTTCGGCTCCGGACGGTCAAGATCTTCATGGAATAAACTTACTTTGTGAATCTGCCGGTTGTCGTACAGATGAAAGTAGTAGTTCCCGCTGTCACAGCACATGACCGACGTATACTGCGTATAATCAATTTCATTCTCCTCTGTGATCACCGCGCCTTTTGGAATATTCACATTGGACAGCACGTGAAAAGCGGCTGTAACGCCATCCGTTTCATGAGCGGCAGGCTCTAAATGCTCTTTCAGATAAGCGGCTCTGATGAATCGGGATGGCGGCGTGTAATCACCGGGAAGCCCGATCGTTCCAGATCCTTGGCCGAAAGCGGTTAATGTCATTCCGCCCAATGTTTTGCTTTCTGACTGCTGCGGCCTGATTCCGATATAATGGCGCAGATTGGTCACATGCCAAGGAAATTCCGGACTGTTGGTCATCACTCCGGGTTTGTTGTCATATACTTTCATTCCCTCCGGTGTCGGCTCGATGACAATGCAGCCGCCCGTGCGGTCTGATAAAATCCAATGAAGAGGCAGCACCGTATCCAATAACATTAACTTCTTCTCTACAATCGTCAGCATTGAGAGCTTTTCCATTATGTCTTCAAGAGATTCACAGTTTGATAAGGCCCAGGTGACAAACTCATGAGGAGCGATGTGACAGGTGCCCTCCCGTTCCGCTTTCTCGTATCCCGCAAAGCCCGGAAAATACAGCGTCGCACACGACAGCCCCTTTTCATTTACGCCGTCGGCAAACAGAACATTGCCGAGATTTCTCCCCATGCCGATAAATGCGTATTTCGTCTTATGCATCCTGCCGTCAGCTTCGCTTTTCCAGCTGTACTGACGAGGGTAAAGCACGACGTCCGTACCGAGCTGAAATGCAAAATCCATCGTTCGCGCCAATAGGTGATTACCGTCTGTCGTTTTCAATGTAAGACTTGTACACATATCATCAATCCCCTTTTCATTAATGAAATTTACACAAAGTAAACTATTCTTTCAGCTTAACGAATAATGGCTCCATTCGTCAAAAGATTGACACATTTCTCCTTAATACATATTAGTCCGTAAGCATATCCATGCCTTTTAAACCCTGGCAAATCGTTTTGGCGGCAGTGTTTGTTCCGTTTTTCAAAAAAACTTTTGAACGGCTGTCAGCGAGGCTTTACAATGTTTTTCCTGCATGCTGGAATTTGTAAACGGCAGGTCAATCTGTTAAGCTATGTTTTTATGTTAAAGAAGAACATACGGAGGAGATTATCTATTGAAAGTAGAAAGGCGAACGATTGAACATATTCCGCATGACGAAAGACACGGAAAGGCTAAAGATTTATTCCCCGTCTGGTTCGGGGCTAATATGCATATTACGACGTTAGTCACAGGCACACTGCCCGTTACAATGGGACTCGATCTCTTTTGGAGTATCGCCGCCATTATTATCGGAACCTTTATCGGCGCAATCTTTATGGCGTCTCATTCCGCACAAGGACCTCAGCTCGGAATTCCGCAAATGATTCAAAGCCGCGCGCAATTCGGCGTGATCGGAGCGATTCTGCCCCTCTTTTTGGTCATGTTTATCTACCTGGGCTTCTTTGCGAGCAGTACGATTCTCGCAGCCGGTACATTGAGCAGCTTTGTACCGATTCCGGCTTCATGGTGTATTATCGGCTTAAGCGCCATCTGTTTTTTACTCACGATCTACGGTCATGATCTGATTCACAAAATGCAGAAAATCCTCTCTTGGACCTCCTTTGCCGTTTTTTTTGCTGCAACGATTCTTATTTTTCAACTGCCGATTCCTTCAGGAAGCTGGGTGCCCGGCTCATTAGACCTGCCTGTTTTTCTAGTGGCGGTCAGCGCGGTGGCCACATGGCAGCTGGCATATGCGCCATATGTCGCAGATTATTCCCGTTATCTGCCGGTCAAAACACCGGCATCGCATACCTTTTGGTACAGCTACGCAGGTACGTCAGTCAGTTCCATCTGGATGATGCTTCTCGGCGCCATTTTGACGACGGCGCTCCCGGAATTTACCGCTAATGCGGGAAATGAGATTGTCCGATTGTTCGGTCCGTTTTCCTTTATTATGCTGATCATTGTCCTGTTCGGACAAATGGCGATCAACGTCTTTAATTTATACGGAGCCTTTATGTCAACCACGACTACTTTGGAGCCGTTTTTAAAACTGAAGGTGACGCCGAAAACGAGAGTGGTAATGATCCTTTGTGTGACGGCAGCGGGTACTGTATTAAGTCTCTTGGGCCAAAGCAATTTCATGGAACTGTTTTTAAATTTCATCTTTTTCATCAGTTATTTCTTAATTCCATGGACGGCGATCAACCTCGTGGATTACTATTTTATCCGACGCGGAAAATACCACGTCAAATCGATGTTTGACGTCAACGGGCAATACGGCAGGGTCAATTGGATTACAGCGGCCGCCTTCGTTTTGTCGATTATATTAGAAATCCCGTTCATCAATACATCCTTTTACATCGGGCCGCTCGCTGAAATATTCGGCGGAGGCGACATTGCCTGGGTCATCGGCCTGGCCGTTCCGTCGCTGCTGTATTATGTCCTGATGAAATCAAGGGTAAAACAAAAAGAGGCGCCTTCCCTATGAAGACGCCTTTTCTTTATTCATATTCCTTCCATACACGCGGCAGCAGTTCAGAAAGTTCGTGCGCCAACAAGGTATGGGCGGAGCGCTCTTTCGTCCATAATTCCGCACATTCGCCGTGAAGGCGGACGGCGTTCAATACGGCATGCTTCGGGTCTTGATGACAGCACAGCATGCCGAGAATCATTCCCGTCAGCGTGTCACCGGTCCCGCCTTTTGCAAGCGCGCCGTTTCCGGTTGTATTCCTGCGGCATTCCCCGTCGGGAAAAGCGATAATGGTTTCGTTTCCTTTCAGGACAATCGTGGCATGAAGCCGCTCCGCCCATTCCGCGGCATATCCCGCTCTGTTCTGCTGAATCTCTTGAATCGGAAGGCCTGTCATTCTGGAAAATTCGCCGGGATGAGGCGTCAAGATCACGGGGGCTTTCCTCTTTGGATAGGTTCTTTTCGTTATGGCGCCCGCGTCCAGTATGACGGGATAATCGACAGAAAGCAGCTGATCAGCCGCCTGCTGCATTTCGTCTGTTTGAGGAAGGCCCGGCCCGATGGCAGCGGCCCGGATGGTTTCCCCGGGCTGGCCCGCCGCGGCTTTTTTCCAGCCGTCCCGCCAGTACGTCGCTTCCGGCAGCACCGGGACGATAAGCGGAATGACGCCTGCCGATGTACCGATGACGAGCTTGCCGACACCGCTTCTCATCGCGCCCAATCCGGCCAGAAGGGCGGCTCCCGGCATGTCATCGCTCCCGGCCAGCAATAACGCCGTCCCGAACGTTCCTTTATGGCTGTCTGCCTCCCGTTTCGGCAGCGTATCTTTCACATCCTGTTCCGTCCAATCCATTATATTCATCTCTGTACCTCCTCTTCTGTCTCCTATTTATATTCCAAACAAGAAGAGATTTTAAACCGCACAAAAAAAACAGCCGCTCGTTTGCGGCTGTTTATGTTCTGATCGGAACATCAAGACGGTAAAGCTTCCGGTACCGTTCGTTTTCTGCAAGCAGCTCTTGATGGGTTCCTTCCATTTCTGCTTTTCCATTTTCTAAAAAGACGATTTTATCAGCTGTTTCCACACCCGCTAAATGGTGTGTAATCCAGAGGATCGTTTTCTCTTTAAAGACATCAAAAATCGTATCAAGCAATTCGCGTTCAGTGACCGCATCAAGGCCGACCGTCGGTTCATCAAGGATAATGACCGGCGTATCTTGGAGCAGAATACGGGCAAGCGCGATCCGCTGCCGTTCCCCGCCTGAGAAACGAATTCCCGTCTCCTGCACGGACGTTTCATATCCGTCAGGCAGTGATTCAATATAATCATGCAGCTTCACTTGCCGCGCCGCACGCTTAACATCTTCATCACTCGCCTTGCCGTTTCCGAGCCGGATATTGTTCATAATGCTCGTGTTAAAGAGATGAGGTTTCTGATTCAAAACGGCCACCGCTGAGGAAATCTGCTCCTGCACGGCCGCAGTTTCCAGCCCGTTCAGCATCACTTTGCCCGAATCGGGAACTAAGGCGCCTTCAATTAAAGCAAGAGAGGTCGACTTACCGGAACCGCTCCTGCCGAGCAGCGCCATTTTTTCACCTTGGCGGAGAGTGAAGGAAAAACGGTCAAGCACATGACTGTGCTGATCATAAGAAAACGTCACGTTATCAAATGTAAGTGTCACATCAGATACATCCAGTTTCTCATCCGTCTGCTTCACCTCACGACTTAGCAGCTCCGGAGCCGCCTTACTCATTCTTTTGATGGAATCCTGATAAGAAGGCACTTCCGTCAGCGCATCCGAAAGGGGCAGAAACGCCTCCGTCAATGGAAATACGACAAGCACAAAGGCCGCGATCATCGTGTTGGCGATGCTGCCGTCCGCATACTGACCCGCCGTCCAGAACAGCATGATCAATATGAAGCCGCCGACAAGACATTGCGCGGCGAGATCACGCCATCTTGTAAACCGCTGACGTTTGCTTTCAAGGTCAAACCATGCCTTCTCTTTCTCTTCATAAGAGGAAATAAAGGCCGCCTGGCGTCCCGAAAACATCCAGTCGCTCACGCCGAGCACGGCATCTGTCAGCCGGCTGTAGAGCGTATTCCGGCCGCTTTTCAGCCTCATGTTTTTCGCTCTCGTCACAAGAAGCGACACAACCGGAAACAATACAACCAATATAAACAGGTAAATCGCCGCAAAAGCGGCAAACGGCCAGGAAAAAAAGCCGAGTCCGATAACGGAGGCCGCATACAGCAGCAAAGCGGAAACCGCCGGGAAAATCGTTTTTAAAAACGCATCCTGCAAATGCTCAATATCCTCAGCCAAAATGCCGAGCATGTCGCCCGTCCGAAAACGGGATGAAAGCATGAGCGAGCCCGGCTCCAGCATATTGTAAAGCCGCACCCTCATGTCGGACACGATTTTCAAAATGATATGGTGCCCCGTCAGACGCTCGGCGTACCGTGAGACTGAACGGGCAATCCCGAAGGTGCGCACGGCCACAATCGGAACGTACACCAGCAGGATATTCTCAGGCCTTGTCGCCGACTTAGAGATCAAAAAACCGGAAGTGAACATGAGAAAGGCCGCCGAAAAAATCGTCACCGCGCCTAAAAAAATCACAAGAACAAACAAACGGGCATTTTGCTTCATATACGGCAGAATCCATTCTTCTTTTCTCATGTTCTTTCCCCCAGTTGCGCCTTTACAAGTTTGGCGTATACGCCTTGTTTCGCCATCAATTCGTCGTGGGTGCCGATTTCCGCCACCGCGCCGTCATCAAGCACGATAATTTCGTCCATCTCAAGCATCCAGTGAAGACGGTGAGTGGCCAGAAAAACAAGCTTATTTTCAAACAGGTCTTTCATCGTTTCTTTTATTTCATATTCTGTTTCAATATCAAGGTGAGCGGTCGGCTCATCCAAAAGGAGAATCGGCCGGTTTCCTAAAAAGGCTCTGGCCAGCGCGACACGCTGAGCCTGTCCTCCGCTGAGCGCCCGTCCGCCCTCGCCGATCCGGCCGTCAAGGCCGCCGGGCAGATCACGGATCAGTCCGGAAAGACCCGCTGAAGCAGCGGCCTGCGCCGTTTCCTCATGCGAAGCATCAGGATGATAAAACCGGATATTATTCAAAAGCGTGTCATCAAAAATGTACGGATGCTGCGGAATATAGAGCAGCTGCTTCTGCCAGCCGTCCGACTGCAGATGCGAGCGGGATTCACCGTTTACCTTGATCTCACCGGACGCAGGCTCTAAAAAGCCGCCCAGCACATCAATGAGTGTCGATTTTCCCGCACCGCTTTCCCCGATAATCCCGATTTTTTTCTTCCCTTTAAAGGACAGATGAAATTCAGACATCGATTCTCGGACGGACAAACGCGTAAGCTGTAATTCATCCCCGTCAGTCCACGTATCAAGTTCGAGCGGCTTTTCTTCTTTAAAACCGGGCTGCGCCAAAATCGCTTGAATGGTTTTCCCCGCCTCCTGCCCGTTTAACGTCGCGTGGTAATCATTTCCCACTTCGCGGACCGGGAGAAAATATTCAGGCGCGAGAATCAGCGCGGTCAGTGCCGGCCCGAGCAGAATTTGTCCGTCTATCAGCCGCAAGCCGAGAAACACCGCCACTGTCGCCACCGACAGCATCGTAAAGAAATCCAGGGCGAATGATGATAAAAACGCGACCCGGAGCGTGCTCATCGTCGCCTTACGGTATCTCTCACTGACATGAAAGATGTTTTTACTGTGTGATTTGCTTAATCCTAAAAACCGCAATGTCTCCAGTCCGCGAAGCGAATCCACGAAATGATTGGAAAGCGTCTGATAGGACTTCCATTGGCGATCGGCTTTTTTCTGTGCGACAAGTCCGAGCAGAATCATAAATACAATCAAAATCGGAAGCGCAAGAATCAGAATCAATGCCGATGTTTTATCCTGAAAAAACACGTAAATAACAACGGCCGCCGGTACAATCGCCATGCTGACCATTTTCGGCAGAAACAGCTCTAAATAACGGCGGAACTGGCTGATGCCTTCCATCGCCAGCGTCACCATCCGGCCTGTTCCCTCTTTTTTCGCAAAGCGGGGGCCGAGACGGAACAATTGCTCAAGAAATCTTTTTCTTAAGTCTGCGCCGGTTTGCGCGGCATATTGGTACACGATTTTCTGCCGGACCGTTGCCACCGCATGCCGGACCAAAAACGCAAGCAGGAAAAAGCCGATAACCGGATAAAGAGAAGCAATCCGCTTCCCGTTAAATAATCCGGTTACCGCCTGGCTCAGCCATTCCGCCTGCAAGATGATGGCGGCCGTTTGTATAATCGTTAATCCCGTAATGATCGCAAGAATCCGCTTCATTCCTTTATAAAGAAACAGGTCTTTTCCCATTAATAAGTCATAGGCTCCTTATGGCTGACGCGTTTCCGGAAGACATAATAGCTCCAGATCTGACTGCCGATGACAAACGGCAGCAGAGTCAGTGCGACAATTGTCATGACCTTAAGTGAATAATCACCGGAAGACGCGTTAGCTACTGTTAAGTCATACGCGCTTTTCAGCGAGCTGACCATGACGCGCGGGAACAGAGAGATAAAAATCATCGCAACTGTCAAAGCAAGACCCGCGCCGGTCATACCGAATGCCCAGCCGTCTTTTTTCTTGCTCATGAACACAACGGCAAGAACGTTGCAGATGACAATCAGCACGAATACCGGAATCGTGATGTTTGCCCGGCGTGTAAACATATCCGTATCGTATGCAGACATCGCAAAGAAAGCAAGTACAACAAGAAAGATAACACCGATTACGCGTTTTGCCATTTTTCTCGCACGCTCTTGTAAATCACCGATCGTGCGCAGTGTGATAAACATTAAACCGTGCAGGAATGAAAGAAGGGTGACGGCCGCTCCGCCGAGAACGGAATACACGTTCACAATATCTGAAAAACCTGCGTGAATGTTCATATGTCCGTCAATCGGCACACCGCGGAACAAGCTTGTGAAAATAAGTCCGAATACAAATGGCGGGATAAGGCTGCCGAAGAAAATCACCCAGTCCCATGTTTTGACCCATTTCAGATTATTCACTTGGCCGCGGAATTCAAATGCCACGCCGCGCCCCATCAAAGCAAGAAGAATGATGATAAACGGAATGTAATATCCGCTCAGCATCGTCGCATACCAGTTCGGGAATGCCGCGAAGATCGCTCCCGTCCCTGTGATAAGCCACACCTCATTCGCATCCCAGAACGGGCCGATGGTGTTAACCAGCACTCTGCGTTCTAATTCATTATGGCCAAGAAATCGGGTCGAAATGCCGACACCGAAATCAAAACCCTCTAAAAAGAAAAATCCGACAAACAAAACTGAAACGAGTATAAACCAAAGATCATGAAGTGACCCCATGGTAGACCTCCTGACTGAACGGATCCGTTGATACAGGAACATCCTTATGATCATCATGGTCCGCACCTTTTTTAATTTCACGAACGAATAGGAAAACCAGCAGCGCGCCTAAAATCAAGTACATGACGCCGAAGCTGATAATTGAAAACAGCAGAGATCCCGTCGTTACGTTAGGAGAAACGGATTGTGCGGTCGTCAATTGTCCCATGACCGTCCACGGCTGGCGGCCGATTTCAGTCATAATCCAACCGGCAGAGTTCGCAATGAATGGAAATGCGATCAGTGCGATCATGCCCCGTAAATACCACTTGCTCGTATGAAGCTTTTTGCGGCGGTTCAGAATAAAGCCGGCAATCGCGGCAAAAATCATAAGCGCGCCCGCTCCCGCCATAATGCGGAAACTCCAGAACGTCGTTTTAACAGGCGGGATATAGTCGCCTTTTCCGTACGTTTTTTCGTATTCTTTTTGAAGTGTTTTCATCCCTTTCACACTGCCGCTGAACTTCTGGTAAGCCAAGTAGCTCAGTGCGTAAGGAATTGAAATTTCTGATGTGTTTTTTTCTTTATTCGTATCAATATTCGCAAAAGCCGTCCACGCGGCAGGATCACCGCTGTCATCCCATAGCGCTTCACTGGCGGCCATTTTCATCGGCTGCGATTCCATTAAATGCTCAGCCTGCATATGTCCGCTGAACGCAACGCCGATACCGGCGATCAGACCGACAATCATCGAAAGCTTGAAAGATTTATGGAAGAAAGGCACTTCTTTTTTCTTCAATAATTTAAATGCGCTGACACCGGCGATAAAGAAAGCACCCGTCGCAAGCGCCCCGAAAATGACGTGAGGGAATTCAACCCAAAGCTGAGGATTTGTCAAAAGCGCCCCGAAATCATTCATTTCCGCGCGGCCGTTTTTAATCGCAAAGCCGACCGGCTCCTGCATGAATGAGTTTGCCGTCAAAATCCAGAAAGATGACATAATCGTTCCGAAGGACACAAGCCAAATGCAAAGCAAATGCACTTTTTTAGATAAACGGTCCCAGCCGAAAATCCATAATCCGATAAAAATAGACTCCATAAAAAACGCCAAAAGCGCTTCAACCGCAAGCGGAGCTCCAAATACGTCTCCGACAAAACGGGAATAATCAGACCAGTTCAGACCGAACTGGAATTCCTGAAGAATCCCTGTGACGACGCCGACAGCGAAGTTAATTAAAAAGAGATGCCCCCAAAATTTAGCCATTTTGAGATAGGTCTCTTGTTTTTTGACAACATAAAGCGTCTCCATCAAAGCAACCATAAACACAAGCCCGATAGACAAAGGCACAAACAAGAAGTGAAACAATGTTGTAGATGCAAATTGAATGCGGGCTAATACCAACTCACTCATGATGTTTTTCCTCCAATCTGGTAAATTGCTCAACATTTCACAAACATAACGAGATCATTGCTCGGTATTTCACAAAAAATGATATATTTGCTCAATGTTTCACAAATTCGTCAAAACTATTGAAATATCAGCCTGTACACCCTGGGGGACAGCGGCTGTCATAGAAATGATTCAATATCATTACTTTACAACGATTCAGCCTAAAAAAAAAGATCAATATACCTAAAATAAGGCTGAAATTGTGACCGATTATTGTCGAATTTGTAGAGATTTTATGTCAGCGCCTAGGATATTTGTCCCTTTGATATCGTACCCCTTTTTTATTCGTGTGGCGAACAAAATGCTTTTCTCGGCGAAAAAGCCCGCCAAATCGCCATTTTGAGAAAGAAAATGTGAAGAAAGCATGTCCTCTAGTAAATTCATAATATATGAACAATTTAAATTTTTTAGTATACTTTAAATGGGGATATTTTTTCACTACATAACGACTGGGGGAACAAGCATGGGAGAACTTCAACCAAAATTGCAAACGGATTCAATCCAAAAACAGGAACGGACTGATAACTGGTTTGCCAGAGCAATGAATATAAGAATCGGCATTATTCCTCTTCCTATCTATATCCTGCTTTTCTTGCTTATTACGGTGTTTGTCATGAGCCGTGATGTAAAAAGCGACATTCTGACATCAATTGCCGTCATGAGTTTTTTCGGATTTACCTTCGGCCAGATCGGAAAATCCATTCCGATCGTGCGGTCCATCGGCGGCCCTGCGATTCTCGCAACCTTTATTCCATCCGCTGTCGTCTACTACCACCTGCTTCCGAAAGACATTATTACTTCAACAACAGAATTCACAGAAAGCTCCAACTTTCTCTATCTATTTATTGCCGGTATCGTCGTCGGCAGTATTCTCGGGATGAAAAGAGAGACGCTCGTCAAAGCTTTCGTCAAGATTTTTATTCCGCTGATCGCCGGCTCGATCGCGGCCGCCATCGTCGGCTTATGCGTCGGGACGCTGCTCGGGCTCGGCTTTCAGCACACGCTGCTTTATATTGTCGTTCCGATTATGGCGGGGGGTGTCGGTGAAGGCGCGATTCCTTTATCCATCGGCTACTCCGATATTATGCCGATGTCCCAGGGAGACGCCTTTGCGCTTGTGCTGCCGTCCATCATGCTCGGCAGCCTGTGCGCCATTATGTTATCGGGTTTGCTGAATGTCATCGGGAAACGCAAACCGAAATGGACGGGCAACGGGAAGGTTGATAAGTCTGATCATTCCGCTCCCGCATTGGAACAGCCGGCCAATGATAAAACATTTGATTTGTCCTTTTTCGCTTCGGGCGGTATTTTAGCGGTTTCCCTCTATTTGGTCGGCATGCTGGCGCATGATTTCTTTCAGCTTCCGGCTCCTGTTGTGATGCTCGTCCTTGCCGTTCTCATTAAGCTGTTCAGGCTGGCGCCGGCTTCGATTGAAAACGGAGCCTTCGGCGTCTCGCGCTTTTTCTCGACAGCCGTGACCTATCCGCTCTTATTTGCGATCGGCGTTTCAATGACACCGTGGGACAAGCTGATTGCGGCGTTTACGATCAGCAACATCATTACCATTTTATCAATCGTCGTCACGATGATGGCCGTCGGTTTTCTGACCGGAAAATGGCTGAATCTGTACCCGATTGAGACGGCGATTATTAATGCCTGCCATTCCGGCCAGGGCGGCACCGGCGACGTCGCGATCTTGAGCGCCGCTGAACGGCTTGAGCTTATGCCGTTCGCCCAAGTGTCGACCAGAATCGGCGGAGCGATTACCGTGAGTGTCACCCTTCTGCTGCTTCATCAATTCTATTAAACTGAAAAAAGCCTCCGCATGATGCGGAGGCTCTGTTATTTCATCACATTTTGAATATAAGAGCCGAATGCCGCGCCGGACATGCCCGGCGACACACGGACGCGGTGAAGCCCGTAAAGCCCCTGATCTCTTGACGCCGCTCCCGGCTCCGTCGTGACCGCCATACGGTAGCCTGACGCGGCGGCGGCTTTTAATGTTTCCTTATTATATCGTCCGACAGGGTAGCTGATCATAGACGTCCGCTGTCCGAACATTTGATCAAATAAACGCTTAGAGTCCTTCATTTCACGTCGCTGCTGCTGCGGTGTGAGCCCGTTCAATTCGAGATGGTTCATCGTATGGCTCTGAATGGAAATGCCGTGGGCGGCCATCTCCTTCATCTGCTTCTCAGTCAGATGATTCTTATGCCCGATAAAGTTTCCGATCATAAAAATTGTCGCTTTCATCTTGTATTTCTTTAAAATGGGATAGGCCGCTTTCACATTGTCGGTATAGCCGTCATCAAATGTGATCAGAACACATTTTTCACGCGGCTCCTTATCTTCCGTCAGCATCAGATAGGCCTCTTCAGGAGTCATCGTATAATAGCCGTGATCATGAAGCCACTTCATATGCTGCCGGAATTCTTCCTTCGGCACACGCAGGCTGTTTCCCTCAGAAATGCTGTGGTACATCAGAATCGGCAGTCTTGCCGTTCCTTTCGTTTTAACCCAGGCGGACGTATCCGGCTCTTTTTTGATTTGGCGCTTTACAGACTTTTTATCGTGGTGCGCCTCTGCCTTCGGAATGCTTTGTTCGGCGCTTGCCTCATGGCCCGAGCAGGCAGCAAGCGTAAACACGGCAGCCAAAAGGCACATGCACATGATCATGCGTTTCATCGTTTTCCTGCTTTCTGTCTTCTATTTACTTTTTATATCGGTTATGCGTCAAAAATTGTTACATCAAAAAAGCCGGACATCCAGCTGTCCGGCTTTGCGTTATGAGCGGATTCTGATTTCTGTTTCACTGTCAAAAAAGTGAGCCTTATTCATGTCGAAAGCGACGGTCAATTCCTCACCGGCATGAATGTCATGGCGGGCGTCAATCCGGGCGATAAAATCCTGATCCCCGATCCGGGAATAAACCATAATTTCTGACCCGAGCAATTCCGCGACATTGATTTTAGCTGTGATGGATGAATTCTTATAGGATTCCACCACAATCAGCTCGTCATGTATGTCTTCCGGGCGGATGCCGAAGATAACATCTTTGCCGGCATACCCTTTTTCCCGGAGCATTTTCATTTTCCCTTCCGGCACGCCGAGAGCGGCTGAACCGATCTGAATGGCGCCGTCCGTCAGCTTTCCTTTGAAAAAGTTCATCGCTGGGGAGCCGATGAACCCGCCGACAAATACATTTTCGGGATGTTCATACACGTCTTTCGGGGTGCCGATCTGCTGAATTTTTCCGTCCTTCATGACTACGATGCGTGTCGCCATCGTCAGTGCTTCTGTTTGGTCGTGCGTCACATAGATTGTGGTTGTTTGCAGCCTTTGATGCAGCTTAATAATTTCTGCCCGCATCTGCACCCGAAGCTTTGCGTCCAGATTTGACAGCGGCTCATCCATTAAAAACACTTTGGCGTCCCTGACAATCGCCCGGCCTAATGCAACCCGCTGCCGCTGACCGCCGGAGAGCGCCTTCGGTTTGCGGTGCAGATACTCTGTGAGCCCCAGCATTTTTGCCGCTTCTTCGACCCGTTTTTTAATCTCCGGTTTCGGCATCTTCCTCAGCTTCAGACCGAAAGCGATATTATCATAGACCGTCATGTGCGGATATAACGCATAGTTTTGAAACACCATGGCGATATCCCTGTCTTTAGGAGCGATGTCATTCACTCTCGTGTCACCGATATAGAAATCGCCCTTCGTAATGTCTTCCAGCCCGGCAACCATCCTCAATGTTGTCGACTTGCCGCACCCCGACGGACCGACAAACACGATAAATTCTTTATCTTTAATATGAAGGTTAAAATCATCGACAGCCGCTTCTTTTTGATCGTAATACTTATAAATATGCTCCAGCCGAAGTTCCGCCATGTCATCTCCCCCTTTTTTTGTAAACGCTTTCTTAAATAGGATTGTAACAGTGGCAGACGGCGGCGGATATAGGCAATGTTCATAAAAAAAGTCCGCTGCCTTCGTGCACATTTCCCATTTAATGTGATTTTTCATACTGCAGACAAATGAAATAAGCCAGCAGGGCGCCCTGATATGTCTTAATATCAATACCCGAGCGTTCCGCAAATTTATCAATCCGATATTGAAGACTGTTGCGGTGCAAATGCAGTTTTTTCGATGTGAGCGACATGTTCGAGTTATGTTCAATAAAAGTCTGAATCGTATGCTTCAGCTCCGGTTCTTTCTGAAACAGCAGCGCCGCTTCTTCGTGAAGCAAGGCTGAGAGCTTTTCTCTGCTTTCTTCCGTGAGCATGGCCGGAAATACCGTTTCCGCGGTCAGCGTGCTCAGCTGCGGGAGATAACGCCGGCCAATCTGACAATATTGCTGTTCTCTCCGATAATGAAGACGCAGACGTTCTCCCGCGTCATAATACCTTCCGATGAAAAAACGGACACTGAAATAAAAATCGCCTTCGAGAATCTTCACAAAAGATGCGATGTCATCCGAATCTGGCGCTTCCAGCTTTTCTTCCTCCACAATCACGCCTTGATCCCTTCCCGTCCGGACAACTGTATATGAAACCGGCCAGAAATGGCGCAGCGCTTCCGTAAATGCCCCCCAGTCCCGTTCTCCCAATAAGTCATAATGGATAAAACGGACACGCGGCTCCTTGACATCAGGCACTGGGCCTTCTTCCAGCAGAAAACGCCGCCACCTCTTTGCTGCCGCCGTCTCCGGAAAAAAATCGCCTTTTTCTTCAGCGGGCGTCAAAAATGATTCCAGAAGCAGTTTCTCCTTCGGGGTGATATCCTCCTTCGGAATGGCGACATAGACCCGCCTTTTCTCATCATAAAAGCAAAAGACATCCTCCGCCGTACAGCACGTATCAGACAACACAGCCCTTGGGTAAATTGCCAATAACGGGTTCATATGCGCTCCTTTCTATCGCTCTATCATATTTTCAGTATAAAACGTCCGGCCGATTGTATCCACTTCGTTTTAAGAAACAGCTTTCAGGCTATTTCCCGGGAAACGGATCATAACCGCTTCTGCCGGCATAAGAAAAAAACCCTCCGCGCCGGCAGAGGGATTCTTTTTATTTAGAGATATCGACGAAGCCTTCGCCAAAGACGTCACGCACATCATGAACAATGACAAACGCTTTTGTATCACAGCTTTTAATAATTTTTTTGAGCATGGAAAGCTCTTGTTTCTGGATGACGATATATAAAATTTCCTTCGACTGCCCCGTGTAATTTCCTTTACCCGACAGCAGCGTAACCCCTCTGTCCATAAGCGTGTTGACCTGCTCAGCGATTTCGTGCTTATGCTCAGATATAATCGTCACCGCTTTTTTCGTATTCAGGCCTTCAATGATAAAGTCCATCACCTTCGTTCCGATGTACAGCATGACAATGGTAAACATCATTTTTTCCGCACCGATGATGAAATAAGAACTGAAGACGACAATCAGATCAAAGAACAAAAGCGCATAGCTGATGTTCCAATCGAGATATTTGTTCGCAATCCTCGCCAAAATGGCAGAACCCGCAGTCGTGCCTCCGACTCGAATAATGATCCCGATTCCGACACCGGCAAACACACCCGCAAAAATAGTATTAATAATGAGTTCATGTGAAGGCGAGTGCCAATCATGCGTCAGATGCAGAAACAGTGAGTTGGCAACAACGGTAATGATCGTATAAAGCGTTGTTTTTCCGTCTAAAAATTTATATCCGATAATCAATAAGATCCCGTTCAAAATGATATTCGTCACCCCGGGCGACCACTCAAACACATAGTACAAGATCAGGGTGATTCCCGTTACCCCGCCCTCTCCAAGATCATTCGGAATGGCGAATAAATTAACGGCCAAAGCAAAGATAAAAGCTCCAATAATCAGCATCAGCACATCCAGTAATCTCTTTTTCATCCCAGACACTCCTTTTTTATAAAATCAAAAAAGCCCGGGAGAGCACTCTTCATCAAAAGAGCAGAAACTCCCGGGCTTTTATCCCAACGTGTCACAGCAGGAACCTGCTGTGTGTTTTCTCTCGGTCCAGACCAATTCAGCATTGCGGAACCCTAGAAAACCACTGTTTTTTATGTTCAGTTTTTGTATATCTTTCAAGATTATACGGGAAATCACGAACATGTTCAACCACTCTTTTTTCAATAAACCTATAAAAAATTCGAACGATCTGCCGATACTAAAAAAGGCCTTTAAAATACATGACTAAAAAACCATTAAAATACTTTTTTTCTCAAAATATTATTGACTATAGGTTATTTTACAGGCATTATAGTATGTAGTTTTTAAGAAATAGTTTACATAGGAGGAAATATTATGGCAGGCAACCTGGTGTCTTGTAAGGCATGCGGCAAAGAAATCGCTAAAGGCGTTAAAAAATGCCCAAACTGCGGTAAAGATCAGAGAAACTTTTTTATGAGACATAAAATTATCACATTGCTTCTGGCAGTAGTGGTTATTATCATTCTCGTAAACATCGGCGGCGGAGGCGGATCTTCATCATCTAAAACCGCGTCTTCAAAAGCTGCGGAATCCAAGGAAAAACTGTATAACATCGGTGACACTGTTAAGACTGAGAAAACTGAAGTTACTGTTACCAAAGTGGAAAAAAGAGATTCAGTAGGCTCTCAATTTGTCGAGAAAAAAGCGTCTGACGGCGGCGTTATCGTAGCTGTTCAATACACAGTTAAAAATGTTTCAAACAAGCCGTTAAGCTCTTTCTCCATTCCAAGAGCGAAATTAGTAGATTCTAAAGGAACATCCTATGATTCAGATATTGATGCTTCTTCAAGCTATGCAACAGAAACAAAAGTAGACAACAGTAAAATTTTAAGTGACTTGAACCCGAACATTAAAGTTACTGACGTAAAAGCTTTTGAAGTTGATAAAAACGCATACTCTAAAGGCACTTGGAAATTAAAGTTCAGCAACGATGTTGAAGTGAAAATTAAATAATGACCGTAATAAAAGAGACCTTCACCATTTGAAGGTCTCTTTCTTTTTACACCTTTTGGTACCCGTTCACATTGGAGGACTGCCACTTCCAAGAGTCGGCGCACATTTCTTCAAGCCCGCGCTTTGCTTCCCAGCCTAATTCAGCCTTCGCTTTTGCCGGGTCTGCGAAGCATGCGGCGATGTCTCCCGGGCGCCGGTCGGCAAAACGGTACGGCACTTCTTTTCCAGATACTTTTTCAAACGCCTTGACCATCTCAAGAACGCTGTAGCCTCTTCCCGTGCCGAGATTATAGGCATCCGCGCCTGTTGTGTTCAGCACCTTCTCAAGCGCTCTGACGTGGCCCTCGGCAAGATCAACGACATGGATGTAATCCCGCACGCCGGTGCCGTCCTTTGTCGGATAATCATTGCCGAACACCTGCAATTGCTCAAGCTTGCCGACAGCGACTTGGGCGACGTACGGCATTAAATTATTCGGGATGCCGTTCGGGTCTTCTCCGATCCGGCCGCTCGGGTGCGCGCCGAACGGATTAAAGTAGCGGAGCAGCGCAATGCTCCATTCAGAGTCCGCTTTATGCAGATCGCGTAAAATCTGTTCCAGCATCAGCTTTGTCTGCCCGTAAGGATTGGTCGCGCTTAATGGAAAATCCTCAGTGATCGGCGTTGTTTCCGGAACGCCGTAAACCGTCGCTGAAGAACTGAAGACGATTTTTTTCACACCGTGTGCCTGCATGGCTTCACATAAAATAAACGTCCCCGTCAGATTATTATGATAATAACGGAGCGGAACAGCCACAGACTCACCGACCGCTTTTAATCCCGCAAAATGAATGACGGCTTCAATCTCATTTTCAGCAAACACCCGGTGAACGGCATCACGGTCAAGGAGATCCGCTTCATAAAACACAAGCCCTTTTCCGGTAATGTCTTTCACACGCTCCAATGCTTCCGGTGAACTATTTGACAGATTATCCAGAACCACGATGTCATAGCCGCCGTTTAACAGCTCGACACATGTGTGGCTTCCGATATAACCCGCTCCGCCTGTCACTAAAATCGCCATGAAGAAAGCCTCCTCTATTGAATGAATTGACCATATTATATCGGTTTTTTCTTTCTCAAACATCCATTTCCAAAAAGTTTAATCGTTTAGTCATCGTTTCTTCATAATTTGTTTTCATTCGCGTAAAACACAGAGCCCTCGAATCAAACCGGTTGTGAAATAGAAATCCCTCCCCCGCGCATGGTAAGATAAGACAAAGGAGATGACGGTATGAAAAATGAAATCATTGAACGCTTTACCTCTTACGTAAAAGTCGATACACAGTCTGACGAAAACAATGAAAACTGCCCTTCAACCCCCGGCCAGCTGACATTGGCCAACATGCTGGCAGATGAATTAAAGTCGATCGGCATGACAGAAATCACAGTCGATGACAATGGGTACGTCATGGCGACTCTGCCGGCGAATACGGATAAAGATATGCCGACTGTCGGTTTTCTGGCTCACGTGGACACAGCGACCGATTTTACCGGGGAAAATGTGAATCCTCAGATTATTGAGAGCTACGACGGACATGATATCGTTTTGAATGACAAACTCAATGTCGTCCTGTCGCCTGAGCAATTCCCGGAGCTCTCCCGCTATAAAGGCCAGACGCTGATTACAACAGACGGCACGACGCTGCTCGGAGCCGACAACAAAGCGGGTATTGCCGAAATCATGACGGCAATGGCGTACTTGATCAAACATCCGGACATCAAACACGGAACGATCCGGGTCGCGTTCACGCCCGATGAAGAAATCGGCAGAGGGCCTCACAAATTCGATGTCGGCCGCTTCAACGCCGCATTCGCCTACACGATAGACGGAGGCCCCCTCGGCGAACTGCAATATGAAAGCTTTAACGCAGCCGCCGCAAAGCTGACTTGTTACGGAAAAAGCGTCCACCCGGGAACGGCGAAAAACAAAATGGTCAACGCTTCAAAAATCGCGATGGAATTTCATCAAGCGCTGCCGAAAGAAGAAGCGCCGGAATATACGGAAGGGTATGAAGGCTTCTATCATTTACTTTCCATGAACGGAGACGTTTCTGAAGCCGCCCTGTCGTACATCATCAGAGACTTTGACAGAGACCGCTTTGCAGAACGAAAAGAATATATGCAGAAAACCGCCGATGCGCTGGCGGCCAAATACGGCAAGGAAAGCATCAAGCTTGAACTGCGTGATCAATATTACAACATGAGAGAAAAAATCGAACCGGTCAAAGAGATAGTCGATGTCGCCTATCAAGCCATGAAAAACCTCGATATCGAACCGATTATCGAACCGATCCGGGGCGGAACCGACGGATCACAGCTCTCTTACATGGGACTGCCGACACCGAACATTTTCACGGGCGGCCAAAACTTCCACGGAAAATATGAATACATTTCCGTAGATCATATGGAAAAGGCGGTAAACGTCATTGTTGAAATCGCCAGGCTCTTTGAAGAGCGCGCTTAAAACCAAAGCCCCCTGCTTTGGTTTTTTTCTTTCACATGAAACCTTTCCTTCTTTCTTTCCGTATATAAGGTATGAAATGGAAAGAAGGAGTGAAGACTATGGCAAGAGGAACTGTAGCGAAAGAATTGAAAAAAACCTTAAAAGACCCCCGTGTTCTGGAGACGAAATCAAACCCTTTTAAAAAGCTGCGGAAAATGTTCAAACGATTTTTTTAAGATAACATCTCGTTTTCTTTAAAAAAATAAAGAAAGCGCTGTCATTCCGCAGTCATCTGTTAGAAGCAGTTATTTTGCATATTATAAGGTTTTTTAGGGTACTGAATAACACAAGGCAAACGAAAACAACGAAGTGGTTAATTAGACTCTTACAAAAAATAGTGAAAAAGTTATATAAACGATCATCATTCATCAGCCGATACAATCTATAGAACCACAACAAGAGCAAAATTTCTTCAACCCATAGTCATTTTTACGGAAAATGACGTTATTTTTTAAAAAAGTGACAATTGTTTGAATACTTTTCGTTTGTTTTTTCGTACAATAATAATACCAAAACTTTTTTTGGGAGGTATGTAAAATGATGCTACTTATTTTTGCTGCTTTGACAGGGTATCTTGTTTTCTCTTTCAGTAAGGACAACCGCCGGAAAACGCCAAAGACAAGCCCGCTGGTGACAGCTGCCGACACGAATAACATCATTGATTTAAATGCGATCCGTCAAAAACGCCGGATGCCGCTATCATAAAAACGACAGCTGCCGCAAAATCGGCAGCCTTTTTTTTATGCACCCGGCCGATATGAAACCATCCGCCTCCTTTTTTCGTACAACATAAAAAAGGAGTTTTTTTATGTACCATTTTTATATCAAAGAGCGGATGTTGACGTTTAAGAATCGTTTTCAAGTGTTTCTTGAAAGCGGGAAAGAAGTCTACAATGTTGAAGGAAAGCTGTTTTCATTCGGTGATGAACTGAAGCTGACTGATTTGGACGGCCGCACGCTCGCCAGCGTCAATCAGAAACTAATGTCGCTCGTTCCCCGTTACGAGATTTCCGTCAGCGGCAAACCCGTCTGCCAAGTCATCAAGAAAGTCACGTTATTCAAACCGAAATTTGAAATTTCCGGACTCGGCTGGGATCTTACCGGCGATGTGTGGGGCCGGAATTTTCAAGTGACAGACGGAAAATCAAACCGGATGACCGTCACCAAATCATGGATGAGCTGGGGCGATTCCTATCATTTGCAGATTGAAAAGGAAGAGGATATCGTTCTTTGTCTCGCGATCGCCATCGTGATAGATATGATTCTATTTGAGGGTGACAAATAAAAATATTTATCGAAATATATTGACAATATAAGATAATATACTAAGATTAAGAGTATTACAGTTTATTCTGAAAAATAGCATATTTCCTTATCAAGAGAGGTGGAGGGACTGGCCCTATGATACCCGGCAACCGCTGTTCGCAGAATGGTGCTAAATCCTGAAGATAAGGTTGAGATTTGCGGACGCAAGCTCTTCCCTATCCGAGGGAAGAGCTTTTTATATTTCATCAGGAAAGAAGGAATCGTTCATGTCACAGCAAAACACAGAACAACCATTGCATACGCTTCTAAGAAAAAACCCGCCGTTTCGCGCGGATCAGGTCGGAAGCCTGCTGCGGCCGGCGGCTGTGAAGCAAGCCCGCCTGCAAAGAGCGGCGGGTGAGATTTCGGCAGAACAGCTGCGCGAAATCGAAAACAGAGAAATCATCCGCAGTGTGGAAAAGCAGAAAGAAACCGGCCTCAATGTCGTGACTGACGGCGAATTCCGCCGTGCCTGGTGGCATTTTGATTTTCTCGAAAACTTAGACGGCGTCGAAGCGTTTACGCCTGAAAGCGGCATTCAGTTTCACAACGTACAGACGAAAGCGCGCGGCATTAAAGTAACGGGAGATATTGATTTTTCTCAGCATCCGATGCTCGAAGATTATAAATTCCTGCACAGCATTGCCGGCGATGCTGTTCCGAAAATGACCATCCCAAGTCCGAATATGCTGTTTTTCCGCGGAAAATTGGAAAAAGCGTCCTACCAGAATGATTACAAACAATTTCAGCACGATGTGTCAAAGGCGTATAAAAAAGCGATTCAAGCTTTCTATGACGCCGGGTGCCGCTACCTTCAGCTCGATGACACCGCATGGGCCGTTTTCTTATCAGAAGCGGGGCTTCGTCAGATTGAAGCTTTCGGCACAACGCCGGATGAGCTGCGCAAGCTGTTTGCCGCTTCCATTAATGACGCCATCAAGGACCGCCCTGACGATCTGAAGGTTACGATGCATATCTGCCGCGGCAACTTCCAATCCACATGGACGGCTGAAGGCGGCTATGATGCAGCGGCTGAAACGATTTTTGACGGGCTTGATCTTGACGGATTGTTCCTGGAATATGATGATTCCCGCTCCGGCGGCTTTGAACCGCTCCGCTATGTCAAACGCTCTGATCTTCAGCTTGTGCTTGGATTGATTACGTCGAAACATGGCGAACTTGAAGACAAGGACGCGATTAAACGCCGGATTGAAGAAGCTTCACAATATGTCAGCCTGGATCAGCTTTGCCTCAGCCCGCAATGCGGATTCGCCTCCACTGAGGAAGGAAACCTGATCACAGAAGAACAGCAATGGGCGAAACTGCGCCATGTCGTCAACATTGCCGGTGAAGTCTGGAAATAAAAAAAAGACACGCGATTAGCGTGTCTTTTCCGTTTTACAGCGGACCGGTTCCGATTAAAATATCGATATCTATCGTGACAGCAGCCTCTTTCCGGCTGATAAACCGCCGGATGCTGTCATCAGTACATTTCCATGTTAAGGGCGTCATTTTCACAAGCCGCTCGAGGTCAGGCTGCGATAAGGTCTTCGTGTAACACAGCCGTTTGCGCTCAAAGGTTTGAAAGCCCGCTTGGAATCGTCCGGCCGCAGAATCGGCGGTGTCGTTCCGCCGAGGACTGTCTCCGAAGAAGAATTCCCTCACTTCTTTCAAATAATCACGCCGCGGCACCGCTTTAATGACTGTGCCGCCCTTTTTTAAAAGCCTGCTGCATTCCTTGTAATTCCAAGGTGATAAAACGGACATGACGACATCAAAACAGCTGTCGGCAAACGGCGCATCCGCCACATCAGCGACGGCAAAAACCATATGATTCCCGAAGGCCTTTGCGGCGTGCAGCACACCTTCTTTCGAGAGATCAATGCCGATTCCCGTCACGGAAAAAGCGGGCTGAAGCAATTTGCATACGGCGGCTAAATGAGAGCCTTCTCCGCACCCCGCATCCAATATCGCCGCCGGTTTATGCGGAGATTGCTTACGGCTGATGATGGCGGCGATCTCCTTTTGAACCGGCCCAAAAAATTCCCGGCTGTCAAAAAGCTCGCGTCTCGCTTCGAACAGCTGCCTGTCATAGCGGGTTTTGACCGATTTATTGAGGAAATTCACATATCCTTGTTTTGATATATCAAATGTATGCCCCTGTCCGCAAATCAAGCTTTTGTATTGTGAGACCGCCATGGCCGACCGGCATAGCGGACACCTGAACACGGACTGGCATGATTGCAGTAATTCCGCGCGTTTTCTTTTTATAGACGTCAAAAAAAACACCTCATTCATTCGTTATTCCGATGAAATGAAAAAGGCATAGACAAATAAACCTCGCCAAATTGGAAGGTTTAACCTATTTATCTATACCTCTCATTATCTGTAACGAATGAACTGAATGATCACGAAAATGACCCCTTTTCTGCCGTCTTTTGAAGGCTGTGCCCTCAGATCCATTTTATCAGCTGCATCCCGTCTTTACAATGAACCGGAACGGTTTTTGGGGGTATTTTAAACCTTTATTATCCAATTACTTATGAACATCCTTTATTTTCTTTATTTATAATATAAATTTATTATTTTGAAAATATCTAAAAAGGTTGATTTTCAAAAATTGAAACGATAAAATACTGCTATCTCATGTAATATCGTTATTCTTGTATATGATCAGTAATATGGTCTGATTGTTTCTACCTAGTGCCGTAAAAGACTAGACTACAAGAAAGTTTGCATAAATTTGAACGAGTGAAAAGCATATGACGCTGTCTATTCTTTTCTTTTGGCTCTTATTTATCACACTTTCTGGCTTTCAGGAATTTGTGACGAATAAGAGCTTTTTTTATTTCCATAATACCCTTATAGGAGTTGCTCACATGTACTTTTTATTGAACATTGTCGGTCTCATTGTTGTCATGGCTGTTGTTTTCTTATGCTCTCCCAACAAGAAGAAGATTAAATGGCGTCCGATTGTCATGCTCCTCGTCTTTGAGTTTCTGATTACTTGGTTTATGTTAGGGACAAAAGTCGGCGGCTTTGTCATCGGGAAGATCGGCGCGTTCTTTACATGGCTGATTTCCTGCGCCAGTCAAGGGATTGCGTTCGCTTTTCCGTCTGTCATGGCGAACCCGACGGTTGATTTTTTCTTCAGCGCATTGCTGCCGATTATCTTCGTCGTGACCTTCTTTGATATGCTGTCGTATTTCGGTATTCTGCCGTGGCTCATTGATAAAATCGGCTGGCTGATTTCTAAAATATCCCGTCTGCCGAAGCTGGAGAGCTTTTTCTCCATCCAGATGATGTTTTTAGGAAATACGGAAGCTTTAGCCGTCATCCGCCAGCAGCTTGCCGCCGTCAGCAACAATCGGCTTTTGACATTCGGGCTGATGAGCATGAGCAGCATCAGCGGCTCGATCATCGGATCGTACTTGACGATGGTTCCGTCCACTTATGTGTTTACAGCCATCCCGCTGAATTGCTTAAACGCCCTTTTAATCGCCAATATGCTGAATCCCGTGGACGTTTCTAAAGAGGATGATATTATTTACGTTCCTTCAAAAGCGGAGAAAAAAGACTTCTTCTCCACGATTTCTAACAGTATGCTTGTCGGCATGAACATGGTCATTGTCATTTTAGCGATGGTGATCGGCTATGTGGCGTTAACGGCCGCGTTAAACGGCGTACTCGGACTGTTCATGCACGGTTTGACCATTCAAAAGATTTTCTCATACATCTTCAGTCCGTTTGCCTTCCTTCTCGGATTAGGCGGACATGACGCGATGTATGTCGCACAGCTGATGGGCATCAAGCTCGCGACGAATGAATTTGTGGCAATGGCCGATCTGAAAGGGCAGCTGAATTCACTTCCGCCGCACACGATTGCCGTGGCTACGACATTCCTGACATCATTCGCAAACTTCAGCACCATCGGTATGATCTACGGATCTTATCAATCTCTGCTTGATGGTGAAAAATCAGCCATCATCGGAAAAAACGTCTGGAAGCTGCTTGTCAGCGGAATTGCCGTTTCCTTATTGAGCGCGGCGATTGTCGGATTGTTTGTCTGGTAATAGAAAAAAAGCGATACCGCTCCGTTTTGGAGTGATATCGCTTTTTTTTATTGATAGACGGATGCAGGTACGAAAACGTCCCGGATTCCTGCCGCGTACGGTCCGAGATCATATTGTCCGAACACAACGGCAATGCCGTTTTTCGTAAAGAAGAAAGGTCTTTCGTTATTCAGGATGATCTCCTGTTTTTTAACGTCCTGATCGAACAGATCATCATGTTTCTTGATGTAACCGTAAAGATAGTCTCTCGTCTTGTTAGCTTTCGTTTTTGTATTCAGCACATTATCGAGTGTGACCCGTTTTTTTGCGGCCAAGTCGTAATTAAAGGTCTGAACGGATGTCAGCCCGTGTGCGCCGCCTGTGTAACTGTAGTCTTCCGTCTGAATGCTGAGCTTGCCGTCTTGATTATACTTCACCTTGAAATCTGCCTGGTATTCCGCTTTGTAGCCTTGTTTCTCACCGTCTTTTTTGTTTTTCACATATTCTTTGTACGATTGTTCAATATAGCGCTTGAAGTCCTGATTGATTTTCTTTTCAAAAGATGCGTTTCCCGTATTTGTGACCTCGGGGTATGTCAGCTGCTTTACATGCTTATACGTATGGCTTTTGACAACGGGCTTTGCGGTTTGCGCGGCCTCGGCTGAAGGCGCGAAACCTCCGAACGGCGCGGCTGTCAGCACGGTTAAGAGCACAGCCGCCATCATTTTGAATGCCTTTTTCATCACAACTCCTCCTTTTCATTACCGTTCCCTTTTTGAAAACGGATTACACTCTATAGACAGCGCAGATCAGCAAATTGTTTCTGGGCCTTCTTTCACATTTTCTCCATGAAAAAAAGAGACATGGAAAATCCACGCCTCTTTTACCGTGAAGGTCTTTGCGCAATGGCTTCATAAACAGCTTCCGCCAAATCGGAGTTGCCGAACATCTCCAAAACGCCGATAACGGTTTGATCAGGAATCGGTTCTGATTCCTCCTTCGGCACGACAAGTTCTTCAGCCGTTTTTCGCAGCTCTTCGTTTAAAGGCTGTCCGGGATAAGCCTTGCTGTAAATGGCCATCGGATCAAGGTCATGATTGACGCACCATTGGGCAAACACCAAAATCATCATGTTTTCGTCACGCCGGTAATATTCTTCGAGTTGTTTTTCGGTAAACGGCTTCACTATCATTCGCTCCTCCAGAAAATCTACCCCTAAGATACACAAACACAGAGCGGAAGTAAACCAAAGAGGGTGAAACATATTATTTCATCAACCCGACTGCTTTAAATAGCGCATGCCCTGACTCTCTAAAAACTGTTGTCTGAATGTCCCGGACAGCGGAAGGGACGGATTTGCACGGAAGCCATTTTCGTTTTCTCCCAATATTAATGCTTCGTTCAGATATTTCACTTTCACAATAAAAAAGCGCCCCTCTCATAAAAGGCGCTTTTTCATTCTTATATGCTTCTGTCCCAATGCCGATGCTCAGCCACGGCCTTCAGAAATTGTTCATGGTTTCCGTCCGGAACAAGGCCGGGGCCGTTTTCGGTTCCGGCGGCGAGGGCGAGAAGTTCTTTTCCTTCACCGGAGGCGCCGATCGCTTTGTAATGGCTGAAGGCTTCGCTGACGAAGTCTCTGGCCGATTTTTGGGCTTTGAGGCTGTCTGTGCTTTGTTTTCCGCCCGGAATGAAAACAGCGTCGTACAGGACGGAATCCGCTGTCAGGAAAGTGGCTGACGCTTCGAGCTCCGTGCCGTTTTCTCCCTTGATGGTTCCCAGCGCGGGGCTGATGATATCGGCTCTGACTCCCGCCTGTTTGCATGCATCAAGCACTTGTTTGACTTTCTCATCAGAAAACCCGTGGTCGGTTAAAACCGCAACCTGTCTTGTCGCTGCCGTCTTCACCGTGTTTTCCTGGCTTAAGGCAGGGGAAGTGAACGTTTCATCAGATTCACGGTCCTTCGGCGGCGGGTTCACGCCGATTCCTTTCGCAACACGCTCGGCAAGCCCGGCGTCGACGTGACTGAAGACATCAACCACCTGCTGCTGCACATCCTTGCTGTTCACTTTTCCGACTTCAAAACAGAACGCGGAGATGATATGTTCTTTCTCAGCGGGAGACATGCTGTTCCAGAACATCTTGGCCTGAGAAAAATAGTCATTGAAGCTCTCACTGCGCTGGCGGATTTTTCTGCCTTCTACTTTTTCCTGGTAATGAACGTATCCGCCTTCTTCTTCTGAGGCCGGCGACGGATCATTGTTCTGCAGGGAATTTTTATGATAGGCGACGGGACCCTTATTAATCGTCATCCGGTGGTAGCCGTCGTATTGGTTGTTATGGAACGGGCAGACCGGCCGGTTGATCGGAATCTCGTGAAAATTCGGCCCGCCAAGACGGATGAGCTGTGTATCTGTATAAGAGAAAAGCCGGCCTTGAAGAAGCGGATCATTGGTGAAATCAATGCCCGGCACGACATTTCCCGGGTGAAAGGCGACCTGTTCCGTTTCCGCAAAGACATTGTCCTGATTGCGGTCAAGGGTCATTTTTCCGATCAGCTTGACGGGAACCAACTCCTCCGGCCACAGCTTCGTCGGATCAAGGATATCGAAATCGAATTTGAACTCGTCTTCTTCGTCAATCATCTGAACACCGAGCTCATACTCGACTTTGCCGCCGTTTTCAATCGTTTCCCACAGGTCGCGGCGGTTGAAATCGGGATCTTTCCCGGCAATTTTCTGCGCTTCATCCCATACGAGGGAATGAACGCCGAGCACGGGTTTCCAGTGGAATTTTACAAAGCGCGCTTTTCCTTTCTCGTTGACGAAACGGAACGTATGCACGCCGAAGCCCTCCATCATCCGATAACTTCGCGGGATGCCGCGGTCAGACATCGTCCACATGACCATGTGCGCGGATTCAGGATTGTTTGCGACAAAATCCCAGAACGTATCATGAGCCGTCGCAGCCTGCGGCATTTCATTGTGCGGTTCCGGTTTTATGGCGTGAACGAGATCCGGGAATTTGATCGCGTCCTGAATGAAGAACACCGGAATATTGTTTCCGACGAGGTCATAGTTCCCTTCTTCAGTATAAAACTTCGTCGCAAATCCCCTGGCGTCACGGACGGTGTCGGCTGACCCCTTGGAGCCCGCCACTGTTGAGAAACGGACGAAAACAGGCGTTTTGACGGACGGGTCCTGCAAAAATTTCGCCCGTGTATATTCCGTCATCGGTTCGTACACCTGAAAATGCCCATGAACGCCGTACCCGCGCGCATGAACGACCCGTTCCGGAATCCGCTCGTGGTCAAAGTGCGTCATTTTTTCACGAAAATGAAAATCCTCCATCAGCGTCGGGCCGCGGACGCCCGCTTTTAAAGAATGCTCATCCTCAGACACGCGAAGCCCCTGATTGGTCGTCATTTTTTTGCCGCTGTTATCAGACCGGTACTGCTCCAGCTGTTCGTCCTTTGAGTGTTCATTTACTCGTTTGTTTTGATCATCACTCATGTCAGTTCCCCCTTTTAAAACGAAACATTCTACAGCACATTTACCCGCGGCGTTCTTCATATAAACTGCTGATCCGCTCATTAGGATTTTAGGTCTGTATTTACATATGCGGTCATACACATTTTGAAATAAGCCATTTTCACAGAAATAAATCGTGAAAGCGCTTACTAATACAGCTGTTGAACAGGGGAGGTCATATCGTGCTTGCCATACTCGGTTTTGTGATGATGATTGTCTTTATGTACCTTATTATGTCTAACCGGCTTTCCGCTCTTATTGCTTTGATTGTCGTTCCTGTTGTGTTTGCCCTGATCAGCGGATTTGGCAAAGATCTCGGCGAGATGATGATTCAAGGCGTTACAGACCTCGCTCCTACCGGGATCATGCTGTTATTCGCCATCCTGTATTTCGGCATTATGATTGACTCAGGTTTGTTTGATCCCCTCATTGCCAAAATCCTATCGCTTGTCAAAGGGGACCCGTTAAAAATCGCCATCGGCACAGCGGTTCTGACGATGACCATTTCGCTGGACGGAGATGGGACAACAACGTATATGATTACGATTGCGGCAATGCTGCCCCTTTACAAACGGCTCGGCATGAACCGTTTGGTGCTGGCGGGGATTGCGATGCTCGGTTCAGGAGTCATGAATATTATTCCGTGGGGCGGGCCGACGGCGAGGGTTTTAGCTTCCTTGAAATTGGACACGTCGGAAGTCTTTACGCCGCTGATTCCCGCTATGATCGCCGGCGTTCTCTGGGTGATCGCCGTTGCTTATCTCCTCGGAAAAAAAGAACGGAAGCGGCTCGGCATCATTTCGATTGAACATGCGCCGTCTTCTGATCCGGAGGCAGCGCCGCTCAAGCGTCCGGCTCTCCAATGGTTCAACCTGCTGCTGACTGTCGCCCTGATGGCCGCGCTGATCACCAGCCTGCTGCCAATCCCTGTTCTTTTTATGATCGCGTTCGCCATCGCCTTGATGGTCAACTATCCAAATGTCAAAGAGCAGCAGAAACGGATCTCAGCGCATGCGGGTAATGCGTTAAACGTTGTCTCAATGGTGTTTGCGGCAGGCATATTCACAGGCATTCTCTCCGGCACAAAAATGGTCGATGCGATGGCGCATTCTCTCGTATCCCTCATCCCTGATGCCATGGGCCCGCATCTGCCGTTGATCACTGCGATTGCCAGCATGCCTTTCACCTTTTTCATGTCGAATGACGCCTTTTACTTCGGTGTCCTTCCCATCATCGCCGAAGCCGCTTCCGCTTACGGAATAGACGCCGCTGAAATCGGAAGAGCCTCCTTGCTGGGCCAGCCGGTGCATCTGCTCAGCCCGCTTGTGCCATCCACCTATCTATTGGTCGGAATGGCGGGCGTCAGCTTTGGCGACCATCAAAAATTCACTATTAAATGGGCCGTGGGAACAACGATTGTGATGACGATTGCGGCGCTTTTGATTGGGATTATTTCGTTTTAATTAAAAAAGGATTTCCGTTTGCGGAAATCCTTTTCTGTACATTATTTTTTTGTATAGCGCACCCAGTCATAATGAGCGTATAGCGGATTTACACCATTGTAGGAACCGAGCCAGTCATCGACACCTATCCCATTCCACAAGTTCATCATGATCTTTCCCGGTGTTGTCGGAATTTGGTTTGTTGCAGTATGTTTTAATTGCCCGTCGACATACCATTTAATAGAGTTTGCCTGCCAATCGAATGCATACGTATGATAGGCATTGGCTGCATCAAACCCGAGATCAACAATCTTCTCATGGTTTCCTGCACCATTTGTATAATAGTTAAATTGAACCTTCGTTGTGTCTTTTCCTAAAAATTCGATATCAATCTCATCCCAAGGAGTTCCATCTGTTGGACCTGTGTAAGTGAAGAACGATGAAACGATCCCTGTGTTTTTAGCTGGTTTCATTCTGACTTCATAAAGTCCATAGCCATATGTTTGAACAGAACGGTTTTCCCCGCAGTCAAACTTGTTATAAGCTGGGCTTGTTAGCGCTAAACGCATTTCACCCAATGACGTCATTGATACGTTATTAGCCCGCCACGTGCAGTTGAACATATTTCCATTCGAATAACCATCTGCTTTTTGCCAAAAACCGGAGTTATAGCCGTTAAAAGGGTCAAAAAACGATCCACCTGTTTGAGCCGAGGCAGTAGAAGTGACTGCAAACAAACTCATAAACAATCCAGTGACAAGAAGCAGCAACACTCGTTTCATACGATAAAACATGTCGGCATTCTCCTTTCTTTGAAAGCGGTTTCTTTATCGATCATACATGATTCTGTTAAAAGGGGACATCGGTCAGAATAATGATAATAATGAATCTTAAAAAACCTAAATTACCATCAGCACAAACAGAAATGATCAGCGCTCATTGTAATTTAGGTTTTGCCTGCTTATCAGTAACAATCCTAACAAGATCATATGTGAATGAAGAAAAAATGCCAACGCTTTCATTATGCTTATTTGACTACCCTTTCTATGTGAATCGTTAAATACAGCAGCTCGTCACTGGTGAGCTTGTGTTCATACGCCCGCTCAATGCATGTTTGGATTTTCTTCGTGCATTCATACGCCCGATGGTACTTTTCTTTCACTGTCTTCAGCAAAAAATCGTCCTGGCTTTCCATATGTGTGCCGTTAAAAAGACGCTGCGCGAAAAACTTTAAGTGGGTGACAAATCGATAATAGTGAAGTGATTCCTCGTTGAAGTCAATCTTAAAATGGTATTTTACGATACTCAAAATCTCTTGCATGACTTTTGTAATGTTGATGATATTGGGCATCTCTTCATTCAGCTCGGCATTGACAATATGCAGCGCAATAAAGCCTGCTTCATCCTCCGGCAGAGACACGCCAGTCTTGTTTTTTACCATGGCCAACGCTTGTTTGCCGATTGCAAATTCGTCTTTGTACAGCCGTTTTGTTTCCCACAGTAAGGCGTTTTTGATATCAAGCCCTTTTCGGTTGCGCCGGATGGCAAAGTTAATATGGTCGGTCAGCGACACATAGATGCTGTCATTGAGCTTTTTTCCGAGCTGTAATTTCGCATAGCTGATAATCTCTTCGGATACTTCCATACATTCGATCGGGATATCATACAAAAGGGTTTTGAACTTTTCGGATACATCTTTGTTATCGAGCGTAAACACTTTCTCAATGCGGGCTTCATCTACCGGGTCTCCCGTTTTCTTTTGAAAAGCAATGCCCCGGCCCATGATGACCAATTCCTGATTGCCTTCTTTGAGCACACTGACGACATTATTATTAATGACTTTCGCAATCTTCAATTCTGTCTCCCTCCCGCCTGACCATTTACCTGCTACACCTTGATTGTACATTCTTTTTGAACTAGGTCAATATCTCCATGTCAATCAGAAAACGCCGTTCAGAAATCTTTGTCCAACGATGCGGATGAGGCGCATATAATGCAGAGAACCGGTTTTTGGGAAGGAGCGTGTGTGATGAAACGGTTTTCGAAAGAAGAAAGCAGCTGGATGCTGTATGATTGGGCCAATTCAGCTTATTCGGTCATTATTATGACGGCGGTGTTCCCCTTGTTTTTTAAAGCCGCGGCAGCGGAAAACGGTGTCAGCGCGGCTGATTCTACCGCTTATTTGGGCTATACGATTGCCGCCGCGACTTTTATTTTGGCGATGCTCGGCCCCGTCTTAGGAACGATTGCCGACTACAAAGGATGCAAGAAACGGTTTTTTGCCTTCTTTCTTCTGATCGGTGTGGCGGGCACAGCCGCGCTGGCTTTGATTCCCGGCGAATCTTGGATGCTGTTATTAATTTGTTATACGATTTCCACGATCGGCTTTGCCGGGTCTAATGTGTTTTATGATGCGTTTCTCGTTGATGTGGCCGCAAAGGAGCGGATGAATATGGTGTCCTCCAGGGGATTTGGGCTGGGCTATATCGGCAGCACGATCCCTTTTCTCCTCAGCATTGCCGTCATTCTTTCAGCACAAGCGGAGGTGATTCCGCTGTCCGCCCAGACTGCCGGGCGCATTGCCTTTTTGATTACGGCGGCATGGTGGGGGCTGTTTTCGATCCCGCTCCTTCTCCGCGTCCGCCAGCGCTATTATATCGAGAGGGAGCCGCGGCTTGTACTCAGCAGTTTTATACGGCTGGCCGGAACGCTGAAGCAGATTAGGAAGCACCGGGCGCTGTTTTTGTTTCTGCTCGCCTATTTCTTCTACATCGACGGGGTCGGCACCATCATTACAATGTCCACGTCATACGGGGCTGACCTCGGCATCAGCGCGGCAAATCTGCTGATTGTTTTATTTGTCACACAGGTCGTCGCCGCGCCTTTTTCGATTTTGTACGGACGGCTGGCCGAACGGTTTAAAGGAAAAACGATGCTTTATGCCGGAATCGGCGTGTATATGATTGTCTGCACGTATGCTTATTTTATGGATTCCGCTTTTGATTTCTGGGTTTTGGCTATGCTTGTCGCCACTTCCCAAGGAGGTATTCAGGCGCTGAGCCGCTCTTACTTTGCCAAGCTTGTCCCCAAACAGAACGCCAATGAGTTTTTCGGCTTTTATAATATCTTCGGCAAGTTCGCTTCGATTATCGGCCCGCTTTTGATTGCCGTGACCGCCCAGCTGACCGGAAATTCGTCAGCCGCCGTGTTCAGCCTGATTTTATTATTTGTGATCGGCATTGCCATCCTTGCGTTCGTCCCCGAGGAGACGGCGTAAAAAAAGCCTGCGCGCGGCAGGCTTTTTTTTTATTTCTTGGCTTTATGGACTTTCAGTTTTTTGCCTTTGACCGTCGTATTTTTCATGATGTCAAGAACGTGCGGGCCTTTGCCGTTCAGAATTTCGACGTACGATGCGTTGTCCAGAATCGTGATAATCCCGATATCATCGGCTGAAACGCCGTCGATTTTCGCAATCGTTCCGACAAAATCGACCGCTCTGAGTTTTTTCTTTTTCCCGCCGTTAAAGTACAGCTTCATGATGTCTTTGTTTAACTGTTCGCTTTTGTCTGTTTTGACATCGGGGCGGGCGTTCAGTTTTTCCGCAAAAGCCGCTTTCCGTTCCGCTGTTTCTTTCTCAGACGGCGCCTCCCGCTTCTGGATGCGGAAACCGATATATGTCTCAATGTCATTCAGAAACCGCGATTCAGACGGTGTCACAAACGTGACGGCCCGTCCGCGGTGTCCGGCGCGGCCCGTTCTGCCGGTGCGGTGCACATAGCTTTCTTTTTCAAGCGGAATATCATAATTGATGACGAGGCTGATGTTTTCAATATCAATTCCTCTGGCGGCAACGTCGGTCGCAATGAGATAGCGGAACTCGCCGCGCTTGAATTCATTCATGACGTCAAAGCGGTCTTCCTGCACCATGCCGCCGTGAATTTTATCGCAAGGGTAGCCCAGCCTGTCCAGCTCATCGGTTAACTGGATGACTCTTTCTTTTGTCCGGCAGAATATGATGCAGCTGTCCGGGTTTTCGGTGATCAGGACATCACGCAGCAAAGATGTTTTGTCCTCTTCTTCTGTTCTGGTGACAAAATGCTCAATGTCTTTTGTCGTCAGGCCTTCCGCTTTTACTTCAATCAATTCAGGGTCTTTCATATATGTGCGGCTCAGCTTCTCGACGTCATCCGGCAGCGTCGCTGAAAACAGCATGGTGACTCTGTTTTTCGGCAGATGCTGAATGATGGCTTCCACCTGTTCAATAAATCCCATATTCAGCATTTCATCCGCTTCGTCAATCACCACATACGCCAGCCGTTCAAGCGGCAGCGTCCCTTTTTCTATATGATCAAGCACACGCCCCGGCGTTCCGGCAACAACATGGCTTTTTTGCTTCAGTTCGGTTTTCTGTTTGTCAAAAGAAGCTTTTCCGAAAACCGCCGTGGCTTTTATCCGTTTGAAACGGCCGATATTCGTGATATCTTCTTTAATCTGCGCCGCAAGCTCGCGGGTCGGCGTTAAAATCAGCGCCTGCGGTTTGTTTTCCTCCCATTCCGCAAGCTCACAGATCGGAATGCCGAAGGCCGCGGTTTTGCCGCTGCCCGTCTGCGATTTGACGACGAGGTCTTTTTTTTGCAGCGCGGCGGGGATGACGCGCCGCTGCACTTCAGTCGGCTCGGTGTATTGCAAGCCATTCAGCGCCCGTCGGATCTCGGGGCTGATCGCATATTCATTAAACTCATTCATGACTAAACTCCTTCTCTGTCCGGCTCCCCTCATTATACGCGAAATGCCGCCGCTTTACCCTGACGTTTTGCCGGGCCATTCGGGGGACTGCTTTTTCTTCATGTCAAGCACGACCCATTTGGCGCAATAAAAGCTCATGCTTCCTTCCCCGCCATCGACATAGTAGCGGATCGATTCCCAGCCGCCGTCGATCGGGCTGATATCCAGATGGATGTCGGTGATGCTTTCAAGATCATCCAGCCTCAGTAGAACTGCTTTCTCATGTTTGTGCCACTCCATTTTGCGCCTCCTTTTTTTCACCTGAATTGACATGTCTGACTCAAATGAATTTTTCTTACAAAGCCCCATGAACTTCTTTATATTCCTGCACCCAATCTCTTCATTCTTCTAACGTATGCAGATACGCATCAGGCGAATCTTTCAGATCAAACCCGCTCAAATATACGAGCATCTCCCAAACGGTTTCGTCCTCAACCGCCGGATCATCTGCAGCCACGTACTCGCACGCCCAATCCGACACTTCTTCCCTCGCCGCTTGACCGTTCAGGATCAGACCAGCCTTCTTCAGACATTCTGCTATTGTTGGTTCTTTCACGTCAGAAGCCTGCCTTTCTTGTTTAAAATGCTGACCAACAGCCCTCTCACCCGTTCATGCCGCCCGATTTCCCGGCTGAGCTCCGGATAATCCATTAAAGCGTTTTTCAGCTGCGCATATTGCGGATACAGCTCAAAAAAGGATTTATATAAGGCTTTACGCTGCTGCCGTGCAGGCATTTGTTTATTCGCCAAAACAAAATCTAAGCTGCCGCAGATAAGCGCAAAATACTCATAAAAATCCCCAGCGCAGGCGGCACCCTCAAAGTCTTCTTCAAATCTTCCTGCATCTGAAGGCAGCGGACCCTCTAATTCTTTTTTGTGTAATTTCAAGCTTCTGATGACGTCATTATTTAAAGAATATCTGTTGGATCTTAACATCTCATTTAGCCGCTTTCCCATTACTGATATCCCGCTTATAAATCCCTGAATTCGAGACCGCGTAAATGGCATTGCTAGTCAGCTTCAGCTGATGCCCGGAAAGCTCATCGCCATCCGCATCACAGCACGTTATCTCTTGCATCGGCAGACTGACATCAGCCGGAATGAGAGACAGTGAATGATCATCTTTGCATATCCAAAACCCGTCATCTGAAATCGCTAGCTGGTCGTAAACCCCGGAATATGTTTTATCAGAAATAATCCAAACTCGTTTCACGTCGGTTTCATCAAACGCAGCAATGACTGTATAAGCGTAATACAGCATGTAGATCAGTCCGTCTTTTTCTGCAAGTGCATAGCAGTCATCTGCCGCGGGTGCATATATTTCTGAAAGCTGCTGATCAATGTGAATTTTCTTTAGCTGCCCGTCTAAAGTGAAGCACAGCACACTGTGCCCTTCATGATTTTCATCACTATAAATACCTTCATCACTTAAACCGATCCACAGGTTTTGTTTTTCGTCCAAAAGACTGCATGAAACCCCTGAAGGCAGAGAAAATGCACTTTGTTCTGTTCCTTCTGCTGAAAATACTTTCACTTTATACTCATGCGATTCAAAGAAAATCAACACATACCTGGCAGCCGAACTCTGTTGAAACAGCATAATATCCTCACACGGAATTTGTTCATCGATATGAACCTCTCGGGTATCGCCGGATTCCTCCGTGATCGTAAACGAAAGACTGCCATTCTGATGCTGACCAAGATACTGACGTCCGCAGTTGTCAAAGTGACAAAAACATCCTTTTACTGATTCATCGTGTATCTTGTTCATTTTTATTTTCATGTCATTGCCCCTTGTATTTATAATGCGCGGCGAGCTTTTTTTGAAATTCATCCGGAACGATCTGATCCGTGAATACAACTGATATCCAGTCTAAAACATGATCCTCTAAGGGCCTCCATGATTCTAACGTTTTTCCCGCAACCTCCTGATCAATACCTAGAATACAGATTTCAAAATCTCTCTCTCCGTAAATCGCCCACTTTAAAGACGGTGAAGCCCATACGACGCGGGATGCAATTTCCATGATACAGTTGTCTTCACTGTATTTTGGATAATCCGTTAAAATGGATAGATATTCATCTTTGGTTATATTCAAGGGGATTTTTAACCAGTTAAAATATCCGAATTCCCCGTAAAACCGATTTATATCATCCGGGTGTTCCAGAACAGCCATTAAGATAAAATCATCGTGATGATGATGCGCCAAACTTTTGAGCATCTCCCAGCCTTCTTCAGACAAGACCCAGTGGAATTCCTCGAATAGATAATAATGTTTTTGTTGTTTAAATACTTGTTCGGGCAACGTTTTGTCTTCATGAAATAAGGAATATATCTGAGATTGAAAGACTGCCGATTCCTTTGTGTTCTTTATAAAAAAGGGATGCATCTTGTACCTCTTATTTTCGGCGGTTTATACGCAAGCTCACAGCCATATTCTGTGTGGAATAAACGGTTTCCAACGTATAAATGTATTTGCTGCAGATCCACGGTTTGGTTTCTGTCCTTTAAGAAAAGAGAGGCTGGGAACCTCTCTTATTTGTTTATTTATGATTTTGAATGATACGCATAAAATGATTGGTCGTCAAAGCGAACTGTTTCAGCTTCTATAGCAATCAGCATTCTGTTCATGTCAATGAGAAAATTAGCATTTGATTGATACTCCGGAATTACAGCATTTGATAGATTTCCGATTCCTTCCGGGTGGTAACTCATCTCAAATACTTGCCAATTGTATTCTTCAGGATCTATTTTTTCTAATCTCATATCACCAATATCTGCACTAAAATAAACAGATGCTACATTTTGAAAAAGAATGTTATGCGTATATTCGGCTTTATTTTCAACGACCTGAATCTTAAGTGAAAGTTCTTTTTTAAACACTTGAAAATCAAAATGAAGGACAGCGCACCCCCCATCTATGTAATCTACCCATTCATTAATTGTTTTGTACATCGTTTATCTCCCCAATGACGTTTTGGAGTCTTTGAGATCTGATTTTAAAGTCTTCACGAAAAGTTCTAGCTTCTCTTCATTACAGTTCACTTTATAGAAAGTCGTATTTAAGTGATTTTCCACAAATCTAATGATAAATCTGTAATATTCGTTTTCTTTATCAATACTCAAAATAAAAAATGGTTCAATTGTTTCTAAACGTATCCTATCTTGATTCCCTGCTAATAATGCTTCAATCCCTGATATCAGCATTTTATATTCACTTTCTAATAAAGCGGCGGAGTAATCGCGGGCGATTACTTTATTATGTTCTAACAGTTCAAACATTGTTGAGATAAAAGGATCATCCTCCGCCTCTTGATACCTTCTCGGTGTTATGTCAAGTTCCAGACAATCATCTCTAATTTTAGCCATGCTGCCTCCTCGTTTTGGGTGAAAAGAGAGGCCGGGAACCTCTCTTCACATTAATAGACTAGGATTCATTTAACATTTCAATCATTTCTGCCGCTTCTAAGTACAATTCATCTATCCTGTTTTGAATTTCTTTTGCGATTTCTTCATCACTTTCTAGATCTGATAAATATCCCACTTTCCCCGAAAACAACCTTCTTTCACAAATCCATATATCTAGGTGGTCTACACAATAGCCGACTTCATTATCGTGAAAGCCTGCGCCATCCACATAAGCTGCAGAAAAAAACACCAATGAATTATAGGTATTCTCAAAACAATCTGAGGGCTGTACTTCGTTTCCTATTACTTTTTCGTCTCCGACTCTTCCAAAAGCAGCTTCAATTTCCAATCCCATTTTTCTAAACTTTTCTTGATTGTTTCTTATTTTGTTTAATGCGATTCGTTCAAATTGTTTTTCTATTTGTAGTATCTCTTTCTGTGTAATAGAATTCAGGTTGATTTTTTTCATGTTATGCCTCGTTCAGCACTCAAAACACTTACTACTGTCAGTTTCTGTACAGTAAGTATCCTCTAACATTAATTTCAAGAATGTAAGGAATCAGTCTTTTACAATTCATTCTTTATGATTTCTTCCATTGACATTCCTTCAAAATATTTATAGAGAATAGATTCTACAGCCGAATGTCCAAATATACCTAATGGGTTAGGGATGTCCTTGCCCGTTTTCTCATCTGCCTCTGCTAATTCATCTTCTGATGCAAATGAATCGCCTTCACTTATGAGATATTTACCTTCTTCATATAAAACAAATTTTATTGAGAATGACTGTTTTTCTCTATTATCTCTTGAGGCATCTTGGATATTACTTTCCAATCTCCTTGCAGAAAACCTGTGTGCCCAGTATTAGCCGCAAATATTTTCTTATTTTCTTCTTTCATTAGACGAATGATTTCTTCTCTGCTAAGTGTATTTTCAGTGAAAATATTATAATACTGAATAAGAATGTCATCGTCTTTATTTTTTGATAGATCACCTTCAATGACCCAAGCATAAGTATACTTCCCTATCTTATCCAAAGGTATTTGAATAACAGCTCCCGGTATTACTTTAGCTATTGGTTTCACTTTCCTGGTCGTTGGCTTTATTTCTACTATTCGCTTATCAACTAACTCTGTGAACGAAGAATCTCCATTTGTATTCATTACTGTAACTAAAGTTGCTAAGAATTCTTCTAATATCGGTTCTCTATCCAGCTCTCTCTTATATAATTCACAAAATTTTTCTACAGCATCAAAACATATATCTAAGCCTTCATCACTAAGTAAAACTTTCTTGTTTTTATATTCTTCTTCCCAATATCCCAATAGAACGGCCTTCTTTCTTTTCTATTTCATACCGCTCATATCCTGAAATGTCGTGTTTAAATTCTGTACGCGCAGAGGTTAAAAAGGTTGCCTTCATCAACTACTCAATATCGTAATCCTCCCACTCCCTCCAGTTATTATCACCTAAATCAACTGAACCTGCGCCTTTTTCAAGATATTGCGCAAATGATTGAAAAGAAATTAGTTGACTTGGATCTGTCAGATAATCGGGATATTCCCAATCCTCTGTCTCGAATACTTCATCTGCTTCGCTTTTTAGATCCAGTATATTTAATGGTTTTTTGGTTTTATCCAAAGCGCCTCTCTAAAAGAAGCATCCTCAAACAAATTCCTGAAATAAGTTTTCCAAGCCCTCTCTTCGTATGATTTTGGAATTCATTTCGTTGCTGAACCTTCACAAAATAACGAGTCTCTTCAAATTCAATTTCCACTGCATTTCCTAATTGTTGAAAATCGCTTTCACCATATGTTACTTTCTCACCTGCTTCAGTCTTCAGGGCGAAGTCATCAATTATTATCGATTTGTATTTATCTGTTAAACAGTTACTGTAGAGATGAAGATCTAGAAAAGGTCCTTTAGCATCTATTTGAAAGCATTGAATAGCCAGTAACCAATATTCTTTACATTAGATTCAGCTATTCAAAAACAATCAAAATTTCTTTTTTTGTTGTCAAAAGAAAAACTCTTTCACAGGAATTTAAATTAAGAGAGACAGAAAATTGTCTCTCTTAAAAAGTTTTTAGTTATTAATAGTTTTCTAATTCATCCTCGATATCAGAAAAAACCTGAGGAATCGGTATTGAAATTGAATCAGTATTATTATAAAAAATGGATATACCGACATTATCCTCAAGCATACCAGGAAGCCAATTCTCTACAAAATCCTCTAAACTAATTGATTCCGGATTTGTATCCTTCCACTTCTCAATTGCACAATACTTTGCATGCTCTTTTGTTGGCCAAAAATGAAGTTGTATTTTCCCATTGTCGTCTTCAGATGTAACCCACCCTCTATCATTACTCAATGACCAGACTTCTTCATAGTCAGCAACTTTCTTAATAAAATAACGATACCTTTTATTGGGATCCAACTTTAATGTCATTTCAAGTTCTTTTTCGTTCATTTTTTTATTCTCCTTATTATCCTCTATATTTCCATCGGGTATTTTTATTTTTTCTTCCTTTACCATAACCATCATGAAAATGCTGTAACCTATGATTTCTTATTACTTGTAAATCAGAATGCTTGTAGCTCGCACCTTTTCTTGCCTCGTAACCACGTTTGTGAGCTAGTTCATACCCTTTTGGAACACGTATCGATTTTCTGTTTTTGTATTTCTTATGTCTAATTTCATTTTTTATCCACCCTCTAACATGCCTAGGCTGTTTATGATCCTTTAATAAAGATTTTAACTTAGCTTGTTTTCCTTGTCTGCCTGCTGTTTTTGCAAACCTATAAACCCTTTTAGCACCCTTAAATAACTTCCCAGGACCAAAGTTCGAAGCCGCTGCCCAGGCTGCACCTCTCCATCCTTTACCTGATTTATATGCCTTATATCCATCATAGGCTGCAAATCCGGCATTTACCACAAGCCACACCCAATGCCCGTCCGGATCGACATTCATGACCGGGTTGTTGTTTCCGTATGCATATCCATTCTGATCCAGTGAATCGCCGTCGCTGCCCGGGTCTGGGTCTAGTGATAAGAATACACCGTTTCTTGGTTCGTAGTAGCGGGCCATGAGATAGTACAGGCCGGTTTCTTCGTCGTATTGGTAGCCTGCGTAGCGGTAGCGGTTGTCTTTTACTTCGTCGCTTGCTTCGGTTTTTGTCGGATTTCCCCATGCATCGTACTGATATTTGGCAACGGTTTTTCCGGTGCTGTCTGAGATGGCGATGACGTCGCCGTGTGCGTTGTAGTGATAGAAATATTTCTTGCCGTTCTCTGTATAGGATAACAGCTGGCCGCTGTCACCGTACGTGTATGATTTTGTGACGTTGTTGTCGGCGTCTGTTTCATACAGGACGTTCAGGCTGTCTCCGTCGTAGAAGTAGTTCGTAACTTTTCCGTTGACGGTTTTTTGGATTCTGTTTCCTTTTTCATCGTATTTGTATGTTGCGAACGGCTTGTCTTCGCCTTTTTTCGTGACGGCGGTCAGGTTGTCTTCCGCGTCCCACGTATATGTGTATTTGCCGTCCGATGTGCGGTTGCCGTTTTTATCATAGGACAGGTCTTCGTCATTCACCTTCGTCAGCTGGTTCATGATGTTGAAGGATGCGTTGACTGATTTGCTTGCGCCGTCCTTTGTGGTGGTGACGTTTGTCCGGTTGCCGAAGCCGTCGTACGTATATTGAATGACGGTGCCGTCTTCATGAGTTTCTTTGACGAGCTGGTTGAGCTTGCCGTATTCGTACTGCACCTTTCCGCCCGCTGAGCTGTCGATGACCGTGCGGTTGCCGTTGGCGTCATATTCATAGCTTTCCCGGAAGATGCTGCCGCCGTTTTTCGTTCCGATATGAAGAGAGCTGACGAGATTCCGCTCATCATATGAAAAACTCGTGCCGACTTCATTGCCGCTGATGAATGTCTGGACATTGCCGTTTTCATCATAATCAAATGTATAGGCTGAAGTGCCGTCTTTCATTTCAATCATTTGATCAAGTTTGTTGTACGTAAAGCTGTTTGTTCCTTTTTGGCCGCCGTGGCTCCATGAGAAAGTTTTCAGCTTATCCGAATCAGCCGGATACGTCCAGCTTTGGCTGCCGCCGCGGTCGGTTAATTCGGTCAGGCGGTTTTTGTTGTCAAAGGTGCGTTTTTTCGTTGTATTTTGTTCTTTGTTTGTGACAGACGTTTCATTGCCGTTTTTGTCATAGGTAAAGTTATATTTTTCAGTGCCGTTATACGCTTTTGACTTAACCCGATCGGTGCCGTCATAGGTCAGCGACACTTCATTGCCGTTGGCGGAAACGGTTTTCGTCAAGTTACTGTTGGCGTCATATTCACTCTTCAGTACATTGCCGAGCGGGTCGGTTGTTTTGACGAGCTTGCCCATGACGTCATATTCATATTGATAGGTCTGGTCCGTGCCGGCCCGAATCGTTTTTGTCAGCTCATTTCCTTCCTTGTCATAGCTGTGAAGGATGGATGTGCCGTTTGACAGGGTCAGCTTTGTCAGCTGGTCGGCCTGATCGTATTCGTAGGCGGTTGTTTCGCCTTTCGCGTCGGTTTCAGATGTTTTCTTGCCAGTCTCGTCATATGAAGCAGTGCTTGCATAACCTAGTTCGTCTTCTTCTTTTGTGACGTAGTTTCCTTTTTCGTCATAGGTGTTTTTCGTCAGGATGCTTCCTTCGATTAAACGGATATCATCAAACCACGCCGTTCCTGTGGCGCTTTTTTGGAACAGAATGCTGATTTCGATTTTATTGATCGGCTTTGTTTTCGGAATGACTGCCGCTGCCCGGTTCCATTCTTGGGTCCCCTGCGGGAATTTGGCGGTGTAGACGCCCGTCGTTCCGTCCGCATAAGTGACGCCGGCCTGAAGAGCGTAATCATTGTCGTTCGTTAATTTTACACCGTCAGCCTTGGACATTCCTGTCAGCGTGATATATACCGGCTTATCGTCCGCGCTTTGGCCTAATGTAACGGTTTGTTTTGCGGCCGCATTGGCTTGTGATGCATTTGTGCGGGACGCTTTTAATGAGCTGTCATCATCGAAGCCTTCATCAAGGTCAGCGGCGGCTCCGCTTGTGCTCCAGCCGTCTGCTTTAGCCGTGAAACTGCTGTTTTGCACCGGGTTATAGCTTGAAGAGACTTCGCCTTTTTCCAGCTGAACCTGATCAAACCACGCTTTTCCTTTGCCGTCCTTGTCGTTATGGTCCACTTCCATATAGACGATGGCTTTTCCTGCATTGGCCGGTGTTGTAAAGGTGATCTGCCGTTTCGTCCAGTCATTCTTTCCGGCTAATGCGCCTGATTCATTGTGAATCCATTGAATGCGTTTTTGGTCTTTGTCACGCAGATCAATGTTGAAATACGCTCTTGCCTTTGTCAGATCCGTTTTGATCTGGCCGCTGAGTGTATACGTCGTATTCGGCTCAAGCTGCACTTCCTGCGTTGCGGACGCATGGCCGTGCTCTGTTCCGGCTGAAGCGGATTGTGAGGAGATCTCCAGTGCTTTTTGTCCGGACAGCGCGCCGCTTCTTGCTTTTACAGATGCAATACTTCCGCTGTCTCTCGTAGCGGTGAGATTCCAGCCCAGCTTTGTTCCTTCAAAGCTGCCGTCTTTCAGCAGGCTTGCCGAAGCTGCCAGCTCTTTGCTTGATTGAATGAGATTTCCATACTTGTCATACACGGCGGCGGATGAGGATTTTCCGCTTTGATCCGTCTCAGAAACGGCATCAAGTCCGTCGTACGCAATATCAGTGACGTTCCCCTCGGTGTCCTTCATTTTCGTTACGTCATTGTTTTTGTTGTACTGATACGTTTCGGTGCCGTAGTTGTCTTTTACGGCTGTGACGTTGCCGTCTTTATCATATTGATAGCTTTCTGTCGCTTTGCCCGTATCCGCGTCGTTCGGATCGGTGTCCTGAATGACGTTGTTGCCTTCGTATACGGTGTTGGTCGTGATTTTCAGCCCTTCGGCATCATCGATCATTTGAATCGGGTTGCCCGCCTCATTATAGCCGTACTGCACTTTGCGGCCGTTCGGCTGCGTCATGAGCAGCGTTTTTTTGTCCGCGTCATAGCTGTAGTCGTACGTTTCTTTTTTCGCATTGACGGCTTTGGCCAGGCGGTGGCCGCTATATTGGTATTCAGTGAACAGCGGTTTGTCATCCGTGCTGTTTGCGGAATACTGCTTGACGAGGCGCCCTTCGGCATCATAGTCATAGCTTGTGACGCTGCCGTCAGTATCCGTCACCTTTTTGAGAAGGTCTTTGTCATATGAATACGAAATCTTTTTGTTTTTCGGCCCTGTAAGAGATGTGACATGGCCGTTTTCATCATAGGTAAATGTCAGCTTGCGCCCTGATGCGTCTGTTATGGCGGTCAGCTGATTGCTGTCGTTATACTCGTATACGGTTGTGTTGTTGTGTCCGTCAACGATTTTTTGGAGCTTTCCGCCTTTTTTGCTGAAATAAGCGTTCGTCTGATCTTTTGTTTTTAATACAAATTGATCGCTTGTTTCCGTCAGTTCGAGATAAACGCCTGTCGGCGGCTGATACGTGCCGTCAGATTTTTTCGTGAAGACATGTGTTGTCGCGTCCTCATCAATATAAACGGCTCTGCCGTCTTCAGAAAGAATCGACGTTTCCGCATCGGCATACCAGCCTTGGCCGAACATATGGTCAGAGCTGTCAAGGCTGTTGAAGGTCCGGGAGAGTCCGAGCCCCGGCCCGCGTCCGTCGATTGACATATCTTCCTCATTGACGATGACATTTCCCGTCGCGCCGTTCAGCTGTCCGTCCGGAATGTCAATAATGGACCAGAATTCTTCCGTTCCGAGGAATTCCGCCCCTTCATGGAAAACAGGGTTAAAAGGTGCCGTCGGTATGCTGTCACCGTTTGCGTCATAGGCGGTCAGCGTAAAGGAATAGTTCTTCTTCCCTTTGTAATTGCCGTTTGCGTTTTCGTAAACAGGTGAAGGGTCAAGCGCCAGTTCGCCGCCCTTTCCGTCCGTGTGAAGCTGGAATCTTCCCGCTTTCACTTCATCGGCTGACGGCCAGATGTGTTTGTTTTGGGTCGTCCAATGATCAGTATCACCGATATCGAATGATTGATAGTCTTTTCCGTTGTAGATGTTGATTTTGTAGCCTTTCGCGTTTTTGACCTTATCCCATATGAGATTGACATAACCCGTTTGGCTCGATTTCGTGTTCGTATAGACATAGCCTGTCAGGTTTTTCGGCTTTGCGATATCAGGCAGCGCCGGACTCACTTCCGGTGAGGCGATCGCTTCTCCGTCTTTGTTATAGGCAATGACTTTAAATCCGTAGGTTTTCCGGTTCGCATCTCCGCCGGCGTTTTTATAAACAGAGCCCGGGTTGATCGGCAATTCCGCGCCTTTTTTGTCTTTCAGGTGAAGCGCATATTTTCCGGCGCTGATTTCCGCCTTTGTCGGCCAGATGTTTTGATTTTTTGTGGACCAGGATGTTTTATTTCCGAGGTCAAGCGTTTCAAAGCTTTTGCCGTTATAAACTTGCATTTTATACCCGGCAGCGCCTGATACGGCTTTCCAGGAAAGATCAAACCAGCCTGTTGCGTTGTTGTTATTAAAGCCTTTCGTGCTTGGTTTCTGAACTCTTCCAATATTCGGAATGACGGGCTTGGCGGCCGCAGACATGGCGCCTTCTCCTTGGTCAAACACCGCGCTGACCGCGACCCAGTAATTTTTACTTGCCGGATAGCTGCCGCCGGAGTTTTTATAGACCGGCGAAGGATTAAGCGCTAATTCACTTCCGCCTTTTCCGTCTGTATGCAGCTTATATTTGCCGGAGTCGATTTCCGCTTTTGTCGGCCAAATCTTTTTCCCTCTTGTGCTCCAAGAGGTTGCATTGCCGACCGGAATGGCTTGATATTCTTTCCCGTTATAAAGCCACACTTTATAGCTTTTGGCGCCTTCAGCTTTTTTCCAGCTGATATTGAAAAATCCTGTCGAATCTCCGTTATGATACGCTTTGACAGACGGCGTGTCCGCCTTCGGAATCGTGTATGTCACTTCAATGTATGGTTTTTTAGCAGAGTTTGCTGATGACATCAGCTTCTTCCAATATTCTTTTCCGTTGCCGTTTGCGTGAAGCTTAAAGCCGTAATTGGCGCCGCCGCTATTCCACGACTTGACTGCGGAGGTGACATCGAAGCTTGCCCATTGGCCTTTATAGACCTCGGCTTTGCCGATGTTTTTGGAGCCCGGCTTGTTCTTCCACGTAATCTTGGCATTGTCGTAATTGCTGTTAACGGTGTCGAGCCAAAGCCCCGTCGCCTTTGATCCGTAATAGGAGTGGGCTGTGTATGCTTTGAGCGTCGCTTTCGTCACCGTCATGTTTTTGATCGGCTTTAGATTATCAAACTTCATAAAAGCGTAGTTCGTTCCGGTTGTGCCGTCATAATATCCAGTTTTCAGCACGTACGCTTTCAATCCGGCATCCCATTTCTGCGATGCGGCAGAGTAGTTTGTCGTCGGGTACGCGCTCATGACAAAGGTATCGGATGACACAGATACTGATGTTGAAGGGTCAATAGATACCGGATAAACCCGCTTGGGATCTTTCAGCCATTTTTCATCGGCCGTTACATGGAGCAAGTAGCCTTCGCTGTTTTTTTCAAGTTTGAAGCTGACATCTTCTGACCTGTTGACTTCACCTGACTTTTCGTTGAGATCTGAGTCGGTCATAAAGGGCTTCGGCACGGTGTAGACGACATTGTCTTTATCATCAGAAAACGCGATCGAGCCGTCTTCCTGTTCTTTAGCCTGCAGGTCGGTTTTGATTTGAAAGGTGAAGGAATTGTAGCCTTCATATTTGTGAAGCACAAGGTCTTCTTTTATGTTTTCGTTAAATGTGTAGGTTTGTAAATCAATTGCAGGAAACACTTGCTGATACGTAAGCTCGTTGCTGTCTTCCCTTACTTTTGCTGAGGCATCTGTCGGAGTAATTGCAGCCTGATCGGGGCCTTTTGCGCCGGTTAATGAGTATGTGAGCTTATGATCATCGTGTTCAAATGTAGCGTATAATCCGTTTTTCATTTGCTTCAGAAAATCGGAGTTCAGCACTGTATTTTCCGTTCCGACTTCCTTTGAGCCGGTTTTCAATTCAGGAGAAATGTCTTCCCAGTCCGCATTGGCGGTTTCTTTCGTATGAATGGGGTCTGTGTAGATTTCCTGTTTGTACACACCCTCGCCTTCATAGTAAAGCTTTGAATTCTCAGTTCTTTCAGACGTGATCTCACCGTCTTGATTGATATCTTTTTGATCAAAAGGCATCTGCTCAGATGCTTTTTCTGCCGGAAGATCTTTTTCCGGGTCTGCGGCCGGAATGGCGGCGGTTTTCGCTTGAACTTGTTTATCACGCGTTTCTGCCGCAAACACATCGGCAGGCGCAATGGAAATCATCAGCGTGGCCGCAAGAGTGCCGGCCAGCCATTTTTTCCACTTGTTCTTTTTTCCTATTTTCATAGGTTCTCCTCCTTCTTTTGTAATATAGGCTTAACAATAGTAATATTATTGAAATTGTTTATCAATATTTTCCTAGGTATTTAAGGTTATTTTAAGGATTATAGGGATTTTGAACCTTTTATTCATATAAAAAAACCGCCGGCTGCCGGCGGTTTTTCGTATTATGGATAGCGGAGATTTGTATTTTGCGCTCCCGCGTAGGATTGGGCGAAGTTTTTGGCGTCCTGGGCTGAAAGCGTGCCGTAGCTGTAATTTGATCTCGGATTCCAGCTGGTGCGCGGTGATTTCGGGGCTTTGAGCGACGGGAATGAACCGGTGTCGGTGAATTGGGCCGTCCCGTAGTCGTCTATCATTCCGCCTTTTTCATTTCCGTTACCGAAATAGTTGGCTTCTGAGAAGACAGTCGCGTTTGTATGAATGGTGAATCCTAAATTGAAATTGGTCACATAGTTGTTTTTCGCGTGAAAATAGCCGTATCTCATCAGGCCCGGTGAACGCACATAGACGTTATTAAAATAGTTGTTGGTGATCGTCATATGCGGATAGCCGATATAATTGCGTCCTTCGTTATCATCATTCGGATAACCGAGAATCAGGCCGTACAGATGGTCTGTGAATTTAGAGTTAGACAGCGTCACAAAATCCGCTTTGGCGCCGACATACAGAAGCTTTCCCAAATCACTGCGGCTGTTCGGATTGTAGCTGTGTCCTTCAAACCACACGTGGTCAATCCAGTAATTCTGTCCGTTCGCTATGTACATCGGAATGTCGTTGTTGCCCGTAATGGCGGCACTATGGCTGATAATGAGATTTTTGAAAATCACATTGTTTGAGCCGGAGCCGGTGGTCAGATAGATGTTGGTCAGCCTGTGGCTGGTATAAGAGCCGACGATGGTTTTATTGGCGCCGACTGTCACAACGGCTTTACCCGGGGAAGAAATATCACTTGTGATGACGATGGTTTTGCGATCCGTTCCGCCCGCATTGTTTTTCAAATCATTGAGATTGCTGACGTAGACGACGGGGCCGCCCTGGCCTCCCGATACGGCGGATTTTGCTTTTCCGTTATGATCCTTCGCATTTCCCGCGAATCCGGTAAGTCCCTGCATCACATCCGGATAAGCCGCTGCCGCTTCTGCCTGCTTTGATACGGAACATACGATGGCCAGACAAAGCGCAAAGCCGAGTGCAGCCAAGAAAGCGAGATGACGCGTCTTGTTTATCATGCCCTTCACTCCTTTAATCTCTTAAATTGTAAACACAAGAAGTATTATACAATTACTATCCTCTTTTTCCATGATCTGTTTGTCTGCTTTTTCGTTATGGCTGAATAGACCCAAAATAAAAAAAGCAGCCGGTACGGCCGCCTATATACGGGTGCTGTCTGCCTGAGTTTCCGCCGGCACGGCTTTTTGCTTTCGAATCAGGGACAGCGCCATTCCCGCAAAAATCAATACAATCCCCAAAGATTGATAAAGGTCGGGGCGAAATCCCGTAAATACGGTGTCAAGCACAATCGCCACCGCCGGATCAAGAAATACGATGATTGAAATAAACCGGGTGGATAAAAACCGCAAGCTGTCAAAAAAGAGCAAATACACAATTCCCGTATGAATGATGCCGGTCGACACAATCATGATCCAGTTCACATGCGACAAATCAGAAAAAGCGCCGAAACGGACGAACGGGAGAAGAATGATAACGCCCAATCCGGTCTGCAAACAGGTGACGGCGTATGGGCTGAGGCTGTTGATGCCTTTCCCGGCCAGTGTCGTAAAAGCATAAAAAAGGGCGGCCAGCACGGCCCAAATAATACCCGATCCCATCAGCTGAGAAAATGATGTACTTCCGTTGATGCCGGAAATCAGGGCGGTGCCCAGAAAGCAAATCACGATGGAAGTGATGGATATGAGATGCAGTTTTTCCCGGTATATAAGGCTCCCTAGGAGAAGGACGAGAACCGGAGCCAGATGATAAACGGAAATCGCTATCGTCACTGATGTCTCCTCAAATGATTTAAATAAAAACACCCAGTTCAGCACGAGAAAAAATCCGCAGGCCAGTGTCTGCAGCACCTCACGCCGGTTCCATTGTTCGGTGCGGTACCGTCCGGAACCAAACCAGCAAACGCCCAGAAACAATGAGGCGCACAGACATCTCACAAAGACCAGTTCAATTGAAGGCACATTCGTATGTTCCGAGAAAAAGCCGATTGATCCGAAAATGACCATGGAAATGACCATTTTGATAACGGCATTTGATGTTTGTTCAGCTTGCATTGATTTGCTTCCCCCATATCATTGACTGTTTATTCAGACAAATACTAACAGCCATTTTACTTGATTCAGAGGAAGATTTCATCCTATTTTTCGAAAGCCGGCGGTCTTTTCTCATTAAAAAAACCCCGCATCAGCAGGGTCTTCTGTTTAATGAACGATCAGTACAGGACAAGGAGACAATTGTGAGACCTTATGGCTCACACTTCCGAGCATCATTTCTTTAAATCCGCTGATTCCGCGGCTTCCGACGACAATCAGATTGAAATGCTGTTCTTTCGCTATGTTTAAAATTTGATGCGCAGGTTCGCCTTGGACGTACAGGCTTTCCGCGTTTACTCCGCTTTCTGCCGCTTTCTGCTTGGCATCTTCCAGAATGGCCGCTCCTTTTTGCTCGACTTCATGTTTGATGTCTTCAATGAAGTTTTCCGGAACATAGACAATCCCTGTTAAGGCTGATGTGGAGACAACGGCTTCACGTCCCGCATAGAGAATGGTGAGTTCAGCCTGCTGTTCTTTCGCCAGATGGATCGCTGCGTCCAAAGCTTTGCCGCTCATGTCTGAACCGTCTACTGCTGCAAGAATTTTTTTAAACATATGAATCCCGCCTTTCTGCTTTTATTGTCCTCCTCTCTTTGCTGAATGTCAATTTTGCCGGCTTTCTCCGGAACATTGCGCTTACAGACTTTCTCCGTTTGTGGCGATGACGTCTTTATACCAAACCAAACTACCTCAGCGTTATTTTTTTAGCGCTTAATAAATAGGACTTTATTCTCTTCTTTTTTAGTATTACCTATTGGTAAGAGTAGTGATAAAATGGAATTATTGATATAAAAAAGGAGATTATGATGAGAAATCATAGAGGCTTCCATGAGGAAATTCAGCAACAACAAAAACTTTATCCAACATCACATCGCATTCAACCGGTCAGCCCAAAAGAATATGCAGAGGTTTTGACTTTACATACGGCAAAACAACTGAGCGAGACATTTCAAACACTTGTGGATCAAGATCAATATGAACAAGCGATTCAGCTGAGCGAGAAGGTTGCCTCTCAGCTTGGACAACATACGAATTTTTCATTACCACTTTCCACAGTGCTTTATAGTTTAAACGAAGTGGAACTTCCTATTTCAGAGGAATTTTCTCTACATCGTCTGAAACTGCTAGGAAATCATCAAACTCATGATAACTTTTTCAAAGCATTAAAACACGAGATGTTAACGGCGGATCGGGTAGACTTTATGGTTAGTTTTACAAGGTGGTCTGGTGTTCAACTTTTGATCCCTCCGCTTCAGGAGCTTGCGAAAAGACATGTCCCTGTACGTATCATTACATCTACCTATATGGGTATTACAGAACCGAAGGCGTTAAGACATCTTCTTCAATTTGAAAATGTTGAGTTGAGAATTGTAAATGAATATAAAAAATCTTTCCATACGAAAGCATACTTATTTGAACGCTGTTCTGGACAGCATAGTGTCATTGTAGGATCTTCAAATCTATCACAAGCTGCACTTACGACCGGGTATGAGTTAAATGTTAGACTGCCCGAAACCAGATATCTCCCCGTTTATCAACAAACAAAAGATTTGTTTGACACTGTTTGGAATGAAAAGACACAGCCTGTTGACGAACAATTTTTACAAGCCTATGAGGAATTCCAAGCAGGAAGCCAAAAGGTAAGTGCTTCCTTTGCCGCTCAAAACTCTCTTTACAAAACGAAAATGTCCCCGAATGCCATGCAAAAGGAAGCGTTACGAAACCTTAAAAAAACAAGAAACGAAGGGGAGACAAAAGCAGTCATCATCGCCGCCACTGGAACCGGAAAAACATTTTTAGCAGCATTTGATTTTGAGCAATTTAAACCAAATAAATATCTTTTTCTTGCCCACCGGGAAGAGTTACTTACAAAAGCAATCGAAACATTTCAGAAAGTCACCAATAATCATGAAGATTTTGGTTTATTGACTGGAACCAAAAAAGAAAGAGATAAACGTTTTCTATTTAGCACAGTACAAACGTTACATAAAAAAGAAACGTTGGAATCCTTTTCAACAGATGAATTTGACTACATTGTGATTGATGAATTCCATCATGCCGAAGCATCTACTTATCAAGCTATATTAAACTACTTTACACCAAAGTTTTTATTAGGGTTAACTGCAACTCCAGAGCGCCTTGACGGTAAAGACGTCCTTCAGATTTGTGATCATAATGTTGTTTACGAAATTAGACTCCGCGATGCTCTAAAGGCAGAGCTACTTGCGCCATTTCACTATTTTGGAATTTCAGATCATACTGTAGATTACGAAAAAGTAAAAGTGAAAAATGGGCTGTACGAAGAGAAATCGCTAGTAGATCATTTAAAAACTCATAAACGAGTAGAATATATCATTAAGATGATCAACATGTATGGATTTTACGGCGAGAAAATGGTTGGCTTAGGTTTCTGTACAAACGTCGAACACGCAATATACATGAGTGATGAATTTAACAAATTGGGTTTTTATACAACTTACTTAACAGGCAATGATTCTCCTTCAAAAAGACAAGAGGTCATTCGCCAATTGGAGGACCCGCACCACAGTTTAGAACTTATATTTACAGTAGATATTTTCAACGAAGGAATAGATATTCCAAAGCTCAATCTACTATTGTTCCTTAGACCAACAGAATCACCAACGATTTTCATTCAGCAATTAGGACGGGGACTTAGAAAAACTGACGACAAAGAGTTTGTAACGATACTGGATTTTATCGGAAACTATCAAAAGTCATTCGTTATTCCACTCGCACTATCTGGACAAACAAGTCAAAAATCGTTTGATAAAGATTCCCTCCGAGTGGCTGTGACGCATGAGTTTTCAGATTTACCTGGAGGATCTTATGTTGACCTTTCAGCCGTAACGAAGAAAGAAATTTTAAATAAGATCGATCATATTAAACTAAATTCAGATGCCATGCTGAAAACGTTATACAAGCAATTTAAACAAGAGCTAGGACGCTCTCCAGAATTAATTGATTTTCTATACTCTGAACAGGCACCTGGGCTTACCTTTTTTATAAAGAAATACAAATCGTGGGTACAGACCAAAAAGAAAATGGACGATTTGAATGTTACAGATGAAGGAATTCTCAATAACCCCTTGGTTGTAGGTATAGTAGCAAGATTAGAACAGCAATTACCTATTAAATGGCCTTATGAATGGTTAATTTTACAGAGTGGTTTTCACAAAAATATCATCACAATAGAAGATGTAAAAGAATCGTTAGAAAAACAGTTTCATATTCAAATCACAACAGATACACATGATGACCTCATACAGCGAGCAATGGAGCGTTTAACGAAATCAGATCAAAAACAGAATTGGCGCTTTGGTACATTACAAGGTGATACATTCAAGTTAGATACAGAAGTGAGCGACATATTAAACGATCCATTATTCGGACCGTATATTAAGGAGCGCGTCCACTATGGACTGATTGAATTTAGACGTATGAACAATATAGAAGCCCTTGCTTCAAAAGAGATTAAGCTTACAATGTATCAAACCTATACAAGAAATGAGCTTATTTATCTTTTTCAGTCAACTGATCAGGAAGGGACTTGGCGAGAGGGTGTACGTAGAGTTAAAAATCACTATTTAATCTTTATCAATTTGAATAAGTCAGAAAAAGTAGAAGATCATTTGCTATATAAAGATTATTTTATTGATCCTAGCCATTTTCACTGGCAAAGTCAAAACCAAACCTCACATACATCAAGCGTAGGGCAAAACTTTATTCACCATAAGGAAAAAGGATACCGTATTCATTTATTTGTGAGGAAATTCACTGAAATGCATAACATCACTTTACCATTTATTTATGTAGGAGAAGCGGATTATGTATCAAGCCACGGAGACAAGCCAATGAATGTCAAATGGAAGCTCCATCAGCCTGTCCCAGAAAACTTGTATGTGGATTTAACGAATTAAAGCAGATACGGTCGGAAGATCAGCGGGTGCCCACTCTAGTGATTCTAGCTCACGAATAGGCACCCATCTGAATTCCGCATGCTCTTTTGCTACCGGCTCCCCTGATACAATCTTCGCTTTTATTGAAATTAAATTGACGATGACCTTCTCATATTCATGATGAATATCGGCTATCACATCGCCCGCAACAATTTTACAGTCAAGTTCCTCTTCAATTTCTCTTACAAGTGCTTCTCGTGCATTCTCCCCTTCTTCAAGTTTCCCACCAGGAAACTCCCACAGATTAGGAAGAGACATAGTTGGAGAACGTAGAGCACATAGAATTTCATTGTTTTCATTTTGTATGACTGCGGCGGCTACTTTTATTGTTTTTTTCAAAATTAAACTTCCTTTCGTTTTTTCTTAGTCGGTAGATCAGTTAAATTACTATTTAATTATAATTCATGTTAGGAAAGCTTTTTTCTATTTTCTGAAAGAGTTCAGTTAGTTAACAAAATTCTCACATCTTAAATATCTTGTTAGTTCACTTTTATTATATAAAAAAATAGCACTTTTTATAACGAGGTTGAAAATGTGATTATCCTCATTTGTCAAGGTTGTTTTCTTATAAATGCTTATTCAAAAACTGTTTTATACGCTCAGGCTCTCTACTTTCGTTGGTTCTCAATCTGAGGATAGGTATTCCTGCTTTATCTAAAATTGTGTTTTTAATTCTATCTCGTCTCTTTTGATCTTTTGAGTGATGGTATGCAACACCATCTACCTCAATTACTCCAAGAGGTTCATTACCCATCTTATAGTGAAGAAGAAAATCAACTCTTGCCGCTGTTTTAATAAATTGTTTTTCGTCTTCATGTAGGTGACTTGTATCATTCACCAGATCTTTCAAACGATACTCTCTTTTAAAGTTGATTTTTTTAAATTTTTCTTCTGAAAGAATATCCCTAAGTAAGCTGGCTATAATTCTTTCTGTCTTGTATTTTGAATCACTTTTCCGAAGTTTATTTTCTCTTTCAATAAGTACTTCAGAGAATTCTTTATAAAGTAAGTCAAACACTGAAATTACTTTGCTTTCATGGTATAAACTCGATTCAGTATAGTATTCCATATACCTAATAAGTTCGGAAATTTCTTTGTTGCTTTTTTTAAATACTTCAACATCTGATACTAAAACAAAACGCTTTTTAGCTCGTGATATAGCAACATTTATTAAATTTGCGCTATCAACGAATTGAACATCATTCTTACTTCCTTTTTTATCAAGCACAGTAGAAAAAATAATACCATCGCATTCTCTTCCCTGGAATTTATGAACTGTATCTTTCAAAATCTCCTCAGGTAAACGCTGTTCGGCATGATTAATCTGTTCTCTATAAGGAGCAATAAAGCCTGTTTCATAAGATTCAGGAAACACAAGATTTTTAATCGAATCCTCATCAAGAGAATCTAATTCACGAATATTATGTTTCCCACCCTGAAACCGCATATGATTACCTTTAACAGTCTTAATGAGTACGATGGAAGGTTCATTATCACTTTTTTGTTTTGTCAAAGGAATAAGCTTCCCATCATAATATTGTTCATTACAAAATTTAATTATCATTGGCTCACATCGATAATGTTCTTTTAGAAGAGTAATCGGTATTCGATACTTTTATAATCGAATCAAGCATACTATTTTTAACATAATTAAAGCATGATTCTATTTCAAACTGGGAAAGCTCGGCTGATGTATCGGGAATGTGGGGGAGCTGATTCCTATCTCCTACTATCACCACATTCTTAGCACACCCAAGAGCAAGTATCCCTGGCATTAATTCTAATTGCGAGGCTTCATCTATAATTAAGTAATCAAACAAAAAACCCGCAGGTATAGACTTTTGCAAAGAAAAAGCAGTACTCAATATAATGGGAAATTGATCTATAAACGATGAAAAATATTTAGACTTTTTGAAATTCTCCTGAGTATAATGCGTTTTTCTGTCGAAATTCCCCTTTTTATTCAAATAACTCTTAAAAAGTTGTTTTGAGGTTAATTGAATTCTTTCCGTTAAATCATGGAAGTTTTTCATTTCCAGAATGTCTTCGATTCTTTTTAATTCACTTTTTAATTCCTCAAGCTTCAGTCGATAAAAATGATATTGAAGCTGTGTAATGATTTTTTCTTTGTGAGATTGATCTTTTATTTGTTTCGGGCTGTATAAGCCATAATAAAAAAGATATTTTGTTTGTTTAAACAATGTCATTCTATTCTTATGATTTAATGCCTCATCAACCAAAAAGTCGATGATCTTACTTTTCGTGAATTTGTAAAATGGTAGAAGTTTTGGTTGAACAGCTTCTAGTGATTCAAAATGTTTTGTATAATATTTCTGTTCCATTTCAAGATCTTTTATTTGCTGCTTTATGACTGCTTGTTTGTTTTGTAATTCAAGTAACTCTTTCATTGATCTAATATTGTTCCACAAAATTTGTTCCATTTCTACTTCAACATCCATATTAATTTCCCAGCTATTGAAGTCTTGGGGAAGCTTTGGAGGATTCTCAAAAAATTTCTTCTGATTCACCTGACTCCCTAATGATGCAAGAAAAAAACCTAGATCTGACTTCATTAATTTCTCACTGACATTTGCGACGGCAGAATTATTACTCGATACAATAGCAGCATTTTTTCCTTGCATCACAATGTTAGAAATAATATTTAGGATAGTTTGTGTCTTACCGGTTCCTGGCGGTCCTTCAATTACGCTAACCTGAGAAGAAAAAGCAGATTCAACCGCTTGAATTTGACTAAGATTCAAACCAAACGGATATATAAGCTTTTTTTCCTTATTGAAGGATTGACTAGTTTTTGTAAAATAAGCATGAAGAGCACTTTCTGTTCTTAGAGGAAGGTTATGAATTTGCCCTTCTAAAATAGCAGGTATACCATTAACTGTTCTATCCTTTATCCCAGCTATGAAAGAAAAATAATTTAACAGGTTTTTGAATTTAGTATTCTCCAGCCTTACTTTCTTAACCGCATCTTTTTTATAAATATATCTGTGCTTACCACCCCTGAAAGAAACAACTGCATATTTATTTCCATAAATAACAGAAGACTCAATATTCTTACTAATCTCACCATTTAATTCAAAAACTTCATCTTCACTTAACGTAAGTTGTTCAAATGGATATACTTTGCAATAATCTAGCTTTTTGACTATTTTCGTTTTATCATTTAACACCATATGTATAGTGAGGTCGCCATTTTGACTGTTCAATTTCCATGTTTTAATTTGTTCAGAGTATATTGCGTCTTCTATCTGAATGATTGTACGTACCAATTGAGTACCCCCGTGTCCCAAAAATGTGTGTTAATTTATGTTATAGTATACAAAATTAACGAACTATTTACAAAATAGTGCAAAAATAGAACCCTCTAGAAGCAGGAGGGTTCTAAAAATGTTTCACTTCACTCCCCAAACAGCCTCCCCATCACCGCTCAGCACACTAAACGTCACAACTTCTTTCTCTCTCGCTGAGTCCCATTCTTTCAGGAAGACGCCGTCATAATTTGTGCCGTTCAGGTTGATTCGGGCTTTGCTGCTGTCCGTTATTGTCCAGGTTCCGGTCATTTCCCCGGAAATGGTGCCGTCGTTGTTAAGCCGGATGTTTTTTGGGGTTTTGATCGTAGCTGTGATGTCTTTTCCGTGCTGGATGAGTTTGTAGGTTCCGGATGCGGCGGCCGGCGGAATGTGTGTATCCGGTTCTCCCGCATAGCGGTATGGCGCTGCAACGGGCCATCCGTCTTTGTTCATGTACAGCCGATGCACTCTGACTTCATGCTCTTCTCCTCTGTTCGGGAAACGGGTGTGGAAAATGAGGTATGATCGTTTCGTTTTCCCGTCGTAAAACACGGAGTTGTGTCCCGGCGATACGTAGCCCGTGCCTTTTTCAGATTGTGAGGCGAAGCTATAGCCGCCCATGAGTTTAACCCCGTACGGTTCAATTGCTTTGTCGTCGAAGAAACTGCCGTCTTTTCCTTTAGCATCAAGCATGTTATGACCTGCGGCGTCATAGTACGGACCGTCCGGATTTTTAGAGCGCGCCACACGCATATTGTAACCGCCGGCTGTGTCAAGTCCGCCGAATGACAGATACAGATAGTAATATTTCGTTTCCGGATTGTAGCTGATGTACGGGCCTTCGATTCTGCTGTGATTTCCGCCGAGCAGTTTTTTTCCGTAGCCTTGGTTAGGGAGCGGGAAACCGGTTTTCGGATTCATTTCCAGTATGAAAATTCCGCCGGAGTAAGAGCCGTACACCATCCAGAGCTTGCCTTTATGGTCAAAAAACGTTTGCGGATCTACGACGTTCGGGTGAACGTTTGCATGATACGTCGTGCCGTCTTCGCTTTTTCCTTCCATGCCCGATTTCAAAAAGATGCCTTTGTTTTTGTAGGGTCCTTCGATTTTGTCACTCACGGCGACACCGAGAGCGGATCGCGGCGAGTCTCCTTTACAGGCGTTATAGTACATGTAATATTTCCCGTCAGACAGCTGGGCGACGTCCGGCGCCCACAGCGTATCAGACTGGGCCCAGTCGAATGTCTCTTTTAATTCGGTGTAGACGTTCGGGATCAGGGGATTATTGGGATTGACGCTTGAAGATATCTGCTGCCACTGCATCAGGTTTTTCGACTTGGCGGAAGCCAAATGCGAGCCGAATACATAATATGTATCTCCTGTTTTGATGACGGACGGATCATGCACGCTGACCTCTGAAAAAACCGGATGCTGGGCTTTTGCCTGCGGCAGAGTGAACCCGATGACCGCTGCCGAGACCAGGCACACACGAAAGAAACTGGTTTTCATTTTCTGAAATCTCCTCGCTCTCTTCTTTTCTTAAAACGCTTTCAAGACAACGCTCCATTTTATGACGCGGATGGCGGAAATATGTGATCAACAGCGCCGGCTTCACGATGTACCGCTTTACTTCGATAGCAATCTGATTTGTGAAAGACTGGAAAAAAAGTTTTGACTTCTGATTCGTAAACACTTAATATAAAAAACAGTTACTAGTTATCAGAATATTTAAGAATTGAGTGAAGCATATATGACCTTACACAAAGACCGCCGCATCGGGCGACTGTCCGTCCTTCTTCTGCTTCATGAGACTGAAGAAAACCAGCAGATCAGCCGGCTGGAACGGGACGGCTGGAAAGTCTGTCTCGGCAGGGTGGGTTCAATGGATGCGCATAAGGTGGTAGCTGCAATTGAAACCGCTTCCAAAAAGAGCGGCGTCATTCAATCTGAGGGTTATCGCGAATCACATGCGCTGTATCATGCCACAATGGAAGCTTTGCACGGAGTGACGCGGGGCGAAATGCTGCTTGGCTCGCTGCTTCGTACCGTGGGCCTGAAGTTTGCCGTCTTGCGGGGAAATCCGTATGAAAGCGAGGCGGAAGGCGATTGGATCGCCGTTTCACTTTACGGCACGATCGGAGCTCCGATTAAGGGGCTAGAGCACGAAACATTCGGAGTCGGAATTAATCACATATGAATCAGCCCATAGATTTCAGATGATAGGGGGCTATGCGTGAAACATCATTTTCATGGCATAGCTCCTTTTTGTATGGGCGCTTTACCAAAGTAAAGGAAAAGGGGTTGAAATGATGGTGACGTTAGACGGTTCCTCACTGACAACCGCAGATGCCCAGCGTGTGCTGTTTGATTTTGAAGAGGTTCAGGCATCTGCCGAAAGCATGGAACGTGTGAAAAAAAGCAGGGCAGCGGTTGAACGGATCGTTCAGGAGGAGAAGACCATTTACGGGATTACAACGGGGTTCGGCAAGTTCAGCGATGTGCTGATTCAAAAAGAAGACGCCGCGGATCTGCAGCTGAATCTGATTCTTTCTCACGCGTGCGGCGTCGGTGATCCATTTCCGGAATCTGTATCGCGGGCCATGCTGCTTTTGCGAGCCAATGCCTTGCTGAAAGGCTTTTCCGGCGTGCGGACTGAGCTGATTGATCAACTGCTCGCGTACCTCAATCATCGCATTCACCCGGTCATCCCGCAGCAAGGGTCACTGGGGGCGAGCGGAGATTTGGCGCCGCTTTCTCATCTCGCACTGGCGCTTATCGGGCAAGGCGAAGTCTTTTACGAAGGGGCCCGGATGCCGACAGCTCATGCTTTAGAAAAGACAAACCTTCAGCCGGCCGTCCTGACCTCTAAGGAAGGGCTCGCGCTGATCAACGGAACGCAGGCTATGACCGCAATGGGGCTGATCGCTTACCTCGAAGCCGAAAAACTGGCCTATCAATCGGAACGGATCGCGAGCTTAACGATCGAAGGCCTTCAGGGCATTATCGATGCGTTCGACGAGGACATTCATGCCGCCCGCGGATATCAGGAACAGATGGATGTCGCAGAGCGAATCCGCTATTACTTGTCAGACAGCAAGCTGACGACCGTCCAAGGGGAGCTGCGTGTCCAGGACGCCTATTCGATCCGCTGTATCCCTCAGGTCCACGGCGCATCATGGCAGACATTAGCGTATGTAAAAGAAAAATTAGAAATTGAGATGAATGCCGCGACAGATAACCCGCTCATTTTCGAAGACGGCGCCAAAATCATCTCAGGCGGAAACTTTCACGGACAGCCGATCGCCTTTGCCATGGATTTTCTCAAAGTGGCGGCGGCCGAGCTTGCGAATATTTCTGAACGCCGTATTGAACGGCTTGTGAATCCGCAGCTGAATGACCTGCCGCCCTTTCTGAGCCCTCAGCCCGGCTTACAATCCGGAGCGATGATCATGCAATATGCGGCGGCCTCCCTCGTGTCAGAAAATAAAACCCTGGCCCATCCCGCCAGTGTCGATTCCATTCCTTCATCGGCAAACCAGGAGGATCACGTCAGCATGGGAACCATCGCCTCAAGGCACGCCTACCAGATCATCGCGAATACGAGACGGGTGCTTGCCGTTGAAGCCATTTGCGCGCTGCAGGCTGTGGAATACCGGGGTGCGGAACATTGCGCCTCGTACACAAAACAGCTCTATCTCGAAATGAGAAACATCGTGCCGTCCATACAAGAAGACCGCGTGTTTTCTTATGACATCGAACATCTGAGTGACTGGCTGAAGAAGGAGTCTTTTCTGCCGAATGAGCATCACCAAAAACTGATGACCAATGAAGGGGGACTTACAAGATGACTGATGTAAAGAAATCAATCCGCGCCGGCCGCGGCACCGAACTTGAATGCTTAGGATGGGAGCAGGAAGCCGTGCTCCGCATGCTCCGAAACAACCTTGACCCGGAGGTTGCCGAAAAGCCGGAGGATCTGATCGTATACGGCGGCATAGGCAAGGCCGCGCGAAACTGGGATGCTTTTCACGCGATTGAGCGCTCCCTCAAAACGTTAAAAGATGATGAAACACTGCTGATCCAATCCGGAAAACCGGTCGGACTGTTCCGCACGCACAGCCGCGCGCCCCGCGTCCTGCTGGCTAATTCGGTCCTCGTGCCGAAATGGGCGGATTGGGAGCATTTCCATGACCTTGAGAAAAAAGGACTGATGATGTACGGGCAAATGACCGCCGGCAGCTGGATTTATATCGGTTCACAAGGTATTTTGCAAGGCACCTATGAAACCTTTGCGGAGCTTGCGAGACAGCATTTCGGCGGCAGTCTGAAAGGAACCCTTACGCTGACGGCCGGACTTGGCGGAATGGGAGGCGCCCAGCCGCTGTCCGTCACGATGAATGATGGCGTCGTCATCGCCGTTGAAGCGGATGAAACACGGATTGATAAACGGATAGAAACAAACTATTGCGACCGGAAAACCGCATCAATTGACGAAGCGCTGCGCTGGGCCGAAACAGCCAGACAAGCCGGAGAACCTTTATCGATCGGCCTTCTCGGCAATGCGGCAGAGGTGCATCATGAGCTTTTGAACCGCGGCGTCCATATTGACATCGTGACCGATCAGACTTCCGCTCACGACCCGCTGATCGGCTATATTCCGGCAGGATACTCACTTGAGGAGGCCGACCGCCTGCGCCGGGATCAGCCTGATTTATACGTAAGGCTTTCCAAGCAGAGTATGAAAAAGCATGTGGAAGCCATGCTCGCCTTCAAGAAAAAAGGGGCTATCGTCTTTGATTACGGCAACAACATCCGCCAGGCTGCCAAAGATGAGGGTCTCGCCGATGCTTTTGATTTTCCGGGATTCGTTCCCGCCTACATCCGGCCTTTATTTTGTGAAGGAAAAGGGCCGTTCCGCTGGGCTGCGCTGTCCGGTGACCCTGAAGATATATACCGCACGGACGCTTTATTAAAAGAGCTGTTTCCAGAAAATCAAGCCCTTCACCGCTGGATTGACATGGCGCAGAAAAAAGTCACGTTCCAAGGCCTGCCGTCCCGTATTTGCTGGCTCGGCTACGGTGAACGGGAAAAGATGGGGCTCGCCATCAATGAATTGGTCAGAAACGGCGAGCTGAAAGCCCCGATCGTCATCGGAAGAGACCATTTAGACTGCGGATCTGTCGCCTCTCCGAATCGGGAAACAGAAGCGATGAAAGACGGAAGCGACGCGGTCGGCGATTGGGCGGTGCTGAACGCGCTGATCAACACGGCCTCAGGCGCAAGCTGGGTTTCTTTTCACCACGGCGGGGGCGTCGGCATGGGGTATTCCCTTCACGCGGGAATGGTCGCGGTCGCTGACGGCAGCATCCTTGCGGAACAGCGGCTTTCCCGCGTTCTGACAAGCGATCCGGGAATGGGCATCATCCGCCATGCGGACGCAGGGTATGAAAAAGCGGCTCAAGTCGCCGAGGAACAAGACATTATGATACCGATGAAAAAGGAGCGGTAACATGCCGAAACAAATAGATACCATACTCACCAACATCGGCCAGCTGCTGACGATGGAATCCGGCGGCCCCCGATCAGGCGGAAGCATGCAGGATCTTCATGTCACGGAAGATGCCGTCATCGGCATTCACGACGGGCGCATTGTTTTTGCCGGACATCAAGGAGCGGCGGAAGGATACGAGGCAAGAGACATCATCGACTGCGGGGGACGGCTCGTCACCCCCGGCCTCGTCGATCCCCATACCCATCTTGTATTCGGAGGGTCCCGGGAAAAAGAACTGAATTTAAAAATTCAGGGCATGTCCTATTTGGATATTCTGGCGCAAGGCGGCGGTATTTTGTCAACGGTCAAAGACACGAAAGCCGCTTCCGAAGAAGAACTGATTGAAAAAGGGCTTTTTCACCTCGGACGCATGCTGTCATACGGCATCACGACCGCGGAAGTAAAAAGCGGGTACGGACTCGACAAAGACACGGAGCTGAAACAGCTGACCGCAGCGAAAAAACTGGGCGGGCGCCAGCCGGTCGACCTTGTCACGACCTTTATGGGGGCACATGCCATTCCGCCTGAGTACCGGAACAGCCCTGACGAATTTCTGAATCACATGCTGCAGCTTTTGCCTGAAATAAAAGAAAAAGGCCTCGCGCAATTTGCCGATATTTTCACAGAAACAGGCGTCTTTACCGTCAGCCAGTCGAGGGACTACCTGAAAAAGGCGTCTGAAGCTGGTTTCGGCCTGAAAATCCATGCTGATGAGATTGACCCGCTCGGCGGCGCGGAATTGGCGGCAGAACTGCATGCTGTTTCTGCCGATCATTTGGTGGGGGCGTCTGACGAAGGCATCGAAAAGCTAGCGGAGTCCGGAACGATCGCCGTCCTGCTGCCGGGCACGACTTTCTATCTTGGCAAACACACTTATGCGAGAGCCCGGGAGATGATTGATGCGGGCGTACGGGTCAGTTTGGCGACTGACTTCAACCCGGGCAGCTCACCGACGGAAAATCTCCAGCTCATCATGTCAATTGCCGCGCTTCATTTAAAAATGACCGCAGAAGAAATCTGGCACGCTGTCACCGTTAATGCCGCGTATGCGATCGGAAAAGGCGAAGAGGCCGGACAAATTAAAGCCGGACGGGCGGCTGACATTGTCATTTGGGAAGCGCCGAATTACATGTATATCCCGTATCATTACGGCGTCAATCATGTCCGCCGTGTCATCAAGAACGGAAAGACGGTCGTTTCAAGGGAGGGAGCCGCTCTTGGATAAGTATCCGTTTCTGCAAAAAGCCGGCTCTCTCTTCAACGACCGCCATGTGACAAGGATCGGCGATGTGACGGAAGCGTGGGCGGGACAAACGATCAAAGGGCCGGCTTTGATCGGCGTTCCGCTTTCTAAGTCGTCAATCAGCCATTCCGGCGCCTGCTTTGCACCCGGTGCGATCCGCCGGGCGCTCGGCGGCATTTCCGCATATTCCGCAGAGCTGCGGGAGCATGTCATTGACCATCTGTACGATATCGGCGATATTCAGATTCACGTCACGGATGTCGTCAAATCTCACGAACACATTTATCGGACCATTCATGACATTCTGACGGATCAGCCTGACTGGGTGCCCGTCATTCTCGGCGGCGACAACTCCATCAGTTATTCCACTATTAAAGCCATTGCGGAAACGAAAGGAACAACAGCCGTCTTTCAATTCGACGCCCACCACGACGTCCGCAACACAGAAGACGGAGGGCCGACAAACGGCACGCCATTCCGCCGGCTGTTAGATGAAAATATCATAAGCGGACAAAACCTGATTCAGCTTGGAATCAGGGAGTTCAGCAACAGCTTGGCATATGAACAATATGTAAAAGAGCGGCAGGCAGACGTGCATACAATGGAGATGATCCGGGAGAAAGGGCTCCTCCGAACGATACAAGAGGTCTTGCCGGCCGTTCAAAAAAGAGCCGACGCCATTTTTATTTCGGTTGATATGGATGTGCTGGATCAAGCTCATGCGCCCGGCTGTCCTGCAATCGGCCCCGGAGGTCTGTATACCGAAGAACTGCTTCAGGCGGTCAGGTTTTTAGCCCAGGAGGCTGACACCTCGGGTATTGAGATCGTTGAGGTTGATCCGACACTTGATTTTCGAGATATGACAAGCCGGGCAGCCGCACACGTCATTTTACATGCATTAAAGGGATTTAAATTGTCACGTTAAAGTCAAATCCGGCACGCGTGCTCTCGGCTGCCGGAAGATTCTCACGCCACGCAAAAAGGGGGAGATCACGATGGATGTTGATCAAGGCGGCAATCAACTAAAGCGCACGATGAAAAGCAGGCACTTATTTATGATTTCATTGGGAGGGGTCATCGGCACGGGGCTGTTTTTGAGCACAGGGTATACATTGAGCCAGGCCGGGCCGGGCGGGACGATCGCCGCCTACTTAATCGGCGGCTTGATGATGTATCTTGTCATGCAGTGTCTCGGAGAATTGTCAGTAGCCATGCCTGTGACCGGTTCATTTCAAACGTATGCGACAACGTTTATCGGGCCGTCCACGGGTTTTATGGTCGGTATCATGTATTGGGTGAATTGGGTGGTGACGGTGGGATCGGAGTTTACAGCTTCCGGTATCCTCATGCAGCGCTGGTTTCCCCACAGCAGCGTCTGGATGTGGAGCGCGATTTTCGCGGCTCTCCTTTTTGCCGCCAATGCATTCTCCGTTAAATTGTTTGCAGAAACAGAGTTTTGGTTTTCCAGCGTCAAAATCGTTACCATCCTTTTATTTATCATCTTAGGCGGCGCCGCGATGTTCGGTTTGATTTCATTGCACGGTTCGGGTGAAGCTCCGATGCTGTCGAATTTCACCTCACACGGCGGGCTGTTTCCGAACGGCTTTCTTGCGGTTTTCATCGCAATGATTTCCGTAAGCTTCGCCTTTTCAGGGACGGAGCTGATCGGAATTACCGCGGGTGAAACCGCCAATCCGGCAAAAGATATTCCGCGTTCGATCCGAAATGTCGCCTGGAGAACGGTCATCTTTTTTATCGGCGCCATTTTTGTGCTGTCCGGACTGATCTCCTGGAGGGAAGCCGGTGTGATTGAAAGTCCGTTTGTCGCGGTCTTTTCCCAAATCGGTATCCCATACGCCGCAGATATCATGAACTTCGTGATTTTAACGGCTTTGCTTTCGGTCGCCAACTCCGGACTGTATGCTTCCACCCGGATGCTGTGGTCTCTTGCGAATGAAAACATGATCAGCGCCCGGTTCAAAAAAGTCACGCCGAAAGGCATTCCGCTGAATGCGCTGCTCGCCAGCATGGCCGTTTCCTGCATATCCTTGATCTCAAGCATCGCCGCCCCGGGCACGGTCTACGTGGTGCTCGTGGCAATAGCCGGATTTGCCGGCGTCGTGGTGTGGATGAGCATCGCCCTGTCTCAGCTGTTATTTCGAAAACATTATGTGAAAAACGGCGGACGCGTCTCGGATCTGACCTTCCGCACACCGTTATACCCTCTCGTTCCGATCGCCGCCATGATCTTATGTTTCGCTTCATGCGTAGGCCTTGCATTTGATCCCAATCAAAGAATCGCCCTCTTCTGCGGAATTCCTTGTATGATCCTGTGCTATCTCATTCGTTTTTTGAGAAAGAAACAGCCGAAACAATCCGTCCGTGACATTCATTTGGATAAAACCATGCCATAAAAAAAGGCACATACTGATGAGGTATGTGCCTTTCTTCTCTTATTCCGTAATCAGCGTATGAATCAGTTTCGGCGCTTCCGCTTTTTCTGAGATGCGGATGTTGTCATAGACTTTGGCGGTCACGTCTTCAACGTTTTCGCGGTTGGCGTAAAGGGTGACGAGCGGCTCGCCTTTTTCGACGTTGTCACCGACTTTTTTGCGGAGCATAATGCCGACGGCAAGATCGATTTCGTCCTCTTTTGTCGCACGTCCCGCGCCCAACAGCATCGCTGCGACGCCGATTTCGTCGGCGACGATTTCTGAAACGACACCCGCTTCTTTCGCCGGAACGTCAATTTTGTACGCCGCCTGCGGAAGTTTGGACGGATCGTCAACAACGGAAGCGTCTCCTCCCTGATTGCTCAGGAACTCTTTGAACTTTTCAAGCGCTTTGCCGTTTTTCATGACTTCTTGGAGCTTCGTTCTCGCTTCTTCCAATGTCTCAGCTTTTTTCGCCAATACGACCATTTGGCTGCCGAGCGTGAGGACGAGTTCGTTTAAGTCTTCAGGCCCTTCCCCTCTTAACGTATCAATGGCTTCTTGTACTTCCAGGGCATTCCCGATCGCAAAACCGAGCGGCTGCGACATGTCAGAAATCACGGCCATCGTCTGGCGGCCGACGTTGTTTCCGATGCGGACCATTGCTTTGGCGAGGTTCACGGCGTCTTCATCCGTTTTCATAAACGCGCCGGCTCCCGTTTTGACGTCAAGCACGATAGCATCTGCTCCGGCGGCGATTTTTTTACTCATAATTGAGCTTGCGATCAGCGGGATGGAGTTCACCGTACCCGTTACATCACGCAGCGCATACAGCTTTTTATCGGCAGGCGTCAAATTGCCGCTTTGTCCGATGACCGCTACCTTGTCGCGGTTCACAAGCTTGATGAATTCATCTTTTGATAATTCCACGTGGAAGCCTTCGATCGCTTCCAGCTTATCAATGGTTCCCCCCGTATGGCCAAGACCGCGGCCGGACATTTTAGCGACGGGAACGCCGAGCGCCGCGACGAGCGGTGCGAGTACGAGAGTTGTCGTGTCGCCGACCCCGCCCGTAGAGTGCTTGTCGACCTTAATGCCTTCAATGGCGGAGAGATCAATCGTTTCCCCTGAATTCACCATCGCCATTGTCAGATCGGCGCGCTCCTGATCTGTCATATCCTGAAAGTAAATCGCCATAGCCAGTGCGCTTGCCTGATAATCAGGGATGCTTCCGTCCGTGTATCCTTTTACGAAAAATTGAATTTCTTCTGTTGTCAGTTCTTTTCCATTTTGTTTTTTTACAATAAGATCTACCATTCTCATGATCTATCACCTGTCCTTCATTTATGTTCAGTGAATCAATCCGACGATCGCCGCTGTCAAGAAGCTGACGAGTGTTGCGCCGTACAGCAGCTTCAGACCGAACCGCGCGACGACGTTTCCTTGTTTTTCATGCAGCCCTTTCACCGCACCGGTAATGATTCCGATAGAGGAGAAATTCGCGAATGAGACAAGGAATACAGATACCACTGCCTGTGTATGCGCACTGAAATGGAAATCGCCGGATGAGAGTGTCTGCATCGCCACAAATTCATTCGATACCATTTTCGTCGCCATAATGCTTCCGGCGCTCACCGCTTCATTCCACGGAATACCGGTTAAAAACGCAAACGGCGCGAATACATATCCGAGCAGCGCCTGGAATGTAATGCCGAAGACCGCGTTAAAAACGCCGTTGACCAGGGCAATGAGTGCGACAAATCCGATCAGCATCGCCGCTACGACAACGGCGACTCTGAATCCATCCATTATATACTCACCGAGCACTTCAAAAAAGGATTGCTTTTCTTCTTCAGGAACGACGATCAAATCCTCTTCTTTGCTGACGGTGTACGGGTTGATGATAGAAGCGATGATAAATCCGCCGAATAAGTTCAGCACAAGCGCCGTCACGACGTATTCAGGCTTCAGCATCATCATGTAAGAACCGACGATCGACATTGAGACCGTCGACATTGCGGACGCGCAAAGCGTATATAAGCGCTGTTCAGTAAGATAACCGAGCTGTTTTTTCAAACTGATAAAGACTTCTGATTGCCCTAAAATCGCGGATGCGACAGCGTTGTAAGATTCGATTTTCCCCATTCCGTTCACCTTGCTTAACGCAAGACCGATATACTTCGTGATGAAGGGAAGGACCTTCCAGTGCTGCAGAATTCCGATTAAAGCGGATATAAAGACGATCGGCAGAAGCACGCTCATGAAGAACGTCGTCTGTTTCGCATTCACAAGCCCGCCGAATACAAAGTTAATCCCTTCTGATGCATATTCCAGCAAGTAGTTAAATCCTTTTGCAAAACCGCCGACAAGAAAATTCCCGATACCGGTGTTGAGGAGAATATAACCGAGAATCAGCTGCAGCACGAGCATGACCGCGATCGGCCGGATTCTGATTCTTTTTTTGCCGTTGCTGGCAAGCCAGGCAAGACCTAAAAACACAATGATTCCGATAATTCCGATGAGATACTTCATATGTGTTCTCCTTTTATTTGTATTCGCTTACAATTTTTTATGCATCAACAAAGAAAGAGGATGGCGGAAGCTTTCAGCTTCCGCACTGCTGATTAATAGTCGCTGCTGCCGCTGTCTCCGCCGCTCACGATAGAGACGCCCGCACTTGCGCCGATCCGGCTCGCGCCCGCAGCGATCATGCTGTCAACATCAGCTTTTGTTCTGATGCCGCCTGATGCTTTGACCCCGATGTCCGGTCCGACTGTTTTTCTCATAAGAGCGATATCTTCAGCCGTTGCCCCGCCTGTAGAAAAACCGGTAGACGTTTTGACGAAATCGGCGCCTGCTGATACCGCTAAGCGGCACGCGCGCTCTTTTTCTTCATCTGTCAAAAGGCATGTTTCGATGATCACTTTGACGAGCGCTTTTTTATCAGCTGCTTCAACTACTGCGCGGATATCAGCTTCAACCGCTTCATCATCGCCGTCTTTTAATGCGCCGATATTGATGACCATGTCAACCTCAGTGGCTCCTTTTGAGATGGCATCCTTCGTTTCAAATGCTTTTGTTTCCGATGTGGTTGCGCCGAGAGGAAATCCGATAACGGTGCAAACGTCAACTCCCGTGCCCTTCAGTTCCTCCGCTGCGAGTTTGACCCAAGTCGGGTTTACACAAACGGAAGCGAATTTATATTCTTTTGCTTCTTTTATCAGTTGTAAAATATCCGCTTTTTGTGTATGCGGTTTCAAAGCAGTATGGTCTATTTGACTTGCAATTGACATTGTATGCACTTCCTTTTTCCTAGGATACGTTTAGAATAACCGAATTTTGAACATATGTAAATTGGTAATTGAAATTATGTTCATGAATTGTCACAATTCTTGAATGAGTTTTTTGGCCGTATGCTGATCGGTAATCAAAACGTTGGCGTACTTTCCTTTCAGGGCACCGTGAATGGCCTTGCATTTTCTGCTGCCGCCCGCCACCAGAATCGAACGCTCTTTCATTTTCAAGTCGCTGAGCTCGACTCCGATCGTCCGGCCGTTAATGCTGCTGCTGCAAATCCTGCCTTCCTCGTCAAAAAAGCGCGAACAAATATCGCCGACCCCGTGCGCTTTCAGCAATTGTTTCTCTTCTTCCCGGAAATAGCCGAGTCTGAAAAGCAGCGCCTCATCCCGGACGGTTCCGACCGTAAACAGGGCGATATTAGCTTGTCTGCCCATTTCAATGATCCGCTTAATATGTCTGTCCCGCTCGACCATCTGTTTCACATCGGCGCTGTCAAATATAACCGGCAGCGGCAAATACCTCGGCATCGTCTGAAATGCTTCGGCGAACAGCTGAATCGTTTCTGACGAATACGTATTGACATTGGAATGACTGATGCCGCCTTTCAGCTGCACAACTTCAACGCTCTTTACCTGCTTCGGCTCCATGCGGCTTGCGATCTGGTACATCGTCGTCCCCCAGCTTACGCCGAGTATATCGCCGTCCTTTACGGTTTTATGCATATAGTCTGCGCCATAGCGGCTTAAGTAATGTGTAATGGCCTGGTAATCGTCGCTTGGAGAAAAGACGACGTGCGCCTCAAGCAGCCCGTATTTTTCTTCCAGCTTCGCGCCGAGTTCGTCCAGATCCTCAAACGGGTCCATAACGCGGATTTGCACATACCCTTTTTCCTTTGCGTACTGAAGCAGCCTTGAAACGGTGGGGCGTGACAGATTAAGCCGTTCGGCGATCTGCTGCTGGCTGTAATCTGATTGATAATATAGTTTTGCCGCTTCTATGCTGAGCTGCTGTTTTTCACGATCCATGTCGCGCCTCCCCTCTCCGCTTATCATATCACCAAAACACGCGGTAAAAAAGCACCCTCTGATGGGGTGCCTATTTTTTCAGCACAAGCTCCTGAATCGCATGCGCCACGCCGTGTTCGTTATTTGATTTCGTTTCAAAATCGGCAATCTCCCTTACTTCCGGGATGGCATTGGCCATTGCCACACCGCAGCCGGCCCACTGAATCATGGACATGTCATTGCCGTTATCGCCGATTGCCATGACGTCTTTCTGTTCAATGCCGAGTTTTTCGGCCAGCAGCTTGACCGCGTTTCCTTTACTGACTTTCGGGTGAAGAATCTCATGGAAGAATGGCGCGCTTTTGACCATTGTGTATGTTTCCTTGAATGATTCCGGAATGGAAGCGACCGCTTTCTCCAGCTTGTCCGGATCGTCAATGAACATGATTTTCGGAATCAGAATATCCTTCGGCACTTCATCGATTGTGCGGAAATGAAGCGGCACTTTCGTAATGTATGATTCGTATACCGTGTATTCACTGATATCCCGGTTCGGCGTGTACAGATTGGCTGTGTCAAAGTAATGCATCGGAGTATCCAGCTGTAAGCTCAGCTCGTAAAGCGACTTCAAATCCTCATAACCTAATGACTGCTCGGCCACGACACCGTTTGTATACGTATTTTGGACGAGTGCGCCGTTATAGGCAATCACAAAGTCGCCTTCTTCCTGTAAGTTCAACTCTTCCAAATACCGACGCACGCCGCCGATCGGCCGGCCCGTGCACAGGACGATATTGACCCCTTCCGCTTTGGCGGCATCAAGCGCCCCGCGGACTTCAGCCGTCACTTCATGATGATCGTTTAGTAGTGTTCCGTCCATATCTATTGCGATTAACTTGTACATCCTGCATCTCCTTTGTATCCTTTTCTTCTTATGCTTTCATCATATCGTTTTTTCGTTTCAATGAAAAATCAAACGGACAAGTTTCTCCGCCTTCTCTTCGTATACCGGGCCTGCCTCCGGATGCGGGGCCGTCTTTTCCCCTTGTCAGCTTGTTCGCCGCCGTCGTCTGTTTTCTGCTTCAAGAGCATCAGCCCCGCCGCAAAGAAAGGGACGGCCGCTATGTCCAGAAGGGCAAGCTTTATTCCCATCGCTGCGGGAAAGTATGCCCATAATGAACGGCTGTTCCGCCTGATCATGATATAAGAAACGATTTCCAGCAGGATAAACAGAGCGTTCACCCACAAGTAAATGAGCATTGCCGCAAACAGAAACAGCAGAAGCGTATTCCGCAGCGTGCCGGAAAACAGAAGAGCGCGCATCATATCAAAGAATGAAAAAGACTGCATGCTGCCGTTGACGACATTGGGATTATAAATGGTAAAACGCCCGAACTGATCAAAAAGCATAAAAAATAACCATAACAGTGAAAACCATTGAATGATATGTACGATGACACCCGTCAAAACGAGTCTGTCGGCAGCCTTATTTCTCATGTGCATCCTCCCCGCCAGTTTTTATTCTTGTCATTGTTTTTGTTTCTCCGTATATCTTCCAAATGAGCGTATCGTTTTTTCCTCTTTTCAACGTGCTTTTGACGGGGTGCGGATGGCCGAGGTATTCAATCTCGATCGTCCCGTCTGTGTTTTGTGAGATCACCTTGTACACATCTGAGGGCATGGCAACCTCGCCGCGGCCTTGAATGACCTGCTTTGTCAGCACGCTGTCTTTCGTAAACGTGACGGTTTCAGATCTGACCCCGTCCATCGGGCCCGGTTTCAGCCCCGCATCCCATGTCCCGTAATAAAAAGGGGTATCGTCTGCTTTCTTTTGCGAGCAGCCTGTTAACATGACGCATCCGAAAACAAGAACCGTCATGATGAAAATCCGTATGTTCCGCAACATGATCACCTTCCTTTGAAGCTTTTTACGCCTGTAACTTAGGCAGATGCCGTGGCACTGTGCAATTGACTACATAGTGTATAAAGACTTCACTAGATAAGGAGAATGATGAATGAACCCATATCAGTACTACACCCCATCTGCCTATTTCCCTCAGCAGCAGGAATACGAAGTGAGCCGCGTTGAGTATGAGCCGTATCAGCAGCAGGAAAGCTATTATTATGCGCCCCCTCAGTCCGAAGAGCGGCAGCCGACAGGTTTAGAACGGAGAGTTGCCCAGCTTGAAAGACAAAACGCCCAGCAAACGAGAGAGCTCACCCGCCTCTCACAAGAAGACCAGCGCCAAAACCGGGAAATCACGCGTATGAATGAGCAGATCAGACGGCTGAGCCAGTCCATTGAAATCCATACCCGCCGCTTAAACCGTTTGAATCAGCGCCTGCGCGCAGTCGAAAACAGACTCAATATTCCTTTTCACGCTACAGAAGGCGGCTTCTGAGAAAAAGGGCCGGAATACAAAGCTCGACAGGCCATCCCGAGCCTTGTATTCCGCTCTGTACATAACAGGTAAATATTTGAATCCTTTTCTTGCATGAATGCCTCTCCTATTCTTTCACATGATAAATGTGTAAAATCAATCACTCCGGGAGGTCTTCATGATGTATCAAAACCAATACAGCGGAAATCAGCTGCAGCAATGCCGCCAAACAGCACAGCAGCTTATTCAGCAGACACAGCAAAGCAGTCAGCAGTACAAGCAAATGCTCCAGCAGGAACAGCAAAACATTCAAATGCTTCAGCAGATGCTTAACCATGAACAGCATGCCGTTCATACCATTCAGCAAGCGCTGCAGGGGCATGAAGCGGCCATTCAGAAATGCCAGCAAATCGTAAATGTGTGCAATCAGCTTCAGCAGGAAGTAAGCGGACACATACCTGCACCGATGGCGAACGCTAATGTTTCTTCATTCCCGCAAACACAGCATCACACACCGTTTCAGCAGCACTCATACCAGCAATAGGCCGGTCATGCAAATGACAAAGCGCGAGATACCGGCTTTGTCATTTGTTTTTATCCCTGTTTTGTCAGATCAATGCGATGAGCGGGGTTTCCGCCGAATTTTTCCTCCGCCTCATGCCTTACCGCTTCAAACGCTCTTGCTTCGACGTTTTGTTTAAACACATCAAGCTGTATCAAATAAGCCGCCCGCACTTTCAGCCCGCGGATGATGGAGATGACCCATAAAGGCAGCACGATATACACGCCCGGCGTGCTCGGCAGCACAAAAGCAATTGCTAAAATAATAAAATAGATAAGTCCGTATTTCAGCCATTTTTTGTTCTTGGCCCGGTAGCCGATATAGAAAAAGGCCAAGAAAGCGGTCAGCGCAAACGGCGCAAAAGTCAGCAGCAGCCACCAGCTGTGCAGCACTTCCCACCAAGTCCCTCTTTTCGTAATCAACATTCATTCCTCCTCCTTTACTACTATAACATGGATAATCAAGGAAGGTTTTCTATAAAAAACATAGACGGAATGACGTCTTCCTGCTATATTAATAATGATAATCATTATCACCGAAATAGGGGGATCATTATGAAGAAACAATCATGGCTGATCGGCCTGGCACTTCTGCTTGTTTTCGCATTAAGCGCTTGCAGCGGCGCGAAGGAGAACAACGGATCGGCATCAGGCAAAGGAAAGACAGACATGCGTACATATGAATCAACAAAAGGAAATATTGACATACCCGCACATCCGAAACGGATCGTCACTGACTTTTATGCAGGTGAGCTGCTGTCCGTTGACGCAAATGTCGTCGGGGCGGGCTCATGGGCTTTCAAAAATCCGTTTATCAAAAAACAGCTGAAAAACATCACGGACATCGGCAATCCCGTCAATGTGGAGAAAGTGATGCAGCTGAAGCCTGATTTAATCGTGCTGATGAAGGATGACCAATACGAGAAACTATCGAAAATCGCACCGACGATTGTCATTCCTTTTAACACCGCAAAGAATACGAAAGATACGGTCAGCCTATTCGGCGACATTGCCGGGGCGAAGGATAAAGCCAAAAGCTTTATGGCAGGCTTCAACAAAAAAGCCGAAGCGAATCAAAAGCGCCTCAAAAACGTGATCGGCAAAGACGAGACAGTCGGCCTTTATGAAACGACGGATAAAGGCGAAATCTGGATTTTCAATGACAATTCCGGCCGCGGCGGCCAAGCCGTTTATAACGCACTCGGATTGAATGCGCCGGCCAAAATTGAAAAAGACATCATGAAAACGGGCGCCATGAAACAGGTTTCCCAAGAGGTCATCCCTCAATATGCGGCTGATTATATGTTCATTACCGATTACAATCCGAATGGAGAAAGCAAAACATTTGAGCGTCTGAAAGATTCATCCGTTTGGAAAAATCTCGATGCCGTAAAAAACAATCGTGTCTTTATCAACGATTTCAACACCTTCTATCCGTATGACCCGATTGCCGTCAGCAAACAGATGGATATCATCACCGACATGCTGATCAAACGAGCCGAAGAAAATAAAAAATAAAAAAACGGCACAGTCATGACACTGTGCCGCTTCTCATGTTCACTTTAATTTTGACTGTACGGAGCCCGGCATATCTTCAAATCTGACTTCTTCCCAGGTCTCGACATACTTTCCTTTCGCCTTCACCTTCAAATACGCGTTCTTCCGAAGGTCTTTCCCGGCGAAAAAGGTCACTTCTTCTTTTTTCCCGGATGCGTTATATCCGTCTAATGTATACTCAGTACCGCCCGGGCTAAGATGTTTGCCATCTCGATCAATCTGTACATAAACATCTTGCTGGTGAATAAACGGATTAAATCTGTCTGTAACATCATTATGAAAAAAGAGAAGTCCGTATATGACGGCAGCGGCCGCCAAGACGGCCAGGATTGCCAATGCTTTTTTCATCTTTGCACTCCCCTTACTTGTTCATTTTTTTCAAATAGCTTGTCCGCACCGCGAGGAAGAACAGAAGCTGAAAGATGAAAAACCCTCCGATGGTCAGACTGAGCGGCCCCGCTACATCGGAATAGCCTTCCACGGCCAATGTTCTCAAAGCAAACAGCGTATGCATGACGGCAATGACAAATGGGAAGAAGAACAAAATCGCCAATTGTATCGTTACGCTTTGTGCCATTTCGCGCTCACTCAGACCGATTTTGGCCAATGAACGGTAGCGCTCCCGGTCCTCATCTAAATCGGTGAACAGCCTGAAATATAAGAAACTTGCTGCCGCGACAAAGAAGACGATCGCGATAAACAGGCCGATGAATAAACTCAGGCTCGGCAGCTGCACCGTATCATAGTACGTCCCGGCTTTTGACATAAAATCAGAATGGACGTCGATATAGTTGCCGTAAATCTCATTTTTCAAGGATTCGCTGATCCCAAGACTGTCTTTCCAATGATCGTAGCTGTAGCCGTATAATGACGCTTTATCACCGAGTGATTTCAGCTGATCAAAGGTTTGATCGTTCACCGCGATGATGGCATTCAATGAGATCAGCGGTTTTTTGACTTCTTTTACTGACAGTTTTTGTCCGGACAGCTTGCCTTTTTGGTTCAGCAGCTTCAGCTGATCCGGCGCTTCGTTTTTGAAATTGCGGTCATACGTGCCCGGGAAATAGACAGCCTCATCATGTTTCAGGCCGCTCAGCTTGACATGGAAGTATTTTGATACATCCGATTTGCTGATCATGTAAACAGGCGGAACAGTATCTCCTTCCTGATAGCGGACATAGGAAACATTTATTTTGTCTTTCTTATACGTAAAGCCGTGTGTTTTCAGTTCATGGTCAATATCTTTCAAATGAGTCTTTTCTTTTGAATTATTGCTGAAAGATACATACTCCATCTCATAGGCGGACTCTTCCGCCCCGACGGTCGATTTGTACATTGCGAGCACGCCTGTCGCAGTAAACGCAACCGCGGAAATAATGCTGACGATAAAGAACAGGCGGGCGTTGTCTTTTAAACGATAGACAAGGTCAGAAACCCAAATGACATTTTTCCCGCGCAGATAAAAGGTTTTCCACTTCTTCAGCGCGCGCAGAATCCAGATGCTGCTTTGGCTGAAAAAGAAATACGTGCCGATGACGGTAAGCAGTAAAATGATGAACGGTTGAGTCCCGTGGACATTGCCTTTCAGAACCATGCCGTACCCGCCGCAAAGACAGGCGATGCCGAATAAGGACAGAAGCACGGACGGCTTCGGCTCCGGCTTGATCTTGTCAGTGCCCTTTATTAATTTGATCACCGTATTTGATCTGACAAAAAGGATCGTGAACTGCGATAAAAGGAAAAATAAGAGCAGAAATCCGCCGGCCGTAATGCCGAGCGCTTTCCAAGGCATGTACAGAGGCAGCGCGTCCATTTCTAAAATATAAGCGCCGACCGTAAAGAACGTTTTCGAAAAAATGAATCCTCCGATAATCCCGGCTGCGATCGACATGACGCCGATGATCATGTTTTCCGCCGTAATGAGCTTTCTCAGCTGCACCGGCGTAATACCCTGCATCAGCAGAATACCGAATTCTTTATTTCTCGATTTCAAAAATGCGTTAACCGAATACAGAACAAATAAGAAAGAAAAAACAAAGATCATCCATTCCGCGGCGGTTAAGCCTTTTCTGGCGATGTTATTCAGGTAGCCTTCCTTTAAAGCCGGATGAAACAGGAACATCGCAAAGGTAAAGAAAATCAAAACGGAAAAAGCGCTGCTTAAAAAGAAAGCAAGATAGGCCCTTTTGTTTCTCGTGACGTTTTTATAAGCGAACTGAAGAAAGGTCATTTGCGTTTCCCCCCAGCATAGACAGCACATCAAGAATCTGTTCATAAAAGACTTGGCGGTTTTCCCCGCGGTAAATCTCATTAAACAGTTCGCCGTCTTTTATAAAGATGACGCGGCGGCAGTAGCTTGCCGCAACCGGATCATGGGTCACCATCAAAGCCGTGATATGATCATCCTGATTCAGGCTCTGCATCGTTTCCATGACGTCTTTTGACGCTTTGGAATCAAGGTTTCCCGTCGGTTCATCGGCCAGAATGAGTGACGGCTTATGAATGACCGCTCTTGCGATGGCGGCCCGCTGGCGCTGTCCGCCGGATACTTCAAACGTCCGTTTGTTGAGCAGGTCTTCGATTCCGAGCTTTGCCGCGATGCCGTGCAGTTTTTCTTCCATGACAGACGGCGCTTCTTTTTCAAGCGTTAACGGAAGCATGATATTTTCACCGATTGTCAGTGTGTCCAGAAGGTTGAAATCCTGAAACACAAATCCGAGCTGCTTGCGGCGGAAATGAGCGAGCTTTGTCCGCTTCAGGCGGTGCGGGTTTTCTCCGTGAATCAGGATATCGCCTGAATCCGGACGGTCGATCGTTGAAATGATATTCAAAAGCGTTGTTTTTCCGGAGCCGGACGGTCCCATCACCGCCGTGAACCCGCCTTCTTCTATTGAAAACGAAATTTGTTTTAAAGCTTGATAGGACACTTGTCCTTTATAGGTTTTATTTATATGTTTGACTTCAAGCATATTCGCCATGAAAATCCTCCTTATGGTTTTATTCTTGTTGATCTGGGCTGCTTTCATGTAGTGCCGGGGCATTTAACATAAAAATCCCCTTGACGTAAATCCATGTTATCAAGGGGAAACAAAACGAGCTATGTTGTTTTCTTAACGCAGCCTTACATTTTTGTAAGAAATGAAAATCGGACCGATGTCCCTTCACCGGGGGACGAGCTGATGTCCACCGTATGATTGAGCTTGCCCGTAATTTCTTTGACGAGATGGAGGCCGATCCCCGTAGATTCTTGGAAACGCCGCCCGTTTTCGCCGGTGTAATAAGGGTCAAACACCCGCTTGATATCTTGCGAGGGAATGCCGACACCGTAATCTTTGACTTCAAGCACCGTCCTGTCTTCATCGCGGAAGACATTCAGCTCAAGTCTGTCACTCTTGCCTGCCGAATACTTGACCGCATTTGTGACCACTTGGCCGATCGCAAATTTGAGCCATTTCGCATCGGTGTAAATCTGATGATCATCGCGAATGTCCATTTTCGGATAAACGCGGTATTGAATAAAGAATCGTTTATAGCTTTGAATGACTGATTGGAGAAGCTCTGATAAGGAAACCGCTTCGACTTTAAAATCCCGCTCAAACAGGTCAAGCCTTGATGAATAAAGAAGCGTCTCCAGCCCGAATTCAATCTGCCGAACCTCTTTTTTGATTTGTTCAAAGACGGGCTCATCTTCTTCCTGAATGATTAAATTAATGACCGACAGCGGCGTCTTTACTTGGTGCACCCATTGATTCATATACGTCACCCGCGCGTCAAGCTTGGCTTCGGTCTCATGAAGCTTCTGGTGCTGCAGCCGGACCAGCTCCATCTGCTTTTCATACAGCTCTGAACAGAACACCGAAGAACCGAGATACGGGATGTCCGTCCCTTCCTGCTCCGAGCTGAGCCAATGATACACGCCGCGGTCTTTGTACCAGCGGTAGGCAAGATAACCCGCCAAAATAAGAAGCTGCACGCCCAATATGTAAAACAGGTGGGAAAAAGAATGAAGACCCGCAAACCAGTAATAAAAGAAGACAAACAGCCCTTGAAGGAGAAAAAGCAGAATCAGCACGGCATGAGACCGGAGAAACAGCTTCATGACAGCGCCCTCAGCTGGTAGCCTTCGCCCCGCACCGATTCAATGGAAACAGGCGCATTCAGTTCCCGCATTTTTTTTCTGAGCCGCGTGATATACACGTTAAGTGTATTATCATCGACGAAAATGTCGGTGTCCCACGTTTTTTCCATGAGACGGTCTCTTCCCGTCACCTTTTCTCCCCGCTCCAGCAGCACTTCCAAAAGCTTGCTTTCTTTCTTAGAAAGCTCGCTTTTTTCGTCCTGAAAGCGCAGTTCAAACCGTTCCACAAATAGCTGCACACCGGCATATTCAACCACTTTCTCTCCCTGCTTGGCGGCGTACTCTCCGTATGCCCTGCGGATCTGGCTTTTGATTTTCGCCAGCACAATATCATAAGAAAACGGTTTTTCGATATAATCATCTCCGCCGTTTTCAATCGCCATCACCTGATCCATTTCCCCGCTTCTGGCTGAGATAAAAATGATCGGGCTTGTAGAATGCGCGGATCTGGCGGCACCAATAATAGCCGTCATAAGACGGCAGGTTGATATCAAGCAGCACCACATCAGGCTTTTCCCGCAAAAAAACATCAAGAACAGCCGTGAAATCCGCGGCGGCCACGGTTTGATATCCGTATTTTTCAAGGTAATTCTGCAATAGTCCGCGAATGTCTTCACTATCTTCCACAATCATGATTTTATTCATGCAACCATCCTCCAAAAGGATACGGCTTTTCGGAGCCCTCATTATTTGATGCCCCCATCATAATGCTTTCATCGGTTCTCTGCAACATGAGAAAGCGGGCCTTTATAAAAGACCCGCTTCTCCCTTTCTCAATGTAAGATCGATTATTTCTAATTGACATTGTTATACTTAGATGGCGGACTCGGAAAGGTCATTTTAAATCTTGTGCCAACTCCCGGCTGACTATATATATCAATATTTCCCCCATGTGCCTTGATAATTTGTTGAGCAATAGCCATTCCTAATCCAGTCCCTGAGTTATTTGACGAAGCGCTTATCCCTCTGAAATACCGATCAAATAAACATTCAACCGTCTCTTCGTCCATTCCTATCCCATCGTCTTCTATTATAATTTGTATTTCATTGTCATGTAACACGTCCTGATATAATATGACCTTTATTTTAGTGCCCGGAGGATTATGTTTAATACAATTAGCAATCAAGTTTTCAACTGCGCGCTTTAGGTACCTTTCATCCATATTAAAAAGTATCTTATTGTGACTGGATTCTAAAGCGAATCTCTTATTTTCTGACTCCGGTAGCAGCTTCATTTTTTCTAAAGTGTCATGAATTACTTTCACTACGTTTTTTTCTTCAAGATGGATTGGAAGCGACTCATTTTTCAATTGAAAAGTTAAGTTGAAATCTTCAATCAGCTTTTCCATATATTCGACACGTTCTTCCATTATTAAGGAAAAATCACGCACTTGCTGATTTTCCCACTCATATTCATTTGAAGATAAAAGAACCGTATATCCCTTAATAACCGAAAGAGGGGTTTTTAAATCATGTGAGACACCGGCCATCCACTCTTCTCGTGTCTTTTCCAATAATTCTCGCTCAGCCTTATTCCTTTGAAGCGTTGAGGTAAGTTCAGACAGAGCCTGCATTAATTCTTGATAGGTCTTATATCCAGATTTATTATGTCTATATTTGCTTGAATGAAACTTCCAATCATAAGGTTCTTCATATTTTTCTTTAGACAAATTCTCAATCCAAGATACAATAAACAGCAGGGGAGCACCTAGTTTTTTTCCGTAAAATATTGCAATGACAATCCCTGCCATAATAATAGAAACTATCCACAAGTTATTCACCCAATAGAAAAAAGGGTTATTTTTTTCCATCGGCTTTCCCAATACCCATGTTAAATCCTGATTGTTTTTCGTTTCATACCACGTAGATAATTGATAACCTTTTTTGGCAGGATACATGTAATCTGATATTAACTCTCCAAGAATATAATGCTTAGGTATATTTTTAGGTTTATTAAAAGAAAAAACCTCATCTCCTTGTTCATCTAAAATTTGAATCCACATCCGGTTCTCTAATAAATCTTCTTTTGCTTTCGTATTTATTGAAAATTGTTTATCTGCAACAACTGTTTGGTCAACAATTTTTTTTAAGGATAAGTGCGGCGTTTCCATTTTATTCTGACCTAAGACGAGGCTGAAAAATATGATACTGCCCACAATGAGCAGACCCCAAATAAACATGAGTAAAAAAAGTCTCGATACGAAGTAAAATGCTATCCTATTTCTCAGCTTCAAAATAAATCCTCATCTATAGGCTCTGCTTCAAATATATAGCCCTGTCCTCGAACCGTTTTAATCCATCTTGGTCTGCTCGGGTCTTCCTCTAATTTTTCACGTAATCGTCTTACATGTACCATTACAGTACTATCTCCGCCATAAAACTCCCCCCACACATCTTTATAAATTTGGTGTTTACTTAAAATTTGATTGGGATGTTCACAGAAATAAATCAGAAGTTTCATTTCCTGAGCAGGGCAATCTATTCTTGTCCCGTTAACAACAAGTCTTCCGGTATTGGGATCTATTTTAAAATATTCATAATCGTATACCTGTTTTAGAGGGTAAGAAGAAGAGAGTTGAGTCGTTCTCTTTAATTGGGCTTTTACACGAGCTACAATTTCTAGTGGATTAAATGGTTTAGTAATATAGTCATCTCCCCCAAAACTAAACCCTTGCAATTTATCTAAATCTGTTGTTTTTGCCGTTAAGAAGAGTATCGGCACATTTGTATGCGAGCGTATTTTGCTGCATAAGGTGAAGCCATCAGTGTCCGGAAGCATGACATCTAATAAAATAATATTTGGAAGTTCCTGATCGATTTTCAGAAGGGTTTCGCTCCCTGTCATAGCTGTGGAAATATTGCTGAAACCTTCCTTTTCAAAGCAAGTTATTAATAAGTTTAAGATATGTTCGTCATCATCCACCATGAGGATTTTGTTCTCTTCTAACGTCATAAGTTACCCTCCTTTTTTTCTCATTTTAAATGAAATCGAATACATAAGAGTTGGAAAAGGAAAGAATTTAGCTTTTGTTTAGATTTCAGAATATTCTTATCAAATAATCAATTTTACTATATGCAGTCAATAAACCAGGGATGTCGTTAAGTGAATGTTTAGGAAGAGTTTCGTTTGTGTTTAAAGAACATCGCTTATGATAAAAGTGAGGTGAGAGACAAATGAATGATCAAATAGTGGTAACACACGATCTGACTAAAAAGTATAAAAAGCATACTTCTGTTGATGGATTAAACTTAAGGATGAGGCGTGGCGAAATTTATGGTTTTCTTGGACCGAATGGTGCTGGTAAAACAACAACCATCCGAATGTTATTAGGTTTAATTAAACCAACAAAAGGAAACATCGAAATCTTTGGCCAAAACCTAAACAAGAATCGTTTGCAGATATTGCAAAGAATCGGGTCACTGGTAGAATCTCCAACTTATTATGGTAATTTAACAGGTTACGAAAACTTAGAAGCTGTTAGGAGGTTACGAGGACTTCCGGAACAACGGGTCAATGAAGTATTGGAAACTGTAAGGTTATCTAAAGTAGCAAATCGACTGACTAAGGAGTATTCCCTTGGAATGAAACAACGTTTGGGAATTGCAGTTGCCCTGTTAAGCAGTCCTGATTTATTAATTCTGGATGAACCGACAAATGGTTTAGATCCATCCGGTATCCAAGAAATAAGAGAGCTGATTAAAGAATTGCCTAAATCGGGAATGAGTGTTATTGTATCCAGCCACTTATTGAGTGAAATAGATCAAATGGCTACTCAAGTGGGAATTATCAACAATGGAAAAATGATTTTTCAGGACTCGATTGCAAGTTTACATCAAAAAAGAAAACCACTATTAAAAGTCGGTGTTAGTGACGTAATCGAAGCAAAAACAATATTAAACAGGAAAGGATTAAAGGTTGATTTACAAAAAAATTATTTGTGGCTGTCTCAAACAGAACCGGAATTCGTTTCAGAAATCAATTCCATACTTCTTCATTCAGGGCTGTCTGTATTTCGACTTGAAGAAAAGACACGATCACTTGAGGATATTTTTTTAGAATTAACCGGTACAGAGGGAAGTCTATGAAAAAGTTATTATGGGCAGATCAATTAAAACTGAAACGTTCGTCGTTATTGATTGTAGTCTTATTGGTTCCCTTACTCATTATAGCATATGAGTTGGTAAATCTTACCTATCGATCTGAATACGTGGAAAAACAAGCTGAAATGTTCCATGCTGGATCAATGTGGATGTATTTACTGTATGATAACAGTTTGTTATTTGGTCTGGGTTTTCCATTAGCCGCCACACTTTCTGCGTCAATAATAGCAAATATAGAGCATCAAGCAAACGGATGGAAGCAAACCCTTTCTTTTCCTGTATCTAGAATGCGAATTTATGTAAGTAAATTTATTTGCTTAGTAGTCAGTTTATTTATTTCGTCAACAATCTTCTTGCTCGGCATGGTACTGCTGGGCAAACTGGTAGGATTCGAAGGTAGTGTACCTTGGGGACTTTTGTTTGGAGATAGTTACAGCATGTTAGTTACAGTACTGCCTATAATGGCATTCCAGATATGGTTATCTATGGTGTTTAGCAACCAAGCATTCTCAATTCTTGTAGGATCAGTATCATCTATAATGGGTTTGTTTTTGGCAGCTGCTCAATCAACGAGATGGTTTCCGCTGGCTTATCCTAGTCAATCTTCGACAGTCATTCTGCAGTATGAAGGTATAGGATATAACCCAGATCTTTCATCTTACCTTTGCATTAGCCTTTTCTTAGGGATAATTATATTATTTCTAGGCTCTATTCATTTTGCTAAACGGGATGCTTTGTAAAAAGGAGGCGAAATACTTGAAAAACATTTTATTTGTAGAACGTTTAAAGCTTAAGCGATCAAAGTTATGGATCATCTACTTATTAGGGCCTTTGTTAGGTGTATCCCTGGCATACACTAACTTTATTAAAAACTATAACCTTTTTATGAATCCCGGAGACAATCCCTGGGTAGAGGCTTGGACACAAGTTGCCTTATTTATGGGCCCTTTTGTATTGCCTATCGTAGTGGGAATTTTCGCCGCCCTTGTTTGCAGGGGGGAACATGTAGGAGGCGGTTGGAAACAGCTTCTAGCCTTACCAGTCAAACACTCAGATATCTTTCTGGGAAAGTTTCTAACAGTGGTCCGCATGATATTCATTAGTATGTCCATTTTAATCCTCTTATTTATTGGATTCGGTTATATGTTAGGCATAAGCGGGAGTCTTCCTTTACTTACAATTCTAGGTTATGGAATTAGAGGGATCTTAGCTTGTTTACCATTAATTTTATTGCAGCTTATTGTTTCAATCAGGTCTAAAACATTTGGCATACCACTCGCTGTTAGCATTGTTTTTACATTACCGGCCATTATTATTGCCAGTACACCATTAGGTCAAGTATATCCATGGACACAGCCTATGTTAGCAATGTCACCCGAAGATGAATCACCGATTCAATCAAATTTCCTGTTTTACTCAATTATGGTAATAACGTGTCTCGGTCTCCTGGTTTACGGAATAAGAAGTTTTACTAAACGAGACCTTACGTAGGGTATATGCGGTATAAACTTATGACTTATAGATTATTTCAACAAAAAAGAAAGTTACCGACATCATCGATAAAGAAAAGGATAATAACGAATTCTAGTTTTCATAACTATAGTAAACGAGGGGGCAAGCTGTATACAATTCGCTTGGATTGAAAGGGCCTGTAAAGGTTGAACAGGTTGATTTGATTGTGATACTTTGGTGAAACGCAAGAAGGAAATAAACGGAAAGACGAAAGCACTCACGATGTTGTGAGTGCTTTTTCATCAGCCGACCTGCTGTTTTACGGCTTTACCGGCTGATCCGAACTCTCTCATTTTACTTCGCACTGTCTCTTCCACGGCTTCAATGCCGGGTGTCATGTAGCCGCGCGGTTCGTACAGATCTCCGTTTTCCTGAAACATGCGGCGTGTTTCGTCTGTCCAGGCTACCATACATTCCGTGTTGATATTGATTTTCGCGTGGCCGAGCGTGATGGCTTTTTTGACCTGATCCTGCGGAATCCCGGATGCTCCGTGAAGAACGAGAGGAATATCAGTCATGCGGGAGATTTCCTCCATTTCCTTAAATCCGAGATTCGGCTCGCCCTGATATTTGCCGTGGACGGAGCCGAGGGCGGCGGCCAGCGCGTCGATATTGGTTTCTTTGACGATCCGCTCACATTCGGCGACATCGGCATAGCGGACCCCGCCGACCAGCCCGTCTTCCATGCCGCCGACCGTGCCGACTTCTGCTTCTACTGAGACGCCGTGCTTAGCGGCATAATCGGCGACTTCTTTTGTCATCGCGATGTTCTCATCAATCGGATGATGGGAGCCGTCAATCATCACTGAGCTGAATCCGGCGTCAATGGCCTGTCTGCAGCGTTCCGCACTGCTTCCGTGATCAAGATGGAGCACAACGGGAACGGTAATCGCCATTTCTTCTATTAACGCGCCGACCATGGCGGAAATCGTTTTAAATCCGCCTAAATAGTCGACCAGACGATCGGAAGCCGCGGCGATGACCGGCGATTGCTCCTTTTGCGCCGCTTGCAGAATCGCCTTCGTCCATTGGAGGCCGTTGATATTAAACTGGCCGACTGCATAATGCTCCCGTTTCGCTTCTGCAAGAAGATGTTTCATGGTGACAAAAGCCATGTTCACGCCTCCTTCATGAAGTATTTTGATACGACGGCTTCCGTTGTTTCCTTTGCCGTTTTGATCGTTTCCTCCGCAGTCAGCTTATAATATTCAGGTCTGAACAGCTCTACGGAGACAACATCATTGAATCCGATTTCTTTTAACGCTGACAGATGGGCGTCTAAGTCAATCGCACCCTGTCCAGGCCAGACGCGGTCTTCATCCGTTAAAAAGCCGATCGGGAAGTCCTCTGTATCGTCGATATGATAGATGAAAATTTTCTTTCCGTCCGCCTGCTTCAAACTCTCAATATTGGAGCCCATCGCGTGGAAATGGAAGCTGTCAAACACCAGTCCGACATTATCGCGGCCGACAGCGTTCACGATGTCATACGCCTGTTCAAATGTATTGACCGTGCATTGCGGATGGCCGACAAATTCAAGGGCAATGTTTACGCCGTACGGCTCCGCGATGTCCGAAAGCTCAGTCAGCACCTCTGCGCTGCTCTTTTTGATCTCTTCTTTCAAGATTTTCCGCTCTGTCACAAGCGGCACGGCCACTACGTATTTCACGCCGAGCGTCCTGCAGGTTTCCATCATGCTTTTGAATTCCGAAATGATCTCCCTATAGCCCTTCTCATCACGGTTGTTGAAGAAAACCAGTGCGTTCAGGGCAAGCGGTTTAATGTGATGGGTTCGAAAATATTCCGCCAGATCGGCCAGTGAATGGTCTTTTAAGTATTCCGGCAGCTTATCCATTGTGCGGATTTCAATATAATCATAGCCGTGCTTTTCGCACAGTTCTAAATCCTGTTTCAGGTTTGAATTCTCCAGCGTAGTCGCTTCATTAAAGCAAAGTTTCATGTCAGCCTCTCCCATCCGCGTTTTCGATATGAAGGGAGTCCGGCTGGAGGGCTTTTTTGCCCCGCTCCGCCGAACTCCGTACTCAGCTTATGCCATACCCAGTTCTTCCTTTAATTTCTTAAGCGTGGTCCGGCTTGATTCATCCGCTCTTTCGCCGACCCAAGCAAAAACGGCGTTCGTCGCAATTCCGTCGAATTTCATCTCTCTCATCTTTCTGAAAATCGTCTCAAAATCAACCTCGCCTTGCCCGATGTCCAAATGCTGGTGAACCGTTACTTTCGCATCAGGCGGGTTGACGATGTAACGCAGGCCGTGCGCCGCTTTATGATTAAAAGTATCTGCAAATAAAACATGTGTAAGGCGGTCGCCGGCTTCATCAAACATGGTCGCAATATCGCCTTTTCCGTCATCATAGAAGAACGTATGCGCAGTCGAGTAGACAAGATTGATCCAATCCTTGTCAAGCGCGCGGATCATATCCATCGCGCCTTTGTGCGTTTCGATAAAATCGTATGGGTGAGCCTGAAGATTGAGTTTAACGCCTTCTTTTTCAAAAACGGGCAGCAGTTCATCCATGGATTTGATAAATTTTTCTTCACTTGTCAAAGGATCATATTTTGAACCGCTGAATTCACTGTTCATCAAATCCACTTCAAGTTCAACCGCAATTTCGATCGCCCGTTTCCAGTTGCGCACGGCGGCCTGTCGGCGGTCTTCATCAGGACCCGCCCAGTGGTAAAGCGGAAGAAGAGAGGACAGCTTCACACCTGTATCCTTTAAAAGGCGCTTCAATTGTTTGATTTTTGCTGAATCGACTTTCGGATATTTGTAGAAAGGACAAAAATCCTCGCGCGGGGACAGTTCGATATATTCGTATCCGAGTTCCGCCGTTTTATAGACCATTTCTTCTAACGTTAAATCATCGCGGTACATGGATGGATCTAAGGCCAGTTTCATTTCTTTCACTCCCGATCTATTATTTGTTCACAGTCGTAAATGATTGGTAGAATGCCGGTTTCTCTTGCAGCGCCACAGGCTCTTTCTGCCCGGATTCCTGAGCTTTTACGCACGCGTCAGTTGTCACTGCGGCAATATAACCGTCCCATGCCGTCGGACCGCTGACTTCGCCTTTTTTCCGGATCGAATCAATGAAGTCTTGAATTTCCACATCATACGCAGCCACAAATCGGCGCTGCCAATCCATCAGGATATCGGTGCTGAATGTCCCTTCTTTTCTCAAACTGATGCTTGACGGTTCCGGAAGCTTGATGACGCCGTCTTCCCCGACGATCTCACATTGAATGTCATAGCCGTATTTACAGTTCACGTAGATTTCGGCATTGATGACGATGCCGCCTTTTGTTTCAATGATGACCATCTGCGGATCTTTCAGATGCGGCAGCGCATTTTTTGATTTCTTCGGATAGATGACCTGTACGGATTCATAGTCGTCATTGACGAGCCAGTGGAGGACATCAATTTCATGAACGAGCGTATCGACGACGGCCATGTCCGTTGAATAATTCGATGCGACTGTCGGGTTGCGGTGCGCACAGTGAATCATCAGCGGCTCGCCGACCACGCGGTTGTCGATCGCTTCTTTCAGCTGAACGTAACCGCTGTCATATCTGCGCATAAAACCTACCTGCACCAATCGTTTTCCCGTCTTCATTTCTTCCTCGACAATGCGCATACAGCCTTCTGCCGTTGTCGCAAGCGGCTTTTCACAAAACACGTGCTTGCCGTGCTGAATCGCTTTCAAAACGCTGGACTCGTGAGCCGGGCCCCAGCTTGTCACTAAGACGGCATCCACATTTTCAGCAGCGAGGAGGCTGTCGTCATCAGGATAAACGGAGGCGTTCAAATTGAAATCCTGAACGGTCTGCTGCGCGGCCTCCTGATTCACATCTGTGACAGCGGTAATTTCCGCTCCGGACAGCTTATTTGTGATGCGGTTGATGTGCTCTTTTCCGATAGCACCGGTTCCGATAACACCTATACGTAAATTCATTGATCGCCACTCCTTCTGATAATCAAATAATGGTTCTCGTCTTTCTTTTCTCGCTGCCGTCCTGAGGAGCGCCGTAAAGTTCCTCCTGTATCTGTTCAAGCGACTTGCCGGACGTATTCGGCGCGAAGACAAGTCCGATGATCATACTGGCCGTCACACATATGAGCAGAATACCGGCCATAAAACCGATGCCGAATTGTGACATGATGACCGGCACAAATAAACTCCAAATGCCGATTGAAATACGGACGAGAAAGAACATGAGCCCTTGTGCTGACGCTCTGTATTCTGTCGGGAACAGCTCGCTTGCCCACAGCTGGTAGTTCGCCTGCTGGCCGGCTCCGTTATTGATGCCGATCGCTAAAACAAACAAAAGCAGCATCGGGAGCCCCTGAAACGGCAGTAAAAACAGCGACCAGCCGACAACGGCCATAAATGCGCAAATTCCGAACACCGTTTTCCGATATTTATCTGCAAAAGGCATGAAGATACAGGCGACGCCGAGCCCGGTGAAGATAAACAGGGCCATCTGCAGAATGTTGGCCGTATTTGCGGATACGCCGCCGACCTGCTGGTAGATGTACGGCATGAAGAACCCCATGACGCCCGCTGCGAGATTCCATACGAGAAACACACCCATTAAAAACAAAATGTTCTTGAAAAATTTCGGCTGAAGCAGGTCAAAATAAGATGTTTTTTTCACGGCGGCAGGCCGCTCTTCACTGTTTTTCCAGGCATCCGACTCAGGTAAACGCTTTCTTATCACATATGTGATCAGGGCGATCACCAATAGATGCGCAAAGACAATTTTATTTCCTAAAAGCCCGAGGTCACCGACCAAAACGGATAACAGCAGAACCACAACGGCTCCTGCGGCCCACGCCACCTGCGCCACTCCGCAATGCCTCGCCCGGTTTTTCTCGGGGGCGTTTTCCGCGATAATGGTCCATGAAGCCGTAATATCCGCGCCTACAGAAATCCCGATAATCATGTATCCGCATAACAGCATGGGAAAGTTGAATCCAAACAAAACCAAACAAATTCCTAAGGCGTAGACGAGCATACTGTTTGTGTATACAGCTTTTCGGCCGACCTTATCAGCCAAATACCCGCCGAGCAGCGCTCCGATGGCCGCTGATATCGCGTTTGCGCTGAAGGCGCCGAGCAATCCGATCTGGCTGTCGGACAGCTTTAAATAGCTGACCCACATAGATAAACCCGCTGATCCTGCCACGATGGAACCTGCATCAATGTAATTGGCTAATGCTGCGGCGATGGTCCTTTTGCTGAAAGCTGATTCCGCCTTGGCATTATTCATATAAGTCCCCCTCTAATTTGCAGGATCAAGCAGTTCACTGTCGATGTACTTTCTCGCAATCAGCGCGTACTCAAGCGGATTGGCGACTGCCGGGTCTTGTTCGGCTTCGATGACGATCCAGCCTGAATAATCATGACGGACGAGCGCTCGGTACACTTCGGTAAAATCGATGCATCCGTCTCCGGGAACCGTAAAAATGCCCTGTAAAAACGACTGCCTGAATGACTTGCCTTCCTGTCTGCACCGCTCCATAATGTCAAACCGCGCGTCCTTGAAATGAACGTGTCTGATCCGATCCATATGCTTGTTGAGAATTGTCATATAGTCTCCGTCCGAGATATAAGCATGGCCGGTATCATAAAGTAAATGGACATACCGCGGGTCCGTTCCATCCATCAGCCGGTCAACTTCTTCCGCCGTCTGGACGCCTGTGCCGAGATGATGATGAAAAACCATGTCCAGCCCGTATTCGTCAGCGATTTTCCCGAGACGGTTCAAGCCCTGGCACAGCGTATCCCATTCTTCATCTGTGAAGTGCGGTTTTTTCTTAAATACATCAATGTCCAAGCCTTGAACACTGTACGTCTGTTCAGAAACGGTGGTGACATCCGCTCCGACTTTCTGCAAATAGTCACAGTGTTCTGTAAATTGTTCAGCCGTTTTTTCAATACCGTCTTGAATGATAAAGCTGCTGAACCATTTCCCCGCAATCCGTAAGTTCCGGAGAGCCAGCTCCTTATTGAGGACGGAGGGTTCAGGGAAAAACCCTCCCACTTCCGTACCTTGAAAGCCGGCGACAACAATATCGCTTAACAAATGCTGCAGCGTATTCCCGGCTCCGATTTCCGGCATATCGTCATTGCGCCACCCAATGGGAGCGATGCCCCACAGAATATCTTGTTTGCCCATCGTGATGCCTCCCCTCTAGTACTGCTTCGCAGACTTCAGCTTCATCTCTTTCGCTTCGTATGCCCGCTGAACACTTTCCTGCTCCGACACTTCCGCCACGCCGACATGCCACCAGCTGTCATAGCCGTCCGTCATCGTTTTCGGCAGAACCTTCATTTCAATTAAAGTGGATACGTCTTGCGTTTTCGCATCTTCAAGCGCCGCTTTCAGTTCTTCAACCGTATTGGCTCTGTATGTTTTAGCGCCGTAGCCCTCTGCCACCTTCGCGTAATCAACGTTTAAAATCTGATTGTCCTCTGTGCGGAACTCGCAGAAATAACTGCCGCTCCCGTGATCCATCTGCAGGTTGTTGATACAGCCGAATCCCGAGTTGTCAAAAAGCAGGACATTGATTTTTTTGTTATATTGAAGCGCGGTAATCAGCTCTGAGTGCAGCATCAGAAAGCTTCCGTCGCCGACGAGTGAATAGACTTCTTTGTCGGGATGGGCCAGCTTGAGGCCGAGCGTGCCTGATACCTCATACCCCATGCAGGAATAGCCGTACTCGAGGTGGTACGTATTCGGGACGTTGGAATGCCACAGCCGCTGCAAATCTCCCGGAAGAGATCCCGCCGAACTGATGACGACGCTGTCTTCAGGAATCGTGTCATTGATGGTCAACAGCGCCGTTGTTTGCGGCAGCTCAGTCTCGAGCGCGTCGGCATACTCGTTTAACACGTCCTGTGAGAAATGGTTCTTAATTTCCGGTTCGAACGCGTCACGTGTAAAAGTGACCTTGCCGAGCCGGTCCCGTTCAGCCAGCCATTCATCTTTCCAATCTTTAATCGCCGTGCCGAATGCACTTTTATATCCGTCTAATAAGCCGTGCAGCCTGCCGAGCGTCACTTTCGCATCGGCTACGACCTGAAACGCGTCAAGCTTGTAAGCCTGCATGCGGCTGACATTGATATTCAAAAATTTTGCTTTGTCAAAATCAAACGCTGTTTTCGAGGATGTCGCAAAGTCCGTGTAACGTGTGCCGACACCGATGATCAGATCAGCCTGGCGGGCGGCTTTGTTTGCGGCGAGTGTGCCCGTGATGCCCATGCCGCCCAGATTGTTGGCGAAATCGGCTTCAACCGTTGACTTGCCGGCCTGCGTTTCGACAAGCGGAATGCCGTATGTTTCAGAAAGCGCGATTAATTCCTCACGCGCGCCGGAGTACTTCGCGCCTCCGCCCACTAAAATGACGGGACGGCTGCTCTCCTTAATTCTCTCCGCGGCGCCTTTCAGCTCACGCTCGCTCGGCTGCATCCGGTCAATGTAATGAACGCGTTTTTCAAAGAAGCTTTCATCAAAATCAAATGCTTCTCCCTCTACATCCTGAGAAATGCAGATGGTCGCCGGGCCCGCTTTTGCCGGATCTGTCATCACTTCAAACGCCCTGATTAAGCTGCTCATCAGCTGCTCGGGGCGGGTAATGCGGTCCCAATAGCGGGACACGGGCTTTAACGCATCGTTTGTCGTGACGGCGGCACTGTATTCCTGCTCCACCTGCTGAAGCACCGGGTCAGGCTGCCTCGTCGCAAAGGTATCGGCCGGAAGCAGCAGCACCGGGATATTATTGGCCAGCGCCGTACCCGCGGCAGCCGTCAAGTTAGCGGCACCCGGACCGACTGATGTCGATACCGCGTAAATTTTTCTTCTCAGCATCTGCTTGCTGTATGCCATCGCGGCATGCGCCATGCCTTGTTCGTTTTTGCCTTGATAGACTTTCAGGTGCCCGGCGTCCTGCTCAAGCGCCTGCCCGATCCCCAACACATTTCCGTGGCCGAAAATCGTGAAGATGCCCTCAACGAACGGCTCTTCTTTTCCGTCAACATGAATGTACTGCCGGTTCAAGAATTTAATCAGCGCTTGTGCTGTCGTTAAGCGAATTGTCTTACCCACAAACGATCCCACCTTTTATACGTTCTATTTACCGTTAAGACTGTGCTGCGCTTCAATCAGTTCGATGATTTCACCGGCAGCCGGCATTGCCTCTGAGGAGCTGTGTTTGCTGACGACGATGGAAGCGGAAGCGCTCCCGTATTTTAAAGCCGTTTCAATATCCCGGCCGCTGACAAGTCCGTAGATGAAGGCTGACGCATAGGAATCACCCGCTCCGAAGGTCTTCAGCACCTTTGTTTTATAGGCGTGCGCCCGGAAAACTTCTCCCGATCTGCTGTATGCGTATGATCCGTCAACGCCGTGCTTAATGACGACAAGGTCAGCGGAGTGCGCAAACAAATGGCGGACGGTTTCATCGTTATTTCCGCCGCTGCGGTTTTCCATTACGTCAAATTCGTCACGCGTACCGATGACGATATCAGATTGTTCCGCCACCAGCGTGTAGTACACGGCTGTTTCTTCTGCCGATTGCCATGTATACGGACGGTAGTCGAGCTCAAACACGACTTTTACGTCATGTTTTTTTGCGATATGCACCGCTTTTAAGACGGCTTCGCGCGACGGGCTTTTCGCAAGCGCCGTGCCTGACACGAGCAGCATTTTCGCGTTTGCGATGTAACCTTCATTGACTTCGGACGGCTCAAGATACAAATCCGCCACGTCATCCCGGTACATCAGAATGCTGCACTCTTCGGGACTGAGAATTTCCGTAAAAGCGAGCCCGGCTTTGCGCCCTTCTCTGTCAACGGTCATTTGTGACGTATCAACGCCCTTTCCCTGCATATAAGAAACGATGAATCTGCCGTGCTGATCATCCGGGATTTTGCCGATAAAACCGGCTTTTAATCCGAGCTTGGCGCTGCCGATCGCAATATTTGCCGGGGAGCCGCCGACATATTTAGAAAACGTCATCGTTTCTTCCATCGGCCGGTTGTATTCCGCCGCGTTCAAATCAATACACGCGCGCCCGATCGCGACAATATCAAACTCTTTTTCCTCATTAAATGTATATTTCATCGTTATCTGCCACTCCTCACTTGTTAGCGTTCCAGGATCCATTCATGGGCCGGATCATTATGAAACTTCCATTTTCGTGTCGGTCCCGCCATTACATTCAGGTAGTAAGAGGTATACCCGTCCGGAACACCAACCGGGTGATAGCCCGCCGGCACGATGACAACGTTTTCATTTTCTGCGGTCATCGTCTCGTCAATCGAGCGGTCGTCCGTGTACACACGCTGGAAGACAAACCCCTGCGGCGGGTCCGTTTCATGGTAATAGGTTTCTTCTAAAAAGGATTCAGCCGGCAGATTGTCTTGGTCATGTTTATGGGGCGGGTAGCTCGACCAGTTGCCGCTGTCCGTGTAAACTTCAACAACGAGAAGGCTGTTTGCCGATGGATCTGAATCGGGGAGAATATTATGAACGGTTCGTTTGTTTGCCAGCTTGCCGCGATGTTCCACACCGTTGTCTTCCGCTTTAATCAGCTTTGTCGGAAGCTGGTGTTCGGACGGAGAATAGCACAGCGCGACCCTCGCCCCGCTGACCGCTGTGATTTCAAAAGAGCGGTCATTGGACACATAAACGCTGTCCGTCGGTTTTCTTTCAAATACGCTTTCACGGGTGCCGATGCTTTCAAATGTCTGATCATAATCAGTGACGGTGATTTTTCCCGTTACCGCAACGATGCAGCACTCCGTCTTTTTCAAATCTTCTGTATATGCGGAACCGGGAGTGAGGTCAACGACTTTGAATCCGACGTATTTGAGGTCTGAATTGGCTGAATTGACGTCATGTATGATGTTCACGCCTTGAGACATCTCATCGGCCTGCGGTTTGCGCAGCAAATGACTCATGTTTATTCCTCCTTAATTGATGGTAAAAGAAAACCCGGACGGAATCACAAAGCCGTCCGGGCCGGCTGTCAGATCAATTGAAGTCAGGAGACGGGTATCGTGCCGTCACGACTTTTTTACGTGTATAGAAGTCGACGCTGTCTTTTCCGTTTGCATGCAATGTGCCGAAGAAAGAAGACTTCCAGCCTGAGAACGGGAAGAATGCCATCGGAGCCGGCACGCCAAGGTTGATGCCGAGCATCCCCGCGTCAATATTCTCACGGAAGTAGCGGATCGCGTTCGCATTTGAAGTGAACAGACACGCGCCGTTCGCAAATTCAGACTGGTTGGCGATGTCCACCGCTTCTTTTAAGTTTTTCACGCGGATGACCGACAGAACGGGCGCAAAGATTTCATCTTTCCAGATCGTCATATCCGTCGTCACGTTGTCAAAAATCGTCGGTCCGACGAAATAGCCGTCTTCCGTTGCGTTTTCACGCCCGTCACAAAGAAGTCTCGCTCCTTCTTCGATGCCTTTTTCAATATAGCTGTGCGTGCGTTTTTTGTTGTCCTCGCGGATGACCGGGCCTAAGAACACGCCGTCATCCAGTCCGTTTCCGATCTTGATGTCCGCTGCTTTTTCCTGTAATTTCGCCATAAACTCATCAGCGATTCCCTCTTCAACCGTCACAACCGCGCATGCCATGCAGCGCTCTCCTGCCGAACCGAATGCCGCACCGATAATGTTTGTCACCGTATCTTCAAGGTGGGCGTCATTTAACACGATCGTATGGTTTTTCGCGCCCGTTAACGCCTGCACGCGTTTCAAATGTTCGCTGCCTTTTTTGAAAACATACTCGCCGACGGGTTTTGAACCGACGAATGAGATGGCTTTAATCTCCGGATGTTCAAGAACGCCGTTTACGACGTCATGCGTGCCATGCACGACATTGAAGACGCCCTTCGGCAGACCGGCCTGTTCAAACAGCTCTGCCAGTTTTTCCGTTAACAGCGGCGTGCGCTCAGACGGCTTCAGAATGAACGTGTTTCCTAATGAAATCGCCATCGGGAACATCCAGCACGGAACCATCATCGGGAAGTTGAACGGTGCGATACCGCCGACCACCCCGATCGGGTAGCGGTAATTCGCCGCCTCTACATCCGTCGCAATAGAGGCAAGTGAATCGCCCATCATGAGTGACGGCGCGCCCGCTGCGAATTCGACGTTTTCAATTCCGCGTCCCACTTCACCGAGTGCTTCTGTCGTGTTTTTACCGTTTTCCAAAGTGATCAGACGGGCAAGCTCTTCTTTGTTCTGCTGGAGAAGTTGCTGATAGTTAAATAGAATTCTCGCACGGCGCGGCACTGCCGTCTTTGACCATGTTTGAAACGCCTCTGACGCTGAGCGGACGGCGTATTCCACATCCTCCCGCGTAGAAATCGGAACCTGGCACATCACTTCTTTTGTAGCCGGATTGACAACGTCTTCATATTGATCTGTCTTACTTTCAACCCATTCACCATTGATGTAGTTTTTCAGTTTTCTGATCTCTGCCATTCTCATTGCCTCCTTAAATAGTAAACATCCTGTTCAGCTGGATAATAACGGATGAATATATTCATCTTTTACATATAAAAGACATGAATTAAACGCTTACAAATGCTAAAATGATGGTGACTCCCAATCTTCCCATGTAAAAGTTGGTCATGTACCGGAAAAAGCAAACGGTTACATCTTTCACTTTTGATTTTACAGGTTATATTTTGGTCATTTCTTGGTTACATTGTAAGCCCAACACATCTTCAAGTCAATCTAAAAAATCAAAATTTTTTCATTATTTTTATCATACTTTTTTTGATCGGGAAAACAGGAACTTGGAGAACCGTGTCGAATCGTACAGTGTGAACCCTCTTTTTTATCATTTGTTAAGTAACTATTGATTAACTTCTGGTGTTTATTATATATTTTAATTACTTTAAGAATTCTAGAAGGAGTTTTTTTATGAAACTGATGCGGATTCAGGAGATGGAAGAATACATTCTCAAACACGGAGCCACTTCGCTGGATGAGCTGTGCGAGGTATTCAATGTCTCTAAAAACACGGTCAGACGCGATATTAATAAGCTTGCGGAAAAAGGGGTTATCAAAAAGGTGTACGGCGGCGTGACATCAGCCGAAAAATCTGTGCTCGTCCCTTTTGAGAACCGCACCATTCAACATCAGGATGAAAAAATCAAAATCGCCCGCTATGCGTCACGGTTTATCGAGGATCACGATCTTGTGTTTATTGATTCCGGCACAACGACCAAATCGATGCTGGAGACGCTTGATCCCGATAAGAATGTAACGGTTTTGACGAACAGCCTTGATATTATTAACGCGGCTTCATCCATGAAAAATATCGACCTGATCATCATCGGCAATAACTACAAACGGAAGACAAGGTCGTTTGTCGGCATTGATGATCCGAGCACACTCAATAAATACAACATTAACAAGGCGTTCATGTCCGCTACCGGGACAACGATCACCCACGGCCTGACGAATTCCGACTTACTGGAATACGAGGTGAAAAAGAGAATTTCCGAAAAGGCGAACGAAGTGTATCTGCTCGCGGATCATTCCAAATTCGGCAAATCCACACTTTTGACTTACGCGCCTTTCGACCGGCTTCACAGCATCGTCACTTCTCAGCAGCTCGATGAGGAATATACGAAGTATTGCCAAGAGCATCAAATCGACATTCACTTGGCATAGCGTTATAGTTAATAGAGAACGCTGCCGTATTTTTCCGGCAGTCGCTATGATATCCAATTTTTTCAGGGGGCGAAAACATGAGCAAAGTAACAATCGGCAAAACTGACCTAAAGGTATTTCCGATCGGTTTGGGAACAAATGCGGTCGGCGGACACAATCTCTATCCGAATCTGAATGAAGAAACGGGAAAAGAATTGGTCCGGGAAGCGATTAAAAGCGGCGTTACCATGTTAGATACCGCCTATATTTACGGTGTGGGCCGTTCTGAAGAATTAATCGGCGAGGTGCTGAAAGAATGCAACCGCGAGGATGTCTTCATCGCCACAAAAGCCGCTCACAGAAAAGAAGGCGATGACTTTGTTTTCGACAACTCACCGGCCTTTTTGAAACAATCGGTCGAAGACAGCTTGAAACGCCTGCAGACTGATTACATCGATTTATTCTACATCCATTTCCCGGATGAGCACACGCCGAAGGACGAAGCCGTTCAAGCATTGAATGAGCTGAAAAAAGAAGGAAAAATCCGTTCCATCGGCGTATCCAATTTCTCTTTGGAGCAGCTGAAAGAAGCCAATAAAGACGGCTTAGTCGACGTGATTCAAGGAGAATACAACCTGCTGAACCGTGAGGCGGAAAAGACTTTCTTCCCTTATACGACAGAACACGGCATCTCATTCATTCCGTACTTCCCGCTCGTATCCGGACTGCTTGCCGGCAAATACGACGAGAACACAACCTTCCCTGAAGGCGACCTGCGCAATGATCAGGCGCATTTCCAAGGGGAGCAGTTTAAAGAAAACATCAAAAAAGTCAACCAGCTCAAACCGATTGCCGAAAAGCACAATGCCGATACGGCGCATATCGTGCTTGCCTGGTACTTGGCGAGACCTGAAATCGATATCCTGATTCCGGGCGCCAAACGCGCGGATCAATTAAAAGACAACATGAAAGCAGCCTCCATTACGCTATCTGCTGAAGAAATCGCGTTTATCGACAAGCTGTTTTCCTAAGAAAAAAAAACACGCCTTTTAAAAGGGGCGTGTTTTTTTTATGTTTATATTTTTCTCTTCGGGGAATGAAATAGTTATCTAAATAAACTATTATGCGTTCCAAAAGATGAGGAGGATCATCTGTGAAGAAAAACACCAAAAAATACCTGATTTACTTTTTCGGAGCATTAGGCGGGCTGCTTTACGGCTATGACACCGGTGTAATTTCAGGGGCTTTGTTATTTATTAACAATGATATTCCTTTAAACACGCTGACCGAGGGATTGGTCGTCAGCATGCTGCTGCTCGGTGCAATTTTCGGGTCCGCCTTAAGCGGGACATGCTCTGACCGATGGGGCCGGAGAAAAGTGGTTTTCGTCCTTTCACTCATTTTTATTATCGGCGCGCTTGCCTGTGCGGCTTCGCAAACCGTCACTATGCTGATTATCTCCCGTGTCATACTCGGGTTAGCCGTCGGCGGCTCAACGGCGCTGGTTCCCGTTTATCTATCTGAGATGGCGCCGACAAAAATACGCGGAACGCTCGGCACATTGAATAACTTAATGATTGTAACTGGAATTTTACTCGCATATATCGTGAATTACATATTCACCCCGTTTGAAGCTTGGCGCTGGATGGTCGGTCTCGCCGCAGTACCGGCGGCGCTTTTATTAATCGGAATCGCGTTTATGCCGGAATCTCCGAGATGGCTCGTCAAACGCGGCCGTGAGCAGGAAGCCAGACAAGTCATGGAAATGACCCACGACAAAGAGGATATCGCCGTTGAATTGGCGGAAATGAAACAAGGTGAAGCTGAGAAAAAAGAATCTACACTCGGCTTGCTGAAAGCCAAATGGATCCGCCCTATGCTGCTGATCGGGATCGGCCTCGCCATCTTCCAGCAGGCGGTCGGTATCAACACGGTGATTTACTATGCGCCGACCATCTTTACAAAGGCCGGACTCGGCACTTCGGCGTCCGTTCTCGGCACGATGGGCATCGGTGTCTTAAACGTCATCATGTGTATCACCGCCATGATCTTAATTGACCGGATCGGCCGGAAAAAACTGCTGATGTGGGGAAGTGTCGGCATTACCTTGAGCCTGGCGTCACTATCAGCCATTCTCCTTCTGGCCGGCCTGTCAGCTTCAACGGCTTGGCTGACCGTGCTGTTTCTCGGCATCTATATCGTTTTCTACCAGGCGACATGGGGTCCCGTCGTATGGGTTCTGATGCCGGAGCTGTTCCCGTCAAACGCACGCGGAGCCGCAACCGGATTTACGACTTTGATTCTGTCGGCAACCAACCTGATCGTTTCACTGGTATTCCCGCTTATGCTGAGCGCCATGGGCATCGGCTGGGTATTCGGAATATTCTCAGTCATTTGCCTCTCATCCTTCTTCTTTGCCGCTTACATCGTTCCCGAAACGAAGGGCAGAAGTTTAGAAGAAATCGAAACGCACTTGAAAAAACGGTTCTCCTTAAAGAAGCGCAGCAAACAAAATCAAATTCTTAAACAGCGCACACTGTAATAAAAAAAGGAATCGCCCCCGCCGGGCGATTCCTTTTTAGCGTCATACCATAACTTTGCAGATGTCATTCGTAAACTCGACCGGATCATGGATCGGCAGCCCTTCAATCAGAAGCGCCTGATTGTACAGCAGGTTTGTGTATAATGCCAGCTTTTCCCGATCTTGTCCGTGCGCGTTCTTTAACGTCTCAAACACTTCGTGATTCGGGTTGATTTCCAGCACTTTTTCCGCTTTGACCTGCTGGCTGTCAGGCATGGCATTCAACACTTTTTCCATTTCGATCGTCACTTCGCCGTCTGTCGCAAAGCAGACCGGATGAGATTTTAAACGTTTCGATGCTCTGACGTTCTTTACTTTATCCGCAAGAATCTCTTTCATGCTTTCGAACAGGTCTTTATATTCGTTTTCTTCGGCTTCAGTCTGCTTTTCATCTTCGTCACTGTCGATGCCTAAATCGGCGCTGGATACGGATTTGAACTCTTTTTCCTCATAGCTTGTCAGCATTTTGATCGCGAATTCATCAATATCTTCCGTGAAATATAAAATCTCGTAGCCTTTGTCCGCCACCATTTCAGTTTGCGGCAGCTTTTCAATCCGCTCATATGAATCACCGGACGCGTAATAGATATATTTTTGATCCTCAGGCATTCTGGACACATATTCGTCCAGAGTGACGAGCTTTTTCTCCTTAGATGAATAGAAGAGAAGCAGATCTTTTAATACGTCTTTATTCGCGCCGAAATCATTATAGACGCCGAATTTCAGCTGTCTGCCGAAAGATTCATAGAAAGATTCGTATTTTTCCCTTTTGTTCTTCAGCAGGCTCTTCAGCTCGGCTTTGATTTTTTTATTGATGTTTTTCGCAATCAGCTTCAGCTGGCGGTCGTGCTGCAGCATCTCTCTGGAAATGTTCAGCGACAGATCCTCAGAATCCACCATGCCTTTTACAAAGCTGAAATGATCCGGTAGCAGGTCGGCGCATTTGTTCATGATCAGCACGCCGTTGGAATACAGCTCCAATCCTTTTTCGAATTCCTTCGTATAATAGTCAAACGGCATGTTTTCCGGAATAAACAAAATCGAATTGTAGCGCACCGCTCCATCGACGCTGATATGCACGTGGGTCAGCGGTTTATCAAAGCCGTAATGCTTCTCGGCGTAAAAAGCCTCGTAATCCTCATCCGTCAGCTCGCTTTTGTTTTTTCTCCAGATCGGCACCATGCTGTTGACCGTCTGTTCTTCCTGAACTTCTTCAAATTCGTTCTCGCTGCCCTCTTTCGGCTTGTTGACCGTCTCTTCCATTTTGATCGGGTAGCGGATAAAATCAGAGTACTTTTTCACGATCGCTTTGATGCGGTAGTTTTCTAAAAACTCATCATAGCTTTCATCTTCTGTGTTTTCTTTTATTTTCAAGGTGATTTCCGTACCGACGGTTTCCTTGTCACACGGCGCGATCGTGTAGCCGGCAGCCCCTTCCGACTCCCACACATACGCCTCGTCACTGCCGAGCGCTTTACTTTTCACCGTGACTTTATCAGCCACCATAAACGCCGCATAAAATCCGACGCCGAACTGGCCGATAATGTCATGGCCGTCTTTCGAGTCATTTTCTTGCTTGAAAGCGAGTGAACCGCTTTTCGCAATCGTGCCGAGATGCTGTTCAAGCTCGTCTTTTGTCATCCCGATACCGGTGTCTGTGACGGTGAGCGTTCTCGCTTCTTTGTCCGCCGTCACTTTTATGTAGTAATTGTCTTGATCAAACGTTAATGAATCATCGGTTAACGCCTTGTAATAGATTTTGTCAATCGCATCGCTCGCGTTGGAAATTAACTCGCGGAGAAAAATTTCCTTCTGCGTGTAAATGGAGTTAATCATCATGTCCAGCAATCGCTTGGATTCTGCTTTAAACTTTTTTTTCCGCACTTCAGATCTCTCCTTTAATTATGCTTTGATGTTATGTAAAATCTTTTCAGCATCTATTTATCATATACAGTGACAATTGTCAACTAGCATTAGCAGATGCATATATTGTAAATTTAACATGTTAATGGATTCATTTCACCCATTTTATCAATAAAAAAGAGAGAATGTTGATCATCCTCTCCTCTCTGCTTCTTTCCGGCGGCCGAATTCCTTCTTCATCCATATGTATGACGGGTAGAAAAACAAACTAAATAAGATAAGAGATCCCAAGTTTCGCAAAGACTCATGCAGAACATTTCTTACAGTGAGAGGAAATGTGATGTCCTGAAATAGAATAGAGATAACGGTGTAAATCACAAATCCCATAGGAACAATGGCATAACAATAAAACGCTATCTCCTTCTTATGCTGTATCTTCAAAATATGCAAACCTCCAATGATGTATATACATAATATTAACATATTTAATAGGTATTTAGAAACAGACCTCCGTATGTTTATCCCCCTATTCAGCGGGAACAGATATAAAAAAAGGAGGAATCGTAATATGGGAAGATTAACAGACAAAACCGCAATCATCACAGGGGCCGCGACAGGCATCGGACAAGCGACGGCACGGGTTTTCGCCGATGAAGGCGCCCGCGTGATCTGCGGTGACATCAATGAAAGCGAACTGAATGAAACCGTCAGCGCCATCAGAAAAAACGGCGGAGAAGCAGAAGCCTTTCACCTTGATGTATCAGACGAAGAAAACGTAAAGTCTTTTGCAGACGGCATTCAGCAAAAGTACGGAACAATTGATATTCTGTTTAACAATGCCGGTGTTGACCAAGAGGGCGGAAAAGTCCATGAATACCCGGTCGACCTGTTTGACCGGATCATCGCCGTCGATCTGCGCGGCACATTTCTGTGCAGCAAATATCTGATTCCGCTCATGCTCGAAAAAGGAGGCTCCATCATCAACACCTCCTCCATGTCTGGCCGGGCCGCAGACCTTGACCGCTCAGGCTATAACGCCGCAAAAGGCGGAATCACGAACCTGACGAGAGCGATGGCCATTGATTACGCCAGAAGCGGAATCCGCGTCAATTCCTTATCGCCGGGGACGATTGAAACGCCGCTCATTGATAAATTGGCAGGCACGACAGAAGACGAAATGGGCGAAGCGTTCCGTGAAGCCAACAAATGGATCACGCCGCTCGGCCGGCTCGGAAAACCGGAAGAAATGGCAGCCGTCGCGCTCTTCCTCGCTTCAGACGACAGCTCTTACGTAACGGGAGAAGACATCACCGCAGACGGCGGCATCATGGCATACACTTGGCCGGGAAAAATGCTGATTGATAAGAAGTGGAAGGAAGAGACGGAGTGACGGTAAAAAAGAAACAAGCCAGTGCAAAAACACTGGCTGAACAAGCTGAGGGCGGGTTACTTAAACCAGCCCTTTTCCTTTGATCGGGTAATGGCTTCAATTCGATTTTTCACTTCTAATTTATCAAGGATCATCGAAACGTAATTGCGGACTGTGCCGCTTTTAATGCTGAGGGCGTTTGCGATTTCTTTCGTGTTTTTTCCGTCTGCGACAAGCTCGAGCACCTCTTTTTCCCGTTCGGTCAGCGGGTTTTCTTCACTATAGATGTCCTCCATTAATTCAGGTGCGTAGACGCGTCTTCCTTTCATGACGCTGCGGATGGCGCTGACGAGCTCATCGCTCGGGCTGTCCTTGAGCATGTACCCGCTGACGCCTGCTTTTAGCGCCCGCTGAAAATAGCCGGAGCGGGCAAAGGTCGTCAAAATGATGATTTTCACACCGCTGTCCTTGAGTTCTTCTGCCGCTTCAAGGCCTGATTTCCCGGGCATTTCGATATCCATCAGACAAATGTCGGGCGCATGTTTTTCCACGAAATCGATGGCATCCTGGCCGCTTGTGCCTTGGCCGACAACCGTCATATCCTCTTCTAAATTCAACAGCGAACCGAGTGCGCCGAGCAGCATTTGCTGATCCTCGGCAATGAAGATGTTGATCATCTGCTACCATCCTTTTCTTTTGATTTTGAATCATTCGGGATTCTCATGGTCAGCTTTGTTCCGGCGGCTGTATCGATGGCTAAACTGCCGTTTGCGAATTCAAGACGTTCCCTCATTCCAAGCAGGCCGTGCCCCTTTGAAAAAAAGCGGTCTTCTTTGCATTGAAAGCTGCCGTCATCTTCCACCGTAATGACAACCTCTTTCCAAAGCTGCTGAATGGTGATGCGGCATACTTTGGCGCCGCTGTGTTTCACGACATTGGTGACGGCTTCTTTAATGCACATGCTGACGATGTTTTCGTTCAGCAAAGAGATATGTTTTGGCGCTTCTTTTTCTTCATACACAAATTCAATTCCTGCCGCTTCAAGAATTTGCCGAACATTGCCGAGCTCATCCTTCAATCGGATGCCTTTCATCGACGAGACGATTTGTCTGACCTCATTTAAGGAGGTGCGGGCCGTCTGCTGAACGCTTTTCAGCTCAGTGCGGGCCTGTTCAGGGTCCTTGTATATCAGCTTTCGGGCGAGGTCGCTTTTCAGTCCGATTAAGGAGAGCTTTTGTCCAAGTGTATCGTGAAGGTCCCGGGCGATGCGCTGCCTTTCTTCCAGCTTCACAAGATCGGCGATTCGTTCATTTGCATATTCTAATTTCTCCTCAAGGCGCTCTCTTGCCTTTCTGCTTCGAATGGTGAGCGGGAGCAGGATGGCACTGATCAGTGTAATGACGATAAACGGAATTTGGGTCAAAAACCACCCTTTTTTCAGAACAAGGCTGAAGTTGACGGCAACCGCCGCACTGATGATATGAATGTAATATAAGATGTAAAAAGGAACTTTGTCTCGGATATGGCCGATGAAGTAGGCGATAAAGAAGGCGAAATAAATATAGCTGAACAGCATAACTGAGCCGGTCGAAATGCCGATCAGAAGAAGCGCCCATAAGTAAAGCGGCCAGCCTTTTGCAACAAATGCAAAGCGGTATGCGCCAAAGAAAACAAGTGTGAAAATGATGCCGGCCACGATGACAAAGGTAGAAGAGCTTTTAAAAATAAAATAAAAAGGCAAGATGAAAAAAATCGTCCATATATAAGGAGAAATCCCATTCAGTTTTTGAAATTTAAAATACTTCTTCATCTTTGTTCCACCTTCTGCTGCTTGTGTCTACCATCACTTTATCAAAACACCGCCTTCATTGCATCCTCACGCATGAAGAGAAGGCCCTTTCTGATAAAAGAAAGAGCCGCGCGCCATATCAGGCATTTTTCTTTAAAGGTTCTTTCGGCACCGGATGGGGCGCCGGTTTTTTCCGCGCCTCCCGAAAGGTGACAAATTGCTTTTCGTCCTCATCCCACAGACGGAATTTCATGGATTCAAGACTTGTTTTAAGCGTAATGGTCGGTACGTTTTTTAAAGGCTCGTGCCCCTCATGAGCGGCTTCCAGCTTGTAGTTCGGCACTTTCGGGCTTAAGTGGTGGACATGATGGTAGCCGATATTGCCCGTCAGCCATTGCAAAAGCTTCGGAAGCTTGTAAAAGGAGCTTCCTTCTACCGCGGCCTGCACATAATCCCAATGCTCATCGGCTTCAAAATAAGAATCCTCAAACGTGTGCTGAACATAAAAGAGCCAGACGCCGATTGACCCCGAAATAAGGAAAATCGGACCCTGAACAAGCAAAAAGTTTTCCCAGCCGACAAGCAGGCACGTCGCAGCAGCTAATAAGACAATCGCCGCGTTCGTGAAATAGGTGTTCCAGCGCTCCTTGCGGCGGGCGCCTTTTACATTGAAACGGTTTTTAATCAGAAATACGTAAATCGGGCCGAGAATAAACATAATAAACGGATTGCGATAAAGTCTGTAGCGTATTTTTGTCCAAGCTGACGCTTCGTTGTATTCCTTGACGGTCATCATCCAAATATCGCCGGTGCCCCGTTTATCTAAGTTGCTGCTCGTCGCATGATGAATGGAGTGGCTGCGCTGCCATTGAAGGAACGGAAACAGTGTCAGCACACCTGAAATAAAGCCGAACAGCCGGTTCAGCTTCTTTTGTTTGAAAAAGGATTGATGGCAGCAGTCGTGGAAAATAATAAAGATTCTTGTCAAAAATCCCGCTGCTATAACAGTAAAGGCGAGGGTCAGAAGATAGGAGACATTGAGGCTGAAGTAAGCAAGAAACCAAAGGGCAAAAAACGGCACAAACGTGTTGAAAAGCTGAATGACACTATGCTTTGTATCGGCGCCGGAAAATGCGGCAACCTGCTTTTTTAAAGACGCTTGTTTTTGAGTTGCGGCGTGATTGATCATGAATGTCATGTCCCTTCTTTTTCATTATGATCCCAAGTATAACGGGGCGCCAGACGCTTTTGTAGTAGCAGCCATCATGCCCCGAATATGACATTTGTCATGTTTGGCGGCAGAATGCTGATCAGGCGTCATATAGAAGGTTTCTTTTTTATAAGGGATAAAGCCGGACACTTCATAGCGGCACTTCTCAAAGAAAACAGCAAAAAAGAACCCGGCCTGTTTTCGGCTGAGTTCTTTTCATCATCCTCACAGCAAAATCACCCGATACTTCTTCACATCCAAAAACTGCAGAAACTCCCGGGCCAGCATGTCCGGCGCGTGGTCTTTTCCTTCATGAAGACGATATTGAATCAAACCGACGAGCATGGACGCGACATAATATGCATAGAGTTTTTTGCCCGCCTGAATGTGCAGAGGCTGATGAAGATAAAACGATTGCAGCGCTCTGAACATTTCCGGGATGACGTCAGGCACTCCCGAACCCTCTCTCAGAAAATGGACGAGCGGCATGCCGTCCGACAGTGCGGAAAAGAGACGGACGAGCGCGGCTTCCGCTTCTTCCATGGAACAGTCGGCAGGCTCTCCTTTTACCGTCAATAATCCGATCAGATCCCGGCATGATTGATGGATGATCGTTTTCAGCAATGCTTCTTTGTTGGCGTAATGGTCATAAAAAGTGGCACGGCGGAGGTTGCTTTGACGGGCAATATCGGAAATCGTAATCGCCGCGTACTCTTTTTTTTCCGCCATTAAGCCGATCATGGCTTCTTGCAAGGCCTGCCTCGTCCGGGTCACCCGGCGGTCGGCGGGCTTTTTTTCTTCTTGTTCCGGCACCCGGCGGCCGAACAGCCAGTAAAACCGTTTTTGAGAAATCAAATCCCACACCTGTCCGCTGATCGCTTCCGGGGATGCCCCGGGCTCCTCATTCAGCCAGTACAACACAATGGCATACGTATATAAAGCGCGGTAATGAATGTACATATCCTGTTCAGTCGGTGAGAAATCCGCATTGACCGGTGACAGCAGCACATCATGCCGGAACACATCTTTTAAAAAAGCATGAAAGTGAAAATACGGCATTTTATGACGGTCCATCATCGTTTGAAAAAACTCCCGATGCCGGTCAACAAAAGACAGGGTCGGATGCACTTTTTGCCATCCGCCATGTAAATGAAGCACATCTTTATTCTTCAGCGAATCATAAAGCGCTTCGCTCAGCCCGTCTTTCATTTCTTCCTCTATATCCTCTAAAATCGCATATTTATCTTCGTAATAAAGGTACAGTGTCCCCCGGCTCACATGCGACCGTTCGGCGATGTCCTTCATGGTCACACGGCGGATATCCCGCTCTCCAAGCATGGCCAAAAGCGCTTGTTTGATGTCAGTTGTCACAGAATCCGGCATAAGAGACACTCCTTTCATTAGACAGATCACCGCAATTTGTACGGTAACGTATAGATGTGTTTACGCTGTCTTTGCCGCAAAAACACATCACATTATAATAGGCCCTGAAGAAACAAAAAAGCAACCAGAGGAGGAAGACCGATGGATCAGCATATAAAAGCAGACATCAAACGCGTCTTTGAGCTTCAGAAAAAAAATCAAAAAACGCTGCGTGCTTCAACAGCCGGGCAGCGCAGAGAAAAGCTTCAGCGCTTTTTAGATGCCGTCACCGCACATGAAGAAGAAATCATCGAGGCGATCAGACGGGACGTCCGCAAGCCTTATCATGAGGTGAAAAGAGCGGAAACGCAGGGAACGATCAAGGCGATTAAAGATAATATGAACAATCTCGACACCTGGATGGCGCCGAAACGCGTCGGCTCATCCGTCAGCCCCGACGCTGACGGCGTATTAATGTACGAGCCAAAAGGCCTTACCTTAATTCTCGGCCCATGGAATTATCCGTTTATGCTGACGATGGCTCCGCTTGCGGCTGCCATTGCGGCCGGCAACAGCGCGATTGTGAAGCTGTCCGATTTTACGATGGAGACGAGCCATATCGCCGCGACAGTTATTCGCGAGGCATTTCAAGAAGAAGAAGTCGCCATTTTTGAAGGTGAGGTCGATGTCGCCACAGAACTGCTCGACCAGCCGTTTGACCACATTTTCTTCACCGGAAGCACGAATGTCGGTAAAATCGTCATGACGGCAGCGGCGAAGCACTTGTCGTCCGTCACGCTTGAGCTTGGCGGAAAGAGTCCGACGATCATCGACAGCGGCTATGATTTGATGGACGCGGCGAAAAAAATCGCCGTCGGCAAATTTGTCAATGCGGGGCAAACATGTATCGCTCCTGACTATCTCCTTATGAAGAAAGAAGTGCAGAGCACCTTTACAGATCTCCTGCAAACCATTGTCAATGCAGGTTTTATGGAGGATGATCATACGGTTGACCGCAACAAATTCACGCAGATTGTCAACGACCGCAACTTTAACCGTGTCAAAGCCCTGTATGATGATGCCATTGAAAAAGGGGCGAAAACGGCGTTCGGCGGCGTATTCGATGCGCATGACCGCACGATTTCTCCGACCGTGCTGACAAACGTCACGCCTGATATGAAGATCATGCAGGAAGAAATCTTCGCACCGATTCTGCCGATTATGAATTACGAAGATATCAGTGAAGCCGTTGATTACATCACTGAACGGGACAAGCCCCTTGCCTTGTATGTATTCAGCCATAATCAGGAGCTGATTGATTATGTTCTGCAGCATACGACGTCCGGCAATGCTTCTGTCAATGATGTCGTCGTTCATTTCACTGACGTCAACCTTCCGTTCGGCGGTGTCAATACGAGCGGGATCGGTTCATATCACGGTGTGTACGGCTTTAAAGAATTTTCTCATGAAAAAGGCGTATTTATTCAAGCCTCTAAATAAAAAAAGAATCCGCGCAGATGACGCGGATTCTTTTTTATTATTTTTTTGCCCCGAATGCGAGCAGTTTCGTATAAGTGCCGACATAGAGCGTGCCGTCTTCAGCCAGAACCGGGGAGGAAATGACATTGCTGTCTGTTTGATAGCGCCATTTTTCATTACCGTCAGCGTCAACCGCATAGACGTTTTTATCGTCAGAGCCGAAGTACACATTGCCGTCCGCAGCAATCAGCGGCGCCGTTCTTACAGGCCCGTCCGTATAGAAAGACCAGTTCATATTGCCGGTTTTGCTGATGGAAAACAGCTCGCCGCTTCCGGAACCGATATACACATTGCCGTTATGGTCGATCGCTAATGAAGAGCTGGAGAAACCGTTTAACGGGAACGTCCACTTTACAGCACCTGTTGATGTATAGGCGTATAAGTTGCCGTCCTGGTTTCCGGCGTAAACGGTGCCGTCTCTATCAATAACCGGATAGCCTTTAAACCCGTTGGACGTCGTTTTTGACCATTTCACTTGGCCTGTTCCGGAATTGATCGCGTAAAAGATATTATTGTACGTTGCCGTATACAGCGTTCCGTTTGATGCTAACACGGGAGCGGAGCCGACCACGCCGTTTGTTTTAAACTTCCACTTTTGCGTCCATGTCGAAGGCGACGTCGGTTTAATCGCATAGATATAGTTATCCAGCGTCGACACATACAGCGTGCCGTCAGAGCCGATAGCCGCATCTGAACTAGGCGCTCCGCTCAGCGGAACCGATGTTAAAATGTTTCCGGTTTCTTTGTCGATGAAATATAGTTTTTTATCGTGAGAAGGAAGATAAATGACACCGTTTGTTCCGAGCACCGGAGTCAGCGTATAGGTCGTCCCGAGGTTTTCCGTCACCCATTTCACAGTACCGTCCGGATGATACGCCGTCAGCTTCCCGTCTTTTGATTGAATAAATACGGTGCCGTCCCCGTCAACCGCGGCTCCCGCACCGTTTTGAGGATTGGCCGGAACATTCTTTTCCCATTTTAATGCGCCATCGGCAGTGCTTGTAAACCGGCTTTCTCTTGACCAGTTGAACATCGTCGGAGACATCGCCTGCGCGTCATACCGTCCCGCCAAGAAACCGGATGCCGCATGATTTTGTTTAAATACCGTTTCCGCAGCTTGAGCAGCCGCCGGATGCAGCCATTTTGCCCCCGGCAGATCAGAAACCGCTCCCACAGATAAAGCCGCAGCAACCGCAGCGCCGGCCGCCAATGTTTTCATTCGCAATGAAGCTGTCTTTTTTTTCAATGTCAGTTCCTCCCGTTTCTATTAAAAGCTGCTATATCACTTTGATCATACCATAATTAACCTATGAAATATTTGTATTTTCAGTATATTTATAGAACAAATGTCACATAGCCTGCTGATGCTTCGGGGATGATCGAAACGCGGCAATATACCACACCACGTTGACGATAAAAGCCGCGCCTGACCAAACGAGAAGACCGTAATAAAGAGACAGCTCCTGCCCTAAGGAAATTGCGGTCAATAACGTCACCAACAAGACAGCCGCGCAAATGATAAACCCGATTCCGCAAAAAACGGCCATGATGATTTTCATGACACGAATACCGAGAATATACATAATGAGCGGGACCGCATATATAACAAGGATCTGGCCGACGGCGGCCCACATGCCCGCGGAATTAAAACGATTCGCGTTCGGCCCCGTTTCCGCAAGCGGAGAAAGCGAGACGAGGACCGGCAATAAACAAAACAGCAGAGCGGAAAGCAAGGTCACCGCAACCGTATTTTTTTTCTTTTGATTCATGTGAATATCCTCCTGACAATAACCCGGCTTTTTTACCGGTAATCTGATAATATGTTATATTTTAGCACGATTTTTACTTAATTTGAGAATGTTTTGTTAAAAACGAATTTACAAATCCAGAAAAATAGATATAATAAACGTTATGGAACCGATATTGATTCATAAAGCGTTATCTAACAAAACACGAAGTGATATTATGACGTGGCTTAAACACCCGGAGGACCATTTTGATGAAAGACCTTATCTTGATCAGGGACTCAGTTTCCGCACCGGAATTTGCGTCGGTGATATTCAGGCAAAGTCGGGGCTTGCGCAGTCCGTCATCTCCAGCTACCTGCTGACCATGCAAAAAGCCGGCCTGCTGGAATCCGAACGAATCGGAAAATGGACCTATTACAGAAGGAATGAAAAACAAATTAAAGCCTTTGCTGACTATGTTCAGCACCAGCTATAACCATGAAAGGAGGGCTTTTTTTGTCCTAACATATCTATTTTTCTGTATATGTAGTTATAAAAGGAGGCATACATAACAATGAAAAAAAGCAGCTCCATCTTCATTCTGTTTTTGGCATTAGGGGTTTTCGGAATTATCACGACCGAAATGGGCATTATCGGCGTTCTTCCGCAAGTGGCGGACAGATTTCATATTTCTGCTTCAAAAGCGGGGTGGCTTGTCAGCATTTTCGCGTTCATCGTCGCTGTGTCGGGACCGTTTTTAACCTTGCTTGCTTCAGGCATAAACCGGAAATACATTCTGCTTTTGGCGGTGCTGATGTTTGCCGTTTCAAATGCGGTCTACGCGTATACGGCGCATTTCAGTGTCATGCTGGCGTTTCGGATCATTCCGGCTTTATGCCACCCGGTGTTCTTTTCTGTAGCGCTTGCGGCCGCGGCCCGGCTTGTCCCCGCCGGCCAATCCGGAAAAGCCGTAACGAAAGTCTTTTCAGGCATCACCGCCGGCTTTGCGTTCGGCGTGCCTTTCACGTCTTATCTGGCGGATCGTCTCTCCCTTGAATCAGCATTCCTATTCGGCGCTATCATCAGTCTCATCGCATTCACGGGCATTCTTCTCTTTTTGCCATCCATGCCGGTCACAGAAAACATGTCTTTCAGAAGCCAGCTCGGCATCCTTCGCAAGCCGGTCTTGTGGCTTAATATCGCTGCCGTCACCTGTCTCTTTGCGGCCATGTTTTCTGTCTACAGCTATTTTGCGGAGTACCTCGGACGGGTGTCCCATATGAACGGCACATGGGTCAGCTTCATGCTGATGAGCTTCGGAGTCATTATGATAGCCGGGAATTTCGTCTTCGGCGCTTTGTTATATAAAAATATGAAAAAGACCGTCATCCTGTTTCCGCTTCTTTATACAGCCGCCTACTTGCTCATATACGGGTTTGGGACGTCTTTCGCGCCGATGGCCGTCCTCGTCTTCGTATGGGGCGCCGTTCATTCCGGCGGGCTCATTGTCAGCCAGACATGGCTTACTGCGGAAGCAAAGGAGGCCCCCGAATTCGGCAACAGCCTGTTTGTCTCTTTTTCCAACCTCGGCATCACCATCGGAACGGCGGCGGGCGGCTGGTTTATTTCCCATTTAGGAATCCATCAGCTGATGTGGTGCGGCATCATGTTTGCCCTTCTGGCTTTCGGGCTGATCATGGGACGCTTGGCATGGGGAAAGAGGCTGCTCGCAGAAGCTTAAGCTCCGTTGCAAAATCCGGAATGATTACGTATAATATTCCAGATTAAAGCAAGGGAGAGAAAAAGATACATGGAAAGACCGGCAGGATTTTGGATTCGGTTTCTGGCTTACGTCATTGATCAAATCATCATAGGAATTCCGATTTTTATCATTCAATTTATGGTCTCTTTTTTATTTGCGGCAGGCGTTGCGGCGGCTGACCCCTTCATGACCGAAAATCAGTTTAACATCTCTTTTCTGGTGTTCGGCGTCATCCCGATTCTTGTGAGCTCTTTTGTGATCAGTATCTTATATTTCAGCCTGCTCACGGCCTCAAAGATGCAGGGGACACTGGGAAAAGCATTGCTCGGCCTTAAGGTCGTCAATGAAGATGGCGGACGCATTTCCATCGGCCAGGCCTTCGGACGCGCTTTCGCATATATCATATCTAAGCTCATTCTTTATATCGGATTCATCATGGGCGCCTTCGGAGAGAAAAAAACGCTGCACGACATCATGTGCAGCACCCGTGTTGTCTATAAATAATGTCCCCAAGTCCGGGCCTTTTGAGCCCGGGCTTTTTTATGACGGCTGTGCCCGCCTGATGTCAATGCCGCCCTTTCCGTCAGCCTCAATGCGGATCGTCCCGTTCACAACGACAGACAGCGGATGGAACTCCGCATGCTGATCAGAAAAAATCCAGCGGCGGCCGCTCGGCCCTAAAAGCAAAAACGCCCCATCATTGTAATCACCCATAAAATGAAACCCGTTTTCACTAAGAGGCGCATGCTTTCTCACCGGAATGCCGAAACGCTGCAGCTCCCTCCCGGTTGATACGACCTCGGCAGCCGTCAGATTCACCTCACCGATATTCAGAACGGACTCAATCGAAAAACGTTCCGCGCTTGGCGGCGATGTGTCTCTCGCGATGAATTCCGCCAGATTGTTGGACGGATCTTTAAAATAAAAGGAACGCGCCTGAATATGGGAGAAATACACCTCATCCTCCCCATCTTCCGTTTGAAAAACGACTTTATCCTTTATCCACGCCTTCGCCTCATCAAAACGATTATTCGGAATGTTAAACGCAAAATGATACGTCGGTTGAGAGTGAGAATCGGCGCGCCTGAATTCCAACTCACTTTCTCCCGCCTTGATGGTAAACGAATCACCGGACTCATCAATTAAAGGAAAACCTAACACCCGTTCATAGAAGTGTTTCGTCTCCTCCAACGCACAACTGTACAAAGTAATGTTATTTATTTGCATGATCATACCCCCTTTGGTTATAAAGACAATGAATGCATCAATATTCTTGTCTGACTCCGTTCAAAAATGATTCAATATTCTCAATTCGGTAAGCAGTATAGGGGTGAGTGGAAGCTAATAAAGCGATAAAACCTTTTCGAACGTCAATATGTTCACGTTCAATCCGATAGAAAAATTCTAACAGCTCATCTCCGAAACCCGCTTTCGCAGCTACTTCATCTGCCCGATATTCAAAATCTCTGCTTCCGATATTCACAAAATAAAATCCCAAACGGCAGTACGTTATGTAACACCATCCGACCAGCCTGAAGAATATATTTAATAACCCCCCAGACACAGAAGGATTTGATCCGCCGTTCAGAAGCCCTTCAATACACCCCAGAATAAAACATATAAAGAATCCCATCACATACAGCGGCAACAGTGCGATACTCAAAATAGTAAAACTGGAATTAAACATCACAAGGTGTAATGTGTCTTTAAAAGCAAGATGCGCATACTCATGGGCCAGTACCGCTTTTAGCTCACCATCACTTAAATTTCTCATAGTCGCCGAAGTCAATCCTATCGTTTTAAACCCCAGTGCAAATGCATTAATACCCTCATCATCTATTAAAAAAAGATCCGCTTTTTTCACATGAGGATAATGTCTTTGTACGCTTATAAAAACTTCATCGTTTAACCTTTCAAGGTACTCCTTTTCTCCAATGGTTGCCGGGCGCCTTAACCCGGCCCTTATTCTATTTCTCCAGTCCCCAAAAAGTCCGTAATTCATAAAGAATAACAATCCGTAAACGGATAAAAAAAGAAGAACCGTTGGAAAAAGCGCCAAAGGAAATAATGTTCTGAAGATCATAATTGAAATCAAAACTGTCAGCCCAGACCAAACAATGTATAAATAATTGAACTTTGTTTTTCTAACTTCCATTTTTGATCACCCTTTTTTTATTATGTTTGAATGATTTACCACTACTTAAACTGTCTTTTTATTATCGGTTCCGAAAATAGCATTGTAAAGATGTTCATCCAATTTTTTCCGAAAAAGAGGTGCTGTTTTTAACAGCACCTCTTTTTAATCACTCTTCAAAATAATCCAGGTCTACTCTCTTGATAACAAAAGTATTCTCTAAACTAACCCCGATATTATAGTTGAACATTAAATCCGTCAGCCTCTCCCCATCAATTAATATAATTTTTTTATCGATCACTTTAACATATTCTTTTGCGCCATCAGTAAATACAGATGTAGTAATAAACACACCCTTTTTCGCTTTTTTCCCATCCAGGCTGCCCGCAAATTTTTGTATTTCCGGCCTTGAAACAGAATCTTTCCACCTCTTGGCTTGAAGATAAATCATATCCAGCCCTAAAATGTCTTCTTTGATAACTCCATCTATGCCGCCATCTCCAGATCTCCCTATAGCCGTGCCTGCATCTGTTAATGAACCGCCGTATCCAAGAGCAACAAGCAATTCTACGACTAGTTTTTCAAAAAAGGCAGGAGAACATTTGTATATTTGGTTCAGTAACTCTTCTTTAATCTCATTTTTAACAGCATTATAATTCTGTTCAATGATTTCATTGGGAGTTCTGGGCTCTGAAGTAATCGACGGCTCACTTTCCTGTTGATTGCTGTCTTTACCCGTTTGTTTGAATCTCTGAAAGCTCTTATACTTCATTAGAAATCTATTATCTATACTGGCGACACTCGGGTCATTAATTATTTCTAAGCCTTCGCTGGTGATCTGAAAAACACCCCGTCTGACAATGTCGATTAAACCGGCTTTACTTAAATATGTTCTTACCCAACCGATTCGATTATGAAGTACTTTTTGGTTTCCGCTGGGTAATAATTTTTCTGCATCTTCCTCTGACAGGTTTAACTCTTTTGCTAATTTCACGTATAAGTCTTGTAATCTGTGCTCCTTTTTATCTGAAAGAATCTTTAAAAAAGGGTACATAAATTCTTGATATCCTGGTATGGTCAACTTCTACACTCCTATTTAACGTCTTTGTTAAAACCGGCTTGATATTTATATTATTTTTGCGTTCCTAACACCCCTGCGTAAAACCATCTTCATTTCACACTTAAATCTCTTTCAAAATCACTCATGATGATATATGAGGTATAGCTAATATGAGAACATCCGCTATCCATAATTGAATAAGTTCAAAACAAATATATATCTTTAAATTCCAGTCACCGGACTCATCATTTTTTTTAAAACCTAACACCCATTCACAAAAGTGTTCCTGAACAAAGTTACTTTATTTGCATGACCGTCCCCTCTTTGGTTTATACTACCATATAGAGGGTGGATTCTTGATATTATTCTGCACCAATTGAGAATCCCCCTTTCGCCCGGCGCTAAACATGACAAACAGCGCCAAACCGCTTATACCAGGCGTTTTTTAACGTCTGAAGCAAAAAAAAGCAGAAAATAATACCCCATATAGCTTGACAAAAAATAAATGTTATTTAATAATCTATATATAATTAGAATTATTATTGAAAGATAAAGTGAATGCTTTGTCTTTTTAATATATTTCAAATCACATTTCAGGAGGAAGATATTATGTCTTTAATCGGAAAAGAAGTACTGCCATTCGAAGCAAAAGCTTTTAAAAACGGTGAATTCATCGATGTAACAAACGAAGATTTGAAAGGTCAATGGAGCGTTTTCTGCTTCTACCCAGCGGATTTCTCTTTCGTTTGCCCGACTGAACTTGAAGATCTTCAAGGACAATACGCTGCACTGAAAGAATTAGGCGTTGAAGTATACTCTGTTTCTACAGATACTCACTTCGTACACAAAGGCTGGCATGACAGCTCTGAAAAAATCGGCAAAATCACTTACGCAATGATCGGTGACCCATCTCAAACGATCTCCCGCAACTTCGACGTTCTTGACGAAGAAACTGGTCTTGCTGACCGCGGAACATTCATCATCGATCCTGATGGCGTGATCCAAACAGTTGAAATCAATGCAGGCGGTATCGGCCGTGACGCAAGCAACCTTGTAAACAAAGTCAAAGCAGCTCAATACGTTCGTCAAAACCCAGGTGAAGTCTGCCCGGCTAAATGGGAAGAAGGCGGCGAAACACTTACACCTAGCCTTGATTTGGTAGGTAAAATCTAAGGAGTGCATTCCATTGGTACTTGATGCAAATATCAAAGCACAATTAAATCAATACATGCAGCTAATTGAGAACGACATTGTTCTCAAAGTAAGCGCCGGTGACGATGACACTTCTAAGGACATGCTGGCTCTCGTTGACGAGCTGGCTTCCATGTCATCTAAAATTTCAGTTGAACAAACTGAATTAAACAGAACACCGAGCTTCAGCGTTAATCGTACCGGAGAAGACACAGGCGTTACATTCGCCGGTGTTCCTCTCGGCCACGAATTTACATCATTAGTGCTGGCATTGCTTCAAGTCAGCGGCAGAGCGCCTAAGGCTGATCAAAAGGTCATTGACCAGATTAAGAACATCAGCGGAGAATACCGCTTTGAGTCTTATATCAGCCTGACGTGCCACAACTGCCCTGATGTCGTCCAAGCATTAAACATGATGAGCGTGCTGAACCCGAATATCACACATACAATGATTGACGGCGCGGCATTCAAAGAAGAAGTAGAAAGCAAAAACATCATGGCTGTTCCGACTGTTTTCTTAAACGGTGAATCTTTCGGAAGCGGCCGTATGACCATCGAAGAGATTCTCGCGAAAATGGGCAGCGGCGCAGATGCGTCTGAGTTTGCCGACAAAGACCCGTTTGACGTTCTTGTTGTCGGCGGCGGACCTGCCGGCGCAAGCGCGGCGATCTACACGGCGCGTAAAGGCATCCGCACCGGTGTCGTCGCTGAACGCTTCGGCGGCCAGGTACTCGACACCATGAGCATCGAGAACTTCATCAGCGTCAAAGCGACTGAAGGACCGAAGCTCGCCGCAAGCCTTGAAGAGCACGTGAAAGATTATGATATTGACGTCATGAACCTTCAGCGTGCGAAACGCCTTGAGAAAAAAGACCTCTTCGAACTTGAACTTGAAAACGGCGCTGTACTGAAAAGTAAAACAGTGATCCTTTCAACAGGTGCCCGCTGGCGCAATGTCAACGTACCTGGTGAGCAAGAGTTCAAAAACAAAGGTGTTGCATACTGCCCGCACTGTGACGGACCATTGTTTGAAGGCAAAGACGTAGCCGTTATCGGCGGCGGAAACTCCGGAATCGAAGCGGCGATTGACCTTGCAGGTATCGTCAATCACGTGACTGTGCTGGAATTCGCGCCTGAACTGAAAGCAGACGAAGTCCTGCAAAAACGTCTTTACAGCCTGCCAAACGTCACTGTGCACAAAAATGCACAAACGAAAGAAATCACTGGCGATCAAAACGTAAACGGCATTACGTTCGTTGACCGTGAAACAGGCGAAGAAAAACACGTTGAACTTCAAGGTGTATTCGTCCAAATCGGTCTCGTGCCTAATACAGAATGGTTAGACGAAACTGTCGAACGCAACCGCATCGGCGAAATCATCGTCGATAAGAGCGGCGCGACAAGCGTTCCCGGCCTATTTGCCGCAGGGGACTGCACAGACGGCCCGTACAACCAAATCATTATCTCCATGGGATCAGGTGCAACTGCCGCTTTAGGCGCATTTGATTATTTGATCCGGAATTAATGTGAAAGCCGCCATTCATATGGCGGCTTTTTTAAATATGAATTAAGAAGGCAGTATCTCCTCTAAACAATCCTCCCTGATTTTATAAGATTTTGGCCTTCTGCTTACCAGCTCAACAAATCCTTGCTGTTCTAAATAATCCATTACTCTGTTAATTTTATGTCTCGATTTATTTGAGAGCTCCATTAAATCTTGCACCGACAGCGTAACCTGATCATTTACAAATACATTAATCGTGATAATGATATTAAAAATATCACGTTCATCTTTATAATCAGCCCATTGATCGCTATCAATATAGTTCCTAATTCGTTTCAGTTTCATTAAATTAAATTCAAGATCCTCAATAATCCCTTTTTGTCCTGACAGAAGCAATTCCAGCATATCCATTAAATAAAAAGTCAGCTCTCCCCGGTTTAAAGGTGCGGGAATTTCCTCTAATGCCTTATAATACTTATCTTTGTTCTTATTAACTGCGTAAGAAAAAGTGATGGCTGAATATTTTTCTAAGTATCGGGACAAATAACTCCCAACGATAAGGCGTCCTGTTCTTCCATTGCCGTCATAAAAAGGATGAATGTATTCATAGTAGTAATGAGCTGTCATGTAACGATACAGCTGGGGATGTGTTTCATCATGAAGATAAGCAATTAAAGCCTCAAGCGCTTCTGTTATCTTCTGTTCAGAATTAACGCCGATATGGGTGGTCATGTTCCCATCGTTCACTTCAACATAGCCTTTTCTGAATAGCTCACCATCCGGCGCATCTTCTGCTCCGATTTCATCTGCGACCAGCTCGTCATATAATTCCCTAAAGTCATGAATGCTTGTAAACGACGGAATTCGGTCTATAAATTGATATGTTTTCATCAATCCGACAAACCGCTTATGTGAGGGCTCGGATTGTTCTAACGCTTTAAGAGCCTCTTTCAATTCTTTTTTTGTACTGCGGATTCCTTCAATTTCATTATTACTCTGTGCTTCATTAATAATTAATTTATCAAAATAAGGTTTGACGGCAAATTCGGGGAGCTGACTGATAAGGGATGAAATTTTGGAACTGTTTAACAACACTTCATTATTCAGCTTCATGAGTTTATGTGTATTCACATAGAATAACTCAAATGAATCGCCCGTGGGTCGGCCTTTTCGGAACCCCCGTATGTTTAATGATGTTGAATAACTGCCATAGCTGCTTGTTCTCTTTTTACATTCTTTCTCATATGAATCAGCATCCATTTTATAAAAAAGCTTAGATAACTTCTCATACTTCATATTACCACCTCGCTTAATTTAAAATTATACACTTTTTTAAAATTATACAATCATTATAGCCTGATTTCTAACAAATATTCCCGCTTTCCAATCAAAACAAAAAACGGCGTACTGCATGGCAGTACACCGTCTGAAGCAATTCAATCTGTCTTTCTCCCTCTCGCCCGATAGATAAGAAATAATCCAATAAACCACAGCGGCGTTAGCAGCAAAGCCGGGCGTGTTGCATCCGCAAACAGCATAATCACCAGAATGACGGCAAACAGCGCCAGCACGGCGTAATTGATAAACGGCGCAAACGGCGCCTTGAAAGACGAGCTTGCGTGTAAGTCCGGACGGGTTTTCCTGTATCTGATATGACAGACAAGAATCACGCCCCACACCCAAATGAAACAAATCGCGCTGATGGTTGTCACGATGCCAAAAGCCGCTTCCGGTATCAATTTGCTTAAAAGAGCGCCCGCTGACAGCACAATAACCGATATCCATAATGCGCGGCTCGGCACATGATTTTTATTCAGCTTCGCAAAACTTGCAGGCGCCTGTTTCGTTTTGCTTAAGTTATACAAAATCCGGCTTGTTGAAAACATCCCGCTGTTACAAGCAGAAGCAGCAGACGTTAATACGACAAAATTAATAATTCCCGCGGCTAACGGGATGCCGACCAGACTGAAGGTCCTCACAAAAGGACTTTCCGCCGCATTCAGCTGCATCCACGGGTTAATACATAAAAGAATGAGCAATGCCCCGACGTAGAAAAATAAAATCCGCAATGGAATTTTATTGATAGCGGACGGAATATTTTTTTTCGGATTTGACGTTTCCGCCGCCGACACACCCACTAATTCCACACCGACATAGGCGAAAATCACCATCTGGAACGAAAGCAAAAAACCTGAAAGTCCGTTCGGAAACAAGCCGCCGTGCTCCCACAGATTCGCCGCTGAAACCGTTCCGGTATGCGTTTTGAACCCAATCACCAGCAGAACCACACCGATGACAATTAACGCGAGAATCGTGACTACCTTAATTAAGGCGAACCAAAACTCCAATTCTCCAAAAATCTTAACCGTTAACAGATTAAGCCCTAATAAAATGAGCAAACAGATAAGTGCCGGAATCCACTGCGGAATATCAAACCAATATTTCACATACACACCGACGGCGATCACATCCGCCATAGCCGTCATAATCCAGCAAAACCAGTAGGTCCAGCCGGTGACAAACGCTGCACGCGGCCCTAAATACGCCTCGGCAATATCCGTTAATGATTGGTAGCCCGCTTTAGATAACAGCAGTTCTCCCAGCGCCCGCATGACGAAAAAAAGCGCAATTCCTACAATAAAATACGCAAAGATGATAGAAGGACCCGCCAGCTGAATCGCCTTACCGGACCCTAAAAACAATCCGGTGCCGATCGTGCCGCCAATGGCGATCAGCTGCACGTGCCGATTCGATAAGTCCCTCTTTAGCTCTCGTTGCTCCACATCTGACTCCTCCTTACCTCTCTAGTGAACGACGAGCAAAAAAAGCCAATAAAAAAAGAGATTGGATGCCCTCCAATCTCATGGTCATAAGAATATCAAATTATATCTGCGCCGCCGACAATCAACAGCATGACAAATACATATTCGGTACTCTTCTGTCCTTTTGCCTGAGATTGTGAACCCTTCGGCGCCGCGGAAAACCCGCGGTCTCTCCAGAAGCCGCTCCTGCTGTAGTGCGACCCACAGCAATCATAGCCTGCTACGTATTGAGTTTCTGATAGAAATACCTATCAGCTAACTTTTTATTTTAATGGAAGTTGAATTCATTGTCAATAGGGGGATGAGCTCACGGCGTTATCCCGGTCCAATTTTCGATGCCTGAAGCGCCGTATTTTCCGTTTTCATTGTCTCAAAAAGGCGTTATGCGGTACTATCATATAAGGTCTAATGATTTAAACATTATGTCATACTTTAAATTCACCTTACCATACAATGGCTCGTAAATAAAAAGGGGATGGACGAGATTGGAAACGAAATATTTAGATCTGCTCGCACAAAAATACGATTGTGAAGAAAAAGTGGTCACGGAAATCATTAATCTGAAAGCGATACTGAACCTGCCGAAAGGAACCGAGCATTTCGTCAGTGATCTGCACGGGGAGTATCAGGCATTCCAGCACGTGCTGCGGAACGGTTCAGGAAGGGTAAAAGAGAAGATCCGCGATATTTTCAGCGGCGTCATTTACGATAGAGAAATTGATGAACTGGCGGCTTTGGTCTATTATCCTGAGGACAAACTGAAGCTGATCAAACATGACTTTGATACGAAAGAGGCATTAAACGAGTGGTATAAAGAAACGATTCATCGGATGATTAAGCTCGTTTCTTATTGTTCTTCCAAGTACACCCGCTCCAAATTGCGCAAAGCGCTGCCCGCCCAATTTGCTTATATTTCTGAAGAGCTTCTGTACAAAACAGAACAAGCCGCCAACAAGGAACAATACTATTCCGAAATCATAGAACAGATCATTGCGCTCGGCCAGGCCGATAAGCTGATCACCGGTCTTGCCTACAGCACGCAGCGATTGGTGGTCGACCATCTGCATGTTGTCGGCGATATTTATGACCGCGGACCGCAGCCGGATAAAATCATGGAAGAGCTGATCAACTATCATTCAGTGGATATTCAATGGGGGAATCACGATGTTCTCTGGATAGGCGCTTATTCCGGCTCAAAAGTATGCCTGGCAAACATTATCCGCATCTGTGCCCGCTATGACAATCTGGATATTATTGAAGACGTTTACGGCATCAATCTGAGACCGCTATTGAACCTTGCCGAAAAATATTACGATGATAACCCGTCTTTCCGCCCGAAAGCGGACGAAAACAGACCGGAAGATGAGATTAAACAAATCACAAAAATTCATCAGGCGATCGCGATGATCCAATTCAAGCTTGAGAGCCCGATTATTAAGAGACGGCCGAACTTTAATATGGAGGAACGTCTGTTACTGGAAAAGATTGATTATGATCGCAATGAAATCACGCTGAACGGAAAAACATATCAGCTGGAAAACACCTGCTTTGCGACGGTGAATCCTAAACAGCCTGACGAGCTGTTAGAAGAAGAAGCGGAAGTCATGGACAAGCTGCTGTTCTCTGTTCAGAACTCCGAAAAGCTGGGCCGCCATATGAATTTTATGATGAAAAAAGGCAGCCTTTATTTAAAATATAACGGCAACCTGTTGATTCACGGCTGTATTCCCGTCGATGAAAACGGCAGCATGGAAACGATGATGATAGAGGATAAAGCTTATGCGGGTCGTGAGCTGCTCGATGTATTTGAACGGTTCTTACGAGAAGCGTTTGCCCATCCGGAAGAAACCGATGATCTGGCGACAGATATGACGTGGTACTTATGGACAGGCGAATACTCTTCCCTCTTCGGAAAACGCGCCATGACAACCTTTGAGCGGTATTTCATTAAAGAGAAGGAAACGCATAAAGAAAAGAAAAACCCGTATTACTATTTGCGTGAAGACGAAGCAGCCTGCCGAAACATCCTGAAGGAATTCGGCCTCAACCCGGATCATGGCCATATCATCAACGGCCATACACCGGTAAAAGAAATCGAAGGCGAAGATCCGATCAAGGCAAACGGAAAAATGATCGTCATCGACGGCGGCTTCTCCAAAGCCTACCAATCCACAACAGGCATCGCCGGCTACACACTCTTATACAACTCTTACGGCATGCAGCTCGTCGCCCATAAACACTTCAACTCCAAGGCCGAAGTGCTGAGCACCGGAACCGACGTCTTAACAGTGAAACGATTAGTCGACAAAGAGCTGGAGCGGAAGAAAGTGAAAGAAACAAACGTCGGTGAAGAACTGATGAAAGAAGTGGCGATTTTGGAGAAGCTGCGGGAGTATCGGTATATGAAGTGAAGAATATGGAGTTCAGAGATGATTCTCTGGGCTCTTTTTTTACGGTTACGAACTAAGAAGTCCCTTTCCCTGTATATAAAACGGATTTAACCGCTTCTTCAATCTCCCTATAACCCGTACATCTGCAAATATTGGACTCCAGCCAATTTTTTATCGTGTCATCACTTGCATTCGGCTCAGTATTCACTAAAGCATGACAATTCATGAGAAACCCCGGTGTGCAATAACCGCATTGAAACGCGAATTTTTCAATAAAGGCCTTTTGAATCGGCGTATTGATCAGTCCTTCAATTGTCGTAATGTCCTTTCCTTCCCCTTCTGCCGCAAGCATTAAGCAAGATTTCATCGGCACCCCGTCCGTTAATACCGTACAGGCGCCGCAATCCCCATTTAAGCAGCCCGGCTTTGCACCAGTTAATCCGAGACGAAGACGAAGAGCAAATAACAAAGTATCAGCCGGTCTGACCGTAATCTGTCTTTCCTCGCCATTTACTTTCAACGTAATAGGATCAGACATTTGGACCTCCTTCTAATTCCCGTAAGGCATCTAAAATTGTATGTTGCAAGACAAATATTCGGTATTCACTTGAGCCTTCTGCATCATCAAGAACAGGTTTGGGTACATATTGTAAAGACCTGCGTACTCTTTCTTCGGCTGATCGGCTTTTATCGTTAAGCACAGCCTCCATTTCAGCAGAACGAAACGGAAATGGACATACGCCGCTGAAGGCCATTCTGATCTCATCATCTTTTTTCAGCGCACAGACTGTCACCAATGGATACCCGACATTCCACTGCTGTCTTCTTTTGATACTGACAAATGGCAGGTCAACGTACGCTCGATCGACAACGACATGAAATAAAAAATCTCCTTTTTGCAATTGTATTTCCTTGTTAAATACTTTATTTATGGGACGGTAATGAATCCCCGCTCTCCCTGCAATCCCTATCAAACTATCGGAAATTAACAACGGCAGCACGGCCTCACGGTAATAGATGCCCCCGCAAATGTTTCCGCCCAGGCTGATCTTATTTCGAGTCGTCCGATCGGCTATTTCACTGACTGTTTTACTTAATAGCGGAAATGGATTTTCTTCCTCCAGTTTCGTTAATGACACGCCCGCTCCGATCACCAGATCATTTTCATAAAAGCGGATGGTTTGAAATCCCGGAAGCGCGTTCATATCTATCACCGCATCCGTATAGATGATATTCAGCCTTCCTAACGTGATAATTTCCGTGCCGCCGGAATAATACATTGGTGTTTTCTTTTCGGCCGCAAGCGAGTGAAACAGACGGGTTGTTTCTTGAATGGTCTTCGGTTTAAAATAGTCAAAATCAAACGGTATCATCTTTCCACCCCTCTTGCGTCCTCCATAATTGTTCGGGAATGAGAGGAAGTTGATTCAATTGGACACCTAAAGCGGCGGACAGGCAATTTCCCAATGCTGCCGGCATCCCCAACAGTCCGTGTTCCCCGCCGCCGCGCGCCCCATAAGGCGCAATCACATGCGGGGTTTCAACAAATTCAATGATATATTCAGGCTGCTCTCCATAGTGAAGGGGGCGGTATGTTCTAAGCTGAGGATTTAATACTCTTCCATATGAATCAAATACAAAGGTCTCTCTTCCTCCAAATGCAATTCCCATACTCATCGCCCCCATCACTTGGCCCCTTGCCGCTTTTTCATTCAGTACAGTTCCCATATCCACAACAGAATAGGCTTTAGTAATTCTGTAAGTATAATCCCGTTTATCCAACTCAACTTCAATTCCCTGAGCACCGACAGCCCATTCGGGTCCCGGCTTTCCTCTTCCCGTTTCCCGGTCTAAATTCGTCATCCGGGTTAATGTGTAATTGCCGCTCGCAATGATTTGGCCGCCAATGGTATTTCCATTTGGAAACGTATATCCGTAAGCAATGTCTTTTATGTCAACATGTACAGAAGGATGATCTATAAAATAAACCTTTCCGTCGGCAACTTCCAATTCCTCGACAGGAACCCGCAACACACATGATGCCACATCCTTCAGCTTTCGAATGGCTTCCTCCGCTGCATTCAGTACGGCTCTTCCGGCCATTAACGTCCCTCTGCTCCCCACGGTTTTCCAATGCTCGGGTGTTGTTTGTGTATCTATAAGCATTTTTACATGAATTTTGCTTATATCCATTTTCATTCGTTCCGCCAGGATTTGGGCTAGCACTGTTTTTGTCCCTGTTCCAATTTCCACTACCCCTGACATCAAATTAATGCTTCCATCGGGATTAAAGGTTAAAAGAACCCCGGACGTTGCATTTGTATCAAATGTTGAAGTTTTCCAAATGCAGCTGATTCCCTTCGCTCGTATCTTCCGGCCGTCGATTTCAATTCGCTGTCCCTCGTCCCAATTCATTAATTCCTTCAATCTTTCAATGCACTTCGGCACATTTCCGACCGTGCTTGAATTGAGAAGAACTTGAGTCGGTGTGGTATCACCGGGGCGAATGGCATTTTTATAGCGGAGTTCTAACGGGTCCATGTTCAGCTTTTCCGCCAATACATCCATCGTCCGCTCAAAGGCAAATAACACTTCAGCATGGCTGTAGCCCCTGAATGCACTTGGATATGGATGATTCGTATACATACAATATGAATCACACCGTATATGGTCGATAGCGTACGGACCCGTACAATCAACCACCGCAGCCCGGCTGATGTCCACTCCTTTATCAGAATACGCTCCGCCATCAAATAAAAACTGAATGTCTGCCGCCTTTAAGATTCCATCCTTTGTAGCCCCTAATTTGACAATAGCATCCAACCCTATATGAACGGGAGATGTGATCAAATCCTCTTCTCTCGTATTAAATAATTTGACGGGCCGGCCTCCGACTGCTTTTGATGCCAAATAGGCAATCACCTCTAATTGAACGGCTGCTTTTCCCCCGTACGCTCCTCCTACTAAAGGCGTTTTGACGATAACCTTTCCGGGTTCGATTCCAAAGTACCACTGCATTAATTTTTTAATGGCAAAAGGAGCTTGAGAGGATGTGGTAATGATAATCTCCTCATCCGCGCGAATTTCAGCGATCGAGCACCTTGTTTCCATCGCAGCGTGATCAGAAGGGTTAAAGGAAATCTGGAATTCTGCTGTCACATCACTTTCCCTAAACCCGTCTTCAATATTTCCTTTTCTAACCTTATCCAGGTTTGCGATATTTGTCTTCGGAACCGGGAATACACCTTTTGTCTTCTCATAGCGGTCCGCATTTTCATGGACGAGTGGCGCATCCTTTTGAAAGGCCTCACGGGGGGAATTGACGACGGGAAGAGGTTTATAAGATACTTTGATGGCATCCGCTGCCTTTTTAGCTGTAATTGGATTTTCCGCAACAACAACAGCAACCGGCTCACCATGGTATCTGACCCTTTTATAAGCAATCGGCGATCTGTCTTTAATTTCCTCACCTGCAAGCGGAAAAGGTTCATCACCCAATATCGCTCTCACTCCGGGAATCTTCCAAGCTTCTGAAAAGTCCATAGACACAATATCGGCATGCGCATATGGACTGGTCAGCATTTTTGCGTGTAATGTGCCTGTTTCTTGAAAATCATCCGTATATTTCGCTTTACCCGTCACTTTTTCAAAGGCCTCTTTCCGAATGACACTCTTCCCGATATACTCCAACTCATTCACTCCCCGAATTTATTCAGCAGCAGCGTATAATCTTCAGCTGTATCGACGTCATAAAAAAGCAAAGGGTCTTGAAAGCTGATCATTTTTCCCGTCTTGATCATACTTTCACGGATCACATGCCGGGCGCCCTGGTCTCCCTTTAACTGATGCAATACCGGAAAACATTGATTGGAGAATAAAATGGGGGGCATAGGAAGATGATGATTTTCAGCGGCGATAAATGAATAACGGCGCTCCTTTTGATAGGAATCAATTAACGTATTGATAATATCTGCGGTGACAAACGGCTGATCTGCAAGGAGAATGATAACGGCGTCAGCCTCATACTCTGCCGCTTTTTGTAAACCGCATTGTATAGAATGGCCTTGGCCTTTACCCGCTTGCTCACATTCTGCCTGACTCCACTTATTTGATATGGGATCTAAAAAGAAAAAATCCGAAAGCCAATGCAGTGAATCTCCCTTTCTCGTAATAACAAAAATATGATCTACTTCAGATAACAAGGCATTTTTAAGAGCCATACTTCCGAGGGAGACGCCATTGAGAAATAAACTTCGCTTATCCGTTCCCATGCGTCTGCTTGTACCGGCTGCCAGGTAAATGGCTGCTGTTTTCATAAGCGAGACCTTTGCTTTCGCATTTTTTTAATCATCTCGCCGACAATACTTACAGCAATCTCCTCAGGGCCTTGTGCCCCGATGGGAAGTCCGACAGGGGAATGAATATCTGCCGGAATCTCAGCCCCGCCTAATAGCCGCTCCGTGCGCCTTCTGGGGCCTAATACGCCTTTATAAAACACATTCTCGTTTTTTAATGTATGTAAAATGATCTGATCTTTTTGAAAGCTGTGCGTCATAATGACAACAAAATCCCTTTTTGTCATGCTCAGCCCTTCCATGACTTCTTCCGGTGCTCCCGTAATCAAACGGCCGGCTTCAGGAAAATGCCCGTGATGACATAAAGCGGGACGCCAGTCAATCACCGTCACATGAAAACCCGTACCGGCTGCCAACGAAACTAACGGCCTCGCATCTTCCCCTGCTCCGAAGACATATAAACAAGGTTTTGGCACCATCTGATGGATAAAAAATAAATCAGATGTATGTTCATCCCTTTTGATTCCCTTTTCTATCTGTCTCAGTTTTTGAATACGGCTTTGTTCCATAACATCCCCGGTTCCAAACACGCTGCCGTCTTCAGCTATATACAGATCTTCCTTCGGCTCTAACGTTTTAGTGAATCGTTTCATTCGGGTCACAGACTTTTTTTCATCTAAGCATGTCTTGACTGTCATCAGATTTCGTTCCAATTCCCCTTTTACAGGCTCAAGTAAAACCGTCAAAACACCATTACAGCCAATGCCCTGTCCCCAGGACAAATCGTCCTCCGCGCTCATATCAAAGCGGACAATCAACGGCTCTCCTGCAGCCCAGACCTGTTCTGATCGTTCAACGAGATCTTCTTCCAGACAACCGGCGGATAACATTCCGACTCTTGTTTTATCCCCTAAAATCAGCATGGAAGCCCCTTCTTTCTTATAAGCGGACCCCTCTGTTTTAATGATGGTAGCCAGTACCTTAGCTTTCTTAGTATTGGCGATGACATCCAAAATCCGGTGTATATCATCCATCCCATGTCCCCCGCTTTTACCTGATCATATCTGCATCTTTATATCCGTATTCTTTATTTCCGGAAAACATTACAAACGCTTCAGCAATTTCTTCGTTTCTAAAAAAAAAGAGTCTTTATAGACCTTATGACCGGGCGGCAGGTGCGACAGCATGTCGGAACGGAGAGATTCCAATAACATGACCTGTTCCTTCTGTTTCCAATTGTCTGTTTCACCATGCTGTATGCCTTTAAAACCCGCAAAGTATTCACTTAACACTTGTAAATCATTCCCCAGCTCCCTTTTGTCACTTGAAGATAAAGCTCCTTCTTTTTCCCATTCTTTTAACGTTTTCACTATATTTGATAGATACTCAAATCCGGCGCTCAACTTTTGCATCTCTATTTGATAGCTTGAAATGATGTTTTTATGTTTTTTTCTGACGGGGTTGAATTTTAAGCTGTCAGAGGCTGTTTGCAGCATCTCTTTTGCCGTATGCAGCTCCTGCAGAAGATGGTTCATTTTATATTCCATAAGGTTCCCTTTTCCTTGTCCCCACTCTGATTGCACCCATTTGGAAAGGTCTGAAAGTGTGCCGGAAAGCTGACGAGCCAATGTTTGAAAAGAGTCCGCTGCCTTTTTTGTGTAGTCCGGCGGAAAAAGGAACATGTGAACCAGAATGGCGATGATGACGCCGATCACCGTATCGATGATTCGGTCGAATGCATAATCTTTAGAGTTCCGTTCAAACGTAAAGACCAACAAAATGGTGAGCGCTACCTGATGTAAAACCGTTACATCTATTCGTAACCACTTCGCAATGTAAGTACCGCCTAATAGGAACAGCCCCAGCATCCAGCCATTCATTGGCAAGTGACTGACAAGATAGGACGTTAGCATGATCCCAATCGCAGTTCCAGCAATACGATGAAAAGAAAAGCGAATCGACTGATCTATCGTTGGCTGCAAACATAAGATAACAGATAGAGGCGCTAAATAGGGATGATCAGAGCCCGCCAGTTTTGCCGCTTCCCAAGAAACCGCAGAGGCAATCGCCATCTTCCAAACCAAAGATGTTTTGTTTTGACTTTTTTTACTTTTCTTCATCATACGCCCCCTCCTTTCAGAAACCTTTTACACTAGGTTTCCGTGACGCAAAGGGATTTATACTGATATATGGAAAATGCGGAAGAAGCTGTTGTTCAAAGGGGGATTCTTGAATGACAGCTTCTTTTTGGGGTTGGGGAAACATTGGGAAACGATGCATTATTGAGGACTTTATGCAGTAAAAGGGCTTTAAGAAACATGGGGCGGCAGGTTTGGCAAGAAAAGAACTATATAGCCTTGGGTTTCCCACATGGGTAAAGTTGGATATACAAAAAATCTATTATCGTCATATTGAGTTACGCTAGGTTAACAAGGGCATCTTAAAATCATAGAGAGGTGCATTAAAATTATGAATTCATTTTGAAGTATTTTTTTCTAACAAGATTCTTCTTATATTACAAAGGTTTAAGAAGAAATACCAAAATTGCACTAATCTTAAACAAAGTTACTGGAGTCATTTTTATAGGTATGGCAATTAAACTCCTTACTAAATTACTACTTAAATTAAACTAATGCCCCTCTTTAAAAATTCAAGTTAAGTGTGGTTACTGATAAAAGAAGCCTCATCAAAGCAACCTCTGATGAGCTTTTTTTATCAGTATTAACTTTAAGCAATGAAGAAACCCTCATTTACTTATAGTCCGGTTCTACGTGATGTTTTTAAACGAGGTTAACAGTATTAAGTTGAGTTCGTATTTTTAGCTAGTTTCCCGAAAGTCGAATTACAGCTAACAAATGCCTGAAAATGAAACTTGCATTCGCCACGAATCTCTCTTTATAAAATTTACCACGAGACCCTTGAAGGTATCAAAGAGATATACCTTTAGGAAAAAACCAAGTATGCTAATCAATAAGATTTTTTCACCGATGATTGAAGATTTTTTACAAACTAAAATAGTTTGATATGGGATTTTATAGAAAGAAATTGAACCATTTTGAACCAAGATGAATGCTGGTTGAATACCAAATTGTATTTGATTCAGAATATTATCCCACTACTCAGACACACATGATTTTTCTATCTTTAAAGAAGGCATTGAATCAATGATTTTTACTGTTTCAATAGATACTGAAATCAGTTTTAGTATCAATTCAAATACGTATTTCTCACCTTTATAATCATTTGGTTTTTGTTTTATTAAACTTTTAGGAAATTGTTTTTCTTGGTATTGATCAGCAATCCAAGCAACTGGAGATTTTCCATTCACTATATACTCAAAAGCCTCTTTAGGTACATCTTTTATTGTAAGATCTTGATTAACTATAATATCATTATTCTTTATTCTAATCCTACCTACTTTTTTATTACTAGAGTTTCCCCCTTGAATATTAGCTTCAAACAAAGGAGCTTCTTCATAATTCAGATGTAAATCAACCAATTTTTCACCAAATCTAATAAACTTCTCTTTTTCTTCCAAAATGGGTATTTTAGGCAAGGACTTTTTCAAGTCATTTTTAAAACGTTCTTTGAATTCTTTATGATTTAAGATTGCATAAACATAAAAAAATACCTCAATATCATTTTTAAAATCAAATTTTTCAACAATTTTTCCGTTAATATTTGAATCCATCTCAAACAGTTGGTCCAGATCATTTAAAGTGTATTTTAAAGGAAAACCTTGACCTTTTTCCATTAAGTCAAGATTTGGAACTACATTTGTAACAAATGCTGAAAAATCTCGTTTTGCTCCAACTCCTGTTAGATACAAAATCAACTCTCCATCCATATTTAAATCTTTATATTTCCCAGGATTTTCATTCATATCTTTGTCATAATAGAGCCATTTCTTCACAAACGGTCTATACATACTCAACGTAATATTTTTTTCGTCAAACTTTATCTTTTCTTTTTTCTCAAGCTTATTTTTTAATCCCCTACTCCACTTAACAAACGATTCATCTTGATTAATTTCATTTTTGGGATTTACTACTTTCTTCAATCTCGAAACTTCCGAATTATAATTTGTAATCATTTTTTTCACATTTTCAATCAATGTCTCACGATTAAAAGAATATACCCATTGGTCTCTAGAAGTATTTACTCCCAGTGCTTTATTTAGGAAAACTCCATCTTTTCCTTCAAAAATAGGTTCATACCTATCGAATTCTTCACTTTTTTGATTAATCCAATCGTTATTTGCATCAGGAATAATTTTAGTCCAAGTATCACTTAAACCTTTTACAGATGCAAAATCAGATATTATTGATAGCTTCTCTTTCCTTGATAAATAATCACCAATATCATGATAAAAAATTTCATGGTTATCCGTACCATCCTTTACCAAAATAAAAATAGCGATAGGCGTTCTACTTCCTGAACCAAAAATTTTCCCCCCTTCTTTTTTTGATTGTTCACCCTGCGTATATTGATCTCCCCTCAAATTAAAACAATAAATGGCGTTAAATTCTTCATACCATTTTTTTCTTATTCCGTCAGTATTCTTTCCATCAATAATTGTATTAGGTGAAACAAATGCAATCACTCCTCTAGAAGAGATTCTCTTACTTGCCCACATATACGCTCTGATATATGGATCATATAAACTTTTCAAACTTTTTGAATTGGTATATGCAGCATATTCTTCAGTAATAAGTGAATCTAATTTAAGGTATTTTACATTTTGATTGTTCTCATTTTCATTACTTTGACCGCCTGAGTATGGAGGATTTCCTAAAATGACGTTTATCGGAAGACCCATTTGGTGTTTCAGTCGCTGATCATTATTTCCAAAAAATTCATCATCCATGGTAGCTTCCTTTTCTGTCGAGCCAAATGTATCTGTCAAAACTATACCAGTAAATGGAGAGTATTCACTGCTACTACTTATTTCATTATAGGTAGTTTCAATATTGATAGCAGCAATGTAATAACTTAAAAGTACTATTTCATTTGCGTGAAGTTCTTGGCTATACTTTCTTGTAAAATCGGTTAAAGAAATATCTCCATTATCTAGTTGTTGCTTTAGTAATGACAAAATACGAACTAAAAAGGTTCCCGTACCAGTAAATGGGTCTAAAATGTGTACATCATTACTGGCTATAGATTTCGCAAAGTGTTTTTCCAAAATGTTATCAATGGACTTCACAATAAAATCTACAACTTCAATAGGCGTAAACACTATCCCTAATCTATCTGTAGTAGATCTAAAACCTGTGCGAAAAAACTTATCATATAGGGTGATAATAATTTTTTGTTTTGCCTCTGCATTATCTATGCCTTCTGCCCTTTTCTTTACGGAATCATAAAAAGGTTGTAATTCCTTTTGTTCTTTTTCAAATCCATATTTAGAAAGTTCATATACAATTTCCTCCATAGCTAAACTAACAGGATTATTGCGAACGAAACTATACTTCTCAAATAATGCCTCAAATATTGGTAATGTAATTAAGTGTTGTGCCAACATTTCAATTGCTTGATCGTTAGTTATTGAATCATTAATGTTGTGACGAAGGCTTGAAATAAACTTTTCAAATGAGCTATTTGCAAGTTTACTTTTTTCTAGAATAATTTTTATATAATCAATATGTCTTCGTGCTATTTTGGCGACATCTTCTGACCAATCTTCCAAATAGCGACGGTCACCAACCTTTTTAACTATCTTTCCATAAATAGCACCTTCAACAGCTTCCCAATCTAATTCTAATTCTGTCTGATAATAAGCTTTGTCATTAGAATAAGAGTCAGCATTTTTGAAGGTTGGATCGTCTGGTGCGCCACCAACACCTATCAAACTGATTTTATCAGGCTTTTCTTTATTCAATTCTAACTTATTGATTGTCGCCTCAAACCGCTCATCAACAGATCTCAAAGCATTTAATACCTGCCAGATCACATCATAAGTTTTATTGTTGTCGAGAATTGCTTCTGGCGTTTCTCCAGCTGGTATAACAATCGGAAGTATGATGTACCCATAATCTTTATCAGGAGACTTTCTGATGATTCGACCAACTGCCTGTACAATGTCAACTTGTGATTTGCGAGGAGATAAGAAAATAATCGCGTCCAAATTAGGGACATCAATACCTTCTGTCAAAAATCTTACATTTGAAAGTATACGCGCTGAATTATCAGGTATATCCTCACTTGCTAACCAATCGAGCGCCTCATTTTTTTGCAGTGCATTCATGCTTCCATCTACGTGCCGAACTTCCGCTTTAAAACCCTCTTCCGATTCTAGATAGTCATTAACTATATTCTCAAACTCATTGGCTATGCGTTGACTATCCTTTATAGTTCTAGAGAACGCTATGGCTCGTTGCATTGGATCTCCGCTGACTGCGTTTGAAAAGCTCTCCCTTTTCACCATACCATTCCAAATACCTATAATTCGACCGATATCATCTAGTCCCAAACCGTTCTCTGGATTTGAAAGTGATTTTTGCATATCCTTCTGAATTACAGACTCGTCCACAGCAAGTACCATTAATTTATAATCCGTCAATATATCTTGCGATATAGCATCTCCAAACCCCAATCGATAAAAGACGGATCCGTACCTAGATTCATCATCCATACTAGAGATAATGATAGAATTTTCTTCAGCTTTTTTCTTGGCTTCCATACCATATAATTTTGGCGTAGCAGTCTGGTAAAGGCGTTTAACCCCTTTAACATGACTATCACTGTGTACTTTAACAAAGCTACTGTCTTCTTCACCGAGTCCTTTTGCTCCAGTTGTTCTATGGGCTTCATCAGCGATAATCAAATCAAATTCAGGAAAACCATTTTTCTGAGCCTGTCCAACCACATCAATAGATTGATAAGTTCCAAAAACAACCAGCAAATCTGATTTAGTTTTCGATTTTAGCTCTTGGTAGTTGTAAAGTAATTTTTCGTAGGAAGTTGTTGCTGGAAAGCCAATATCACTTGGTCTTATAGGAATATTTGATCCATCATGATTAACACTCTCTTTACTTGCATTCCTATCACTAGTAACTGCCATTGATGACATAGTCATTTCTGTATCGCTATTCCATCCTCTCAAAGTTTGAGTTAACAGTTGGATACTTGGAACAAGATATAATACCACAAATTGTTCTTTACCTTCTTTTTTCGCCATAGCTTCAGCAACTTTTAAACTAGTGAATGTTTTCCCCGTCCCAGGTGCCATAATTAATTGTCCTCGCTCATTATTCTGATAATGAGCGAGGGCTTTTTCTCTGACATCACATTGATACTTTCTTAGTTTCTTTTTCTCTTTGGTCTTTACTTCATCGGGTTTATCAAAGTAGAATTGATCCCAATCAATCCTTGAGTTTCTCAAATCGGATAATCCAATACGAATAACATCATCGCGATTGTCTAGAGCTTTTTCTGCGTTTTTCCCCCAATTATCAGTTGAGGATACAATTATTCCTGAATCATAATAACTTTTTCCTAACTCTCCCAAAAAAGAGTCAATATTAGTTTTCTGAATGGCTTTCTCATAGAACTTGGCTTGCACGGCAACAACTTCACCTGTATATTTTTCTGCTACAAGATCCACTCCCAAATCTAACTTTGGTATATTCAACCGTTCGGGAACATCATTAAGCATCCAAACATTCGCAAACTCATTCCTAAATGTAGGCTCGTTCGTAAGATATGCTCGAACTAAATATTCAAAATATGTTCCACGTATTCTTTGGTTCTCCGAGTTAGCATTTATTTGCTGTACTAATTTATCAAAACTCATAATACCGCTCCTTTAAAACTTAATGATTCTATTATACTTAAAAAATACAAGTCTTTTCAGTGAATTAATGTAACTAGCATATATTTTTAAAGGTACTGAAAACTAAAACCGTTGATAATTCATACAATAATACAAAGTTCCATAACTAGTTTAAATTAATGAATTTGGAACATAAACCCCGAATGATATTAACTATACTCCCCTATGCCTTTCGAAGGGAAACATACAAACCGTGTTGGTTAATGTGATGAAATTGGGTGAATTTTTTATCATTTTATATGTTAAGGGTTTAAGAAGCAGAATGCCTTTGTTAGTATGGCAACCAAAGGAGGAGGATCAATTATGCATAACAGAATGAAGCTAACCGCAGTGAAACTGGCAGCCTTGGTATTTCTAGTAGGTGCCTTTGCCCTCCCGGTTTTACCCCATACTGCGGCTGCCGCAGCATCCCAAGCTACATACAAAGTTGAAAACCTCAACGACAGTGAACTGAAGATGACATTCAACCATGCAGATGTTCATATTGACGCTAAAGGCAATGCAACCCTAAAAGACAACATAACGGGCGAGGAGCAGGCTCTTCCGAAAAGCTCTACTGACAAAAATGGTGACCCCGTTACACTGAAATATGAAAAAATCAAAAATGGCGTTTTAGTCAAAGTCGTAAACAAAGACGCTGGAAAAACGAGCGGTTCAATCAGCACCCAATCAGTCGGGAAATGTATTTTAGGTACTGGCGGTGGTGCGGTAACTGGCGGCGGCACACTGGGTCTTGCAGGAGCTGCTGTAGGAACAGTCACAATACCCGGTATCGGAACAGTAGGAGCGGGTGCCGTCGGAGCAATTACCGGCGCTGTTGGCGGTGCAATGACGGGAGCTGCCGCATCTTGCTTTTAATCATGAAAAAAAGGGGCCCGCGCCCCTTTCTTTTACTAACTATGGAAGGTGGTCGACATGTACAAAATCATCATTCCTTCAATACTAGCCATCTTCATTCTCTGGATACTCTTACAGATTTCGCTGGAGATAAGTATCGTTAAGAATCCATTGAATTATTTTATTGTATTCATTGTCTTCTTTCTCTTTATAAAGATGGTGAAAGAGAAGCAACAATAGGTTGCTTTCATCAGATGTGGGAAATAAAATTATATCTTAATGAATCCTATAAGCAGAAACCAGGCTATTATTCTCTATTGTACCTTGAGAGCAGGTGGAGGAAGCTTAGGTTTTGAACATTATGTTTGATTGGAAGTTTAATTTTAGCGAGAAAAATAATCTATTTAATCTTAAACAGTAATACAGTAATGATCGGATTCACGATTAATTAAAAATGTATGTTTACCTTTATGAAGTTAAATAATACGTCAGTGCTTAATTAGACAAACACTGACGTATTATTTATGTTTTAAATTGGTTCAACATTAGAGTTTACTCTTGGTTAGTATTAAAAATGATATTGTCCATTTCATTTTAATTTGGTAGATGACTAGAATACTTTTCTCCGAACTTTTCTATATCACTATAAAAAGGGTATTTTAAGGACTTTAGGCCAGTTACATTCCACTAGAATACTAACGCTGATTACCTGTTATAGTCTTCAATAATCGAAATCGTTTTATTTGCCACTTCACTCCCAAGTGAGGCATACAATTTCTTATCGCCAATAACATAAAATTCTTCTTTAGCTCGTGTAGCTGCAACATTCATCATATTTGGATCAGAAACAGCCCATCTTGCTGCCCCACTGCTATTAGTGTCCGCTCCAAGAACAAAATAGACAATTTTTGCTTCTTTTCCTTGAAAAGTATGGACAGTTCCGATGTTTGTTTTTTTCCCATTTTCGCGTTTCGTAAAGTTAATTTCATCTAAAACTTGTGCAAGTTTATAAGCCACATTTCTAAATGGAGATATAACATAGATTTCTTCAGCTAAGTCTGGATTTTCCTGCAAACGCTTATTAATCAGACTTTTCAGTAAGTCAGCTTGTTCTTTAACAAATTTGTCATTTGCTTTTCCGGTTGAATCATACCATTGTGATTTTCCCTGTGACTCACCTTCTGATTTACCTTGTACCATCAACCCATCATACGAGATTTCATTTGAAATCGTAAACATAGGATAGTTTGAACGTCTGTGCACCCAAAGTGGTATGCCAATCCATTCATCCTCATTTTTTTGGAAACCATACTGACTTGCAGCATCCACAATCGTTTGAGTAGAAGCATCAGCAGAGACAAACTTTTCATCAACTTTATAATACCTTCCAATCAATGTCAGGACATTTGAATCTAACGTCAACACTGGTTTTATTTGTGATGGATCCCCAACCACCATAACCTTTTTACTTCTAAAAATTGCGCCAACACTTGCCTGCGGTAGTGCTTGGCCTGCCTCATCTATGAATAGGTTACTTATTGAATTTTCATTAAGGTTTTTAAACATTCTACCAAAACTAGCAAAAGTAGTACTGACAACAGGGATAGCAAAATTCAACCATTGCCATGATTCTGAAATTAACTGATGTCCATTCTCTTTTCCAATGTATTCGGACTGTTTATTCCAAATAATTCTTGCCGCTCTTAAATTCTTTCTGTTTTCATACAGGAATTGCTTTCTAACCTTTAAGGCTGAAATGAATAATTCTGATTGTAAAATACGAAAGCGCTTGGTAAACCATGGATTAGACTTTTGAAGTTCATCATATGATAGTGAGAAATCTAGTTCTTCTATTCCACTTTGAAATTTGAGTTTTTCTAATAACGCAATTTCTTGTTCCAATTTCTTCAAATCATTTTGTTGAGTAGTCATCCATTGTTCGAAATCAGCTTTTGTGTCCTGAATTTGTTGCCGAGTATATTCAATTTTAACGGAATTTACCTTTAGTTCATTTTCGAATTTCATGCGCTCATTCAACAATATAGTCTTTTGTTGAGAAAGATGATTTAAATGAGCATTCGTATTATTGAGATTTTTGAAATACTGCTCAACTTTTGATTTATTAAATATTTTCTGGAACCATAAAAAACTTGGCTTTTGTGAAGTAACTACATCATAATTCCGTTCAGCTTGAGCTTGTAAATCATTCAAATTTTTGATTTCAATGGAACAATCCGATAACTTTTTTTGGAGATTTACGCTTTCTTGTCTCAGCCTTTCAAGTTCACGCTGCGCTTCTTCCTCCTGTGAAATCAAATTTGCTCGTTTCTCTGTTACTTCTTGTTCAAAAGCAATGGTTTGCTCCTTATGCTTGGTTTTAAATTTTTGAAGAGAATACATTTTCTTGCTATATTCCTGAATTTTTTCTCTTTCAGTTTTTAATTCATCATAGAGACACGCGAATTCTTGATATACACTTACATCTGTATTCGCTTGATAATTTTCTTCTAAATCTTTTTCAATTACTTCAATGGTTAATAGTAACTTGTTAATGTTTGTTGACGCTCCGCCTTCCAACGAAAATGTACCCCAATTATCCTCATTTAAAAGCTCACTTTTTATCTTGCGATTCTTTCCGAAACCTTCACCAGTTAATTTAGAATTAGAAACATCTTTAAAATAATTTGCTTCCTCTAGTTGCTTTTGAAAATCGTCAGCAATCTTTTCTTTCTTTGGTAACTCCTTAACAATATTTTGGACTGCCCCATTGTTTGAACTTGCTACAATAATATTCTTATCTGAAATGGAATCCGGTAAAACACCAAGTTTGGCACTCTGCCAATAAACTAGACTACCTTGAATATTTTTATCAGACAGCTGTAAAATTTCCGCTGCCTGTTGCACTACTAAATCAGCGAAAATATCTTTTAACAGTGTTGTTTTCCCTGTTCCTGGCGGTCCATTGACACTACGAATATCATTTTCATCATTTAAAGCAAGATTTACCGCAACCTGTTGCATGAATGAAAGCGCAAACTTAGGATTACTGGGGAAACGTCCCAACGGATAAAATTTAGGTTGCAAAATCATCTCGAAAACATGTGAATTAAAATGAGTTGATTCTTTTTTACCATCTAAATTTTTTCTGTATCCAGAAAAGCCATTAAAATATCTATCCAAATTTTTATTAGTGATTGTCTTTGCCTTGTTCAGATCTCCAATAAAAAACGAATGTAGATTCACATCTCCATTATCCAAGTTTTTCACAAATGCATAGCGGAAATTTTCTGTAGTAACATTATAATTTTGTAAGAGTTCAGAAAATGCGGTATTAAAATCCTCATCAAATTTTCTGTTCAAGTCTTCTCTAAATGAGTTTTCAACTTTTAAAATATCTTTCGGTAAATCGCCATGTCGGCGGATATAACCGCTCATCGTATAGAACAATTTGTCTGCTATGAAATTTAATTGGTTATCAAAATATAAAGAGAAGGTGAATTTGTCAGAGTTACTAACTTCTTCGCAGGTCTTGGCGATCTTATATTTCTCCCTCAATATGTCAACAATCTCTTGAAAATTGAATATATCAAAATATAATACTAAGCCCGACTTCTTAAAGAACTTATCTGATACATTTTGCTGTTCTTTTTGTTTAGTTAAAAAGTCTAAAAAAAACTTATTCCAGTCCTCCTCCACTGTATGTAAAGGCTTTAGAGCTTTATCTTTTTTATTAATAGAACCTTCTGATAGTTGCTCTATCGTAATCCAAGCATTTAAAATGTCTTTCCTTCCGTTCATACTATCCCCCGTCATCATCCATATATAGAAAACTTGAATTATATGTTGCATTTGTGTATTTCATTTTAAAAATGCAGAGTTTTTCATGGACAAAATTAGATTTACTAGAAGCTTTTCAACAAATGATAATGTTTGGATTTAATGAGGCTGATCTATTTCATTAACTTTATATCATTAATTTTACATTTTTTGATAATTTTCATCACTTTCTTTAACATAGTAGACATTATAATTTCTACCTAAACAAATATCCTTTTAGATTAGTTTGTAATCAAAAGGATATTTGTCTTATAAAACTTCGCTCACTTCTGTTAAAGTTTTCCGTGATGTATCTAAATGAGGTTATCTATCATCTTCTGCAACAAGTTCCTTTAATTGTCGATTTAGGTTAGTAAGAATATGTTGCTTAGAATAATGATACAATTGATGTATCATTTCTTGAGGAACATCTTTCTTTCTGATGTGCCATGATTCTGTGGCCGACCAACTATGTCCGTATAACATCCTAGATATACTTGAACTTACATAGTTTAGAACCCTATCTAACGATTGTGCAGTTAGCTGAAATAGCCTTGGTGACATTTTTCTGTAATCATAATTAACTACAATGTCTAAAATTATAGTTAAATATTTATCATACATTTTAAATGCTCCATTTTCAGAAGTTTTTTCCCAAACCTTACTTATACAAACTGTGAGGAACTGTATATATGGAGAAATCATATGGTGTTCAAATCTTGATAAAACATCAATTAATTTTAATCTGACCTCCCTATTGTCTATAAAGGATTGTACGAACTCTTCATTCCCTCCTTTTAACTTACCTATCAGCTTATTTAATTGAGCTAATTTATTATCATAATCTTCTTGTTTTGCAACAATAAAGACAATCAACTCATTTAAAAACTTTTCTAAGTCACTTATTTCAATGATTACATTTCCATTTTCATCTCTGTAGGCTTCCTCTTTTGGTGAGGATGTCCAAAGAGCTTGTATGATTTCATAAGGGTATTCGTTTTCTTCTGTGTAAATATTTTTAGACCAATCAACTGCTGACAAAACATTTACATCCCCTAACCCATAACCCAGAATTAAGGTAGTAGATTCTCTTATCGTCATTGCTAATTTAGCCTGCCTATATTCATTGGGTCTAAAAAGCGGTATATAATCTTCCTGAGTAATAATAATTGATTCAGAATCTAATCTAGTTCCATGTAGATGATAAATGGGAACAATACTTTTAGGAGCAGATAAATAATTCATCGGACTAAGACTCTTACTCTTCCCCGTAAGAATAGTTTCAAGAACTAAATCGTAGTTTGTGGTAACTATCCATGAAGGGCTTAAGATATCAAAGATTTCTCTAAACTCTAAGGTCCTTTCTTCACTCGGAAGCCAGTTAGATAAATTACAAATTTCTTTTTTAAATATACGTTTAGCTTCAACATAATCGATACTTCGCTTAATAGCTAACCTTTTACAAATCAAAGTTGCTAACTCAGGTAATGAAACACCAATTAATTCTTCATCGTTCGGAAATTCTATCTCAAATTCTCCACTTGCTTCTTTAATTAATTCAAACCAACCTAAAGCTGGTGGAAAATCATCACCAATAGCAGCCTTAGAAAACCCCGCTCCAATGAACATCCCTAAATTTCCATAGTTAAATGCATTAAATAGTTTCTCAAAAACTATCTCTCTTGGTATAACTTCACTCACTTTAAAAAGCCTCCATATAAAAATTTTTTATAAAAAGGGTGTGTGATGAAATACAGTATCTCCGTTTTTATTATCAATTTTATTGGCAATATTCAAAGCATATTTATAAGATTCAGGATGTATAATTTCTGAATTTACTATAATTTCTAGAAACTCTTCAAAATCAAAAATATCCTCCTCATGACCAAACACATAATAACAAGGTAGGCAATCCAATTCTTCGTTATACAAGAAGTATATTAATCCAGTGATATAACCATCAATATAAGCCACATCATGATAAACACCTTTATTATATTTTTGTTGTTTTATATTTTCATAGTTATTTATTATTATCCTTACTTGTTGAGGGTTTGAATAATCACCTGTCTTCCTCATTGCTAAAATTCTTTCAAACGAGTGAATAAGACCATCTTGATAACATAAGGTTAAAATTACTTGAGGATTTTCTTTTATGTTAAATGAAGATGAAATTCTAGTATGTTCCTCTTGGACCAACTCTAAAACATCATATATATCTTCAAAGTTTTCATCAGGTACTATTAAATTCAAATGTATTAAATGTTCTTTTAATACCTTTATGAAAAATGTTGCATCTGTTATAACAGGTGTAATATTTATATTGCTAAATTTTTCTTCAGCTTTTTTATCTAAGGTAACTATATATGCATGTGGAAGAAAATCCTTCATTTCTTCTATTAAAGAGTAATGGATCTTATTAAAATCCTCGTCTCCAAATGAATAACCTATAAAAACAACACATTTTGTAGCAAGCATAGTCTTTAACGAGCTTCCAATAATTCCACTATTTAAAGATTGATAGCATTTATCATAATCTTCCTTAGTCGCTATAACTGTCCCATAGTTATTTATTGAACCATGGATTTTCAAAACCTTTCTTCCTGGATTATTCCAAAATGCAAAATCTTGAACTGTAACAATAGGTACAGCTCCACATTTTCTTTCAAACAAGTCGTCCCAATTCGTAGTAATTATTTCTGTAATTTGATGTATTGTTGAAAGCTCATTATGGAATTTCGAAGCTCTTCTTTCTAGTTCTGGGAAAGAACCTACATAATCAAGTCTATCTTTAATTTTTCTTAGGAGCTTTGCACGTCCATTTGGTTGCTTACAAAATTGACTCATTAATTCAGAAAATGACAAATTTGCACCTTTGTCTAAATTTAATAAATCTTTTATTTCCTCATATAGTGTATAGTTATACACACTTCTGGATTCAGTACTTACTCCTGCTCCTGCAAAAATTACTAGATTTCGATTTTGAACTGCTTCAATAATATCTCTGGGAAGAATAAATTCATGATTATTTTTACAAACTTCACACTCACAGTTTTTACTTTCTAAAGATTGTGCCATTGATATACTTCAACTCCCCTCATATTATTTCATTACATTTATGGGTATGTATGTTTTTTATCATAACTCCACTTTCCATTAATACCTATAATAAAAAAGGAATCTTTTAAAAATCCCACTCACTTATGATAAGGCTCCCCACGGTTAATCCGAAACGCCCGATAAATCTGCTCCACTAAAATCAGCCGCATGAGCTGATGAGGAAATGTCATTTTTGAGAATGACAGTTTGTCGTCTGCCCGTTTCATGACGGCGTCACTTAGTCCTAGTGAGCCGCCGATGACGAAGGTGATTTTGCTTTTTCCATAAGTCGCCAGCTTATCTATTGTATCGGCCAGTTCTTCGGATGTTTTCATTTTTCCTTCGATGGCGAGGGCGATGACGTGGGTGTCCGGGCTGATTTTGGCCAGGATGCGTTCGCCTTCTTTGTCTTTGACGATTTTCATGTCTTGGTCGCTCAGGTTTTCCGGAGCTTTTTCGTCCGGGAGTTCGATGATGTCGATTTTTGCGTAGGCTGAGAGTCGTTTTTTGTATTCTTCAATGCCTTGCTTGAGGTATTTTTCTTTTAATTTTCCGATGGTCACAATATTGATATTCACAGGTCATCCCCACTTTAGAAACAAGTTATTCATATATATTGTCCACAATTGTGGATATCTTTTCTGTATTTTGTGTAGGATCATTCGTTCCCTACTAGATATGTTGCAGTGTCCCCACATAATTCACAGACTGTGGATAAACTGTTAGTATGTTCGATTTTTCTGATTTCGGGCGGAAGCTCATGATCATCTATGTACATGTCCAGCACGGTTTCGATATGTTCTTCACAAGAATAATAAGCGGTTTTCATTGTTACATCCTCCGATTTTCTTTTGCACGCGGCAATTGTTCTCTTTTCAATATAACCTATTTATACACATGTTAGTAGTGCTTCGGGCTGAGTTTTATCCACAATTCGGCAAATCACGCGCAAAAAGAGCCGGTGTTTTCAGCATCCGGCTCTTTACGTGTTTTCTCTTTTTTCTAAGCGAAGTACGAACAGAATTCTTAATAGACACGCCAGCAGTGTAGAGCATACATCTATCCAGTCCAGCTTTCCGTCATTTAAAAACGCGGCAAGCTTTTTCTTCATCGGCTCCCTCCTAAATTCCTCTATCTCTATGTTCGGTCGGCTTTTTTCTTGCTATATAGCCTTATCATGAGGGTCACAACGATATATACAATCATAATCAATGCCCCGTTACTCACATCAGGGTATCCAATCAACATATTCATTATGACAAAAACAATGGTTATACAAATGACGGACAACAATAAGAAGATACTGAATGATTTCAAATGAACACCTTCTTTCCCGCAGTAACGTTTCATTATAAAAAGCTTACCAAAAGCGGCAAGCTCTTCCGAAATGTTCATACTCTTCAAAACCCGCCCATCACCTGAACATCGTACAGCTTGAGATGGCTTTTCGGCGTGACGATGTTTTTTAAGTTTGGGATGGTTCGGTCGTTCAGTTTTTTGCCCGTTTTCAGGTCGAAAGATTCGATTTTGGCGGGCTTTTTGTAGCTGTATGTGAACAGATACAGCTTTCCGTTTTGATGCGTCAGGTCTTTGAAGTCGGCTTTCATTCGGGATGCGGGGAGGGCGAAGGCTTTTTTGCTTTTTCCGGTCTTAGGGTTGATGCGGTAGACGGTTCCGAAGCCGTCAACGAAATAGAAGCTGCGCCGCTCCATGAAAAAGCTTTTTTTGAAGCTGAACGGCATGGAGTCATAGATCGTCTGTTCGTCATTTTTATAAGCGGCGATGTCATACGTTTTGATGGCGCCGCTGTTTTTCATGACTTTCACCATTTGATAGATGTGATCTGCTTTTTCCCCTCTGGTGACAAAGCAGACGGCGCTGTCGTCCGCTGCGAGCTGGGATTCGACAGACGTGCCTTCTTTGTACGTCCATGTCGCGATTGATTTTGTATGGAGCTTTTCTTTATCGGCCTGAATGTCTTGGACGTGATAGCCTTTTTCGTCATCTGTCGGCGTGAGTGCGAAAAGATGATCTTTAAAAAAGCCTGAAGCGCGGATATAGTGCGGGATGACGTCTTGCTTCCAACTGCCGTCAATCTGGCGGTACAGCTCTGAGCGATAGCTGCCGCCGCTCTTGTCGTAGCCCGAATTATACAGCGTGTAAAAGCCTTTCGCCCGCTCGATATATCCCGCGCTGTCTCCCGTATGCTGGTACGCTCTTTTATACGTGTGAAGACCGCCCTGAACGGTGTAGATTCCTTTTTTGTCTTCCAGCAGCACGCTGCCGTCATGCACTTTGGCCGATCCGAGCTCAAGCCCCTTCATGTGATAAGAAGAGAGCCGCCCTTTTTCATCGGCGAAGAGGGCGTAGCTTTTTCCGCCGCCGAACGTGTCTTGGTCAGCCGCAGTGGAGAAATACAGCAGCGCCTCTTTATCTTTCAGAAAATCAGGGTCATTTAATGTGTCTCTCGCAACCTCCGCAGGATCTTCCGTGCGGAAATAGAAGAAGCATAAGACCGCTGCGGCGGCGATGATCACTAAGGGTATCCAGATGATTTTTTTCACGTTGTACTCCTTAGTGAATGGTCAGAATCGTGGCCGTGTAGGACGAACTTGTGATGTCGCGCGGGTATACGCCTAAGCCGCCGTTAGAGTCGATATCAATCCCGGCTTTTAAGAGGAATGCCGACCACAGCAGTTTTGAGCAGTTTTTGGCGCCTTCATGGCCCGTATTTCTGTTATTGACGAAGTTGAAGGAGTACTCATCACCGACTCTTGATACAGCCCAGTCAGCGGCGGCTTGTTTTTGGGCATCAGTGACTTTCACGGTCTGAACGATTGAATTGTCTTCGACTTCTCTGCCGTTATAAGCAATCTGGCGGACGCCGTCTCCCGGCACGGATTCGACAATTTTATCAGCGGATGAATACATGCCGACATGCCCGTGGTTGTAATAAGCCGTGTATGAGTTCGTGTAATAAATATTGCCTTTTGTGCTTTTCGGAAGTTTTTTGGTTCCTGACGATCCGCCCATCGCAGAGATCCCTTCTTTGGAAGCGATTACATTTCCTTGCACCTTGTCTGCCGTGATTTCTTGATGAAACTGCTTGAGAATTGCTTCTGTTGAAACGTGCTTCTGTTTGGCAAGCTCTTTGGCGGATTGGAGAACGTCTTGGGGAGTCGTGCCCTGCTGAAGCTCTGCGATTTCTTTTGCGTAGCGGGCTGTTTCTGTTTCTTTCGCTTTTACATTCATACCGGAGAACGACAGAACCATGGTGAATGACAGGGCAAACGGGAGGACGGCTTTGAACAGCTTTTTACACATCATGACTTCGCCTCTTTTCTTTGAGTATAATTTTTCCACATTTGTATTATATGACGGAATTGCGATAAAAAAATATACAATTTACAGATTTTTAAAAATTTTATAACAATATGTAAATATTATGCATAAAACATTTTCAAATATAAGGAAATCCGGTTATCATACAAGAAAGGGGGAGGGCATATGAAGGACAGAACGATCGGTTCGATGCGGGTTTCCGCAATGGGGTTAGGGTGCATGGGCATGTCGGAATACTATGGCAGCCAGAGTGAGGAAGAGTCGATATCCACACTGCATCATGCCGTTCATCTCGGCGTGAATTTGTTTGATACGGCTGATCAATATGGATTGGGTGCGAATGAAGAACTTGTCGGCAGAGCGCTCGCCCCATTCAGAAAGGAGCTGTGCCTCGCGACGAAATTCGGTTATGTCCGTAGCGAAAAGGGTGAGTTTATCGAAATCAACGGACGGCCCGATTATGTGAAAAAAGCGTGTGACGCCAGTCTGAAACGTCTCGGGACAGATTATATCGACCTTTATTATCTGCACCGGGTTGATCCGCGGGTGCCGATTGAAGAAACTGTCGGCGCCATGAAAGAGCTGATAGACGAAGGAAAGGTGAGGTACATCGGATTGTCAGAGGCTTCCGCAGAAACGATCAGGCGCGCCGTCCGTATTCATCCGATTGCCGCGCTTCAATCGGAATATTCTTTATGGAGCAGGGAAGCGGAGGAGCATGTGCTGCCCGCCTGCCGTGAGCTCGGCATCTCATTTGTGCCTTACAGTCCGCTCGGCAGAGGTTTTCTTTCCGGAAAGATGACGTCGGCCGATCAGCTGGATGCCGATGATTACAGAAGAAGAACGCCGAGATTCCAGGGAGACAATTTGGCGGTGAATATAGGGCTCGTCCAAAAACTTACCGCCATTGCCCGGGAAATGAATATCACTGCTCCTCAGCTTGCGCTCGCATGGGTTCTCGCAAACGGCGATGACCTCATTCCGATTCCGGGTACAAAAAAGAAACACTACTTGGAAGAGAACCTCGCCGCTCTCGACATTGTGCTTCCCGAGGATGTGAAGGCGCAGTTGGATGAGATGTTTCCGATCGGCACGGCGGCCGGCGAGCGTTATCCGGAACACATGATGACATTGTTAGATGAATAACAAAAGAGGCCCATCGTGCGGGCCTCTTTTCATGACAGCTTTTTGCTCATGATGACATCCGTCTCCAGAAATCCCGTCTTCTCATACAGCTTCCGAGCCGTTTCGTTATGAGCGAACACATGGAGAGAAATCTTGCGGACACCCAGGTCTTTGGCTTTGTCCTCCAGCCTTGCAAGCGCCTCTTTTGCATAGCCTTTGCCGCGGAAAGGCGGGTGAAGGCCGAAATCATAAATAAATGCGTCCTGCTGCGGGTGGTCCGGATCGGCGTGCAGCCACAGCCAGCCGGCATTTTCCTTTCCGTCCAATGTCAGCGTCCATAAATAGTGATCGGCCGTCTCCAAGCCGTCAGGAAGCAGGTCTTCAAATGCCAGCTCCGCTAACTCCGGCGCTTCGTCAGGCAGCCACGTTCCCGCTTTTACCTTTTCTTCAGCGTAATGCTTGGTTGAATGGGCGAGATAGGACTGAAATTCTTGTCCTGTCATCGGCTGCAGCGTGATAGCCATTGAATCACTCCTTACAAAACACGGACTGAAAGCGGTATCATGCAGTATTATCCGAAGGCTCCGTTTTCCGCCGGTTTTATGATTTGTTCGGCTTGTGCCGTTGAACCAGTTTGCGCAAATAATCCAATCGAAATGAGACTTGCCAAGGCTGCTGAGAGTACAATGAATTTACATGTTTTCATTACGAATCCCCTCCGTCAATCTCAAAATTTGGTCATTGGCATCAATTGATTCCTGAAAATACTTCGCCGCCAGTTTGTAATTCTCCTGTTTTTTAAAATGCGCCGCGGCTTGATACGACAAATCGGAAACGTCACTCCACAGCTCTTTCCTTCTTAACTCGGCGAAAGCTGATTCAAGCGATTCTTCACTCTGGTCAATAAAGACATGCTGTAAGATGCGCAGCTTTTGGGTGTATACGGGCTCGTTTTTTTCTTCAGCGGCATTCAGCGCTTTATGCAGCCAAAACCGGCCCTCATCCATCTGTTCCTGTTTCAATAACACTCTGGCCAGCATGTACAGACTCCGCACCGAATATGCTGATTGCAAATGCTCCTTTTGATCGATAGCCGTTTCAAACTCGACCCGCGCCTCCTCAAGCTTTTCCTGTCTTTCATAGCAAATGCCTGCGTTAAAGTGGGCGAGCGCCTCAATATGCGGATCGCCCGCTTTGGCGGCTTGATGAACCGCCGTCTGCAGGAGCTCTTCGGCTTTCTGGTAGTGAAACAAGTCCATTCTGTTACAGCCGATCACCATTAAACACTGTGCTTCTCTGACCGCGTACATTTCATTGGCTTTGTAGATCTCCAACGCTTTTTCCGCGTGGTTCATTGCAAAGTAGTTTTGGCGGATTTCATAGTAGGCAATCGCCACTTGATAATTAAACTCGGCTCTTTCAATCTCATTCGGTATGTGCCGGAGCCTGCTTTCAGCAATCCGGTAAAAATTTATTGCGTTCATAAACCGTTTACGGTAAAACTCGTGCATTCCGGAAAAGAAATAATAATAGTATTGAATCATCTGGTCTGTTTTTTCTTTATCGGCGTTCAGCTGGATCGTTTTTAAAATGCCGTCTGTTTTCTCATACTCTTCCATCAAAAGCTTATAGCGGGAATCAATTAAATTAAAATAAAGGAGCACCGTTTGATTTTGTGTCATATTTTGCAGATCCGTAAGCAGTTGTTCTCTTAACGCCTCAGCCGATTCGGTGTTGTGCTTTTTGATTTCCTCATACCAGTCACTGATTTTTTTCGCAACTGTTTCGTGGGCCATCACCTCAGCCATCTGTCAGGACACCTCCCTTTCCCATTTTGTGTAATAAATATATCATATTTACAGTTCCGAAAAGAGGGTGAAAGCCCTCTAGTTTCCTCATGGCAACAAAAAAACCCCCGCAGGTGCGGAGGCTCATATTTTATAATAGTTTTTTTCCCAACAAAGATTCTACCAGCTCGACCGCTGTTTTGCCGGTTTTGTTTTTGTGATCGAGGATCGGGTTGACTTCGACAAATTCAGCTGAAGTAATGATGTCGGCATCATACAGCATTTCCATTGCCAAGTGGCTTTCACGGTAGCTGATGCCGCCGACGACAGGCGTGCCTACGCCGGGTGCGTCGCTCGGATCAAGGCCGTCGAGGTCAAGGCTGAGGTGAACGCCGTCACAGTCTGACAAGTAGTCAATAGTTTCTTCAATGACCTTTGTCATGCCGAGGCGGTCAATCTCATGCATCGTATAGACCTTCATGCCTGTTTCCTTAATGTATTCACGCTCGCCTTCATCAAGCGATCTCGCGCCGATGATGACGACGTTCTCCGGCTTGATTTTCGGGGCATACCCGCCCAGATTCACCAGCGTGTCGTGCCCGACGCCGAGGCTGACGGCCAGCGGCATTCCGTGAATATTGCCTGACGGCGACGTTTCCAGGGTGTTTAAGTCGCCGTGCGCGTCATACCAGATGACGCCGAGCTGTTTATAGTGCTTTGCCGTTCCTGTCAGCGTTCCGATCGCGATGCTGTGATCGCCGCCCAGGACGAGAGGGAACCGCTCATTCTCAATGACGCTGTCCACCTTTTGGGCGAGCTGCTCGTTCCCCGAGAGCACAGAGTTCAGATTTTTCAGCTCTTCATCATTTTTGAGTTTTTCACGATTGACGGGGATGTCGCCTAAGTCTTCCACCGCATACCCCATGTCAGATAACCGTTCAATGAGATGCGCGTAGCGGATGGCGCTCGGGCCCATGTCCACTCCGCGTCGTGCTTGTCCTAAATCCATCGGCATTCCAATAACTGAGATATTCTTGTTCATCCGTTTTTCCACCTCAACATGTTGTATGTTGTCCTGTGCGGGTTTCTCAAAGATGACTTGGACACGAAAAGATTTAAAGCTCTATCTGTTTTTCTGACTGCTTATGCTTTTTTACATACAGATGATAGACGATAACGCACACCGCCATGAACGGGATGCCGCAATAAAGGGCGAGCCGCTGTTCTGAATCAAATGCGAGGCTGATCAGAACAACCGTGTTTAACGTCAGCCCGATAATAGGCAGCACCGGGTACAGCGGTGTTTTAAACTTCAGGTCTTCCACTTTGCCGCCTTCGCGGATGTATTTCCGTCTGAACATCAGCTGTGACAGGGAAATCGTGATCCAGCCGACCTGCGCGCTTAGTCCGGCTAATGATAAGAGAAACATATAAACGGTTTCCGGCGCTGCCACTTTAGACAGCAGTGACAGGCAGGCGACGGCCAGCGTCACGATCAGAGCGTTCATCGGCACCCCGCGTTTATTTGTTTTGCCGAGCGATTTAAAGGCTTGTCCTTCGTTCGCCATGGCATATAAGATACGCGTCGATGCAAACAGGCCTGAGTTGGCCACTGAGAGCAGCGCAATTAAGATAACAAAGTTCATAATATCGGCGGCATATGGAATACCGATTTGTTCAAACACCACGACAAACGGGCTTTCGACCACTCCCGCCTGCTTCCACGGAATCATCCCGGCAATGACGATGATGGAGAGAACGAAAAAGACAAGCGTTCTCCATACCGTCTGCCGGATAGAGCGCGGAATCGTTTTCTCGGGATTTTCACTTTCTCCCGCGGCAACCCCGATCAGCTCCGTTCCCTGGAACGCGAAGTTTACGGTAATCATCGTAATAAGCATAGCCTTAATGCCGTTCGGAAACAATCCATCCTCATAAAAATGAGAGAAGAAAGGAGCCTGCTCGCCGTGTTTCATGTCAATCAGGCCGAACATGGCGGCGCCGCCCAAAATAATAAACAGCAGAATGACTACAATTTTAATGCCGGAAAACCAAAATTCCGACTCAGCGAACGCTTTTGTGGTAATGGCGTTCAAAAGAAACATCAGTCCGACAAACACGAGGCACCACACCCATACGGGAACATGCGGAAACCAGCGGAGCATCAATTGTCCCGCAGATAAAAACTCAATGGCGCATGTCACCGCCCAGCCGAGCCAGTACAGCCAGCCGAATGCGAAACCGAAAGCGGGGCTGATGAATTTGGTTGCGTACGTCTGAAACGACCCTGATACGGGAAGGGCAACCGCAAGCTCGCCTAAGCAGAGCATTGTCAAAAACATAATAAAGCCGCCGACCAGATAAGACAGAACCGCGCCCAGCGGTCCCGCCTGGTTAATTGTAAATCCGGTACTCAGGAAAAACCCGGTGCCGATCACTCCGCCTAATGAAATCATAAACAAATGGCGTGATTTCATTGTGCGCTGAAGCTGATTCTCTTTTTGATTTGTATTCACTATTCTGCACCCCTTCAGCAACTTGTATTGGAACCAAGCCGGTGCTTTGAAACCGATTTGCTGTCCAAAGAGCCTCTATTTGTATATGAATGTTATATGAAATTCATTTTCGTACATAAAGATACATTATACTAAAATACTGTCGCCGCGCAAATAGAGTGTGCTGAATTTTTTATTTGTAAATTCCATACAAGCCGAGGGAAAGCATTGCCGCATCAAGGTTTTACGCGTTTTGAAGCACGTTTGTGATCTTTTGGATCGCCCAGTCCAAGTCTTCCTTGGAAATCATTAACGGCGGTGCAAAACGGATCACGGTATCATGTGTTTCTTTGCATAAAAGCCCTTCACCTTTCAGCTTTTCACAATAAGGGCGGGCCGCTTCTGTCAGTTCAACGCCGATAAACAGGCCGCGACCGCGCACGTCTTTTATGATCGGGTTATCAATTTTCTCAAGCTCTTCTTTAAAATAACGGCCAAGCTGAAGGGAACGCTCTGCCAGCCCTTCTTCCTCAAGGACTTCAAGAGATGCGAGCGATACTGCGCAAGCGAGCGGGTTTCCGCCGAATGTCGAGCCGTGGGAACCCGGGTTAAACACGCCGAGAATGTCACGGTTCGCCGCAATGCACGAAATCGGGAAGACGCCCCCGCCGAGCGCTTTGCCTAAGATGAACATATCCGGTACGATATTTTCCCAGTCAACCGCGAATGTTTTCCCTGTGCGGCCGAGTCCCGTCTGAATTTCATCAGCGATCAGAAGTACATTTTCTTCCTTACAAATGGCTGCCGCTTCTTGTAAAAATCCTTCCGGCGGAATGACGATGCCCGCTTCTCCCTGAATCGGTTCGAATAAGAAAGCGGCTGTGTTCGGGGTGATCGCCCGGCGCAGCGCTTCTGCGTCTCCGTATGGAATTAATTTTATACCCGGAAGCATAGGTCCGAAACCGCGTTTATACTCATCTTCTGAAGAAAGGGATACCGCAAGCATCGTTCTGCCGTGGAAGTTGCCGATACACGCAATGATTTCCGCCTGGTTATCCGCTACTCCTTTGACCTCATATGCCCAGCGTCTCGCCGCTTTGACAGCGGATTCAACGGCTTCCGCCCCCGTATTCATCGGCAGAATCATATCTTTTCCGGTCAGCTTGGCTGTTTTCTCATAAAACGGACCGAGCTGATCATTATGGAACGCGCGTGACGTCAGAGTGATTTTATCCGCCTGATCCTTCAGCGCCTGAATGATCTTCGGATGTCTGTGCCCCTGGTTCACCGCAGAATAAGCACTCAGCATATCCATATATTGATTACCTTCAGGGTCTTTTACCCAAACACCCTGCGCCTCGGAAATAACAATCGGCAGAGGATGATAGTTGTTCGCGCCGTAATGTGAAGTTTGGCTGATAATTTCTTGAGATTTTGTGAAAGCTGACATAATCTGATTCCCCCTTGTTTTGTAATCATTCAACATTAGATCTTGCTTTCCCTTTTTATAAAGCAAGTTCCGTGCCAATCCGAAAAAACGGGATGTTTCGCCAGCATTCTTTCTTTTCCCGCAAAATTTTCCGGCAGTTTGCGTGCAAACTTCAGCCAAGCGCAAAATTTTTTTGCGTTTTCCGCTGACAAAATAGGAGCAATCCAATTAGATTGCTCCTACTCAACAGTTATTTATTCAATTGTCTCTGATATACAATGTAAGAATATAGTAAAGATAATATGATACAGCCGATTGCCGCAATGAAAATGACTGACACTCTATACACCGGCGGCAAAAAAGCTGCAAGCATCATGAGTATGCCCGCTGAGACAAAAATTTTCGAACTAACCCTGTGTGTATCCTTCCAAACTCTTTCACTGCTCAGCGTCCAAGGCGTTCTTATCCCTAAAAAGTAATTAGGCTTAACTTTCTGAATAAAGTTTCCAAACACCATGAAAATGACTCCCACTATAAAGTTTCCTAAATAAGATATAGGGAGATCATATCCCAGGCCGGTCAAGATGGTCATCAGATTAATGACAAACAGAACCGCAAACAATGTATTAAATATAGCCATATATGGCCGGATAAATGTTTTGTAGTTATTTTTAGGATCAATCTTAGGGATGATCACCATTAAAATATATTGAATAATCATGATGCCAATAAGCATCACCATTGCATTAAATTTAGAAGTGTAATCATTTGCGCTTCCGTTTAATCCCCAGTGTGTCGCCAAATTGTCCGGTAAAGATGAATATGTGAAAGCCCATGTGAAAACAGTTAAAACTATGATTCCTGCTGAAAAGAGATATTTTTTCATGATTCCCCGCCTTTCTTATTATCATGTTCTGAATCAGTCAGAGAAAAGAACCAGCCTATAAGATCCTGTAATACAGTGGTATTTAATGAATACATAATAAATTGGCCTTTCCTCTCATCGTGAACCAAATCAGTATTTTTCAATATGGTAAGGTGATGAGAAATACTGGGTTTTGACATGTCGAAGTGTTCCGCAATTTCACCAGCTGTCATGTCTTGTTTCTTTAATAAATCCAAAATTTTTCTCCTTGTAGGATCGGCCAGTGCTTTAAAAGCTTTATTCAAAAACTTTCCCCCTCTCATACATACATGATTTAGATATTTAAGTATATATCTAAATATCAACCATTTTCCTAAAAAAGTCAATGGTTTTATTAACTAAATTTCCATTTATTTTTAAATATCGTCCAAGCGCAACATTTTTTTGCGTTTCCTATTCGATTTATTTTAAAATAATGAATGTTAAGACGATTGAGAGGGGGAATTGACCTGCACACAACCAGCGAATTTTACACACTCGTGTTACAAAGCATTCTGGAAGAGATTGATGTCGGGCTGCATGTGGTGGACGAAAAGGGCAGCACCGTCATTTACAATAAGAAAATGATGCAGATTGAAGATATGGATGAACGGGACGTCCTGCATAAAAACCTGACTGATGTATTTATGTTTTCCAATCAGCAGGACAGCACGCTCGTTCAGGCCCTTCAAGAAGGCAAAACGATTAAAAACGTGAAGCAAAGCTATTTCAATAACAAAGGCCAGGAAATCACGACGATCAACCACACCTTCCCGATTGTGCAAAACGGCGAGATCAAGGGAGCCGTGGAAATCGCCAAGGACGTCACCAAGCTCGAACGGCTGATCAGGGAGAACATGCACAGGAAAGAACAGAACAGCTACACGTTTGACAGTATTCTCGGCAACAGCTCAGTTATTCGGGAAGTCATCGAAAACGCAAAACGGGCAACCCGCACATCATCATCGGTGCTTTTGGCCGGCGAGACGGGAACGGGCAAGGAACTGTTCGCCCAAAGCATTCACAACGGCAGTCAGCGCTCAGGCGCCCCGTTCATCTCACAAAACTGCGCCGCCCTGCCGGATAGCCTGGTCGAAAGTATTTTATTCGGCACGAAAAAAGGCGCCTTTACCGGAGCCATCGACCAGCCCGGCTTATTTGAGCAGGCGCAGGGAGGCACCCTGCTCCTTGATGAGATCAACTCTCTCAATCTCAGCCTGCAGGCAAAACTGCTCCGCGCCCTGCAGGAAAAGAAAATCAGGCGCATCGGATCAGCTCAGGACAAACCGATTGACGTCCGCATCATCGCCACGATGAATGAAGACCCGATCACCGCCATTTCAGAAGAACGGCTGCGCAAAGATTTATACTACCGCTTAAGCGTTGTCACGCTGATCATTCCCCCGCTCCGGGAGCGCAAGGAGGATATTCTGCCTCTGGCCGAAGTGTTTATCCAGAAAAACAACCACCTGTTCCAAATGCATGTCGATTCGATCAGTGACGATGTGCAGCGATTCTTCCTGGAATATGACTGGCCGGGCAACATTCGCGAGCTTGAACATATGATTGAAGGCGCCATGAACTTTATGACGGATGAAACGACGATTACGGCGGCCCACCTGCCTTACCAATACCGGATGAAAATCAAACCCGCTGACACGGAAAGCAAAGCCGCCGCAAGCACCCAGCCCGGCACCGATTTAAAAGACAAAATGGAAAACTTCGAAAAATACATGATCGAAAAAACCCTGAGAAAACACGGCAATAACATATCCAAAACGGCAAACGAGCTCGGAATCAGCAGACAGAGCCTGCAATACCGCCTGAAAAAATTCGGTCTGGACCGGATGAAATGAATCCATACAAAAAAAGGCTGAGATGCTCCTCAGCCTTTCGTCAGGTTATATCTGATTGGCAAGCCGCTCTCCGGTAAACCAAAAGTTCTCACTCACTGCCAATGTATGTTCCGTATTCTCGACTTGATGCCACCAATGGCGCGGCGCGTAAATGATTTCTCCCGCCTTTTGTCTGAAGCGGATCGGAGACGCCTTTTGCACCAGCGGTTTTTGCTCAATGTCTTTTTCATCAAAGACATTGATATTTCCTTCGTACAAATACGGAGAGTCGTCCGGATGATAGAAGATCCATTCCTTCTCCCCGAAGATGACGCCGTTCCACGCGTGCGTGTTGTTAAAATCCTGATGCAGCGGCGTGCCTGTCTGCTTAGAACCGAGAAAGAACCATTTCCAGTCCCGTCCCGTTTCTTCATCCGCTCTCAATGTGTCTTTTGTAAAATACTCGGGTGCGGAATAGACAAGGTCTAAGTCATTTTGGTTCAGCTGCGTAAAATTCCAGTCACAGTACCATTTGTCATCATTCTGATCAATGTACTCGATATAGTTGGAAAGCTTTACTTGTTTAAACGTTTTGACCCCTTCGATATCTGATTTCCGGATGGTGACCATTCTGTCTCCATAGTGTTCATCAATGTATTCAAGCGTCCACGGCCTGCATTCCCAGTGATCCATTGCCCCCGTCAAAATAAAAGGTTTCTTATCAGCATACTCGCTTACAAAAAGATCGTACGATAACTCATTGATTGTCAGTCTGTCAATGGTCATATCCATTCCCCTTTTATTCGGCAATCTGCCGTTTTTTTTGTTTGGCGTAACTGTATGGACCTGAAAAGATGGTGACGTTTTGATTCTCAAGCCAGAAAATCTTGTTGAACTTCTCCAGCAGGTTTCTGTCGTGAGAAACGCAGATGATGGTGCCTTGAAACTGCATCAGGCTGTTTTCGAGAATTTCCTGAGATTCAATATCCAAGTGGTTGGTCGGCTCATCCAGGATCAGGACATTCAGCTTTTTTTCCATTAAGATGGACAGCTTCAGCCTGATTCTTTCACCGCCCGACAGGACGGAAAGTTTTTTAAAGACCGACGACCCGTAAAATCCGTACTTGGCCAGCATATTCCGGGCCATGCCCTCTTCAGTCAGCAGATTTTCTTTAAAGAATTGCAGAATCGTCTGACTCGAATCTCCGACGTGGCTCTTTTGATCAATGTAGCCTATCTTAAGATTTTCCCCCACTTTAATGGTGCCGTCCGACAGTTCTCTTTCCCCGATGATGCAGCGGATCAGCGTTGTTTTGCCGACGCCGTTTCTGCCGACGATGCCGATTCTGTCTTTATGCTTTATGCGCAGGTTCACATTTTGATATAAAAGGGAAGATCCGTTGGTCACCTTTCCGTTTTCAATGAACACAATATCTTTTGAACCGGCGCCCGCTTCCTGAAATGCGTTTTTTAATTTTTGCTCCGTCCGGACCGGCTTATTGATCAGCTCGATCCTTTTCAGCGCCTTTTCCATATTATTCGCGCGTCTGTGCAGGCCGACAGACGGCGGATTTGAGCGGTTGGCCCAATCTCTCAGCTGGGCGATGGATTCCTTCATCTTCTGTATTTTTCTCTGCTGTTCTTCATATTTCTCAAACTGGGCGATGATGAATTCTTCCCGCTTTTTCAAGTATTCGCTGAATCCGTAAGGCCAAATCTTCACCTCGGTATCGTCAATCTCGAGCACCTTCATCGCCGTTTGGTCGGCAAATGTTTTATCGTGGGTCGTAAACAGAATGGTTTTGTTCGATTTTTTAATAAACCCTTCAAGCCACTCAATCGCATGGACGTCCAAATGGTTGGTCGGCTCGTCCAGCAGTATAACGTCGTCGTTGCGGATTAAAATTTCGGCAAGGCCGGCTTTTGTCTTTTCGCCGCCGCTCAGCTTTGAAAACGGCTGATCCTTTAATTCGCTGAGGCTGAGCCCATTGCATACTTCATCAATCATCGCGTGCATCTGGTAGCCGTTGTTCCGCTCAAATGTTTCCGTGTATTGACTGTACTTTTCCAATAAAGCAGTCAGCTCGTCATCACTCATCGGTTCCGAAAGCTTCAGCTCAATGGCCTTCATTTCCTTCTGGATCGCCGCGAGAGCTTCAAACGATTTTTCCAGATATTGATACAACGTCAGATCCTCATGGGGATCAGCGATCTGCTTCAGCAAACCGACCTTCGCCCCTTTGTTGATCGCAATCGTTCCTTCATCTGCCTCAAGCTCTCCGGAAAGCACCCTGAACAGCGTACTTTTGCCGGAACCGTTCGGCCCGGCCACGAGCACTTTTTCGCCTTCATTGATGAAAAAAGAAACTTGTTTGAAAATGGTATCTCCCGCTAGATTTACCGTAAGATTATGAATATTCAGCAACTCACATCATCCCTTTGTCATTCTGGTTCAAAGCTCGACTTTATTCTGGATGGCGACGCTCGCTTTCAGTTTGTAAAAGCTGAGCATCATAAACAGCGACAATAAGATGGATAATACCCCGATTGCGGTCAGCAGCAAAGCTGAATCAAAATAGTCCGTTAAGAATCCGATAAACGGAAAGGCAATGAACATGAAGAGCGAGGTCATCAAACTGATAATGGACAGCAGCGTGGCTCTCGTTCTGGACGGAATCTCATTATTCACCACCTGACTGGATACGGGTTCTATCACATCATAGAGCGCGTTAATGACGACAAAAGCCGCAATCGTCACGTACAGACTGCCCGAAGGTATAAACAGATAGGCCGCCCCGATGATGCAGAATGTCAGCAGAAGCACGCGCCTCGGCGTGAATTTTTCCGCCGGCTTGGAAGAAAAGATGGAGCACAGCGCCTGCAAGATGGACAGTCCCGCAAAAATAATGGATATATTGCGCACGGACAGCCCTTCCTGACTTAACAAATCTTGTCCGTACATATAAAAAACCGATGTAATCGCAAAGAAAACGGAGAGTGACAGCACCAGATATTTAAAGGCTTTGTTCAGCCTGAAGAAATCTTTGACTTCTTTTAAGATGTCACTGACCGTCTGCGTTTCGTGTTCACTGTTTTCAAATTTGATTTCCGTCAGCTGTGTAATGACCGCCATTGCAATCAGCTGAGTGACAATCCCGGCGATAAACACATACGACCATGATATTTCCTGCAAGTAGCCGCCGATGCCCATGGCAATCGCAAGACCGAGTATGACAAGTCCGTTATAGTTTCCGATGGATTTGCCGTACCACTTTTCTTTCCCTTGTTCTTTCAGTGAATCAAACAAAAAGGCGTGATCCGTTCCTGATATAAACGTCAGCCCGATACCGTATATAATATGGGCGATGAAGAGGGCGATGAAGTTATGGAAGCTCAGGAACATCACCAAATAGATAATGACCATAAAATGGCCGAGCAAGAGCGATTTTTTTCTCCCGATTCTGTCCGAGATGACGCCGCTCGGCACTTCCGCCAGAAACATCGCCAAATTCAGGACCGATTGCAGGATGCCCACAAGAAACAATGAATAATTCATGCTTGTTAAATATAAAATCCAAATTCCCCGTTCAAAAAAGAAGTTTCCGAAAAAACCGGAGAAGTAAAGCAAATTTCGATTCCGCAAATGAATACCCCTTTCCAGCTATCTGCATTTAACATCATGAACAGAAAGGAGCCCGTCAGTCTTTACACTAAAACCCTCTATACATGGATCTTGCAGATACAGACTTTTCCCAAAACAAATTGGGCAATAATGAGTTGTATTCTCGAATAACCCAAAAAGTTCCTTCTTTTTTTCAGATCCTATGGCATCAATGATCGTTTTTTTCTTCTCCGGATCGCTGATGTCGCGGATGAAATATTTGATATAGCTCAGCTCATGCATGTAAGCCGGCAGGAACAAATGGAGCTCAATATCAAACCCGCTTTTATCCATATGGTAATAATCATTGAAATGACTGACGCGGGAGACGGATACGTCCGCTCCGGCCCGCCGAAACAGATCAGCCAGCCTTTCAATGATCTCTCCGTTGGGATAATAATCGGCATAAACGATTCGGATCGGTTCTTCTTTTGTCAAAAGGGGCGGATCTTTCTGCGGTGTCCTCCCGTTTTCCCATATACCGATTAGTGAATCAGTCGGTGTGATGATATGCCCCAAATCCCCGGCCAGCTTTTGTTTATCAAAATAATGCTGAATGAAAGTTCTCAGCATGTCGTCCTTTACCTTGAAGGTAAATAACATCGGCAAATGATTTTCTTTAAAATCAGCATACTGCCGATACCTCATGTTTGAATGATGAAACTGGGTGTGGCAGGTCACGTCCGTTTGATTCGCTTCGTACAGCCCGATGCTTTTTTCCAGATCATCATTCAAAATAAATTGGATGATCTGAACGGTGCGGTCATCCGCGGGCGTCATTTTATATTGCGGATTTCGCTCAAATTCCAGCCCCTTCTCAAACGTTCGCTTGAATCGGTACGGGCCGTTTTCCGGCACATCGCCCCCGGCGGTCGCCGGAATCAGAAAGCTGCTCTGCAAAACGGATTCTATTTCATCAGACGGCTCGTCCAAGGTGACTTCAAAGCGTTTTTCGCCCGTTACGTTCACCCCGAGCTGATCGGATGAGACGAGGCCTTTTACATACGGAACGGCCTGTTTTATGTTCAGGAAACTGCCGAGATGGGGACTTTGGTTTTCTTTTGTCAGATGATAGATGATCGTTTGAACCACACCCTCGGCGTCACCTAAATAGTCCGGGTGAATGTCCACCTGACAGGTGCGGGGATCTTTGCGGATGATCCGGCAGTTATAGCCGTCCTGCAGGCTTTCATACATAATGCTGCAAATCATCTTGCTTGTGTAATCCTGCGTATCTAATGGGTTCAAGCGTATCGGGCTTGTGTCGATTTCTATTTTCAGAGGGTCGCCCGGTTTTCTCGCCGTACGATGCATCGTCTTCATAAAGCGCTTTCCTTTTGAGAAAGCTTCGTTTCTGTAATATGAAGGCCGTCAAAGTCCAGGCCGATGCGGGTATTCAGGGATTTCGGGCTTCCGCCTGCAAGGTATGTGATAATGTCATGAGACATAAACGAGGATATAATACCGTTTGTCGCTCCTAAGGAACCTTTGATCGGTTCATCGGGGTAACAGTTCAGAAGTCCGGCCGGCATGTTTTTTTCATAAGTGACGCCGGATTGATAGGATTCAGGCGTGAGCAGAGGCCCCCATTGGCCGCTGAAGCTGCCGACACCCCCGGTCATAAACGCGATATTCCGCTCCTTACAATACCGGTAAACCCATTCAGAAATGTTATGGGGTTTGTCAGCGGCATTTATGACGATATCAATTTCATACGGATCTAACACACGCAGGTCCTGCGGCTGTGTAATTTCCTGATGGTAAAGTGCTGCGTCCGCATGGGGATTGATACCCGCAATATAATCTCTGCATTCTGAGATCTTTAATTTGCCTACAGAAGATTTATTATAGACGAATTGTCTGTTCAGGTTATGTACTGATACGGCATCGAAATCAATGAGAATAAAATGCTGCATGCCCGCCGCCAGAAGGTTTTGAAGAATGATCGTTCCGACGCCCCCCAGACCCACGATCGCTGCCCTGCTGCCGTCTAATCTGTTTTGGATCAGATTGGGGTTTTGGTTGTATTTCTCAAAATGGTACAGCTGCTTTTCAGTGATGCGGCCTTCACGGCCGTTTTGCCATGGCTCTATTAAAGCATCCAATTTCATTAACGCATCGAAAAACTGGTTTCCCGCTTCCTCTCCCAGAAGATCAGAAAGCTCTTGTTTTTCACAGCCGGTGATCAGCCGTTCAACCGCCTCTTTGATCTCACTCGTATGCGCAAGCTTAATCGCCTTTCGATATTGAATGATAATATGCGCCGTGTAGGTCAGCACCTGCACGCTGTCTTTAAACTTCCAGCGCTTACAGTCAGTTGACATCATGACATACCCCCTGAAAGATAATAACTCCCCAATGAGGGGAGTCACGGCTTTACTAGCAGCGATGCACCAAGCTTGCTGTTTCTGTATCAAGATCAAGTTCTTCAATCTTCATCAGTACACACCCCCTTTACCAATAACTAGATATTATCATCAATATTGGAAAAGGACAAGTTATTTTTTGAAAATTTAGAATTTATATATAAATTGTGATATTTCTTCCTGCTTCCCGGTTTATCCCGGCAGCCGGATGATGAACACGGAGCCTTTTCCCTGCTCACTTTTCACTTCAATTGTTCCGTTATGGCTGTCGATAATGGTTTTTGTAATGGCAAGACCCAGCCCCGCGCCGCCGGATTGACGGGATCGGGAGGTTTCCGCCCTGTAAAACCGGTCAAACAAATGAGGCACATGCTCCGGAGCGATTCCCGTTCCGTTATCCGCAATCATAAGCATGATTCCTCCGTCTTTCTGCAGGGAGACGGTGATGACACCCGTGTCTTCATCCGTATGCTGCACCGCATTGTAAAATAGATTGAGAATGACCTGCTTCATTTTGTCTTTGTCAAAAACGGATTCTATCTTTTGATCGACAAAGAACTCGAGCTTCCGGTTTCTCGCGAGCAGCTTCAGCTGAGCCTCCATTTCCAAAATGACGTCTCCCAATGCGCCTTTTTTCATTTCAAAGCTCGGCACCCGGTCAATCTTCGCGAGAAACAGAAGATCCTCTATCAGCTTATTTGCCCTGGCGGATTCCGCGTACATGCTTTGAAGCGCTTTTTCTTTCTGCTCCGGCTTCTCCGCCGCTCCGCGCATTAAAATTTCGATAAAGCCGTGAATGGAGGTAAGCGGCGTTCTCAGCTCATGTGATGCATCTGATACAAACTGCCGGATTCGTTCTTTCGCTTCTTTTTCCGCCTGAAAAGAGGTTTCAATCCGTTCCAGCATCTGATTGATGGAGATGCCCAATGACTCAATTTCGGCCTGCTTCCTATCGATCGGCAGCCGTTTATCGAGACTGCCGGCATTAATGTCACCCATCATACGCACAATGCGGGACAGCGGCTTGAGTGTGAGCCGGATCACCGGCAAGAAAACAAACAGTCCGATGACCAAAGCCGCAAAGGAAAGCACCGCGAAAATGCTGATCTGGCGGAAAAGCGAATCATTCAGAGGCTGGGTCAGCGTGCTCATCTGCACAACTCCCGCCTGCCTGCCGTCAACGGAAATCGCCTGAAACACGACGATGATTTCCTCACCCGCCTTATTGTGAGCCACCTGATAGTGAAGCGCCATTGTATCTGTCAGCGCATCCTGATACACTTTTTTCGGAAAAGAAGGAGCGGCCCCCGCGTGCGGGTCTTCTGATAAAACAGACATCTTGTATGATTGATTGATAAAAGCAACCGTCACCCCGGGGTAAATCAAATTCGGATGAGCCGATGTTTCGGAACGGGCAAGGGTTTTGATTGACCTCCATACGCTTTGATCCATTGAATTGATATAACTCTGAATGCTGATCGCCTGATTTTCATACATCGTCCGTGTCATAAACATGTACTGAGTGCCGCCGATGAAACATAACAGCAAGGCCAAAATCGCCAGTGACCTGAACAGGAGCTGGAATCGCAGGGTTCTGTACAGCCGTTTCATGCCAGATCCACCCTGTACCCGGCGCCCCGAACCGTGCGAATCACCTTGTGTTCTTTGTCCTTCAGCTTTTCGCGCAAAGAACGGATGTACACCTCGACGATATTGTCTTCCCCGTAAAAATCATAGCCCCATACCTGATCGAGAATCCTCGTTTTGCTGAGAACCGTTCCGTGGTGGAGCACTAAACATTTCAGCAGTTCATATTCGGTGGCGGACAGCTTCAAAGGCTGTTCATTGTAAAAAATCTCTCTGCTCCGGTCATCGATTCGGAAGGGGCCGAGCACCACCTCATCGAAAAGATGCGGAAACTGGTTGCGGATTCTTGCGTAAATTCTGGCAAGCAGCTCCTCAAAGCTGAACGGTTTGATCATGTAATCATCAGCGCCTTCAATCAGCGCCTTTACGCGAAACTCTACTTCATCCTTCGCGGTCAGCATGATGATGGCGGTATTGCTTGTTTTCTTAAGCATCCTTGACAGCTCAAGCCCATCCATTCCCGGCATCATCACGTCCAAAACGGCAATATGAGGCTGAAATGTTTTCACAAGATTCATCGCCGACATCCCGTCTGCCGCGGACATCACTTCAAACCCTTCATTGACAAGCCCCATCGTTAAAAAATCAATGATGGCGGGCTCGTCGTCTACAATCAGCACCTTGATGCCTTTCAACTTATCCATGATGCAGTCTCTCCTTAGATGTATCAGCCTGTGTTTATTTTTTTCGCTTCCCCTTCTATTATTCGCTTTTATCTGAAACAAAACTGAATCTAAGCTGAAAATCCGCTGAATTCAGGAAGTTTTCAGCTTAGATTCATGTTGTTTTCAGTTTGGGTCTTTACAATAAGCCTTAGTTGGGAAGCCAACAATGAAATGTTTAAGGAGGAATATATGATGGGAATTACAAAAGTTTTATCAGGAGCTGCACTGGGGACCATACTTTCAATCAGTTCTTTAACTTCAGCGCATGCGGCTGTCATTCATAAGGATGACGCAGCGCAGACGAAAGTGGAAACGAAACAGCAGGCTTCCGTTTCTATCTCTAAAGCGAAAGAGACCGCATTGAAAAACTGCAGCTGCAAAGGCGCCGTTCAATCAGCGCAAATGAAAAAAGTCAACGGCGCTTACGTATATGTTGTCAACGTCCTTGACGTAAAAGGAAAGCAGCACACCGTCAATGTCAACAGCTCCAGCGGAAAAGTCGTGAAACACCAAATTGAAAAGAAACAGCAATTCATCTCAAAATCCGGCGCTGAAAAAATCGCCGTGAAGAATTGCAAAGGAACAGTGAAGTCTTCTGAGCTGAAGACCGAACATAACGCTATGGTTTACGTGGTTCAGGTGTCAGGACAAGACGGGAAGCTTCACACATTCCATATCAATTGTAAAAACAGCAAAATCGTCAAACATGATATAAAGAATAACCAGCAACACATGACCCGTGCAAAAGCGGAATCGTTCGCACTCAGCCATTGCAAAGGCGCTGTGAAATCCGCTCAAATGAAAAAAGAAAACGGCGTATCAGTCTATGTTGTCAGCATATTCGGCCAGGACGGCAAGCTTCATACGCTCCACATGGACGGCAAAAGCGGAAAAGTCCTGAAAGAAGAAGTGCAGAAAAAACAAGTGATGATCGCTTCTAAAAAAGCGCATTCCATCGCGCTCAGCCATTGCAAAGGCGCTGTTAAATCGTCTGAAATGAAGAAAGAAAACGGCGTCTACAAGTACATCGTGAAAATCACTGCCCAAAACCATACGGAACAAACGGTGAAAGTAAACGCTCAAAACGGAGCCATCTGTAAATAACAAAAAATAAGCTGCCGGCAGTTTCATCTGCCGCTTCAATTCAGCAGCACCAGTCTGTTTCAATCACAAAGTTCTAAGTTCATGTCTACCTTTTTCTAAATATACCCATTTTTAACTGAACGTGTTGTGACCCACGTTCAGTTCTTTTTTATGGCTTCTGAAAAAAGGCATAAAAAAAGCGCCCTGAAAAAGGACGTTTGATATGACATGTTTCATGTTCTTAAATTCTGCATTCTAAAATAATTCTTCCTTCACATTCACCTTCAATTTCATTCAATACGATGATCACATCAGCCGTTTTCATGTGTTTCACCTCCCCGTTTTCATAATAGTATAATATTAACAAATAAATCAATAAAAAACAGCCCGGATGTCCGGGCTGTTTTTTTATTTCTGTAATCGATCCGCTTCTGTCAGTTTGACTTCCGCTGTTTTTTTCTTTCCCGAACGGTAAAACGTGATGTTCACACGGTCGCCGATCTTTTTGCGATACAGGCGCTCACGGAGATCCACAACGTCATTGACCTTATGTCCGTCGAACCCGGTAATCACGTCGAGCTTTTTCAAACCCGCTTTTCCGGCCGGTGAAAACGCGTCGACACCCATAATGACCGCCCCGGTTTTAACGCCTTTCGGAAGTTTCAGCGTTTGGCTCCAATGGTAGCTCGCAATATCCGTTAAGGATTTCATCTCAATACCGAGGAAAGGCCGTCTGACTTCTCCGTATTTTTCTAAATCCTGAATAACGGGAATGACAAGCTTTGACGGGATGGACAGGCCGATGCCTTCAACGGCGGATTCAGCGATCTTCATTGAGTTGATGCCGACCACCTTGCCCGATATATCCATCAAAGCGCCTCCGCTGTTGCCGGGATTAATCGCGGCGTCGGTCTGCAGCACTTCCGCATTCCAATCCGGCTGTCCGTCGCCGTTTGAGTCAACGGGCACTGCCCTTTCCGTGCCTGAAATGATCCCCTGTGTCACTGATCCCGCAAATTCAAGCCCGAGCGGATTTCCGATCGCAATGACCGGTTCTCCGACTTTGACTTGATCAGAATTGCCGAACTGGGCGGCCGATTTGATTTTATCAGACTTCACCTTCAGCACGGCGAGATCCATCAGACGGTCGCTCCCGATCAGCTCAGCAGGCACGCGTGAGCCATCCTTCAGGCTGATCTCAATTTCAGTCGCACCTGCAATGACATGGTGATTGGTTACGATATAAGAAGTGTTTCCGTTCTTTTTGTAAATGACGCCCGACCCGCTTCCCGCTTCGCCGCCCTCTCCCCAAATATCGGTCTTTTGGATATTGAGAACACCGACTACCGAATCTGATACACGGCTGACCATATTCGTGACAGCATCATTGACATTGACGTTGACTGTTTTCACCTGTTCGCTGCCGAGACGCTGGCTGGTGCTTTTGCTGCTTTCTCCATGGTCTCCGCCTGTCCAGTACGGCAGCAGGAAAGCCATGAGCGCGGCCCCGACGATGACGCCGATCAGACTTGATAGAAAGTACCCTCTCTTGCTGCGGCGGGGCTGTTCGGAGGCGTACTGTTCATCATCGCGATTATAATCCACCCTATCTCAAATCCTTTCAAGAGTACTCGATTTGCTTATAGTGTGGGTCAGATCGCGGATTAATAATCATGATTCATTTGGAAAAATTACACGGCGCACAGCGGCGTCGGGATTTTCGGATCGGTATCAAATAACTGAAACGTTTCCCCGGCGACAAATCCTTTCGCAGCCAATGTCTGCTGCACGGACATTCTCGCCAGTTCCTTCATATTGTTGTCCTGGCTCAGATGCGCCAAATAGATGCGCGATGTGCCGTCGCCAATGACATCAGTCATGGCGAGCGCCGCGTCTTCATTCGAGACGTGGCCGACATCGCTTAAAATCCGCCGCTTAATGCTCCAAGGGTATCTGCCCATTTGCAGCATGCCGACATCATGGTTGCTTTCAAACACAAACACATTGGCCGAACGGATAATGCCTTTCATTCTGTCGCTCACATACCCGGTGTCCGTCATCAGCGCGAGCTTTCTGCCTTGGTAGTGGAAAACATAAAACATCGGCTCGGCCGCGTCATGAGAGACGCCGAATGACTCAACATCAAGCCCGCCGAAGGATTTCACGCTTTCCATCGGGAACAAAAACTTTTGTCCGGTATCCAGCTTGCCGATCTGATTCTCCATCGCTTTCCACGTCTTTTCATTCGCGTAGACGGGAAGACCGTACTTTCTCGCAATGACGCCGAGCCCTTTAATATGGTCGCTGTGCTCGTGAGTGACAAAGATGCCGTCGACGTCGTCTATCTTGCGGCCGATTTTCTCCATCAGCCCGTCCATCGCTTTACCGCTCAGGCCGGCATCCACCAGAAAAGAGTGCTCCTCTGTCTCCAGATAAAACGCGTTTCCGGTACTCCCGCTCGCAAGCACGCTAAATTGCAAGCCCATTGTGTCTCACTCCATTATTTATTTTGATTGTTATCAATGACTGTGCTTTCCAATGCGTTCACAGTGTACGTTTGCAGTGTCTTTTTCTTCGTCCCTTTTGACTTATCTTCAATTGTAATTCTCCATACCGGCGCCAGCACCTGCGTACTTGTCAGCGGATATTGGGCAATATAGCCGAACTTAACGCTTTTAACGGCGCAATTCGCTTTTAAATAATTTTGAGAATACAATAATTCGACCGCATCAAGCTCAGGAATCAGGCTCTCCGTCTGGATTCGCTTGAATGACTCCAGCATGGTCTGCTCGTAAGATACGACCTCGTTTTTATCGTTCAGATGCAGAATCACCTGTCCGATCGCATCCGTGGACGAGTCAAAATCCTGATAAATAAACTGGCCGTCATACATCTGGTAAAAAATGATCTGTTTTTTATCCTTGTCGACTTTCCACAGTTTATATTTTTCACCGCCGGTTACTTTAGAGCTGACGAGCGATTCCGCATCCTCCTGCGTTTTTTGCTTCGATAAACCGACCGGATCGGTAAATTTCATTTTCAGCGTCGTAACCTTGTGATCATCCGCCGGCATCTCCATTAAAGGCTTTTGATCTTTCAAAGCATCAATATCTTCGGCGGTAAATACCTTTTGGCCCGCCGTCAGCCGGTAGCCCGTTGCGGAATCAGAAGACAGGTTGCCGAATGTGATATGATCCATCTCCATGTCTTTTTCCACGTTTGAATTTTTAATCACTTCGTATTCACTGCTCGAGCGTTTTTCAAAAAACTGATAGCCGAGAAAAATATCGAGGATGAGGAAGGCAATGATGAAGATCGTTTTTGTCTTATTCCACTCCATTATCGTCCTCCTCCTTCCCCAGCAGATCTTTCGTAATCGGGACGATCTTCCCGTTGATTTTCATACTCCAGACGGGTTCCAGTTCAACGAGATCATTCGTTGATGAAGAGACCATTTGATAGGACAGGAAGATCTGGTCGATTTTATTCACGTCGTATTTATCCTGCTGCTCCAGCAGAGACACAACCTCATTGCCGTTCATCATTTTTACGTCTTTTGTTTTAATCGGATTCGGTCCGAGAACATAGTTCGGCCGCTTGTAGCTGAGAACCTCGTCATTGGCCCATTGCAGGGTCAAAACAGGTCCGGATCCGAAAGGCTTAGACGTGCTGTTGACCACAGGCATTTGGTCTTTAAACATGTAGAAACTCAGCTGCTGGTTATCACTCACATTGAAAAATTGATAATGATCCGTCCAGCTTCCCGTATCCTCTAAATATTTATAACTTTTCTTAATCAGCTCGCCTGTTTGATAAGAAGCGCTTTGTGCCAGGTTCCGATGCTGGAATTGAATCTGCCGCTGTGTCGAATTGATTTCCAGACGGCTGATTCCGTCAGTCAGCACATTCCGATTGTAATTCGGGTCTTCTCTGACCGTGCTCGGATCATTAAAAAGCGTCTGCTTAAACAGGTTCGTCTTAATGGTTTCAGTGATAAATTCTTTTTCCTTCATATTAAACCGCGCATTCGGCATGAGAAATTCTTTGCTTTTTCCGACCGAATAGAGGTGGTATAACGGCATACTCGACTTTTTGCTGTACAGCTCATTCATCAGATTGCGGTAATTCGCCGATTCCACAGTCACTTCCAAAATCAGCTGCTTGCTGTATGAGACCATGTAAATCTTCTTATTCGTCTTATTCTCATTAAACGGAATGACAATATGGTCAAATGAGCTGTATTCCATTGACGGATTCGACCATTTAAACATCGTTTGGAAGAAATCAATCGGAATGGTGTCATTGAATTGCAGATCGAGCTTTGCCGAATTGCCGTTTCTGCCGTAAAGCCAATTTTTAAAACCGAGCTTGTCGTATTGATCGGAAATATCCTTCATCCCTTTTACTTCCCATTGCGGCAAATCCGCCCACAGGTCATTAAAGAGCGTCTCATCATTCACTTTGTAATGAGAGCCGTTTGTATGAATAAACATATCCCGGGGTTTTACCGTTTGCGACACTTTTTGGCTCGTTTTATCAATTTTATGCTTTTCCCGGACAGTCGATTTGGTTGAGGCCGTGCCTTCTGAAAAATTGGGCTGGAATGTCCAAATTCCCCATGTTAAAACAAGACTAATGACGACCAGCACTGACAGTATGACTGTTTTTATATTTTCACGCCTCATCCCAATCATCCTCTTGCTCTTCTTTATATGGAAGAGTAAATGTAATCTTCGTTCCTTTGCCTTCTACACTGTCGGCCCAAATGTCTCCGCCGTGAGCCTGAACCATCTCTTTTGCAATCGCAAGGCCGAGCCCGGTGCCGCCGAGTTTTCTCGTGCGCGCTTTATCCACTCTGTAGAAACGGTCAAAGACTTTTTCCACATCTTTTTTCGGAATGCCGATACCTTCATCTTTTACGCTGATATAAAGCAGCTCTTCTTTCTCATTCACATCGACTGAGAAAGTGACATGTCCGCCTTCCGGTGAGTATTTCAGTGCGTTAGAAATGATATTATCGAGAACCTGCGTCACTTTATCCTGATCAATCTCCACGTACAGATTTCTGTCCGGAAGCTCGCGGATAAATTCGACATGCTGTTCTTTCGTCATTTCAAAACGATCGATAATCAGTGACATAAAGCGGATCATATGAATCCACTCCCGATTAAACTGATAATCTTTGCTGTCGAATTTAGAAAGCTGAAGCAGGTCGTTCACCAATCTGATCATGCGCTCAGTCTCATTTTGGGTCACCATTAAGAAACGCGGAGCGATATCTTTGTTTTCCCACGCGCCTTCTGCAAGCGCCTCTAAATAGCTTCGCATGGTCGTCAGCGGTGTCCGCAGCTCATGAGACACGTTGGCAACGAACTCTCTGCGCTCCCGATCGAGTTTTTCCTGTTCGGTGACATCATAAAGAACCGCGATTAAACCGTCGATTTTTCCGTGCTCTCTCTGAATAACGGAAAAATTCACCCGCAGTACAGTCGTTTCATCGTCACGTTCGATCTCCAGCAGCATTGAATCCTGCTGTTCTACTAAATCCTCAAATGTAAAGTTCTCTTTTATGCCCAATAAAGACGTAATCGGCATCTCTAAAGCCGTTTCACGTGAAACATTCAGCAGCTCAAGCGCAGGGCTGTTTAAAAGAATAATAGCCCCGTTGCGATTCGTTGCAATGACACCGTCCGTCATATACGCGATAACGGAAGAAAGCTTTCTTCTCTCCCCTTCCGTCATGGCTTGGGCATCTTCAAGCTCTCTCGTCAGATGGTTGAACGTCGTTGCGAGCTGACCGATTTCATCATGCCCGTATTTCCGCACCTTTCTGGAGAAATTCCCTTTTGCCAGTTCCATCGCCTGCTTACGCATATCTGACAGCGGATGGGTAATGGTGCGGGCGAGAAAAATACCGAGAAGAGCCGTCAGAACAAGGGCTAAGCCTGTTCCTGAAGCAAGAATCGAGTTGACGGTTTTCATCTGGTTAAAGGTATCTTCCATACTGGCCACGACATAAATCGCGCCGACAACTTCCTGATTCTCTGTGACGACAGGTTTCGCTGAAATCAGCACTCTGTTTTTGCTTTTAGGATCATAATATTTTTTTGAATAGGCCTGTTTTGTTGAGAAAATCCGTTTAAAAATCGGGTCAGTCGTCTGTTTCCCCGCTATTTCCTCGCCATAAGGCCTCGAAGAACCGACGACCTCATAGCTTTTATCAACAAATGTAATCTCCCGTATTTCATTATTTTTCGTAAAATCATTCAAAATCCGTTTGACGTCATCTTTAATGACGGTGCTGTCATTGTCTCCTTTATATTCCTGCTCAATATAATAGGAAAGATTGTCAATCCGCTGATTTAACGATAATTCATAGGACTTGAGAAGAGAATTCTCCACCTGTTTCACAAAGTACACGCCGATAATCTGCATGGCGATGATAATGAGAAGCACATAGATCAGCGTGATCTTAAACTGAATCGACCGAAAAAAACCAACCTTATTCATCGCCGGTTAGTCCTGTTCAGGGTTTCTCAAGTAATAACCGACACCCCGTCTTGTGACGATCCAGTTCGGATGGCTCGGATTATCCTCGATTTTCTCACGGAGGCGGCGCACTGTTACATCCACCGTTCTCACGTCACCGAAATAGTCATAGCCCCACACAGTCTGCAGCAGATGCTCACGGGTCATGACCTGTCCGATATGTTTGGCTAAGTAATGAAGCAATTCAAACTCACGATGGGTCAGCTCGATCGTTTCTTCTCTTTTTGATACGACATAAGCGTCAGGGAAGATGACGAGAGAACCGATATGAATGTCATTAGAAGCTGATTCTTCCTCAGCCGGCGCAACCGTAAGCTGGCGGCGCAGGTTCGCTTTGACGCGGGCCAGAAGCTCACGCGTGCTGAAAGGCTTCGTGACATAGTCATCCGCTCCGATTTCAAGCCCGATGACCTTGTCAATCTCCGAGTCTTTTGCCGTCAGCATAATAATCGGCATATCATATTTTTTCCGGACTTCCCGGCATACTTCAACTCCGTCTTTATTCGGAAGCATAATATCTAAAAGAATTAAATCAGGCTGAAGCTCCTCCACCATTTCCACGGCTTCGTTTCCGTCGTACGCACAATGCACGTCATAGCCTTCTTTTCTTAAATTAAACTCTAATATATCTGCAATCGGTTTTTCATCATCGACTACAAGGATTTTCTTATCCATCATCTTGATTTTCCTCCTGCCAGAATGACTTCATTTCATCTATTGATGTTTCATGATGATCACAATTCGGATCATGAAAAACGTTCCCCGTCTATTATAACGGTTTCAGGTCAAAAGATAAAAAAATTAAAGAGAACAGCGCAAAAACGTATTGAACTGCCATCCTTTTGTCATGTTTTTTATTTTCTTTTAAAAAATAATATTTTTTTGAAACCTCACGAAAAAAAACGCCGTCTAGTGTTTGACGTCTTCTTCTGGGCCGGCTGAAAAGCCGGCTCTCCCTTTTTTATAACAAAAGAAAAAACGCACCTACTATTGCAGATGCGTTTGGGTAAGTGGCTCGGGACGGAATCGAACCGCCGACACACGGATTTTCAGTCCGTTGCTCTACCAACTGAGCTACCGAGCCAGATGTTTCTTTTCTATACTATAAAGTAAAGTAAAATGGCGGTCCGGACGGGACTCGAACCCGCGACCTCCTGCGTGACAGGCAGGCATTCTAACCAACTGAACTACCGGACCTTACAGTAATTTGTCCGGAGAGCCGTATCGTGGCGGCCCTCCGAGGACAAATAAGGAGTTAGCAATAACGCTAAAGTAAATCAATGACCCGTACGGGATTCGAACCCGTGTTACCGCCGTGAAAGGGCGGTGTCTTAACCGCTTGACCAACGGGCCATAAAAAGTGGTGAGCCATGAAGGACTCGAACCTTCGACCCTCTGATTAAAAGTCAGATGCTCTACCAACTGAGCTAATGGCTCTTGATGTGTCGGATTATGTATCATAGAGCATTCAGACAAAAGCTTTCTTGCAGTACTCTATTGAAGCTGTTCCGTAACAACGAGATTTATAATATCATAGAACATTCGAAAGTGGCAACTACTTTTTTGAAAAAAATCTATTATTTTTTTCCTACATAAAAAAACAAGTCTCCGTGACCGGAGGCTTGTTTGCTGCAAATTCTTAGTTAGCGCGGTATACACTGCGGATGACGTTCGTTTGTGAACGGTCGGGACCGACAGAGAAAATAGAAAGCGGAATACCTGTCAGCTGAGACACGCGTTCCAGATAATGGCGCGCATTTTCAGGAAGATCGCTTAATGTTTTTGCGCCTGTGATATCTTCCGTCCAGCCAGGCATTTCTTCATATACCGGTTCACACTCTGCGAGAGCTTTCAGACTTGCCGGGAATTCTTCAATCACTTCACCTTTGTAGCGGTAAGCGACACAGATTTTCAATGTTTCAATGCCAGTCAGCACATCGATTGAGTTCAGAGAAAGATCTGTGATTCCGCTGACGCGGCGGGCATGGCGGACAACAACGCTGTCAAACCAGCCGACACGGCGCGGACGGCCTGTCGTTGTGCCGTATTCGCGTCCGACTTCACGGATTTGATCCCCGGTTTCATCTTTCAGCTCAGTCGGGAAAGGACCGTCACCGACACGGGTTGTGTACGCTTTAGATACACCGACGACGTGCTGGATTTTTGTCGGGCCTACGCCTGAACCGATCGTCACCCCTCCGGCGACCGGGTTGGATGAAGTGACAAACGGGTATGTCCCTTGGTCAATATCAAGCATAACCCCTTGAGCGCCTTCAAATAAAACGCGGCGGCCTTCATCCAGCGCGTCATTTAAGACGACGGATGTATCGCATACATACTTTTTAATCTGCTGGCCGTATTCATAATACTCATCCAGAATATCTTCAATTTTGAAGCCTTCCGTTTCATACATTTTTTCAAGCAGACGGTTTTTCTCTTCAAGGTTCCGTTCAAGCTTTTCTGCAAACACGTCACGATCTAGCAGGTCTGCGATCCGGATGCCGATCCGCGCCGCTTTGTCCATATAAGCAGGTCCGATGCCTTTTTTCGTTGTGCCGATCTTGTTGGCCCCTTTGCGTTCTTCCTCTACTTCATCCAGTTTCAGATGGTATGGAAGAATGACGTGGGCTCTGTTGCTGATTCTCAAGTTATCCGTGCTCACATTGCGCTCATGAAGATACGCAAGCTCCGTTACGAGCGCTTTCGGATCAACAACCATTCCGTTCCCGATGACACACGCTTTATCTTTATAAAAAATTCCTGATGGGATTAAATGAAGCTTGTACGTGACTCCATCAAACTTGATGGTATGTCCTGCATTGTTTCCGCCTTGATAACGTGCGATCACTTCTGCATTTTCTGATAGGAAATCTGTAATTTTACCTTTTCCTTCATCGCCCCACTGCGTACCTACTACGACTACTGAAGACATATATCCGTGCACCTCCGTTAACCTTTCAAAACGATATCTCATTCAAACAAATTAAGTGTATCAGTGCCGAAACAGAAAGTCAATCGTAAATCCGAACATTTAAATCTTATCAATCTATATTTGTTCGCCTTAAACATGATTAAAAGCGTTTTCTATTTCATTTGCTATCTATTACTCCCGAAACTTTCATGCTTTAACAAGAAAAAGAACCCGTAATCAGGGTTCTTCAGACAGTCATTTATATGCCGCTTGTATTCATCAGGACGACCCGCCAGCCGTCAGGATCTTCGATGGTCACGCCTTTTTCTTCCCAGTACGGGTTTTCGGGTGCTTTCTCCTCATATCCCATCTGCTTTAATTTCTTGCTGATGCGAATGACCTCCTGCTGATCCTGGATGTAAAAGACAAGCAGGCTGTCGCCGTGCGGAACGGGCGCCGGCTGAGACGAACCGGTTTCTTCGGTGAATTCTAAGTGGTATTGCGTATGGGGCAGGCCGAACATGACACCGCTGTAGCCTCTATGTCCGGAAAAGCTACCGATCCTCTTCAGTCCGAGGCCCTCTTCATAAAACCTGATGATTTCTTTGAGCTGTCCGGTCGGCCGGGCAATCCGGATTTGCGCCGCTTGAAATTGCGGAAATTCAATTGTCATCATCATTCCTCCCTTAATGCCATTATATAAAAGCGCTTTCTTTATTTCGTCTGCCGAACGGACGGCATTCTCTCATTCTTTCGGATGAAAAAAAGCCTCAAGACATTGCTTGAGGCTTTACGCACCTGCCGGAACACCGCCGTCATCAAAGCGCCGTTCCAGGTTTACGAACTTATTGTATTCTTTCACAAAAGCCAGTGAGACGGTTCCCACCGGGCCGTTACGCTGTTTGGCGATAATGATTTCGATGATGTTTTTGTTTTCGGATTCTTTATCATAGTAATCATCACGATACAGGAAGGCGACGATGTCGGCATCCTGCTCAATACTTCCCGACTCACGGATATCTGACATCATCGGACGTTTATCCTGCCGCTGCTCAACACCCCGGGAGAGCTGAGACAGGGCGATGACCGGGACTTCAAGCTCCCGCGCCAGCGCTTTTAGCGCCCGTGAAATTTCCGATACCTCTTGCTGGCGGTTGTCGCTTGAACGGCCGCTTCCCTGAATGAGCTGCAAGTAGTCAATTAAAATCATGCCCAATCCGTTTTCCTGCTTCAGCCGGCGGCATTTTGAACGGATTTCGCTGACGCGGATGCCGGGGGTGTCATCTATAAAGATACCGCTGTTTGACAGGCTTCCCATCGCCATCGTCAGCTTGCCCCAATCTTCTTCCGTCAGATTTCCCGTTCTGAGATTTTGGGCGTTAATATTCCCTTCGGCGCAGAGCATACGCATGACAAGCTGCTCGGCACCCATCTCAAGACTGAATATCGCGACGCTCTCATCCGTTTTGGTGGCCACGTTTTGCGCAATATTTAAGGCGAACGCTGTTTTCCCCACAGACGGACGGGCCGCGACAATAATCAAATCATTCCGCTGAAACCCCGCTGTCATCCGGTCAAGCTCGATAAAACCGGTCGGAATCCCGGTAATATCGCCTTTCCGGTTGTGAAGCTGCTCAATGTTGTCGTATGTTTGCACAAGCACGTCTTTAATATTTTGGAAGGCGCCCGAATTTTTTCGCTGCGCGACCTCCATAATCGTTTTTTCCGCATCGCTTAATAAATCTTCAACTTCATCCTCGCGCGTATACCCGTCTTGAGCGATCGAGGTCGCCGTTCTGATTAAACGGCGGAGAATGGATTTTTCCTCAACGATTTTCGCGTAATATTCTATATTAGCCGCTGTCGGAACGGAATTCGCGATGTCCGTCAGGTAAGAGACGCCTCCCACCTCTTCTAACAAATCGGTATTCGCAAGCTCTGACGTTACCGTGACCAAATCAACCGGTTCACCGCGGTCTCCGAGCACGAGCATGGCATTGTAAATTTTTTGATGTGACATTCTGTAGAAATCATCCGGAATCAACACTTCAGAAGCCAGTGTTAACGCAGACGGCTGTAAAAAAACAGCACCTAACACGGCCTGCTCAGCTTCTATGTTTTGCGGCGGCAGCCGATCATTCAGAAGGTCTGTCATGCTAAGCACCGTCCTCTCCTTAAAAAATATCCAAACTCCATTTTACCATTTCTCAAGAAAAAGAATAGAAAAATATCGCTTTCCCTGTATTTGTTAAACAGCGGCTGCGTGTTTCGCCATTCTGAATGCCGGGAAACTGATAAATAAATCGAAACCAGGAGGTAAGAAGGATGAAAACATATGCAGTAACACCCAGTGTTGATGCGGACGGATGGTTTGTGAAGGTGGAAAATGTGGCGCCGACGGCTCTTTATACATCGAAGGACGCGGCGATCGAGAAAGCGGAGCAGACGGCTAAAGAGAACAGCCCGTCTAAGCTTGTCATTTATGATCAGCATAAAAACATTGAAGAAGAACGGTCCTTTTAAGAAAAGCCTTCGCCCGAGCGAGGGCTTTTCTTATTCGATGAAACGGATGTGCAGCACCGTCTGCGCCATGAGATCGGCCGTTTTTTGATACAGCTCCCATTCTTCACAGGCGGCGAATACTTTCATCATGTCCTGCAATGTCTGTTTCAGTATGATAAATTCGTCAATTGTCCGCAGTTCTGCGGCTTTTTTCTGATAATCAGCCAGCTTCAGCTGTAATAACATCAATGGCGATTGCATAAAAAACCTCCCCCATTCTGTTATAAAGCCCCGCTTTTCAAACCTCCATTCCTTTGTCATATCCTCTTACGATCGATTTCTGATTTTAGTACAATAAAGAAACGGAAGGAGTGATCACATGAAACCGCTGCAAATTTCCGCCGAAACGGCGCAAAAGCTCGCAGAATCACTGAATATGCCGCTTGAGAGAATCATGCACATGCCTCAGCACATTCTGCTTGCCAAATTAGCTGAAATCCAAAAAGAGAACGATCACAAATAAAGGCTGCTCTCTCATATATATGTGCGGGAGGCGGAAGCGATGGCTTTCCGCCTCTTTTTTTCGTGAAGAAAATTTTGGTAAAACATTCTTTAAATCGTTATCGTTTATTCATAACTTTTTCATATTTATTTTTTACAATGGGGTCACAAAAGAGGTGAAACCATTGAAAACAAAACGACTGGACATCGTTCTTATCGGTATTTTATCAGCAGCGGCGGCTTTGAATATGTACGGCATTTGGCAGGATGATGCCGCCAACCAGTATTATTTGGCTGCCGTCAAAAGCATGACGCAAAGCTTTCACAACTTCTTCTACGCATCCTTTGACCCGTCCGGCTTTGTCACGGTAGACAAACCGCCTGTCGCTTTATGGATTCAAACGATTTTCGCTTTGATTTTCGGCGTACATACATGGAGCGTGATTCTTCCTCAGGCTTTGGCGGGGCTCGGTTCCGTTCTGCTGCTGTACTTCATGATAAAGCCTTCGTTCGGCACGGGCGCGGCCAGAATCGCCGCTTTTGTCATGGCGCTGACGCCGATTGCGGCGGCCGTCAGCCGGACGAATAATCTCGACAGCATGCTCGTCTTTACACTGCTTCTCGGTTCCTGGTGTTTGATGCGCGCGGTGAAACGCGGCAAAATCATTTGGCTCTTATCCGCATTCGCACTTGTCGGTCTTGCTTTTAATATGAAAATGATGCAGGCCTACATCGTGCTTCCGGCTTTTCTGCTTTTTTATCTCATTGCATCACACACATCCATTAAGAAAAAACTGATCTCACTTCTCGCTTCTTCAGCCGTTCTCCTGGCGCTCTCCGTCTCATGGGCGGCAGCCGTTGATTCCATTTCCGCATCAAGCCGCCCCTATATCGGCAGCAGCCAGACAAACTCCGTGCTGGAGCTGGCATTCGGATATAACGGGACGGAACGGCTGCTCGGGCAGACGACGGGCCTTTCTAACGGCAGCATGACCGGCGGCAAAAGCGTGATGCAGGAAGGGATGGGCATGCAGCCTCCGGGAACGAACAGCCCCGCAATGGGCGGCAGCGCTCCTCAGGGAAAAAACGGTCAGGTTCAAATGCCCCGGCAGCCATCCGGACAGAACGCGGCCTCACCGCAAGGAAGCGGAACTCCTCCGCCACAAAACGGCGGCTCACAAGGCCCCGGCGGCGGCAAAAGCATGAGTATGAACATGTACGGCAACGGAACCCCGGGTGCGCTCAGGCTTTTCCAATCTGAATTATCGGGGCAAATCAGCTGGATGCTGCCTTTTGCGCTCACCGGTTTGTTCGGCGCCGTCATCAGCTGGTACAGAAACCGCCGGAAAAAAGCGGAGGAAATGAAAGAAACGATGTTTTGGACAGCATGGCTTGTGCCTGCAGCCGGTTTCTTTAGCATCGCAAGCTTTTTCCATCCGTACTACTTAATCATGCTGGCGCCTCCGATCGCAGCCCTTTCCGGAATCGGCTGGCGGGCCTTATATGATTTATACAAGCATGATAAAGGCTGGACGGGCTGGCTGCTGCCTGCGGGTGTCTTTCTCACCGCCGGTTTTCAGGTCTTCATCGTAAGCGGGTATACAAACCAGATCGGCAGCGCTTGGATGTACATCCTCGGACTGTTGGGGCTCGGCACTGTCATTGCCCTCATTGTGATGAAACACAAGCCGTTCGGCAGACAACTGACCGTGATCACCATGTGTGTGTTGATGCTCACGCCGCTGTACTGGTCAGCCACGCCGATCCTTTACGGCGGAAACAGCGTCATACCCGAATCCGGCCCGCAGCTGAAAAGCTCAAACGGCGGCAATATGTTCACCTCTGAAGTGGATACAGGCCTGCTGTCTTATTTGAAAAAGCATCAGACAGGTGAGGAATATCTGTTTGCAACGCTCACCACGGTGACTGCGGCGCCTTATATCATCCATACGAATGAATCAGTCATGGCACTCGGAGGCTTTAACGGAACCGATCCGATTTTAACCGTCTCACAGCTGAAAAAACTTGTTGATGATGGAAAAGTGAAGTATTTCTTATTATCCGGAAACAGTTCAGGCAACACGAAGCTTGTCTCATGGATTAAAAAGAACGGCACAAAAATCTCAGCTGACCAATACAGCACCGGAAAAACAAGCTCAGCCCGGCAAGGAATGACAGGCGGCCCGGGCGGACAAAGTCAGCAGACTCTGTATGAGATGAAAAAATAGTTCGGAAAGAGGCTGGATAGTTAAACACCGGCCTCTTTATTTTGCTCTTGAAGCACCTGCCATGCGGCGCCGGTATCATTCAGAAAAATGATTGATAAATACTTTCTATTTTCGAAACCATCAGTTCCTGACGCAGATGCCGGCCGGCATAGGAGCGCGCTTCTTTTCCAAGCCGTTCCCTGAGAGACTGATCCGTAATCAGCATTACGAGAGCATCAGCAAGTTCGCGGCTGTTGCCGGGCTGACAGATAAGCCCTGTGTCCTCATGCCGGATCATCTCAGGGATTCCTCCGCAGTCAGTTGCGACAATGGCTTGACCTGAGAACATCGCTTCGATGATCGCTATAGGGAAATTATCATTCAATGTCGGCAGGACAAATATAGATGATTCAGCCAAAAGCGCCGGCACATCACGTCGTTTTCCGAAGAAAAACACATTTGTGAGGCCCAGTTTCCGTTTCTTTTCCTCCAGAAACCCTCTCATGTTTCCGTCTCCGATGATCCATATATCAACTCCGGATAAATGGTGCCGGATGCGGGCGAGAGCGTCCAGCATCACATCATGTCCTTTTCGCTCGGTCAGACGGGAAACGCACGCAATCACGAGCTTTTCAGCACGTTTTGACTCAGGGGCATCCTGAATGTCAATGCCGGTATGAACAGTCGTCAGCTGAGCCTCCTTCGCTCCGTACTCCAGCAAGGGCTCGTGAAAGGAGTCGCTGATTGTAATGATTTTATCCGAAGCCCGAATACCCTGCCTTTCTATTTCACTGAAATATGCCTCTTCTATTGAACCCTTTTGGATTTTATGAAACTTCATCCGGCTTTTCGTAAAATGTCCGTGCGGCGTGAAAAAAAGAGGACGCTGATACGTTTGATTAAGGTATCCCAGCAAAAATACCGCAAATAAATCCTGCGCGTGAAACAGGTCATATTGTTCTAAGTCTTTCTCCTTCAAAAATCTTTGAAAGACATATAAATAGCTGAGATTCTTCACAAACTTTTCGTTTGCGGCGCCGTATCTGCCAACAAGAAACGCTCTGATCTCGTCAGCGGCCCGCGGGATATCTTCCTGAAAAAAAGATGGCGGCATTTGGAGCGGCGAGATGACATCCGCCTGATGACCGATGCGCTCAAAACCCGTCTTAATTGATGTGATATAACTCGCCAACCCTCCGACATTCGGGTAACGGAGAAAGGTTGCGTACAGAATACGCAATGGCTTTTTTCGTTTGGGGGAGCTTTTTCCTTCCGCACAGAACGAATACAGCATCTCTGGCTCACTTTGATGTTCGATCCCGTAAAATTGATCCATGACGCGCAATAAGGCAAGAGGCACCAGACCGTTCGGCTTGCCGATCTCTTCTTTCACATCCGCTCCCCCTCTCTCAAACTTATAATCCTAATTCCCGTCCCCATTTTGACACTTTGTCAACATGATACGGCAGCAGTTCTCCTCCCCGATTGTCGAAGATTCTCCGCAATTGGGTATGAAGCCCTTTCTCAAGTGTTCTCTGCAAATAAGCCATTTTATAAAGCGTCATAGGAGGGGTCTGAAAATGAATACCCCGCTTTTTCATTTCTTTCGTATACACTTTTACGCAATACGTTCGAATATCTTCTGCGTGCCGGCTCCAATCTTTTCTGAAACCAAGCAGAATTTCAACCAGCACCGTCATATCAAACCAAACCGGCGCGTATTTTGCGGATTCCCAATCGATGAATTGAATATCCCACGGTTCATGTCCGGACGCATCGTGGGTGCAGATATTCTGCATATGAAGATCACCGTGTGTGATGGCTGAGCCGTTTTGTATCAATTCAGGGAAAAAATCCGGCTCCTCCTGCTCAAGCAAGTTTGTGATTTGCCGATAATGAGGCTTCACGATATCTTTTGTGCGCTCATCTTTAAGCGCTCTATCCAATAATTCCGCTGTCTTTTTGATCTGCTTTTTACGCCCTTTTCTCATGGTTTCCGATTTGTATACCGGCAGCCACGACCGCCATTTACCGTCAGAAATATTCTTGTTTTCAAAGGTGCGGCTGTGCAGTTCTGCGACAGACGGAATAATATACTTGAAATGCTTCGGGTGAAATGTAAGCTGTCCCCTGATCTGGCTGACAAACTCCATAAATATCCACGTTTCATGGTCACTTTCTTCTATAAGATAGATATCCGGCAGCAAATCCCCTAAAACAGAACGGGCTTTCCCGTATATATTAATCTCGACCTTATTTTTTTCACGGGAAGATTTATATACCTTCAATATCAGCGGAACAGTGCCGGATTTTTTCTTTACAAACAGTTTATAAATGGCGCTTCTGTCCGTCGATTTCAGGCATGTGATGTCATCCGGATTCACCGCAGCCCTTTCACCGAACGAATACGACAGTTTTTCGTCAATTCTCAGTTTTTGAAATGCGCCATACAAAATCTCCTTTTCATACATGCCGATCTTCCTTCCGCTTCCGTTTCCAGCTGTTTTTGAGATGAGACCAAGTGTTTCTGATAAATGGCATCGGGTCATTCCAAGCAAAAAGAGCGTACTCTTTTTTTCCTTTACACCCTTTCCAAAAATCCCGGAACGTCATTTCTCCTCTTTTTCGTTTCTTCAAAAACGTTAAGAAATAACGCACCTCATAAATCCAGTTGATTCCGTCTTTTTGTTCGAGCTGGGGCTTCACATGCTGCCCGGTCAAATACAGATAGTACATGTAAACGAAATGAACGCCTGCCGGTTCTGTCAGGCTATGGCTGAGCCAAAAGCGCGGATTAATTTCGATAAACTTGTAAACATTGTCCCGGGGATCCTTTTTAAATTCCGCCATGCCTACTCCCTTCAGCTGAATCGCTTCAAAAAACGGCAGGGTTTTCTCGATTAAATCAGGAAGCCGTTTGCTGACGACGTGGGCCCCCGCGCCAAAATCAGCAGGGAATTGATGGTTCTTTTGCAGAGAGAATAGGCCCATTAATTTCATTTGGTCATCATAAAAAGTGGCGACTTTATAAAAACACTGGTTGTCTCCGGGGATGATCTCCTGCACGAGCAGTTCTCCATTTTCTCTGTAGGAGCTGAACTCCTTGCGCAATTGTGCGGCATCCTTCATTACAATTGCTTTTTTGTTTACTTTTTTTCTGTATTCATGGCCGGCCACCGGTTTTAAAATACACGGGAAGTCAATATTGGCGATGGCTTCTTCCAGCTCATCCTGGTTGTTCGGAAAAAAGGTTTTCGGGCAGGGGATGTGATGCTTGACCGCTAATTCATATGCTTTGCTTTTATCTAAGACCGTTTCTAACAGAGAGTGGCTCGGGAGCAAAAATAAAAAAAAACCGGCTAATGTCTCGCGGAATTTAGATATAAATCCCGCATAATCATCAGATCCTGCGTACAGAACCGGCTTTGCTTGGAATCGCTTCCCGAAATCAGTCAGAAATGTCAGCAGTTCTTCCTCTTCTGTTAAAGGGCTGGGACATATCCCGCAATCTGCCAATCTTGATTTTCCGATACGATAAGGTCCCTCCGTGTCAAACGCGTAAACATCGATTCCTCTTCGGGCAAGACTGCGAATGATCCCAATCCCGTTTGCACTGAAATCAAGTACAACGGCTGCATGTTCATGTTTCATGATCTCCCTCCGAGCTGTTGGTATTTTGATAAATCGATTCGATATTTTTTATCATCGTCTCACTGCTTAAATATTTCTCCGCGTAGGCCTTTGCGTTTGAAGCAGCCTTCTCCCGCGCAGATTTGTTAGAGATAAAAAACGCTAAAGCCCGGGCAAGAACCTTTGCATTTCCCGGTTCGACAATAAGTCCCGTTTTGTTATGGCGGATCAGATCCGGAATACCCCCGCAATCGGTCGCGATGATAGCCGAGCCGCTGAACATCGCTTCAATAATCGAAATAGGCAGACTATCATTAATGGTCGGCAATACGAATATATCCGTCATATTCAAAATAGCGGGAACATCATCTCTTTTTCCTAAAAAGGAGACCATAGATAGATTCAGTTTTCGAGCCTGTTCCTCTAAGGCGCTCCTCATCTCTCCGTCGCCCGCGATCAGCACTTCAACATGTTCAAGTAGATCAGACGGAATTCTTGAAAGTGCGTCCAGTAAATATTTGTGACCTTTTCTCGGGCCTAATCTTGCAATACACGCGATGATGATCTTATTTTTCGGTATCGGGGTTTTTCTTTTCCCGCCTGTTTTTGCATCGTAATCGATTCCTGTGATCACCGTTGCCATGTCTTCCTGTTCGGCTCCGAGCTTCATGAGCGGGCTGCGGAACGTATCGCTGATAATAATCAGGCGATCTGCGTATTCAATGGCTTTCATCTCTAGTTTTTTATAATAAAACTCTTCTACCGATCCTTTTTTAAAGATGTGAAATTTAAGTCTGTTGAAAGTAAACATGCCATGCGGTGTGAAAAATAAAGGTTTCTTATAGATTTGATTGAACCTGCCTAATATGTTGGCTGTAAATAAATCTTGAGCATGAAACACATCATATTTTTCCAAATGAATCTTTTGAAGCATTTGCTCGTATATAAACATCAGCCGATTATTCTTCAAAATATGATCACTGTAATCCCCGTATCTGTCACTAAAGAAATCTTTTAATTTCGGAACAACATCCGCCCGCAATTCTTTTACCTGTGCGGAAGGAAACTGATTGGGGGATATGACATCCACCTTATGACCTCTTTTTTTCAGTCCTTCACTAAGCGTTTTAATATAGTTTGATAAACCGCCCGTGTGCGGGTAGTCCCAAAACGTGGCAATCAAAATGGATAACTTCTGTTTTTTTCCGTATAATCGCGGAATATGATGTGCATGTTTCATCTGAGTCTTTACTGCCGTCTTTTTTTGCGGGTGCGCTTTGACCCCGTAATAGCGGTCAAGCGTCTGAATCATATACGGATACGGGACGGAAAATGTCTTGATCATTTCCAGATCCTCCGCACGACTTCAAAAGCTTCAGCGTATTCCACACCCGCCGTCATCCCTCTGACTCTTCCTAAATGTGTAACGCCTTCATATGAACGGGGATGAGGGTAATCCCTCATTTCTACGTCATAGTGGTGAAGCGCCGCGAGTTTGGCATCCATTGTGTCTGTGATATTAACGAAGTAATTAGGCTTGAAGAGTTTATCAGCCGTATTCCTCTCCCACTCGCTTGAAGATAGCGTTTCAAACGTAAGCAGTTCGATAGGCTTTTGATTCGGAAGCGGTCTGGCGGCTGTTAAAACTGCTTGGAACGTTCTCTGGTGGTCCATATTGACATCGCCGTAATGATGTGTAAAGATTTTTTCAGGCTGATAGACGCGAATGAGCTGTTCTAATTCTTTGACAAGCTTATGAAGAGGGATACATTCCAGCTCTAAATTCGTATGCTCCAAAAAGATGACTTTCTCAATTCCTAGCTCTTGATTCGCGCGTTCGCCCAATTGTTTAATATGATGAGCTTCTTCTTTTCTTCCTAATGCTGTAATAATGGAAATCACTTTATATCCTTCATTGATCAGCCGTTTTATGGTGCCCGCTGATCCCAATAGTTCATCGTCGGGATGAGCGCCGATAACCATAATATATTCTCCCATTTTTTCCACACTCCACCAAACAAATGTTACAAATATCATATGACGACCCTAAAAAAAGGAAACTTACATATGCGGATTTTCAGAAACTTACAATTCCCTTCGCCATTCCCGGTAGCGTGACGGATTTAATTTTTTTATGGTGTTCAAAAACTCATCCGCCAAGCCGTATTTGTCCAGTCCTTTTAATAGTTTTACGGGAACTCGGGTAACGGTCGAAAAGGCTCTTTTATGGTCGATCACTTTAAGTTCACCTTGTTCGTTGATCAGAATATGCCTGATTTCGGCATCCCATCTGGCAAAACCGATATCTTTTAATTCATCCAGCATGTTTAAAATATCAGCTGTCAGTTTGACGGACAGGGATTTTTCTTTTTTGATATGGCGCGCAAGGGAGGTGCCTTTGACGTATTCCATCACAATATAATGATCTCCGTATTCATACAGTTTCGGGATCACCGGTGAACCATATCCGAGCTCTAAAGCTTCCAATTCCTTCTTACATGTCTCTTTTTTAAAAAAATATTTTACGCATTTGTTGTGTGTTAAGCGATAGACCTCCCCATCTTTTCCGTCTCCGATCAGCGGATAGTGTTTCAGCGCTTTTTTATTCTCCGGATAATTAAAATATGTTTCAGAAAAAAATCGTTTCATACCGACACATCCTTCGTCATGATGTAATATAATATTCAATCCGTAACGATCGGAAATGAAACAATCTCATCATTTTCTTGCGCTGCGACGTCTGCTGACATGAAAAAAACCCGCCGGATCGGCGGGTTTTTCATTGTGTATTACGCTTCTTCTTTTACGTGAACCTTTAGCACAGCCTGAACTTCAGGGTGCAGCTTTACAGGAACGTTTGTATATCCCAGTGTGCGGATACCGTCTTGGAGCTCCAGTTTCCGTTTATCCACTTTAATCTTATGCGTTTTTTGCAGCGCTTCTGCAATCTGTTTACTTGTGACAGATCCGAATAGACGGCCGCCTTCACCGGATTTGGCACTCAGCTCAACAGTCAGCTGTTCAAGCGTTTCTTTCAAATCTTTCGCTCTTTCAAGCTCGGCAATCGCTTCTTTTTTCTCTTTTTCTTTCTGTCCTTTCAATGCGCTGATGTTTGTCGCATTTGCTTCGACAGCGAGGCCTTTTTTAATGAGAAAGTTATGTGCATAACCGTCTGCTACGTTTTTCATTTCGCCTTTTTTTCCTTTACCTTTTACATCTTGTAAGAAAATAACCTTCATCTCTGAACGCCTCCCTCAAAATATTCATCAATGGCTTCCTTCAGCCGGACGAGCGCTTCTGAGACAGAAATGCCCGATAACTGGGTTGCCGCATTGGTTAAATGCCCTCCGCCATCCAGCGCCTCCATAATAATCTGCACATTGACCTCGCCCAGCGATCTCGCACTGATGCACACCGTATGCTCATCCCGTCTGGCTACCGCAAATGAAGCTTCCACTTCACTCATCGATAAGAGGGAATCAGCCGCCTGCGCAATCAGCACCTGGTCAAAGTACTCCTCTTCGTTCTCAGGAAGAGAAGCAATCGCGATATGTTCTTTATAAAGAGACGTATGCTGGATCAGTTTCGCCCGCTTGATATAAGAACCGACGGATTCTTTGAGAACTTTCTGCACCAGAACCGTATCTGCGCCTTTCGCTCTCAAATAAGAAGCGGCGTCGAACGTCCGCGAGCCCGTGCGAAGGGAAAAGCTCTTCGTATCCACTATTATACCAGCTAACAGGGCCGTCGCTTCAATCATATTGATTTTGAGCCGCTTCGGCTGATATTCAAGCAGCTCCGTCACGAGTTCTGCGGTGGATGAAGCGTATGGCTCCATATAAACGAGCAGCGGGTCTTTAATAAATTCCTCGCCTCTGCGGTGGTGGTCAATCACAACGATGTGCTCGATTTTGTTCACGAGACGCTCTTCCATCACAAGGGACGGTTTATGTGTATCAACGACGACAAGCAGCGTGTCATCATTTGAAATTTCCATCGCCTCTTCCGGCGTGATGAACCGCGACCACAGCTCTTCATATTTTTTAATTTCTTCAATCAGGCGCTGAACGCTTGATCCGATCTGGTTCGGATCAATGACGATGTAGCCTTCTTTGCCGTTGGCCTGCGCCACCTTCAATATTCCGATTGCGGCTCCGACCGCGTCCATATCAGGAAATTTGTGCCCCATGATAATGACATTGCTGCTTTCTGAGACAATCTCCTTGAGCGCGTGAGAAATCACCCGGGCGCGCACCCTTGTGCGCTTCTCCATCGGATTTGTTTTGCCGCCGTAAAATTTCACCTTGCCGTTCGGCATTTTGATCGCCACTTGGTCGCCTCCGCGGCCGAGAGCCAAATCGAGGCTGGACTGCGCCAGATCTCCAAGCTCCTTCAAGGAAGAAACCGATGCGCCGATCCCGATGCTGAGGGTCAAAGATACAGTGTGAACGGATGTTTTTTCTCGGATTTCATCCAAAATCGAAAATTTCGCGTTTTCAAGCTCCGTTAAAATGTGTTCATTTAACACCGCGATAAACCGCTCCGAAGACGTCCGTTTCAGGAAAATGCCGTACTCCTGCGCCCACGCATTTAATAATGAGGTGACCTGGCTGTTCATCGTGCTTCTCGTTTGGTCGTCCAGCCCCTGTGTGACGTCATCATAGTTATCTAAGAAGATATATGCCAGCACGGTTCTCTCATTTTCGTACTGCTTTTCAATCTGAATCTGTTCTGTCACATCAAAGAAATAAAGCAGGCGCTCATCTCTTTTAATCACTACTTTAAACTTCCGCTCATTCAAGGTGATCGTTTCCGAATCGACCTCCTGCTTGATCAGCGGCACGACGGCCTCGCATGTGTCATACAGCGAGCGTCCGACGAGCGTGCTTTCATTAAAACAGGAAGACAAAAACGGATTCGCCCACTCAATGTAATATTGGTCATTAAACAGCATAATCCCGATAGGCATTTCCATTAATGCCTCTTCGCCTACTTTTTTCAATCTATACGATAACGTGGAGATATAATCGTCAATTTCTTTTCTGATCAGAGAATCCGCACGCTTAATGAAAAACAAGATCACGGCGAGCAGCACAACGCCGATAGCTCCTATCAGCCAGTTAAAGTAAATGCTGATGAGGATTATGATGATTGACAATGCAATCAATGCATAGATGGGATACCGAAACAACGGTTTTTCATAAAAACTAGGCATTTCTATCAACTCCCCACCTGTAAGTCACACTCAATTTCGCGTCACCTTATTTCTTATGTTAAAGCCTATGTCAATGATGCCTAAGAGGAGATACACGGACAAGATGAGCGGAAAAAGCACCCCCAGCACAATTGCTAATACAGGAACGGCTTTCGGCATCTCCATTTCGCGGCAATAGAAAAAAATAAACGCTAATCCTTGAATACAAATCAGCAAGCTGAGAATAAATCCCCCATTCAATGAAACCGAATACAGCATATGCCCTTTTTCTAAAGGCAGAAACCCTAATATCGTCACAATAAAATACAGAATGACAACGCTTTGCGGGAGTTTGAGCTCTCTAAAAGGCTTCATCTTCGGAAGATCAGGGGAAAATCGCCGTAAAAGCGGCCTTGCCATAGCATAACTGAGGAAAGAAAAAACGATGCCGGTCAATACGAGCACTGTCGGAAAAAGATATTGAACCGTGCTCAGCTGACTTTCCATCAGCTTGATCTGCTTCCCGAACTGGTCTCCATAACCCAGCTGCTTTGACATGGTTTCTGCTAAAGACAGCGACTCCCGAAGCTGGGACATGGCGGTATCAACCACATTCATATTAAGAAACACGATGCTGACCACAAAAAAAACGACGCCGCACAGCACATACGCCATAGCGCCGGCAGCAACCGCATAGCCGGGCTGTTTCTTTTTAAAATAATATCCCATGGCGATTCCCGTACAGGCTGCCGTAAAAGCGCCTGTAAGCCCGGTAAACGAACCTACAATAAAGCTGACAGGAAGGCTGGCAAGCCCCATCCATACCCCGGGCTTCAGACCGTGCCGAATGGTGTAAAGAATGATCGGCAGCGGCAAAGCAAAGAGAAGAATTGCCCCCAGTAAAGGGAGGTACACGACCAAAAGGGAAATGATTGCAAAAATACTGATCAAAATGGCGCCTTCTAATAGAGCCCTTGTATTTTTCACTTACTCACCTCAAACCTTGTATCATTCGAACATACGAATAGAAAAGAGCAGCTTAGACGACTGCTCTTTTGACGCCGCAATGTCTCTTTCAAGACCTGAATTTTCCATAAACTCTCCAAAATACACGTATATATTTTAACATAAGTCGAAATCGCAAGTAAAATGAGCGCGGACAGCCGCAATGTTCCATGTGAAACATGAAAACAGACAAACGGACATCCCAGTGAAAGAATGCCCGTTGTATCAGTGATCCTGATCATCCATGAAACCAGAAGTATCTCTGTTTTTCTTTTTGGTTTTTCGTACATATAACAAGACGATAACGATAAGTAAGAGAGTGGTCGCCTGCAAAACCCCGCTGCTGAAAAGGAAGAAGTTCTTTATCATGTCCCACATATAGTTTCACCTCTATTTCGTATTTCCTTTACATTGAGTTTCCCTTTCTGGAAACTTCAAAACATCAGGAACAACATCGGGACCGGGGCATATGCTGAAAGTGAAAATGAAGGATAAAGGAGATTCTTACACCATGACTGAGCGGAGAACATTAGCATGGCATGAAACGTTAGAACTGCATGAGTTAGTAGCTTTCCAGGCAAACGGACTTGTGAAATTAAAAAGAACAGAGCGGGACGTAAGCGATGCCAGATTAAAACAGCTTTACAGATTTTCCATCCATTCGCTCGAACAAAACCTGCGTGAACTGCTTCCTTTCTTCCCTGAAGCTCCCGCTTTTCGTGAGGATGAAACAGAAGAGCGCGCTGATTCTTCCTTTTACAGCGGCGGCCTGCTCATTCTGGCCAAAACATCTGTCCGCAATTACGCCGGAGCCATTACAGAGACGGCCACACCTCAATTAAGACACGTTTTCGTCAAGCACTTAAACGCGGCCATCAAGTGGCATCAAATGGTCTTTGAGTATATGGAAGAACGCGGTCAATATCCGGCTTACAACCTGAGCGAATTGCTGAAGAATGATGTGCGCAACGCCAGAAAGGCCATCGCGATGAAATAAAAAAAAGCAGCAAGGAATTTAATCCTTTGCTGCTTCTTATTTTTGAGCGGACTGATCTTGAGGAGACGTTTTTTCCCGGTATGCCTCGAGAAACTCCCGGTTGGCATCTCCCCATTTCTTCATTTGCAAAACGATCGGTTCCAGCGACCTGCCGAATTCGGTAAGAGAATACTCCACCTTTGGAGGCACCTGCTGATATACCTCGCGATGCACGATGCCGTCCGCCTCGAGCTCGCGAAGCTGAAGCGTCAGCATACGCTGCGTAATGCTGGGACAAATGCGCCGAAACTCATTAAACCGCTTTTTTCCGCCGATCATATGATAAAACAAAATACCCTTCCACTTTCCGCCGATAACGGAAAGCGTCAGTTCAACCGGACAACCTTCTTTATTCGGATATATGTTCATTTTTCATCCTCCATAGTACCTTTTTTGATACTATATGCTGATTAGCATCTGACTTACCCAGTATTTTACTCGCAATCCTCCCCACCTCTCAACAAAAATGCTTCTTTTTCACATCAATTTTTAAGGTTTTGAAGATTACACCCTCCGCAAGACGTGTTAAACTATAAAAAGATTGTTTACACTACAAAAAAGGACAAGGAGTTATTATGGAAAAAATTCTTATTTTCGGACATCAAAACCCAGACACAGATACCATTTGCTCTGCCATTGCCTACGCTGATCTAAAAAATAAACTCGGCTTCAATGCTGAGCCCGTCCGCCTCGGACAAGTCAACGGCGAAACACAATACGCGCTTGATTATTTCAAGCAGGAAAGTCCGCGTTTGGTGGAAACAGCCGCAAACGAAGTAAACGGCGTCATCCTTGTTGACCACAATGAACGCCAGCAAAGCATCAAGGATATCGAAGACGTTCAGGTTCTTGAAGTTATCGACCACCACCGTATCGCCAACTTCGAAACAGCGGAACCTCTTTACTACCGTGCTGAGCCGGTCGGCTGTACGGCTACGATTTTAAACAAAATGTACAAAGAAAATAACGTGAAAATCGAGAAAGAAATTGCGGGCCTCATGCTGTCAGCAATCATTTCCGACTCTCTGTTATTTAAATCTCCGACTTGCACGGAGCAAGATATCGCAGCGGCAAAAGAGCTTGCTGAAATTGCCGGCGTAGATGCGGAAGAGTACGGCTTAAACATGCTGAAAGCGGGCGCCGACTTAAGCAAAAAAACGGTGGAAGAACTGATTTCTCTTGATGCGAAAGAGTTCACGCTCGGCAGCAAAAAAGTCGAAATCGCCCAAGTCAACACAGTTGATATTGAAGAAGTGAAAAAGCGGCAGCCGGAATTAGAAGCGGCTCTTTCAAAAGTAATTGCTGAGAAGAACCTTGACCTGTTCCTTCTCGTGATTACGGATATTCTGGAAAACGATTCCCTTGCGCTTGCCATCGGTGATCAAGCGTCAAAAGTGGAAAAAGCATTCAACGTGACTTTAGAAAACAACACGGCTCTTTTAAAAGGCGTCGTATCCAGAAAGAAACAAGTCGTTCCTGTTTTAACAGACGCGATTGCAGAATAACCAAAACACCCCGGAAACCCGCCGGGGTGTTTTTTTATTGCTCATTCATCAGACGGCCGTTTCGTAAGCGCTTTCCCCGAAAATCATTTTGACGGAATTTGATATACAATATATAATATATCACATGAAAGGCGTTCGTTTACCTAATTATTGTAAGTCAATATCACAACATCAGAATCGGGGGGTGTCTATCCTGGAAAAACACGCTGCTCTTTCTTATTCACGAACAACAGGCATTTGGCTTGTGCTGACAGGAGCTATCTTATGGGGGGTCTCGGGAACGGTTGCCCAGTATCTGTTCCAGCACCGCCATTTTAATACAGAATGGCTGACTTCGGTGCGCCTTCTGGTGTCAGGGGCGCTTCTGCTCGGCATCGCGTACCGCAAAGAAAAAGGACGGATATGGGCTGTTTGGAAAGACAGACGGGACAGAATTCCCCTTCTTTTATTCGGGGTTTTCGGAATGTTAGGCGTTCAATACACCTACTTCGCGGCAATTGAGTACGGAAACGCGGCCGCTGCTACCGTTCTTCAGTATTTAGGGCCAGCGATCATTACATGCTTTTTAGCGATTCGCGCAAAGAGAATGCCTTCAGCAAAAGAGCTTCTCGCCGTCTTATTGGCGGTTGCCGGCACATTCATTTTGGTCACGCACGGGAATGTCGGAAGCCTGTCCATATCCGGTCTGGCTGTCTTTTGGGGCATCAGTTCGGCGTTTGCACTGGCGTTTTACACCCTTCAGCCGCATCGTCTGCTGAAGAAATGGGGATCGGCCATTATTGTCGGATGGGGCATGCTGATCGGCGGAGCCGCCCTCAGCTTGATCCGCCCGCCCTGGAAATTTGAAGGCGAGTGGTCCTTGCCGGCATATGCTGCGATTGTGTTTATCATCATTTTCGGGACGCTCATCGCTTTTTATTGCTACTTGGAAAGCCTGAAATATCTGAGTGCCTCTGAAACCAGCCTGCTCGCCTGTGCGGAGCCGCTGTCGGCCGCTTTTTTAGCTGTTATCTGGCTGCATGTTCCCTTCGGAATATCAGAATGGCTGGGTACTTTGCTGATTTTAGCCACCATCGCTTTATTATCTATCAAGAAAAAATAACCTCTCTTTTTTTAGAGAGGTTATTTCCCAGGCTCAGAGCACCCCTTAGTCTCAATTACCCATAAATTAAAAGGTCTTTTTTCATTTTACTATCATCCAAAAGAGGAAAATAGACCAGTTGTCAATAGAATCAGACTCTAATAGAATGATGTCGACAAGTAAATCATGCAGGATTGTTACTGATAAAGCAGGCAAGACCTAAAATGTGTTAAGGGCAAAGTGTATTCTTTGGCGTCACCCCTTACATATTTTAGGTCTTTTTTCTGTAACAAACCTGCCATCCATGGATGCAGGAGGATCGATCGGCAGATCGCAAAAAAAGGTACATACAAAAGGAGACATGAACATGAACATGAACATCAAAAAATTTGCAAAACAAGCCACAGTTCTAACTTTTACGACTGCACTTCTGGCAGGGGGAGCGACTCAAGCCTTCGCGAAAGAAAATACCCAAAAACCTTACAAAGAAACGTACGGCGTCTCTCATATCACACGCCATGATATGCTGCAGATCCCTAAACAGCAGCAAAGTGAAAAATACCAAGTGCCTCAATTCGACCAATCAACAATTAAAAATATCGAGTCCGCGAAAGGACTGGATGTGTGGGACAGCTGGCCGCTCCAAAACGCTGACGGAACAGTAGCTGAATACAACGGCTATCACGTCGTGTTTGCTTTAGCGGGAAGCCCGAAAGACGCTGATGACACATCCATCTACATGTTTTATCAAAAAGTCGGCGACAACTCGATCGACAGCTGGAAAAACGCGGGCCGTGTCTTTAAAGACAGCGATAAGTTCGACGCCAACGATGAAATCCTGAAAGAACAGACACAAGAATGGTCCGGTTCTGCAACCTTTACATCTGACGGAAAAATCCGTTTATTCTACACTGACTTTTCCGGTACACATTACGGTAAACAAAGCCTGACAACGGCACAGGTAAATGTGTCAAAATCTGATGACACGCTCAAGATCAACGGAGTGGAAGATCATAAAACGATTTTTGACGGCGACGGAAAAACATACCAGAACGTTCAGCAGTTTATCGATGAAGGGAACTATACATCCGGCGACAACCACACGCTGAGAGACCCTCACTACGTTGAAGACAAAGGCCATAAATACCTTGTATTCGAAGCCAACACGGGAACAGATAACGGATACCAAGGCGAAGAATCTTTATTTAACAAAGCGTACTACGGCGGCAGCACAAACTTCTTCCGTAAAGAAAGTCAGAAGCTTCAGCAAAGTGCTAAAAAACGCGATGCTGAATTAGCGAACGGCGCCCTAGGTATCGTAGAGTTAAACGATGACTACACATTGAAAAAAGTCATGAAGCCGCTGATCACTTCAAACACGGTAACTGACGAAATCGAGCGCGCGAATGTTTTCAAAATGAACGGCAAATGGTACCTGTTCACTGATTCACGCGGTTCAAAAATGACGATCGACGGTATTAACTCAAACGATATTTACATGCTTGGTTATGTATCAAACTCTTTAACAGGTCCTTACAAGCCGCTGAACAAAACTGGTCTTGTACTGCAAATGGGTCTTGATCCTAACGATGTGACGTTCACTTACTCTCACTTCGCAGTGCCGCAAGCCAAAGGCAACAATGTCGTGATCACAAGCTACATGACAAACAGAGGCTTCTTTGAGGATAAAAAGGCAACATTTGCGCCAAGCTTCTTATTGAACATCAAAAACAAGAAAACATCCGTTGTCAAAAACAGCATCCTTGAACAAGGACAGCTTACGGTTAACAACTAATAACAACAAAAAGAAAATGCCGATACTTCATTGGCATTTTCTTTTATTTCTCAACAAGATGGTGAATTCAATCATGGCACGAAAATGGCCCATTGTAATATTGATCTTTTTGGGTGCGTTCCTGTTTGTCGGCTTACTGCCGAACAAAACCCACAATTCCTCTGACACAAACACGGAGCATAAGAAGAATTACCGGGCGGCGTATCATTTTACGACCCCGGACAAATGGAAAAACGACCCTCAAAAGCCCATTTTTTTCGAGGGGAAATATCATTACTACTATCTTTATAATCGGGATTACCCGAACGGCAACGGCACAGAATGGCGGCACGCCGTATCAGAGGACTTGGTGCACTGGACGGACGAAGGCACGGCTATTCCGAAATACACCAACGAAAACGGCGATATCTGGTCCGGTTCTGTCGTCATTGATAAACACAACACGGCGGGCTTCGGCAAAAACGCGCTGGTCGCCGTCACAACGCAGCCGACAGCCAAAACAAAAGCCCAGGAACAATATTTATGGTACAGCACGGATAAAGGAAAAACGTTTACTTCCTATAGTGATCAGCCCGTGATGAAAAATCCGGGAACTAAGGATTTCCGGGACCCGAAAGTGATCTGGGATGAACAGGATGACAAATGGGTGATGGCCATGGCCGAAGGCGAAAAAATCGGTTTTTATGAATCACCCGATTTGAAAAATTGGACTTACACGGGCGGTTTTATCACTCAGCAGATCGGCCTCGTCGAATGCCCCGACCTTTATATGATGCGTGCAGATGACGGAACAGCCAAGTGGGTTCTAGGCGTAAGCGCAAACGGCAAACCCGCAGGCAAACCGAATACGTACGCGTATTGGACCGGAAACTTTGACGGAAGGGAATTTACCGCCGATCAAGAAGAACCGCAATGGCTCGATTACGGCTTTGACTGGTACGGCGGCGTCACATTTGAGGACGGTAAAAGCGAAGATCCGCTGACAAAACGCTATGCGCTGGCATGGATGAACAATTGGGATTATCCGAATGAAACACCGACACTAAAAAACGGCTTTAACGGCACGGATTCTATCGTCCGTGAAATCCGCCTTCAGCAGCAGGACGGCGGCACATACAGCCTTGTGTCAGAGCCGGTTGAAGCATTGAACCAATTAACCTCTTCAACTGACAGCATAGAACACAAACAGGTGAACGGTTCAGAGACACTGCCGATCAAAGGTGATACATATCAGCTTGATATGGATATCGCTTGGTCAGATATCAAAAATGCAGGCGTCAGACTCAGAGAATCGGCAGACCAAAGTCGGCATATTGATGTCGGTATTTCAGCAGAAGGCGGCTACGCCTATGTGAACAGATCGTTTACAGGCCAGCCTGATAAAACCGGCGCATACGCCGAAAGCAAAGCCCCATTTGACGGAAACAAAGGGCGCGTCCATCTGAAAATTCTCGTAGACAAAACAAGTATTGAAGTATTTGCAGACGACGGAAAAACCGTTTTGACAAATGAAGTGTTCCCAAAACACGAAGATCAGGGAATCACGCTCTTTTCTGAAGGCGGCTCCGCTGACTTTCAGCATATTGAGATGAAGCATCTCGGTTCGATTCATTCTTAGACGTCCCTCTTCATTTCTAACCAGCGCCCGGACTGTGGTAAAATGCAAATATGTATACTACGATTCATGAGGTGTTCCATTGGATAATCAAAACAAAGAACCTGTGCTGAAAAGAACCATCATGCGGGACGAAGTGTATCGCACACTCAGAAACTGGATCATAACGGGCAAGCTCAAACCGGAAACAAAGTTAAAGGACAAGGATTTGTCGGAAACATTGGGAATCAGCCGCACCCCGATACGGGAAGCCTTATTGCGGCTGGAAGATGACGGCTTGGTGATAACAAAAGCGAACAGATGGACGCTTGTCGCTCCGATTGAGTTAAAAGATGCGGAAAACTTGTATTCCATCGTCTGGACGCTTGAAAAACTCGCATTGCAGCAAGCTCTCCCGCATGTGGACGATGCCGTGATTCAGGAATTGAAACAGCTGAATGAAAATCTTCTTCAAATGATGAAAGACGGCGATAAACCGGCCATCCTGGAAGCGGACAATGCATTTCACCATCGCATCATTCTGCTTGCGGACAACGCCGAACTTCACAAATTGCTAGTAAGCCTGAAAGTCAAAATTCAGAGAATGGAAATCCGCTATTTCAGTGAAAACGGCGCTTTAAACAGATCATATAATGAACATTCTGATATCATTCACGCATTAGAACAGCAAGATGCCGCCGCTGCTTTTACAGCGCTTGAAGCGAATTGGAAAAACAGTTTAGAACGGCTGCAGAACATGGCATAGCAAACGAAAAAGCCAAATCACTCATATGATTTGGCTTTTTTACTGATATCACAAGACAGCCGCGTTGGCTGTCTTGTTTACTTTTTGTTTATATATAAATAAATACCGTAATCCGTCGGCACAGAAGCATACCCCATCTGTCTGAGCATGGCTGTTATATTCCCGCGATGATACGTTCCGTGGTTCACAACATGGAGGATCATATCGGCCGCTGCGGTTTTCATGATGTCACCTGACGGATGCTCTATTTCAAGGGGGAGACTGATATTTTCTTCCTTTTGCAAAAATAATTGATACCGGTCTGATAATTCCGAGAACATATCTTCCAGCTCTTCTATCTCTTTAGACAAGATGTCCTCTTTTTGCTGTTCAGCTGATTTCAGCGTATCCTCCAGACGCTCTCCGGAGAACACATCAAACCACCCCTTATCCGACAGATACACATGAGTCAATACACCGGCTATCGACGGAAAGACACTTTGAATCTCCTTACGGTACACATCCTCCGGAAGCTCTTTAAGCCGGGTGAATATTTGCTGATTTGCCCAAAGATGATAATCATACAATTGCAGTGCCAGATGTCCCACATTACCCTCTCCTCTCTCGATATAGAACGTACGTTCCTAATTATACTACACTACATGCGGCTTTGTACCAACTTCTTCATTCGCAGCTGAGAAAATCCGATAAAAGCCGAAATTAATAAGAGGAGGCCTGCGCCAATATAAATAAACCGCACGCCGAATACATCCGAGATAACCCCCGTTCCGATAATGGAAAACATAAAAATGAACTGAACTAAAGCTGATCTCGCCGCTAATATATTGACCCGTGTCTTTTCGGTCGTGATGTTTTGAAGTAATGTTTCCTGCGTGAGATCTCGTAATACACAAGCCGGCCCCATACACAGCACCAGAAAAAGGGCCGCAACGGCGCTTGTGATCAACCCATAAATAAACGTGAACATTCCATATGCCAAAGCTCCCGTCAGCATAAGCGGAATGAGATGATGCTGAAACTTACCGGATAACTTATAGATGATCAGTCCGCCGATCATCGTCCCTGCATAATAGACTCCGTTGACATACCCCCACCAAGCCTCTCCTTTATGAAGGACGTCATGCACATAAGTTAAGGACACAGACCCGATCCATATCATGCCTGCCCACGATTAGATCACATCCATCACAATGAGAACCCTGAGCTGTTTTTGCTGAAATAAATACACCCAGCCGCTTGCCGCATCTGCAAAAAGGGAACGTTCCCTGACTGCTGCCGGCGCACACATGCGTACTTGAAGAAACAGAATGATGCCCAAAACCGAAGAAACCAATAACATGACAGTGACGATCATTGTATCGCTCTCTCCCAAGAACGCTATGATGACGCCGCCGAGAGACCACCCCGCAAACTGAACGGTTTGATCCGCCGCAGATAATAAACCGTTCGCTTTCGCCCTTCGATCAGGAGGAATGATTTCCCCAATCAACGCGCTTTTTATCGGAGCAAACCATCCGTTGCAAAAAGAAATGCCTCCGATCAGACAAAACAGCAGAAAAAAGAATGCGGATGAACCGGCTTGGATGACAAAAAACAAACAGACTAACAGTGTGATCTGTATCAATTGAGAACCGATTAACAAAGAACGAAGCGTGAACCGGCCGGTGACCAGCGGCAAAACGGCGCTGCCCAATACGCGGCATACAATGCTGACGAACGTCATAAGAGAGGCCATCGCCGTCGAACCGGTTTTTGTAAACAAAAACAAGATGACAGCCATCGTATAAAGTGAGAACCCCAAGTTGATAGCGGTCTGGCTGTATAAAATAGCATAATACGCTCTCTTCATATTCATCCTCAGCAACCTCACTCCCCAAAGCCGAAGCGTGCAGGCATCGGCTTATTTTTTCGTTTACTTTCTCTCCTTAGTGGGAGGCTTTCGTATGTCAGGCTCTCACCTTTAATTTGATCTTCCTGCCTTCCGAAAAAGTAATCATGCTTAGGACAATGAAACAGCCTATCCACTGTATCCATGTTAAGCGCTCGCCCAAGAAAAAAGCGCCAAAGATGATTGTGATGATCGGGCCCATCATTGAAATCAAAGACCCTCTTACTGCCCCAATCCGTTTGATACCTTCCAGCATAAATAAAAAAGGAACGACTGTTGTAAATACAGCAATGATAAAAAAAAGGAAATATACGGGTGGCTGAAACGACCATAGCTCTGTCTGATAGCCAAAACCCTTTCTTGCGATTAAAAAAAGCACCATAGCAATGCTTGCTAAGGACATCCCATATGCATTCATACGGATACTCCCTACTTTGCGAACAAGCTGACCGGATAAGACCAAATAAAGTCCGTAAACCGCGGACGACAGAAGAACGAGAAAAGCGCCAAATATATTAGCACTCAATTCGTGCAGATTCCAGCCGCCAATGGAAAAAAAGATTCCTATGCTGACCACAACGACTGAAATGATGTCTGAAGCGGTGATTTTCTCTATTTTTCCGAAAAACGAGATAATCATGACAAAAATCGGATAACTCATAACGAGCATCCTTTCTACAATAGCTGAAACATAATGCAGCCCGATAAAGTCCAACAGCGGAGATAGAAAAAAAACGAGCAGACCCGTGATTCCTGCTCTGACTATATCAGCCTTTGCCGGTTTTTCAGATAATTTTGCACGATACATAAGAAAAATGATGCAAAAAAGAGGGGTTGCAATCATTTGTCTGAAAAATAGCGTTGACTCCGGGGTGGCTCCGAATGTGTAAGCCCACTTAATAAAGATCGATTTTGAGGCAAAACACAGCGTACCAACAATCATAAACAACATTCCGGCGAGAAACGGATGGTTTAGTTTTGGCGGAGTATTCACTTCGACTTTGCTCATAGATTTACACCTTTCCTTAGTGCGAATATTATTTATTTCGATTCTGTGAGCAGTTTCCCTTTTTGTTTTATATACTAAAATGTATTTCTATCACCCGAAAAAAAGCCGATGCGCGCAGGCATCGGCTTTCAAATTAACCTATCATCTCAAGAACAAGCGGCCGGAATCAGCCATTTATCAGGAATGATTTTTAAAACAGAATAAAAAAAGAGGGCTCCCATTCCGGAAGCCCTCACTCCGTTCTGCCTACGCCAATAAAAGAAAAATAAGCGCTAAAACAGCCGGAAGTCCTTGTTTTACGATAATTGATTTGTTTGAAGTAAAGCCTCCGAAAATGGCCGCGATGACCACACAGATGACGAAAAACAATTGAATCATATGGCCCATCGGATCAGCTCCGAGGATCAGCCCCCAAATGAGACCGGCAGCCAGAAATCCATTATACAGACCTTGATTTGCAAACATGACCGCCACATTCCGGTCACCTTCTAAATGCTTCGGCAATTTGAAGGACCGCTTAGCTGCCTTCGAATTGATAAAAAACATTTCAAGTATCATGATAAATACATGTTCTAAAGCTACAATTCCGACGAAAACAGCCGCAATTATGTCCACTGTCCCTCTCCTCTCAGCTTCACCTCAAACTTATTTCCATTGTGCGATTGTTTCGATAGGAAGACGGTAGGAAGCATATCCTTCGTCTGCCGCTTTTCCGATTGATAACAGCATGACCGGTACATAACGCTCTTTATCCATTCCGAAAACCTCGGCGATCTTTTCTTTATCGTAGCCGCCGATCGGGTTTGTGTCATAGCCGTGCGCGCGTGCCGTAAGCATCAGCTGCATGGAAACGAGGCCTCCGTCGATCAGAATCGTTTCACGGTTCACTTGCTCCGGAAGTTTTTCAAAGTGCGCCGTCAACGCAGCGATTTGTCTGTCTTTTACTTCCTGCGGCATGTAGCCCAGTTCGACCGCTTTCGAATAAATTTCTTCTAAATAGTCATCATTGTTCATATCTGCGAAAACCGCAATCACCGCAGATGATGTGCTGACTTGTGTTTGGTTAAAGCTGGCAAGCGGCGCGAGTTTTTCTTTTCCTTCAGGGCTGTCAATGACGAGAAAACGCCACGGCTGCGCGTTGACTGAAGACGGTGCTGTCGTTGCTTCTTCCAGAATTTGAGTCATTTCTTCTTTGCTGATTTTAACAGCCGGATCGTAATTCCGAATGGAACGGCGGCCTTTCATAATGTCCATAAAGTCGTTTGTTTTCAGTTCTGTTTTCATGTGTAATACACTCCTATGCTTTCATATTTTCTATATTATTCTGCATCTGCGACAATACGTTTTTTAACATACTGCGTTCTTCCTCGCTGACACCGGCAAGCATTTCCTTTATGAAACGCTCCTTCTCCTTTTTGGAAGCCTCAATTCTCTCCCGCCCCTGATCAGTAAGCCGGACAAGTATAATTCGGTTGTCCTCGGGCTTCCGCCTTCTTGTGACCATTTCTTTGGCTTCAAGCTGTTTCAAGTGTCTTGTCACGGCTGCGCCATCAATATTCACCTTTTTCTGAAGATCGCTTTGGCTGATCTCGTCGACGTAAAAAAGCACGGCGAGAAGCTCAAGGCGGGATTGGCTGATTCCGGTGCACGCTTCAAACTTCGTGCCGATCACTTTGTGCAGTGATTGGAGCTGATATAAAATCTCGCCTTCCTCTGAACAACATGCTGTCAAAACCCATCCCCACTTTCTTTTGCGCAATTAATTGACTAGTCAATGTTTGATATATCAACAATATACAGCCGCCATTCTTTTTTTGCAAGTTTTTTCTCCTTTTTTAAAAAAAGCTGCCGGTTAACGGCAGCTCTCTACTTAATGATTATGGACTTTTCTGAAATTACTGCCTTTTACTTCTGCGACATCATATACCGTCACAAAGGCTTGTTTATCAATGTCATTAATAATTTCTTTCAGTTTGGTTTCTTCCAAACGGTTGATGACACATGTGATTTCTTGGAATTTTTCATGAGAAAAACCGCCGTATGCTTCTTTATAAGTAGCGCTCCGGCCCAATTCTTCACGAATGGTCTCTACCATTAATGCAGGCTCATTGGTGATAATCTGAAATGTTTTAGAACCGCTTAAGCCTTCCTCAACCACATGAATCACCTTAGATGCAATGTAGTAAGCAATGACCGAAAGCAATGCGCCTTGCAGCCCAAATACAAAAGAAACAAAAATAAACACAAACATGTTTAAAAATAAAATGAGGTCGCTCGTGCCAAACGGCAATTTCCGTGACAGAAGCACAGCCAGCATATCAATTCCATCTAATGCGCCGCCGTTGCGCAATGCCAATCCCATTCCAAAGCCGAGAATAATCCCGCCGACAACGGTGATTAACAGGGTGTCTCCCTCGATGATAGCCGGTGTGTGGTGGAAAAAACTCGTGCCCGCGGCAAGTGAGACAATACCGATAATTGATAGAAACGCAAAACCTTTCCCGATTTGCTTATATCCTAACCAGACAAACGGTATATTGATCACCGCAATTAAGATCCCAAGAGGCAAATGAAACAGCTGTGAACCGACAATGCTGAGTCCGGTTACACCGCCGTCAGATACACTATTCGGAATCAATACGGTTTCCAGTCCATACGCGGCAATAATTCCGCCGATGATGACCATGATGGCCCGTACGATTGATTTCACTCTGAATTTCTTACGTCTTTGTTTTTCGATTGTACTCATATCATTCCCCGCTTCAATTATTTTTTCTTATTTAAATATACCATAATTGATACTTTTCGTTAAAAATAAGCCTATCGGCTATGTTGAAGCAGGAACCGAGGAAGGAGATTTCACAGATAACGTATCCATTTATGACTTTAATCATTCACCAAAAGGAATTAATAACCATCAATAATCTCTTTTATTCCCCTTCTTCACATATTCCCAATCATGTTCTATATTTTTTCTCACCCGCTGAAGAAGGCTGAAAATGGTTTCTTTTTCCTCAGATGTAAAGCCGGACAGGGCTACCTCCGCAGAATGCTCTCCTTCTCTTTGCAATAACGGATAAACCTTTCTCCCTTTTTCAGTCGGGAACAGTTTTTTTATTTTTTTATTTTGATCATCAGGACGCTTTTCAATAAACCCTTGTATTTCCAATTTTTTGATTGCTCTCGCCGCTGTTGTTCGGTCTACTTTAATCATTTCCGCCACTTTTTCCTGTATCACTCCCGGGTTTTCACATATACGCACAAGATAGAGATACTGCCCTTTTGTTAAGTCTAATTCCTTAAATTCAATATTGCTGATGGAATCCAGTGCCCGTGCGATCATACCGATTTCCCGCAAAATATCAGTCATATCTTTTCAAACCCTTCATGTTTTTGTTGCATTTGCAATATAATTGTTTTATCGTTACTTCTATAAGAACACAAGCAAGCCGTGCAGTCCAGACTAACATGTGAAAAGGATTGGTTGATCATGCAGATAAAAAGGATAACAACGGAAATTGATTTACAAGCAGCGCTTGAGATTAGAAAAGCAGTATTCATTGAGGAACAGCAAGTACCTGAATCCGATGAATTTGATCAGTTCGATACACTTGAGGAACAGTGCGGGCATGTCTTGGTTTATCATGAAAATCAGCCTGCCGGCACAGGACGCGTCCGCATCGTAAACCATACAGGCAAGCTCGAACGAATCTGCATCCTGAAGCCTTACCGCAAATATGGGTTGGGCAAAGTCATCATAAGCGAATTAGAAAACATGGTAAAAGAAAAAGGCATCACCCAATGTAAACTGCATGGACAAACACATGCGGAAGGCTTTTATCACAAACTGGGCTATCAGACAGATTCACCGGAATTTATGGAAGACGGCATCCCGCATGTCTTGATGACAAAAGAGCTGTGAGCTGTCACTGAATGAGCAGCCAAACGGCTGTATGAATTATTTACCGAAAGCCTTGTATAAAGGCTTTTTTTCTTAGCCTGAAACTCAAATTAAAAGGTATGTGTGCGCAGCCGGTGCTTGTCACAAATGGTATTATTATCGTTCTAACCAAGGATTGTTATATTCTTACAGAAACAATGAACATGTGAGGCTCTTTCTTAAGACATAGGCGTCATTTCTCCTTACTTACCTCATGCTCTTAATTCCAACTATTTTCCGGCTCAATAAAAAGATATTTACTCAAAGTATGTTCTATCGTTTGTAAAGCCTTGTGCTCGTCACACCCATTTGCGGTAATCTCGATATAAGATCCAGGTTTTATGCTTATTAAAATAAGATCCATTAAGGATTTGGATGAATTTTTCAAGTTAACAGTAACACCTTTGTACTCAAGAAATATTGCAGATTTAAACTTAGAAGCATCGCTTACGATCAGGCAGGCCGGACTGGCAAATCCCGTAATCGCATAGATTTTAAGCCGTTTTTTCATCACTTGTCCCTCGCTCCTTTCGAGTTCCTGACTGCTGGTGCTTACCGAAGCCTCCCCACCGGAATACTTTCAAAGGATAGATTGCGTTTACTTTGGTATCCCCGTTTGCTTTTGTAGATCAGGAATCGCTGCGAGAAGCAAACAGGCGGTTTCTTACTATAATTGTTCCAAAGCTTAGGAGCAATGCCAGTATTCCTGCCAAAACGACGTATTGTGCACCCATTTTGGATATAAATAGCCCGCCCATAGCTGAACCCGCAGTTGTTCCTATGTTACAAGCCGATATAAATACCCCGTTGGCAAACTCAGGCGCTTCAGGGGCTGAAGATGAAATCAAATATTGGTTCAGATTAGCCATGATTCCTCCGGCCAATATTCCCCAGATGAAAGTGATTATGACCATTGGCACGGCAAACTGTCCGGTGAAAAATAAAAGGATGTAAACTATACTCAATAACAAAGGAAAACATAGAATGGACTTACCGGGGTTGATCGTAAGCCCCTTTCCTGCAACGATGTTTCCGATCATATTGGCTCCGCCGAAAACGAATAACGTGAAACTGATGATATTCGGCGACGTTTGGGTAACAGTCTCCAGATACTCCGCAATATAACTATATACTCCGAATACGGAAGCATTTAATAAAATAACAGTTGCTATGGAAACCCATATAACAGATTTTTTTAATACGGCAAGCTGCTCACCGTAAGATTGTCTTTCTTCAACAGGCATAGATGGAACAAAAACCAATGCAGCGGCCAATACACATGCATTTACGATAGCAAAGAATGCCATCGCCATTTCATACGAAACAGCACTATCGATGAAACTTGCAATTGGGACGCCGGCTACCATACCGGCAGATATTCCAATGAATACTTTGGAAACGGCTTTCGGAGCTTCTTCAGGTTTTACTGAGGAAGCGGCTGCGGTAAATGCCATGGAGCAAAAAACCGGGTGAAAAAGAGCCAGTGCGATACGAATGAGTAATAGAAGGGTAAAGCTGGCTGTAAGTACGGATGCGATGTTTCCCGCAACGAAAACACCTAAGACAAATAACATGACCTTTTTTCGATTGATCCCCGAAAACAACAACGGCATCGTCGGTCCGGATACAGCGATAGCTAAAGCAAAAAGACTCACAGTCAATCCTGCTTTTTGTATGCTGACATGAAAGTGATCAGCAATGGAAGGCAATAACCCAATAACCCCCATCTCTGTATTTAAGATACCGAAAACACCCATGGTTAATATGAAAATCAACAATTTATTTTCTTTCATCAAAAACAACTCTTTCTTTAAATGGTCACAAAATACATTTTCTTACTCGTTTTTTATTGTAGCTAAGCCTTTTTTATATAACAAATACTTATATCTCATATCTAGATATGCTTGTTAGGCATTTCTGAGACATTTACAATGAAAACATGATTAAGGAGGAGTGTTATATGGAATTTAGAGTTTTGCGGTATTTTCTCACTGTAGCAAGAGAAGGAAGCATTACGGCTGCTGCTGATGTTTTGCATATTACACAGCCAACTTTGTCAAGACAATTAAAAGATCTTGAACGGGAGTTAGGAAAAAAACTTTTTATCCGCAGCAGTCACAGTATCATTCTCACCGATGAAGGCATGCTCCTGCGGAAGAGGGCTGAAGAAATCGTGGATATGGTCGGTAAATTAGAGGCGGAATTCAGCTCCATGGAAGAAACAATAAGTGGAGATGTGTACATAGGCGGCGGGGAAACAGACGCCATGAAACAGATTGCACGGGTAGTGAAAAATTTACAGTTCAGTTATCCAAATATACGGTATCATCTCTTCAGCGGAAACGAAGACGATGTGACTGAGCGGCTCGACAAGGGGTTGCTGGACTTTGGTATTTTAATACAACCAGCTGATTTATCAAAATACAATTATATGACGATCCCGGCTAAAGATGTGTGGGGCGTTGTGATGAGAAAAGACAGTCCGCTTGCTTCCAAAGACACCATTCGAGCAATTGATTTATTAAATATTCCGCTCATCTGTTCTCGACAGGCCATGCAGCAGACATTATCTAAAAATGAATTTATCGATTGGTTTGGTGAAGATTTTGATAAATTAAATGTGGTGACTACATACAATCTTGCCTATAATGCAGCCATTATGGTTGATGAAGGCATCGGTTACGCAATAACCCTTGATAAAATAGTGAATACATCCGGTGACAGCAACCTTTGTTTTAAACCGTTAGAGCCAAGGCTTGAATCTGGATTAAATATCGTGTGGAAAAAGCACCAGGTTTTTTCCGCAGCTGCAGAACAGTTTTTAAAAGAAATTCAGGCGGAATTTACATATTCTTCGTCAGATGTATAGGGAAAACGTGAAAACAAGCGGGTTCTGATCAGCATTGGCTACCCGACTTGTCATCCATCCGGCTTTCAAACCCAAAAAGAGATCTCACTATCCAAAGTCAGATTGAGTATTTTAGTTGTATAAAATAAAGGAGGAAATAGATTGACTTTACATCATTTTATTGGGGCTGACAAAGAACTTCCTATCGGTGAGTATGACAGGAATCCTACACTTAAGCCCATTTCTGAACTAGAAATAAAAGGAATTGATGTCAACAAACGCTCTCAAGTTAAAAAAAATCGAAAGAACAGCGAAAATTCACTTGTAAAGGTTTATGACACAGAAGAAGATGCATACGGAATTGATATTGTTCATTTAGACCCTGGATATGAAGCAGTCAGAAACAAATTCACACATCCTTATATATATGAATTACAAGGGTACTTACACGCCAACAATACACCTGGCCAACGTAAATCTATTAAATCACTTTTTCTTTTCATTGAAAAACACTTGTCAAAAGGTGAATCAGTTGAAATATATTCCTGCTTAGATGGATATGAAGATGAAGATAAAGATGAAAGTATGGATGTCGTTATCAATTTAAATACTTTACAATTTGGAAAACATATAAAGTTTAAAGATATAAATCACCTTAGTCATATATTCTATTTGGAAGATAAACAATATGTATTAGTCATGGAATAAACGAGGAAAGATTTTCAAGCAAATAAATCATTAGTTTAATAAGTAAGGAAACACAAAGTTTCCTGATTGCAGTTGCTTCCACCTTCTCATTTGCGGCATTTGCAATCTTAACTTTATATTCTTTAACCAGTACACAAACCGCATTCCCTTTATTGATGTCAGACTTAGGTCAACAGGATAAAACTACCAATTGATTCATAAAGTTTTCTAGTTCTCAAATAGCCCGAAGGCTGATTCTCTCTAATATGGACTGCTGACGCGTTACATTTTTTCTATCTTCACATATCTTTAATACTAAGTACGTTATAAATAGATTCCAGGAGGAGATATGAAGTGGAAGAAACGAGTATGGAGCCATCACGACTCTGCAAAGAATTTGCTAGAATTCTCAATTCAACGCCAAGTGTGGTAAATGGCGTATGTACGGCGACAAGATTTCGAAGCAACATTCATCCGGTGGTACTCGGAAGAAGAGCCGAGGCATTTCCTTTTATTCCTCAGGCCTTTTCATTTGAAAGCATGGATCGGGAAGGCAGAGCTTTATGTTTAGGTGAGACTGTTTTACTGCAAGAAGAAGTGAACCCGTTAATGAGTGAGCTGCGCAAATTCGGTATCATCGTAACTGCCGTTCATAACCATTGGCTGTTTGATAAACCGCGTCTGATGTTTATGCATTTTGAATCAATTGATAAACCTCTCAATTTTGCAAGAAAAGTGAGAGAGGCCCTGAGAGTTCTAACTACTAAAACTGTGCGTGCGGTACCAAAAACTGACGGGGAAATGATTGAACGGCATGGTCTTTGTGACGAATTCAACGATATTCTAGGCGGAACCATGCATACGTTTGAAAATGGAATTTGTACAGTAATGAGATCCCGAACGAATATAAAACCAGTAGTACTGGGACGGCCCGGAAGATCATTTTTGCTCATTCCGCAAATGTTTTCATTTGAATCAATGACAAAAGACGGCCGTGCTCTTTGCAGCGGAGAAACTGTAATTCTGCAAAAAGAAATCAATCCATTTATCAGCGTCCTTCGGAAACATGATCTGACTGTAACGTCACTTCACAATCACTGGCTGTTTGATAAACCGAGACTGATGTATATTCATTTCGAATCGATTGATAAACCTGTCAACTTCGCCTTAAAAGTGAGAGATGCTTTAAGAGTGCTTACTGATAAAGAGGTCAAAGCTTAGCATGTTTTGAAGTATCAAAAAGCGATTAAAATAATCGCTTTTACATATGATCAACCGAAAACAAAAAAGATTTACTCTTCAAAAACCAAGCCTATGTGCCTCTAGGAAAGACATAACCATACAGATTGAAGTTTGAATAAAACAAGGAGAGCAGAGGTTAGCCTTTTTTTTATATTTGGCATCTTAACTTAAGAAAAGCCGCTTTGTCGGCGGCTTTTTTATCCTGAATCCTTTAATGTGAGAATGTTAAAAAGCAGCGGAATAGTTGTTGTCTTGCAGAATGCGAAGAAGTTGTTGGGGTTCTTTTACAAAGTATGTCGGTGAAGCTGCAGATAAGTGTGTAAGTTTCCCCTCTCCCCATAATGCGCCCGCACTTTTCATATCAGCAGCATGAGCTGCCTCAATATCTGTCATTTGATCTCCAATATATAAACAATCGCTTACATCTGCATGTAAGTGATTTATCGCTGTTAGTAATGGCTTAGGACTCGGTTTGTACTCATCACAATCTTCAGCCGTGAGAACGACTTTAAAAAACCCATCTAATTTATTATTGATTAACTCGCCATAAGCAAATTTTTTCAATTGTGAGGTCACAATCCCCAAACCATATCCTCTTTCACTTAAACTTTCCAGCAAAGAGATAACACCCGGATACGGTCTGATTTGATGGATTTTATTTTCGAAATACTGCAATATCGAGGAACGTATTTGCTCTGCCTCGTTTGGAAATCTTCTCAAAAAAACCGCAATAGGCTTACCGACAAGAGACTCTCTCTCTTCATTCGTTAATTTTCTCTTTAATACTGTTTCAATTCCATGATTATAAGCCTCTTTTGCCAACCATTCACTATTTACCAAGGTTCCATCTAAATCGAATAAAATTGTATGCATTTTTATTTTCTCTGACTTTCAAATTTATTAAGATAACTCTCTAAAGCATTTTTAGTAGTTAACGTTAAGGGATCAGGCAAATTTTGAAGAGAAAACCAGCCAACATCAATTATTGCATTTAACTCGCGGTTTCTTACAGTCCCAGTTTGAATACTGCATTGATACGTCGGACATACCCAATGAGTCTCCTCATCATGTAAAATATGGTTTGTGACACAAAGTAAAGAATCAACCTGAATAGTGACCCCTACTTCCTCTTTTATTTCACGGATAACTGTATCTTCTGCCTTTTCCATCCACTCAACTTTACCGCCGGGTATACTCCAATGATTAGCTTCAGGGTCCTTCTTTCGTAAAACTAATAGTAATTCCTGTTCCTCATTCAGAATAAATGCTCCGACTCCCACTCTTGGGTGCTCTGTTTTTTCCACTGTTAGTCCTCCTTTTAGACAGTAGATGTCAGCTCCTTATTGCAAGGTTTTTTATCATTAAGAATATCTCTTGCAATAACGATTCCAGTAGTCGCTGCTTGAATAATTCCGCGTGCCCATCCAATGGCATCTCCGGCAACATAGAATCCAGGTACATTGGTACGAAGACCCTCTTCTGCTTGAACACGATCCCAGCATAGTTCCCATACCGGAGCGTGCAGTAAGGTATCACCATTAATTAGGTCTTCAGATAATAAAGACAAATGATTTAAAAATTCCTCCACTGCTTCTGTTACATATTGAGGAAGAACCCAATGCAGATTTGTTGGCGCTGCATCCGGCAGAGTAGATTTAATGCTATTCTGCTTCAATTTTTCTTCAATTGTGGGTATTCTGGCAACGAAATCTTCATAACGCTGGACAATCGTTCCCCCATGACCGGAGGCTTGATTAACTGCTTGTATGATACCCAGCTGCATAGCGATAGGATCAATATGATCAGGGAATTTTCTTCGAATCAATACACCAAAATTTGCGTTTGGAGATTTTTTGTCTCTATATGAAAAGCCGCTAATGGTCGCAATCTTCTCGTTTGGAAGATAAGTATCATAATAACAGTTTACCAAAAATCCTCCATTACACATACAAAAGGTTCTTGCTTCTACATCTTCACTTATTTTTTGTTTAATTTTAGCATCCAGGTGCGTTTCTGATAATACGATAATACCTTCCCTCTTTGTCTCCACTCTTATACCCAGCTCAATTTCATTAAATCCGTAATTAACACCAAGCTTATTCATCACATTCCTTAAAAAGGTCCCTGAGTCCTTCCCGGTAGCCATAATTACCTTGTCTGAAGAGATATGAAATGTCCCTTTTCTCTTATTTTCTAAAGTTAAAGTAAATATATTATGGAATTTCTCAATATTAACCATCTTGTGGTTTGTTAAAAGATGTAGACCCATGGTCAGCAGCTGCTCTTCCAGTTGAATACAATATTCGATAATACCTTCTGTTCCAATATGATAGACATCATAGCCTTTCCAATTTAAATTTTGAGTTGCAGCATTTTTTTGCATTCCAGAGCTTTGGATTTTATCGGCCTTTGTCTCTTTGATGTTTTGTGCACTCATCCCTGACAGAAAAGATTCTAATACATAATTGTTGATTTCAATTACTTTCTCTTCACTGCCTAATAGCTCAACCAGGCCGCTTCCAGCAGGATAAGAAGATAATTTACCGTCTGAATACATTCCCGCTCCCCCGACTCCCTCTACTACATGACACGTAGGACATTTCGTGCAGTTACCTTTTTGAATGAGAGGACAATGTCTTTTTTTGATAGAAGGTCCGCTGTCAATCAAAACAACTTTTTGATTTGAATTCTCCAGAATTTCTTTCGCCAAAAACAAACCAGCCGGTCCTGCACCTATAATAGCCACATCAAAATGTTCGTTGCACATGAAAATTCCTCCCGATTGTATGTTTAGAATTTACAAACCATATAATACCAAAAACAATTATTAAATTCTATATTTTTACATAAGAGGATTATATTCGACTTAAAATCGACATATTTTCTTCTTTTTGGAGAATAAAGATGCCTTATTTACAAGCACTTAAGTCAGGATTTAAACGAACTGAATTACTTTATATGTAAATTACTAAGTGATGCCGCTAAGTTTTATACCGTGTTCCGGCTGCTTTTAAATTTGAATCATTTTATTAAGAAAGTAATCATTATATATTTATCTGCTTGCCAATTCCTTAATCATCAAACCCAATTCATAAATTCCCTTTTGAAGGTCTTCAAGAGATGCATAAGCATATGATAAGCGAATATAGTTCCCTTTTTCTTGAGCATAGATACTGCCGAGATTGAGAAGTATCCCTTTTGTCAAAGCTTTTGTATAAAGTAATTTCATAGATAGTGAAGGCAATATTTTTACCCAGACAAAGAATCCTCCCTTCGGCATATTCCATGTAGCGACATTCTTCAAATTGGTTTCTAAGAGACTCATGACCAATTGTCTTCTCACCTTTAATTGACTTCTCACCTGTTCTAGATGCTGCTGGTATTCACCGGATGTAAACCACTCTGCCGCTACTCTCTGGGATAACGAACTGGAGCCGTAATCTGTTTGCATTTTTATGTCGGATAAACGTTCAATCACTGGTTCCGGCCCGACGATCCATCCAATTCTTAAGCCGGGGCTTAATGTCTTAGATAAACTTCCTATGTAAAGCACATGTCCATTTTTATCTATTGTTTTAATAGGATCTGGAGGAATTTCATCTATCCATAACTCACGATAAATATCATCTTCAATAATGGGAAGCTGTGCATTCTCACTTGCCGCAAGGATTTCTTCTCGCCTCTTTTTTGACATTAAAATACCTGTCGGATTATGAAAACAAGGATTTGTATATAAAATAGCCCTCCCCCGTTCCCCCCTTGCCATGTGGATATGTTCCGGCAAAAGTCCATCATTATCCATAGGAACTCCAGTCAGCTTCATACCGGCTGATTGAAATACGTGTAATGAATAAAGATAGGAAGGCTGGTCAAGATAAACGGTCGATCCCCTTTGCAAAAGCCCCATTGATATCAGCTGCAAGGCTTGCAGCGCTCCAGAAACAATAAGAATGGAAGAAGATGAAGCTTGAATACCGATTGTTCTTAAATAGCCGCTTAATGCCTCTCTCAAAGGCAAATATCCTTTTGGTTCCTCATACCCGAATGCCTCTATGTTTTGAGATACCTTTCCCATCATCTCTTTCATAGCAGCTAAAGGAAAAATCTCAGGTGAAAGTTCTCCTTTACTGAGCTGTATAAGATCGGAATTTGATTCTGATTTATTGATCTCTTGAACAATTTTTTGGCTTGGATGCTGGATTCCGGAGGTTACATACTGATCCCAATCGGGGGCGGAATTCTTAGCCAAAAGTGTCCATGTATTGTTCGTAACAACTGTCCCTTTGCCCATTCTGCCTTCGATTAATCCATCCGCCATCAATTCCTCTAAAGCTGTAATGACTGTGCTCCTGTTCACCTCAAAGTGTTTGGCAAGCGTGCGCTGGCTTGGAATCTTACTTCCAATCGGCCATTCTCCATTTCCTATTTTCTCTTTTATAAATTGAATGATTTGTATGTACTTAGGAAGCTTTTTCATCTTTTTTTCTTCTGGAGCGCTCATAAAAAGTATCCTCCTTAAAGTGGTTGGGTCAAAATCTATTTAACTGGTTGAAGTCATATCATCAAATCTTTATTAATATAGAAACACATTAAATAACTGGTTGGTTTTTGTAAAGAGGAGTGAGAAAGATGCGAAAGAAAACAGTTCGAATCGGTATATCTTACAGTCTGATGATTGGGTTGTGGGCATCAGCTTTCCCGGGAATTCGCGCGGGTTTGGAGAGTTACACGCCGGAACACCTCGCTTTGTTTCGCTTGTTGATTGGGTCAATGGCACTGGTGGTTTTTGCTGTTTTGACTCATATGCGTTTACCTGACATGAAGGATATCCCTGCTATTTTATCTTTAGGATTTTTAGGTTTTGCACTATATCACATTTTGCTGAATATCGGAGAAAAAACCGTCAGCGCAGGGGTAGCAAGCTTACTCGTGACCATGACACCTATTTTTTCTGCAATGTTATCTCGTCTGTTTTTTGGTGAACATTTTGGGCTTTATAAATGGATTGGCTCTATCATAAGTTTATTAGGTGTGTCGATCATTACATTTGGGGCAGGAAACTATACACATTCAGTGAACGGCATTTTGTTAATCCTGCTGGCAGCTTTTTCGGAGAGTATTTATTTCGTTTTTCAAGCCCGCTATATAAAAAAATATGGATTTATTCCATTCGTTACATTCACTATTTGGGGCGGGACAATTCCTATGCTTGTATTTCTGCCTGGCTTAGGGGAAGAGTTTTTGAACGCTTCAATGAACTCAACATTGTCTATCGTTTACTTAGGTTTATTACCAACGGTTGTGCCTTACTTTGCACTTGCATATGTAACTTCACTCGTCGGTACTTCAGAAGCAACCATTTCACTTTATTTAACACCAGCCGTAGCCTTGGCCATTTCTTGGGTGTGGTTAGGTGAAGTACCTGCGTTTATTGCACTGACAGGCGGGATGGTTACAGTCGCCGGGGTGTGTTTCACTTATCTAACAGTAAATAAAATGATAAAGATTTTAAATCCTTATTTCTTATCTAAAAAGCAATAAGGTAGATGAAGTTTAACCCTGAAAATAGAGTCATAAGCCGTTCTCCTTTTTAATGACTTGGGTGTGGTTCACAAAGTTGAGTGTATGAATTTTTTTAGAGGATTGTGGTATGTTAAACGTACAAATATTAATAGAAAGCAGGTGAGCCCATGCCAAACAATAGTAAACCCAACAGTTTAATCACGGAGAAGTCCCCCTATCTGCTCCAACACGCCCACAACCCCGTAAACTGGCACCCTTGGGGAGAAGAAGCCTTCGAAAAAGCAAAACGCGAAAACAAGCCGGTTCTTGTCAGCATCGGCTATTCGACTTGTCATTGGTGCCATGTAATGGCCCACGAATCCTTTGAGGACGAAGAGATCGCCGGTATGTTAAACGATAAATTCATAGCCATCAAGGTTGATCGTGAAGAGCGGCCTGATGTGGATTCCGTGTATATGAGAATCTGCCAGCTGATGACGGGGCAGGGCGGGTGGCCGCTGAACGTGTTCGTCACACCAGATCAAAAGCCGTTTTATGCGGGGACGTATTTTCCGAAGACGAGCAAATATAACCGTCCGGGCTTTATCGATGTGCTTGAACATCTGTCCGAAACGTTTGCGAATGACCGGCAGCATGTCGAGGATATCGCCGAAAACGCCGCCGCTCATCTTGAAGTCAAGGTTCACCCGGCTGAGGGCATGCTTGGCGAACAGGCGGTTCATGACACGTATCGCCAGCTGGCCGGCGGGTTTGATACGGTGTACGGCGGGTTCGGCCAGGCTCCGAAATTTCCGATGCCGCATATGCTCATGTTTCTGCTTCGCTACTACAGCTATACGGGCAAGGAACAGGCTTTGGCCGGTGTAACCAAGACACTCGACGGCATGGCGAACGGCGGGATTTTTGACCACATCGGGTTCGGATTCGCCCGCTACTCGACTGATAATGAATGGCTCGTGCCGCATTTTGAGAAAATGCTGTATGACAACGCCCTTCTCCTGACCGCATATACAGAAGCCTACCAAGTCACGGGTAATGAGCGCTACAAACAGATTGCGATGCAGATCGTAACGTTTATTCAGCGGGAAATGATGCATGAAGACGGCAGCTTTTTCTCAGCTTTAGACGCTGATACCGAAGGCCGTGAGGGGAAATATTACATATGGTCTAAAAAAGAAATCATGAACCTTCTCGGTGATGAACTCGGCCCGCTTTACTGCAAGGTGTATAACATCACAGATCAAGGCAATTTTGAAGGTGAAAACATCCCGCACCTCATTTTCACGCGGCGTGAGGCCATCCTAGAAGAGACCGGCCTCACAGAACATGAGCTGGCCGAACGCCTTGAAGAGGCAAGAACAAAATTGCTGGAAGCGCGTGAAAACAGAAGCTATCCGCATACAGATGACAAAGTGCTGACCTCATGGAACGCGCTCATGATTGCCGGGCTGGCAAAGGCCGCAAAGGTATTTCACGAGCCTGACTTTCTCAGCATGGCGGAAACAGCGATCCGCTTTCTCGAACGGCACCTCATGCCGGACGGGCGCGTCATGGTCCGCTATCGCGAGGGCGAAGTGAAAAACAAAGGGTTTATCGATGATTACGCTTTTCTCATCTGGGCTTATCTTGAACTGTATGAAGCGGGTTTTCATCCGTCTTATCTGCAGAAAGCGAAAACGTTATGTACAAGCATGCTGGAGCTGTTCTGGGATGAACGGCACGGAGGCTTCTTCTTTACGGGGAATGATGCCGAGACCCTTCTTGTCAGGGAAAAAGAGGTTTATGACGGGGCCGTGCCTTCCGGAAACAGCGCGGCTGCCGTACAGCTGCTTCGTCTCGGCCGTCTGACGGGTGATATATCACTGATTGAAAAAGCCGAAGCGATGTTTTCCGTGTTCAAACGGGAAATAGAGGCCTATCCGAGCAGCAACGCTTTCTTCATGCAAAGCGTACTGGCACATACAATGCCCCAAAAAGAAATCGTTGTTTTCGGAAGGAAAGATGACCCTGACAGAAAACGTTTCATTGAGGCGCTTCAGGAGCATTTCACTCCCGCCTATACGATTCTCGCCGCAGAACATCCGGATGAGCTTAAAGGCATTTCTGACTTTGCCGCGGGTTATCAAATGATCGACGGAAAGACAACGGTCTACATTTGCGAGAATTTCGCCTGCCGGAGGCCGACGACGGATATTGATGAAGCGATGAACACCTTACAAATCAGCAGCAGAGCCTAGGCGGCCTGCTGCTTTTCTTTTTTCACAAAACGGAACGCGAGCCATGCGAAGATGATATTGATCACCAGAGTCGATATGCAATCATATATTTCATAGCCGCCGGCTGCTGTTGTAAATATCGACGGAATGCCGCCGTACACCGAATGATCCTCTGTGAGAAAGATAAATAAAAACATATTATTGGCAGCGTGACCGCCAAGGGACATCTCCAGACTGCCCGTTTTAATCGTGATAAAGGTCCAGATCATGCCGATGGTGACATATCCGATTCCCGCCCAGAGAGCTCCATTTTCCATCTCCGGATTTCCGAAATGAAGTGCGCCGAATAATCCGCCGATAATGACCGTCAGAACCACCGCGTTTGCCGTCAATTTTCCGGCGAACTGAAGCAGAAAACCGCGAAAGAGAAATTCCTCCGCAGAGGTTTGAATCGGCACCAATAAGACGGCCGCCGCTAACAGCAGCAGAAAACGTGAAGCATGGAATTCCTGAAGCATGAAACGATCCGGATGAATTGTAAAATCAATCAGCCCCGCGACAAACATCAACACAACATATGTGCCGAATCCAAAGAAAATTCTCTTCCAGTTCAGCGACTGATTCGGTGTGATGATGGATAAAAACCGCCGCTTCATAATGAAACGAACCGCTATCCAAATGCCCGGAATCGCTATGAAATAGACGATATGCTGTAAATAAATATCCGCCAGCGGGTCACTTAATGCCGCCTCATCCCAATTTATCGTCAGTGAAGGGTTGAAAGCGGACGTGAGAAACATATAAAACACGGTCAGTATGCTTCCAAAAAAGAACAAACCCACAATGACCAACAGAGAAAGAAGATATCTCGATACACTATTTCTTCCCTCTGCGGGCCGTACAAACGTATTCATATTTATGCATCAACTTCCTTTCCTTCAACATTTTACAATATAAACAGAAACAGATATAGGAAATGTTATATATTTTAAGAAGAAAGCGCTATGCCGTTTCCTTTGGCTCTGGTTATTTACACTCTGTTTTTGCCAAAAAAAGACCTTTATAATGTATTCGTCAGATAAATTTACAGTATTTTCTGATTACAATTGCAAAGTCAGGGGGTTTTTTATGAAACATCAGACATTCTCAAATGTAGCGAACCGATTAGACCGTCTCCCCATTTCGCGTGTGCACTATCAAGTATTAACCGCTCTCGGAATCATCTATTTTTTCGATCTCGCTGATCTGTTTACGCTCAGCAACGTGGCTCCGGCGCTGATTGAGCATTGGGGCGTGAAGCTGTCCACCATTGCCGACATTACGGCCGCATCCTTCCTGGGCATGTTTTTAGGCGCGTCCATCGGCGGAAGGCTGTCCGATCGGATCGGCAGGAAAAAAGCGCTGAATTGTTTTGTCCTTGTCTTTTCGATCTCATCTTTTCTGAATGCGCTGGCATGGGACATTCCGTCCTTAATGATTTTCCGCTTCTTGACCGGGCTCGGCGTCGCGGCCGCCATGATTGTGACGAACAGCTATTTGGCGGAATTTTTTCCATCCTCCGTACGGGGAAAATACATCTCCTTTTGCGCCATGATCGGACTGATCGGCGTTCCCGTCACAAACGTTGTTTCCGCTTTTGTCATTCCTTTAGGCTCATGGGGGTGGCGGCTCGTATTCGTATGGGGGGCGGCCGGTCTCATTTATTTCTTTTTTATCCGCCGGCTTGAGGAATCGCCGCGCTGGCACGAAAATCGGGGCGCATATGATCAGGCAAACGCCATTATGAACCGTCTTGAAGCACGTATAGAGAAAGAAAAAGGCCCGCTTCCCGCGCCAAAAGAGGCGGCAGAAGTACATACAGTGAAGCACGCAGGCTACTTAGGGCTGTTTCAGGGCAGGAATTTAAAGATCACCATCATCCTGTCAGCGGTATGGATTCTTGAAACCTTTGGCTTTTACGGCTTTGCTTCATGGGTGCCCAGCCTGCTGAAAAGCAACGGCATCACCATGGAAAAAACGCTGTGGTACAATGTGCTTCACTCTGTCGGCGCACCGCTTGGCGCATTGCTCGGTTCCATGATATCCGAGACGTTCCAAAGGAAATGGATCCTGGCCGCAAGCGCTTTTCTGACTGCCATTGCCGGACTGTTATACGGCATGACGTTTATTCCCGTCATGATTATTGTGTTTGGATTTGTCGTCAACGTTACGGAACGGGTATTCACCTCAAACTTATACGCATATACATCGGAGCCGTATCCTACGGAATATCGCTCGGCCGGGAGCGGGCTGGCGTACGGGCTCGGCCGTTTTTCCAATATATTCGGTTCCCTGCTCGTCGGATTTATTGCCGTTAAGCTCGGCTACATCAGCGTCTTTTTGTTCATCGGCGGCTGCTGGCTTCTATGTTCCGTTTTGTTAATCCTCTTCGGTCCGAAAACTAATGCTCAGCAAATTTAATCAATAAAACAGTGCGGGTTCCCCGCACTGTTACACTGTGATTTCTATCAAATTGCCTTCCCCATCCTCTATCACGCTCTCATAATATCCGTCACCCGTCACGCGCGGGCCGCTTACAACCTGAAATCCGTCGTTTTTAAACGTCTCCGTCAATTCATTCACCCGCTCCTTGCTGCCTGTAGAAAATGCGAGATGCGCCCATCCGGTCATATTCTGTGACGGAGCTTCATCAATGCCGCCTTTTTTCATAAGTTCCAGCCTGCATCCGGAGTCAAACGAAAGAAAATACGATTTGAAATCTTTTTTCTCATTATGATAAAGGTCATTGGCCTTGGCGCCGAAGTATGTCTCATAAAACTCTTTCATCCGTTCTAAATCTTTCACCCATATCGCTGCATGTTCAATTCGCATATGTCCGCCTCCTTTTTTTCTCAATCTAGTTATAAAGCATGAAACCCATTTCAGCTCAAGACTTTTTCCGCTGAAATTGATGCATAATTTGTTTTTTAGCCGTTTCTTCGTGAAAAAACAATAAAAATGCTTCCTTTCCGACCCGTTCCAAATGAAGTTCCAGAGATGGAATATTCAATGCCCGGCTGACGCTCAGATTTCCCTCGCCGATGATCTCCGCGTCCCATTTCTGTTCTTTCGCAAACTGGTACAAGCCGGCAGCCACGTCATCACTGTGCGCATAGATGGCCGTCGGCGCCTTGTCGAAACCCCGGAAGTGCTCACCCGCCCGCTTTCCGTCGTCCATATCATGGCATCCGACCAGAATGCGGGTTTCATCAAGAGAGCCGAAAACCGCCTTATATGCGGTTACCTTGTCGGCCGTACTCGGGCTTTTTTCCGCTTCCCGCACACATGTAAAAGCAACGTCTTGATGCCCGCGGTTCTTCAAATACAAAAAGCTTTCTCTGTATGCTGCCTGCCTGTCATTATAAGCGCAGGGAATCTCTTGATGCTGTGTATATTCACAAGCGACAATGGGACCGTATTCCAGGTAAGGTACGGCGGTTTCCCATTCATTCGCACGGGACGTGACAATCAGTCCGTCAATCTTTTTCATTTTCAGCAGTTCGAAATATGTCAACTCTATAGCGGGGTCATAGTTGGTGGGGAGAAGGGTTGTCACGTAATCATGGGCAAACGCTTCCTTCGTGATACCGTTTACAATTTTGTCAAAGCAGGGATGGTCGCTGTACGGCAAAATCACGCCGATTGTATTGGTCTTTCCGCGAATCAGATCAATGGCGGTTCGATTAGGGGTATAATCCAGCTCCTTCATCACTTGATTCACAAGACGCCTTTTCTCCTCAGATACGTACGGGTGTCGGTTTAATACGCGTGATACGGTGGCCACCGACACATTCGCCAGTTTCGCAATCTCTTTTATATTTGCCATGTGCTCCTCCATTTTCGGTGATAAAAAAGCAGCAAGAGTGGATTTCTCTTACTGCTATCTCATCATAAATCCACTGTCATTTCAACAGGGCAATGGTCAGAACCCATGATATCGGCACAAATGGCCGCTTCGCTGATCCGCTGCTTCAGTCTGTCTGAAACAATAACGTAATCAAGCCGCCAGCCGATGTTTTTCTCACGTGCGTTCGTCCTGTAAGACCACCAGGAATAGGCGCCTTCCCGATCAGGATATAAATAGCGGAATGAGTCGGTAAATCCGGCGTTCAGCAGGGCGCTGAACGCTTCCCGCTCCTGATCCGAGAAACCGGCGTTCTTCCGGTTGGCTTTCGGATTTTTTAAGTCTATCTCCCTGTGTGCGACATTCAGATCGCCGCATAATATCACGGGCTTCTTCCGGTCAAGCTTCTGCAGATAATCCTTAAAATTGGCTTCCCATTGAAGACGGTAATCAATTCGCTCTAATCCGCGTTTGGCATTAGGCGTATAACAGTTGACGACAAACACATGCTCAAATTCAAGCGTGATCACCCGTCCTTCTTGATCATGGTCGTCAATCCCCAGTCCATAGAACACGTGCAGCGGCTTTTCTTTCGAAAAAACAGCCGTGCCTGAGTAGCCTTTTTTCACCGCATAGTTCCAATAGGCGTGATATCCTTCAGGCTGTAATGATACTTGTCCGTCCTGTACTTTTGTTTCTTGCAGACATAGAATATCGGCTTCCGTTTCCTGAACGTAAGTATTGATATCTATCTTTTTCATCACGGCACGCAAGCCGTTTACATTCCAAGAAATCAGTTTCATGTGTTCCCTCCTGTCCGGCTCAGCCGGTATTCCAGTGTTTCAATGTTTCCGCCCTCTAATGCCAGCAGCTGCTTTTTCATTTCTAAACCGCCTCTGAATCCGGTCAGTTTCCCGTTTTTCCCGATGACGCGATGGCACGGAACCGTAATCAATACCGGATTTTTTCCAATCGCGGCGCCCACAGCTCTTACGGCTGCCGGTTTCTGAATCATTTCTGCTATACCCGAATAGGAGTATGTCTCGCCGTACGGTATGTCCATAAGCGCTTTCCATACAGCAAGCTGAAATTCTGTTCCGTAAAGATCCACCGGCACTGAAAAAGCTGATCTGCCATTTTCAATGTACTCGGACAGCTCTGCCGTGTAAGACGCCAGCTTTTCATCATCACGTGCCAATCGGTATTGCGGCAGTGATTTTTTTGTCCACTGCTCAAGCTCTTCAAAGCTTCCATGATTTGAACCTATAAAGCAAAGCCCCTTAGATGTGGCGGCTGTATACAGGCTCCAATCATTCCGTGTGAAGAGTGTCCAATAGATCATAGGCTCTTTACTCATATTGAACCTCCCTGTCCCATTTTGGCCGTTTTTCTGTATTCTGTGGGCGAACTCCCGGTTCCCTTTTTAAAAAGGGTCGCGAAATGCGCTGTGTTTGGAATTCCGACAGTCAGAGCGATCTCCATAACTGTCATATCAGTATGCTTTAAAAGGTGTTCCGCCTTCGACAATCTTATTTTCTGTATATACGCAATCGGGGACATTCCCCTGATTTTTTTAAATGTCCGCTGTAAATGATAGGGGCTGCCGTGACACATTTCGGCCAGTACACTCAGAGTCAGGGATTCGTGATAATGGCGTTCAATGTATTCAATGATTTGAGCAATCCATTCTTCATCAGGAAGACGAAGACCGTTCGGCCGGCACCTTTTACAGGGACGAAAATGTTTATCGAGCGCTGCATCAGCCGTATCAAACACCAGCACGTTTTCTTTATTCGGAACTCTCGATTTACAAGAAGGCCGGCAGAAAATCCCCGTCGTTTTTACTGCATAATAAAATGCCCCGTCATAAGAAGCATCATTGTGTATGATTGCGCTCCACTTTTCATCAGTCAGGATATTTCTGTCTGTCTCCATCTCAGCCACCCCCTGTTTTTCAGTATAAACAAATTCATTGCATAAGTACGCGTTTTTGAATAGAGGAGCAAGATAACAAAGATATAGGTGTCAGGAGCACTTCCATGTTTCATGTGAAACATTTCGGCAGGATGGAGGGGGACTGATATAAAAAAAGAGCAGGAGCCCGCAGGCTCTTGCTCTTTTTTCGGCTTACTCGCCAGTTACGTATGGAAGTAAAGCCATTTGACGTGCGCGTTTGATCGCGATAGTCAATTTACGTTGGTATTTCGCGTTTGTTCCAGTTACACGGCGAGGTAAGATTTTACCACGCTCAGAAACAAACTTTCTAAGAAGATCTACATCTTTGTAATCGATGTGCGTAATGCCGTTAGAAGTGAAGTAACAAACCTTACGGCGTTTCGCACGACCGCCTCTGCGTCCTCCTGCCATTGTCATTTCCCACCTTTCTCGTTATGAATATAGCGATAATCTATTAGAACGGAAGATCATCATCCGAGATGTCAATCGGCTTGCCGTCGTTGGCAAATGGATCATCATTAAAGCTGTTCCCTTGATTTCGTCTCTGGTTGTTCTGATTTCCGCCGAACGGATTATCATTTTGGCCTCCGCCAAAGTATTGGCCTCCGCCGCTGTTTCCTTCGTTGTATCCGCCTGATCCAGAACCGCCGCTGTTTTTAGGCTCAAGAAATTGAACACTTTCAGCTTGGACTTCTGTCACGAAGACACGCTGTCCCTGCTGGTTTTCATAATTTCTTGTCTGGAGTCGGCCGTCTACGCCGGCAAGGCTTCCTTTTTTAAGAAAGTTTGCAACGTTTTCGGCTTGTCTTCTCCAAGTGACACAATTAATGAAATCGGCTTCACGTTCTCCGGACTGGTTCGTGAATGTACGATTCACAGCAAGAGTAAACGTGGCGACAGCCGCACCGCTTGGCGTATAACGAAGCTCTGGGTCTTTTGTCAGTCTTCCGACTAATACAACTCGGTTAAGCATATGAAAGACCACCTTTTAACATTATATATTTCAAATTGCTTATTCTTCTTCTTTAACAACGATGTGGCGAATGATATCGTCACTGATCTTAGCTAAACGGTCGAATTCAGCAACCGCTGCAGCTTCAGACTGAACGTTTAAGATTTGGTAGAAACCGTCACGGAAATCATTGATTTCGTAAGCAAGACGACGTTTACCCCAATCTTTTGTTCCAGTGATCTCCGCTCCGTTAGAAGTCAATACGTTGTTGAAACGCTCGATAACTGCCTTCTTTGACTCTTCGTCAATGTTCGGACGGATAATGTACATAACTTCGTACTTTTTCATCTGTTTGCACCTCCTTTTGGTCTAAGCGGCCCTATAATGGGCAAGGAGCAATAATTCTATTACTCACAAGTTTATATTATACCAAAGCTCTTGTCCCTTTACAACTGTGTCCTATACATTAAATCGGAAATGAATGACATCTCCGTCTTGGACTACATATTCCTTACCTTCCAGACGCACTTTCCCGGCTTCTTTCGCTCCGGACATTCCGCCGCCTGCCAAAAGGTCTTCATAAGCAACCGTTTCAGCGCGGATAAAGCCGCGTTCAAAGTCAGTGTGGATGACACCCGCACACTCAGGAGCTTTCATGCCTTTTCTGAATGTCCATGCGCGCACTTCCTGTTCGCCCGCCGTAAAGTATGTCGCAAGACCGAGAAGAGAGTATGACGCTTTAATCAGCTGATCAAGACCTGACTCTTCGATGCCGAGCTCCTCAAGGAACATTTGCTTTTCTTCGCCTTCCAATTCAGCAATTTCAGACTCAATTTTCGCGCAGACGACGATAACCTCGGCGTTTTCACCCGCGGCGTACTCCCGGATTTTCGCAACATATTCATTATCTGAAGGATCAGCCACTTCATCCTCGCTTACATTTGCCACATAAAGCACGGGTTTTGACGTAAGCAAATGAAGCTGCTTCACAAGCTTTTGCTGTTCTTCCGTAAATTCAACGGAACGGGCAGGCTTTTCTTGTTCGAAAGCTTCTTTTAATTTAGACAGAATGTCAAATTCAAAAACCGCTTCTTTGTCTTTTTGCTTAGCAAGCTTGCTTACACGCGTGATGCGTTTTTCGACTGTCTCCATGTCGGCAAGAATCAATTCAAGGTTGATCGTTTCAATATCGTCAATCGGATCGACTTTCCCTGACACGTGCGTAATATTGTCATCAGCGAATGCCCGTACAACGTGACAGATCGCATCTACCTGACGGATATGAGAAAGAAACTTATTTCCGAGTCCTTCACCTTTAGATGCGCCTTTTACGATCCCCGCGATATCAGTGAATTCAAACGCAGTCGGCACCGTTTTTTTCGGGTTCACCAATTCAGTCAGCTTTTGCAGACGTTCATCCGGCACTTCCACGATTCCCACGTTCGGATCAATTGTACAGAACGGGTAGTTGGCTGATTCGGCACCAGCCTGGGTAATTGCATTAAATAACGTCGATTTTCCGACATTCGGCAAACCGACAATTCCAGCAGTTAAAGCCATTCTTTCATCTCCTCTATATCAAACCATCATCGTATAAACGTATTGTAAACCTAGAGCAATTATAAGGAGGTTCATAGGAAAAGACAAGCTGAGAAAAAAGCATTTCCCGCCCTCTCTCTCCTTAGATTATCCTTTTTTAACCGCTACCAGACAGTCAAAAAGCGTACTTCCCATTCCATTATCGGAATTTGAATCCTTTGTGAGCGTGTTGACGGAGCCTCCGAATGCCGCCCACATGCCTTCATCTATATTCACCGTCTTCGGGTGAGCCTGCTTCATGATTTTCACCCTGCCGCGCAGACTGCCGCGGTCATTGTATACCTCTGCCGTATCTCCGTCTTGAAGTGAAAGCTCCTCGGCGATATCCGGCGACAGATCCACCTGAATCTGCTGAAGCTTTTCAATAAACGGCACGTGCTGTGAATGATTGGAGCGCTGCGGGTGAATGGACAGCAGCGTATACGGGTATTTCCCGGCAAGCCCGGCGTCATGATAAACAGACTCCTCCGGCACCTCCAATTGAGGGAGGCCGCTGTATCCTTTCTCTTCTGCCAGTGACGAGACGAATTCAAATTTTCCGCTCGGGGTTAAAAATTGAAAATCACTCCACGGAACCTGTTTGACCGGAAGCGGCATATGTCCTTTTTCCTTTAATTGCTCAAGGGTGATTCCTTCTTTCTCCAAAGAAGAGAGCCCCATTTTCAAGAAATCTTCCGTACTGTAATCAAAGAGCACCCCGAATCCGAGACGCTTTGCGAGTTCCGTCCAGATCCAGCAGTCTGATTTTGCCTCTCCCTGCGGTTCCGCAAGCTTCTTGCCATATTGAACATAGTGATGATACATGCTGGAATAAAAAATATCTTCCTCTTCGAAAACAACGGCCGTCGGCAGCACATAGTCACAGAGCTTCGCCGTATCGGTCATGACCGAATCAATGGCCACTGTGACCGGTGTTTTTTCAAACGCTTCCTTCACTTTTTTTGTATTCGGCACCTGTGTCAGCGGATTGCCGCACGTCACGATGATCATCTCAATCGGCGGATCGGCTGCATTCAGCGCCTCTTCAGCTTGAGTCATCATCGAAAACGTTCTCGAACTTTTCTTCAGATCAGGACGGGTGAGCTCGGCCTTTGCAAAGCTTTCACCGACTTGCACATTTCCGAAGTTTGCGCCGCCGCCTTTGATACCGACATTTCCGCTCGCCGCAGCTAAAGCGTCAATCCACCGTATCGTCCCGCCCCCGTTTTTATATCTCTGCATCCCAAGACCCATAAAAGTGGAGGCGGGACCGTCAGCATATAAATCAGCAAGATATTCAAGCACTTCTAAAGACGTTTCTGTTTTCTCAATGATCTCCTCAAAAGAAATCGTCTTCAGAAGCTTTTCTATTTCTTCAAAACCGACCGAATGCCTTTGAATGAAATCGGAATCGGTTCTGCCGGTTTGGCATAATATTTTTAAAACACCCGCCGCAAGCCAGCCATCCATGCCGGGTTTGACGGATATATACCGATCGGCAAGCTTTGCAGTCGGGTTAAAAATAGGATCAATGACCGTCAGTGTCGCTCCTTTTTTCTTCACCTGCTGCAGATGATGATAGAGGTGCATATTCGTCCGGGACACGTTTCTGCCCCATACGATCACATGCTTGCTGTGATAAATATCAAGCGGTCCATGCCCGTAAGAACGCCCGAAATCCCAGCGCTGCGCTTCAATGCCGGAACCCCAGCAAATGCTGCCCGCAATCTCCGTTACACCGCCGTATCCATTGAAAAAACGCTGGTCGAGCGCCTTCAAAAGACCGTTATTGGCGTAATCATGACTGTGCAGCACTGCGGCAGTGCCCAACGTCTCCTTAATCACCGCCATTTTTTCAGCAATTTCATCTAACGCCTGCTCCCAGGAAATGCGGACAAATTCGCCGTCTTTCTTTTTTAAAGGAAAACGAAGCCGTTCCGGCGCATTCGTTTTCGTCTCCAGCATTCTGCCCCGGCCGCAAATTTTTCCTTCCGTAATGGGATGATTCGGGTCTCCGTCTACTTTCGTCACCTTTCCATCCTCAACTGTCACCAAAAAGCCGCAGCTGTCCCAGCAATTCAGCGGGCACGCTGACTGATGCACTTTGCTCATCTGGCCTCTTCCTCTCCTCTATATGAAAAAGCATGAGCGCCAGCCCTTATGATGTAGGCTCCTCATGCTTGACGAGTACTTTTTTCAGCTTTCTCTCAAAATCTCTTCTCGGAATCATGACACTGTGGGAACAACCCGTGCATTTGATCCGAATATCCATTCCCATCCGAATGATTTTCCACCTGTTTTCACCGCAAGGATGCGGTTTCTTCATTTCAACAATATCATTCAGGCCAAAGTCTTTATCCGCCAAGACCCTTCACCTCTCTCCATAGACTGCTTTATTTATTGTACAAAAAAAGACAGGATAAGAGCAACGGCCGCACTCAAAATGAGCATTATACTTTTTTCCATCTCCCTAAAATAGGGTAAAGAAGAAGACATACCAGCAAATAAAGACTTAAAAGCCCGTAAATGGGATATAAAATCGCGATCAAATCTGAAAAACCGATTGTCGTAAAAGGCACCATCACAGCTAAAAGAAGAGATACGAGCGTCCATCTCGGCAATTTCACAAATGCAAGCATGCGGCTGGACAGCCCGAACAGACCGGTCACGGTTGTCGTATAGATGGCTAAAAAAAGCACGGCGGCCATACAAAGAAATAACGGATAAGGAGCGCCTTCAAGGACGGCGAAAAGAGGCATCTCATATTGTGTAAGACTGCCTGAAAGCTGCACAAGCGTTTCATTGTAAACAAATGAAATCACACCGAAAATCAGCCCGCTTGCAACGCTTGCGATTTTCGCTTCTCCCAATCCTTTCATATCTTTCCCGATTGAAGAAAGAACAGCGACAACAGAAAGGATGTTTAAGGACGTGAAGGTAATGCTTGCCGGCCAATTATACTGGCGGGTCAAATCTATCGTCCACGTGTAATGATGGGTTGTCTGAAAAAAGACCAATGCATATAACAGCCCCGCTACAAGAATCGGTATCAAAATACTATTCAGAGATAATATTCCTTTTATATCCCAAAAGAATAAACCGACGGTCACAATGCAAAGAAGAAAAATACCGATCCAAAACGGCAGCTTGTACATTTGCAGCGTCACACCGCCGCCGGCAATCATAACCATCGTCATTGAAAACAAATAAAACATAATAAGCACATCATAGACTTTAGCAAGAGCCGGCCCCATCAGATGCTCAAGCACAGGTAAAAAGTGCGTTGATTGAACCCGATAGCTGATCTTCAACACAATATAAGCCGAAATCGTAAACATGACTGTAAACAATACAATAGCCAGTCCGCTTTCGACACCGAAAAACTGCCATATTTCCTGCCCGCTTGCATACCCAGCCCCAATCTGGCTGCTTAATATGAGCAGCATCCACTTCATCCCGGCTCTCCACACCCTCATCACCTCATAAAATTTCTGATAATCTCCGCATATTGCTACTATATTGAGTGACAGCGGCAATCATTCATACAAATGGGACAAATATGGTATGATAACAACGATTGACTATTCAGAAAATTTTATTTATATAAGGAGCTCAAATCGTGTACATCAGGCGTTTAACCGCAAATGATACCAAGCCTTACACCGATATCAGGCTCAAAGCTTCAAAAGATCACCCGGACGCGAGGCTTGAATCCGGTAATGCCATCGTGCTTGGCGCCTTTGAAAAAGACAGACTGATAGGAATCCTCAAGATCTCCAAGCATTCGCTGTTTAAACTAAGACACATTGCGGTTATCGGTTCTATGTATATTTCCCCCAAACATCGAAGGTCAGGCGCGGGAAAAGCGTTACTGACGGAAGCCATCAGCCAGGCAGCAAAAAAGATGAAAGACACAGAACAGCTCCCTCTCTCTGTTACTTCAACAAATGAACCCGCAAAAAAACTCTACGCTCAGTTAGAATTTATCCTCTTTTCTACAGAAAAAAGAGCGCTGAAATTAGATCATCAGCAATATGTAATGTAGATCAAATGGTCTTATTTCTTTCATGAACTTAAAGAATAACTGCTCTGAGTTCTTTTTTCTATCCCGCTCTTTTCAAACAACCGGCATGCTGATCATGACATAAGCATAAAAAAAGGCAGCGCTGGATATACTGTAAACAACCTACATCACCAAAAACAACAATGTAATACTCGTATGACATGACAAGGAAGTGAACCTTATGAATCGAAAAGGCGGGCTTTTTTCTCAAGAACGGGCAAAACAATATGTATCTCATACGGATTCTTCTGCTGCGAATCAAATACAAGCGATCCTTACTTCATCTTTACGTAAAGCAGCCGGCAGACCGTTAGTCACCGTGTGTATCGGTACAGATCGGTCGACCGGAGATTCATTAGGTCCGCTCGTAGGAACAAAGTTAGAAAAAATGAATTTAGGCAGATTGCACGTTTACGGCACGCTGTCAGATCCTGTTCACGCCGTCAATATGAAAGACAAGCTGAAAGATATTCAACATCTACATAAAAATCCGTTTATTATAGCGGTTGATGCTTGTTTAGGCCGCGTCAAAAGCGTAGGCTCATTTCAAATCGGCGATGGACCGCTGAAGCCCGGAGCAGGTGTTCAAAAAGACCTTCCTGAAATCGGCGACGTCCATATCAACGGAATCGTCAATGTCAGCGGGTTTATGGAGTATTTTGTCCTGCAGAATACGAGGCTTCATCTTGTTATGAGCATGGCAAATGTTTTAGCAGAGGGGTTACAGCTGACAGATAAATCAGAAGGCCGGCAGGAACGGCTCAGTCCGTTTCATAAGCTGACAAGACGTATATAAAAAACCATCTTTTTAAAAAAAGATGGTTTTTACGCTTCTCTTTCAGACAATAGTTCTAGGATACGTTCAAGATCTTCATTTGAGAAAAACTCAATCTCAATCTTCCCTTTTTTCTTTTGTCTCTTAATATTTACTGTTGTTCCAAAGTAATTTTGCAAATACGATTCCCGCTCTTTTAACACAACATCTTGAACAGGTTCTTTTTTCTTTGTTTCACGTGGAACATTGTTGTTTAACTGCTGAATCAGCTGCTCAAGCTGACGGACGTTCAGCTGTTCTTCAACCACTTTCTTCACAAGCGGTTCAAGCTTGTTTTTATTTTTCAAACCAAGCAAGGTTCTGCCGTGTCCCATGGATAACGTACCTTCTGCAATGAGGTTCTGGATGCTTTCCGGCAGCGTCAGCAGTCTTAAATGGTTGGCAATATGAGGCCTGCTTTTCCCGAGCCGTTTAGCGAGCTGTTCCTGGGTTAAATCCAAATGCTTCAGCAGTGAGTCATATGCCAGAGCTTCTTCAAGCGGTGATAAGTCTTCACGCTGAAGGTTTTCCAAAAGAGCGATTTCCCGCATCAGCGATTCAGATAAATCCCGCACGATAGCCGGCACTGTCTCTTTACCGGCAAGTTTTGCGGCGCGGTAACGGCGTTCGCCGGCTACAATATCATAGCCCTTCAATGATTTTCTCACGATAATGGGCTGAAGAATGCCATGCTGAATGATGGATTCCTTCAGTTCAGCTAATGACTCATCGTCAAATTGTTTTCTTGGCTGATAAGGATTGGGGCGCAAATCACTGATTTTAATCTCTTCCACTGTCTCTTCAGACAAATCAACCTGATTAAACAACGCGTTAATCCCTTTTCCGAGCCCGCCTTTAGCCATTCGCTGCCACTTCCTTTGCTAAATCTAAATATACTTCCGCACCTCTCGAACGCGGATCGTATAATATGATCGGCTTGCCGTGACTCGGCGCCTCACTTAAACGGACATTGCGAGGGATAATGGTTTGATACACTTTATCTCTAAAGTATTTCTTTACCTCCTCTATCACTTGAATGCCGAGATTCGTTCTGGCATCAAGCATCGTCAGAAGCACTCCTTCTATCATTAAGTCGGTATTTAAATGTTTTTGCACAAGCCGAACTGTATTTAATAATTGACTCAATCCTTCAAGAGCGTAGTATTCGCACTGAACCGGGATAACGACTGAATCTGAAGCGGTAAGCGCATTAATCGTTAATAACCCGAGAGACGGAGGACAATCAATAATCATGTAATCGTAATTTTGTTTCACTGATTCTAATGCTCTTTTCAGCCTGACCTCCCGTGAGATCGTCGGAACCAATTCGATTTCCGCTCCCGCAAGCTGGATCGTGGCCGGAATGACATCTAAGTTCTCTACTGAAGTCGGTTTAATAATATCTGTAACATCTGCATCATCTACTAAAATGTCGTACACACAATGATCCACATCGGCTTTTTCAATCCCTAATCCGCTCGTTGCATTGCCCTGCGGATCAATATCAACAAGAAGAACCCTTTTACCTATGTAAGCCAAGCAAGCCCCCAGATTAACAGAAGTCGTCGTCTTCCCGACTCCGCCTTTTTGGTTCGTAATTGCTATGATTTTTCCCACGATGTCACCTACCTTCACATGAACATGTACTGTCTTGTTTCTATCTTATCAAAAAAAGAGTAAAGCGTTTTATTTTTTTCATAATTTGTTTATCAGCAAGTGAAAAAAATGTAAACGAAAAAGACACTTTCTAATATAAGTTCTCCGATAAAGTGACTTTTTTGACTGTAAAAAGACAATTCACGACACAAAAAGATAAAATTTTACATATATAATGTATAGTGCACAATAAATCTATCATTATCTCAAAATAGTTTTTTGATTAAAATAAAAACTCCCCTGCTGATCAGGAGAGTTTTTATTTAGGTATTCGAATGGTAAGCTGGATGTACTCTTCGAATTCTTCTTCTTCAGTATTCAGTCTGACGCCGCTGTCTTCTACCATGGACAGTGACTGACGAATCGTATTCATCGCAATTCTTGTATCCCTGCTGAACGCTTTGCGTCTCGGCTTTGGTTTCTGCTTATTCTGTTCAAGCATTTTCACCACTCTGTCTTCCGTCTGCTTGACGTTTAAGCTTTTCTCAATGATTTCCGCAAGCAATGTGACCTGAAGCTCCGGCTGTTTGAGCGGAATCAGTGCTCTTGCATGACGTTCCGTAATTTTTTTCTCCATAATCGCATCCTGGACCGGTTCCGGGAGCTTTAACAATCGGAGCTTGTTCGCAATCGTTGACTGGCCTTTTCCTAAGCGCTGCGCCAAGGCTTCCTGTGTTAAATCATGAAGTTCTAACAGCCTTGCGTACGCATGAGCTTCCTCAATGGAGGACAATTCTTCCCTTTGCAGGTTTTCAATCAAAGCGACAGATGCTGTTTCCGTATCAGAAAAATCTTTAATAATTGCGGGAATCTTCTCCCATTCAAGCGTCTGTACCGCTCTCCAGCGCCTTTCACCCGCAATGAGCTCATATTGTCCTTCATCTTCTGTATGTCTGACAACAATCGGCTGAATGATGCCGTGTGTATGGATAGTCATTGCTAACTCTTTGATTTTTTCATCTGAGAAAATGGTGCGTGGCTGAAAACGGTTGGGAACGATAGCATGTACCGGTATTTCGAGTATCTCTTCTTTGTTTGTATCATGCTCAGCTATCTCCGGTTCCTCTTCCTTCTCACCAAACCCGAAGAAACGAGAGAATGAATGCTTCATGTACCTACACCACCTTTAAAAACTGCCATTTTTATAATTCTATTTTCTCATGGTTTTTCCTGCTGTATCTTCATCAATTTTGCAGAAAATATGATGGAATTGTCACATCAGGCTGTCTAAATTACCCTTCAATTGGCGATTTATTTGGAGTACCCGGTTTTCTCGGATATTTTTTCGGAGTGCTTTTCGTCTTGCGAATGATCATAATGTTCCGTTCACTTTCTTCAACAGGAAGTGTAAAGGAATGAACTTGTTCAAGCTCTCCTCCCAATACTTTAATCGCCTTTTGCCCCGCTTTCAGCTCTTCATCAGCTGCTGCTGCTTTTAGTGCGGCAAATACGCCGTTTTTCTTGGCCAGCGGCAGACAAAGCTCACTCAGGACCGACAGACGCGCCACCGCACGGGCCGTCACGAGATCGAAGCTTTCCCGTACGTCTTTCCGCTGTCCGAATGTCTCCGCTCTGTCATGGACAAATGTCGTATGCTCCAATTGTAAAGCATCAGAGAGAGTTTCCAAAAACGTAATCCGCTTATTCAGTGAATCGACGATGGTGACATGCAGATGCGGGAAGCAGATTTTGATGGGCAGGCTTGGAAAACCGGCGCCGGCGCCGACATCACAAAGAGTGGTGACCTTTTCAAAATCAATATAAAATGCCGCCGTTATCGAATCATAAAAATGCTTGAGATAAACTTCCTTTTTCTCAGTGATGGATGTCAGATTCATTTTTTCGTTCCATTCCACGAGCATCCGGTAATACAACTCGAATTGCTCCAGCTGGCGGTCAGAAAGGGAAATCCCTTTCTCCGCTAAACTGGATGTAAATTCCTCTATATTCATGCCGTCATCCTTTCTATTCAGCTACCTTGGCAATACGGCCCTGCTCCAGGTATACCAGCAGGATTGAAATGTCTGCCGGATTGACGCCGGAAATACGGGACGCTTGAGCAACTGATAAAGGACGCACTTCTTTCAGCTTTTGACGGGCTTCAGTAGCAATTCCTTTAATGGCGTCATAATCAATCCGATCAGGGATTTTTTTGTTTTCCATTTTCTTCAGCTTTTCCACTTGCTGCAAGGATTTTTCGATATATCCTTCATATTTCACCTGAATTTCCACTTGTTCCGCCACATCTTGCGGAACCGGAGAATCTGCAGGCGCAAGTTTTGTCACTGTTTCATAGTTCATTTCCGGACGTTTCATTAAATCTGTGCCGCGCACTCCGTCTTTCAGCTCGCTTCCGCCGAGTGAACGGATATATTCCTGATTCTCAGGAGACGGCTTGATAATAACAGACCAGAGACGTTTTTTCTCCGCCTCAATCGCCGCTTTTTTCTTCTCAAACGCCTCATAACGCTCATCAGAAATTAAGCCGATATCGTGGCCGATTTCCGTCAGACGAAGATCCGCGTTGTCGTGACGGAGCAGCAGTCTGTATTCCGCCCGTGAAGTCAGCAGACGGTACGGTTCATTGGTTCCTTTCGTTACCAAATCATCAATCAATACACCGATATAAGCATCGGAACGGCTGAGGATCACTTCTTCTTTTCCAAGCGCTTTGCGGCCTGCGTTGATCCCTGCCATAATTCCTTGCCCGGCCGCTTCCTCATAACCTGATGTACCGTTAATTTGACCGGCTGTGTACAGGTTAGGGATTTTTTTCGTCTCCAGTGTGGGCCAGAGCTGCGTCGGTACAATCGCGTCATACTCAATCGCGTATCCGGCTCTCATCATCTGCACCTTTTCCAGTCCCGGAATGGTCGCCAGCATCCGCTGCTGCACGTCCTCAGGAAGACTCGTGGATAAACCTTGAACGTATACTTCCTGCGTATTTCTGCCTTCCGGCTCGAGGAAAATCTGATGACGCGGTTTATCATTAAACCGAACGACTTTATCTTCAATCGAAGGGCAGTATCTCGGTCCCGTTCCTTTAATCATACCGGAATACATTGGCGAACGATGCAGGTTGCTGTCGATGATCTCATGAGTCTCAGGACTCGTGTAAGTCAGCCAGCAAGGCAGCTGATCGGTAATGTATTCAACCGTTTCATATGAGAAAGCGCGCGGAACCGGGTCCCCCGGCTGGATTTCTGTTTTGCTGTAATCAATGGAATCGCTTGAGACACGAGGAGGCGTGCCCGTTTTAAAACGGACGAGATCAAAACCGAGCTCCTCTAAGTGCTCAGAAAGTTTAATAGACGGCTGCTGGTTATTCGGGCCGCTTGAGTAAGACAAATCACCGAGAATGATCCGCCCTCTTAAATACGTTCCGGTTGTCAGCACGACCGTTTTTGCCTTATATTCAGCACCGGTTTGCGTAATGACACCGCGGCACTCCCCGTCTTCAATGATTAAACGCTCGGCAATCCCTTGAAGAAGTGTCAAATTCGGTGTTTTTTCCAGCGTATGCTTCATTTCGTGCTGATATTGGAATTTATCCGCCTGCGCACGCAGCGCCCGTACGGCCGGACCTTTTCCTGTATTCAGCATTCTCATTTGAATATGAGTTTTATCTATATTTCTAGCCATTTCTCCGCCGAGCGCGTCAATTTCGCGGACGACAATCCCTTTCGCGGGGCCGCCGACAGACGGATTACATGGCATAAACGCAACCATATCAAGATTAATCGTCAAAACAAGCGTTTTGGCTCCCTGGCGCGCGGATGCGAGGGCAGCCTCAACACCGGCATGCCCGGCGCCGATGACAATCACGTCGTATTGGCCTGCTTCATACCCCATGGTTTTTTCCTCCCTTTTATTTACCTAAACAAAATTGTGAAAAGAGCTGATCAATTAAGCTTTCGTGGACGGCATCACCGATGATTTCGCCCAGCAGTTCCCAGCACCTTGTCAAATCAATTTGGACCATATCAATCGGAACATCCTGTTCAATTCCGTTCAGCGCATCATCAATCGCTTGCTTTGCCTGATGCAGAATCGAGATATGACGGGTGTTGCTGACATAGGTGAGATCTCCGCTTTCGATCGCTCCTGTATAAAATAGCGACTGAATCGCTTCCTCTAAATCTTGAATGCCTTCTTCTTTCAGCAATGAGGTCGTGACGACAGGCCGGCCTTTCGCCAGTTCCTTGACGCGCTCAGCGTCAATCTTAGCCTCAAGGTCCGTCTTATTCATAATGACAATGACGTCCATTCCCTCAACCGCTTCAAACAATTTTACATCTTCTTCAGAAAGCTCTTCGCTGTGGTTAAGCACAAGCAAAATGAGATCCGCTTCCTTAAGAACCTGCCGTGACCGTTCCACACCGATTCTTTCGACGATGTCTTCTGTCTCACGGATTCCGGCGGTATCGACAAGCCGAAGCGGCACGCCTCGCACGTTGACATATTCCTCAATCACATCACGCGTCGTTCCCGGAATATCGGTTACGATCGCCTTCGTTTCATGGACAAGGCTGTTAAGCAGAGAGGATTTTCCGACGTTCGGACGGCCGATGATCACGGTAGACAGTCCCTCACGCAAAATTTTCCCCTGCTCAGACGTACGGAGCAGCGCCTCGATTTCTTTCTTCACGCCGCTTGCCTTCTCCACTAAAAGCTGATGCGTCATTTCTTCGACGTCATCATATTCCGGATAATCTATATTAACCTCAACATGGGCAAGTGTTTCTAACAGCTCATCACGCAGACGGCGGACAAGCGCGGAAAGCCGTCCTTCCATCTGGTTCATGGCGACATTCATGGCACGGTCCGTTTTGGCCCTGATCAGATCCATCACCGCTTCCGCCTGTGATAGGTCAATCCGTCCGTTTAAAAATGCGCGCTTCGTAAACTCACCGGGTTCTGCCAGTCTCGCGCCTTCTTTTAAAGCAAGCTGGAGCACCTGATTAACCGTCACAATACCCCCGTGACAGTTGATTTCAATGACATCTTCCCTTGTGAATGTTCTGGGCGCTCTTAAAACAGACACCATAACTTCCTCAATAATCCGTCCCGTTGTGCTGTCCGCGATATGCCCGTAATGAATGGTATGCGATTCTGCCGAACTGAGCGTTTTGCCTTTCGGACCCTTGTACATTTTGTCGGCTATTTTTACGGCTTCCGGGCCGCTCAGCCGAACGATCGCGATCGCGCCTTCACCCATCGGAGTTGAAATCGCTGCAATTGTATCCATGCTGTTCACCTCTCTTTATCTCTATTTCCATCTATATAAAAAATTTTATTTACGCCAAAATTAAAAGATAACATAGTTTGGTTTGAAGTGGAAGATACGTTATCCACAAAGGCAGAAATTCATCCCTTATTACTTTAACTTATCCACATGTGAATAACAATTAATTTTATTTCCTAAAACCTTTTTTATCAACAGCATAGACCGAAAAAGAAAAAACTTAAACGCTAAAAATGCGATTCTGCTTAGGAATAGAGCCATTTTTACCAATAAAAAAACCGAAGTTCCGATTTTACCCGGACTTCGGTTTTCTGCTATCTTTATGGGAAATAACGAGATGGCGGTACCGGCCTTCACCGGTAGAAAACGTTTTGATATTTGGATGCTTTGACAGCGCGTCATGGATGATTTTTCTTTCACCTGACGGCATCGGTTCTAAATGCACATCTTTTTTCGTTTTCGACACTTGCTTGGCCAGCCTGTTTGCCAGCTGATCCAGAATTTCTCTTCTTTTCCGCCGATAATTCTCAGCGTCGACAACGGCTTGGCGATACTGGCCGGAGCCGCGGTTCAAAACAAGCTGCGTCAATGTTTCAAGGGCATTGAGTGTTTGTCCTCTTTTGCCAATAAGCAGCGCCGCTTTTTCACCTTTAATGTGAAAACAGACTGTTTTCTTGTTTTCTTCCGTAACAATCTCAGAAGGCCCGGCAATGGAATGGATGATTTCTTCCAAATACGCTTTCGCTTCCTGAACAGGATTTCTTTTCTCTTCCAGTTCTACGATCGCATTCTTTTTCCCGAAAATACCCAAAAACCCTTTATATTCTTCTTGCACCACCGTTATTTCTACTTGATCTTTCGTCAGTTGAAGTTCCTGAAGGCCTGATTGAACTGCTTCTTCGACATTCCGTCCCGCAGCAGTCACCTTCTTCACTTTTTCTTTCCTCCCGCTTTCTGCGTTTCCGGATCGTGTTTAATGTCAGGTCCTTTAATAAGGAATGTCTGAGCAATCATAAACAGGTTTCCGACTACCCAATACAGAGAAAGCGCGCTCGGGAAGTTGATCGCAAATACGATGATCATGATCGGCATAATCCATACCATCATTGCCATTTGAGGATTCTGAGTCGGATTTCCGGCCATCATCAGCTTCTGCTGGACAAAAGTGGCCACACCGGCAACGATAGGAAGAATATAGTAAGGATCCTTCTCTCCTAGGTCAAACCATAAAAAGCTGTGCTGTGAAATGGCTTGCGTACGCATAATGGCGTGGTAGAATCCGATCAAAATCGGCATTTGAATCAGGATCGGGAAACATCCCGCCAGCGGGTTTACCCCGTGCTTTGAAAACAGGGCCATTGTTTCCTGCTGAAGCTTCTGCTGCGTTTTTTGATCTTTAGAGCTGTATTTTTCTCTGAGCTTCTGCATTTCAGGCTGCAGCGCCTGCATCGCTTTTGAGCTTCGAAGCTGCTTGATCATCAGCGGCAGAATCAGCAGACGAATTAAAATCGTAACGATGATGATCGATAAACCATAGTTATCGCCCGTCAGTTTCGCTACGTACGTAATGACTTCTGACAATGGATACACAACATATTTGTCCCAGAAATGCGGACTATTCGCCGTAATCGGCTCTTTCACACTCGAGCACCCGGCCAGCAGCACGAGCATACCGACCATACTCAGTAGTAACCATATTCTCCTTTTCAAGAACGTTTCCTCCTATACCAATCTTTATAAACCTTGTATGTATTTTAGCATCTTTCAGTTTCAAATGGCGTTCATTTTTCGCCAAATAAAAGGAAGCGCTTTTAAAAACGTGAAGAAAACAAAATATGAGCTATTTTGACGAAGATTTCTTATATAATGAGGTTTTTCTGAATAAGTGCTGCAGACTCTTTTTCGTTTCTTCAAAACTGAGGTCGCCGGCGGGTTTTCTTGCGATAATAATAAAATCTTTCGGCTTGAGCAGCTCTTTTTCCTCCTGAACAGCCTGCCTTATTAACCGCTTCACCCGATTGCGCACGACGGCATTGCCGATTTTTTTACTGACAGAAAGCCCTACCCGGAGCTCTTCCTGTTTCGGCTGATCAAGCGTATACAGCACGAACTGGCGGTTTGCCATAGACGTTCCGCGTTTAAACACTTTTTGAAAATCTTCATTTTTCTTTAACCGATTTCGCTTCTTCACTTTAATTCACTCCGATATTCACTCGCAGAAACTTTTATTTCTATCTAAAAAAAACGGGCCGCCGGAATACTGAAGAAATTTCTCCAGTACCGGGCGACGCATGACATCTCACTCTCTTAATGTGAAAAAAGACCACTGACATTATTCAGTGGCCTAAGCTGATAATACTTTTCTGCCTTTGCGGCGACGGCGTGCTAATACTAGACGACCGTTTTTTGAACTCATACGGCTTCTGAAGCCATGAACTTTACTGCGTTTACGGTTATTCGGTTGGAATGTTCTTTTCATTTATGACACCTCCCTCGAGGAATAGCTGTTAAAGACAGTCTTACTTATTATATTTGTGCTGCCTATTCATTGTCAACTTCAGCAGTGCTTTTATTTCTTACAACCATAATAGGATAACATACCTTAACCAGTTTAGAAACCTTATTTTTCATATTCCTTTTTTTAACGCACAAAAAAAAGCCGCGCTCCCTCGAAAAAACGACATGTGGATAATTTTTTGGCCTTTTTTTAATATCCACAATCGTTATCGACAACATTTTCACATTGCTAACCCCTGTGGACAAAGATTTTTCAACAAGTTGTCAGGTTTGTGGATAAGATTACGAGAACCATTGCAAGTCCTCGCTTAATTTGATATTATATTTGTGTTTTAACTCTTAATTACTTATCCAGTCCATTCTCTTTATCCACAATTTGTGGATAAGTTGTGGATTGTTTTCACACAGCTTGTGTAGATTGTTGTCCACAACTTGTGGAATTTGTCGAAAAGCTATTTTTCTACTATACTATATGTTTTCAACATTTCGTGTGTACGAATGGTCAGAGCCATATGCTCTTTTTTTGTGTTCTATAACAGGGAAAGGGCGCTGATTTTTAAAGAAAAGGAGGGCTGTGCCGGATAATGGAGAATATATTGGATCTTTGGAATCAAGCTCTAGCTCAAATTGAGAAAAAGCTAAGCAAACCGAGTTTCGAAACTTGGATGAAGTCGACGAAAGCCCATTCGCTGCAAGGAGATACCTTAACCATCACCGCTCCTAATGAATTTGCCAGAGACTGGCTGGAGTCCAGGTACTTACATCTCATTGCAGATACCATATATGAATTAACCGGGGAAGAATTGAGCGTCAAATTTGTCATTCCTCAAAATCAGGACGAAGAAGACTTTTTACCGAAACCGCAAGTGAAAAAAGCGGCAAAAGAGGAACCGTCTGATTTTCCCCAAAGCATGCTCAACCCGAAATATACATTCGACACATTCGTCATCGGATCGGGAAACCGATTCGCCCATGCAGCATCACTGGCTGTGGCGGAAGCACCCGCTAAAGCGTACAACCCTTTATTTATATACGGGGGAGTCGGCTTAGGAAAAACCCACTTAATGCACGCGATCGGCCATTATGTCATTGATCATAATCCTTCAGCCAAAGTGGTGTACCTGTCTTCTGAAAAATTCACAAATGAATTCATCAACTCAATCCGCGATAATAAAGCCGTTGATTTCCGCAACCGCTACCGGAACGTTGATGTACTTTTGATAGATGATATTCAATTTTTAGCCGGAAAAGAACAAACACAGGAAGAGTTTTTCCATACATTCAACACGCTTCATGAAGAAAGCAAACAAATCGTGATTTCCAGCGACAGACCGCCGAAAGAGATCCCGACCCTTGAAGACCGCCTGCGTTCGCGGTTCGAATGGGGATTGATTACGGATATCACACCGCCGGATCTGGAAACGCGGATTGCCATCCTGAGAAAGAAAGCGAAGGCGGAAGGCCTTGATATTCCGAACGAGGTCATGCTTTACATCGCGAATCAGATTGACAGCAACATCCGCGAACTGGAAGGGGCATTAATCCGGGTTGTCGCCTATTCATCCTTAATCAATAAAGACATTAACGCAGACCTGGCTGCAGAAGCATTGAAAGATATTATTCCGTCTTCAAAGCCGAAGGTCATTACGATAAAAGAGATTCAGCGGATTGTCGGACAGCAGTTCAACATTAAGCTTGAAGATTTCAAAGCGAAAAAGCGCACGAAATCCGTGGCGTTCCCAAGACAAATTGCGATGTATCTTTCAAGAGAAATGACGGATTCTTCTTTGCCTAAAATCGGGGAAGAATTTGGCGGCAGAGACCATACAACCGTCATTCACGCCCACGAAAAGATTTCAAAACTGCTGATTGATGACGAGCAGCTTCAGCAGCAGGTGAAAGAAATAAAAGAACTGCTTAAATAATAGTGCCCTCGGATGAATCGGGGAAAGTGTGAATAACTTTTTCATAGCCATACACAGTCTGTCCACATGTGGATAGGCTGTGTTTCCTGTCTTTTTCACAACTTATCCACAAATCCACAGGCCCTACTATTACTACTGCTATTTTTAAAATATATTAATTATATTATCCGTTAGGAGGATAAACATGAAATTTACGATTCAAAAAGATCGTTTAGTCGAAAGTGTACAAGACGTTCTAAAAGCCGTTTCATCCAGAACCACAATTCCCATTCTCACCGGTATTAAGATCGTCGCCTCAGATGAAGGAGTATCTTTCACAGGAAGTGACTCTGATATTTCAATCGAGTCATTCATTCCGAAAGAAGAAGATGATAAAGAAATCGTGACGATCGATCAGCCGGGAAGTATCGTGCTGCAAGCGCGTTTCTTCAGCGAAATCGTTAAAAAACTGCCGATGGCGACTGTTGAAATCGAAGTTCAAAATCAATATTTAACGATTATCCGTTCCGGAAAAGCCGAATTTAATTTAAACGGCCTTGATGCAGATGAATATCCGCATCTACCGCAAATCGAAGAGCATCACGCCATTCAGATTCCGACGGATCTTTTGAAAAACCTGATCCGCCAAACCGTGTTCGCTGTGTCCGCCTCAGAAACACGCCCTATCTTGACAGGTGTAAACTGGAAAGTCGAAAACGGTGAATTATTATGCACTGCCACGGATAGCCACCGACTCGCTTTAAGAAAGGCGAAGCTTGATATTCCGGAAGACAGCTCTTATAACGTGGTCATTCCCGGGAAAAGCTTAACCGAGCTGAGCAAAATTCTTGATGACAACCAAGAACTGGTTGATATCGTGATTACAGAAACCCAAGTGCTGTTCAAAGCGAAAAACGTATTGTTCTTCTCAAGATTGCTTGACGGAAACTATCCGGACACGACCAGCTTAATTCCGCAGGAAAGCAAAACGGAAATCGTCGTGAACACGAAGGAATTTTTACAGGCGATAGACCGTGCTTCTTTATTGGCGAGAGAAGGCCGCAACAACGTTGTAAAGCTTTCTGCCAAACCGGCGGATTCGCTTGAGATTTCATCAAATTCTCCGGAAATCGGAAAAGTGGTCGAAGCTGTGATGGCTGACCAGATTGACGGCGAGGAATTAAATATTTCATTCAGTCCAAAATATATGATGGACGCACTGAAAGTACTTGAAGGAGCGGACATCCGTATCAGCTTTACGGGAGCGATGAGACCGTTTCTTATCCGTACGCCGAATGATGAAACCATCGTTCAGCTCATCCTTCCGGTCAGAACGTATTAATCAAACAGAATGTGCTGCCGGCTTAGTTCGGCAGCTTTTCTATTCATCAGCCGCTCCCTCAAGTTTTCCCTTTCCTTATTTCAGGATTTTTTAGTACAATTAGATATTAGTGATATTTGAAAGAGGTCGATATTATGGCAAATCCGATTTCGATTGATACAGAAATGATTACGCTTGGCCAGTTTTTAAAATTAGCCGATGTGATTCAGTCCGGCGGCATGGCGAAATGGTTTCTGAGCGAGCATGAGGTGACTGTCAACAATGAACCTGACAATCGCCGCGGCAGAAAGCTTTACGTTGGAGACGTGGTCGCGATTGAAGGATTTGGTTCATTTCAAGTCGTCAATTAAAGCGGGTGACAGCGGTTGTATATCCAAAATTTAGAATTAACATCCTACCGTAATTATGAGCGCGCTGAGCTTCAATTCGAAAACAAGGTGAATGTGATCATCGGGGAAAATGCCCAAGGCAAAACCAATCTGATGGAAGCCATCTATGTCCTTTCGATGGCAAAATCACACCGCACCTCAAATGACAAAGAACTTATACGGTGGGACGAAGACTATGCTAAAATAGAAGGAAGAGTGATGAAGCGCAACGGGGACATCCCGATGCAGCTTGTCATCTCCAAAAAAGGTAAAAAGGGCAAGGTCAATCATATAGAGCAGCAAAAACTCAGTCAGTATGTCGGAGCGCTGAACACCATTATGTTTGCCCCTGAGGATTTAAATCTCGTCAAAGGAAGCCCTCAGGTGAGGAGGAGATTTCTCGATATGGAGATCGGGCAGGTTTCTGCCGTTTATCTGTATGATTTATCTCTTTATCAAAAAATCCTTTCACAGCGGAATCATTTTCTGAAACAGCTGCAAAGCCGGAAACAGACTGACCGGACCATGCTTGACGTTCTCACTGATCAGCTGATTGAAGCAGCCGCAAAAGTTGTCGCCAAACGTCTGCAGTTTACGGCGCAGCTTGAAAAATGGGCGCAGCCGATCCATTCCGGCATTTCCCGGGGACTTGAAGAACTGACGCTTAAGTATCACACGGCGCTTGATGTATCAGATCCCAAAGATTTGTCGAAAATAGGTAACAGCTACCAGGAGTCTTTTTCGAAATTAAAAGAAAAAGAAATAGAACGAGGCGTCACATTATTCGGACCGCATCGGGATGATGTCCTTTTTTATGTGAACGGACGCGATGTGCAGACGTACGGTTCGCAGGGACAGCAGCGTACGACGGCTTTGTCTTTGAAGCTGGCCGAAATAGATTTGATTCATGAAGAAATCGGAGAATACCCCATTTTACTTTTGGATGATGTACTAAGCGAGCTGGATGATTACCGACAGTCCCATTTGCTTCATACGATCCAAGGCCGTGTGCAGACATTTGTCACCACGACAAGCGTGGATGGCATTGACCACGATACCTTACATCAAGCAGGAATGTTCCGTGTGGAAAACGGTACGTTAGTGAAGTGAAGAAATGAGGTGAGCGATTGTATATTCATTTAGGTGACGACTTTGTCGTTTCAACACGCGATATCGTCGGCATTTTTGACTGCAAGGTCAATGTATCGCCGATCGTTGAAGAATTTCTGGACAGACAGAAAGAAAAAGTAGTGCCGTCCGTAAACGGCACGCCAAAGTCTATCGTAGTCACGACTGAGAATATATATTACTCTCCCTTATCTTCCGGCACACTGAAGAAACGTGCGCAATTTATGTTAGAAATAGATTCTTAGCGGATCTTTACAATGAATATATCGTTTAAGAAAAGTGTAGGTGAATGTGCATGGCTATGGAACAGCAGCAAAATAGTTATGATGAGAATCAGATACAGGTATTAGAAGGTTTGGAAGCTGTTCGAAAGAGACCGGGGATGTACATCGGATCAACTAACAGCAAAGGCCTTCACCATTTGGTGTGGGAAATCGTCGATAACAGTATTGACGAGGCCCTGGCCGGTTATTGTACAGATATTAATATCGAGATTGAAAAAGATAACAGCATTACCGTTAAGGACAACGGGCGCGGAATTCCGGTCGGTATCCAGGAGAAGATGGGCCGCCCTGCGGTTGAAGTCATCATGACCGTTCTCCACGCCGGCGGTAAATTTGACGGAAGCGGATATAAAGTATCCGGCGGTCTTCACGGTGTAGGGGCGTCCGTCGTAAACGCCTTGTCGACCACTCTTGACGTTACGGTTCATCGTGACGGAAAAATCCACTATCAGGCGTACGAGCGCGGTGTGCCTGTGGCCGATCTTGAAGTGATCGGTGATACTGATAAGACCGGAACGATTACGCACTTCGTTCCGGATCCGGAAATCTTCAAAGAAACAACTGTTTACGACTATGATCTGCTTTCAAACCGTGTCCGGGAATTGGCCTTCCTGACAAAAGGCGTAAACATCACGATCGAAGACAAACGTGAAGGACAAGAACGGAAAAACGAGTACCACTACGAAGGCGGAATCAAAAGCTATGTTGAGTACTTAAACCGTTCCAAAGAAGTCGTTCATGAAGAGCCGATTTATATCGAAGGCGAGAAAGACGGCATAACGGTTGAAGTTGCATTGCAGTACAACGACAGCTATACAAGCAATATTTATTCTTTCACAAATAATATCAACACATACGAAGGCGGGACGCACGAGGCCGGATTTAAAACCGGTCTGACCCGTGTCATAAACGACTATGCAAGAAGAAAAGGGATTTTCAAAGAAAATGATCCGAATTTAAGCGGGGATGATGTGAGAGAAGGGCTGACTGCCATTATTTCAATTAAGCACCCTGATCCGCAATTCGAAGGGCAGACGAAAACCAAGCTCGGCAACTCTGAAGCGAGAACGATCACTGATACGCTGTTTTCTTCTGCGCTGGAAACATTCCTTCTTGAAAATCCGGACTCAGCCCGCAAAATCGTTGAAAAAGGTTTAATGGCCGCAAGAGCGCGGATGGCAGCGAAAAAAGCGCGGGAATTGACCCGCCGCAAAAGTGCGCTTGAGATTTCCAATCTGCCGGGCAAACTGGCGGACTGTTCTTCTAAAGATCCGAGCATTTCCGAGCTGTATATCGTAGAGGGTGACTCTGCGGGCGGATCAGCGAAACAGGGACGGGACCGTCATTTCCAAGCCATTCTGCCGCTGCGCGGTAAGATTCTGAACGTTGAGAAAGCCAGACTTGATAAGATTCTCTCAAACAATGAGGTCAGATCAATGATCACGGCCCTCGGAACAGGAATCGGAGAAGATTTTAATCTTGAAAAAGCGCGTTATCATAAAGTGGTCATCATGACGGATGCCGATGTTGACGGCGCCCACATCAGAACGCTTTTATTAACGTTCTTCTACAGATACATGCGGGAAATCATCGAAAACGGCTATGTCTACATTGCCCAGCCGCCGCTTTATAAAGTGCAGCAGGGAAAACGGGTGGAATACGCTTATAACGATAAGCAGCTTGATGAGCTGTTAAAAGAGCTTCCGCAATCGCCTAAGCCCGGCCTCCAGCGTTATAAAGGTCTTGGAGAAATGAACGCGACTCAGCTTTGGGAAACGACAATGGACCCTGCGACCAGAACGCTTCTGCAAGTCAATCTTGAAGATGCAATGGACGCTGACGAGACTTTTGAAATGCTGATGGGTGACAAAGTAGAACCGCGGAGAAACTTCATAGAAGCAAACGCCAGATACGTGAAAAATCTTGATATTTAACCAAGAAAGCCTTATTTTCGTTAAGAAATAAGGCTTTTTTCTCAAAGCGGCTTCTAAAGCCTCTGAAAACCCGCAAAACCCGTATATTCTACTAAATTAATGTGTATAAACACAAGTTTATTGATATAATGGAGAATAGTGAAATCGTATTGAAGATCATAATGGACAATCTACTCCCACATTATTTCATGTGATACTTCAGGGAGGTTTTTTTAATGAGTGAACAAAACACACCACAAGTACGTGAAGTCAATATCAGTCAGGAAATGCGGACATCTTTCCTGGACTATGCAATGAGCGTTATCGTATCCCGGGCGCTTCCGGATGTGCGTGACGGTCTGAAGCCGGTTCACAGACGGATTTTGTACGCAATGAATGATTTAGGCATGACCAGTGACAAACCATATAAAAAATCTGCCCGTATCGTCGGTGAAGTTATCGGTAAGTACCACCCGCACGGTGACTCAGCGGTTTACGAATCAATGGTCAGAATGGCGCAGGATTTTAACTACCGCTACATGCTTGTTGACGGACACGGCAACTTCGGTTCGGTTGACGGCGACTCAGCGGCCGCGATGCGTTACACAGAAGCGAGAATGTCAAAAATCGCAATGGAAATTCTGCGTGACATTACGAAAGACACGATTGACTATCAAGATAACTATGACGGTTCAGAAAGAGAGCCTGCCGTCATGCCTTCGAGATTTCCGAATCTGCTCGTAAACGGGGCTGCCGGTATTGCGGTCGGAATGGCGACAAACATTCCTCCGCATCAGCTTGGAGAAGTCATTGAAGGCGTGCTTGCCGTAAGTGAGAATCCTGAGATTACAAACCAGGAGCTGATGGAATACATCCCGGGCCCGGATTTTCCGACTGCTGGTCAGATTTTGGGCCGGAGCGGCATCCGCAAGGCATATGAATCCGGACGGGGATCAATCACAATCCGGGCTAAGGCTGAAATCGAAGAGACATCATCAGGAAAAGAAAGAATTATTGTTACGGAACTTCCTTATCAGGTGAACAAAGCGAGATTAATTGAAAAAATCGCAGATCTTGTCCGGGACAAAAAAATCGAAGGAATTACCGACCTGCGAGACGAATCCGACCGTAACGGAATGAGAATCGTCATTGAGATCCGCCGTGACGCCAATGCTCACGTCATTTTGAATAACCTGTACAAACAAACGGCCCTGCAGACGTCTTTCGGAATCAACCTGCTGGCGCTCGTTGACGGACAGCCGAAGGTGCTGAGCCTGAAACAATGTCTGGAGCATTATCTTGATCACCAAAAGGTTGTGATCCGGCGCAGAACGGCTTACGAACTCCGCAAAGCGGAAGCGAGAGCTCACATTCTGGAAGGTTTAAGAATCGCTCTCGATCATTTAGATGCCGTTATTTCTCTTATCCGCAGTTCCCAGACGGCTGAAATTGCGAGAACGGGTTTGATCGAACAATTCTCACTGACTGAAAAACAAGCGCAAGCCATTCTGGATATGCGCCTTCAGCGATTAACCGGTCTGGAGCGCGAAAAGATTGAAGAGGAATATCAATCACTTGTTGCGCTTATCGCCGAGCTGAAAGATATTTTAGCCAATGAAGAAAGAGTTCTTGAGATCATCCGTGAAGAGCTCAATGAAATCAAAGAGCGTTTCAATGATGAGAGACGCACTGAAATCGTGACTTCCGGTCTTGAAACAATTGAAGATGAAGATCTTATCGAGAGAGAAAATATCGTCATCACACTGACCCATAACGGCTATGTTAAACGTCTCCCGGCGTCCACATACCGCAGCCAAAAACGGGGCGGAAAAGGCGTACAGGGGATGGGAACGAATGAAGATGACTTTGTGGAACACTTAATTTCCACATCAACGCACGATACGATCCTGTTCTTCTCTAATAAAGGGAAAGTATACCGTTCTAAAGGATATGAAATCCCTGAATACGGCCGTACGGCAAAAGGCATTCCGATTATTAACCTTCTGGAAGTTGAAAAAGGCGAATGGATTAATGCTATTATTCCGGTCAGCACTTTTGATGAGGAGCAATACCTCTTCTTTACGACCAAACAAGGGGTGTCGAAACGTACGGCACTGTCCCAGTTTGCGAATATACGGAATAACGGGCTGATCGCCCTAGGTCTCCGGGAAGACGATGAACTGATGGCTGTCCGCCTGACTGACGGCAAGAAACAAATCATCATCGGAACGAAGAACGGTTTGCTGATCCGTTTCCCTGAAGAAGATGTAAGACAAATGGGACGCACAGCTGCAGGTGTTAAAGGCATCACGCTGACAGACGATGATGTTGTGGTAGGCATGGAGATTCTTGAAGAAGACTCCCACGTCCTCATAGTGACAGAAAACGGCTACGGCAAACGCACACCGGCTTCAGAATACAGAGTTCAAAGCCGGGGCGGAAAAGGCCTTAAAACATGTAAAATCACTGACAGCAACGGTCCGTTAGTAACCGTGAAAGCAACAAAAGGCGAAGAGGACTTAATGATTATTACGGCAAGCGGCGTGTTAATCAGAATGGATATTAATGATATCTCCACTACGGGACGTGTAACACAAGGCGTCCGTCTGATCCGCATGTCTGATCAAGAGCATGTAGCCACTGTGGCGCTTGTGGAAAAGAATGAAGAAGAGCCGGAAGAAACGGAAGAAGTATAAAGTAAAAGCGCAGCTGTAACAGGCTGCGCTTTTACTATATAAAGAAATGAAAAAAAGCTTTGACACATAGCGATGATACTGATATAATTCTTTTTGTTGTCTTTTTAATAGAAAGGCAAGCCTAGCGAAAATATTTTTTAAAAAAGTATTGACCTAGCAAACTGAAAATGTTATGATTAAGAGGTCGCTTCGAGAGAAGTAATAAAGTTCTTTGAAAACTAAACAAGACAAAACGTACCTGTTAATTCAAAGTTTTAAATAAATCGCACAGCGATGTGCGTAGTCAGTCAAACACTTTATCGGAGAGTTTGATCCTGGCTCAGGACGAACGCTGG